>NZ_SJXE01000001.1:0-1474609 GCF_004336975.1 Corallincola luteus
CATACATTATGGCTCTGGCTTTTAGCTAACCCACGAAGGCGGAGGTCAGCACCTTTTGTGGGAGTCATATTGTCTATGTTTCAAAAGGAATTGTGTGAAGGCGGAATTCGTTAGTACTGAAGGAGACTACCTTCAAGCGGAGCTGAACATTGATGGGCAGACTCTCTATGTAATGGATGAGTTTGGAGGGGATTGTCTCAAGCCGGGGCAGGAAATTGATGTTGAGCTAATGAATTCCTGCGCTGATGATCTCGACTGGGATGCTGTGTTCAGTGCCAACCTCGAAAAGCGAACAGCTCTTCAACATATCTCTGGTTGGTCATACTTTGCCTTGGGTCGGGTTACTTCTATCAACCCTCTAATGTGTGACTGCGGAGTCGTCGAATTGGAAGGCCCTTTTTCAACTAATGACACGCGCTGCATTGGTGAATATGTTGGATTCAGAGTTACGAGGCTTACCGCTTTTGAAACATAACAAGAAAAACCAGAACGCCGCAAACAACGCGGCTGGGACTCCCTTCGCGAGCTCCGGCCGCCCCTGTTTTAGGCGTTAGGTTTCACTTTTATCTATGACGATGCTATCCACTTTTTTAATTCTGGCTGCTGTGGCCATTTATCTTTGGCTAGATGCCAAATGCATGTTTGGTACTGGGCTTCCTCCTGGTGGCATAGCCAGGGTTAGTGGCTGCCGCGAGATATCAATTAGCTATGGGCAATAGAACAGGGAATAGAACAGGGGACAGCCATCCGACGTTGACAGTTCAAGATTCATTTTCTACGCTGTTTGAGTGATAAATAAGCAAGGAAGCTGATATGACTCGCCCCCGCTCAGAGCTGGTTTCGCCCGCTGATACGCCTTACTACCACTGTGTATGTCGCTGTGTCCGTCGTGCATTTTTGTGCGGTGAGGACAGATTGACTAATACCGATTACAGCCACCGCAAAGGGTGGGTTCTAGAGCGTCTTACCCTGTTGGGTGAGGTATTCACTATCGAACTTTGTGCTTACGCGGTGATGTCCAATCACTATCATTTAGTCATTCATCTCAACCCCAAGAAAGCGGAACAACTTACTGACAGAGAAGTCTCTGAGCGCTGGGCCAAGTTGTTTACTTGGCCAGTAATGGTCGGACGTTATCTGGCAGGAAAGTTGGCCACTGAGGCTGAAAAGCAGGTTGCCACCAACATTATCCAACAATGGCGTGAACGCCTGTCAGATATATCGTGGTATATGCGCTGTTTAAACGAACATATCGCTCGTAAAGCCAATGAAGAGGACAAATGCAAAGGACGATTCTGGGAAGGCCGATTCAAGTCTCAAGCCATCCTTGATGAAGCTGGGCTGTTGGCTTGTATGACCTATGTGGATTTGAATCCACTCAGAGCAGGTATTGTGGATACACCGGAGCAATCCGTCGATGTGTCTATTCATCAACGCCTGAAACAGCATCATCAGGGACAACAAGAAGTTTCATCGTCACCTGAAACCAGCGCGACGCCAACGCTCAATCCGTTTGTCGGCAACCACAGACAGGAGATGCCGGAAGGTATTCCGTTCACATTTGCAGACTATCTGGAGCTGGTTGACTGGACTGGCAGGGTGCAACGTGCAGACAAGTGCAGTAGTCTTGCCAGTGACGCGCCACCTATTCTGCAACGTTTAGGCATGGACGGAGAAAGCTTTCTCACTGCGGTTCAAAAGCAAAACCTATCACGGGGCACCGTTATCGGCCATCCCGCCAGCCGAGTACGATATGCGCAGGTACAGGGGAGAAGCCGGGTATATGGTCCCGCATTAACGTCGCCATCTGGTTGATCTCAAAAATACTTCCGCTATCAAATTGCCATCACTTATTCCCACTGGGAAGAGTTAACGATGCTTCGTTTCTGGTGAAACAGTGCAAGAGCGAGTGATCTCCACCAAAAACTGCTTAAAATAATTAGCCAGTTATATTTTTCAACGGAAAGAGTGTTGCATGAAGTCTGTTCGCGGGAGATTATTTAGACAATTTAGAGATGGATGTCCATGCCGTGCTCTAAAGCGTTGCGACTTACTCATGCATATTCTTGAAGAAAGAGGATATGAGTCTACTGTTGAAAGCGAAGTTGCAGATGCTATAAGTATAATGTCTTTGAAATGCGAGTAGCAAGAGATGTCTGTACTGCAAAGTAGGTGGATGGTAGATGATAAGGTCGTGGAGATTTTATGATTTTATGTGATGGTTATACATCGTATAGAGTTTGTGAACAGCGAGAGTTAGTAGGTTTCCCATTAACTTTGTTTAAGAAAATAGAAGTTTGCGTTCCATCTATTTTTATTTATGAAAATAATCTTTATTTTCCAAATGAAGATGGACGTCTGGCTTGTTACGATCAAATAACATTTGAAAATATTTGGGTAAGCGATACAGATAAGTTGCTGCCAATTTACCCTTTGGTATCAAATGATAGCATTTTGGTTGTCCGTTATAGCGATGAGAAAGTCAGTCGAATAAAATTAGGTAATGGAGAATTCATTGAAAATTTGGATTTTAGATACAGTAGTAAATGGCTGATTAATGATGAAGTTATATATGCCCGCGGGTATAACAGGAACAAGGAGTGTAAGTATTCTATTAAGGCAATTTGTTCAAATACTTTCACTATTGGTTGGGAGTACTCTAGATTAGATTTTGGCAACTTTTCAGTATCTAAAAGCTACGTGTTATTGAAGTCCGACTCGGGTGTGTTTTTTGCTCTAGATAAAAGTGGTAATGAACTTTGGTCCCACTCGGTATCAAGGAACCCTTCGCTATTCGAAATTGACGGCGCTGACTTGTCCCAGAGTTCGGAGGGAGAGGGGATAAATTCATTTAATACCACATTAGGGGACCCGATTATTTATGATGATAGAATTGGAGTGCTACCAGTATTGTGTAATCAGCTGGCTGGGATAGACCTAAAAACGGGGGACGTCCTTTGGTTACGTAAACTTAGTCGCTCAGCGTCATCTAGTCGAGTGGCGTATGGAAAAATTCTTTATTGTATGGGAGAAAATCATATTGAAGCTATATGCTTAAATACAGGGGGTGTAAAGAAAATCATTGAAGTTGATACCAGCTTGCTTCATAAAAAATTAAATATAAAAGACATCGATTTTGGTCTATTTACTGTTACTGATACGCATATTTTTGCTGCTTCTCAGAGTTGCCATGTTTTCGTCGCCATTAACCTTTCTAGTGGTGTGATTGAATGGTTTTTTTCACCTGAAAATCCCATAGGTTCAACGAATGTCCCCTACGTCTCGAATGGGCGTGTGTACTTCCCTTGCTTTAAGCAATTATATGTCTTTGAAGCTTCAAATGGCTTTACTTCTTTAAGATAGAGGAGGTTTATGGATGGGGTCAGGAGACCTGTATCGACCACCTCGGATATTACAAGTCGCTGTCAGAAGAGTGTTTGCGGACATATGTCTGGCGTCTGGTTCAGTACGTTTATTCGTCTTTGCGCCATAGCTCGCTCCAAATCTGGTAGTTCAAGTACCACAAAACGTTTGGTAGTGACGATCGTTGTCTGTTGGCAGATCCTGATAGTCAGCGGTTTCGGCAAGCATTTGATAGGGTGAGCGTAACACTTTGAGCAAGGCGTCTGCTGGCGCACTGCTGTTGGTTAACTCACACGCCTGTAGCACCGCTTCTACGTGGTGATTGCGCGGGATCACGACAGGATTGGATTGCTGCATTAAAGCCAGTGCTGCTTGTTGTTGCTTACTGTCGTTACCGATGCGCTGCCGCCATTGACCATACCAATCACCTAATGTGTCTTGTAACTTGGTTGCTATCTGTTGCTCGGTGAGTGAGCGAGTCAGCTGGTGAAAGGTTTGGGTGTAATCGAGCTGTTGCTCCTGCAGCTGCTCGAGGAGTTCGGTGATCAGGGCAACATCTGTTTGCTGGATCTCGTCGAGTCCTAACTTGGCGCCCAACATGGTTTGGTATGCCTGTTCAAAGCGAGGAGAAAAATCGGCGATCAGCGCCTCTGCCTGAGCCAGTGCCTTATCCTGATCTTCGTCGATGAGCGGCAGTAAAGCTTCAGCTAAGCGGGCCATGTTCCAGCGGCAGATCGACGGTTGGGCACCAAAGGCATAGCGACCACCACTATCGATAGAGCTGTAGACCGTCCCCGGGTGGTAGATGCCCAGCATGGCACAGGGGCCAAAATCGATGGTTTCGCCTGAGATCGCGGTGTTATCGGTATTCATCACGCCATGAATAAAGCCGATACGCATCCATTCGACGATCAGGGTGACCTGTTTATCCATCACCGCTCCAAGTAATTCCAGCACCGGGTTGGCGGCTGCCTTTAATGTGGGGAAATGGCGGTCAATCGTATAGTCGGTCAATGTTTTTAGGGAAACGATATCCCCCTTGGCGGCAAAGTATTGAAAGCTGCCTACGCGGATATGGCTGCTGGCGATACGGGTGACCACGGCACCGGGCTTGGGTAAGTCGCGGTAGACGGTTTCGCCAGTGGTGACCACGGCTAAACAGCGCGTAGTGGGTACGCCCAGAGCATGCAGCGCTTCACTCATCAGGTATTCCCGTATGGCGGGGCCAAGGGCGCAGCGGCCATCGCCACGGCGGGAATAACGGGTAGGGCCAGAGCCTTTGAGTTGCAGATCCCAGCGTTGTTGATGGTCATCGACAAATTCGCACAACAGATGGGCGCGGCCGTCCCCCAGTTGGGGATTGAACTGACCAAATTGATGACCTGCATAAACGCAGGCGATGGGTGATGCCTCTGGCAGTAGGTCGTTGCCAGAAAATAATTGAGCAAGGGCGTTTTCGTTGTCGGGTAGCCCCTGCGATAGGGCTAGCTGATCTACCAGAGATTGATTCCAGAGTAATAGATGGGGATCGGCAACGGGAAGCGGATTAATCGATTCAGAGAAAGCGGTACCCAGTTGTAAATACGTATTAGAAATTTTCACACATAGCCCCGTGGCGAAAACGAATCATTTAGATTGCCTATGGGAGACTGTATCATCCCATGGCGTGAAGTGCGCCTGTTTCCAGCGCAGTAGGTGATAGCTTTTACGGCCGCGATAGGCTTTAGGTTCAGGTGCTATTTTGCTTCCTTGTCGCCAGTTTGGCGGCGTTGTGTCATCGAGGTACTGATTTTAGAGGCTGAGTTTGATTGAGATGAATAGACCGATACCACCGTTGTGGCGAGAAGCGGAACAGCACTGGTTATATCTAGGTGATGTGTTGGCTTGGGAACTGTTTCCGGCGTGGGGCGAGGCGTTCTGTGCGGGGATGGGGATCCAGGTGATAGTGAAAGATAGCGGTGCTGATCGGCATATTTGGCAGTGCCGAGGTAATGGGTTTGATCTGCTGCTGCAATTTGAGGGATTAGCTGAAACGATCTGGCTGGAGCCGTTGAGAGAGGCTGACTGGCCTGCATTGCAGGCCAGCTTCACAGAATGATGTTGTTAGCCGGCTTTATGGCGAAAGAAGCTATCGAGCAGGGTTTGCACGGCACCGTTTAGACGGGCATTACGTAACTCTTCTGATTGTTGCCCTTTGCCGACATTGGCTTGCAGGGCACCACGCCATACTGATTGTCCCTCTTTATTTTGAATGTCGATGACCAAGGTGCCTTTATCAAAACCTTTGTCACCGGCTAAGCCGAGAGATAAACCAAAATATTTTTCTAGATCGGCATCGTTAAGATCTTTTTCTAATGCCAGCACATAGCTGATTTTAAAGAACGCTTGCTCATGGTGCTCGGTGAAGTGATAAGCCTGTTGATCCATGCTTTTGACGATGGACTCTCGTAATAAGCCTTCAATTTCAGGGTTCTTTCCGACTTCCCCTAAAACACCACCAGTACGATCTGACCAGGTGACCATGGCTCTTGCGGGAACTGATAGTTCCGGGCTTTGAATAGAAACCGCCACTGATTTTCGTAGTTCATCGGGGACTGCATTGGCGTCATCTTTGGCGGCAGTTCCGGTATCGCCACAGGCTGCAACCATTGCCATTAGCAGCACTACTAAGAAAGATTGTTGTAACCCTTTAGCCATGGTGGCTCCTTAAAATTTAACCAGTAATCCAGCGGTGACCTGATATTGCCACCAAATTTCACTATCCACTTTTACCAGGCAGCCGCCATTACAAAAGACCTGTTTGTCACTGTCCATGGCGGTAGCAATGGCGCGGCCATCTAGGCGCAAGCCGACATAATCATTTGCAAACCACTTTAAGCCACCGGCAAAGCCCATGGAAAAGTTGGTTTCAGAGCTGTACTCTTCGGGATCAAAATAGGTGGCCCCTAGGGTTGCGCCGATATAGGGACGTAACCCGGTATCACGAACGACAAACTCATAAGTACCACCGAAATGGTAATAATTAATATCCATGTCGCTGGTGGTACGAGTGCCGTTGTTATCAAATAGTTCAAGATCGGTATTTGTTTGTGCGAGATAAAGCTCATACTGCAGTTTATTGCCTTTTTTGTGACCATCTAACAGGTTAAGTGTGAAGGCAATGGTGTCGCCACTATCCGTGTCTAGGGTGTAATCGCTGTCGTCACTTTCGGTGAAGCTATCACTGCCGCTGGTACCAGCCATAAGTGCGGCTTCCCACACCCATTCTCTGGCTGCGTGTGCCGGCAATATGATGGAAAACAAAGTTAAGGCTAACAGTATGCGCATAATGGCTGTCCTTAATGGCACTTGATGGAATGCTAGGTTGTCAGTCTAAGGCAAGTCGCTGGTTTTGTGCAGCTTTAGTATGACAATCTGGTCGGAGATGAGAGCGGTGCCCAGATCTATTTGGATCAGGTATGCTTACGCTCTGAAGTTGAACGGCTTATAAAGATAGGGTTGAAGGGATCAATGAGTAATACTGCGGCAGCGTCTGCCACTTTGCTAATTAACTGCCCAGACCGTAAAGGCTTGGTACATATAGTTACACAGTTCATCTATAGCAATGGCGGCAACGTTATTGATCTTGAGCAGCATGTGGATCGGGAAGATAACCGCTTTTTTATGCGGATAGAGTGGGATTTGAGTGATTTCGCTATTCCTGTGGATGCGTTGTCCGGCGCTTTTGAGAAAGCGTTAGCGAATCCTTATGAGATGCAATGGCAACTCAGCTTCTCTGATCGTAAGCCTCGTATGGCGGTGTTTGTGTCGCAGCATGAGCACTGTTTATATGACATGCTGGCGCGTTATCAGAGCGGTGAATGGGATCTCGAGATCCCATTGATTATCAGTAATCACACCAAGATGCAGGCCGCGGCAGAGGCTGCTGGTATCCCGTTTTATCACCTGCCTGTCACCAAAGAGACAAAAGCAGACGTTGAGGCGGAGCAGAAAGCTTTACTGCAGGCCCATGATGTCGATTTTATTGTGCTGGCTCGCTATATGCAGATCTTGTCTGACGATTTTATCCAGCAGTTCCCTAATCGCGTGATTAACATTCATCACAGCTTCTTGCCGGCTTTCCCTGGCGCCAAGCCTTATCATTCTGCCTATGCGCGCGGGGTGAAGATCATCGGTGCCACCAGTCACTATGTGACCGCGGAGCTCGATGCTGGCCCAATTATCGAGCAGGATGTGGCTCATGTGCGTCATACCGATACGGTAGATGACCTGGTACGTAAGGGGCGCGATGTGGAGAAGGTGGTGCTTTCCCGCGCTATCTGGCGTCACATCAATCAGAAAGTGATCGCCCATAACAATCGCACCGTGGTTTTTGATTGATACGTCAATTGAGTGACAAAAAATAAAGGCTCATTGATTGAGCCTTTATTTTTCTCCCTGTTAGATCTGATATTAGCTCTGTCCTGAGCGTAACTCTATTTCAGCACTACCCACACCGACCTCCACCGACAGCGAGTAACCATCGGTATTTGTTCCCTGCCAATGACTTTCATTACCCACTAAATGGCGCTCTTCACTGGCGGAGTTATCCGGGGTTTCAATATCAATATCACCTACCCCACTGACGCCTTTGACCTGCTGAAAGGTAGCGATGGGCAGAGACACCGCGACATCTCCTACCCCAACGTTAATCTCGGCACTTTGCGCTAAATCGGCGATGTCAGCGGCACCTACACCGACATCAAGATCTAGTGTTATCTGCTTAGGCAGGTACAGCACCCACTTTTCTTGATAGCTATCTTCAGCAAGGGAGATTGAGAGCACGCCATCACTCTTTTCGATAAGCAGATTGGCGTTAGTTACCGCCTCAGTAAACCAGCCATCGCGCTCGTCAACTTGCAGCGTAAACTGCAGCTCATCGCTTGCGGTGGGTAAGATTTTGATAGAGCCAACATGCACGCCGATCGCCAGGGTCTGGACACCTTGCAATGATAGCGTTTGCTCAAAGGTACGAGTGGGCTGTTCAGCCCATGTTTGGGTCGAGACCAGTAGACTGGCGAGAATAACGGTTGGTAGAAACATGCCCATGTTGACTCCTGTTCTTATTTGCATTGATGTTGGCTTAGCGGTTGCTGAGCAATAAAAAGCAGAAGTCGTGCCAAAGATATAAAGCTAACAATTACATTAGGTTATAAATTTCTATAGCAAAAGATATGGCGTGGTTTACTAGCTATTAGCAAACTACGCCACACTGGTGGGGTAAGCGGCTCTAGGATTAGGCCATAGCCAGTAACTGGTCTACAGCTTTCTCTATTCCCACCGCTGCTTCAGTGATGTTTTCTGCCAGCATATAAGCGGGTGTACTGATCACTTTTCGTTCTTGATCAACGCAGATCTCGGTTACCGCACACGCTTGATGCTCACCACCAAGCTGGTTAAAGGCTTTAGCCGTTTCACTGTCTGTGCCAATGGTGCCTTTAGCGCCATGGCCATAGACTTGTGGGATCAGGATCGGCGAGATACACAGGTAGGCCGCTGCTTTGCCGGCAGTGGCAAACGCCTGACACGCTTTTAGTACGTTTGCATCTATCTGGCACTCAGCGCCTTTGAAGGCGAAGTCCGATAGGTTTTTCGCGGCACCAAAGCCGCCGGGTAACAGTAATGCGTCAAAATCGGCAGCGTTTAGTTGCGCAACATCTTGGATCTCGCCACGGGCTATTCGAGCGGCTTCAACCAGCACATTACGCTGCTCTGTTTCTGCCACTTCGCCGGTTAGGTGATTAACGACATGATGCTGGGTGATATTAGGTGCAAAGCATTGGTATTCAGCTCCTGCTCGGCTGAGTGCTAAAAGACTGATCACCGTTTCGTGGATCTCGGCACCGTCAAAAACACCAGATCCACTGAGAATAACTGCTACTTTTTTCATTGCTAATTCCTTGTTCCGATAACGCAAGTTTTTAGTATGTAATTTTTCGATATGACACGTCTCAAATTTCTATTAAAAAACCTCCATTAGGATCTGGCAATGAAAATCTGATGTGGTAATCTCTTTCGCTACTGTGATACTGGTTAATTATTAACCGTCTTCTCCGCAGTACTAATAAAATGTTATTCACAGCAAAAACGGAATCACATCGAGAGCTAGGAATTGCTCGATCATCTTACCTAAGCTGCTGTTTTTAGTCGTATATTTTTTATTTTTATAGCTACTCTGTAGGCCATGCCGACGGAGGGTTTACTATTTCCCACACAGAGTTATCCACAAATTTCCTGCGCAGCGAGCGATTTCAATCGTCATTTCATGCCAAAGCCTTGTTAAACTACAACGACTATTCAAGCTATGGCATCCTTGCTGCTCTCCATCAAACTATAGAGTGACCCATGACCACGATCCCGGCCAATCCGTTTGTTCTTGTTGACGGCTCTTCTTACCTTTATCGCGCCTATCATTCGCCGCCGCATTTGACCAATTCAGCCGGTGAGCCAACGGGAGCGGTTTATGGTGTGGTTAATATGTTGCGCTCGTTACTGAAACAGTTCGATCCTTCGCATATTGCTGTGGTGTTTGATGCCAAGGGTAAAACTTTCCGTGATGATATGTTTCCGGAATACAAGGCCCAGCGACCGTCGATGCCAGATGATTTGCGCTGCCAGATCGCTCCGTTGCACGAAATTATTCGAAACATGGGGCTACCACTGTTGATGGTGGATGGGGTCGAAGCCGATGACGTCATTGGCACGCTTGCCCGACAAGCTGCAGCCGAAGGGCGACATACCTTGATCAGCACTGGCGATAAGGATATGGCGCAGTTGGTGGATGAGCACGTCACACTGATCAACACCATGACTGACACCGTGATGGGCCCTGTTGAAGTGGAGCAGAAATATGGTATTCCGCCGACGCTGATCATCGATTTTCTGGCCTTAATGGGTGACAAGGTCGATAACATACCGGGTGTGCCAGGTGTGGGTGAAAAGACGGCACTGGCCATGTTGCAAGGTATTGGCGGGCTTGATGCGTTGTATGCCGATCCCGATGCGGTGGCCACACTTGGTTTCCGTGGTGCCAAAACCATGCCGACTAAGCTGCGTGATAACCAGGCGGCGGCAGATATGTCGTATAAGTTGGCAACCATTAAGCTTGATGTGCCGTTAGAAAAACTGCCTGAACAACTGACGCGGACAGCGCCAGACAAAGATGCTCTGGTGAAATTGTTTGGCCAGATGGAGTTTCGTCGCTGGTTGGCTGAGATCCTCGATGGTGAGGGTGAGCAAGCCAATCCAGTAACTGATAGTCCGGCATCCAGTGCGGCAGCGATTGATCGCAGTGGTTATCAGACCCTGTTCACGAAAGCTGATCTAATGCCATGGTTGGAGAAACTTGCCGCAGCGCCTTTGTTTGCCATTGACACCGAAACAACCAGTCTTGATGTACAAGAAGCGAAATTGGTGGGTATCTCCTTTGCCGTTGCGCCTGGCGAAGCGGCTTACCTGCCGCTGGGACATGATTACTTGGGGGCGCCAGTGCAACTCTCGTTGGCTGACATCCTGCCGCTGTTGAAACCGGTTCTGGAGGATCCCAAGATCCTGAAAGTGGGGCAAAACCTGAAGTATGATTTGGCGGTGTTGTCTAATCATGGCATCGAGCTGGCGGGGATCGCCTTCGATACCATGCTTGAATCCTACGTCTTCAACAGTGTTGCCGGCAGGCACGATATGGACAGCCTGGCACTGAAGTATCTCAGTCATAAAGCGATCAGCTTTGAAGAGGTGGCTGGTAAAGGGGCGAAGCAGCTTACCTTTAATCAGATTGAGATGGATCAGGCCGCTCCTTATGCGGCGGAAGACGCTGATATCACGTTGCGCTTGCATCAGGCTATTTGGCCAAAGGTTGAAGCAGACACATCGTTGACCAAGGTGTTCAATGATATTGAGTTGCCATTGGTGCCGGTATTGTCGCGGATGGAACGCCATGGCGTGCTGATTGACAGTGCCATGTTGGCAGGGCAAAGCGATGAACTAGGTATTCGCTTGGCGGAACTAGAAAAAGAAGCGTTTGCCGTTGCTGGCGAAGAGTTTAACTTGTCTTCGCCGAAACAGCTGCAGGCGATCTTGTTTGATAAGCTGAGCTTGCCAGTACTGAAAAAGACCCCGAAGGGGGCGCCTTCTACAGCAGAAGAGACACTACAAGAGTTGGCGTTGGATTACCCCTTACCAAAGCTGATCCTCGAGTATCGTGGTCTTGCTAAGTTGAAGTCTACCTATACCGATAAATTGCCGCGGATGGTGAATGCTGGCTCCGGCCGGGTCCATACCTCTTACCATCAAGCGGTAACAGCCACGGGGCGTCTATCCTCCTCCGATCCTAATCTGCAGAATATCCCTATTCGTACCGCTGAAGGTCGCCGGGTGCGTCAGGCGTTTATCGCCCCGGCCGGTCGTGTGATCGTCGCGGCTGATTATTCGCAAATTGAACTGCGGATCATGGCGCACCTGTCGAAAGACGCTGGCTTGCTCAAAGCTTTCAAAGAGGGACTGGATGTGCACAAGGCGACTGCCGCTGAGGTGTTTGGTGTCACGCTTGACGAGGTGACCACTGAACAGCGTCGGCGGGCGAAAGCGATCAACTTTGGTTTGATATACGGTATGTCCGCTTTTGGTTTGAGTAAACAGCTTGGGATCCCGCGGCATGAAGCACAATCCTATATGGATACCTACTTTGAACGCTATCCTGGCGTACTTGAGTATATGGAGCGCACCCGAAAAGAGGCGGAGCAGCAGGGCTATGTAGAAACCCTGTTTGGTCGTCGTTTACATCTGCCTGATATTAAGGCGCGCAACATGGCGAGAAAGAAGGCGGCTGAGCGTGCGGCGATCAACGCGCCGATGCAGGGAACGGCAGCTGACATCATCAAGCTGGCGATGCTGAAGGTGGACCATTGGATCCAAACTGAAGGTAAACAACGTTTAGTGATGGTGATGCAGGTTCACGATGAACTGGTGTTTGAGGTGGAGCAAGCGCAAGCGGATGCGTTGGCAAAAACATTGAGTCAGCTAATGAGTGATGCTGTTGAGCTGGATGTGCCGCTATTGGTTGAAGCTGGAATTGGTGATAATTGGGATCAAGCACATTAGTTATTGCTTGGCTATTAATAAAGCAATATTAGGAATTTTATTACATAAATTACTTTCATGTTAACTGCGCGTTTGGTACATTAGTAGGCGTAGGGTACAGAGGTAAGATGTTCATTCTTACAGACCTTTTGGTTTCAGCTTGTTGAAACTGTTGAATTCTTACTCCGATACGTCAGTGTCGGAGTTTTTTTTGCCTGAAATCCCCCGCTATAAGCCATTCTATAGCCATAAATTGCGCTATATCAAACAAGCATTCAACTGTTAGAGTTTTAACTTTAAATTGAAAAAAAGCGCCTTTATAGTGCTCTCAAGCTAATAACCTTGTTGTTGGCTTTGACCCTAAGGGGTCTGGGAACATTAGCTTCTCCCCAAAGCTTTATTCGCCGGATGCACTCAGTGCAACCGGCTTTTTTTTGCCTAAATAGTGTCTATTGGGCATCTTTTATGTAATTAAATTACATTTTTATGTCCTTAATATGACGATCTTGCGTAGCTCATTGATTTTATGGGTGATTAAAGATGTGTGGAGTAAGGCGGCGTGAATGCGGTTAAAAAAACATCATTTTTTTAGGTGAAAAGCAGAACTTTTTTCATAGGAGTGAGTCTCAACTAGTGCATTGGAAAGTGCTTCCTTTCAAGACTCCCTAGCTTTTTATTAGCTGCCCATCCTCTCGGATGGGCTTTTTTTATGCGTCGCGCGTGAGTCGCGGCTGTCTGGGCTGATTAGGTTTCATTGCTCTGGGCAGATACGCTCTCTTCCCCTGTAGCTTCATCATCACCATGTAAGTGCCTGTAGCATTGGGTTTCAATAAACTGTGATAGGTGCTCTACCCCCAGTTTTTTCAGTGATGAAAACAGTTCAACCTGAATATCGCCACCAAACACAGTGATCGCCTCGCGAACCTTCAACAGCTGCGCCTTGCGAGCGCCTGACTTGAGTTTGTCGCACTTAGTTAGCAAGGCCAGTACCGGTAGATCACTGGCGACCGCCCACTGTAGCAGCATCTGATCGACCTCTTTCAGCGGATGGCGAACGTCCATCAGCACAACCACAGCGCAGAGCGATTCGCGTTTCTCCAGATATTCGGTTAGCGCGAGCTGCCACTTCTCTTTAAGTTCCAGTGGCACTTTGGCAAAGCCGTAACCTGGCAGATCAACTAAACGGCAGTCTTGGCCGATGTCGAATAGGTTAATCAGCTGGGTTCGGCCAGGTGTTTTACTGGTGCGTGCCAGATTTGTTTGCACGCAGAGGGTATTCATTGAGCTAGACTTGCCAGCATTGGAACGGCCAGCAAATGCTACCTCGGCACCGCCATCTGAAGTCAACTGACTGATCTTGGCGGCACTAGTGATAAAACTGGCATTACGAAAATTTAGCTTGAAGGGCTGCACAAATGGCCTCCGGGCAACGGGTTACTTTTTGTGAATTTGGTGTAAAATGACCGGATTACGATAATAAGCACGCAAAGTGTACCACGTCCCGCAGCTTTAGCGGACGAGAAAGATGGATTAGGTCACTAATGAAAAGATTCCTGATAGTTTTTACAGCTCTGGTAGGTTCCATCTCTGCAGCTTATGCAGAGGGTGATATTGAAGCGGGCAAGGCGGCAGCTGCAACTTGCGCGGCTTGTCATGGCGTTGATGGTAACTCCACTGTCGCTATCTACCCGAAACTAGCGGGCCAGCATGCCAGCTACCTGGAGAAGCAGTTGCATGAATTTAAGTTAGGCATGCAGAGCGCGGGTAAAGAGGGGCGCTATGACCCAGTGATGAGTGGTATGGCGATGCCATTGGATGATGCCGCCATTGCCAACCTTTCTGCTTATTTTGCTAGTCTGACAGCAACACCTGGTGCGACCCCTGAAGATGTGGTTGAAGTGGGTCACCAGCTCTTTCGTGGTGGCGATCCTGAGCGTGGGTTGCCTGCGTGCCTAGCGTGCCATGGCCCCCGTGGTGTTGGTTCTAGTCTAGCTAAGTTCCCTGCGATTTCTGGACAGCACCCCGATTATACGAAAGCGCAGTTAGAAAAATTCCGCTCAGGGGATCGTGCTAACGATATGAATGCCATGATGCGCGATGTAGCAATGAAGCTGACAGATGAAGAGATCGAGATCTTATCCAAATATCTGGCTGGCTTGCATTAAGCTAAATAGTTGCAGCGATTGATTGAAAGGCGGCATTGAGTCGCCTTTTTTGATTCTGGCTACATCGTCTGACACCATTGCTATGACGTATGACAGGCTTAAATAAGGAGCAGCATGTGCGACGTTTGATCACTGTATACGCTTTATCTGTGTGGCTTGGGTTGCTCTCTTTCGGGGTGACGGCAATGCCAAAAAATGGCCAGGACTATCTGACGGTCAATTTGCCGGACAGCGTCACTCTGGATGCCGATGTGGTGGAGTTTTTTTGGTACGGTGCGCCATCGTCGCAGCAATATATTCCTTATCGTAAGGCGCATCTGGCGGGTTCGCCTGGGCTTAAGTGGCAATATATGCCGGTAGTGATGCGCCCTGAATGGCGACCAGCAGCGAAAGCGTTTTACATTGCCGCCGAGAGTGAACAGTTCGAACGCTTGCACCTTGAGCTATTTGAACAAGCAAGAGATTTCCCCGAACTACTCGCCGATGAAGCGGGGGTGATAACCTGGTTTGCAGAGCGTGGCTTTAATGAAAATGATGTAAGGCGCAGCTACCTGGCAACCCATACCAATCAGCAGCTGGAAGCCGACCGGAGCGTGCTTGAAGCGCTGCCTATTCCTGGCGTACCGGCGCTGTTGATCCGTGGGAAATATTTGCTGCATGCCGGCATGCATAAGTCTGTTGATAGCTACGACGCAACGGTCAGTTATTTGTTGGCGCTTCCCGTACCAACAGTTGAGGCTAAATAGCCGTTTGCACCTGTGTTGTTCAGAAAGTGTGCGCTAGGTGGCAAAATGTAATCAATGTTATGGAAATGTTGCGTTTCATTCTTGAGTTATTACTCAACTGGACTACAGTATTACCCGACTCAGGGAAACAAAATCAGATCAGGATGATCTTTGAAAGATATTTAGGTCAAAGCATCAATGAAGAATGCATGACCAGCAAGCGGGGAAGCGCTGCACACGGGTTTATTTAAACCCACACGGTTTTTGAGCGGCACACTGTGTTTGCTCAGACGTGAAAGGAAGCATTTAAAAAGAAGAAAAAGAACCAAAGCATGGAAGCCGACAAAAAAAATAGGGATGTGACCAGGATGTCTCCCATATACAGCAAGGATTGTTGATAAAGATTGTTTGGCCATACTGACGTGGCCGATTAATAAGGCGGGCGTTCCGCCTTTTTTATTGCCTGTTTTTCAAGTCGTTACCCTCGAATTTTTCCTGTTTTAGCCGCAACAAATGTTTCTCCTTTATCGTTCCCATTTCAAAGTAACCGCAATTGCGGCTGATCGGTTACAATACGCTGGTATTTCTTTCCCTGTGTTGAGAGCACCATGAGCCGTAAGCGTAAAACGAGAAAAGTTGGTTCCCTAGCGCCATCGCTGAAACCGAAAGCGATCGCCAAAGAGGAGCGAAGTAAGCTACAAAAACGCGCGAAAAACCGCAAAGGCTTAAAAGCGGGCCATCGGCAGGTCTTAGAGTCAAATAAGGCCAGAAAAGGCGCGGGTAGTGGACAGGCCAAGTTAGATGATGCCGTGGCTGAAAAACTGGGAAGTAAGAAGCCGGTTGCTCTAGCTCCTGCGGAAACTAAGCCAGTACAGCAGCCGCAAGCGGTGAAGAAACCGAGTAAGCCCGCTGTGCCGGTAATTGATACGCAGACCCGTGAGGTTGTTGATATTGAGAGCTTATCTCTGGATGAGCTTGAGACTGCGTTGGATCTGTTGGAACAAGATCCGGTGTTTAACCAGCTGCTCGATCTGGTTGATGAAGGGAAAGCCCTGTCTGCCGAGCAACAAACGAATTTCGATCATTATGTCGCCGAACATGAGCGCCTCAGTGCTGCGCTTGGGATCACCGACGAAGAGGAACCGGAAGATACTGGCGCAGCACCGGCCTCTTCGGAAGACGAGCTGTGGAATAACTTTAATCAGGGCGAGTCATTGTTAAAACAGTTTCAGAAGGATGAGGATTAATGTCCCTGATGTTGTGGTTTTCAGGTGCTGTTGGCCTGTTGATTATTTTGGGATTGGCGGTTTATGCAGGGCGCCTGCTCTATTTGCTGAAGCAGCAACAGGATGAACAACGCCAGACTGTTGAGCGAAAAAATGCACGTTTGCTTGAGAGTATTTATACGATTGCGATGGCCGCAGAACAGCAGCAGTGTGAGTTGTCGGAGGCAGCCATTCGCCTTTGTGTGCTGTTGGACCATTTGCGCCCCGTTGGCGTTACGATCAATTTTGTTGAGCGCTATCCAAATTTGCATGCCTTGTATGATCGAGTGAAACACTTGCCTACCCATGAGGCGCGGAAGAAGTACAAGCGTAACGAGATTATGCGTATGGATCTGGAGCGGATGCGGGACGAGGAATCGTTGGCTGACGCGATAATGCCTGAACTTTCGATGCTGCGAGGCTTACCTGCGGAGTTGCTGCACGCCTAGAGCCTTGTGGCTGGCAGAAGATTAATCGTTGATATCGTTATTACTGAGAGCTGGAGAAGATCCGTGACCACGCCAACCCCGATTTGGGATCAAGCCCTGATTGCTAAGTATAATCTGACCGGTCCTAGATACACCTCTTACCCAACCGCATTGGAGTTTAAAGAGGGGTTTGCCGCGGATGATTTGGTGAAAGCGATCGCGCGCAGTGAACGCAGCAGCTTGTCACTTTATGTGCATATTCCGTTTTGTCATAAGCTTTGCTACTACTGTGGCTGTAATAAGGTGATCACTCGCCACCCACATAAGGCTGACATTTATCTCGATTTCCTCGAGCGAGAAATGGCAACTCGCGGCCCTCAGTTTCAGCACTATGAGGTGAAACAGTTACACCTTGGCGGGGGGACGCCGACCTTCTTATCTGCTGAGCAGATGAGTCGCTTGATGGCGATGTTAAGGCGACATTTTGTTTTTTCGCCATCGATAGAACAGGGAATAGAGGTCGATCCCAGAGAGATCCCACTTTCTATGATGTCTCATTTGGCAGCAGAAGGATTTAACCGCATCAGTATTGGCGTCCAGGATTTTAATCCTGTGGTGCAACAAGCGGTTAATCGAGAGCAAGACAATGAGTTTATTCATGCGTTAGTGGCTGAAGCACGAACTCAGGGGATGTCGTCGGTAAACTTGGATCTTATTTATGGCCTTCCGCATCAGACGGCGTCGAGTTTCGCCAAGACATTAGAGCAGACGCTTGCGATGGATCCAGACCGTTTGTCTGTCTTTAACTATGCGCACCTTCCAGAGCGCTTTGCGGCACAGCGTAAGATCGACGAGACCGCCATGCCAGAGGCAGCAGAAAAGATGGCGATGTTTCGGCAAAGCATTGAGTATCTAACGGCGCAAGGCTATCAGTTCATTGGCATGGATCACTTTGCGAAACCTGATGATGAGCTGGCGAAATTACAACGTAGCGGTGCATTGCATAGAAATTTTCAAGGCTATACCACCCATGGTGAGTGTGATCTTTTGGGCTTGGGGGTTTCGTCAATCAGTCAGATCGGCGATTGCTACGTCCAGAATCAGCGTGAACTAAAGCATTATTATCAGCAACTTGATGAGCGTGGGGACGCGCTACATAAAGGCGTGTCTTTGCACCGAGACGACTTGATCCGGCGCGATGTTATCAAAGCGCTGATCTGTAACTTTGAATTGAACTTCGTCGATATTGAAGCGCGTTGGGATATTGCTTTCACTGAGTATTTCAGCACTGCACTGACTGCATTGATGCCGCTAGCCGATGATGGTTTGCTTGCTATTTCTGAGCAGAAAATGGTTGTTAAACCGCCGGGAAGACTGCTTATCCGAAGTATATGCATGTGTTTTGATGCTTACATGCAGCAACAGCTCAGACAGCGGCAATTTTCCCGCATTATCTGATTGGCTCGGAGTTGAATTACACAGCTTTTGCTGTATCTCAAATTTCGTTGCACCACATTAGGTATCGCCAAATCAAGTTGTTGGCCGTAGTATGGGGTTGCTAAAATGTTAATAATCTCTTGTTTGGGTGCTTAGTGCTGTTGAACCTCTTTTATCAAACAAAGTTACGCTCTTTGCCTGCGCAAAAAGTTGAGGCTTCTGCTGATAGCGTTATACTCCTTGACCAGAATGTGATGTGGCTCTAATTATGATCAAGGATCCGGCGCCGTTAGCGCGCCTTTGTCGTCGACAGTTAAGAATGTACCGCATGGCTTATACCGTGCTGGTATTGATTACTGTGGCTATCTCTTGGTTTGATTTTCGCAATGATATTAAGGACCTGCGCCACTCGGTCGAATCATCCTTTCAAGAGCGTTTTTTATCTCTCAATAATCGACTGGAAAACACCACGTACTACGTGCGTGCGTTAGGTCAGCAATACCTGTTAGGGAAAGAAACCCCGGTAGGCTTACCTTTGCATCAGCTTGAGTCTCATCTGGTTCAATCTTCTACGCATTTTCAGCTTAGCAACAAAGAGTATTACAACCGTCCTTGGAGCTTTTTTGGTGCGGGCGAGTTTGAAGCGGATAACGCGGAATACCTACAAGAAGCCAATGCGGCATTAAAGATGGCCGATCTTTTGGTGTCTGCCCCTCTAGTAGAGCCGGCGGCTGTGCAAGCCTTCTACCATAACCCTGATGCCGGATTTTCATTTATCTATCCGCCATTGGATTGGCATGATTTTCAACCGGGCCCCCGTGATGGTGAGGTTCGTTATCGTTTGATCAACAGTGTGCTCCGCCCTCCCCAAGTCTGGTTACAACAAGGTGCTGAAGCGTATTGGACACGTCCCTATCTTGATTCTCGTGCGCAGGATCTGAGAGTTAGTTATTTGCAGCCAGTGAATTCTGGTGGCCGCTATCCTGCTTTGGTGGGAGCTGATGTAACGTTGGACTTCTTGGAGCGATTTGTTTCGCCATTGGAAGGGCCTGCATCCACTTTGAGCGTGATTAACCTGCAGCCGCCCGTGCAACTGCTGGCCAGTGGACGCCAACTGGACGATGATCCCGATGCGCCGCTATTTGATGATGGTCAGTTACTGCAGTTACATGAGATGGCCGCCAGCCGTACCCGCAAGCTAGAGCGGATGGACGGTGATTTGGTGATGCTGCGTCAGTTTGAACATGCGCCTTGGTATTTCGTTTATAGCTCCAGTCCGCTAGCGATGCTGGATGAATTGCGTTGGCAATTGGTTGTTAACATCAGTGTGGTGCTGTTAGTCGCCATTATTGGTGCCGTAACTGATCGATTTATTCGCGCACGATTTACCCGTCCTATGGAACAGGTAGAAATGGATCTGGTCGTGCAGCGCGACGAGTTATCCCGAGCATTAGATGATCTTGAACTGGCAAAAAGCGAGCTGGTGCAGTCGGAGAAAATGTCGGCCCTTGGCAGTATGGTGGCTGGTGTGTCCCATGAGGTGAACACGCCGATGGGCGTGGTGGTGACGGCTGTGTCCCATTTGCGGGAGCAGATGACGCGGATGCAATATCAGTTTAAGGAGCAACGCTTGTCTCCCGGCCAGTTGGAGCAAGCATTAGAAGATGGCCTGAAGGGGCTGGATTTGATCCAATTTAATACCGACCGCGCTGTGCACCTGCTGCAGAGCTTCCGTCAGGTTGCTGCCGATCAGACACAAGGGGAGCGTCGACGCTTTCTGCTTGCTGAGTATATTCAGAAAGTTCTCGATAGCATTCAGCCCCGTTTCCGTGATTCGCAGGTTGAACTGCAGTTTCATTATGACCGCGATGTGGAGATTGATAGTTATCCCAGCGCGGTAGCTCAAGCGGTTATTAATCTGGTATTGAATGCCCAGAAGCATGGCTATGAAGCTGGCCAACAAGGCACTATCCGTTTGGTGCTGAGTTTTGATGATCACAGCCAGCGCGCGCGCCTCAAAGTGCAGGATGATGGCTGCGGTATGTCAGCCGAGGTGGCGGCTCAAGTCTTTGATCCTTTCTTTACCACTGCCCGCGCTGCTGGTGGTACGGGGCTCGGCCTCAGTATTAGCTATAATCTGGCAGCCGGTCCGCTGGGTGGTAAGTTAAGTTTGGAAACGCGTCAGGGCTTCGGTTCATCATTCACCCTGGAACTGCCTTTCCAAGCCCCTGTAAATATCTCATAGCGCAAGCGCTCAAGGTCTCAAAGACGAATCATGATGTTGGTTATTAGTATATTGGCGCTATTGGCCGGCCCACCTTTGTATGCGTGGGTACGACGTCATCCCGGTTGGCTGGCATTGACGGACAGCTTCGTGTTTGTTGTGGTCGGCGGTCTGGTGTTGTTCCATATACTGCCAGAGGTTATCCATGCTGGCGGCTGGCAAGTACTGCTGTTGGTTGCTCTTGGGCTGTTCGGTCCGACTCTATTTGAGAACTTATTTCGCCGCGCTGCACTGCAGATGCATAATGCCACCCTGTTGGTCGGGGTGCTTGGCCTAGCGTTGCATGCACTCGGTGATGGGGCTGCACTGGTGGATCATGGTGAAGCGGAAACCCATGGGTTATTAGCGCTGAGTGTCGTTTTGCATCGTATCCCCGTGGGTTTGACCGTGTGGTGGCTGTTACGGCCACAGTACGGGAGAGTGCTGGCATGGTTGGTGATTATCCTTATGTCAGTGACCACTTACACTGGGTTTGCTGCTGGTGAGCAGTTGGTTACCGCACTTGATAGTCATCAATTTGCTTGGTTCCAGGCATTTGTGGTTGGCGCCATTTTGCATGTGGTATTTCATCGGCCCTATCACGTTGAAAGCGCCGAGCCGACGCCAACCATGACCGGTGTTGGTGGTCTACTGGGGGTGGTTGCCCTGCTATTGATCCTGCTTCCAGGCTGGCTGGGATACCATCTGCATGAGCATCATGAAGAGATACATCATCTGTTACAGGACGCGGCGCCGGAAGCACAATGGCGCTTTCTCTACCTTGCTTTGAGCGTCGCACCTTGGCTATTGCTCGCTTATGCCATTGCGGCGATGATTAACTACCTGTTCCCGCGTGCATTTTGGCTTTCACCGCGGCCGGGACGTTTGCCTGAGGCGCTGCGTGGTGCCTTGTTGGGCTTACCGTTGCCGGTTTGTATTCCCGATGCCACACGTATCTATCCGATGTTATTGAAGCAGGGGGCGACACCGAGCTTTGCGCTGGCTTTCTTGGTCGCATCACCTGTATTTGGTTTTGATGCTTTACTGGTGTCGTTGCCACTGCTTGGGTTGGAGTTCACCGGCATACGTTTATTGGCCGCGTTGGCGCTGACACTGCTCGTAGGGACGATCGTTGGGCGTTTTGTTCGCAACGTTGCAATGCCTGAAGCGGAGCTTTCGGTTGAAGAGCCGCGTCAGCATAGTGCCAAACGGCTATTTCAGGCATTTACTGATGGCTATGCCCACCTGATTGATCATACGGCGCCTTGGGTGATCGTCGGCTTGGTGGTTGCTGCCACGTTAGCGCCAACGCCAGGATGGGATCTACTGGCTGAGCAGTTGTGGGCACAGTTTCTATTAGTGATGTTGCTTGCATTACCGTTACATCTTTGTGCTACCGGGCTAACGCCTGTGGTAACCGTGCTCTTGGCTGTAGGCCTTTCCCCTGCTGCGGGTCTATTGTTCTTGCTATTGGGGCCCATGGTAAATCTAACGCTGGTGCGCTTTCTTATTCACAGCCATGGTCGGGGTATTGCGCTTGCGATGGTCGTCGCCATGGTGTGCTTGTCGGCAATGATTAGTTGGTTTGCACAACCATGGTTAGTACTTCCCCCATGGCTGCCTGACACTGAAACCACGGTGTGGCAATGGCTGGCACTCGGCGTTTTGGTGGCGCTATATGCGATCTCATTGCTGCGGAACGGCCCACGGGCATTTATTGCTGAGCTGTTGCCGAGTGAGTTACTTCATCACCATCATCATCACCATCATGATGCTAATCATGGTCACCACCATCATGATGGCGACCATAAGCACTGAGCCTTGGTCTGGCTAAGCCTAGTTAGTGAGCCGTTGAAAATCTTGTCCGCTGGGTGCTTGAAACGCTCTCAGTCCGAACACAGGTAAGATGGCAAATATATGGTCGAAAAGATCAGCCTGTAGCGCTTCATAGTGTGCCCAGCGCTTATCGTTGCTGAACAGGTAGAGCTCTATCGGTAAACCTTCACTGGTAGGAGCCAGTTGTCGGACAAGTAGGGTGAGTTCACCGTTTACCAAGGGGTGTTGCTTTAAGTATTGTTCAAGGTAGGCGCGGAAGGTGCCGATATTGGTCAATTGCCGATGGTTACACGGATGCTTGTCGTGCCACTGGCCTATCTCCGTCCGCTTCTGCTCCAAGTAGGGGTTGAGTACCGAGATCTCACTGAGGGCATTGAATGTCTCTTCATCAAGAAACTTGATGCTTTGTACATCAAGGTGCAGTGAGCGTTTGATCCTCCGGCCACTTGACTCTTCCATGCCGCGCCAGTTTTTAAACGCATCTGAAAAAAGCGCATAAGTGGGGACTGTGGTGATGGTTTTATCCCAGTTTTGTACCTTCACTGTGGTTAGGCCGACATCTTGTACTGCGCCGTCAGCGCCAAATTTCTTCACCTCGATCCAGTCACCACAGCGCACCATATCATTAGCGGCTAGTTGCAAACCGGCAACAAAACCCAGGATAGTATCTTTGAATACCAACAGCAGCACCGCAGTAAATGCGCCCAAACCGCTAAGCAGTACCATGGGTGAGCGATCGATTAGCATTGACGCGCCCAGGATGAGTGATAGTAGCAATACGAACAGCTTCGCTAACTGAGCAATACTGCGTAATGGCAATTTGTTGCTATTGCTATGACGGCTGGCCAATGCTTCTAGCGCACTGAGTAGAGCCATGAGGCCACGGCAGATGACAAACAATAGATAGAGCGACACGACGAGTGTGAGTATTCGCTCACTATTGGGCCGATCCGCAAAGGCATTGGGTATCAGTGAGATCATTAGCACGGCGGGTGCGAGATGCGCCAGATGCTCCATTACTTTGAAGTCGACCAGTAAGTCGTCCCATTTCATCGGGCTACGTTTGATCACTTGCCTGACAGCTTTGAGGAGTATGCGGCGGGTCATAAGATCCGCCACGACTGCTATCAGTAATAACAGAGTGATCAGCAGAGCATCAATGAGTAACGGATTCACTGGGAAGTTGGCGTTTATTAGCCAATGGGTTAGGGTGTCACGCATTTTTCCGGCTCCATACTGTAAGTACTGTGTATGTTAAAGCAGCGCACATGGCTGGAGAAAGTCTAAAGTTATTGTTGTAGCAGCATTTTGTTGCTGACTTTGAAGTGAGGGTGGTTTGATGTGGCAAAATTTTTGCGGCTGGTTATTGAAACGGGCTGGTTGGCGAATTGATGGTGATCTGCCAAACATCCCTAAGTTTTTACTAATAGGTGCCCCTCACACCAGCAATTGGGACTTTGTTGTTTGTATCATTGCGCGTTTTGCTTTGGGCTTAGAGATTAAATTCCTGGGTAAACATCAGCTGTTTAAACCGCCATTCGGATGGATATTTCGTGCGCTGGGTGGCTATCCTGTGGTTCGCCATCAGCGGGGTAATGTGGTGCAGGACGCGGTTGATCTTTTCGACCGTCATGAGAAATTTGTCTTGGGCTTGGCACCTGAGGGTACTAGAAAGCATGTTGGCCATTGGCGATCTGGCTTTTATCACATAGCGCTCGGCGCAAAAGTACCTTTAGTTCTATTGGGATTAGACTTTGGTAATCGACGCTTATGCTTGTCTGAGCCTATGTACCTTACGGGGGATCGCAGCACCGATGCGGCTGCGATTGAGGCTTTTTTCAAACCGATTCAAGGTAAGAAGCACCAGCCTATTCCCAAAGGATTAGGCTGGGACGATTAGATGATTGGCTGGCGTGTTAATCGACAATGTAAGCGTGTGATGCTGGCAGGTAGTCTCGAAGATCCTGCAGTAAGCCGATTTTTCCTAAAGTGAGCGGCTCGCCGGAGGGCACGAGAACATAGCCTGAATCGCTTAGGATCGGTTGCGCCAATAGCATCCCTTCCACTAATGCGTCGAATTCAACTTTCTTGCCTGGTCCGTCTACATCGTTGATACCGTCTACGCTGGCATCAATTTGTAATGGCTTCTCTGTATCTAATATCTCATAAGCGATCGCTGGACGCAGCTCAGGCTGTGGGCCGAGTAGTAGATGGTCGATGCGGGTTTTTAACTGGTCAGCACCAATGCTTTTATTGATGATCGCATCGGCATCCAATGCGATGGCTGTGCCAAGCACTGCCATCTCATCATGGCTGGTGATGACCATGACACGGGTGTTTCTGGGTTGTTCTGTTGCGCCGCAGCGGATCTTTTGTAGTAGCGTTAGACCGTTTACACCTGGCATCTCTATATCGGTGAGAATGAGGTCATATTCGCTCTCTTTCAGGCAGGCAATAGCCTCATCACCATCGCTGGCGACAGTAATAGAGCGAAAGCCCAATTGCTGTAACAGGCTATTCAATAGGTGGCGAGTGATCGGTTCATCATCCACCAACATGATATTGAAATTACCCCAGACCCCTTCGCTCATTCTGCTCTCCCTATGCTCTAGAAATAAGGGTGCCGATGGCACCCTTATTAAAATTGCTATTTGTTTTGGGCGTTTCGCCACCGATAGCAGTAGACCAAGCTACTGTTATCTTGATGTTTGACCTCTTCCCATAAGCCTAGTTCCTGAAAATAGTGCTTAGCCGCCTCCATTTCGCCTTGGGCGATAGGGGGATACAGATCACCAGGATCATGGGTTACGTCAGCCAATGACTCGGACAAAGAGATCGGTTTAGTACGCCAACGATAGCAATAGACAATGCCGTCCACGCTTTGTTGCTTTACTTCATGCCATATTCCGAGCTCGGAGAAGTAACGTTTCGCTTCTTCAAACTCGCCGGCTTGCGCCGGCGGAGTTAGTTTAAAGGCCATTTTAAGCTCCTAAAAAGGACTACTTCCAACGAACTTCAATGTGATTAACAAACGCGAGTTTCATTACGCCGACTTTGGCGTAGACACGGTTGCCGTCTTGGAACCAGCCGCGAGCGGCACGCTTATACTCTTGCATGCTGTCAAAGCGCTTTAAACGCTCTTTACGATAGGCAACGGAGGCGATCTCCTGACCGTGTGTAATGAACATCGCATTGACTTCGCGTCCAGGCTTCATACCGTCGTAACGACCACGTCCTTCAGCTATGGTTAGCTCAGCTGAGTTATTCCGTTGCTTGAGGATAAGATCAGTGTTGACGGTTCCTTTGCCTTTAACTTTATAGCTAACGGACTCGCCATCGTCTTCGTAAAGTGTGAATTTACTTTTTAGCTTACCATCACCTAAATAGGCGACTACCAGTAAGGTATTTTGCTTCTGGCCAGTGCCACGGAGACCATCGATATTCAGCAGAGTGTCATCAACCACGATCTGTGGAATAACGGTACCGGTTTTAACGAAGGTCGGCAGGCGATAGATGCCTTCACGATAGAGTGGGAATGGACCAAACCATTCGCCAGCACTTTGGTAGCGTTCGTGATCGTGGAAGTCAATCCATTCACCTTTAGGCAGGTAAACCAAGGCTTCTGTTGCACCGGCTTCAGCAACGGTCGCAACGATCATCCTATCACCGATCATCTTCTGGTTAGCCAGTGTGCGAACGCCGGGATCATCTTGATAGTGATAAACCATCGGAGGGAAGATCGCCGCACCACGTTGATAGGCTTCGTGTGCTAGCGAGTAGTAGTAAGGAGACAGTGCGTAACGTTGACGAATGATCTCGCGGTTACTATTTACATCGCCAATTTTGGCAGGGCTGGTCTCTTTGCAGTTACAAAGGTTTTCGGTGTGTGGGCGCATTGGAATATCAATTGCTGCACTGACCGCTAACCACTGGGTGTACATCTCATCTACGTTGGCGCCAGCAAGCGCTTTGCGATGGAAGCCGCCAATATCGGAACCATAATAGTCGAAGCCAGACATCGACATATGCATCTGGGTATTGATGTGTGCGGCCAGGTTTTTCAGGTTGGAGCCAATATCACCGGACCAGATAGCTGTGCCAAAACGTTGGCTACCAGCAGTACCTGAACGACTCAAAATGAATGGGCGTTGAGTGTGCTTATTGCGGGCGTAACCTTCAGCGATGCTCTGGCTCCAGAACAAGTTGTAGAGGTTATGAACGTCTCGATGACCGTGTTGAGTTTCAGTACCGATACCAACACCAGCATACCAAGCGTTGACGTCAAATTGCTCTGGTTCACCCAAATCTGTCCAGTGGCCCATGACACCATCTTTGATTAGCTGTTCACGGCGCCAATCATGGAAGAAGTTAGCACCTTCCAGATGAGTGTAATCAAGCATGCCGCCTTTACCCCACCATGGCTGGGAATTCAGATAGACGGGATCACAAGGGTATGGGCATTGGCGAACCAAATAACCTTTGGTGGCCATGGTCAGGTATTCAGGTAGACGTTTGCCAACATAGGGTTCTTCGATGGTGACGACACCCAGACCATATTTCTCTTTGTACTCTTTGATCCGCAGTTTGGGGCTAGGGAAGTTAGTTTTGTCCCAGCGCATAGAGCCCATTTTCGTGTTTTCAGAGCCTTCGCGAATACCGCCAAACCATTGTAGGTCGAGGAATGCACCATCAACTGGGAATTTGGCTGCACGCAGGTCGCGCATTGCGACGTCAATCTCTTTCCAGTTGTCGAAACCGTATTCTGACATCCACAAACCAAACATCTTCCGTGGTGGCACCGGTGGGCGCCCTGTCAGGTCAAGGTATCCAGAACGCAGGTCTTGTAAGTTACGGCCACCGATAACGTAAGCTCGGATCGCATCGCCACCGGTTTCTACTTTGTATGGGTCGGCAGAAAAATCCCAAGTTTGGGCGTAGGTGTTATCAAGAAACAGGGCGTAGTTCTGCATACCCTGGCCAAGGAAATAGGCGACGGGAACTTGCATGTTGCCAACAGCCCCACCACCTTGATTGACCATCTTGTTACCAAACTCACTGCCTGGTGTACGGCGTTGACCACTGAGGTCACCGTTGATCTCACCAAGTTTCTTATGTTGCTCACCAAGACCATAGATATGATAGAAATTTTCACGACTGAACTGCAGGCTCAGTTGGTCAGGCTTGGTTGATGTCGGACAAAAATTACTCAGCTCATACTCTGGCTGTTTACGAATGTCCGTCACTTTTACGCACAGTGAAGAGGTATCAACACGAATAGAGAGTGTTTTCGTTTTTAAGGTGTTACCACCAGCAGGGATCGGTTTAGCTTTATGGTCGTTGCGCAGCACCATGGGTGACGTATAGATACGACCGGAAGATGCATTTCCGTTCATCGCCCACTCTAGATGAATCAGATCATCTTCGAGTAGTTCGATAGAAAGAACGTTTTTGCCACTTACGGTGCGGTATACCGACGCCGACTGTGCAGCAAAACTGAACAGACATGAGAGCAATGTCAGCAAATAGATCGGTTTAACCACGGGAAGACTCCTCGGATATGGTTCTAGTTATTACGCGTGTTGCCAGGTTGTTACGAATATTACCGTAAACTGTACAATAACCCGACGTTTTCTATCGCCTATCAGAGGGTCGAACCGCGTTAATTTTGAAGTTCATCGCAAAAAAACAAACTTTAGGCCTAAAATTAACATCTTTTTTGGTGATTGACTGGTGTCGGAAAACCGTCAATTACCGCCTCTGGTCAGGTAAGTAAAGCATTTTGTGTGCCAGACATTTTATATGAATTCGTGATTTGCGATCAGTGACACGTGTTCGCAACTTGCTAATATGTGGCTAGTTTTGTTTACGGAATAAGCAATGAACTTTCTAATTCGGTTATTTGGCATCTATATGCTGTTTTATTCAGGGTTACTTCATAGTGAACAACCGCCATCACACCCTTTAGATGCATATCAAGCTGCGTGTCCTTTGAATAATCCGCAGCCAGTTCCATTAGCAGAATGTTATATTGATGTTGTCGATGAGTGGCGTGATGAGGTCGAGCGAGTTTACGATTTCGTATTAGAGCGTAAGCTTGCACAGAAGCGTTATCAGGAAGCCAAACTGATCAAGCAAGCACAGACGAATTTTTTAGCGTATCGAAAGTTGGTTGCCACGCAGTGGCAAAATAGCTGTAACGGCAGCGCTGCTTGTCAGGTGCAGTTACCGGAGTTGGAGCTTGAGGCGCAGCGGGAAAGATATTTTCAACTTGAAGCCTATGTTGACTGTATCAATTGTTTCCCGTCCTATAAGTGATAACGCTGGACAATGGTCATAGAATTGGCGAATAATTGAGCGTCTGCCAATTTAATCTCTCTCATAAAACCGGCTAGGCAAGGATGTCAGCATGAAAATCAAGAAGTTAGTCTACGGTGTGCTAGGTGTAGCCGCGTTGTTTGCGTTGCAGCATTCCAGCGAAGGGGAAGCATTGATTATGGATCGGGTGCTTGCCTGGGCAAATCAAACGCCATTTTATGCACAAGCCAGAGTTCGCTACTCAGTGAAGGGGATTGAAGGGGAAGGTCTATTGCTGTTCCAGCTTAACCCTCTCGATGGGTGCCGTAATACGCTGAAAGATTTTATTGCTGAGGTCACCCGCTGTGAAGACTGTGAGTTGACGTCAATAAGCTGCTCTATTTCACCAACTCCTTATCAAAAACAGTTGCTTGATGGCGACGACGGAGAAAGGGGTTACATGTTGGTGCAACATAGCAGTGATGATATGAGCCGTGCGGTGCTGCAGTATTGGGGTCTAGATCATCAACAGTGGTTCCAAGTTTGCCAGAGTATGCGTGGCAATTTGAGTGATACGGATCTTCAGGCGCGTTGCATTTAACGCCGCATCATGTGAAGGTAGGTCGCGCTGTTGTATGAAGTAGAGCGTGTTTTGTCCTGCTGTCGACAACCGCAATAGTTATTATTTCTTAGATTAGCCATTGTTGGCTTTTAACAGGGAAAGTCGGTTGTGAATGTGATGAAACCGCTGTTACCCGCGGTATTAGTTTTTTCGTGTCTGAATTTAGTTGGCTGTGGTGGTGGGGGATCTGACACTCCGGAAGAGAATTCACCCGGCGTGGTTATTCCTGTTGACCCTGCGCCGCCAGAAAACCCTCAACCTAGTGATCTACCTGTGCTAAGTTGGAATGCGCCAACTGCCCGTACAGATCATACTCCGCTACAAAGCTGGGAAATCGACAAGTATCAAATTTGGTATGGTCAAGATCGCCATGAACTTGAGCTACTCGATGAAGTGCCTGGCGGCGATGAAAGACCAGAGTTAGTGGTTGATATGTTGGACGATGGTTACTATTTTTTTGCCGTCACCGTGGTTGACAATGATAGCTTAGCCAGCGACCGATCCAAGGTTGTTTTTAAGCGGGTTCCTGATGACTTGTTGCCTCTTGACAGCGGGACTGGGACATCAGCAATAAACTAATTAGCTGCAGCGGAGGCTTTTAGTTCACCTCCGTTTGTGGCAGATGATAAGGTTATTTGCCTATTTCATCGACTGAGTAAGGTTGCCCAAACAGGTAGCCTTGCAGACCATCGATACCTAACTCTTTGAGGGTGTTCGCCGCTTCCTCATCCTCAACTTGCTCGGCAAATACCGCAATATCAAGACCGTGTCCCAGCTGTATTAGGGTTGTTATAAAATCTTTGTTTTCAATATCTTTGTTGATGTCATGGACGTAGTTACCTGCCACTTTAATATGGTCGGGGCGGATCTGTTTTAGGTAGGAAAAGGGTAAGGTGCTGACACCAAACTTCTCTATGGTGACTTTAACGCCAAGTGTTCTGACTGTTTGTATAAAGCTCTGTGCAGCTTTCATGTGTAATTGAATACTATGTTCACTGAGTTCAAAGGTGATTCGTTTACGAAGACCTCTGGCTTTGGGAAGCTGGTTGGCCAACCAAGCTAGAAATTCTGTACTGAGCATCGTTTGCATTGACAGGTTAATCGCTAGCCGAGCGCCTTGATGCACACGCGCCACTTCCAGTGCTTCCTTGATCACTGCGCGATCAAGTTGTTCAATCAAACCCAGTCGACTCAGCTCGGCGAATAGATCTGGCGTGTTCATCGCCGCCCCTTGGTCGTCAAAGAATCGTGATAGCAATTCGAACATCTGCACTTGCTGACCATCTTTAGCAAGAATTGGCTGACAGCTTAGCTTGAGCTGCGGCGGTGTGATGAGCCTGCTCATTTTGGCTCGCCGTTGACTAATATCCAGTTGGTCAGTCGCCAGATTCTCTTCCGGTGCCAGTATATGGAATCGCTGTTCACCTGGTTGTCCCGCCAGTGTTAATGCGTGGTCGGCGTTGGCAAGTAGTTGTTTCAACTCCATACCGGGACGATATTCACAGATACCCAGGATGGCGACGCCCTGTGTCTGTTCTGGGTGGGCTAGCGCATCCAATGAAGTGCTCAGGCTATTGGCGTCTTGGTCTAGCTGATGGAGTCTGGGTACAACCATTGCTATCTCGCTTTCTGATGTGCGAAATGCCATGCCTTCGAAATGCTCAGCGAGCTCGCGACATAGTTCGCAGACTCGTTTTACCTGATCTTTGGCAATAGGGGCGCCAGCTCTTTGCTGCAAGCTTTCAAGTCCGGTTAAGTGAACGAACCATAAAGCGCCACTGGGTTGCTCTGGATCATTCAGCAGTTGTTTGAGGTGAGCGAGAAAGGCGCGACGATTACCTAATTGGGTTAAGCCATCAATATAGGCTTCGGCTTGCAGTTTATCGGCACGTTCGCTTACTGCTTTGAAGTTCTTCTCTATCGCTTTCGCCATACGGTTCATCGCTAAGACCACACTTCTAAGCTCTTCTGTACCAGGGAGCTGACTAATTTTTGAAAAATCGCGTGCCGCAATGGCATTGGCTTGAGCTTCGATTGCACGCAGTGGACGAACAATGAAAAACAACAAAGCGTAGCCAATCAGAGATGCAACAGCGGCGATGAGTAGGGCGACTAACAAACTCTTTTTTGCTGATTTCCATAGGTACTCGTAAGCCAAACCAGTATTACTTTTTATTTCAATCGCTCCCAGCTTTTCCCAGGCGTAAAGCTCTGACGTACCTACGCCGGGTTCAAGTACATACCAATTCACAAACCAACTGGGGACGCCCTCTATTTGATTACTTCCGACCCTTTTTAATACCTCTTTGCCAGCTTTGTCGGTTAGGGTGAACTCAACGATATAGTTCGAATCAACCAAGCTACTGACTTGCGTTTCTACCATCGCCAGATCCCCCGCAGCCACATAGTCACGGCACCACATACCGAAGTAGTATGCGGTGTCCTGAGCATGGGTGCTGAGTTGTGCTTTTAGGTACTGTTGGGTTTGGTTTAGTTGTACAGCAAAGTAAGCAACGGAACCAAGCAAGCTGGTGGCGATAAGCAGGCGTATCACCTGACCGCGAAAAGTCGGGCCGAGGAACAACCGTTTGATTAATGGAGTGGCTGACATGGCGTATTCCTCTTAATAACCTGATTCTATTCGGTTTAATAATTCGTGCCAGGGAGCCTGGCTGTTCTCAATAACACGTTTACCTTGGTTTAAAGCTTTACTTTGCCATAACCCTTCCGCATTAAAGCTGTACACAGGGATAAGATCTTTACGCTTTGAGGCGGGTAAAATACTATCGGTCAAATTGTCCAGAACCAGTGGCATTGAGTCGGGTTCAGGATAATAGGTGAGCACCATATGTGCTTGATTAATACGCACAGCTTTCACATACATTAGCCGCAGTTTTTCCGGGGCGACACCAAGTGCACGGAGAGAAAAATATTTGGCGATGGAGTAGTCTTCACAGTCCCCTGCCCCCGTCGCAATCAGCTCAATAGGGGTGGCCCAGTAGTCGACTTTCCCCCAATGGCTTTGATCGCTGCGAAATTCAATTTTGTTAAAATGCTTGTTAATCAGCTTCAATTTATCCCTTTCGGCTAAATTTTGCCCTCTTTCTAACAAACGCTTTAACTTTCGCACTCGTGCTGCGGCTTCGTCACCATAATCTTCACTGACTTTGGTAAACAGTGCTGGTGAAAAAATTTGTAGGAAGTCATCTGAACGCAAAGATGCGATTAACAGTAAACCGCATAGAAAAATGGCAATTTTTGCGATATTTGACAGTGGGAGCGACACAGAATGCCTGCAGTTTTTTGTCGATATATCCAGTGTAGTGCAGACTTCGGCGCTATGGGATATTAGCTAACCTATTGGTTCGGCGCTCGAATCACGTTTTTTGTGGTTTATTTACGATTGCTTCTCGTTTCTAAGATGCTCTCATATTGCTGGTAAGTAATTACTGTTAGTATCGACGTCGTTTAACGTTGCTGTTTTGCTGTGATACATCGGAGGTTGATGACAGCATGGATATGGCTCATATTAATTTAGCCAGCTATCTCTTTGCCGCCTTGGCATTTCTGCTCTTTTTTGGGCTTCAGCTGACCGCTCGTAGAGAGGGGTTGCCAGCACGATTGTTGGTGGTTGCAACGCTGGTTAGCGGGATCTGGTCATTAGTGCTCGCGGTGGCCAGTTTGACTGCAAGCCCTCCCTATCACTTGATGTTAGCGCTGGACGCCGTTCGCTATATTGCCTGCATTTTATTTTTGGGCAGCCTGTTACAAACGTCTGATAATTTGAATCAACTGATTGCCCAAAGTCGGCTATTGCGGATATTTGTGCCACTAGCTTTGTTGCTGGTGGTGATGGATCTCTTTATGCCTGAGCTAGGTTTTCCGCCAGTGACCGTGCTGTTTAGTGCACATCTGTCACTTGCTGTGGTTGGTCTAATGATTGTTGAGCAAGTCTTTCGCTTTGGTGATCGGCAGCAGAAGTGGGCATTAAAGCCACTGTGTTTGGCCTACGGGGCGCAGTTTGCATTTGATTTTGCCATGTTTGCGGAAGCGACGCTGTTTAATCATCTCGATCTCATGATGTGGGTCGGGCGAGGTGTCGTTTTTGCCCTTACCGTGCCGTTTCTACTTATCTCTGCTCGACGCATCAAGCAGCTATCGTTGCGGATCTTCGTCTCTCGTCAGGTGGTTTATCACAGCACCTTGTTGTTTGGTGCCGGTTTGTATCTGCTGTTGATGGCTGGTGTTGGCTATTACATTCGCTTTTTTGGTGGCGAGTGGGGAACACTCGGGCAAGTGCTGTTTTTTGCTTTAGCGTTGCTTCTGCTGGCTTCCCTATTCTTGTCTGAATCACTGCGCCGCCAAGTGCAAGTGTTTATAACCAAACATTTTTATGCCAACCGTTATGATTATCGAATTGAATGGTTGAAAACTAACCAGAAATTGGCAGAGCGAGCGGATGACGCTTGCATTTACCAGACAGCCCTTGATGCAATGGCCACGGTTGCCAAAGCACCCGCTGGTATCCTTTTACGTCGTTCAGACCGTATGTTGTCTATTCAGGCCCATTTGGGAACAATTGCTGCGGAACAAGCGCAACTTATTGCCAGCGAGGTGATCCGTGCGGAAGCGTTTTGTTTGCAAAGTCGCTGGATTATCGACCTACATGAATTTTCCGAGCACCCTGAACGTTACCCAGAACTGACGCTCGATGTACCGTTGCTGCATAAGTACGGAATTAAAACCTTAGTGCCGATGATCGAGGGGGAAGAGCTGACCGGATTTTTTGCCTTAGGTCGGTTAGAGGGGGAACCTGAAATCAACTGGGAAGACAGGGATCTCTTCAACACGGTGACCCATCAGCTTGCGACTTTTCTTAGTCTGCATGAAGCGTCGGAAGCCTTAGCAGAATCCAAACAGTTTGATGCATTTAACCGCATGTCTGCTTTTTTAGTGCATGATTTGAAAAACATTGTGGCGCAGCTAAATCTTATTGTGGTTAACGCTGTGAGGCATAAACATAACCCCGAATTTATCGATGATAGCCTGGATACATTGACCAATGCGGTGTCAAAGATGCAGCGCATTATGAACCAGTTGAAGCAGAGTACGCCCTCTCCTGAGTCTCGGCGGCAGGTCGCTTTGTGCGCTTTGTTAGAAGAACAAGTCGCACGGCATCAGTCACAACAACCGCAACCTGAATTATCATGTGTAACTGATGCCACAATTCGAGTAGATAGCGAGCGTTTTTCCGCCATTATTGGTAATTTGATCCAAAATGCGCAAGACGCTACCGACAAAAGCGGTAGCGTGACGGTGAGCCTTACAACTAATAACGATTGGGTGGATATCTGCGTCAGTGATACTGGCTCCGGCATGTCTGCTCAATTTATAAACGAACGATTGTTTAAACCCTTTGACACGACTAAGGGTAACGCTGGTATGGGTATCGGGGTATACGATGCTCGCCAGTTTGTGCAGAACTGTGGTGGTAATTTAACGGTGCAAAGTGAGCTTGGGGAAGGTAGCTGTTTTACCCTGCGCTTGCCCCTTCACAGCTAGTGTGGATCTGTCATACTAACTTTGCCCAGTAGACATGGAGAGTACAGGCTTTGGTGGTTAAAAAAGAATATCTGTTGATCGTTGACGACGATCCCGGCATCCAGAAGCAGCTTAAATGGAGTCTGGATAAATATAACTTAGTCTTTGCGGAAGACAGAGCGTCTGCTATTAAGCAGTTACGCCGCTTTGAACCTGCGGTTGTGACCTTGGATTTGGGCTTGCCGCCTGATCCCGCAAACGCCTCTGAAGGCCTCATGGCCTTGTCAGAGATTCTAGCGTTGTCACCGTCGACTAAGGTGATTGTCGTTACCGGTAATGATGATAAAGACAATGCGCTTAGAGCCGTGGCTGATGGCGCTTACGATTACTATCACAAACCAATTGACCCGGATGTTTTGCAGATCATTATCGATCGTGCGTTCCAACTTCATCGTTTGGAAGATGAAAATCGTCGTTTGGTTGAGTCGAAATCTCCTGCAACAGCAGGAATTATTGGCAATAGCCCTGAAATGACGCGGGTGTTGCGCCTAATCGAGCGTGTCGCTCCGACCGAAGCGACGGCATTGCTGCTTGGTGAAAGCGGTACCGGCAAAGAAGTTTTTGCCCGAGCGATCCATCAGCTGAGCCCTCGTCGTAATGCGCCTTTTATCGCAATTAACTGTGCATCCATCCCTGAAAACCTATTAGAAAGTGAGCTTTTTGGCTTTGAAAAAGGCGCGTTCACTGGTGCTCACAAGAAGACGCAGGGAAAAATTGAGTGTGCTCAGGGTGGCACACTGTTTCTCGACGAAATAGGTGATATGCCTGGAGCCTTGCAGGCCAAGCTACTGCGATTCTTGCAGGAGCGGGTGATTGAGCCTGTCGGCGGCAGAACAGAACTCCCCGTCGATGTTCGGGTCGTTTGTGCCACCAACCGTGATCTAAAAGAGATGGTCGAGAGCGGCGAGTTTAGAGAAGATCTGTTCTATCGGATCTCTGAAATAACTTTCCAATTGCCAGCCCTACGTGAGCGTGAAGGCGATGTTGTCCTCCTTGCCCGTTCATTCCTCCACAATTACAACAGCGAGCTGGGACGCAATTTGCTGGGGTTCAATGAAACCGCGCTTAAAGCGATTTGTAGTTACAGCTGGCCGGGTAATATCCGTGAATTACAGAATAAGGTGAAGTCTGCGGCCATTATGGCTGATAGCAAGCTGATTAGCGCCGAAGATCTTGGTTTGGATCTGTTAGCTGAGAAAGATATGGCGTTTAATCTGCGAGCGGTTCGTGAAGAGGCAGAAAAGAAACTTATCTTTAAAGCGTTTAGTTACACCGATTACAACATTTCACGATCGGCTGAATTGCTGGGAGTCACCCGTCCAACGCTTTACTCCTTGATGGACAAATACAACATCACTGATGAACGGAATAAAAGAGCTCAGTAGGCAGAGCTGATAACGAATAATAACGAGGGAAGATAATGGCGGCTTGGTTAGGTATGGGTAAGAGTAATTTATGGCGTGTGGGTGTGTTGACCACAGCGGTGCTGTTGGCCGGTTGTGGTGACAACAGAACAGAGGCTGAGTATCTGACATCGGCGGAAACGTACTTAAATGAAGGCCAAGCTGCAGCGGCCATTATTGAGTATAAAAACGCGCTGAAGCTGAACCCTAAAAATGCCAATATTCGTTTAGCGTTAGGACTCGCTTATCTGTCTGAAGGAAACGCTCAAGGTGCAGAGAAAGAGCTAAAGCGTGCGTTGGAGTTGGGTGCGGATCGCAATGATGTGTTAATTCCGCTGGCCAAGGTGCTTAACCAAACCGCAAAAATTGATGAGCTACTGGAGTTAACCCGAGATCTGTCGGAGGTTCCCGCAGATAAACGTCTCTTCCTGCATATATTTCGCGGTCAGGCGCTGATTAATCAAAATAAACCGGAAGATGCTCGTCTTGAGTTCGAGTTGGCAAATGAGATGGATCCGCGTGCCCCGTTTGGGCAGCTGGGTGATGCCTACCTGAAGACTCTGGACAATCAGATGTCTGCGGCGCTTGGCAGCCTGGATGCTCTGCTAAAGGAGCAACCTGACTTTGTTGAGGCGTTGCTGCTAAAAGGCCGTCTGTTGTTGGCCGATGGTCAGTCACAAGCGGCGGCAGATATCTTTACCCAGTTAGTGCAGGTTGAGCCCAATATTATGGGCTATCGCTTGCTGCAAAGCGAAGCTTTGATTGCGGCTAAGCAGTTCGATCAGGCGACAGAGGTACTGACTAAAATACGCAAAGTTTTGCCAAATCATCCGGTACCTGTCTATTACCAGGCCGTGATCGCGTTTGAGGGCAAAGATTGCAAAACAGCGCTGGAACGCACATCCGAGGTGTTACAAGCGCTTCCTGAACATTTTAATAGTCGAATGATTGCAGGCTATTGTCATTTCCTCGATGGCAACAATGAGCAAGCTTATCAATTGTTAAGCGCTATCGCGCCGTTAACACCGGCGAATCATTTAGCGCGCAAAACTTTGGCTATCACTCAGTTCCGCCTGGGTTACCACGAGCAAGCCGCTGACACCCTGCGTGGTCTAGAAATTGACGATGAGAAAGGCGCCGCTTTGCTTTCCCAACTCGGAGACGAGTTTATGAAAAGTGGTGAGCACGCGCAGGCAAAGGAGTTGTTTGAGCGGGCATTAGGAAACAGTAGTGATCCCGCCAATATGTTGCGGTTAGGCATGGCAAAACTCTCAATGGATGATACCGGGGGCTTGGCTGACCTTGAAGCCGTGCTCAATGAGAATCCAGAGATGAAGAGCGCTAAGCTGCTGCTGGCATTAAATCTGATCAAACGCGAGCGCAAGGCAGAAGCGTTAGAAGTCGCCCAAAAGTGGGTGCAAGAAGAGCCTGAATCGATAGACGCCGCCAACCTGTTGGCTACGGTGTATCGCAGTATGTCAGAGTTTGATAAGGCCACTGCTGAATTAGATCGTGCGTTGTTGTTGGAAGGGGATAAACGCAATACTTATTACCAAGCGGCGTTGATTGCAGCGGAACAAAAGGATGTGTTGAAGGCGCGCGATATGTATCAGCGGCTGTTGGTTGATGCGCCACTGAACTTGCGCTTATTACGTGAGTGGTTTCTTGTGGAACGGGCAGGTGGCGATCCTACCTTGGTTGGTAAATATCTAGACGAGTCTATCGCCGCTAATCCTGAGCTTACTCAAGGTCCTTTGGTTAAAGCACAGTTCTTGTTGTCACAAGATAAAACTGATCAAGCATTAGCTTTACTTGATGGTTACGCTCCAGACAGCCCCTACTACGCTGATGCGGTCATGACCAAAGGGCGCATGCTAACCAGAGCCAGTAAGCTTGATGAGACGCTTGCACTGTATCAGCAGTGGCTGGAAGAGAAACCAGACGACTTCCGTGCCGCACTGTTTGTGGCTGAAACTTATGAGTATCAGCAGCAGTTTGATAAAGCGATTAACGTTACTCGTGGTGCCATGACTAAGTCACCTAATGAACCGTTACTCGGCATGATGATGGCTAACTTGCAGTTGAAAGCAGGCAAGATCGCGGTTGCAGAGCAGGAGATTGCGTCATTAAAAGCGGATGGTCTTGATACACCCTATCTAACTGAGCTGGAAGGACGGCTGGCGATGCATCAGGGGCAGTGGGTCACTGCCATTAGATTGTTAGGTAATGTGCAAAGGGAGCACCCGTCAACGCAGAGAGCACTTTATCTTGGCCACGCTTATGTTCGCTCTGGCAACAGTGAGCAGGGTCAGAGTCACCTGGAAGCCTGGTTGAAAGAGCACGACAAAGATCAGGGGCCTCGTAGCTTGTTGGCGCAAATTTATCTGGCAAAAGATCAAAACAAAGCGATTGCGCAGTATCGAATTTTGGTTGAACAGAACCCGGCAAATGTGATCGCATTGAATAACTTGGCTTGGCTGCTTTCTGAACAAGGGCAGTTAGAAGAGGCAGAATCGTTTGCCCGTCAAGCGTTAGCCCAGGCCCAGAATAACCCTATGGTACAGGATACCTTGGGATCTGTTTTATTGGCGCAAGGCAAAAACGCTGAAGCGGTTGAACTGTTAGCGAAAGCTGCGACAACGGCGTCGAATGATCTAGGCATACAGTTTAATTATGCTAAAGCGTTAGCAGCGAATAAGCAGAATCCGGATGCGGAAAAAGTGTTGGATAACCTGCTTGCTAAGCCTGCGGCAGCCCAATTTGCCCAGCGAGAAGATGCCTTGGCTCTGCTCGATAAAGTGCGTGGCAAAGGATAGCTTGATGTCTAAGTTACTGGGTGCGATGACCATCGATGTCGAGGATTACTTTCAGGTTGAAGCTTTTGCTAAGCTCGTTGATCGTAACAAGTGGGATAGCTATGAGCGCAGGGTGGCGGGTAGCACGCGCAAGGCGCTCAGCCTATTTCAGCAGCATGATGCGAAAGCAACATTCTTCATTTTGGGATGGGTGGCTGAACGTGAACCTGAGCTGGTAAGAGAGATCCTTGCTGCGGGACATGAAGTGGCTAGTCACGGCTATGCCCATCAACATGTTTGCGGGTTAACGCCCGAGCAATTTCGTGAAGATATTGTTCGCGCCAAGGGGATCCTGGAGGATATTGGCGGCTGCGCGGTACAAGGCTACCGCGCGCCCTGCTTCTCTATTGATCAGGACAATCATTGGGCCCATGAGATCATCATGGAGACGGGTCATCAATACAGTTCAAGCATCTACCCGATTAAGCATGATCTCTATGGTGTGCCAAACGCGCCGACTGAACCATTTCGGTTGCCTAATGGGCTGCTTGAGATACCTGCGAGCACCTTGCCCTTGGGCGGAAAAAACCTGCCTATTTCAGGTGGCGGCTATTTTCGCTTATTGCCGTTAATGATTTCGCAATGGGCACTGAAGCAACACGCTAAGCGCCATGGGCAAGTGGTGTTTTATTTTCATCCGTGGGAGCTGGATACAGAACAGCCTCGCATGGTTGACGCCTCTCGAAAATCTAAATTCAGGCACTACCTAAACCTAGACCGGATGGAGCCCCGCTTATCCAAACTGCTCAATAATTTTCAGTGGCAGAGCATGGCTGACTTATATCTAACGCCAGATAAAACCTATCCGGTGGTAGATTGGCGCAGCGTCAAACAGGCTTCGTAGGTCAATGCGTGACATTGGCCCTAATTAAAGTGACAAATGGAGTTGTGCGGTCATGGAGACGGCAAAAAAATTTCCCTTAGGCTTGCTGCTGCCTGCCATATTGGCCGTGATTGTGGCTGGACTTTACTGGTCCACCTTTGGCTCTTTATGGCATCGTTGGTTAGAGTTTGATGAGAGTTACGGCCATGGCTTGCTGCTGATGGCTGTGATCCTCTGGTGGTTTCACGATCAACGTGTTGTATTTGGTTCGTTACCTGTGGGACCTTGGCTTCCGGCTTCGTTGCCTCTGCTTTTGGTCGTTGCGGTCTGGTGGGTTGCTGCCGCCACAGATATCTTGGTGGTACAGCAAGTGTTGCTGCCGTGGATATGGTGGCTTGCTTTAGCCCTGCTAGGAGGGAAAGCTTTAGCAAAGCATAGCTTTTTCGCCGCGTTGCTGTTCTGTTTTGCTGTACCTATCTGGGATCATCTGAACGATTACTTGATCGATTTGACCGTGGTGGTGACGACAAATCTGCTGTCAATGCTCGCCATGCCTATCCTTATTCAGTCTAATGAGATCCATATCCCCAGCGGGATTATTACCGTTGCTGATGGTTGTTCAGGCTTACGTTATCTCATTATTGGTATCGCATTTTCATTACTTAGCGGTCAGCTGTTCTTCCGTGATTGGCGATGGCGGATAGGCCTACTGGCGTTAGGCCTGTTGTTGGGACTGGTGACCAACTGGCTCCGTGTATATTCGCTGGTGTTGATCGGTTATGCCACCGAGATGCAAAGCAGTTTGTTAGCCGATCACGAACTGTACGGTTTCGTTTTATTTGGCGTAATTTTTAGCCTGATGTTTTTTCTTGTCCGTTGGAAAGGTGATAACAGCGCCCCAACCGCGGTTGATGGTTTGCCTTCTGCGGCAGGTTTTTCCTGGCCGGGTATCTTCGTTGCTAGCGTGATTTTGATTGCGGCTCCACTATCAATTTCCTTGCTGCTGAAAGCACCAGCCAAAGCACAATTTGTCGCACCACCAGCCATTAGCAGTTACCCCACTTTGTCTGCCGATGGTATGCCAGCGATGACGCCGGCCTATTTTCGACCGATTGAGCGGGCGCAGCATGAGCTGCAGTGGTTTGCTATCGATGAGCAACCGGTGTTGATTGAGCGCTTTTTCTATCGGCAGCAGCAGGCAAAGCAAGATTTTATGCCCTATCGCTGGCTTTTTGCGCGCCAGCATTGGCTGACGTTGTCGCAACATCATCGTACGCTCAGCGATGGTACGGGTGTGTTGATCCGGGAGATGGAGCCGCGTATTGGCGTACGTAAACTTTGGCTGTCAGCCTACTGGATGAGTGTCGGAGAGCGGACATTGACCAACGCTTATCTGGCCAAGCTTGCTGAGCTACCGGCGTTATTCAGCGGCCGTCACGATGCGGCCTTGGTAGCCATTCAACTGCCCTGTGAGATCGATTGTGCCGAGGCGGTTGCTGCGCTGGATCGGCTATTGGATTCCGATGGCGTCAAGCTACAGCAGCAAAACAGTGAGCGCTGGATCCCAGCAGATGACTATTAACCGAGAAGAGATTGAATAAACCATGACTCTGATATTTTGGTTACTGTTTGCGCTGTTGCTTTATATCTATTTTGGCTATCCGACCCTCGCGGCTTGGTTGGCACAGTTAAAGCCTCGGCCAGTGACAAAAGAGAGTGTGCAACCCCATGTGACAGTGCTGATCGCAGCATTCAATGAGGTCGAGCATATCGAAACAACGGTTCGCAACAAGTTAGCTCAGGATTATCCCCACGATAAATTACAGGTCATCGTGATTTCGGATGGCTCTGATGACGGTACTGATGAGCTGGTAATGAAAATCGCTGAGGAGGATCCCCGAGTACGGTTATTGGTTCAGATGCCGCGGGCGGGTAAAACATCGGCGTTGAATATGGCTGTGCCTGAGGCTGAAGGCGAGCTACTGCTGTTTTCTGATGCGAACTCGGTTTATAAGAGCGATGCCATTGCCCAATTAGTGAAAAACTTTGCTGATCCGGAAGTCGGTTACGTTACCGGTCAAATGATCTACGGTAATCCAGAAAGCAGTATGACCGGCGAAGGTTGCAGCGCCTACATGAAATATGAAAACGCACTGCGCCAGTGGGAAACCGAGATAGGTTCAGTGGTGGGAGTGGATGGCGGTATCGATTGCATGCGTCGAGCGTTATACCAGCCGATGAACGCCGACCAGCTGCCAGACTTTGTGCAGCCGCTTAAGGTGGTGGAGCAAGGCTATCGCGTCGTCTACGAGGCGGCCGCGCTGCTTGGTGAAGATGCGCTTGATGACAGTGGCCGAGAATATCGGATGCGGGTGCGTGTTGGCTTACGTGCCTTGTGGGGCTTATGGGATATGCGTCAGCTATTTGATACGCGTCGCGATGCCCTGTTTAGTTGGCAGCTGTTCAGTCATAAGCTGTTGCGCTATTTGGCATTTATTCCGCAGTTGCTACTTCTGTTGGTCAACTTTCCGTTGGCATTGCAGAGTAGCTTCTTCACGCTTGTTCTGTTGCTGCAGTTGGCTTTTTATGGCTTGGCGATGGTTGGGTACTACCGCCCAGGAAGTAGCGCGTTGATCAGTATCCCTTACTATTTTACCCTGATTAATCTGGCATCCGCCCATGCTTTTCTGCGCTTTGCGAAAGGTGAAAAAGTCGTGCTGTGGAAACCTCGGGTAGGCTAAGTCAATGCACATCATGCACTTGATCGATAGCGGCGGACTTTATGGGGCTGAGCAGATGTTGCTCGGCTTAGTTCGGCGTTGTAACCAGCTAGGCATCAAAGCGACCATTGTCAGTGTCGGTGATGTTGGCGTGGCCGAGAAACCGTTGGAAACGGCCGCAAAAGCTGCTGGCTTACCGCTGGTATGTTTACGAATGAAGAATGGACTAAATTTTTCTGGCGCCAAGAAAATTGTTCAGTTGGCCAAGTCTCACGGTGCAGATTTACTACATAGCCATGGCTATAAATTTAATATTTTGCTGGGTTTGTTACCGCGTCGCTGGCGTCTACCCTGTCTGACGACGGTTCATGGCTATGTACATTCGCCGCTAGGCAGCCGCATGTGGTGTTATGAGTGGCTCGACAGGAAAATGTTGCCACGTTTGGAGCAGGTGGTGTTTGTGAGTGAACAAACGCTACAACATCCAAGAGTGCGTGGTCTTAAGTTGGCAAATGCCAATGTTATTGCCAATGGCCTGGCGCCGCCGACGCAAAGGCCCGCAGACATGACACCACTGGCAAATCCCGAAATTGCAAAGTTTGTCGCTGATAGTGAGTTCCTGATCTTGGCGGTGGGGCGCCTGTCGCGGGAAAAAGGATTTGATACCTTGTTAGCCGCCTTCGCCCAGCTGCATAGCAATCATCCCCATGCGAGGCTGCTTATTGTTGGTGATGGTGGCCAACGGGCGGCGCTAGAGTCGCAAGTGGCGGCGCTGCAACTTGCTGACGCAGTGCTACTGCCGGGATTCAGTGAGCAGGTGGCTAGCGTCTTAGCGCAAGCGCAGCTGTTCGTGATGCCCTCACTGACCGAGGGGCTACCAATGGCGTTGCTCGAGGCAATGGCCGCAGAGATCCCTATCATCGCCTCGGCGGTGGGTGGTATTCCGCAGGTGCTTAATGATGGTGAGTGTGGTGAGCTTGTCCCTGCGACAGATGTTTGTGCACTGCAGGCTACGATGGAAAAGCTGATGGATGACCCTGCACGCTGTAATGAGTTAACGGCACGGGCGAAACAGCGTCAGCTAAGCCTGTTTAGTGTTGTCGCGATGGCCGATTCCTATCTAACGCTCTATCAAAACATGTTGAAGCGGGAGGACTGAGCTAAATGTCTCCGTGGATGGAAAAGCTTTACTACCAGGCGCCGGTCTGGTGCCAGAATTTGTTGGTAACGGCTTATGGACTTAAGCTCCGCAAAGAGCGTTTTAGCCCTGCAGCAGACAGCCACTTAGCGGATCTGTTACATAGCGAGCGCTTGGATGCGGTTGCCATGGCCGAGCTGCAATCGGCGCGTTTTGTCGATTTAGCGCGTACGGCGATTTTGCATGTTCCCCATTATCGGCAGTGGGCGCAAGGTGTCGATTTAAATGTCGAAGATATTAAAGATTTGAACGCGTTAAGCTGGTTTCCGATCTTAGAGAAATCGGTATTGCGGGAAGACCCACAATCTTTAGTTGATGAGCGGATCCTCGCCAGTGGCAACTATTTTACCCTTAACACCAGTGGTAGCAGCGGGTCGCCAATCACTATTTATGCTGATGTTGCCAGCCGTACAGCCCATTATGCATTTTGGAGCCGCCTACGCCATTGGTTTGGTGTTGCACCGTTGGGACGTCGGGCGACCCTGTTCGGTCGGATCATTATGTCGCCGGAGGCTAGCTCTCCACCGTTCTGGCGTTATGACCGTTTCCAACGCAACCTGTTGATGTCTTCCTACCATTTGGCTGAAGCGAATCTTCCTGCTTACTATGCGCAGCTCCAGCGTTATCAGCCAGAAGAGATAGTCGGCTACCCATCCAGCATCTATCCCATAGCCAAGTATATTGCTCAGCATCAGCTACCGCGGATAAAGGCGAAAGTGGTATTTACGACGGCTGAAACCTTATTAAGCCATCAGCGCAGCTTGATTGAGGCGAGTTTTGACGCGCCGGTGATCGATCAGTATGGCTGCACCGAGATGGCGCTATTTGTTTCCCAATGCGAACATGGCAGCATGCACCTGCATCCTGAACACGGCATGCTTGAGGTAGTGGATGCTGATGACCAGCCGGTGGCGGCAGGTGAAACCGGTGAAGCGGTATGCACAGGCTTAGTGAACCAGGCGATGCCACTGATTCGATACCGCTTGGGTGATTGTTTGACTTCGAGTTCAGCGTCCTGCGGATGTGGCCGTGCATTTCCTGAGCTAGCCCAGTTAGCGGGCCGGGTGGATGATATATTAGTCACTCCCGATGGGCGCCCTTTAGGGCGGATGGATCCGATATTTAAAGGCTTAGCTGGGATCTATGAAACCCAGATCATACAAACCGCGAAAGACCGCCTGCAGTTTAATCTGGTGACGGATAGTCAGTATGACCAAGCGGCGGAAGATGCCCTCAGGTACGAGATCCTTAAACGCACTGGTGAGCAGATGCAGATCGTATTTAATTATCTTGAAGCGATCCCAAAGAATGCCAATGGTAAGTTTAAGTCGGTGGTGTCTGATATCCCCACTGAGGAGGCGGTGAAGCAATGAGCAAAGCGCCCGTGATCCTGCATTTTGTGCACTGGCCAGTGAGCGGCATTATTGCGTTGCTGCGAGCGCTGTTAGCTAACTCAGATATGCGTCGCTACCGTCACTACTTGCTGTTGTGCGAAGGGGACGCCGAGCACCTAAAAGTATTCGACGGCTTAATTGCCGAAGGGGCGATCCTCTCTGCTACTGGTAACGGTTTGACGATTGCCAGGCAGCTGCCGACATATCTGCGTCGGTGGCAGCCAGATTTAGTTCATAGCCACTCCTTTCAGCCCTCATTTTGGACGGCACTGCTAAGGCAACAGCATCTGCCTCATTTGCGAACCATCCATAACTGTTACCCCTATTTTAAACAGCAGAGCATTGGTAGCCGGATCAAGCGCGCGTTAGAGCGCTGGGCCTTAGCGAGAAGCAATACACGCACTGTGGCAGTGTCAGCAGAGGCTAGCGCCTGGTTTGCTGAGGTCTACGGTTTGCCCGTGACTACGCTGGTCAATGGTGTTGATGGCGAGGCTATCAAGTTGGCCGCGGCAGGCGATAATGCTGGTGAGGCTTTGGTTATTGAGAAGACTGCGGGGCAAGTAGTGGCGGTTTCCTGTGGTCGTTTGCATTCGCAAAAGGGCTTTGATATTGCGGTGTCAGCGATGACTGGACTGTCCAAGCGCTTTCCGCAACTCGTGTTGTGGATTATTGGCGAGGGCGAGCAGCGGGCGGCACTGGCAGCACAGATCAGCGAGCTTGGGTTGAGTGACAAGGTCAAGTTGTTGGGACATCAGTGCAATCCATACGCGTTGTTGGCGCAGAGTGATATTTATCTAGCTGCAAGTCGCTATGAAGGGTTTGGTTTGGCGACGTTGGAGGCGATGACCCTTGGCTTACCTGTGGTAGCGGCGCCAGGCGCTGTGTCGCCACTAAAGCTGAATCATACTGTGGCGGTTTGCCTTGAATCTTTGACTGTGGATGCGCTTGCTGCTGGGGTCGCAGAGCTTGTGGATAACAACGAGCGTCGCTGGCAATTGGCCGAGCAGGCTAAGCGATTTGCCCAAGGCTATAGTATTGAAGATACCGCAAGCGCTTACGTACAACATTACAGTGCCATGTTACCGAGTCAGTTGACCACGTCAGGGAGTATTTGATCCGTGTTACCTTTTGTTTCCATCGTTATTCCCGCATTTAACGAGGAGCGATATATCGCTCGTTGTCTGCAGTCACTACAGAAGTTGGACTATCCAACGGATCGTTTTGACATCACTATTATCGACAATGGCTCTACAGACAATACTGTAGCGATAGCGCGCAGTTTTAATGTCCAGGTTGAGGTGTTAAGTAACTGCAAAGTGGGCGCCGTTCGTAATCATGGTGTGGCGTTGGCAAAAGGCGATATTGTGGCCTTTGTCGACAGTGACTGCGAAGTTGCTCCGCGCTGGTTAAGCGCAGCCGTAGAGGAGTTAAGCGATAAGACGACCGGTGCTGTCGGTGGTGTTTATCTGGTGGAAAAAGCCGCTTGTTGGGTGGAGCAAGCCTGGATCACCGAGCAAACTTCCGCGCGCCGCGAAACAGATTCACTTGCGGGTGGCAGTTTTATCATGACCAAACAGCTATTTGACGCGCTGGGTGGTTTTGACGTCAGCTTATCAGCCGGTGAAGACGATAACCTGTCCCACCGGGTGCAGTTGGCAGGCTACAACGTGATTCAGCTGAGAGATTGCGCTGTGGTGCATTTGGGCTACCCGAAGACTTTGATAGGTACAATGCGCAGGCAGCGCTGGCATGGCAGCTATCAGATTGAATCAGCCCGCTCGCTGAGTGATAAATTGCTGTGGTTAACTCACCTATACACGCTAGCGGTGTTGTTGTTGCCGATCTTGCTTCTGGCAATGACGCTGCTACCACAGGCTTGGCTTTTGATGCTGTCTGCTGCACTGACATCTGTGCTGGCCTTGTTAGGGATCCCCGGTTTGGCAGCCGTACATCGACTTATAAAATACGAAGGTAATCAATTTGAACTACTGAAGCTGGCGCAGTTATATGCCATCTATCAGTTCTATTTTGTCGGTCGTATGCTCGGATTGATTGAGAATTACCGGCGACGTTGGTTCAGCTCGCAGAAGTCGATGTTAGGAGCCGACAGATGACCTTTGCGTCAAAAGAGTATCTGTTCTTTTTCTTAGCGGTATTTGCTGCCTATTGGCTATTGTCTCGGCGACATCAGAACCACCTGCTTTTGGTGGCCAGTTATGGCTTTTATGCGGCGTGGGATTGGCGTTTTCTTAGCCTCATTATTATCAGCACCTTAGTTGATCACTATGTTGGGCACCGAATTTGTGATGCCAAGAAGAGCAAGGCACGTAAGCTTTGGTTAACCACCAGTCTAGTGATTAATCTCTCCATTCTGTTTTATTTCAAGTACTGCAATTTCTTTATCGATAGTCTGCAGGCAACGCTGACCAGCATGGGGATAGAGACGGGCCTGCAGACGCTGAATATCATTTTGCCTGTGGGTATCTCTTTTTATACTTTTCAGAGCTTGAGCTACTCGTTGGATATTTATCGCGGCAAACTGAAGCCACATCAATCGCTACTCACCTTTGCGACTTTTGTAGCATTTTTTCCTCAGTTAGTGGCTGGGCCGATTGTGCGCGCAAAAGAGTTTCTCTACCAATTGGATGCGCCACGCCGTTTTCAGTGGCATATCTTTGAGGATGGAGCATTACGTTTCCTCAAAGGTTTATTTTGTAAGGTGTTTATCGCCGATAATTTAGGTGTCTACCTGGTTGATCCTGTTTTTGCTGATACGGCAGGGTATTCGTCAGGCATGTTATGGCTGGCGATGCTGGGTTACGGCGTACAGATCTACGCTGATTTTTCCGGCTATTCCAATATGGCGATTGGTAGTGCCAAAATGCTTGGTTTCTCTCTGCCGGAGAACTTTAACTTCCCCTATTTGGCGACCAGCATTGTCGATTTTTGGCGGCGTTGGCACCTCACCATGTCACGCTTTTTCCGTGACTATGTCTATATATCGCTAGGTGGCAACCAGTGTGGACCTTGGCGAAATTTCTTTAATGTCACTGTTACCACATTGATCAGTGGCTTATGGCATGGGGCAAACTGGACCTTCGTTATTTGGGGAGGACTGCATGGATTGTTGGTGTCTCTCACTCACCTTGGCCAACACTTACTTGGGCAGGGGTTGCTGGCGCAACTATTACAGCGGGCTTGGTGGTTGCGCTGGGCGCTGACGCAGTTAGCTGTGATGCTACTCTGGGTGGTTTTCCGTAGTGATTCGCTGACCTCTGCTGGGGACTTCTATCTTGGCTTGTTCAGTGTGCAAGCGGGGACCACACTTGTTCTTCCGATGATTGTCTGGCTCGCTTTTGCTGCGTTTGTCATTGAGCATGGCTTGGGCTGGCAGAAGGAGCATCCGGGGCAAACTGGAGCATTACAGGTGCGCGCTGTTAGTTGGCTGAGAGCCAGTGTCTATGTGGCGATGATGATCGCCCTCACCCATGGCATGCCCAGTGGGCAAACGCCATTTATCTATTTTCAGTTTTAGGGTGACGGCATGGTGAATTTGATAACCAAAATGAAACTGGATGCGCCGTTGCTTAGTCGGGTATTACTGGTTTGGTTAGTTGTTGAGTTTTGCGTGGCTTTCATTTTGCCCATACTCCTACCTACCCGCTGGTACTTTGAGCTCTATTTGAGCGAAGAAGCCGTGGTTAATACCGAAAAATTTCTGCAGGGTGAAGGCTTCCTGAAGCCTGATGCTGTTGTTGGCTGGATTAACCAACAACAGCTTTCGCAAAAGAACTGGCGTACCGACCAGTTTGGCGCCCGTACCACTGCTGATTATAGCGTTGAGCGCAATGGCTTACCTCGGGTACTGCTTGCTGGCAGCTCAATGATTAATGGCGGCCATCTTGCCAGTAACCAAGAGACTATTTCCGGGTACCTAACCACGTCGACCTTGGAGGTATTTAATTTCGGTACCATGCTGCATGAGATGGATCAGGTGCTGCTTTATTACAGAGACCAACTGCAAAAATTCCAACCTGATCTGTTAATCGTGGGGATCAACCCTGATCCAGTCTCGGGATTAAAGAATCTCTATATCCCTCTGCGTCGGCCGAAAGAGGTTTATATGCCCTACTTGAAGCCACGTTTTGAGACGACGGCTGCTGGCTTGCAACTGTTATCGGTTGATCCTCAGTTGTTGTCGCCGCTTCCCAATGAGTCGTTGTTAACCTTACTGCGCCAGCATGATGGCTACTACAGCCGTTTTCAGGGGTTCCAGCGTCACAATTTTACTCCCCTGTCTCGTTCTGTTGATTATCTACAGCGGCAACTGCTTCGGGTTTCTAAGCTATGGTCGCGTGGTGCCAGTAAAGAAGAGGCGTTGTTACAACAGTTAATGACGTTGCTTGTGGAGGAAGCGGCGAAGCAGGGCACCCGCGTAATATTCTTGGCCATGCCTGATGCATCGCAATATCGACAGGGTTGGAAGCAGAGGTTGTATGATGATTTCGGTGAGCGAGTGAAGCGTTTGCAAAGTCAGTTTTCGATTATTGATATTCGGCAGCTATTCCGGGACAGCGGATGGCGACAGAAAGAACTGTTTCAACCGGATAAGGTGCATTATCAAGCTGCCGCAAATCAGTTGATCGCCGATGCATTACGTCAATCTGAGATGGTTTGTCAGATCCTGCATTCGTGCCACGAGAACGCCGAGCGGATATCAGAGTAGTGAAAGGAGAAAGATGAAGATGGAACTTGCGCCGTCATATTTTGCTGACAAGCTCCAGGCTGCGAAGCCGGCACTGCTCGAGGTTTTGTTTGCTCAGCAGTTCAACGCAGAGCGCATTGCCCAGTGGCAGATCTCTGGGGTTAGAGAGGGCGACAAAAGTCGTCTAATTGAACGTTTTCTTTCGCCACTCGTTGAATTGTTGTGTCGTTGTTTGCAGGGCGATGAAACGATGCGCGCCATCTATCTCGATGAGCGTTTGCGCTATGCTCCGCATCGAGAAGCGATGGCGGTGCGAGCCGATTTTTTTCGCGCATTGTTGCATGATGAACTGGCGGAGATAGAGCGTTTATTAGGTTTGCCCGACGATGAGCTGGTATTGCTGCGGGAGCAATGGCGGGCTTTGCACCAGCCATTAGTTGACTCAGCGAGTGCGCCATTAGGCTTGTTGGCGTTGGGCGATTGCTTGATGAATGAGATCCGGGTGTTTCTGCCTGAGTCGTGTGCGCGACAAAATATCACTCTGGATATGCGATGTATCTACTTTAGTAATGCTCAGCAGCGGGGATTGTCGCTCGATGATGTGCGTGCATTTTTAGAGCATAACCATGCCGATATGATTGCTATCAGCTTTTTTAGTTTTTCTGGTATTCCAGCCTACTCCTTGGTGTTGCGAGAATCTGAGCAGTTCTCTGCGGAACAGTTACAACAAAGAGTTGATATGCTGATAGGGCTGGCTCGCGATTTTCTAACTCAGTTGCGTACGCTGACCTCTGCCCCCATTTTACTGCACAATGCCAGTGGTTTACCTCTCACTCGTTGGCGCCGTCATTTACCACTGCTACCCGCCCTTTCATCCGGTCGTAAAAAGCTGCTGAAGCAACTGAATCAGGGTTTAGCTGAGTTGGTTGAACACACCGAGAACTGTTTGCCGATTGACGAATGGGACACGGTTACAGATGTGGGTTGGCGCCCAGCGTCAAAGAACCTGTTGCCGAAAGCATTGCGGGCGATGGCGCATACTTCTGCGTTTGGCCAAATGCTAACGCCGAGATATCTGCAGCCACTCAAGGCATTTCAGTTACTAAATAAGGCGAAAGTGCTGCTGCTCGATTTTGATAATACGTTGTGGCGCGGTGTCATGGGAGATGAAGAGGTTGAACAGTTTCATGAGCGCCAGCGATTGCTGCGGCAATTGAAAGAAGCGGGAATGTTGTTGGTTGCTGTCAGCAAGAACAGTGAGGAAAACATTCGTTGGCAAGAGATGACCTTGCAGCCTGATGATTTTGCAGCATTAAAAATCAACTGGTTGATGAAGCCGAAGAATATCGCTGATGTCGCTCAGGAGTTAAATTTAGGCTTAAACAGCTTTGTGTTTATTGACGACAACCCGGTAGAGCGTTCACTTGTCAGCAGAGAGCTGCCGGATGTGGTATGCCTCGATGCTGAAGATGAAGCAACTTGGTTGCAGTTGCCGATGCTGTTCGAGTTTTCTAACACCCAACGCACCGAAGAAGCGAGTAAGCGTACGGCGATGTACCAACAGCAAGTGGCCCGCAAGCAGAGCCTCTCTGCTGAACTCGACTATCCAGCAATGATGGCGTCACTTGCCTTAGTGATGCGTTTTGGTGAAGCTAAAACGGCAGATATTGAACGGGTGAGTGAACTGGTTTCACGTACCAATCAGTTTAATACTACAACGATTCGGTATGACAAGGCTGAGTTAGCTGAAATGATGGCAAACCCTGACTATAAGGTGTTTGTCGCGGAGTTGGGTGACAAGTTTGGTGAATTAGGTATCGTGTGTGTGGCTATTGTGCAGTGCGCATCTACCGAGTGGTGTATCTCCAGCTTCATCATGAGTTGCCGAGCGATGGGCTTTAGTCTTGAAGTTGGCATGCTCAATCAAATCGTTCGACTTGCTCAGGATGCTAACGTTGACAGGGTTTTAGGGGATTTTGTTGCAAGCGATCGTAACCTGCCCTGTGCACAATTATATTCCAATGTCGGCTTTTCATTGGATGATTCGGATAAATGGCAGCTGCAACAATCTATTTTTGAAAAAGTGGAAATGCCTTGTTGGCTTAATATCCAAAAAAGAAGTTGAAGAGACGAATTTTTATGGGATGCAGGCTTGCAATATGCGTAGATAAAAGTGGTCACGGCATTCAGAAAGACGCAGCTATTTTAAAAGCTGCGTTGCAAGATCTAGGCATTTCTGCAGAAATAATCTTCACTGGAAATAGTGTTTTCCAAAATAAAATACCGTGGAGATTCAGGCGAGGTTTCTTTCTATTTATTGCACTCTTTTTCAAGTTTCTTACTGTTTTTTATTCGAAAAAATATCACCTGATGGTGCACATTCAGAGGGTAAACCCTTTTTTATCGGTGAATTCTGAGAGGAATTTTCTCATCCCAAATCAAGAGTGGTACTCTAATAACGCGATACCTCTGCTGGGTTTGGTTGATACCGTTCTGGTTAAAACCAAATATGCTGAAAAGATTTTTAGCCGCATTAAATCTGATACTCGCTTTATTGGTTTCACCTCAACAGAGCAAGCACTAACTTACCAACCACCTAGCTTTGATAGAGGTGTCTGTTATTTTCATCGCGCCGGAAACAGCGCCACAAGGGGAACTAAAACACTGCTCAAGTTGTGGCAAAAGCACCCTGAGTGGCCAGAATTAACGGTGTTAATTGGTAAGCACCGACTTCCTGATCTCTCAATTCCTGAGAATGTCAGGGTTATTACTGATTTTTTATCTGATGATGAGTTTGAATCCATGATGCGGGAGCATCCTTTTCATATTCATCCGACCATGACCGAGGGCTATGGTTTAACCCTGTCGGAAGGCTTATCTTTAGGGTGTATACCTATTGTCACTGACGCACCGCCAATGAATGAGATCGCCAGTAGAGATTTTTCATTCTTAGTGGAGGCAACAGCAAAAGGGCGGAAGGGTTTATCTGAATTGTTTGAAGTTGATGGAGATGCGCTTGAAAGGGTGATAGATCAGACAGCAATGATGACTATGCAGGAGTTGTTATTGATGGCAAGTAAAGGGCAAGCGTGGCATCAAAGCAACTATGAGATGTTTAAAGACAATCTAAATAATGTTTTTGCTGCTAACCTGTAGCGCCTTGTGAAAATGGTTAAGGTCTCCATAGGCTCTAAATTCAGCATTGCCAGAGCCTGGCGACTTTATGTCAGTTTGCTAGACTTCGAGTGTAGTCGATGGTCAGGAGAGGAAAGATGTTGCAATTAGTGAAGGCTAACCGGACAAGCAGTAGAGCGAGCAAGCTCTTAAAGTGTCTCTGGTTGGGCTCGTTTGTTTTAAGCATGAATGCAAGTGCAGAACCAACCATCGGCGACAGTGATGTGACTCCGACTGTGAAGGCGGACTTAGCTCAAGGCGTTACTGTTACAGTCAAAGGTTCCGGTTTTGGCGCGAAAGAGATGGCGGCACCTCGTTTCTATGATCGTGGTGATGTCGCCTATGAGAGAGGGGTTGCTAATGACCATCAAAGCAATTTTGCAGATGGTGCTGAGATCCTCCGAACAGAAGATGACCCAGAAACGATTTGGACCAAATCAAGTAACTACTCCTTTGGCATTCCTCCGGTATTGACCCGTAGTCGAGACCGCCGAACGCCCTATCTGAATTCACATTATTACATGCATGGCGTTAAGGCGTATCTCGGCTGGCCAGCAGCGATTAGTGAAGGAAATACAGAAAAAGGGCAGAAGAAAACTTATATTTCGTGGTGGATGAAAGTGCTCGCTCACCCTCAGCATTACTACCAACATACATTGAGCAATCGCACCGGCGACTTTATCGTTGGCTCAACAGATGAGTTGGGCGAAGAAGTTCGTTTGTCGAATGGCAAATCAGCGCGACTTATTCATATTGAAACGGCTGAGGATGGTTTAGAGTTTGCCCATATCGATATTGATGAGGCGAAGAAATTATCCGACCTCGGTTCAACAGTTGTCGGTGTGACAAGTGGTGCCCAGGCAGTGCTTGCGGATCAACATAAAAGCTATGGTTCGAATAAATTTATCCGGGTTTGGGATAACCCTGGTGGTGAAAACTTACGTTATTCGTGGACGAATGATGAGTTAGGTGGGATGTCTAGTCGCTCTTACACTGATTGGATCGGTACCGCGGGTAAGTGGGTGCATATGGAGATGTATCTCGATATTGATGCCCAGCGAACGTTGGCTTGGGTCGATAATGTCGTCAACCATGATATGCCGATGGCAGAGATGAAGCAGGATCCGAACTATAGTCCAAATATCGGCCTGTTAGGGTTTGACGGTAAAGTGCAGACTTTGCAACAAACTGATGTCAGTGAGATCTATTTTGACTATACCCCGCAGCGGGTTGTGTTGGGGAACGCGCCTGAATGGGTGAATGTCACTCATGCTGAACTTCAGATGCCTCAAGCTTGGACTAATGATGAGGTGAAGTTCAAACTAGACCTCGGTAGCTTTGAAGAGTTAACCGGTTCCCTATTCGTTTATATCTTTGACGAAAATAATGTACCGAATGCCAAAGGCTATCAGCTATGTCGTGACTGCAAGGCAAAGCCTAGTCCGGTGCAGTTCAATTAGCGTACTGTAGCTGTTATCATTGTGTTAACAAATTGCCAGGCCCATCTATTGTTGGGCCTTATTTGTGTTGGAGCGGCATTAAAAGGAGTTGTGCGTGTCAGTTTTGGTCTCGGTAATTATTCCCGCCTACAATCGGGACAACTATATTGCGTACACCATTGATTCTGTCTTAAATCAGACGCTTACTAATCTTGAGCTGATTGTCGTCGATGATGGCAGCACAGATCAGACGCGGAAGATTATTGAGTCTTATACTGATGATCGTGTGACCGTACTAGAACATCCTGGGGGGGTAAACAGAGGTCAGGCTGCCGCAATCAATGTTGGTCTTAAGCATGCTTCTGGTGAGTTCCTTGCGATCCTTGATAGTGATGACTATTGGGCACCAGAGAAGCTAGAGACGCTGGTTGGCCACCTACAGTCTCACCCTGATATTGGTTTGGTTTACAGCAATGGTTTCGCTGTCGATCCTGAAAATCAGCCAATTTATCCGATATATCGTGACGGGCATGAAGAACACAATGACCCGGCACGTGTGCTGATAGACTGCTATTTTCTCTTGCCAAACAATGCTGTGTTGCGTCGCGAGATCATGACACAAGTGGGTGAGTTTGATGAGTCGCTGCGAGCAGCACAGGATCATGATATGGCGATCCGGGTTGCTGAAGTGACCAAGATGGCTTACTTGGATCTACCACTGTTCTTCTATCGTCGCCATCCTGACTCCATCAGTAGCACCCGTAAACACATTCGTTGGCAAAACGGTTTCTATATTTTGGAAAAGGCGGTCAAGCGTTTTGGCTACTCCTCAGAGGCTGTTCGCCAGCGTAAGGCTGTATTACATTTTCGTCTTTACCAATGTCGCAAACAGAATCATAAATGGCTTTCCGCTGTCACTCATTTAGTGATGGCAGGGCTGTGCGATCCGTCGAGAGCGATAAGGATCCTTACCGGCAAGGAAGTTGCCTACTAGGCACACAGGAAGTCGCTGAATCATGGAACAGCTCAATATTGCCTATTTGATCGATTCGTTGGGTAACCCTAACGCAGGCACGGAAGGACAGTTCATTAAGTTAGTTCAGGGTATGTCGCAGCGTGGCCACCAAGTTAAGGTATATGCGTTACGTCAAAGTGATTACCTAACCAGTGGTGAATTAGGCGTTGAGGTGGAATTTCTCGACGTTACCCGCATGGCGTCCCCTAAAGCACTCTGGAAGATGTTCTGTCTTGGGCGGCGATTGCGGGCGCAAAATACGCAGCTGGTGCAGACTTTTTTCAATGACGCCTCTGTCATTGCTCCTTTCTTTTTAAAGTGGGCAGGATGTCGAGTGATGATTTCTCGTCGTGACATGGGTTTTTGGTACAGCGCCAATTTGCTTAAATTGTTGCGGTGGAATCGTCGTTGGGTTGATGCTGCCGTAGTTAATAGTAAAGCGGTGGGTGAACAGACAGCTTTGGCTGAGCATATTCCAGCCGAGCGTGTCCATGTTATCTATAACGGCTACGCCCCCCCAGCGGAAACGCAATCGGATGTTGAACTGCCTGCAGGCCCAGTGATTGGTATTGTTGCTAATATTCGTCCAATTAAACGGATGCAAGATGCTGTGGCGGCGTTGGGTGCGTTGTGTGGGGAGTTTCCAGATCTTCAGTTAGTGATCGTCGGTGGTGGTGACCCTGCTGAACTGCAATCACAAGCTGAACAACTTGGTGTTGCCAAGTTGCTGCATTGTGTCGGTGGCCAATCTGCGCCACAGGACTATATTCGCCGATTTGATATCGCTCTGCTCTGCAGTGAGTCTGAAGGCTTTTCCAATGCCATCATTGAATACCTGCAATGGGGTAAACCTGTGGTTTGTAGCCGCACAGGAGGGAATCCCGAGATTATTGAACACGGTAAAAATGGCTATTTGTATGATGTCGGTGATGTTGATGCCTTAGTCGAACATTTGCGTAAGCTATTAGCCGATCATGAAGGTTACAAGAAGATGAGCCAATATGCTTTGTCGAGTGTGGCCAGCCGTTTTTCCATGTCACAAATGTTGGGTAATCACGAGTTGCTCTATCGCCAGCTATTAACGGTGGAAGATAAATGATTGGCCAGATAAAAAAATGGAAGTCTCGTTTGGTCAGAGCGGTTGGGGCGCTCGGTGGCTATCAGCTGGCGCGCTGGTTGACGGGCAATCAACCGAAAATTTTGATGTACCATAGATTTTGCCAGCAGCCCAAACGTGGCTACATGGATGTGGCTGAGCTTCGGCGTCAGCTGCAACATCTGCAGCGTGAGTTTAATGTTGTGCCTTTACATGACGTGGCTGTGGCACTCAGATCCGGATCGAAACTACCGAAGAACGCCATTGTGCTGACGGTCGATGATGGTTATCTGGATTTCTATCAATATGCCTTTCCTGAGTTTAAGGCCGCTAATGTGCCGGTCAGTTTCTTTGTCACCAGCGGCTTTGTTGACGGCGAAACTTGGTTGTGGCCAGACATGCTCTCTGATCTGCTGGATCATATTGAACCGACACAAGCCCAATGGCCGGAAGAAACCCCAAAGCAGGTTGTCGCTAAGATGGCACACTGCAGTGAAAAACGCGCGGCGTGGCATTACCTGAATCGCTTTTTGATGCCGCTGGATCTGACTGACAAGTTAAATTGGTTGCAGCAAGCGGCAGCGATAAACCAGTATCAAATATCCAAGCAGGCACCGCCTCAGTACGCCCCTGTGTCCTGGGAGCAACTCAAAGAGATGGCTGAGTCAGGTATCGTGGATATTGGTGCCCATACTGTCATGCATCCGACACTCAGTGGTATACCTTTAGCCCAAGCGGTGGAAGAGGTTGAACTGAGTAAGGCGCGTTTACAGCAACAACTGGGTATTGATATCCATCATTTCTGTTATCCCAACGGGCAACCGGAAGACTTCACGCCTGAAGTAGCTAGTGCGGTGGCAGACGCCGGATTTGATTGTGCTGTCGCGGCTCATTGTCACTACGTGACGCTGCATGATGTATATGCTTTGCCGAGATTTTCGGTAACAACGAATGGTTTTCAATTCAACAAGATTATTTATGGTGTGCAATGGCTCTCTAAGAGGTTGATGCAGAAACGTCAGTTTGCTCAGGCACAGGAGCATGGCAAGTGACAGCAGGTAGCGCAATGAAGTTTGGGGCGAAACTGCGGGGCGCTATTCAATATCCGCCAGTCCCCTCTATCTGTTTCTTCCTCTACCTGATTTTTACTATCGATTTCTTTATCAGAATATCCGCTCGTATCCCTGGCGCAGGGCAGATCCGGCCGACTTTGCTGTTGGTTGGACTGATCTCTGTGCTATTGATTTTTAACTTCGAAAGATTACAGGAAAAGCTAAAAAGCCCGACCGCTAAAGCGCTTGGGATATTGTTGCTGTATGTGCTCGTGACTTTACCGCTGGTGAAGTGGCCGGGCAGTGCGCTACGAGATAATAGCCAGGAATTTATCAAGGCATTTGTTTTTTTCTATTTTACGCTGTTGATTGTTGATACTGATAAACGTTTGAAATGGTTTCTTATTATCTTTTTGGGAACGCAAGTGTTTCGGGTGCTTGAGCCTTTCTATTTACACGTTACCGAAGGCTATTGGGGGAGTAACACATACATGGGGGGCGCAGCTCATCAGCGCCTCGCTGGCGCGCCCTACGATGTCATAAATAGTAATGAACTTGGCTTTGTGATCGCGACCTTGGTGCCCTTTTTGCACTACCTGCTGATTAAGAAAGGTTGGTTCCTCAAGCTTATCTATTTTAGCTTGCTTGGTATCTTGCTATGGGCATTGGTATTGACGATGAGCCGAGGCGCATTCATTGCGTTGCTGGTGGTGCTCTGGTTTATCTTCAAGCAGTCGAATAAGAAACCTTTGCTGATCGCGATTGGCTTTGTGGTGATGGTGGCTGGCTGGAGCCAGATGAGTGATGTGCAGAAAGACCGTTACCTCTCGTTGACGGGGGCCGATGTCCGCGGTTCCGGTTCAGCAACCGGACGTTTAAACGGTATTTTTGATGAGCTCTATGTTGCCATGGATAACCCCTTGTTTGGTCATGGGGTTGGTACGGCCAATGAGGCTAAGTATCATAAGTTTGGTCGCGCACAGGCATCACATAGTTTGTACGCCGAATTAATCATCGAGATAGGCATTATTGGTTTCATCCTCTTTATGCGTTTTCTGCATGCTATCTACACCAACCTTAAACAGCTACAAGAACAGACCGAGAAGATTGAGGAAGATGAGGAGTTAGCGTCGCAGCTTGACTCCGATACTCAGCTTTCCAAGGCGATGCGCGCCTGTTTTTGGATGTACGTGGTTTACAGTATTAATTACTGGGGGCTGTCAGTGTATTACTGGTACCTGTTTGGAGGTTTGTGTGCAGCGGTGATGCTGCTTACGGAGCGTAAGGTGAAGCGGATAAAACAGGTTAAAGCTGAGGGTGAGCGGCAAGAAGTTAAAGGATCCACATGAAAAAATCAGCATTATTAGTTGTTCGGTGGCCTATCAGTGGGATCCGAAATTATCTGCGTTATGTATATCAAACTCCTTTTTTTGATGATTACCATTTGACCATCGTCGCCCCAGATCTGGATTTTGCACGCTACTTTGGCGAATACCTGCCTACGCACCAGTTTCGTTTGAAAATTGCAGACAATAGCCTTAAGGGGTTGATGCTCGCCACGCATCATGCATTGCGAGAGCAGGAGTATGACTTGGTTCACTCCCATGGCTTTACGTCAGCGATAGCCGCACTCTTACCCACTAAGTTGGCAAGAAAAAAACACTTGTTAACCGTGCATGATGTCTTTCAATCGGGCCAGTTTAAGTCGTGGTACGGACCGCTGAAAAAGTGGGCGCTGACTCGGGTATTCCGCCAGACCGATCAACTACTGACGGTGAGCGAGGATTGTGAGCAGAATCTATATGAGTTCTTGCCCGGCATGCGCGGTGCCAATGTCAAAGCGATCCTTAATGGCGTCAACTCAGAGCAATTCAAGCAAGCCACAGCAGTCGATCTGGCTCTCGAATATAAGGAGTGTCAGGGACGTTTTCTGATTGGCTTTATGGGCCGGTTTATGTCGCAAAAAGGCTTCCGTTATCTGGTGGAGGCTATTGCTGAGTTGGCGGAAGATGACAGCCTGCCATGTAAACCGCTAGTGGTGGCATTCGGTGGCATGGGCGGCTTTGTTCGCGAAGATCGTGCTTTTATTGAAGCTCGTGGCTTAGATCAGTATTTCTTTTTCCACCCTTATACCGATAACGTTGGTGGCTCAATGAAAGGGTTAGATCTGATGGCTATGCCGTCGCTCTGGGAAGCCTGTGGCTTATTGGCGATGGAAGCGCTGTGTGCAGGGGTTCCTCTTGTGGCAACAAATTGCATCGGCTTACGCGAAGTATTGAAAGATACCCCCGCTTGGCAAACCGATCCGCGGAATGCTAAGCAAATAGCCTTGGCAATTAAAAGCTTGATGCGTAACCCAGAAGAACGTCAGGCATTTACTGACTATGCCGACACCGCCTGCGATCGGTATGACGTTCGTCATGCAGCTAAAGCGTTAGTGGATACGTATTGCCAACTTGAAGGTGGACGTTCGTGAAACGCTTATTACAGAATACTTTTTCCAATGTAGGCGTATTGTTTATCAAGTTGGCTATCACCTTCGTGATGACACCAGTGATTGTATATAACTTGGGTAATTATGATTATGGTATCTGGGAAATCATTGGTTCAGTGTTGGGCTATATGGGAATGCTCGACCTTGGTTTGAAACCGACAATTAGTCGTTTTGCTGCCCGTTATAATGCACAGGCTGATCGTGAAGGGATGGGGCGTGTTTACTCCACCTCTTTGGTGTTTATGCTGTCGATTGGTCTATTCCTGTCTCTAATTTTCTTGATGTGGGCATTGTTCTTCCCTGAGTCGATTGCTGCGCCAGAAAGTGATATTAGCCGCTATGCCTTATTGTTGATGATACTTGGGGCTCAGCTAATGGTGATTTTCCCCGGTTATGTAGCGGTGAGTTTTTTGGAAGGGCTGCAGCATTATCAGATTAAGAACAACATCCTATTGGTCAATTCTGTTATTGGCGCGGCACTGATTTACTGGCTGATAAACCCCGAAAATGGGATCATCATATTGGCATTTATCAATGCCATTGGCACGGTGACGAAATTTCTCCTCTATTTCTGGCTGTTATCTCGGCCAAATTATGGACAGATGCGTTTCTCTCTCACCAAATGCCACTGGCAGACGCTGACAGAGCTATTGAACTTTGGGCTCAAGTCATTTGTGCAAGGGGCCGCGACTAGAATCAGTAATAACGCAGATAACTTTGTCATCGCTTTTTTCCTCGGTCCTGCGACGATTATTTTCTATGCTTTACCTGCCAATCTCATTCGCCACATTCGCATGTTAATCATGAGTATTACTCATGCGTTTTTGCCCTTTTTTAGTGATCTGCAAGCGCGTGAAGACATCGAGTCTAGTCAGCGGTATTACGTGACAGCTTCGCGTTACGTGGTTGCAATCGCACTCATGTTGACGCTTTGTACAGCAGCTTTAGGGCCTGATTTTATTGCTGTTTGGATCGATATCAGTTATCGAGAGCCTGCGCGGTTTGTACTCTATCTCCTATTGGTTACTGTCATGGTGCCTTTGTTTAACCCTCTGTCAAGCCGGTATCTGACGGCGCTGGGTGAGCATGGCATTCTTGCTCGTCTGGCAGTGTGGTCTGCATTGGTGAGTTTGGGCTTAAGCCTGAGCTTAGTGCATTGGTTTGGCTTAGAAGGGATCGCGCTAGCGAGTGTGGTGCCTACGGTGTTTATTCAGTGGCGTGTGCTGGGCAAGACTTGTGAGCAATTGGCCATGAGTCGTATGGACTATCTAGCAAAAGTAATTGGGCCAAACGTGTTGCCGGTGGTGGCGACAATCGCTGCATTGTATACGGCACAATTACTATGGGTTTTCGACAGCTATCTAGTTATTCTGTTCGTAGGTGGCGTCAGCAGCGTAGTTTACCTGCTGGTGTTGCTTTGTTGCATTCCGGCAACCGACAGGCAGATGCTTAGACGCGGTCAGCAGCAGGGACTAGACCAGGAGGGACGCTAATGTGTGGTATCACAGGGTTTGTTCCGTCAAAAGCCATTAGCCAGGATAAATCGACTGAAATTATTGGCGCGATGAATGGCCGTTTACACCATCGTGGACCAGACAGTGGTGGCCATTGGATATGCGCAGAGACTGGCCTGGTGCTGGGGCACCGCCGTTTAGCTATTGTTGAATTGTCGCCATTGGGCGCGCAGCCTATGCTTTCGCCGTGTGGCCGGTTTTCTCTTGTTTTTAATGGTGAGATATACAATTTCAAGGAGCTGCGTGCAGAGCTGGAACTGATGGGAGTCAGTTTTCTCGGGCACAGTGATACTGAAGTTTTGCTGCATGGCTTTATGCGCTGGGGATTTGCTGCCACCTTAGAGAAAGCCGTTGGTATGTTTGCCTTGGCATTCTATGATCAGCAGAGTGGTGATCTTTCTCTGGCCCGGGATAGATTTGGTGAAAAGCCACTCTATTATGGTGTCCAGCAAGGCGCGTTCCTATTCGCATCGGAGTTGTCAGCGCTGCGCGTCACGCCCTTCTTTAGCGGTGACCTGTGCCGCCAAGCTATCGCTGATTATCTGGTGTATAACCGGGTCAATGCGCCCCGCTCTATCTACCAGAATATTTTTAAGCTCTGTCCTGGGCATTTTATCGTCGTCAATACGCGAGCACCCGCGGCATTGCCTGAGCAACGCAGTTATTGGTCTGTGGCACAGGCATATCAGCAAGCGCAGCGGCAACCTGTTGCGTCACGCCAGGAAGCTATCGCAGGTGTAGATCATTTGCTGCAGCAAGCGGTACGTCAGCAGATGATTGCTGATGTGCCTCTTGGCGCGTTCCTTTCCGGCGGTATCGATTCCTCTTTGGTGGTGGCTGCTATGCAGTACCAAGCCTCTAAGCCGGTAAAGACGTTTTCTATTGGTTTCAGTGAGCCTGAATTTAATGAAGCGGAACATGCAGCCCGTGTTGCCAAACATTTAGGCTGTGAGCATACAGAGTTATATGTCGACGCCAACGACGCTTTAGCCTTGGTGCCTGAGATGGCTTCGGTTTATGACGAGCCTTTCGCAGATTCATCGCAACTGCCTACTTATCTTGTCTGCCAGATGGCTAGGCAACACGTTACCGTTGCGTTGTCGGGCGATGGCGGAGATGAGTTGTTTGCTGGATATTCTCGCTATCAAGGGATAGGCCAACGGTGGCAGGCTATTCAACGTATGCCTGCTGCTGTGAGAAAAATCACCGCTGGCTTAATGGGTGGAGCCGCCAAAGTCACTGGCTCTGGCAGATTTCGGGTACGCCAAGCTTGGTTGAATTCGCCCTCGCTGCTTTCTCTCTACGAAGACAGTATTTACCCACGGCAGATGCTGGATTTGTTGCAACACCCTGAGACATCGCAAGCACCGTTAATAGATCTTGCTGATGATATGACCGCTATGCAGTTATACGACATTACTAGCTACATGGTTGACGATATCTTGGTCAAAGTTGATCGCGCTTCTATGGCGCATAGCCTGGAGACGCGTATTCCACTGCTTGACCATCGTTTGGCTGAATACGCGTTATCGATACCGAATCAATTCAACGTTGAAGGTGGTGTGGGCAAGCAGGTTTTGCGGCAGCTATTATATCGATATGTGCCGCAAGAGATGGTGGATAGACCTAAGCGGGGGTTTGCCGTGCCTATTGCGCAGTGGCTTCGCGGGCCTTTATTACCGTGGGCACAAACCTTGATTAATACCCCAGATCCATACCTCAAGCAGGCAATGGTCGAGCAGTTATGGCGCTCACACCAGTCTGGTCAGGATCGTAGTCGTTCACTGTGGACCATATTGATGTTCCGGGACTGGTACCAAAAAGTTGCCTGTGGGGGAGAGTTTGCTGTACCCGCCGCCTGAGGTTAGACAGGGGGATTACTCTCCTGGTTATGAACAGCGTGTGATTTCACTACTGGGAGATCATGACTTTAAGCGTGTGCTGTGGCCATGGCAGTTTCAACACATTGAAACCGTGCAACCGGTTGTGCTGCTGGATAAAGATCGGCAGGTGAAAGGATTTAATGGGGTGATGCCGGTGACCGTTAGTATTGATGGTCAACACTTTCCTGCGGTGTGGAGTTGTGACTTTGTGGTTGCTGGGGACTGCCGAGGCCAAGGGGTTGGCAAGCAGGTCAAACTAGCATTGCAGGCGGATTTTCCACGCTTGATGTCACTAGGGATTAGCGACTCGGCGGTACGTGTGCTTTCTCGCATGGGCTGGAAGCCTGGGGCTCGTGTGATCACTATGCGCCGATTGGGAAGTCAACGTCGTTGGCGTGATGCTCCTTTGTTGTTAGCTCAGGCGATATTGACGCGGTTATTTGGCTGCTCACGGCAAGCCGGTGATGGAGATGCCTTAGTATGGTCTCAGCAGCTGCCAATGCAGGCGGATGTTGATGATCTATCTGTGCGCGTGACCCCCGAGTACTCAAGAACCGTGGTGAGAGATTACGCTTATTTAAGTTGGCGCTACGAAGGGCACCCGTTAGCACGATACCAATATTTATCATTACAGAGTGAGAATGGCTTACAGGCTTTGGTGGTGGTAAGAGAGTCGCTGGGGCATCTGCGTATCGTCGACTATCTCGGTCCGGCGGCTGGCGTCCATGAGATACTGTTGCAAGCTATCTTGAAAAGATATCAGGGATCCCGTCTATTCACCTGTACAACCAGTGATAAAAACTGGCTAAAGGCGCTTTGGCGGGCAGGTTATTTACCGCAAGGGCGGCAGCGTTTTTATGTATATAGTGAAACCGATGGTGAATCTGAAGGGTGGTTTTTAATGGCCGGTGATTCCGATGGTGAGTTATTGCAGGCAGCAAGGGGAGCGCATAGATCGTGACAGAGCAGTATCCACTCGTGTCGGTGATTATTCCGACCTACAACCGTGCTGAGTTTATTCTGCAGGCGGTTGATAGCGTGTTGGCGCAAGACTATTCGCCAATTGAGATCATTGTTGTTGATGATGGTTCAACAGATGAATCAGCGGCATTGCTGCAGCCTTATATCGATAATCAGCAGATCATTTACCGTTACCAGGAGAACCAGCGCCAGTGTGTTGCACGTAATCATGCGATGTCATTGGCAACGGGAAAGTTTTGGTGTTTTTTAGACTCGGATAATCGTTGGTTGCCTGGCAAATTAAAAGCGCAGGTTGAGTATCTATTGCAGCATCCGGCGGTCGATATTGTCTATGGTGATAATCAGATCATTAACGAAGCTGGCGATATCACTAGTGAACATAATATGCGCCGATATAGTGGGCGTATCTATCCACAGATGCTGCGTGATAACTGCGTATCAATGAATACAGTGATGGCGCGAGCTACCTGTTTTGAGAAGCAGGGATTCTTCGACCCGAGCTTTAAAGTCGCAGATGACTATGAGCTATGGTTAAGACTCTCGGCTCACTATCAGTTTGCTTATATTCCTACTTTTTTTGCTCAATACCGCGTAATGGCGGATCAGATTTCGTCAGATAAAGAGCGCCGTTTTGGTTCCAATGAATTAGCTTTGCAGAAGTTTTTTAGCTGTAACCCTAATTTGCTTTCAGCCACAGAACAGAGAGCTTGTTTTGCTCATTTTTACAGCCGTTGGGCACGCCTGAGAATGGCTAAAGGTAATTACCAAGGTGCAGCTAACATGCTCCAGCGTGCATTGGGCTGCCAATGGTATCACCGTGGAACCTGGCGTGTTGTTTTAAAGTGGGTAATGCGATCGTGACGCCAGAGGCTTTGTCTGCGGAGCCGCTGGTCGTGGAAAAACTAACGCCGTCTCAATTTCAAAGCTTGCAGGCTGAATGGAGTGAGTTGCTGGCAAACAGCCACGGCAATGCCTTGTTTCTCAGTTGGGCATGGGTATGGAGCTGGTGGAGTACCTGGGCGAAGCTGCTTAATCTAGAGCTATATTTGGTCTGCGTGAGGGATCAACAAGGAAAGTTGTTAGGCTTGGCGCCCTTGTATCGACATCAGGTTAACTATGCCGGATTGACCGTTGTCACGCGTTTGCAGTGTATCGGTAATGCTTGGAAGTTGGCGCCGACGGTGCGCAGTGAATACATCGGTTTTATTGCTGAATCTGAGCATGAATTACTGGTATACCAGGCGATTTGGCAATTTTTGCAATCCCAACAAGACTGGGATGAATTGGTACTCTGTGACATGGATAAAAGTAGCCGCAGCTTTCGTATTATGAGCGCCTTGGCACGTATACACAGCTGTCAACTGCATCCCGCTTCAATCGACTTCGGCATCCGAGTACCAGTGTCTGGAGATTTTTCAAGTTACTTGAAGTCGTTAGGGCGTAATACCCGTTTAAAGCTAGTTAATAGGCGGAGCCGATTGGCAGAGTTGGGGCCAATTGAGCATGAACGGGTCAGTAAAGATAAGTATGTGACTTTCTTTCAGCAGCTTAATCAGTTGCACGCCACACGATGGGGTAAGGGCTGTTACGTGGGGGCCAGTGAGCGCTTTCATTTGCAGATGCTTTCCTACCTACCTTCCGAATCTGCTCATTGTTTGTTGTTAAGGCAGCGAGGTGAGGTCATCTCGGCTTTGTATGATTTGGAACTCGGTGGGGTCAGGTACAATTTACAGGCGGGCTACTTACAGGATCATCACCCGAAAGTCTCTTTAGGGACGTTGCATTTAGGCTACGGTCTTGAACAGGCATGGCAAACACCGGACTGTCAGGGTTATGACTTGCTTGCTGGTGGTGGTAAACACTCTTTTTATAAACAGCATTTAGGCAAAGCGCGTACGCCGTTCGTTACCTTGCAGATTATCCGTGCTTCTAAAGCGTGGCGTTTGTATCCTTTAATTGAAAAGTTGCCAAGTAAGTGGCGGCAATGGTTGAAGCGCAGTAAATAGATGGATTTTGGACACGATGTCGAACATTAAAGCTCTGATTAAACGCAGTCTGCCAGCGACTTGGTTACGTGCGGTGCAAATTGCCCGCAACCCCTATCCCTATCGCAGCTATATGGATCAGCACCAGTGTATTTTTATTCATATCCCCAAGGCTGCCGGAACCAGTGTGTTATCTGCAATGATGGGTGGCAACGAAAACCCTGATAGGGATCATACTGGCTATAAAACCTATCTTGAGGCGAATCCGGGTAAGTTTGATCGCTATTTCAAGTTCACATTTGTCAGGGATCCATGGGATCGATTGATCTCGGTTTATACCTACCTCAAAGGGGGGGGCAATGGTGGTTCAGACCGCTACTTTCAGCAATTAATTGCAGATCGCTACCCAACATTTGCTGAATTTGTGCTGGGCTATCTGGATAAAGACCGTATTCATCAACATATCCTATTGCGCCCACAGTTTTTGTTTGTGGTTGACCACAAAGATCAGTTAATGGTCGATTATGTTGGCCGCTTTGAATCTATTGCTGATGATTTTTCTAAGGTCAGTCAACAGCTCAAACTAGGCGTCAGTCTGCCGCAGGTCAATCGTTCGGCACGTAAAGATAAATCCGCATACTTGGTGAGCCAGGAGGTAATTGACAAGATTGGCCAGCTATATTCAAGAGACGTGGCGCAGTTCGGTTACTGCGCTCCCTTGCTAAAAGAGTAGCATCAGAAGGGATCGATGATGAAAGGTAGAGAGATATCCGACCAACGTTTTCAAGTCGATGCCCTTGATGGATTACGTGGCATCGCAGTGCTGCTCGTCATATTCAGTCACACCAGTAATGCTGGCCAACGATTAGCGAGTTGGCTGGATTTTTCCGGTATTGGTAAAAGCGGTGTGTTTCTGTTTTTTATGCTGAGTGCCTTTTTGCTCACTTATCCATTCATAGCGTCTGAAGCTAAGAGTTTAAGCCGTTTTAAATTGGCTAATTATTTTGTTCGACGTTTCTGCCGGATCTATCCCCTCTATTTCTTGTACCTTTTGGCTGCGGTGATTAGTACAGCGCTTATAGCTTGGTGGTTGGAGCCAGACAAGCCTTTTGGCATACCGCTTTCGATGGACTGGGTCGGTATGTGGCGCCACCTAACCTTGCAGGAAGGTAAAGGGGTGACCTGGAGTATTGCCGTGGAGTTTCAATTTTACTTCGTATTACCCATTGTCGTGGCAGTCTGGGTGCTGGCGTTTAATAAGCGGCTTGGGCCCTGCGCTTTGGTGATTGGCGTTGCCATTGCTGGTTGTTACCTGCTTTGGCCTCCTGCTGAGACCGTGGGCAATGATGTGCGGTTAGGCCCATATCTATCGGTATTTTTACTCGGTAGCCTACTCGCATTATGTCACTACCATTGGCGACGCACTGAGTGGTGTCAGTCATTCATTGCACAATGGTTGCTTGAAGGTGCGGCAGTCATTGCTGTGATGCTTGCGGTTGCCACTATTCCTGCATTCTACAACTGGTTGTTTGGGCAAGCCGTACCAAGAAACTATTTCCACCACGCTTTTATTCCCTATGCTTTGATTTGGGGCGGACTTCTGTTTGGGGTGCTCAATGGTCGGGGTTACTTACGCCGTATTTTAGAGTGGCACCCGTTGCGGGTGATGGGTTTTATTAGCTTTAGTGCTTATCTCATTCACCCCACCTGTGTGGGGGTCTTTGCTCAGATAAATCGGCTCTGGTCACTGCCGGGCTGGCTCCAGGTGAGCGGTGTGTTGGCACTAACTGTCGCGATCTCTATGCTCTCTTTTCGGTTAATTGAAGCCCCTTCGGCACGCATTAGGCTGCAGCAAAAAGCTGCTTAAACAGAGCCATAATTCGCAAAAGTCTAATGTAACTGTAAAGTCTTTTGACGTTAGAGGAAATAAAGCGATTCCGTGTCTAAACTTCAGATGTTACAGAATAGATGAATGCCCAAAATTTGATGGGAGGGCACATGAAATTGTTCCAGCAAGTGGGAGCTTTGTTAGCGGTTCTGTTGATGGCAGGTTGTGCAACGACAGAGACACTGGAACCGACAGCAAGCGGTGACGGCCCGACCGGTAGTGCAGAAGCGGAAGTGTGGGAAAATCTAGAGGGTAGATCGCTAGGGGACTTATACAGTTCACCTAATTTCCCTGATTCTCCAACCAGAGTGATTAATGTTCCTGAATTAAAAGTAAAAAATGGTTACAGCAAATATGCGGTTAGAGTGAGAGCTTATCTCTATCCGCCAGAAACGGGTGAATACCTATTTAAGATTAACGCACCAGATGCAGGTGAATTTTGGCTGTCGACGGACGACAGTAGCACGGGTAAGCGTAAGCTCATTCAAGTGCCTGATCCGAACGTCTCTGGCAGTAATGTTGAGGCGAAACGTCCGGTTTATTTAGAAGAGGGAAAGCGTTATTACATCGAAATACTGAATAAAGGGGATACCAGTTCTGACCAGATAAATACTCGTTGGCAGCTACCTAGTACCCCGGGAAAGTGGAGCGCGGTAAACCTGATCTCTCCATTTGTTCCTGAACTAGATAGTGGCCCCTCTGAAGAGTTTATGCTTGGTTTTCGTGCTGGATATAGTGAAGGTTTTGGCGATTCTAGTACCGGCTTAGATTATGACGATAGTTACCCTCCCGCTGATTCCGATTACGATGGTGTCCCTGACAAATGGGAACTGATGTTTGGTTATGATCCGAATGACTATTTTGACATGGGTTATGATGATGACGGCGATGGCCTGTCAGGTTATGAGGAGTATATATACGGAACAAGTCCTCTTAATGCAGATAGTAATGGCGATGGTAAATCTGATGGTCAGCATGTCGCAGACGGTACTGACCCGTTAGAAGGTGGGTGGGAGCAACCCCCGGAAGTAACAGATCCGCCAGACCCAACAGATCCAACTGATCCCCCAAAACAGACAGAGCCGACGGAACCCACTGAACCGACAGAGCCATTGCCTCCTGCTGAGGGTGGAGATGGTTCGATGTTAGTGACTTGGGTTGCACCTGAAACTCGGGCAGATGACGAAGCTCTTTCACCTAATGATATTAAGAAGTTTGTCATTCATTATGGTATTTCGCCGGATGTGTTGATGCATAGCGTGACAGTTGAAGGGGATAAACGAAGTCACACCATTTCAGATCTGTCCCCAGGTCTCTATTACGTATCTATTACTGTCTATGATAAAGATGATGTGGCTAGCGAGCCTTCCCCGTTGCAGCCCTATAATGTCTATTAAGTGACACTGTTCGTAAAGAAGCCGCCTTTTAGGCGGCTTCTTTACTTGTAATCCTCGGTCGATTTCGCGAATATCGGTTTAGATTTTTTGTATTTGCACTGGTGCGTAGATTGTTGCATTGGACGCAGGAGTTAATGAATGGAAAAGAAGCACCTCTTGATTGTTGGGGCGCCTCGCTCCGGAACAACTATGTTGGCATCGATGATCGGTGCCCATCCAGATATAGCCGTTGCTATCGAGACCAGTGATATGGCGTTTTGTCGCATCGTGGGTAAAGCGGTTGTTGGTAATAAACTGTGTATTCCGAATCAACTAGATTTCGCTGAGCAACTTGGTTTTAACCGGCGTTACCGTTGGCGGCGCATGTTGCGTAGTGTCTGGCAAACGGTAACATTGAGCGATACTCCTCCTGATGAGTTCTTTGCTGGCTCAGCATACCCCTTGGAAAAATATTTGGCGCTGCCGAACTTACACGTAATAGGTATTATTCGTCATGCCGATGATGTGATCTCTTCGATGTTAAAGCGCGGTGGTATTACGGAAGAGAAAGCCCGTCACCGTTGGAGCAGGGCGATTGAGATCATGTCTGCTCTCAACGATAAAGCTGAACATAATTTGATCATCGATTATAACGAATTATTGTTTTCGCCTGGAAAACAGATGGATCGGGTTGCCGAGTTTCTCGGACAAGAGCCGTCCGCATCAATGGCAGAAGGGTATCTGGCCAATCCTATCTACCCTGACCAAAAGGGTATCGATACCTCAAAAGCACGGGACATGCATAGTGGATCCAAGTTTGGTATAGATAGTAAAAGCCCCAACGTTTGGCGAAAATTTCTTAATCTGCACAAATTGTCGGCTGACTAACGCTGGCTGTTGCAACAAAAAGCCCATTATCTTGTTGATAGATAATGGGCTTTTTTATTTGATGCGGTCGCTTGATGGTGACTGTGCGCCTGGTTAGCGGGCACCTTTCTTAAATAGAACGACTTCCACTGTTTGGATAAAGATAAAGATATCCAACAGGAAACTTCGGTGCTTGACGTAGTAAAGGTCGTATTTCAGCTTCTCTAACGCATCTTCTTCGCTGGCTCCATATGGATAGCAGAGTTGCGCCCATCCAGTGAGTCCAGGTTTGACCGTATGACGTTCAGAGTAGTATGGAAGTTTTTCTGCCAGCTGATCGACAAACTCTGGGCGTTCAGGTCGCGGGCCTACAAACCCCATTTCACCTTTTAATACATTGAAAAGCTGGGGTAACTCATCCAGTCGATATTTACGGATCACTTCACCAACACGCGTCACGCGATCATCGTTTTTCTTCGCCCACTGTGCACCGTTTGATTCGGCGTCAGAACGCATACTGCGGAATTTAATAATATTAAACGGATTGCCCCCTAAGCCGATCCGCTCTTGGCGGTAAAGTATGCTGCCACCACGGCGTCCATCTTCTAACCAAATCGCCAATGCGGTGCCTAACATCAGAGGCCAGCAAAAGAACATTAAGATGATGGCTAAGCCGGTATTGAGTATCCAGTCTAATTGCGAACGCAGATTATCTGCGGGCTTAAAACCGTTGGAATATATCATCCAGGATGGATAGATAAGATTGACAGCAATCTGCCCGGTTTCTCGTTCGATGAAGGAGAGTATGTCTGTGATCTCTACGCCTCGAAGCTTACACTCAAACAGCTCTCTGACTGGCAGCTGTTGCCGCCTTTCGTCACAAGCAACAATGATCTCGTCGACAGATTGTTCACGGATGTAGTCAACCAACGGGGTATTGGCATCAATGTACAATGTACTGGATATCTGCTCCGCTTTGTCTCCTGGCATTGGCATATAGCCACAAACGAAGAAGTTTCTGCGGTCGACTTTGCGTCGCATCCGCTTTTCGATAATGGAAGCTCGTTCGCCAGCGCCTAGCACAAGAATGCGACGACGGAACACACCGAGTCCTGGAATTTTTGGCACAAGTAAGCGAAATAAACCGATTAAGCCGATAGAAAGCAATGACGCTAGCAGTATTCTCGAAGGACTAGGTACCAGTTCTGGTAACACAGCATTAATGGCGGCGAGCAGGGCAAAAGCCAATATCATCGCCAAGCCAATTCTTCTCAATACGCCACGGGTATGCTCGCGAAGACGTGGGTTATATAAACCCATTGCGAAGGTCGATAACATACCAACGGCTGCAAATGTTATGAACTCTGCAGACGAGGCCGCGCCTAAATTGACACTGTTTTCAGATTGAAGTGTCGCCAGCCAAGGCTCTGAAAGCACACACAGGTGCAAAGCGACCAATAACAGGAAGCTCTCTACTACGACCAGAACGAAAACGCCATGGCCACCACTCTTTAAGTCGGGTGTCATTTATTACATCCAATGTAGATAATTGTCTCCACGCGAAATGCAATTCTATAGCGTTTGATGGTCATACTCCAACCCGCGTCAGTATATTGTCATAGCGCGCAGCTATATAAGTGGTTATCAGTTTGATAAACATGGGGAAAAGTTCTTATAACGTTTTACTTTAGCGTTCTATAATGATAGCTGCAATGTGTCAAAATGTTGTATAACAAGTTAAGATGTTTGTAATCGTCTGCACTGGTGTGGTGCCTAATCATAGTATTGGTATGCAAATCAAATTGTTATAAGGATGTTAAAGGTATGGGGGCAGTAAAACAGGATGTCAAAATAGCTATCGTCGGTCTTGGCTATGTTGGTTTACCCTTGGCAGTCGCTTTTAGTCGTTACTTTCCTACCTTAGGATTTGATGTCAGTGCGACCCGGATTGAACAGCTTAAGAGTGGCGTTGATGTCACTCAAGAAGTTGAGTCGTCAGAATTACTTGATAGCGTTAATCTCAACTTTAGTGCGGATCCCACTGCACTCGCGGATGCTAATTTCTATATCGTCTGCGTACCAACCCCTGTTAACCAGCATAAACACCCCGATATGAGTCTGTTGGTTGCTGCGTCCAATATGGTGGGTGGTGTCTTATCTAGAGATGATGTGGTTATCTACGAGTCGACAGTCTACCCTGGGGCAACGGAAGAGATCTGTGTACCGATTCTTGAACAAACTTCAGGCCTCACGTTTAATACTGATTTCTATGTCGGTTATTCGCCAGAGCGGATTAATCCTGGTGATAAAGAGCATGGTGTCACTGATATTTTGAAGGTTACCTCAGGTTCAACGCCTGAAGCGGCAGAATTTATTGACTCGGTCTATAGTCAAGTAATTACAGCTGGGACACATTTAGCGCCTTCTATCAAAGTGGCGGAGGCTGCCAAAGTTATTGAGAACACTCAACGTGATATCAATATTGCCTTGATGAATGAGTTGGCTCAGATTTTTAAGCGGGTTGGCATCGATACCCAGGACGTATTGGCGGCCGCCGCGACAAAATGGAATTTTCTGCCGTTTAAGCCTGGATTAGTGGGCGGGCACTGTATCGGCGTAGACCCTTATTACCTGACGCATAAAGCTCAGGAGCTAGGTTATCACCCAGAAGTTATTTTGGCGGGACGACGTATCAATGATGGTATGGGTGCCTATGTTGCGAAAGAAGTGATGTCGCTGATGGCTGGCAAAGGCATTGAAATTGTGTCCGCCAAGGTGTTAGTGATGGGCTTTACTTTTAAAGAGAATTGTCCTGACATTAGGAACACTCGGGTAATCGATGTCGTTAACAAGCTGCTTAACTTCAACATGGAAGTTGACGTGTATGATCCATGGGCAGATGCTGATGAGATCGCCAAAGAGTATGGTATCTCAGCGATAACCACACCAGACTCGAATCGTTACGATGCAGTTATTTTAGCGGTGGGGCATAGAGAGTTTATCGCTATGTCGGCCGAGCAAATAGAAGCACTGGGGAAATCTCAATGCGTTATTTACGATGTTAAATCAGCATTGCCACAGGGGCTTGCTGATGGACGTCTATGAAACAGAGTAAGGAGACTTTGAGATGCTAAAAAGAAGTTTGTGGTTACTGATCGTTTTGGGCTTAACTCAGTTCGGCTGCAGTAGTTCCAGCGATAACCAGGTGCTGTCTCACGCAACAGTCCAACCGTCGATGACAACAGATCCGAGTGACTATCAGTACCTGATAGGTGCAGGTGATTCACTGTCGATCTTTGTTTGGGGCAACCCAGATATATCGGGGCCTGTCACCGTGCGCCCTGATGGTAAAATCACCACCTCTCTGGCTGAAGATTTAGATGCTGCAGGAAAAACCCCCTTCGCATTAGCGCGAGAAATTGAAAAGTCGTTGAAAACTTTTATTCGTGAACCGCGTGTCACAGTCTCTGTCGGTGGCTTTGTTGGCCCATTTAGCGAGCAGATCCGAGTGATTGGCGAAGCTGCTAATCCACGCGCAATTAACTATCGCAAGCATATGACTTTGCTTGATGTGATGATTGAAGTGGGTGGCCTAACAACTTACGCCGCAGGTAACCGTGCCACCTTGGTACGCGTGCAGGGCGGGACTCAGCAGACCTTCTCTGTTCATTTAGATGACTTGGTGCGTGATGGCGATATTTCGGCTAATGCTGATGTATTGCCTGGTGATGTGATCATCATCCCCGAAGCTTGGTTTTAGTCCACATAATTAGGTAGGAATGCAGTAATGCAGGATGCATTAGAACTGATTCAAGAGAAGTTGTTTGCTGTGTGGCAAAGAAAGCTGTTTGCTTTGCTGCTGGTTTGGCCAATCTGTATTGGTGGCTGGATATATGTTAGCAACATGCCGGATGTTTATGACGCACGTGCGCGTATCTACGTTGATACGGAGACTGTTTTGAAGCCTTTATTAGAAGGGTTAACGGTAGAAGCAGACGTTGATACGCAAGTACGTTTGATGTTCAAGAATATTCTTAGTCGTTCCAATTTGGAAAAAGTGGCGCGACTGTCAGACATGGATCTATTGGCGAACGACGAAGATCAATTCGATGCGCTAATCGCTCAGCTTCAGCGAGATATTAAAACCATCAAGTTGGATAAAAAGCAGAATCTTTACACCTTGATTTATCAAAATCAGGATCCGCGAATGGCCAAGGCGGTGGTTGAATCGACGATTAATGTTTTTATGGAAGATATTCTTGGCGAAACTCGGATTGAGTCACAACAGGCGCAGCAGTTTCTCGATAAACAGCTGGAAGAGTATGAGCGTCGCTTGGTCGAGGAAGATAGAAAACTCGCTGATTTTAAACGTCAAAATTCAGGGCTGTTGCCCGGTGAGTCGGGTGGCTACTACAACCGTTTAGAAGCCGAAAAACGCGAGCTGCAAGATGCGACGTTAGCTTTACGTCAGAAAGAGAGTCAGTTGGCCAATGCAAAACAGACTTTGCGGGACTACGAAACGCAAATGCGTGCTGGTTCTGGCGCTGGCCAAGCGTTTACCTCCAAGTATGATCAACGTATTGAGTCTTTACAGCAGCGACTAGACGACCTTTCACTGCGTTATACCGAACAACACCCTGATATTATTGAAACTACCCGCTTGCTTGAACAACTTGAAAGGCAGCGAACTGAAGAGTTGCAGAATTCAGCGATGGTTCCATCGGCACAAAGCAGTGGTGATATGGGGTATTACCAGCAGCTACAGCTATTGGTGACCACACTGGAGTCTGAAGCTGTATCGATGCGGATCCAGGTCAGTACATACGACGCGCGAGTGAAAGATCTAGAGCAACTGGTTTATAAAGTTCCAGAAGTTGAAGCTAATTTACTGGCATTGCGACGTGGTTACGAAATTACTCGCCAAAAGTATGAAGAGCTATTAAGTCGTAAAGAGACCGCTGCATTGGGGCAGCGAGCCGGCGAACAAGCGGATGCGCTTAAATTTAGAGTGATCGATCAAGCTAAAGTATCACCGAAACCGGTAGGGCCGAAGCGACCTGTACTTTATACCATGGTACTCGCAGCCGGCTTCTTAATTGCGATTGGCGTGCCTATCGTGTTAGGTGAGCTTAACCCAAGAGTCTACAGCGCGAGCAGTATAGTAGAGCTAACCGGTATCCCTTTGTTAGGTCAGGTGTCCGATCTTGATCCTTCGACCCAGTCTCTTTCTGGCCGACTGCAGGCGGCCGGTGTGGGCTTGAGTGCAGTGATACTGTTATTTATTTATGGCGCAATTATGTTTACCCAAATAGCTTCACAATCTCCGGTGGCATCGAGATTAAAACAGATGGCAGAGGGGGTGCTGTAATGGGGATCATCGAGCGAGCGCTTGAAAAGAAAGCGCAGCAGCAAAACAAATCTGTTTCTGATGAGCAGCCTGTCAACGAAGGTATCGTCAGCGATCCATTGTTGCAAAAACAGCAAAGCCCAGCAGATCAAACGTTGCCGACTATCTCCTCAGAAGATCAGCAGCCAATTGCAGAAACGGACAGAGAGTTTGAACAGCAAGCTGTGCAGATTGATATGGATCGTTTACGTGATAAAGGCATGCTAGTGCCCGATCTCGAGCGAAACAGGATCAAAGAGGAGTATCGGGTTATTAAGCGTCGCTTGTTAAATACGGCGTTCAATGTCGCAGGTCCCTTGGCTGATAACGCTAATTTGGTGATGGTCACCAGCGCTAACCCGTCTGAAGGCAAAAGCTTTAATGCGATCAATTTGGCGATGAGTATTGCCCATGAGCAAGACCGCACCGTGTTGTTGGTGGATGCTGATGTGGTTAAGCCCTCTTTAACCAAAGAATTAGGTATAGAGCCTCGTCCTGGATTAGTTGAATATCTGTTAGGCAAGGTCGAAGATATTGGTGATGTTATCTGTAATACCAATATCCCGCGCTTGAAAATTATTCAAGCAGGACAGAGCCACCACCTGACGAGTGAGCTGCTCGCGAGTGACAAAATGAGAGCTTTAGTATCTGAGTTGGGTGCTCGTTATCCTGATCGTTTGGTCTTGTTTGATTCACCTCCTTTGCTGGGGGTTACCGAGGCTCATGCGATGGCGCAGCTAGCCGGACAAACAGTCTTGGTCGTTTCACAAGGCCGCACTTTGAAGAAAGATGTGCAGGCATGCATCCCCCTGCTGAATCCAGATAGTGCTGTTGGCTTATTGATGAATAGAGCCAAACCCAAGGATAAAAAGTATTATGCCTATGGATATTACAACGGTTAAGTGGCCGCTATTCTTACTGTTAACGACCAGTTCTTTGTCACTCAATGCTGCGGAATGGCAGACGGTGCCAAAGATCTATGTTGAAGAGATGTACAGCAGTAACATTGAGCGACAACGGTCAGATGAAACAGAAAGCTTTGTCACTGAAGTCAGCCCGGGTTTTGCACTGCAGGGTTTGGGTGCCAATTTCACCGCAGCGTTAAATTACGCGCTTACGGGGATCTATTACACCGACGATAGTGATGCTAAAACTTCTTACCACAAAGCTCATGGCAACTTGGCATATTCCCCTTGGCGTCCAGTGACCCTCTATTCTACGGCTAGCTATGATCAAGCGATAACTAACTTGGATCGTGGTTTGTCCAACGATATTGTCTCTAGGCAGGGTAATGTCTCTGATCGACAGCAGTTGGTGGTAGGAACTCGTTACTCGAATCAGCACGCCGGCTGGATGGTTGTTGATAGTGATGTTAGCTATCGCTGGGTTAAAGCCGATGATACTGGACCCGATAGTTTTGATAATACTGAGAGCCACACTATCCAATTTAATACTACCCAAGGCGATCGTTGGGATCGGATTTTTTGGGTAGGACAGTACGATGACATGCGTGAATCTTCCGACAGTGAACCATCGTTGCATACCCGGTATGGAAAAGCGCAGCTGGGATATTTTGTTTGGCAGCACCTCGGCGTATATGCCCGCTATAGCTATGATGACAATCAATATTCCAGTGTTGCCGATAATGATCAGACGTTAAAAAGCTATGGCGGAGGGATCCGCTTTTCCACCGGTCCGAAGCTTGTTGTCGACCTTGGTTATAACAGTGTGATTGATGGCGATGAATCGGATTATTGGAATGCCAGTGTCAACTGGAATCCAACGCAACTTACCTCATTTTATGCCGATTATGATCGGAGATTCTATGGCGAAAGTTACGCCTTAAGCTTATCCCATGGCACGAGAAAGCTGCAAAATTCCATCCAATACAAAGAGTCGGTAACGACGTTCAGCCAGTCTGGCAACGGCAGTATCGATGCCGATCTATGGTGCCCGCTTGGTGGCGGAGGCAGTTTAAATGATTGTTCTTTTGCACAGCCTAATCAACCGCCCCCCCCAGGACAGGAAGTCGTCAGCGAATCTTTACCTTACAGCTCGGTAAACAATCAGGCCTATCTAAATAAAATGTGGGTGTGGACAACAACATTACGCCTGCAAAAAAATACGTTGTTGTTTAATACTTACTACTCTAAGCGAGAGTACGGAGAGCAAGAGCCTGCTCGTTCAGATGAGAAAACTGGCGGTGCAAGTTTAACCCTTGATACCCGGTTGAACGAACGCTCGAGCTTGGACAACCGAATTGTTTACCGTCGCTTTGAACGGGATACAGAGTCTGGTGACGACACCGAATGGTCTATACGCAGCGCTTACATTCGTCAGCTTTGGCCGAGTACATCGGCAAATGTCGCCGCGGAATATAACACGCGCGATAGCTATAATGGTGGTACTGATTATGACGAATTTCGCTTACTCGCGGGCATTCGAAGCCAATTTTAGGTGATTAGATGTACGAACATTTTTATGGCTTCAGCGAGAAACCATTTCAGCTGACCCCGGATCCAAGGTTTTTCTTTGCCAGTGATAGTCATCAACGTGCGATGTCATATCTTCGCTACGGCTTGTCGCAGGGTGAAGGCTTCATTGTTGTTACTGGGCCAATCGGTACTGGGAAATCGACGCTTGTCCGCAATCTTCTGTCTGAGCTAAGTGATAACCGAGTTGTTGCTGCACAGCTGGTTTCTACCAATCTAGCGCCGGGAGATCTCTTACAACTCGTTGCTGATGCCTTTGGTGTTCAGGGAGATTTTCCGACTAAAGCGGGATTGCTGAAAGCGATTGAGCAGTTCCTTTCCGGAATATATCGGCGGGGACAGCGTGCCTTGCTGGTGGTGGATGAGGCTCAGAATCTGCCTGCTGAGACGGTTGAAGAGTTGCGTATGTTGTCCAATTTCCAACGCAACAATAAGCCGCTATTTCAATCGTTTTTGTTAGGGCAAGAGGAGCTTAAGCAAACGATAGAATCGCCGGGGATGGAACAATTTAGGCAGCGAGTGATAGCTAGTTGTCACTTGGAGGCTCTATCGGAATCGGAGCTGGTTGACTACATAGAACATCGCCTTAGCCGAGTCGGTTGGCAGGGGTGTCCCAAAATTTCTGAACAGGCCATGTTGGCAATCCATGAGGCGACGGCGGGCATTCCGCGTCGTGTGAACTTGTTCTGTGACCGGCTGCTGTTATTTGGCTACCTCGAAGAGTTGGCCGATTTTGATTTGGAAACAGTGCAAGCCGTGGCAAAGGATCTTTATCAAGAGCCTGCCGCGAAGAAGGAGTTAAGCGAACCCGTAGCCGATCAGCCTATGGCTGCCGCTTCCTCTGCTAATAACCCGGTCGCTGGAATTGCGGCTTCACCTTATGTGACGGCGCGGGATGTAGACAAGGTGGCGAATATTGCCACGGTGGCACATTATCTTGACCAGCAATTGGTGGAGAAAGTGGCATTGCTGAGGCAATTAGATGAGCAAATTGCTGCTAAGCGAGAGCAATTGGAGCTGCTGAATGCCAGTGCAGAGGTATCCTCTTCACCCCCAGAAGAGGAAAACGTGACAGTGCTTAAACCCGCTGGTGAAATGCCTGAAGTGAGTACCGATTAACTCAGTTATTTTCGGCTTTTTGTCTGGCTAGCAGAGGACGCTTTGCCGGAGCCGCCACCGCCTGGTGTGTGGATAATCAAAGTGTCCCCTTGATTCACTTGTAGCTGGCAGCATCCTGGCAGGCTGCGATGATTGCCACTGTTAGTGATGAGTTCGTTGCGTCCAATAGCCCCCTCTTCACCGCCATTTAGCCCTTTGGGCGCCACTCGCCTGTGGTTGCCAAGCAGTGAGAGAGTCATTGGCTGCAGAAAGCAGAGCTTACGGGTGGCACCATTCCCGCCTCGATAGATACCGTTGCCGCCGGAGTTTTGTCTAATTGAAAACGCTTCAAGACGGACAGGGTAACGGGACTCGAGTATTTCAGGATCCGTCAATCGCGAGTTTGTCATATGGCTGTGTATGGCATCTGTGCCGGAGAATGACAACCCTGCTCCGGAACCACCACATAAAGTTTCATAGTATTGAAACTCACTATTGCCAAAGGTGAGGTTATTCATCGTGCCTTGGCTTTCCGCCTGCACGCCGAGCGCCCCCAAAATAGCATCAGTGATACATTGAGATGTTTCGACGTTACCGGCCACTACTGCGGCGGGCCAGCGTGGTGACAACACTGAGCGTTCAGGAAGGATAATTTTAAGCGGCTTAAGGCAGCCGACATTGAGCGGAATAGGTGCGTCGACTAATGAGCGAAAAACGTAGAGCACCACTGCTTTTGTGATGGCGGTTGGTGCGTTGAAATTACCTGGCTGCTGTTCGCTGCTACCGCTGAAATCTAAAACGGCTTGCCCCAGTTTTTGATCAACCGTGATCGCTACTGAGATAACTGCGCCATTGTCCATTTCCACTTGGTAAGCGCCATTGCGCAGTTTGCCTATAGCCTTTCTTACACACTGCTCGGCATAGTTCTGCACATGCCTCATATAGGCTGCCACCGCAGGTTCACCAAAGTGGTTTAGTGTTCGGGTCAGCTCCTTGATTCCGCGCTGATTTGCGGCCAGTTGTGCCTTGAGATCTGCGAGGTTTTGCAGCGGCGTTCGTGCAGGGTATTTTCCTTGCGATAGAGCTGTTAAGAGGGCATCACTTGCCAGCACACCTTGACTGACCAACTTGAAGTTTTCAAATAGGATCCCCTCTTGCTCAATATGAGAGCTTTCGGCTGGCATTGATCCTGGAGTGGTACCGCCGATGTCAGCATGGTGGCCACGACTGGCGACGAAGAATTGGATCTTGTCGCCCCGCTGATTAAACAGCGGCGTGACCACTGTGATATCGGGGAGATGGGTGCCACCGTGGTAGGGGCTGTTAAGCATGATGCTATCACCTGGCTTAAGTCGCCCATGATTCTGCGCAATGACACTGCGAACGCTTTCACTCATCGAGCCTAGGTGTACTGGCATGTGCGGAGCATTAGCCACCAGATCACCATGACTATCAAACACGGCACAGGAAAAATCGAGACGTTCCTTAATGTTCACCGAGCTGGCGGTTTGTTGTAGCGTTGTCCCCATCTGTTCCGCGATGTGCATGAACAGGCTGTTGAACAGTTCTAGCATGATGGGATCAGGGCTGGCGCTGGTATCGATATCCTCATTTTTAGCCAATTGCACTACCCGCTCAAGGATCAGACCGTCATCATTGCTGACGCGGGCTTGCCATCCGGGCTCAATCACCACTGTAGTGGCCGGCTCCAAAATAATCGCAGGACCGGCAAGTGTGGCGCCTGAACTGAGTCCTGTTCGCTCGTAGAAGGGGACTTGCTGCCATATGCCATCCATAAACACTGAACGCGTGGTGATAGCGCAAGGCTGGGTACGGGTCAATGAGCATGGGGAATCGTCAGCACTAGGCTGTGAGGCGTGTTGCCGGTTTGCGGCTGAGGCTTCTACTTGCACCCCGCTAATGATTAACGGCGAGTCCTGAGTGAAGCCAAATTGCTGCTGGTGTTTGTGGCGAAAGGCGGCAGTCATGCTGTCTGCATCCGCCAACTCAATTTCGATCTGGGTGTCTGACCCTTGGTAACGTAGATTGACGCTGTTGCGACATGAGACATCTGCAGCGGCGATGTGCTGGCGCGTGAGTGCGGTAATGGCTTCTTCGACTTGGTGATGAAATAACGCTTGCAGCGCTTCTTGATTGAAGTCGTCCAAGGGGCGTTCGATAGTTTGCTGTTGTATGTGGCTGACGCTTGCCAAACCCATCCCGTAGGCGGACAACACCCCAGATAGGCGATGCACAAATACGGAGCGGATACCTAGTTGATCTGCGACCAAGCAAGCATGCTGTGCGCCGGCGCCACCAAAGCAGGCGAGCGTAAACTGCCCTACGTCATGTCCCTGTTGCGTGGATATCTTCTTAATGGCGTTAGCCATGTGATTTACGGCAAGCCGTAACATGCCTGACGCTATCTGTTCTGGACGGGAAGCTGAGTCCTTGGCTGCCGAGACTTGATTTGCCAAGCGTTGAAAATCTTTTTTTACCTGGTTGATATCTAGTGCTTGCTGGCCATCTTTGCCGAATAAAGCAGGAAAGAAGTCGGGTTGGATTTTTCCCAACAAGACATTAATGTCTGTAACCGTGAGGGGGCCACCATTACGATAACAGGCTGGGCCGGGATAGGCGCCCGCAGATGCCGGACCAACGGTGAGTCGTGCCCCATCGAAAGCGAGTATAGAGCCGCCACCAGCCGCCACCGTATGGATTTTCATCATAGGAGCACGCATTCGCACCCCGGCTACTTCAGTTTCGAAACTACGCTGATACTCACCATTAAACAGTGAGACATCGGTACTGGTGCCACCCATGTCAAAGCCGATGATCTGATTAAAACCTGCCTTTCTTGCGGTCTCCACCATCCCTACGACGCCGCCTGCAGGCCCTGAAAGTATCGCGTCTTTACCTTGAAAACTGTGGGCGTCGGTCAGTCCGCCGCTACTTTGCATGAACTGCAATGGGCAGTGACCCAACGCTTTTTCGATACGATCGACATAGCGGCGAAGAATGGGAGAGAGGTATGCATCAACAACCGTTGTGTCGCCACGACCAATCAATTTTATCAGTGGACTGACCTGATGTGAGACCGAGATCTGCGTGAAGCCTACCTGCTGAGCTACCGCGGCAATCTGCTGTTCGTGATCTGGGTAGCGATAGGCGTGCATCAATGCGATGGCGACTGCTCGTATACCTTGTTGGTAAAGCGCTGTTAATTGCGCAAACACTCTTTTTGTATTGAGTGGACAAACTAGTTCGCCATTAGCAGCGACACGTTCTTCAACTTCGGCCACCTGCTGATAGAGGGCGGCTGGACGCTTTATTTGTAATGAAAACAGGTCTGCGCGGTGCTGGTAACCGATCTTGAGCGCATCAGCGAACCCTTGAGTAATGAGCAGTGCGGTCGCTTCGCCTTTACGTTCTAACAGTGCATTGGTGGCAACGGTGGTGCCCATTTTGACGGCATCAATAGCGACACCTTGCAGTTGGTGCAGCGCTGTTAAACCCAGTAGATCTAGGATCCCCTGCAGCGCAGCATCTTCATATTGGGTGGGGTTTTCTGACAGCAACTTGTGTTGGTGATTATTGCCATGGGGATCAAGGGCGACAATATCCGTAAATGTGCCGCCGCGATCGATCCAAAATTGCCAGCCGTTTGCGTGCATAAGTAATCTAACGGCTACTTGCTAAGGTTTGCTAAGGAAGTTGACCAAGTCCGCAAAGGGCATTGGTCTGGCGTAGAGGAAGCCTTGTGCTTCATCGCAACCAATCTGGCGCATATGTGCCGCTTGAGCTTCGGTTTCTACGCCTTCACACACCGTCGTTAGCTTCAACTTCTTACCTAGTGCAACGATGGTTTCGGCAATGATAGCTCCTTGAGCATCATCGACAGCAGTGACGAAGGCGCGGTCGATTTTAATCCGGTCTAATGGCAGTTGTTGCAGATAACTGAGCGAAGAAAAGCCTGTACCAAAGTCATCAATAGAGACTTTGACGCCTGCGGCTCTGAGTTTTCCAAGGGTGTCGATGACTACGGCTGGGTCATCCATCACCACACTTTCGGTGATCTCTAATTCTAGACATGCCGGAGCCATCTCTAGTTGCGCTAAGGTATTAATTACCGAATCGAGAAAACCAACGCTACGGAATTGCTGCATGGAGACGTTAACGCCAACAGTGAGTTCTTCGAATCCCTGTTCCTGCAGCTCTTTTAGTTGCCGCAGCGATTCCTCCAATACCCAAGCACCGATATCAACAATCAGGCCTGAATACTCTGCTAACGGGATAAACACAGCGGGTGAAATATAGCCGCCTTCGCCATCAGGCCAGCGCAGCAGCGCTTCCATGCCTGAGACTTTCAGATTAGCTAAGGAAAGTTGTGGCTGATACCAGACCTGCAATCGGCGTTCAGAAAAATCATGCCGCAGTGAGCGGATCATATTCAGGCGATCAGAGGTCGATGATTCGAGAGACTGCTCATAGTAGGCATATTTCTCACTCAGATTCTTTTTCGCTAAGTTGAGTGCAATATAGACCTGCTTGAGTAGGTCAAGTCCTCGGCCGGATGCTTGTGGCTGGCAGCAAAAGCCCATGGCGGCTTTAATTGGCAGCATATGTTCGCCAGCATGGAATGGATGATTGAACACTGACAATAAGCGATCGGGTGTCACTATCTGTTCACTACCGATAATGCCAAACACATCTGAGCTGACACGGGCGACAGTGCAGCTCTCGCCCAAGGTTTGCGATAGTCTTTCTGCCACAGCTTTGAGCAGTTGGTTGCCCGCTTCTTGTCCTAAGCCGTCGTTAATATCGGAAAATTGGTTGAGATCGACCAGCGCAACCACTTGGTCTTTACCCGCGGTGGTGATAAAGCCGTCCAAGCATTGAATAAAGCCGGCACGATTAGGCAGTCGGGTCAGCTCGTCAGTATAGGCTGCATGTTGCAGGCGCTGGAACAGGCTGACGTTTTCATATCCGACCCCAATGTTGCCGAGAAACACTTCCAAAAGGTTGCGGTCGATTTGTGCCAGCGGACGTGCGGAATCGATATAAATAGCGGCTTCGTAGTCGCTACTGGCGATAAATAATGCGGTATCGTCTTGTTCGTATTGATGGGCTTTTTCGTTTAAACAGCTTTCTACCAAATTGGCGATATGCTGGCTTGGGAGATCTTGCAGTGGCTGATTAACGAAGGGAGCAAAATCGCCAGCAGCACCTAAGACATAAATACTATTATCTGGTGTATCTTCTTCACTGCTGAATTGACCGCGCCGCGCGCACAACACACCTTCTGGCTCAACACCTAGCACCGAGGCAAGTTGGGTCAGTACGCCTTCCGCGAAGCCCTTCATTGCATGGTGTTCCATCAAATTGGCACTGGATTTGATAATCATCTCCAGGCCGCGACGACTTTGGTTGAGCATTCTTATCTGATGATAGGAACGCACAGCAGTGATAATGGAGGTGACTAAGCGATTGCGGGTGAGCTCGGTTTTGGTCTTGTAATCATTGATATCATAATCTTTGATCACTTGCTCTTCCGGTGCGTAACCCGGTTGTCCGGTACGCAGAATGATACGTACCTCATCTTGTTTTAAATCATCGCGTATATAGCGAGCAAGCTGCAGGCCGGCATCGTCATTTTCCATTACTACGTCAAGCAGCACGATAGCGATATCTTGTTCATGCTGGAGCAGTTCTTTGGCTTCATCGGCGGAATAGGCGTGCAGAAACGCAATGTCTCGGTCAAAAATGGTGAGACCATTGAGGGCGAGCTGAGTGACGGCATGTATCTCATGATCGTCATCGACGATTAGAATACGCCATTTTTCCAGTTCAGGGCCGTCTGAACCAACTAACTCTTCATCATCTGCGAAGAACAGTAGCTCATCATTATCCATTTCCTGATTATCTGCGGTCATATAGCCTGATGACACCCTTTGTACTTCAGAAGACAATCTTTTTTACGCTGATAAGTTAAGTATCAACATCTTGTACCATTTAACAATAGTCATAAGGTAAAACCTAGGCACAAATAACAATGTTCAGCGACACAAGGTTCGCAACTGTGCATTAAATCGCAGTCTAACGCCTCAATGGCGTGTTTCTCCGTTTTCCGTTTGGTCTTTAACCATAGCGTGTTTCTTCGTTTTCATCCTCTCCGTTGCGCTAAACAAACGTAGGGATCAAACTTTATGGTTGGCTGGGGGAAGGTAGGAAACTGTTGTTCATCGACGGGGGTAGCCGGTGGCCATAAAAAAAGCCACTTATCTCCCCTTTAGTTAGGCCCTGTCGGAGATAAGTGGCAACCTGGAGCTGGTTTCTTTAACGAAGAAATCTTTAGGCGCTTTCGGCCTCTTTATCTGGTTTGCTGGCGGTGAGAGGAGTGACTTTCTTTGCCGCCTCTTCCGCTTTGTAGACATGTTGGTAAACGTGATTGGTGGCTTCAATAAAGCCATCTACACTGCCGCAGTCAAATCGGGTGCCGCGGAATTTGTACGCCAGTACACAACCATCTTTTGCCTGTTTAAGAATGGCGTCGGTCAATTGTACCTCGCCATTTTTACCGGGGGGGGTCTCTTTAATCAGGTCAAAAATATCGGGTGTTAGTATGTAGCGACCAATAATGGCTAAGTTGGACGGTGCATCTTCGGGGGCTGGCTTCTCTACCATATCTTCAACACGGAACAAGCCATCTTTCATCTCGGTACCTTTGATGACACCGTACTTGTAGGTTTCATCCATCGGCACTTCTTCGATGGCGACAATAGAGCAACGGAACTGGCGATACAGTTTCACCATCTGGCTCAAAACGCCATCGTCTTCGCCAAGACAGAGATCATCGGCCAATACCACCGCAAACGGTTCATTACCTACCAAGGTTTCTCCGGAAAGAATGGCATGGCCAAGCCCTTTCATGTGGTTCTGGCGGGTGTAGGAAAAATCGGTGGTTTCGATCAGCGTGCGTATATCAGTAAGAAATGCTTCCTTCGATGTACCGGCGATCTCATTTTCGAGCTCATAACTGATATCGAAATGATCAGCGATAGCGCGCTTGCCTCGTCCGGTGACGAAGCCTATTTGATCCAGACCAGCGTCAACGGCTTCCTCAACACCGTATTGCACCAACGGCTTGTTCACGACGGGGAGCATCTCTTTTGGCATTGATTTGGTTACCGGTAAAAAGCGTGTGCCGTAGCCCGCCACCGGAAATAAACATTTGCGTATCATATGTGACACTCCTGAAACTAAACTTTGTGATAAAGACACAGCAAACAGGATGCCAAGTTAAAATATTTTTATGATTGGCACAGCGAATGCTATGTCTATACGGTGTTTTCACAGGGATTGAGGATATCTACCTCTGACCGCTAAAGGGTGAAGAATAGAAGCCAACTTGCACCAGGATTTGATACTAAAGGGGTAAGTTTGCACCATGATAGAGCAATCTCAGGAGGTGAACCGATGGCAGATCAGCGAACATTGGCGACGTTGTCAGAGATCTTGTCCCAACGTTTACAGCGGATCTATGGCAGTGACGATTGCTTAGCAAAGCTGATGCTTAAGATTGAGGCGCGAACGGCAGCGTACCAAAGGACGAGAAAAGGGCGATGGGATGAGTCAGATATTATTCTTATCACCTATGGCGATAGCTTATTGCAAGAGGGTAAGCGGCCGCTGCAGGTATTGAATCAATTTCTGCGTCAGCATTTAGCCGACACTTTCTCTGCCGTGCATATCTTACCGTTTTTTCCCTACAGCTCAGATGATGGTTTTTCAGTGATCGACTATCGGGCTGTGAACTATAAGCTCGGTACTTGGGACGACGTTGCTCAGATTGCGCAGTCTTTCGACTTGATGGCGGATCTGGTGTGTAACCATACCTCCCGTCAGAGCCTTTGGTTCATTGATTTCATTAATGGTGAGGGGGAAGGCAAGGAGTTTTTTGTCGAGTCGGATCCTGATGCTGATTACAGCTCGGTGATTCGGCCCAGAACCAGCCCGCTAATAGTGGATGTTTATACCCGTCAAGGGGTGAAGCATGTCTGGGCCACTTTCAGTGATGATCAGATCGATCTGAATTTTGCTAATCCAGATGTACTGATCGAGATGATCGATATCTTGCTTGAGTATATCGTCAAGGGGTCTCGTTACATTCGCCTCGATGCCGTGGCCTTTTTATGGAAAACCCTAGGCAGTAAATGTGTTCACCTACCCGAAACCCATGAAGTGGTGAAGCTGATGCGGGATATCTTCCGTTGGTTGGATCCAGGGCTGGTTCTTATCACGGAAACTAACGTGCCTCACGAAGAGAATATTAGCTATTTTGGCAGTGGCGATGAGGCTCAGATGGTGTACAACTTTGCTTTGCCACCGCTGATCCTACACGGCTTGAACCGTGGCAATGCCAGCTATCTCACGCGCTGGGCGCGATCGTTACCTGCTTTTCCTGCCGGTTGCTGCTTTCTAAATTTCACCGCTTCCCATGATGGTATTGGTGTCCGGGCGGTGGAAGGGATCATTCCTAAGCATGAAATAACCGATTTGATTGAATCTGTGCATCAGTTCGGTGGCTTTGTCAGTATGAAAGCTAACGGTGATGGTACAAAGAGTCCGTATGAACTGAACATATCGTTATTTGAAGCGCTTCAGGGAACGCGGAATGGGCCAGACACTTTTCAGATCTCGCGATTCTTGTGTGCGCAAACCATTATGCTATCGCTGCAAGGGATCCCTGCCCTATATATCCATAGTTTGACTGCAACACCTAACGATTTGGAGCAGGTCGAGCTAACGGGAAGGACACGTTCAATTAACCGCCATAAATGGCAAAGTGATGAGTTAAACGGGCTATTGTGCGATCCGGCCAGTGACCAGTCGCGGATTTTTTCAGCACTCACTGAGATCATTAAGATCCGGCGCAGTCATCATGCGTTTAGCCCCGACGCTTCTCAGGAAGCATTGGTGTTATCAGATACCTTGTTTGCCATTATCCGCTGTGATCCGCACTCCGGGGAGCAGATCCTTTGTATACATAACCTAACAGCCTACCCCCATGAGGTGCATGGCATTGAAAAAATACCGCAGCAATTCACTGCCGCGGGTTGTGATGAGTTGTTAACGGGAAAAACAGTGGCGCTGCATGAATTCGAATTGGCACCGTACCAATGTGCTTGGTTGGTGCCTTGTGTGGAATAGCTGAACGATTACGATTGCTTCATAAAAAAACGCCCGCAATATGCGGGCGTTCTAATTAGCGCCGTGTGAGTGTTTATCGCTTAGCTGTTGTCTGCTTCTACTGCATCGTAGAGGCGGTCAAGAAAATCAGGAACGGCACTGGTGATCCGGTTCCAGCTGGGGATAAACGGTGTTGCTGATGGATTGTCGAGGAATGCTTCGCCCGCTTCGGTTATGCACTTGGCAAACAATTCTACCGCTTCCTCTTCTGCATGGCGATCCAAGGTCAAGCCATTGATCTTGGCATCGTTGTAATAGTTTTCGATAAAGTCGAGTGCCGACCTAAAGTAGGTGGCCTTCAGGCTACGAAACGCGCCAGAATTAAACACATGTCCTTGCGTGGCCAGCTTGCGCATCATCGCTTTTGCAATATCTGTTGCCATTTTTGCCAGTCCGGCATCATGGTTGTCGATGGAGAGATCTTGATGCTTGTGATCATACACATCGGCGATATCGACTTGGCACAATCGGTTCGTATTGTAGTTACGATAGACTTCTGAGAGTACACCGATTTCCAGTCCCCAATCGCTTGGGATGCGGAGCTCGCGTAGCACATCCGCCTGCATTGAGAACTCCCCAGCAAGGGCGTAACGGAAGCTATCCAGGTACTCCAGATAGTCGTCGTAACCACAGATTTTTTTCAACGCTTTGATCAGTGGGGTGACCAACAGGCGGCAGACACGACCATTGAGCTTGCCATCGGACCAACGTGAGTAGTAGCCCTTACAAAATTCATAGTTGAATGATGGGTTGGCCACTGGATAGATCAAACGTGCGAGCATCTCCCGCTGATAGGTGACGATATCGCAATCGTGCAGTGCTACAGCCTTACCGCGACCGGAAGCGAGTACATAGCCAAAGCAATACCAGACGTTACGTCCTTTACCTGGCTGCTCCGGGGCTAAGCCTTTGTCGACCAGTAGCTGATCTAACGCGCGCAGCCTTGGTCCATCGTTCCATAGGATCCTATGGTGTTGTGGTAGACGGGAAAAGTACTCCTTGGCATGTTCAAACTCCTCTTTTGAGGCGCGGTCGAGACCAATAACCACTTCATTGAGGTAGGTAGCTCCTTTGAGCTCCTCGACAATATTGTCCAATGCCGGCGCTTGAAGCTCCGAATAAAGAGACGGCAATACCAGTGACATAGGGCGTTGACGAGAGAAGCTGGCCAGCTCCTGCTCTAACTCATCCAGTGGCCGCTGTGTGAGATTATGAAGTGTGGTCACCAGACCGTTCTGGTAAAAATCAGCCATGCATGAATTCCTTCTCAGGTAGTGAATTTATAATGTCTAATATCAGTGGATACATTACTGCGTCCCAGCCTTCAGGGCCTTGCTGGGATGCAAACTTTATCTGCTTGCCCACAGGGCTTAAGCGTTGATTTTTGGCATCGGGGATAACCACGCCAATGTCAGCACGTTCAAGCATGCATAGGTCATTTTGGCTGTCACCCAAGGCGACTGTGATCTGTTTGAACTGTGCATATTTTCTTGCGAAATGGGGTTGCAACCAATCCAGTGCAGTGCTTTTGTCTACGTGCCCCATCACATGCAAGAAGCGCCCACCTTTGAGTACTTTTAAGCCAAGGGGCTTGAGTTGCAGCTTTAACTGCGTCAATGCGGCATCACTGTCTTGCCATAACATCGGCTCACTGGCCTGTCGGCGTTTCGCCATCTGGGCATCCGCCAGAGGCAGTGAAGTACAATCTGCCACGTCGGCATCAGACATATCGGCAAAGCCGGTAAATTGATAGCCGTGCTGCTTGCGAAGTTGGTGCAGCACCTTAATGATGTTGCTGTAGTTGGGGCCTAGATTTTGGATGAAATAGCGCTGCTCACCAGCGTAAAGCTGGGTCGACAACATGCCGTCAAGCCAGACAAAATAATTTGCTGGTATACAGATGGCGCTGCCATTTTCGATGATAAATGGATGATGATTATCGAGCTGGTGGCGCAGGCTTATCACTTCCGAAAACGTTTTACTGGTATTAAGGAGCAGGGGGAAATTAGCGCTTGCCAGTAGTGCCAGAGAGCGTTGCGCAGCTGCAAAACTGTAATTGTGATGATCTAGCAGTGTGCCGTCTAGATCGCTATAGACGATCAGTTGGGCTTGGGGACTAACGATAAATCACCTCCTCATTAGCAAAGCATTTTGTTTATTTGCACCTTATCGATACCGTGGCTTTCGTTGAGGTGAAAACAGATGTCAGCCAAATCGGGTAAGGTTTTCAGTGCGTGATTAGTCAGTCGCTGATAATGCATCAGAAAACGAGCTAAGCTCTCTTCGTCCATCACGCCAGCCTGTTTTCCGGCTTTCGCCTGAAGCTGTTGTTCTTGCTGACCACGCCATTGTTTAACAGCGTTTAGGTCTGGCACTTTCAGCATTAATAGGGCGTCAATACGGGCGAATAGCGTTTGGTATGGTCCAGCTAATTGCTGATTAACATAGCGCCGCCACTGGCCATCAGCATCCTCTTCACGTTCGAGGGCGTTCATTGGGATCGCCAGAGAAGCTTCGCTTTGGGCGGGAGTGCCGACACACCAACCTTCAAAAATAACCAAGTCCACCGGGCCTTCACAGGTCTGCCAAGCTTCCATGGGATCGCAATCATCAACCGCTTTGTTAAAGCTGGGTAGATAGGTCGCTTCGTTCGCCCGTAACGTACGTAAACGGTTGAGTAGTTCGAGACCTGATGCCACATCATGGGTGCCAGGCACGCCGCGGGTTGCCAATAATGGGTGCTGATTGCGAGCTAATACATGACGGCTACGTTTACTGAGGTAGAGGTCATCAACGGAGAAGCCAACGGTACGCAGATCAAAACCCTGCTCCATCACCAGCTTGAGGAAATGGCACAAGGTTGACTTACCGCTACCCTGACCACCGTTGACACCAAAAACATAGCAAAGCTTGCCTTGGAGTAGGCGCTGACGAGAGATCCACTCACCTAACGGCAGATAGATTTGCGTGAGTAGCTCTCTGTAACTATCAGGCAACTGAAGTTGCTCACACAACTCGTTAAATGGCTGTGTGAGCTTATCAAGCAACGCTTGTTTGCGTTCCTCTGTCAGAGGAGTGTCTGGCCACAATGGTGATGCTGGCATCATCTTCCTTACAGTGCACCATTAAGGTGCGTCAAGATCGGCTCATGATTCATCACGTTCGATATTGGTGCGATTATCCAACTATCGAATGATTATAGTGACTGATTGCAGTTTGAGTGCCAGCTTGTTACCGGTGTGCTGATTTAGCTCACAAAAAGATCTATACAGCGTTCAGTAGCATGGTGCCGGTTTCAGTCATTCCCATTTGCACAAGATAGCTGATTGCGACGATACCTGCTGCCAAATACCATTTAGCATCAAGCACCAAGGTAAACAGCAACGCTGACGCCCCCAAAATCGCCCCAGCAGAGGACCACTCTGGCAGTGCGATCAGGCTAACTAACTCTGTCATGCTGCAACACACACCTGCGGCGACGATACAAGGAAAAACCGTGCGGCGGCCAGCTTGGAGTAGATTTGCAGTGAGAAATATAGGGATAAAATAGAGGCATCCAATGATGGTTGCTTCCAATACTGCACCCATAACAGCATCTCCTTAAATCATTCTTTAAACGTGCATCCGTGTTAGATGACCGACCACTTTAAGGAAATTAGCGTCAACGCCAAGTTGCTCATTCGACGGGTGTGAAGCGCGCCACTGTTTTATTTTGATGGCTGACTTTTTCTGTGAACATGGCAAGCGGTCTCACCCATAACTGCTGTTCTCCGTAAAGCGGTCGGTAGAGCACCATCCACTCTTCGGTTTCACTGTGACGTGCGAGATCGATTACCTGATACTCGCCACCTTTAAAGTGGCGATACCGTCCGGGGCGGAGTGCTGGAGTGCTGTTCAACGAGGGTTATTCTATGTCGAGAGGCTCGGCAGATAACAGCACGCCTGTGGTGTCGGCGTAAAGGTGATCTTCCGGTAGAAAAGTCACACCGCCAAAATTGACTGCTACGTCAACTTCACCAATGCTCTCGCCGTCTGCGCCAACAGGAATAGACGCCAGCGCCTGTACGCCTAGCTCAAATTCACCGACGGCATCGACATCGCGAATACAGCCATAAACTACCAAGCCTTCCCAGCCATTATCGGTCGCCGTTTCGGCAATCTCTGCATCCACTAGCGCTCGGCGTAATGAGCCACCGCCATCGATTAACAGCACGCGTCCGCTACCATCTTCCTGCACCGCGTCGCGGATTAAGCCGTTGTCTTCAAAACATTTAATGGTGGTGACCTGACCACCGAAGGAGCTGCGTCCTCCGTAGGATGCAAACATGGGTTCTACCACATCGACGGAATCGAGATAGATATCGCACAGTTCCGAGGTGTTGTATTCCATAACTGTCTCCTTGATTGATAACGGCTTTTTAGCTCGAGGCTCGCTTAACGACAAAGAGTATAAGCGCCTTTCTAGTGCAAAGCGATCTCCGTGTTGCAATGCTCGCTAACTATTTGATTTAACGCAGCTGCTGTTTCACTCGCAGGGCTGCGCTAATGTCGCTGTTTGTGGCGGTAAATTCACCGTCGTCGGTAAAGTCCCGGCAAGGGGGCTGTTGGGATAGCTGTCGATAATCTGCCAGCAGCTATCGGTCAGTGTCAGTTCAACGGGCTGCGAGCTGTAGTTCAGTAGTACCAGACGTACGTCATCATCAAGTGTTCGGGTAAACGCAAAGATCCGTTTATCGGTGACTTCAACCGCTTGGTAGTTGCCGCTCTGCAAGGCTGGCTGCTGATTACGTAACTGGATCCAGTGACGGTAGTGCTTGAGTAGTGAGCTCGGTTGTTCAAGCGCGGCAGCAACGTTATGCGTCGCGACGTTATTAGCGACGGCTCGAAATGGTGTGCCGGTGGTGAAGCCTGCACTGTTGGCGTCATCAGTCCAGCTCATCGGGGTTCGTAATCTGTGGTCGGGATCCGGATCGGTGATGTCGAGACTATGACCTATCCCTATCTCTTCACCGTAGTAGATAAAAGGTGTACCAGGCAGGGTCAGCAGCGTTGCTGCAGCCATGCGATAGCTACCCTCGTCGCCCTTTAGTTGCTCCATGATTCGGCCGCCAGCAAATGAATCGTGGTTGGCTAACAGCGTGGCCAGTTGCGCCATCGGTGCATTCTCTAGTCGATCCTTCATGCGCTGCTTGGTTTTGCCAAACTTAGCACTGGCAAGAATGGCGCCTTGTAGACCGAAATAGAACGCACTACCACAAGAGTCTGCGGTGGGCATGGGGCCATCCGGATTTTCGCAGACCATATAGCGATTGGGATATTCCATCACGATCGGACGGATGCTATCGGCGAGGAAGCGGTGATTGTCTGGCTGATTAAGCATGGCGCTGCTGCCGTTTTCGAACAGCGTGCCGACGGCGTCGAAGCGGAACCCATCGACCCCTAAATTAAGCCAGTAACGTAAGTTGTTTTGGTGGAAGCTGACTACCTCGGGATGACGCAGATTAAAATCGGGCATTTGATCCCAAAAAATACCGTAATAGAAACCGTCAGTTCCGGCATGCCAGGTTTCGTTGCCCCCCCAGTTCGGCCAGTGTTGAAAATCGTCACGCCAAATATACCAGTCACGTTTTCCCGCTAGATGCTTATCTGAATCGAGGAATAGTGGATTCTGTGCAGCGCTATGATTAATTAGGTAATCAATGATCACCCCAATGCCACGGCGGTGGGCCTCGTTTAGGAAGTGTTTGAAGTCGTCCAAACTGCCGTAATCGGGTTCAACTTTGCGATAGTCTGTTACTGCATAGCCATGATCGCGATCCTGGCTTTGCATCATTGGCATCAACCAGATCCCTTTTATTCCGAGATCTTGCAGGTAATCGAGGCGTGAGGTCAGGCCATTAAAGTCGCCAATACCATCGCCATCACTGTCCTGATAGCCCCGAATGTAGATCTCCATAAACACCGCGTGCTTCTGCCAATCGGCAGGCAGTCCGCTATCGTTTAACTCAATGGCTACCGGGCTCAGATCAAGGGCATCACTTAAGCCAGGGGTATCTGGATCTGCCGGTGCCTGCTGGCAAGCGGTTAGGCTGAGCGCCAATAGCGCTGAGCATCCATATGAGGAGAGTGAAGTGATGTTTTTCATGCTGCAGCGATCCTGTCGTGAATTAAGTTGAGCATGCGCTTTACCGTTGTCGGCGGCAACGAAGTTACCGCCTGAGTATGAATCAACGCACAAAATAAGTTTCAGAAAAACGACTCGATGCCGGAGCCATCGATTAGTGCCAGCCCTCGTCAATTGGTTGAAATATAGCCTTCTTGTTTCTGTCATGTTGTTGTCATTGATTCACCTTAGCTTGGCAACTAACTTAGTTGGAGGTGCCTCATGAACATATTGAGTCTGAAGCAACTTGATGAGCAGTTATTTCTTCGCCTTTCTGGCGCTAATCGTTGGCCTGGTCTGGTCACTGCCTGTCGTTACTTATCGAGAACCGGTGATGGTTATTGGTATCCGCTTGTCGGGCTGATGGCTTGGTGCTTATTCCCTGAGCGCGGTACCGCCTTTCTGATCGCCACCTTGACCGCTTTTCTTATTGAGCGACCGATCTATTGGCTGTTGAAAAATGGCTTTAAACGTAATCGTCCTGCCCAAGCCAATCTCGGTATCGCTGCCGTGGTAACCCCTTCCGATAAGTTTAGTTTGCCCTCTGGCCATACGGCCGCGGCGTTTGTGATGGCGACCATGTTGAGTACATTTTTCGCAGAGATTCAGTGGCTGGCCTATGGCTGGGCGTGCTTGGTGGGTTACTCCCGCGTGATGCTAAGAGTGCACTTCCCGGCGGATGTCGTCTGTGGCGCACTGCTGGGTATAACGGTCGCAACAGCGGTTATTTCACTGGTGTAGTACAGCCTGTAAGTGCCGGGCGCCGTTGGTTGGATAGAGAGATTTTGATTTCCCCTAGGGAGACTGACGTTGAGAAGTCGTAGATGAAGATACTTTATGGGGTACAGGGCACGGGAAATGGTCACATGACCCGTGCGCGGGTTATGGCAAAGGCGTTAGCTGAAGCGGGAATTGCAACCGATTACTTGGTCAGTGGCCGGCCGTTAGATCAGCTGTTTGATATGCAGCCGTTTGGTGACTTTTTTTGGCGTCAAGGACTGACTTTTGCCGTTTCTGCGGGCTCGATTAATCTATGGCAAACGCTTAAACAGGCTAGCTTGCGGCAATTATGGCGAGATATTCGTTCGCTTGATTTGAGTGCCTATGACCTTGTTATTACCGATTTTGAGCCTGTCACTGCGTGGGCGGCAAAGCTACAAGGGGTACCCAGTCTTGCCTTAAGCCACCAAGCATCGTTTCGTTATGATGTGCCTAAGCGTGGTTATAACTTGGCTGCACGCATATTAATGAGCGGTTTTGCCCCCGCCTCTGAGCATATAGGGTTGCACTGGCACCATTTTGACCAGGCCATTTTGCCCCCAATCATCGATATTGAGCATCGCAGCTTACCGGCGTTGAAAAATAAGGTGGTTGTTTATCTGCCGTTTGAAGCGTTAACCAAGATTGAAACCATGCTGTTGTCTCAGCCCAATACGAATTTTTATTGTTATCATCCGGCGATCTCAAGCGCGAAGTTACAGCAACATATTCAGTGGTTACCCTTGAGCAAGCACAGCTTTGCCAACGATCTTGCCGATGCGGAAGGGGTGATATGTAACAGTGGTTTCGAACTGCCATCGGAAGCGCTTTTTCTGGGTAAAAAATTGCTGGTAAAGCCGTTAGTGGGGCAGTTTGAGCAGGAATCAAACGCCGCGACATTAGCGAAACTGCAATTGGCTCAGGTGATGGATACCTTGTCAGCGTCATCGTTGAACGAATTCTTGGCTACCCCAGCGAAGATGCCTTTGTCATACCCTTGTGTCGCGGCAGCGTTGGCGGGTTGGTTGGCTCAGCAGCGTTCCGAGCCGTTAGAGAAGGTCGCTGAACGGTTGTGGGCGAAAGTGAGCATATAATTTCAGGCGACAAAAAAACTCAATGGCTTTGATCCGGTTGCTTGTCACCGCTGGAGCATAAGCGTAGCTTGTGCCAAGCTATTCATTTTACTCTTTAAGACAAGCATATGAATCATACCCAACAGGCATTGCGAGTATTTGAACTGGAAGCCAATGCCATTTCCGATCTAAAGCAACAACTGGATGCGAGTTTTGACCTAGCGATAGACACTATCCTTGCCAGTCAAGGTAAGTTGGTCGTCACTGGCATGGGAAAATCGGGCCTGATAGGGAAGAAGATCGCCGCTACGCTGGCCAGTACTGGGACTCCCAGTTTCTTTTTGCATCCAGCGGAGGCTTGGCATGGTGATCTCGGAATGGTCGGTAAAGACGATATTTTATTGGCGATCTCCAACTCTGGAGAGAGTGAAGAGCTGATCGGCTTGATCCCCTTTATGCAAGCGAATAAGAACACCCTGATTGCGATGACGGGTAACCTTGATTCCACCTTGGCGCGCAACGCGGATTTTCATCTGTCGATTGCAGTAGCAGAGGAAGCGTGTCCGCTGCGTTTGGCGCCAACCTCTTCAACGACAGCAACGGCGGCTATGGGAGATGCGGTAGCCATGGCCTTAATGGTCGCCAGAGATTTTCAACCATCTGACTTCGCGCGTTTTCATCCCGGGGGCAGTTTGGGGCGTCGCTTATTGACTCGAGTGCGGGATGTGATGCGTGGCGAGCAACTGCCAATATTGGCGCCTACTGCCTCCACCAAAGAGGTTATCCAGGTGGCGACAGAGGGGCGTTTGGGTGTCGCGATCGTGATGGATGGCGACGAGTTACGAGGGATCATCACTGATGGTGATATTCGTCGGGCGATAGAAAAATATGAAGACAGTTTTTTGCGTCAAACAGCAGCCGATGTGATGACCGTGGGGCCAAGGGTAATATCGCCATCGGCTAGGCTGCAGGAGGCCGCCGATACTATGCATGAGTTAAATATTACCGTGTTGTTGGTGGTTGAAAATGAGCGCCTTGAAGGCGTTTTGCAGCTGTATCAATGCGAACTATGAGTTAAATATCGGCACCCTGTTTTCTTAAATGGCGGCGTGCCAGCCATAGCAATAGCCGTTGTAAAGGGTGCTTATAGCCACCCGGCCGCCAGCTGCTAGCCAGACGGTTGCAGTAGGCATCGTACTGAAAGCTCCAAGGCGCAGGCTTGACTGCGCCGCGCTTCAGTAGCAATTTCAGCGCTTGAGTCGCAGCTACGCCTGCACACATTTCGCAGCCCATGATGGTCGATGGCCCCTTTTTATTCGCCAAATCAATCTTCTCTGGTAGCACCAAGTAATCCCGATGCGCAGCTTTAGGTGCTAAACCAACATAGAAGCGCAGGTATTGCTCGAGCATCGATTGATCATTAAGGCCGAAGTAATCATCAAAAGGCATACTGTCTGGCAGAAAGCTTAATAATGCCGCGCCCATGCCAAGTGGCGCGGCCGTGACAGCCGGAATACCGAGCTCTCGGCATCTGGCAAAAACCAGTCGGCGCACGGGTAACACGAAGAAGTCCAGGCCATCCATATAGAGGTCGATGTCGGCGAGAAAGGGCTCCAGGTTATCTTTGTTCACCCCCTGTTCGAACAGACGGATCTCCACCTCAGGGTTTATCTGCCTCGCCATGTCGGCGAGGGTTGCCGCTTTCTGTTGCTGCAGGGTATCTAACCTGGCCCCTGCCTGACGATTGAAATTGGCTTGTTCAAACTGGTCGAGGTCGGCGATATGAAAATGCTGACAGCCCAGCCGCACCAAGGTAAGTAGATGTGCCCCGCCGACGCCGCCCATCCCGGCAATGGCGATGCGGCTGTGTCGCAGGCGCTGCTGTTCATCGTTCGTCAACCAGCCAATATTGCGGGAAAACGCTTCAGCGTAGTTAAATTCGCTCATTGCATTGTCGGACAAAATGGGATCAGCGTGAGCTGCTGGTTCAACTCCGCTTTGATCAGATCGTAGAGCTCTTGGATATCGTCTGATAGATAGCGGGTGAGTTTGGCTTTCGGCAGCATGTATAGCGCACGGGTACCGTGGTATTCCATCGCCTCACCAGATTGTTCAAAAGGCAGGCCAAAGCGCATTAGGTGCCTCTGCAGACGTGGCTCCATCATCACAAATACATGCTGATGATGGCATATATCCACCATGGCGATGGCGGCCAAGTAGAGGCCGATGGCGATGTTGGGAAAGTTTCGCCGCTCCTCTTCGGTAAATGCCCGTGCCGTGGAGCTCTCACCGAGGACAAACGGCTTACCCTTTTCATCTTGCCGACGGCGGAAGGTGTCAGGCACAGCCAGTCTGGATATTTCGCCGAATGTGCCCCGCTCCAGACTTTCCGGATCGATCACACTGCGCCAACAACTTTGCAGGCAATGCTGCTCAAAGGGTAGCGGTTGATTGGCAGCATGGGCCGGGGGAATAACTAGGCGGATAGTTCCTGCATACTGGCCGCTGGTTTTATGCTCCAGTAGGCAAACGTGAGCATAGGGATCACAGCTATCTGTCTCTATTTCATCTTGATTGGGGGCTTCCCAGCCCAGTTCCTGCGCATAGACCTGATGGCGGATGCGATAGGCAAAATTTTTCAGCGCCGGGTTCTTCGCATAACGGATGCCAAAGTAACGATCAAAATTCTCTGCCAATGAAGGTGCAGCCATAGTGAGAGCCTTGTAACGAGAGCTATCTCTTATTTATAGACATAACTCATCGATCCTGTGACTAAAGCTGCTGATCTTTAAAGAGAGATGAGGCATGACCAAGATTTTCTGCCTAGACTTTGGTTTATCTTTCTCTGTCGGCTAAACCATTAACCAATGGTGCCGATAGAATTGATTAGCCCCCTGGTATAGATGGAGTTTGTTGAGCGATGTTGATAAGCCAAAAGCTAAAATTGAATACGGTGATCAGTCTGGTTGCCTTGGTTGTGTTGGTGGTCGCTAGCGCATTGGGGATGAGTAGTGTCGGGGACTTGCATCGAGCATCTCTGGAAACGGAAAAGCTCAACAGCTCTATGCTGATGTTACGACGCCATGAAAAAGACTTTCTGGCGCGTAAGCTGGATAAATATGAAGGCAAATTTACTGAAGAGGTCGCTACTTTTCAGCAGACGTTGGCTTTGTTGCAGACCCGTTTGGACAATGAAACCATCGTCGAAGAGGAAAACCGCTTGAAAGCGGTGATCGACCAATATCATCAACTGTTCAAGCTGCTGATCGCCGAACAGCGGGTTATTGGTTTGGATCATAAGTCTGGGCTAAATGGTGCTCTGCGAAGCGCGGTGCATGATGTTGAGGAGCTGTTGTACGCTCAAAAGAATTATCAGTTGGCGGCCGGTATGTTGCAGCTGCGCCGCAATGAAAAAGATTTTATGTTGCGCAGTGATGCTAAATACCTGGATAAATTTAGTAAAAATATGCAGTCACTGTTGAACGATGTCAAAGGCAGTAAATTGGCCTCTGGCACGAAATCCCAATTAACAGCGCTGTTAGGTAATTATCAAAGCCAATTTGAGCTGTTTGCTGCTGGTGCGCAGAAAATAGGGCTGGATCAAAACAGTGGCATAAGAGGTGAGTTGCGTGCAGTGATCCATCAAAGTGAAGAGCTGCTTGCCGCTGTCGAACTGCATATTGACGAAGAAATTACCACTAAAGAAGCCAGTATCAATACCATATTAACTATTTTCGCGGTGGTGGTGATCATCTTACTGTTGGTACTGAATATTCAGATCTCTCGTGCCATTAATCGTCCGGTTCAGGCGCTACGCGTAATGACGCGACGGGTTGCTGAAACAAATGACTTAACGTTGCGAGTGGAAGTGAATGAAGACAATGAACTGGGGCAGGTTAGCGAGAATTTCAATCATATGATGGATAACTTCCGCGCTTTGATCGTCGAGGTCACGGATGCGGTTAATTCGCTTAATAGTGCCACTGAAGAACTGTCGTCCAACTCAGAACATACGCTTGATGGTATGCAAAGCCAGCTGTCTGAAACTGACATGGTGGCTACCGCAGCGACCGAGATGGGAGCTACCATTGAGGAGATTGCCAAGAACACTGAAATGGCCGCCAATAATGCCGAAGAGACTAACCGTAATGCTGAAGCGGGTAAGTCGGAAGTGGACATGACGGTGGACCGCATCCGTAGTTTGTCAGAGCGTTTGGTGCAAAGCTCCGAAGTGGTTTCACAGTTAGAGAATGACAGCGTGACTATCGGTTCTGTGCTTGATGTGATCCGTGGTATCGCAGAACAAACCAATTTATTGGCGTTGAATGCCGCGATTGAAGCCGCCCGTGCCGGTGAACAGGGACGTGGTTTTGCGGTTGTTGCAGATGAAGTGCGTAATTTGGCCATGCGTACCCAGGAGTCGACCCAAGAGATCGCTAATATCATTGATAACCTGCAGGCTCGTACCGTTGATATCGTGCAATTGATGACGACGTGTCGAGAAGAGGGGATGGGCAGTGCAGAGCAGGCGGCAGCCGCTGGTGATCTGTTGAGTCAGATCACTTCTGATGTGACTCATATTATGGATATGAGTACGCAGATTGCGACAGCAATTGAAGAGCAGAGCCATGTGGCGGCGGAAGTGAACCGCAATGTGACCAACATTCGTGATATTGCTGCTCAATCAGCGGAAGCCAGTGAACACAACGCAAAAGCAACCGGACAGGTGGCAGAGCAGGCCGCTCATTTAAGCTCGGCTATTTCTGAGTTCAAAGTCTAAAAAATGCGCTGAAAGCCCCGTGATGCGGGGAATTTTCGTGATCTTTTTTCCAATATCAGGTAAATAAATACAATGCGGCTTGCTTCCAAGCCGCTTTTGCTTCATTAATTCCCAGAGAGTTGGCGAAAACGTCAGATTACTAATAACAACGAGGATACTTTCCAATGAACAAAACCGAGCTGATCGACAAGATTGCCGAAGGCGCAGATCTGAGCAAAGCTAAAGCAAAAGATGCACTGGATGTGCTGCTGGCATCAGTGACGCAAAGCCTGAAAGAAGGCGACCCAGTACAGCTGGTAGGCTTCGGCACATTTAAGATCTCTCACCGTGCTGCGCGCACTGGTCGTAACCCTCAGACGGGTGCAGAGATCCAGATCGCTGCGGCTAACGTTCCTGCATTCACTGCTGGTAAAGCACTGAAAGACAGCGTAAACGGCTAGTTCCCCTTGCGGGAAATAAAAAAGGCAGCGTTCGCTGCCTTTTTTAATGCCTGAGTTCCGGCTGGTTGATGGGTGTTATTTAGTCTGAAAACTTCACCTGCACCGGTATTAGCGGCTCTCTACTGCCTTTCTGAGCAGCTAAGCGTTGCAGATAATCTTGCCAGATCTTGCTTTGATCCCGCCCGAGAATATATAGCAGTTGCCAGGGGTAGATGCCGGTATCATGGCCATCGTCAAATATCAGTTTGACGGCGTAGTTGCCTACCCTTTCAATTGCCTTGATATTGACCTCGCGCTTATGGCTGACTAAGACCGGTTTACCATGACCGTGAACTTCAGCAGAGGGGCTGGAGACGCGCAGCAACTCACAGGGAATGGCATAGGCTTCGCCGTCATCAAAACGCACTGTCAGGAGCCGTTCAGCGCGATTTAGCGTAATGCCTGTGAGTTGCGGTCCGGCCATTAGAGGATGAAGCGACTTAAATCTTCATCTTCGACCAGTGCATCCAGATGGTCGGTGACATATTGGCCATCGATCAGTAGTGACTCGCCTTGTTTATCGGAAGCGTCAAAAGAGACCTCCTCCATTAAGCGTTCCATCACGGTATGCAGACGTCGGGCACCGATGTTTTCTGTTGTTTCGTTGACCTGCCAGGCGGCGTCGGCGATCTTTTTGATGCCATCGTCAGTGAACTCAACAGATACACCTTCGGTAGCCATCAGGGCTCGATATTGCTCTGTCAGTGATGCTTTGGGCTCAGTTAAGATGCGTACAAAGTCGTCGCTACTAAGTGCGCCTAACTCAACACGGATCGGTAGGCGCCCCTGCAGTTCTGGGATCAGATCTGATGGCTTAGCCATCTGGAATGCGCCGGAGGCGACAAACAGGATATGGTCAGTCTTCACCATGCCATGCTTGGTATTGACCGTGCAGCCTTCCACCAATGGCAGGAGATCACGCTGTACGCCCTCTCGGCTGACATCGGGGCCTGATGTGTCGGCACGTTTGCAGACCTTGTCGATCTCATCAATGAACACGATGCCATGCTGTTCTACTGATTCCAGCGCTTTTTCTTTAAGCTCTTCAGGGTTAATCAGCTTGGCTGCTTCCTCTTCGGTCGCCAATTTTAGTGCTTCTGATACTTTTAGTTTACGTGATTTACCTTCGGTGCCGCGTCCAGCGATATTTTGAAACATCCCTTGTAGCTGGTTGGTCATCTCTTCCATGCCGGGTGGTGCCATGATCTCTACGCCGACTTGTGGCTGTGCGATCTCAATCTCGATCTCTTTATCGTTGAGTTGACCTTCCCGTAACTTTTTCCGAAACACCTGACGGGTATTGCTATCTGAGGTTGCTTCTGGCTCACCAAACTGATTGCGTGGTGGTGGCAGCAAGGCATCCAAAATGCGCTCTTCTGCCAACTCTTCTGCCCGGTACTTGAAGCGTTCCGTCTCCTGCTCGCGCACCATCTTCATTGCCATGTCGGTGAGGTCACGGATAATGCTATCAACCTCTTTACCTACATAACCCACCTCGGTGAATTTGGTGGCTTCGATCTTAATAAATGGGGCATTAGCCAATTTAGCTAAACGACGGGCGATCTCGGTTTTGCCGACACCGGTCGGGCCGATCATCAGGATATTTTTTGGCGTGACTTCCTGACGTAACTCTGGCTCCAACTGCATCCGGCGCCAGCGATTACGCAGGGCAATGGCAACGGCGCGTTTAGCGTCGTCCTGACCGATAATATGCCGGTCTAATTCGTGGACAATTTCTCTCGGGGTCATTTGGGACATGTTCTGATCCTGTCTGCAACGCGGGTACTAGCTTATGCGTTGTTACTGTCAATTTCTTCGATGGTATGGAAGCTGTTGGTAAAGACGCAGATGTCGCCTGCAATCGTCAGGGCTTTTTCTGCGATCTCTTTTGCTTCCAGCTCGGTATTTTCCAACAGAGCTAATGCAGCTGCTTGGGCGAATGGCCCACCAGAGCCGATGGCGATCAGATCATGTTCTGGCTGCACGACATCACCATTACCGGTAATGATCAGTGAGCTCTCATGATCTGCAACGGCTAACAGCGCTTCTAAGCGGCGTAGCGCTCGATCGGAGCGCCAGTCTTTGGCGAGCTCTACGGCGGCTTTTTGCAGGTGGCCTTGATGCATCTCTAGCTTGGCTTCAAAGCGTTCGAACAGAGTAAATGCGTCGGCGGTACCGCCAGCGAAGCCACCGATCACACGATTGTTATACAGGCGACGCACTTTACGGGCGTTACCTTTCATCACGGTATTACCGAGGGAAACCTGACCGTCACCGGCGATGACGACTTTGCCATTACGGCGAACTGAAACAATAGTGGTCACAAATCTTTCCTTTGGTTTAGGTGGCTGGAAGCAGCCACCTTTCACACATAGAAAAGGATGTGGGGACGCAAGCTCAGGAACTCAACCCTGCCATTTCCAGATCTTGCAGGTCTTGATACCGCTACGGGCGAGGATATGGCGATCTTTTTCGGCGCTACGTTTCTGCTCGTAGGGGCCGAGTACCACCTTATACCAGGTGCCACTTTTGCCTTCCGCCCGTCGTACCATTGCTTCTTTGCCCTGAAAGGCAATTTTTGCCTTCATCGATTCCGCTTGTGCTGAACTGCGGAACGAAGCGCACTGCATCTGATAGGGCCCTTGGCTGGGCTCTGGCGGTGGTACATCAACCACCACTTCTTTGTTTTCCAGCTCTTCGATGTACTGCCAATCCTCCGCTGGCGGCGGTGGCAGTGGCGTTTCCTTCGGCTGGGTTTGCGGACGTGTGGTGACCTTGGGTTTGGTGGTTTCTGCCACTGGTGCGGGTTGCGTTTCCGCTGTCCCATTGAGCTGCATCAGCAGGTAGCCAAACGCACCTACCAGCGCCACGGCGATCACCATGGCGAAATAGGGTGGTTTCTTTACCGGCGCCGGAGCCTTTTTAGCGCTGCGCCCCGTTGATTTGGTTGCAGCGCGACGGGGCTTTGGCTTACTGCGGTGGGCGTAATCCCTTGGCACGGTTTACATCTTCTCCAGTGTCTTAATTCCCAGCGTGTCTAAGCCTAACTTAAGTGTTTTGGCTGTGGCAGCGCACAATTGTAAGCGACTTTGTTTCACGTCGGCAGCGACATCATCTTTGTTTACCGGACAAGCTTCGTAGAACGTCATGAAGTTGCCTGCCAGTTCGAACAGGTAGCCGCATAACAGATGTGGTGTGCCTTTTGTCGCGACGCTTTGAATGATGTCATTAAACTGCACCAGCTTTTGCGCCAGGTTCTCTTCCGCAGCTTGCACTAGAGAGACTTCACCGCTGAGCTGTGTCGGGTCGACTCCAGCTTTCCGGAAAATTGACTGAATACGCGTATATGCGTACTGCAGATAAGGCGCAGTATTGCCTTCAAACGCCAGCATGTTGTCCCAATCAAAGATGTAATCAGTGGTACGATTCTTTGACAGATCAGCATATTTCACCGCGCCAATACCCACTGCGTCGGCAATACTTGCCAGTTCATCTGCGGCCAAGTCCGGGTTTTTACTGCGTACCAGATCGATAGCGCGTTGCTGTGCTTCGTCCAGAAGATCAGAAAGCTTAACAGTGCCACCTGAGCGGGTTTTAAATGGCTTACCATCTTTGCCCAGCATCATGCCGAAAGCGTGGTGCTCCAGACTCATCTCGGCGGGGATATAGCCGGCTTTGCGGACGATAGTCCAAGCTTGCTGCAGATGCATTGCTTGTCGCGAATCGATGAAGTAGAGCACGCGATCAGCATGTAACTGTTCATGACGATACTTGGCGCAAGCGATATCTGTGGTGGTGTAAAGGTAGCCGCCATCGCGCTTTTGAATGATCACCCCCATCGGGTCACCATCTTTGTTCTTATACTCGTCGAGGAACACCACGACGGCACCGTCATCCTCAACCGCCAGCCCTTTGGCTTTGAGATCATCAACGATCTCTTTCAGCATCGGGTTATACAGGCTTTCGCCCATGGTGTGGCTGCTGTTGAGTGAGACATTCAAACGGTCGTAATTTTTTTGGTTTTGCTCGAGGGTGATGTCCACCAGTTTCTGCCACATCTCACGGCACCAAGCGTCACCGCTTTGCAGTTTTACCACGTAATTACGGGCTTTTTCGGCAAACACTTCATCAGCGTCATAACGCTGCTTGGACTCACGGTAGAACTTCTCCAGATCACTGAGTTCCGAGTTGACGGCGTCGGGCTGCTCGCTCTGCAATGATTCCAGGTGGGTGATTAACATGCCGAACTGGGTGCCCCAGTCGCCAATATGGTTGGCGCGGATCACTTTGTGTCCGAGAAACTCCAATGTCCGCACCAACGCGTCACCAATAATGGTCGAGCGGATATGGCCGACATGCATCTCTTTCGCGACATTGGGGGCAGAGTAATCCACCACAATTGTCTGTGGTGAGTCGACTGTGGCGACGTTCGCCCGCGGGTCAGCAACAATTTCAGTGATCTGCTTGCCAAGGAAACCACTATCGAGGAAGAAATTGATAAAGCCCGGGCCGGCGATCTCCACTTTGGCAACCCGCTCAGAGGCGGGCAGCTTGGCAATTATTTGTTCTGCTAATTGCCGAGGATTCATCTTGGCAGGCTTTGCCAGCATCATTGCTAAGTTGGTTGCCAGATCGCCGTGGCTTTTATCGCGGGCACGGTCAACCTGGATCCTGGGAGTGACCTCTGCAGGGATGACCTGTTCAGACTTAAGGATTTCAACGGTTTGCGATAGCAACTGTTCGATATGGGCTTTCATTCTGGACCTGTTGACTGAGACTGGTAGCGAGCAAAGAGGGCATTGTAATGGTTTGTATGGGTGACAGACAAACCGCATCTGATCTTCTCGACGTATAATGTCGATTATCTTTGCAAAAAACCATGATATTGCGGCACTACGGGGAAATAAATTCAATGCGCATGGCGTTTGTTGATTTGGAAACTACTGGCGGTGTTGCCACCCGTGATCGGATTATCGAAGTGGCCATTGTGGTGACGGAAGATGGTCAGGAGGTTGAGCGCTGGTCTAGCCTGGTCGATCCTGAGCAGCCATTGTCCCCGTTTATCGTTCGCTATACCGGCATTAGTGACCAAATGCTGCGGGATGCACCGCTGTTTGCCACCGTAGCAGATAAAGTCGCGGAGCTGACTGATGACGCGCTGTTTGTTGCCCACAATTCCAGATTTGATTATGGCTTTCTGAAAAATGAATTTCGCCGCTTAAAGCGGCCTTGGCAAGCTACTGCACTGTGTACGGTTAAATTGTCCCGAGCCCTCTATCCACAACACAACAAGCACAATCTGGATATTATTATCCAGCGCCATCAGTTGCCGCAGGTGACTCGCCATCGGGCGATGGGCGATGTCGATGCCATGTTGGCTTTTTATCGTCATGCGCAGAGCGAACTTGGCTGCGACAAAGTGGCGCAGCAGGTGACTATTCTTACCCAAAGACCAAGCCTACCACCGGGGTTAGCGCCGGATCTGTTTGACCAACTGCCTGCCGCCCCGGGTGTCTATCGCTTTTTTGATGATGACGGGGCACTTATCTACGTTGGTAAGAGCGTTAATCTCTACCAGCGGGTGAGTAGCCATTTCAGCGGCCATCACAGCACCAGTAAAGGGCACCAGATGACAGATCGGGTGCGGCATATCGAATGGACACAAACGGCGGGCGAGTTAACGGCGCTACTGCAGGAGCTGCACGAAATAAAACAACATCGCCCCTTTTTTAATCGACAGCTAAAGCCGGTTAAAAAAGTGGTCAGTCTGCAATTACAGAGTGATGAACGTGGTTACCACAGGATCGTCTTCACCGAGCAGATAGACCCACTCTGCTTAGCTGACTACTTCGGCACATTTCGCAGTAAAAATCAGGCGAATAAAGCGCTGACCGGACTTGCCACATCCCATCGTCTCTGTTTGCGGCTGCTGCAGCTAGAAGCTGGAGACGGTGCCTGTTTTGGCTATCAACTGGGCGAGTGCCAAGGCCCCTGTTGCGGCCAAGAGTCCGCCGAGTTGTGGAACCTGCGCCTGGGCTTGGCATTAAACAGCATGAAACTGACTCAATGGCCGTGGCAGCAGCCGATGGTGCTGATTGAGGAAGACAGCTTCAGTGATCTGCGTAGCTTTCATCTGATTGATCATTGGGTGTTATTGCAAAGCTGTGATTCGGCAGAAGCGTTGCAACCCACTGATCTGCAGGCGTGCTTGGATGCTGGCAGTACTGAATTTGAACTGGATCGATATAAGTTACTTAGCAGTTATCTGTTGGGCGGCGGTAAGCGGCTTACCGTGCAACCGCTAGATGAATTTGTCCGCTCCCGTGACGGATAGGACTGCTTACCGAGACGCGTTAGATTAAAACATTCTTTGCGTATGCCGATCAGATCGCTGTTTCCTACCGTATAAGCAACAAGTAATAGTGGTAGATGATGCCTAATCAACGGCATCCAGATGAGGCGTTATGACTGTCGTTAAAGACACTCTCCCGCTCTTTCCCCTCAGTGCGCATGTGTTGCCTGGCGGAAAGATGCAGTTGCGAATATTTGAGTCCCGTTACATTCGGCTGGTAAAAGAGGCATGCCAAAGTGATGTTGGTTTTGGTGTCTGCATGTTGAAGAAACGCAGCGCAAATAGCCTAGTGAATATGTTGCCGATCGGTACTCGGGTGCAGGTGGTTGATTTTGAACAAACTGCTGATGGGCTGCTGGGGATCACAGTGGAGGGGGTTGAACGCTTTCGTTTGGAGCGGGTGTTTATGGAAGATGACGGTTTAAAACGTGGTGAGGTCACCTGCTTGCCTAATTGGCGCCCTTGCGAACTGCCGAACGCCTCCCAACATCTCTTTGATGGCCTGTGTGAGCTTTATCGACGCTATGATCATTTGGCGGAACTCTATCCTCAACCAATGGCTAACGATGCCAGTTGGATCTGCCAGCGCTGGCTGGAACTATTGCCGTTATCCGCAGAAGATAAATTGTTATTAGTGGAACAGAGTGACTGTCAGTCAGCGTTAAAGTTTCTCACCGATACGGTGCAACTAAAAACTGCTTAACCCTTTAATCTGTCTGGCTTGGCGCCATTAAACCCTTCACATCAACGAGTTAAAACGCTTCGTAAACTGCATATTTTTTGATCTTATTTTAATTTGCCGCCGTAACCATTCTCACCTCGGCGTGAGGATGGAGAAAAATATAATGAAACTTACTAAATCTGTATTAGCCCTACTTATTTCGTCAGCATTGATTTCCGGCTGTAGTGATGACGATGATGACGAAGAAATTATTGTTCCAGATGGAGAAGCATTTGTTCGAGTCGTACATGCCTCTCCAGACGCCCCTAACGTAAACGTATATGTGGATGATGCTCAGGTGTTGGCAGATGTCAGCTACCAGCAGGCTTCCGCATTCTTAGCTTTACCAGAAGGCACTTACGACATTCGTGTTGAAGCAATTGTCCCTGGCGGCAATGTCGATGTATTTCAAGGTGATGTCAGCGTTGACGCGTTGCTGCAATACAACATAGTCGCAGTGGGTTACGCGGCGGGTCTGCTAGATCCGACAGCGCTTGATAGCACCACCTTCCAACCAGTGATTGTGCCCAGAGACGGCATCTACGATGAAACCATGCTGCGTTTGCAAGTGCTGCATGGTGCGCCGGATGTTGGCCTGGTGGGTGTGCATGTGACTGGACCTGATGATGAATTGTCCGATGCGACCGAACTGACTGAGCTCGATTACGGTGACTTCACTATGGATCCGGTGATGGTGGCGCCTGCAGTTTATCGCGTGCGTCTTACCGACCCTGATGACGCCAGTGTCGTCGCTTACGACTCCGGCCCGTTAGATCTGTCTGCTGGAGGTGACCTGTTTATCACTGCCACTTCGAACACCGGTGCCGGTGCTGCTCCCGTCAATTTACTGGTGATGGATGGCACTGCGGATGAAAACGGCAATGATGCTGGCGTGGTTGCCGATGCCAATTTGGCGGCAGAAGTCCGGATTACCCATGCGATCAATAATGTCGGTGGGGTTGATGTTTGGGTTAACGGTACCGCACCTGAGATGGGTAGCCCGCTTTATAACCTGATGTTCCCTAGCACCACACCGATGGAAGGCTATCTTGAACTGCCTGCCGCCAGTTATGATTTTGATGTTGCATTAACCGGCACCATGGATGTGGCGATCTCTGCCGAAGATGTGATGCTGGCAGGCGGCTCCCGTTATAACGTCTTTGCTATACCGCAAGGCCCTGGAGATGTGAATCCGGCGCTTTGGCCCATCGTGATTGATGATCGAGCCGTAGCGACTGAGTCGAAACTGCGTGTCCTGCATATCAGCCCAGAAGCCGGTAATGTCGATATCTATCTCAGTGCCGACGATATGATTGATGCTGATGACACGGTTCTGGCAGACATCCCTTACTTGGGTGACTCTGGCAATATCTCAGTGGTACCGGGCATGTATTACCTGATGGTGACCCCTACCGGTGACATGGACACCATTGCATTAGGACCTTTGGCGCTGGATCTGATGGCGGGCAAGGTTTACACCGCCGCCGCCGTGACTGATCCGATGAACGAAACCGGTGTGGCTATCGAAGGGATCGATGTGGGTTTGATTGGTCTTGATGACCTGATGATCGCCCCCGGCGATCCGTTAGTTCGCGTATCCCACGTGTCACCGGATGCGCCAGCCGTCAATGTATTAGTGGATGGTGCCGTCGCGCTGGAAGGGGTTGATTACAAAGTCGCTTCTGGTTTGATTGAACTGCCTGCCGGTGCTCATACCGTGCAAATTGACGCGCTAGATGCCGATGGCGATTTTCTCGCCACGGTATTGCCTGAAACCTCGCTGGATCTGATGGCTGGTTACACCTACAACGTGTCTGCTATCGGTTATGCCGCTGAGCTGGGTATGGAAACAGCGACGGCGTTTGCGCCAAGTATTGTTGCTTCACCTACCCGTGCTTTAGCGGCCGATAAGGTGCGGGTGCAGATCCTGCACGGCGCGCCCAATGCACCGCAAGTCGATATCCATGTCACCGCCCCTGACGCCACGTTATCGGCTGACACGGTACTGACTACCTTGGCTTTTGCTGAGTACACCATGTCGCCAGTGACAGTGCCAACCGGTGATTACCAAATTCGTATTACCCCAGCAGATGATCTGACGGTGGTCTACGACTCCGGAACCTTGGCGTTGGCCGGTGGTAGTGATCTGTTTATCACGGCAATTCAGAACACCGATGCTGGCAATAAACTAGTTGCACTGGAAGTGTTGGATGGCACCGTCGATGAAGAGGGCAATGATGCGGCGATTGTGTATGACAAAGACACAGGTGCGGATGTCAATGTGATCCATACCGTTGCAGCAGCACCGCTGGTGGATGTGTATGTGGATGATGCGCTGGCGGTGGATGATTTCGCCTTTCAGGCAACCACAGGTTACGTACCATTAGCTGCTGGCATGCATACCCTCGATGTGACGGCGAGCGATGCCGCGGACAACAGTATGCCAGTGATAACCGCTGACGTAGACCTGATGGCCAGTTATAGCTATTCGGTACTGGCAATCGGTGATGGCTCTGACGAGAATCCGTTGGCATTGTGGCCGCTGGTTGATATGCCACGCAGTATCGCGACTGAAGCGATGATCCGCTTTGCCCATGCGGCGACCGCGGCACCCCTGGTAGATATCTACCTCAGTGCGGATGCGACGTTAGATGCCGGTGATGCATTGTTAGTGGAAGATCTTGATTACATGGAAACAGCCAGTCTGAGCGTTAATGCGGACACTGGTGGTTATGTGTTTGTCGCGGTTGCAGACACGTTAACTGCGGCAATTGGCCCAGTAATGATCCAAGCTGACCTTGGTGGCGTATATACGGTAGTAGCAATAGATGACGGAATGAGCGGGTTTACCGTGATTGATGTCGATGGCATCGCTGTTCCCGAATAGATAAAGCGTTATCAGTGGCAGTTGAGCCGGTTCTGATGACTGGCTTAACTGTCACAAATAGGAGTTAAGATGAGCGCGCTTAGACCCAGTGAAAACAGCCGTTATACTAACAGCACTTATGTAGCTAAAGCTGGAAGTGGCTCGTTGAATAAACAAGCGGTAGAGAAAACAGATTGGCGGCCGGTGTTAGTTAGTGTGGCAACCGACCGTGATAAGCGTGCTTATGCCAGCTTATTCGCCTATTTCGCACCACGCTTGAAAGCCTTTGGTATGAAGCAGTTTGGCCAGGAAGCGCAAGCGATGGAGCTGGTACAGGAAACCCTGCTCAATGTATGGCAAAAAGCCCACCTGTATCATCCAGAAAAAGGTGCACCTAGCACCTGGATATTTACCATAGCGCGAAATTTGAGTTATGACATGATGCGTAAAAAAGGCAGTCGTGGCGATGAAGTGTGTGCAGAAGATCTTTGGCCTGTGTTATCGGATCGTGAGCCCGATGACGATAGGTTATTGCCTGAACACCTGCTGATGCAGAAACAGATAGATAAATTTTATGATGTACTTAGCGAGACCCAAATGGAGGTGGTGCGCAAGGTATATCTTGAAGACAAGCCGCAGCAGCAAGTGGCCGAAGAGTTAGAAATACCCCTCGGCACAGTGAAGTCAAGACTGCGGTTAGCAGTACAGAAGTTACGGGAGTGCATGACAAATGAAACCAATTAATCACCATCCAACAAGTCAGTTGTTGCAGCAATTTGCTGATGGCGATCTGTCGCCAGCACTCTCCTTGGCTGTCTCCGCTCATGTGGATATGTGCCCTCACTGTCAGCGTGCCCTTGATGTGGCAGAAGCTGAACTGGCGCAGCAATGGCAATTCAAAGAGGTCAGCGACGAGACCGTCGCTGAGCAAGATTTGACGTCCATGCCTGAATTTGCCGCTATGTTTGACCAGATAACCCGTGCTGAACCCGCTGCTATCGAGACCAATTGGGAAAGCGCGCCGACACCATTGCTGTTAGGTGACAAAGAGTTTTACTTGCCACGGGCGTTGCAACGGTTTAGCGCACAGGCCGGACGTTGGCGACAGATGGGTAAATTATCGCGCTCGTCATTGGCGCTGGAAGAGAATGTCAGTGCCAGCTTTATCCATATTGATGCCGATGGTCAGATACCTGAGCATACCCACAAGGGTGTGGAGTGGACACTGGTGTTGGATGGTTCGTTTAGCGATGAAGAGGGGCATTATCAAGCGGGCGATTTTATTCGTTGTGATGGTCAACATAAGCACACGCCACGCACCGCTATGGGCGAAGATTGTCTCTGTTTTGCGGTGGTTGAAGCACCATTGCATTTTACTTCCGGTTTAAGTCGCCTCCTGAACCCGTTTGCACGTTTTATGCAGTAGTTTGTTCCGAGGCCTCTCTACGACAAGGACCAACTAGCCAGGGCATTTTTCGCCCTGGCTATATTTCATGCTAATATACCTGCCTCTGAAGGATGTAAAAGGGATGCCCTAGGGGCGAAACGTAGGGATGACGTGCCAACAAATAGAAATATCAGGATCAAGCGGTCGCTTGATCTGTCTGTTTTTTGCCAATGAGCTGGTGTATGGCGCTCAACCTGAGAACAGCTCCAAACCTGACCGACTCTACTCCTCTTCCGATGCTTTCCGCTGGTTGGGCGATAGTGCGTGTATGGTGCGCTATCGACAAATTGCGCAGTTAAAAGAGCGCGAGGGAGATCTGGGCATCGAGATATCCCATGGCAGCCGCAATCACCTCAAGCAAACGCGTTTGGAAACCTTCACCCAGGAACAACACGAGCAGCTGTTTGCGCTACTGCAGCAATACCTCGGCGGCACTTTGGTTAACTCCAGCAAACCCAGAGCCTGGTGGCATGCGGCGTTAAATCCTGTGTTGGCAATCATTGTTTCTGTTTTGGCTGGTTATCAGGTGATTGTGCCACTGTTTTGGCCGACATTAATGCTAGTGGCCTTAGCTGTCATGTTATCACTGGTGACGCTGCGGCTAAACCTTGCGCAACCGATGGGCACTCGCATATGGAAAATACAACGGCGCTGGTGGCAACCGTTTCGTACCGGCAGTTTCATTGTGTTATCGCTACTGGTCTGGAGCTGTATATTGACGCTAATCAGTCAGCGTGTTGACCACTATTATGGTGATGATGCGATTTTTCATGCTTATCATGAGGGCCGCCTGTTTGAGTGGGATCTGCAGCGATTACGCCTACATGGCGTCTCTTTAGATCGTAAAGATCGTTATGGCTATACGGTATTGATGTACGCCACAGAGGCGGACGATGTTAGCTTAGTTGGTATTTTGCTGCGCAGCGGAGCTTCACCTGATGTGATTGACAATCAGCGGCAAACTGCCCTGTTTCATGCTATCGGTAGCCAATCTCGACCACTGTTGAATCTATTGGCCAGTCACTGTGCGATTAATCACCGCGATGCTTATGGTGCAACTCCCGTAATGTATCTGTTAGAACATAATCCCAGTGCCGCGTCGTTGGCGATCTTAATCCGCAACGGCGCTGACTTGAACTTGGTTAATCAAGCCGGTGACAGTGTGTTGGCACAGGCGCTACAGCTTGGGGTTAAAGAGGAGGTTGCGAAAACACTCATCACTCACGGTGCAAAACTGACTCAGGAAGAGATGGGTGCGGCTGAATATCAGCAGGCCATCCGCCATTATACCAGCACCGATACGGCACACCTGCTTATCCAGAGTGTGCTGTAGTACTTAGCTAAGATCTTGTGGGTCAATATCTAATGACCAGCGGATCTTGCGACTGATCGGTAGTTTTTCGGCCTGAACTAGGATCCCGTGCAGCCACTGGTGCAGAGTTTTACGTTCGGCAGACTCCAGTAGCAGTTGCCAACGAAACCGCCCTGCTTTTCGCTCCATCGGTGCCGGCATCGGGCCGAGCACAGCACCGAGTTCGATGGCCGATTCTATGAGCTTCTGTTGCAACAATGCTGAGAGTTGCATTAAAAATGCTTCAGCATCTTCTGAGCGATGGCTTTCCGCCCGAAACAGCGCCAAATGGCGAAATGGTGGCAGTTGCGCCTGTTTTCGTTCACTCAGTGCGGTACGAGCAAAGTGACCATAACCATTCTGCAGCAGATCCTGTAACAGAATATGCTCGGGGTGATGGGTTTGCATTACTAAAGTACCTTGCTTGCCAGCGCGTCCTGCACGTCCTGCCACCTGGGTGATCAACTGCCCCAGACGCTCTGGTGCACGAAAATCGGCACTAAATAAGGCCCCATCCACATCCATAATGACCACCAGTGTCACCTCCGGAAAGTGATGCCCTTTGGCTAACATCTGGGTGCCGAGTAATAGTTTTGCTTCGCCGCGCTTTATCTGACCAAGAAACGCATCCAGTGCGCCTTTCCGTCGGGTGCTGTCGCGGTCGATACGGATACAGGGATGCTCAGGGAAGTGGCGTTGTAGCGCCTGTTCTAACTGCTCAGTGCCGACACCCCGGCCAAGCAGGCGGGTGGAGCCGCATTCCGGGCATTGGTGGGGTACTGGCTTTTGGCTGCCACAGTGATGACACTGCAGCAGGCCCGTACGTTGATGCAAGGTGTAGTAAGCATCACAACGACGACACTCTTCTAGATAACCACATTCGTGACATATCAGCGACGGTGCATAACCTCGGCGGTTGAGAAACACTAACACCTGTCCGTCGTTGTGCAGGTGTTGTTTAATCAGCCCTAATAGTTCAGGACTAAAACCTTGATCTAATGGTCGGCCTTTGATGTCGAGTAACTGATGTTTCACCGCTTGGGCGTTGCCCGCGCGACTGCGTAACTGCAGGTGCTGGTAACGACCATGCAGTGCATTCTGTAATGTTTCCAGTGATGGTGTTGCAGATCCTAGCAACAGCGGAAGTTGCTCTTTCTGCGATCTGGCTACCGCCAGATCCCGTGCATGATAGCGATAGCCCTCTTGCTGCTTCAGGCTCATATCATGCTCTTCATCGACGATGATCATCCCTAATTGATGGCAAGGGGTGAAAATGGCTGAACGGGTACCGATGACGATCCCTGCCCGGTTGTCGCGGGCCTGTAGCCAGGCATCCAGGCGTTCGGTGTCGTTGAGGCCAGAGTGAAGCATGGCGATGGGGCAATTAAAACGTTTTTGAAAGCGGCTGAGGGTCTGTGGTGTCAGGCCGATTTCGGGAACCAGCATCAACACCTGCTTGCCCGCTTCTAGCACGGGTGCCATCGCTTGTAGATAAACTTCGGTTTTGCCACTGCCGGTGACGCCCTCTAAGAGAAAGGGTTGGAACTGCTGTTGTGATCCTCTGATGGCTGCCACAGCGGCGGCCTGCTCTTTGTTCAGCACAGGCGTGTCACTACTGATCTGGAGCTTTTCTCCCCACTTGGCATCGCCGCTGGCAATGCTGAACGCTTCAATCAGCGCTTTCTTCTCCATCGCCAATAGCGCACTACGGCTGCCGGCTTGTTCAGCGATGGCGTTGTCCGTCAGTGCCTGCTCCTGCTGAAATAGGGATAACAGGTGCTGTTGTGCTTTGGCTCTGGATAAGCAGGCAGGGGTGGTTTGTTGTCCGGCAGCGGTTAAGCGCCATTGACGAATGTTACCCGCCGACAGCGCGCCGCCTTCGCGCAGTTTAGTGGGTAAGGTGCTGAGCAGAGCATCGCCTAAGGCGTGTTGGTAGTATTTTGCGCTCCACAAGCTCAGTTGCCATAGCGATTCTGGAAGCAGTGGTTGATCATCTAGTCGCTGTTGCGCAGGCTTGACCTGTTCTGGCTGCCATTCTGTGCTGCTGGCATGTTCAACCAGCAAACCGATGCGATGGGACTTGCCAAACGGTACTTTGACGCGAATACCTGCAGGCCAGTCAGTGGCCGATTCGCCTTCCGGTAATCGGTAGTCAAACAGTCTGCGCATTGGCACAGATAGAGCCACTTTAAGATAACGGGGTGTGAAATTGGTTGAAGACATTCGGCACAACAGTTGATAACTCTCTGCAGCAACATACCGATGGCATCTGCAGATCACAAGCCGCTGACGGGTTAGTTGGTTCGGTATTTATAAAGTTGGTCAATTTATTACCAATAACGCTTGATCGATCAGACCCTGATCCGGTAACATTCGCGACCCAAATTTATCCACAATACGTGTGGTGTCCGGCACAAGGGGTGACCGGATGGCGACACGGCCCAATGAGGTTATCCCATGAAAGATGGTATCCATCCTGATTACGCAGAAGTGACTGCGACTTGTTCTTGCGGCAACGTACTGACTATCCGTTCAACAGTTGGTAAGGATCTGCACCTGGACGTATGTTCAGCTTGTCACCCTTTCTACACTGGTAAGCAGAAAGAAGCTGCTTCAGGTGGTCGTGTTGATCGCTTCAAGAAGCGTTTTGGTGCACTTAGCAGCAAGAAGTAAGCTTCGCTTAAGCGAAAAGAATTTTACCAAGGCGCCGCAATGGCGCCTTTGTTTTATCCAGTGCATACTGTTGTAAATCCTAGCCGTTAGTTATCTATGCCCAATACATTTATCGTCAAATTTGTCCGCTCCCTGTTGATCGCACTTTTGCCTGTGGCGAGTGTGGGTTTTGCCGTTGAGTGCATCCCGCCGGAATACAATGACAGTGGTGTGGTCAAGTATGTGAATGATGGTGATACCTTTACCCTGCATGATGGTAGAAAGATACGGCTGCTGGGGATCGACGCGCCAGAAGTGGAACACCTCTACCCTGAAAAATCTGAAGCGTTAGCGCTGCCCGCCACCGATCTATTAAAAAGCCTGTTGCCTGAGGGGAGCAGTGTCTCTTTGCGCCATGATGTGAGAGTTAAGGATAAATATGGGCGTACCTTGGCGGTGGTTGTTAATCAGCAGCGGCAGAATGTATCCGAAGCTTTGTTGAAAGCTGGACTCGCGCGGCAATACTGGATACCGCCAAATTATTACGGCTGGTTTTGCTATCAACTCCATGAACGGCAGGCTCGTGCCGCTCGAGTCGGCTTATGGGCGCTGGCAGAAAATCAGCCTCGCAGTGCAGTTTCAGTGCAACCTGAGTCGCGGCGCCAAGTGGATGTGGTAGGAAAGATCACGCGGATTGAAGACTCGCCGAAATCTTTACATCTGGTGTTAGATAACCGGATCTATGTCGAGCTGGATAAACAGCATCTTGAACTCTTTTCTGAGTTTAACCTACGTACTCAACTATTAGAGACTGTTCGCATCACCGGCCGGGTTTACGATGCTTATGACAGGCTGCGCATGCGTTTGGAGCATCCTTGGCAGCTGGCGCTGATCAGCAATCTGCCACCGCGTCAAAACTGATAGTCAAACAATGACACCTGTTTGCTGAACAGTTCACCGACCCGCTGACGTAAAGGCTCGGAGAATAACTCTCGATAATTTTTGCTCTCGCGGAAAGAGCTTTTGGCATTAGGTAGGCATAGCGAAGGTAGAGCAAAACGTTCTGCTAGCTCCTTCATCGCCTGATCCATCTGTTCAAAGCGATATACTTTATCGACAGCGATTTGGTTATTGATGGTGTAAACCTGCCAGCCGCGCAAATTGATCGCTTTGGACGCTTCCTCTTCGACAAATTTTTCCAAGCTAGGTCTGGGTTCTTGGCGACAGCGCCAAAAATAGAGCGAGACGACTTTGTCCCAAGGATTACGCTCGAAGCAAAATTTGTAGTAGTTATCCCATATCTCTGCGCCAACTAGCTCTCTCACCTCTGCCGCACGAATATGATTGTAGAAGCGTCGCGGCTTACCTTTTAACAGGTTGATCCAGTCACCTTTGCTGTAATGTTTCAACGGTACTAAATAGTGTTGCGCCCCACAGCCCCCGAGCTGCTGGCTTTTTGATTCGTCCGTTGGGGTGACTCGGGTAATCACGTCTTCACCACCACAATGTTGCCTGAGAGCCAGCTCGATGCTGGTTCCCGCCGTCTTGTTGGTTTTTAGAAAAATGAACTTGTGTCGGTGTGAAATAATCATGAGTCGTCCCTGCCAAGGTTATCTGATAAAGCCTAGAACAGCCGCTGACGAGGCTCTGGGTTGACTTAGAATATTTACTATTTTGTTATCACTTTTAGTTACTACAGGTTGGGTTTGTGTGGATGGAGGATAGCAACTATGCTCAAACCGACTGATTAGTCGGTTTTTGTTTGTACTGCCACCTTTTATGCCTAGAGATAGTTTGGAGTAGCGCCATGCTGGAGAGTAGCCAACCCATTGCGGAGGATGTTGAGGTCCGTGATCCTGCTGCGATGGTCAATACTGAATGCGCGCAGGCACCGGACGGTGCAGAGCCGACGTTGAAACAGCGGCTTGAACATCAACGTGCAGCTTTTTCTGCTTGCCCATTTCCTTCGGCCGAGACTCGTTTAACTCAATTGTCCGGGTTGAAACGTCTGCTGGTTGATAATCAGCAAGCGTTGGCGCAGGCGTTGAGTGCTGACTTTGGGCATCGCGCCAAAGATGATTCTATGTTTGGTGATATTTTGCCGTCGGTGCAGATGGTGAAATATCAGATCCGTCATCTTAAGCGTTGGATGAAACCACAGCGCCGTCGTGCCGGCCTATTACTGGTGCCGGCCCAGGTAAAAGTGGTGTATCAGCCGTTAGGTGTGGTTGGCATTGTGGTGCCGTGGAACTTTCCGTTGATGTTATCTATCGGGCCATTGGCATCGGCATTGGCGGCGGGCAACCGCGCCATGATTAAAATGTCAGAATTTACCCCTCATACCAATGCTTTGCTGAAACGTTTATTGGCACAACAATTTTGTGAAGATGAAGTGGCTATCGTCGAGGGAGAGGCGGATGTTGCCCAGGCGTTTTCAGCGCTGCCTTTTGATCATCTGCTGTTTACCGGTTCGACCGCTGTCGGACATCATGTGATGCGTGCGGCAGCGGATAACTTAACCCCTGTCACCCTTGAGTTGGGTGGTAAGTCGCCGGTGATTATCGCCCCTGATATGGCGATCGATACCGCTGTAGCGCGGATGATCTATGGTAAGACGCTTAATGCTGGTCAGATCTGCGTGTCGCCCGATTATGTATTGTGTCCGGCCGATAAGTTGAGCGAATTCTGTGAACAGTTTGTGCGCCGCTTTCAGCAGATGTACCCGAACGGAGAGGGGGGTGACGATTACAGCTGTGTGATTAACTCGCGGCAGTCTCAGCGGCTACAAGCTTGGTTAGCGGATGCGGAGGAGAAAGGCGCGCAGGTGATCCCTTGTGGTGGTCGCGGTGACGATAACCAACGCCGCATGGCCACCCAGCTGCTCCTTAATGTCAGTGATGAGATGACGCTGATGCAGCAGGAGATTTTTGGCCCTCTGCTTCCGGTTATCCCATATACCGATATTGATGAGGCACTGGAATATATTGCTAAACGGCCGCGGCCATTGGCCTTGTATCTGCTCTCTTTCGACAAAGCTTTGCAGCAGCGGATAGAAACAGAAACTCATTCCGGTGGTGTTTGCATAAACGATACGATTTTCCATGTCGCTGCGGACGATGCGCCGTTTGGTGGTATTGGCCCCTCGGGTATGGGGCACTATCATGGCCATGAAGGATTTCTCACTTTCTCGAAAGCGAAAACGGTGTTGAAGCAGGGACTATTTGCATCGTCACTGCTGGTTCATCCCCCCTATGGTCGTTGGCTGCAAAAGCTGTTGGTGAAGATTTTTGTGCGCTAATCTGAAACCTGCTCTGAGATCGATCCATAAGCGCCAGCGTATTTTAGATGCGGCGCTAACACTGTTTACAGAACAGGGGTTTCATGGCACCTCGACGGCAGCTATAGCCAAGCAAGCTGGCGTAGCGACCGGTACGCTGTTTCATCATTTCGCCTCCAAGGAGGCGTTAATTAATGCCCTCTATCTCGCTGTTAAAGCAGAGTTAGCAGAGGGTATCGCGGCGCAGTCTCTCTCCTTGTCTGGACAGCCTTCGTCACAGCAACTTCGCACTGTTGCCAAGCAGTTTTGGCAGCACTCTTTGTGCTGGTGTGTCAGCATGCCGGAAAAAGTGCGTTTTTTTGCGCAATACAATCACTCTCCATATATCAACAACCAGACACAGCAAACGGCGCAGACCCAAGTGTTTGGCTTTATCAATGGCTTGTTGCGGGTTGGTCAGCAGCAAGCCGTGTTTAAGTGTTTACCAGTGGAGCTGCTGTATGAAACCTGTCATGGATTACTGCTGCAGACCGCATTTTATTATATTGCGCAGCGGCGTATGCCCACAGAAATCGAATGTGATCAGTCATTTGGCTTGCTTTGGGACGCGCTGCATGCATAGTTAGAGTGTTATCAAGGCTTCATTGCTTACTGCTGTGATGTCGTAACAGCAGCGGATCGGCGCTTAGTGGCGGTATCCGCATTAGGGAAAGCCAAATATATAAGAGGGCTGTGTTTTGAAACAGACAGATACCGTGGTGCGTCACGGTCCCTACCCCGAGTTGACGCTACCTGCCGTGCTGGTGGGATATTTTCTTGGCGCCATTATTGCCATCAGTATCGGTTATGCCGCCCTGATCCTCGGTTTTTCTATTGAGGGCTCCGAGTTAGCCGCCATTTTGGGATTTGCCGTGCTGCGGGGAATGCTTGGGCGTCACTCCATTGTTGAAAACAACGTCACCCAAACTGTCGCCAGTGCGGTTAATGGCGCATCTTCGGGGATGATGTTCTCGGTGCCCGCGCTGTTTATTCTGGGGTATACCGACTTTGACCCCGTGCTGCTGACCTTTGGCTGTATTGCCGGTGCCTTTCTTGGTATCGCTTTTATTATTCCGTTACGTAAACAGATGATCGACTATGAGCGCCTGACCTATCCAGGGGGCGTGGCGGTGGCCACGATCCTCAAGTCACCGGGTGCTGGCGTGCAAAAAGCCAAGCTGTTAGTAGGGGCCGCGGCAGTGGCTGCGCTGGTTCACTTTGGATCGCAAATGGCCGGTGTCGATAACTGGGACCTGGGCGCTTTGATTGGCTTGCCAGAGTATATGAATGGTGTCTGGTATCTGTCGCTACTCACGGTTGGGGTTGGTTTTATCGCTGGCCGAGGTGGTATCGCCTTTATTCTTGGTGGTTTTGTCTGTTACTGGTTATTAGCGCCCTTACTTAGTGGCTTTGATTTGTTGCCACTGGATGCGGCTGGCAATCCGGTGACGCTGCCGAATGCTTTACGGGTCGATCTGTTTCGGCCGGTGGGGATCGGCATGTTAATTGGGGGCGCGTTGATGGGGATCGCCCTGGCCTTGCCCCTGATCATCTCCGCTATCCGCTCAATGCAGAGTGCCGCGGTGAGTAAGTCGGTGGTAAGTAAAGACGAGATGCCGATTAAGCTGCTGTATATCGCCATTGTGGCGGCGGCGATCCTACTGGCAGTGATGTCTATTTTGTCGACGGAGCATATGGGCTTGGGCCGCGGCCTACTCATGGCGGTGATGGGTACCCTCTGGATCTGGATTGCTGGAGTGATCTTATCGGAAGCGATTGGCCGCACTAATTGGTCGCCACTCTCTGGTATGACGCTGATCGCGGTGACCATACTGATCATTATCGCTAAAGGGTTGGGTGACGCCGAAGCCGTGATTGCTGCGGTGACCTTGGGCGCGGCGGTATGTGTTGCTATGAGTCAGGCCACCGATCTGATGCTGGATCTGAAAACCGGCTATCTGGTGGGCGCAACGCCGAAGATGCAACAGATGGGACAATTCTTAGGAGCCTGGTTAGGGCCGCTGCTGGTGATCGGTTTGATCATGGTGCTGCATGAAGCCTACGGCTTAGGATCGGAAAAACTACCCGCCCCTCAGGGGCAAGCGTTGGCTAGCATGATCAGCGGTATTCTCGGCGGTGACATCCCGACAGAAAAGTATCTGGCGGGTGCCGGTATTGGTGCTCTGCTCTCGGCGTTGTCCGGTGGCTTAGGTATTACCGTGGGGCTGGGTTTCTATCTTCCCTTTAATATCGTGCTGACCTATGCCCTGGGTACCCTGTTACGGGAACTATGCGACCGTTATAAAGGTGATGCATACAGTGAGTCGGTCGGTATTCCTATCGCCGCAGGCTTGATCGTCGGTGAAGCGTTAATAGGGGTTGGATTCGCCGTCAGTTACGTGATGGAGGGGCTGTAATGTTGCTGCTTGGTTATATGCTATTGATTATTGGTGCGCTGGCTGCGGCGTTTACCACCTCTCTGGATCCTGCCACGTTACCGTGGGGCTATTATGCTGTAGCGATGGTGGTGGGAGCCGTTGGCTTGGTGATGGTGAAGCGTCATCAACACCTTGTTGCTCATGATCCGGAACAGCTTGAGGAAAATCTGGGTCAACTGAATGATGCCCTTGGTCGTATTGTGATGGAGGCAGAACAGCTGGTGGATAGGCGCCACGAGTTGCCGGTGCATGAATACCGTTTTGAGATTGACCGCCTGTTTCGTGCCGATCTGAATCAGTTTGCCGAGGCCAGGTACAGTATTCGCCATAGCTGCGGTGTGCAGGTGTTTGCGGATGTGATGTCGCCGTTTGCCGCCGGTGAGCGTTATATCAATCGTATCTGGTCGGCGTCGGCCGATGGTTATCTGGAAGAGGCAAATACCTATCTGGTAAGAGCGCTTGAGCAGTTTCGAGAAGCGCGGGCAAAATTAACCGCCGCATTGGCGACTGTGGCCATAAAAACTTCTTAGTAAACATATTGTTGTTCCAAAAACAAAAAGGGCCGCTAACGAATAGCGGCCCTTTTTATTTTCTGGCTATAACGCGTTTAGGCTGACTTAATATGCTGGCATAGCTTAAACAGATCGGACTGTACCGAGCCGGCCGTGAGCTCGGGGCCAACTGCCGGGCCACGGATCACCAACGGCTGCTCTTTAAACCATTCACTGTGGATAGCATAGATGTTTTCCCCTGCATGGCAGTTGGCCATGGGGTCACTTGGATCGAGAAATTCCAAACCAACGTGAGCCTGACCGCCACGCTCTAGACGGGCGATATAGCGCAATACGCGGCCACTGGCTTCGGCGCGACCATATGCGGAAGCAATTTGACGATCAAATACCTCGGCATTGGCGAAGAACTCTTCGATCGAGCCCTCCAGAGCCTCTTCATCGACCAGAGAAACCACCTCGATGTCATCCATTTCAAACTCTTCCATACCCAGCTGACGGGCGAGGATCAGCAACTTACAGCAAACATCTTCGCCAGTGAGATCTTCCCGTGGATCTGGCTCGGTGAGCCCTTGATCCATTGCCTCACGGATCAAAGAAGAGAATGGCTGTTTGCCATCATATTGCTGTAGTAGCCAAGACATGGTGCCTGACCATACGCCACTGATGCTGACCACTTCGTCGCCGGAGTGTTGCAGGTCGCCCGTGACATAGTGCACCGGCAGTCCCGCACCCACGGTGGCATTGTTGAGCCAAACCACTGCTTTCTCTTTGCGTTGCTGGGTAATTTCACGGTACAGCGATAACGGTGCTGACGCCGGATACTTATTGGCGCTGATCAGATGGATGCCATGTTCCATCAGCGCAGGGTATTGATACGCCAGATCTCGACTATCGGTCGCGTCGATCACAACCAGTTCATCATAGGGATGACCTGCGAGCAGTTCGAGTAACTGTTCGAAGCCCATATCTTCTTTGTGCTGCTGAAAACGTGCCTGCCAATCATCTACCTCGATACCGGTGAAATCGATAATCGCGCCGTCTTGGTTGTACAGTGCACAGAGTTGCACTTCGAGGCGGTGATAGTTGGACAAATAATGCTGCTGTTCTTGATAAAGGCGTAACCAACCAGAGCCGATATTGCCGGTACCAAACAATGCCACGCCCAGTTTCTTATCGGGGCTGGAGATACCGTGATGCATATGCGAGAGCAGGGTATCTAGGTCGGTTTCCCGCAGCACTGCCACTAAACTGAGGCCATGTTCACCGGGTTGAATAAACTCAACTGGCGCATCTTGCAGATGGCGATAGAAGCAGTGGTAGTGGCGGGCATTCTCGGTGACACCATCGCCAACCATGGCTGCTAAGGCGTAGTTGTCATTCAGTGTTAGGTTGCAGAACGCGCCCTGCAGCTGAAAGTCTTTCAGTCGGGCAAACGCAGTTTCAGCGACTTCTGCGGTAAAACAGAGCCGGATCAAGCGCTGATCGGGTTGATATTGTTTTGCCAGTGGCACTAACTGATAACGGTCGAGATAAGCGCGAATGGTGGCCGTGGCTTCCTCAAATGCCTGACGGGATGAGGTGTTCATACTGATCAGGCAGACTTTATCTAATGAGGTGACAATCTTGGCACCCTTTTCACCCACCTGAGTGGGGGCTATTTGGGTATGACTACCGGTGGCGGCAAAGGTTGAACGGATCGACAAGCGCGTCTTGCGGCCGACCATCGGCTGTAGCGTGCGAGTATGCAGTACCGGTGAGCCTAAACGTGCCAGCTCAGCTGCTTCCGCCAGCGATAGAATTGGTTGCGTACGCGCCCCTTTGACCTTATTGGGATCGGCACTAAAGATACCGGCAACATCAGTCCAAATCGTAGCGGCTTGCGCATCGGCTAAGGTGGCCAGCATAGTCGCACTGTAGTCACTGCCGTTACGGCCAAGGGTTACGGTTTCACCGTCGGGGCCACGACTGATAAAGCCAGTGACAATGGTGAGCTCCTCTTGGCGCTGTAACAGTTGTTCGGCCAGTTTTGGCTGCGACAGTGCAACATCGATCTCTGGTTGCGGTCCCGGCTGCGCCGAGAAAATCTCGCGTGCATCCAACCAGCCTGCGGGCACTGTCGACTGATTGAGCAATGCCGCCAGTAGCCGAGCTGACCATAGCTCGCCAAATCCGACAGTTTCGTTATAGCGCGCCGACTCATCGCCAGCTTGCAGCAGAGTCTGGATCTGGTTGAGATCATCGCTTAACGATTGCAGGGCTTGTTTTGCCGCGGCACCGTCTAACAGCTGGGTAATCAGACTGCCTTGAAAGCGCTCCAGATCAGTTAAGGTTTGTTTTACCAGCTCGTCATTGCTGCCCGCACTTTTGCTGCACAACACCAGCGCGTTGGTGGTTTTACCCGCCGCTGAGACCACCACAAGATCCCCTGCGGAGGTGTGCTCTTTTAGCAGCTCTACGACCCGCAGATAGCAATCTGCATCGGCCAAACTACTGCCACCAAACTTATGAACTCTGCTCCGTGATGACACGGATTCACTGCGCTGTGCGTGCTGCCACATATCGGCTGATTACCTTAGGTTATGCCAGTCGGCCAATTATAACTTAAACCGCATCAAAGCCCGCTTGCAGATCTGCAATTAGATCTGCCACATCTTCGATGCCGACAGATAAACGAAGCAGGTTGTTGCCAATGCCCGCTTCAATGCGCGCTGCTTCATCCATGGCTGCGTGGGTCATGGTTGCCGGGTGGGCAACTAAGCTTTCTACACCGCCAAGAGATTCTGCCAATGAGAACAAACTCAGACCACTGAGAAATGCTTTTACCTCATCGACGCCGCCTTTCAGCTCAAAGCTCAACATGGCACCAAAACCATGCTGCTGACGCTTGGCGATCTCGTGGCCTGGATGATCCGGCAGGCTCGGGTGATAAATCGCCGCAACTTTGGTTTGTTGCTGTAAGAATTTGATGATCTCCGCCGCATTATCCTGGTGTTGTTTCACTCGTGGCTTGAGCGTGCGCAAACCCCGCATGGTCAGGAAGCTGTCAAACGGAGAACCTGTGATCCCGATACAGTTTGCCCACCAAGCTAAATCATCACCCATTGCCTGCTCTTTGGCGACAACGGCACCGCCAACAACGTCGGAATGGCCGTTAATGTATTTGGTTGTAGAGTGGACGACGATATCTGCACCCAGAGTTAACGGCTGTTGCAATACCGGTGACAGGAAAGTGTTATCAACCGTGACTAAGGCACCTTGAGCGTGGGCTTGCTCGCAGATAGCTGCCACGTCAACCACACGTAGCAGTGGGTTACTTGGTGTTTCTACCCAAACCATTTTTGGCTTTTGTGCCAACGCCGCAGCGAACGCGGTGGGATCATTCTGATCAACCACCAACAATTTGAAATGGCCTTTCTTTTCTAAATTGGTGAACAGGCGATAGCTACCGCCATAACAGTCGTGAGGAACAACCAGCAGATCATCGGCTTCTAATAACATGGTAGCTAAATGCACAGCCGCCATACCCGTGCTGGTGATTACGCCTTTCGCGCCTTGCTCGAGTTCAGCTAACGCTTCGGCTAGTGCATCACGGGTAGGGTTGCCTGAACGTGTGTAATCATATTGTCGCGGCTGATCGAAGTCCGCAAACGTATAGTTGCTGGACAGATAGATTGGCGGTACCACAGCACCGTGCTGATGGTCAGTATCGATACCGGCACGCACCGATACGGTGGCAATGTTACGTTTGCTCATCTGGTTGCTCTCACTTTGGCTAAGGGGCCATCTGCTGGACATCAAAATATGCAGGCAGAGGCGGGCATGAGGCAACGATAAGGGATGAACTTTCAGACGTCAAGATATCTGGACGTCTAAACATCCCGCCATTTGGATTGCTATATTTGACTGACTCGTCTGACTCGGTACAATCAGCAGGGTTATTTGCAGCAAACGAAGGTAGGCAGCGCTGACATGGCAGAGTGGAACGGCGAATATATCAGCCCTTATGCAGAGCATGGTAAGAAGAATGAGCAGGTTAAAAAAATCACTGTTTCTATTCCGCTTAAGGTGCTTAAGATCCTGACCGACGAACGTACGCGTCGTCAGGTTAATAATTTACGCCATGCCACTAATAGTGAGCTGCTTTGTGAAGCGTTTCTGCATGCCTACACAGGGCAACCGCTGCCCGCTGATGACGACCTACGAAAAGACAGTCCAGATGACTTGCCTGAAGAGGTACGCAAGCAGATGGAAGAGTTAGGCTTACCGATCCCGGATCTGCACACCGAAGATTAGTCGCTCACCGTCATTTGGATTGCGTAATAAGGAGGCCGTTGCCTCCTTTTTTATCGCCTTTTGGTTACCTAACGGGCAAGCTGAGTGCTGTTGCGCTCGGTGTTTTGGCACAAAAATGACTTGACATTAAATGCCGATCACCTCAAATTTAGGCCGTATAGACGTCTAAACATCTAAATGTGACCCTGTGAGTCACATTGCATTCAGCACTGGCAAGGCCAGGGAGTTAAGTGAAATGGCATTAAGTCACGCACAGCAGATAGGTCTGTTGAACCAAAGCTTGTCGGAGCTTGGCAAGATCAATGTTTCTTTTGAGTTCTTCCCGCCAAGTAATGAAAAGATGGAGCAGACGCTGTGGAACTCGATTGAGCGTTTAGCCCCTCTAAAGCCTAAATTTGTCTCAGTGACTTATGGTGCCTGCAGCGGTGAACGGGATCGTACCCACGACATCGTTAAGCGGATTAAGAAAGATACCGGCTTGACCGCTGCCCCTCACTTAACTTGTATTGATGCCAGCCGAGATGAGTTACGCCAGATCGCCCGTGATTACTGGCAAAATGGTATTCGGGAGATTGTCGCACTACGTGGTGATTTGCCGGAAGGCAGTAATGAGCGCCCAGATATGTATGCGGCAGATCTAGTGGCTTTGCTGAAATCGGAAGCGGACTTTGATATTTCGGTAGCGGCCTACCCAGAAGTGCACCCAGAAGCGAAAAGTGCGCAAGCGGATCTGATTAACCTAAAACGCAAAGTGGATGCCGGTGCCAACCGTGCCATCACCCAGTTTTTCTTTGATGTGGAAAGCTATCTGCGTTTTCGTGACCGGTGTGTCACCGCGGGTATCGATGTTGAGATCGTGCCAGGTATATTGCCGGTATCAAACTTTAACCAACTTAAACGCTTCGCAGGCATGACCAGCGTTCATCTACCGCAGTGGCTGCATAAAATGTATGACGGCCTTGATGATGACGCCATGACGCGTAACCTGCTCGGCGCATCGATCGCTATGGATATGGTCAAGGTGCTGGCGAAAGAGGGCGTGAAAGACTTTCACTTCTATACCCTGAATCGTGCTGATCTGAGTTACGCCATCTGCCATTCATTGGGCGTACGTCCGAGTAACTAATTCAACAGATAATTTAAGCAAAAAAGAGCTGGCCATAGGCCGGCTCTTTTTTTATCTCACGTTAGGCTTGTTCCAACTATCTAGAGTCAGTTATGAGCCTGTTGCCGAACTAACATGGCTGGACGTTTCCACTGCGTCATTTCTGGTAGGGTCAGATAAGCGCCAACAAAAAAGCAGGCTGCGCCGACTAAGGTCCAAAGGTTGATTTGATATAAGTCGAGAACCTCCTGGCTACTGGGTAAGACCAGCGTGAATACGCCTGCGACCATAAAGGCGATAGAGCCGAGCATGTTAACCATGACGACCCACCATGAAATAGATCGTGGCTTCCATGCCCAAAAGCTGTGGCACTCTTCAATTACCGCAAGACCGCTGGCCACCAGGAAACAGACGCAACCGATGATGTCGGGAGTCCAGATCAGTAAATCTTGTTGCAACCAGTTCAGGTCACTTAACATCACATCAAAGGTATTTAGATTGAAGAACAAGGTGCCGACAAGCTGGATAAATGCACTTAACCAGCCAATCTGATTAGGTTGCCAGCTAAACCACGTGAAGGGGTTAGTGGGCGTAACACCCGCTTCTAATTCTGCCCGTCGATCAGCATTGACCACCTCGAGAAGCTGTAGGTAAGCGGCACTGGTGAAGAAGATAGAGCCAACAAAAAACACTATATTGATGGTGTCGACATCTTCTAACCAGTGACTGATTAGCCCAGGCCAGACCTCGTTGATACAGGGGGCGGCAAAACAAGCGGCACCGATCATGAATAGCATCGCCATACACCAGCTTAAAAATGTCGGCCGAAAAACCAATAGCTGCTGACTAAGAGTGGGACTTGTTTGGTTGATTGCACCATGGCCACTACCTTTACGGTGAGCCCTAGATGTCCAGTGGTAAACCGAGCCGTCGCTGAAGTGATGGGAAATCTTTAATACAAATGGGCCGAGTTTGGTTGATTTTATTCGATCAATAACTGGTTGAGGCTGTTGCTTATTGGACCCTGATGTTAACGCCATTCGCTGTCCTGTTGTCTTAAATCGCGTATTCCCCCGCGTTATTTAATGATAGGTGATCAACTAATGCTTCGTTAGTTAAAATCACCGTTTTAGATCTCAATAGGCTGTTTTAATTAATTTATTTTTTCTAGGTGGCGGCATTGGTGAGTGGGTTTGGTTCCGCGTAGTACCGCTGAATCGTCGTTAGTTGTTTAGATCATCACAAAGCAGCTCTCTTGCTTTTATTTTGGTTCGTCGGCAATGAGAGTATTAGGAATAGTGGTGACTTTCGTTGCTGTTCGATACTCCTTGATAGTGATCAGTAACCGTGACTCGAACAAGCAGTCCGGTTGCGTTGGCTACTCATGAACAGCTGACAAGCTGTGCCGGTTGAAGTTTGATAACAGTTTGCACTAACACACACTTGTTAAAAAAATGTGAACTGTGCATAATTGGCACGAATAGTGACTGTTTTTTCAGCAGAAATTCCACGTTTGCAGCCCAAGGATGTCGCAAATGAGTGAGTCGTCAATTTTAGAATCTGAAGAACTGAGTTTTCTCAATGAGGTGATGTTCAGTCGCTTGCCTGAAGGAAATCAGGTTCAGCCGTCGTTTACGTTGGATGGCGATCAAGAGCACAGTGAAATGCTTGGCCGTCTCGGACAGGCAGCCAGTATGCAGATGGTGGCGCAGTTCAAAAACCGCCGTCTTATCTTTCCGTTACAGTTATTTCAGGACGAATTTAACCGTTTAACCATGGAGTTACAGGCGCCGCAGATCTTCGAAACCGGCCCCACCATGCGGCAATGGCGAATGCAGCCGCAGTTACCGCTGCGTTTGTTGGAAGCATGCGGCAAAGAAGCTGAACTGAAGGTGCATGATATTTCTCTCAGCGGCTTCTCTGTGACACTGCCTGAACATGAAGGCACCGCACCAGAGAAGCTGGAGTTGCAGCTGGAATTGCCCGAATGTGGTTCGCTACTGCCTCTTTCTGGCGCAAAAGTTAGGCGTATTGACCAGCAAAGGGTGGCTTACAACCTGTTATTTGATGAACCCGATTTAGAGCAGGCATTGGGACGCTTTTTGTTCGAGCAACATAAACAGCAGCACCCTGAGTGGGAAATGCCCGCCGTCACGCCGAAGTCATCGGAGATGGCAGAGTCTGCCTAGATTTTGAATAGGCCTAGAGACAGAAAAGCCACCTGGATTAGGTGGCTTTTTCGTTTCTTGCTACTTTGGGATTAACCGGTATTACGCATACCCGCAGAGATCCCGGTCATGGTCACCATCAATGCCTGATCCACAGCATTGCAAACCTCGTCTGATGCGCGAGAACGTCGCAGCAGCTCTGCTTGCAACATATGCAATGGGTCCATGTAAGGGTTACGTAGCTTAATAGACTGTTGCTGCCATGTTTCCCGTTCCATCAGATCGTTATCGTGTGTCAGCGACAATACAATGTCGATCCCTTCCTGTAGCTGAGCGCGAAGCTTGTCACCCAGTGCGTGCAGCTCTTGCGGCACCAATACCTGCTCGTAATACTTGGAAACTTCAGGTTCAGCTTTCATGAACACCATCTCAAGCATGTTGAGGCGGGTGCGGAAGAATGGCCACTGTTCGAACATCTCTTCGAGCAGGGGTTGTTGGCCATTGGCTATCACCTCTTTCAGACCCGCAGGTGAGCCTAACCAGGCCGGCAACACTAACCGGTTCTGAGCCCATGCGAAGATCCATGGGATAGCACGCAAACTTTCAATTCCGCCAGTGGGTTTACGCTTGGGTGGGCGTGAACCCAATGGCAGTTTGCCCAGCTCAACTTCCGGTGTTGCAGCGCGGAAGTATTCGACGAATTGAGGCTCGCCGCGCACCACGGCACGATAGGCTTCACAGGAGGTTGCAGACAGCTGATCCATTAGCTGGCGCCAGCTCTGCTCCGGTACCGGAGGTGGTAGCAGTTTACCTTCGAGCACGGCACTGCCATATAACGCCAGTGAGTGCTGAGCGACTTCTGGTAAACCAAATTTCACCCGGATCATTTCGCCCTGTTCAGTGACGCGAATACCGCCATCTAACGAACCTGGAGGTTGAGACAGGATCGCATTGTGTGCCGGGCCGCCCCCACGTCCAATAGTGCCGCCACGGCCGTGGAACAGCATCAAAGCGACGTCAGCTTCTTTACAGACCTGTACCAGATCTTCCTGCGCACTGTACTGTGCCCATGCCGCGGCCATCATGCCGGCATCTTTAGCGGAATCAGAGTAGCCAATCATCACTTCCTGATGGCCTTTGATATAGCCGCGATACCAGTCAATCTCCAGTAAGCGCTTGATACAGTCTGCACCACCATTGAGGTCATCCAGAGTTTCAAACAGTGGAGCTACGCCCATGTTAAAGCTGACACCAGACTCTTTTAGTAACAGTTGTACAGCTAACACATCGGAAGGATCTGATGCCATCGAGATCACATAGGTTCCGAGGGCATCTGGGTGCTGTTCAGCGATCACTTCGCAGGTGTCTAATACCTCTTGTGTATCTGCGCTGGGTTGCCACTGCTTCGGAAGTAATGGCCGTTTACTGGCCAGCTCCTGCAACAGGAAGGCTTGTTTATCCTCTTCACGCCAGCTGCTGTAATCACCCAACCCTAAATAACGGGTGATCTCGCCAATCGCATCGGCATGGCGCGCAGCATCTTGACGAACATCCAGTTTTACCAGATTGATACCGAAACAGGCGACACGGCGCAGGGTATCTAATAGGGCGCCATCAGCGACTACGCCCATGCCACAGTTATGCAATGATTCGTAGCAGAGTTGCAGGGGCTCACGGATATCTTTGACATCACGGATCAGAGGACATACCCCTACAGAGCGACCATCCAATACCGCTTCGATCCCTTCGCGGGTGGCGCGCAGGTGATCTCGCAAACGCTTAAGTACATGGCGGTAGGGTTCTTTGGCACCGTTACTGTAGTCAGCAAGGGCGTCGTCGCATTGGCTCATCGACAACTCGCCAATCAGTGGCCCTAAATCGCGAATATAGAGATCGGCCACTTTCCAGCGCGCCAGCAACAGCACTTCGCGGGTCACCTTGGCCGTAACAAACGGGTTACCGTCACGGTCGCCGCCCATCCAACTGGCAAAGCGAATGGGTGCCACGCCATCGACCGGAAGCTTTCGGCCAAAGCGACTATCCAGTTCCGCGTTGAGATCACGCAGAAAGCTCGGTACCGCTTCCCAAAGTGAGTGTTCGATAACGGCGAAGCCCCACTTGGCTTCGTCTACAGGGGTCGGGCGTTGGTCGCGGATCTCGTTGGTGTGCCACACCTGGGTGATCAACTGCTCCAGGCGGTTTTCAACCAAGCCTTTTTCCCGCTCTGTGTTCAGTGGACTTTCCAAATCTCCCAAGCAGTGCGCCGCTTGCACATACTTGTTGATCTGGGTTCGACGATTCACTTCAGTTGGATGCGCGGTTAATACCAATTCAATATTGAGCGTGGTCAGCGCATCAATGATCTCATCTGCAGACACCTCTTGTGCGTGCAAACGGTCAAACAGTTCGCCGAAAGGATCTGGCTTGTCTACCTGTTGCCGCCCATCACGAGAGATGGTGTGAAACTGCTCTGCCATATTGGCTTGGGCAAGAAACTGTTGGAACGCTTTGGCAACGGGCAGTAGCTCTTCATCGCCAAGAGAGTTCAGAATATCAATAAGGGCTGCTCTGTCTTGCTCCGAACCAGACTGGGCACCTTTAGACAATTGTCGAATCGACTCAATTTTTTCGAGAAAGGCGTCACCCATGTCATGCTGGATCGCTCGACCCAGTAGGGTGCCGAGGAAGCTGACATTGCTTCTTAGCGCCGCGTATTTATCCATACTGGTAATACCTTATGTGCATGTGTGCTAGCAAAAAACCGGCAAGGCTATCGCGCAAAGCTGGATAGCTTTTTGCCACAAAACAAACTTTAGAGGTTCAAATAATAAAGGAAACTGCGTGCAATGTGCACTAGTGCATATGTTAACTCCCGATTTTAATAATTATGCAACTTAGCGAATGGTTAATAGTCGCGCGATGGTGCCTATTTTTCGTTATATATACGTAAAGTTTACATTCCAGTTCAATGGCTGCTGCGAAAAATGAATAAACCCAATAAAAATGCAGATATCTTGCATAAGAAGTCATTTTGATTTAGCTTTGCCAACATAAGGCTCATTCTTTATCAGCCAGTATGGCAGTTCCAATGACTGGAAAGGCGAATACGATAAGCAATCGAAGAGTGAGTAAGGTTAGAACAACTATAGTTAGGGTTCCTTGCGGAGGGGCAAAAACAGATGGTGAAATGTTCCATTATCGGTGCCAGTGGTTATACCGGCGCCGAATTAGCAAATTTGGTTGAGCAGCATCCACAGATGACGCTTAAGGCTATCTATGTATCAGAGCGTAGTGCTGATGCCGACACCGAATTAGGAACCCTTCATCGACGCTATCTCGGCCAGCTAAACCTGCCTTTGACACCCTTGGCCACAGCCGATGTAGCCAAAGCCGCTGAAGGCGTGGATGTGGTTTTTCTCGCCACGGACCATAAGGTCTCAGTGGCTCTGGCGCCCGGCTTGCTGGAAACTGGCGTCACGGTCATGGATCTGTCTGGTGGTTTCCGTTTTGATACGGCCGCGCCTTATTACCAGTTTTATGGCTTTACCCATGACTCCCCCGAATGGCTTGAGCAGGCCGTTTATGGCTTAGCAGAATGGAATGCGGCTGAGATCAGTCACGCTCAATTGGTTGCTGTGCCGGGGTGCTACCCTACTGCTAGCCTGTTGGCGTTAAAGCCTTTGCAGGAAGCGGGCTTGCTTAAATCAGAGACTACGCCGGTGATTAACGCTGTTAGCGGTGTATCTGGCGCTGGGCGTAAAGCCAGCATGGTGAATAGTTTCTGTGAAGTCAGCTACAACCCTTACGGCGTCCTTAATCATCGGCATCAGCCTGAGATCGCTCTGCATTTGGGAAATTCAGTTATCTTTACGCCACATCTTGGTAACTTCCCTCGCGGTATCGTGGCTACTATCACCGCTCAACTGGCGGATGGGGTGACGGCAGCAGCAATTGACCAAGCCTATGACCACGCCTATGCCGGTAAGCCAGCGGTGCGTTTGTATAATCAGCTGTCGCCAGGTCATTGGCCAAGCATCGGTGGTGTGGCCAATACGCCCTATTGCGATATCGGCTGGAAAGCAGATTTGGAAAGCGGTCATATCGTGATTGGTTCGGCTATCGACAATCTACTAAAAGGCGCCGCGTCACAAGCGATCCAGTGCGCCAATATTCGTTTTGGTTTAACCAATTATCCGATAAGTAAGAAGGCTGCGCTATGAGTGCTCCGGTACTGATTAAAGTTGGCGGTGCCTTGCTGGAAAATGCTCAGGCATTGCAAGCACTGTTTGCAGCCTTGGCAGACGTTCAGCGTTTGCGGCCAGTGATGATCATTCACGGTGGCGGCTGTATCGTTGAACAGCAGTTGGCTGCCATGGGCATGGTCAGTGAAAAGAAAGATGGCCTGCGGATCACGCCACCGGAGCAGATGGCTGTGATCACCGGCGCTTTAGCGGGCACCAGTAATAAACAGCTATTAGCTTACGGCCTGAATGCGGGCATGAAAGCGGTGGGTGTTTGTATCGGCGATGCGTTCACTGTCGAAGCCAGCGTACTCGATCCTGCATTAGGGTGTGTCGGGCAGTGCAGCGAAGATGGCTCAGCGGGTGATCCGGCCTTGTTGAAGTTGTTGGTCGATAATGGCTATACACCCATTATTAGTTCTATCGCCGTATCTCGCGAAGGTCAGTTGTTGAATGTTAACGCCGATCAGGCTGCGCTGGCGTTGTGTCAATTACTGCAAGCGGAACTGGTGCTGTTATCCGATGTCGAAGGCATTCTCGATGGTGAGCGTCAGTTGATCCCAGAAATTGATCAGCAAAAAGCCGATCAACTGGTTGCTGAGGGTGTGATCACCGATGGTATGGCTGTTAAGGTGCAAGCTGCACTGCAAGCCGCACGAACGCTCGGTCGCAGTATTGCTGTGGCCAGCTGGCGTGAGCCAGAAAAATTGACCGACCTGTTGGCTGGTAAGCCGGTAGGCACTAAGGTGCTGGGCTAGGCTGCATCGCGTTAAGCAGCAAAACACAGCAAAAGAATTAATGCGTATACCATCTCGATGGCATACGAGAAAGAACGAAACAGATGTCTGCAAGAAGAGGCGAGAAGCCGCAGACATGATGGAGTGTTAGATGAAACCATTAAATCACCTGTTAACACTGAAGGATCTCGATAAAGAGCAGATCCTTCATTTGCTGGATCAAGCCGCAAAAATTAAGGCTGCTCCTCAGGATTACGCCAATGCCCTGCGTGGCAAAAGTGTGGTGATGTTATTTGAGAAGCCATCGCTGCGGACGCGGGTGAGCTTCGACATCGGTTTAAATAAAATGGGTGGCCACGCGGTCTATCTGGATCAGCAAAATGGTGAGCTAGGCGCACGGGAAACAGTAAAAGACTTCGGCGCGAATATCTCCTGCTGGGCTGATGGCATCGTAGCGCGTGTGTTTAAGCAGAGTACGTTGGAGCAGCTTGCGACGGGTGGTTCTATTCCGGTGATCAATGCACTAAGCGATCTCTATCACCCTTGTCAGGCGTTGGCCGATTTTCTCGCGTTACAGGAAAAGCTTGGTGATCCGTCAAAAGTGAAACTGGCCTATGTCGGTGATGGCAATAATGTGACCCATTCACTGATGTTGTTGGCGGCGCAGATCGGCGCTGAAATGGTGGTGGTCTGTCCTCCAGGTTATAGCGTGGATGGCCAGGTTGTGGTTGATTGTCAGGCGATTAATGCGCGTACTGGCGGTAAGCTGACTATCTCCAGTGAGTTGAGTGCGCTCAACGGTGTTGACGCCATTTATGCCGATACTTGGGTGTCGATGGGTGACAGCACGCCATTGGATCAGATTAAAGCCGTGTTCTCTTCATATCAGATCAATGCTGAGTTGATGGCGAGTACTGGCGCGAAATTCTTTATGCATTGCCAACCGGCACATCGTGAGTACGAAGTGACCTCTGAGGTGTTGGATGGCGAACAATCATTAATATTACCGCAGGCGGAGAACCGCATGTGGGCACAAAATTCAGTAATGCTGGAATTATTAAAGTAAGGGTGATGGCAAACATGAGTAAGCAACAAGTTAAAAAAGTCGTACTGGCCTATTCCGGTGGTCTCGATACCTCAGCCATTATTCCTTGGCTGAAAGAAAACTATGATGGCTGTGAAGTGGTCGCATTCGCTGCTGATGTAGGTCAGGGTGATGAAGAGCTTGAAGGTCTGGAAGAAAAAGCACTGGCATCCGGCGCCAGTGAATGTCATATCGTTGATCTGAAAGATGAGTTCGTAGCGGACTACGTGTATCCAAGCCTGACTACGGGTGCGGTTTACGAAGGTAGCTACTTGCTGGGTACCTCGATGGCGCGTCCTATCATCGCCAAAGCGCAGGTAGAAGTGGCTTTGAAAGTAGGCGCAGACGCCTTGTGCCACGGTTGTACTGGTAAAGGTAATGACCAAGTCCGTTTTGAAAGCACCTACGCCGCATTGGCACCGCAACTGGCGGTGATCGCCCCTTGGCGTGAGTGGACTATGTCCAGTCGTGAAGAGTTGTTGAACTACTTAGCTGAGCGCGACATCCCTTGTACTGCCAGCCTGACCAAGATCTATAGCCGTGATGCGAATGCATGGCACATTTCCACCGAAGGTGGCGAGCTGGAAGATCCGTGGAACGAGCCGACAGAAAACTGTTGGGCATGGACAACGGCGCCTGAGCAAGCGCCTGATACCCCAGCGTATGTTTCCCTGACCGTTGAAAAAGGCCGCGTTGTAGCCGTTGATGGTGAAGCACTTAGCCCTTACGACACGCTGGTGAAATTGAACGAAATCGCGGCGCCCCATGGTGTGGGTCGTGTCGATATTTTGGAAAACCGTTTAGTCGGCATGAAGTCGCGTGGTTGTTATGAAACCCCTGGCGGCACCGTGATCATGGCGGCGCTGCGTGGTATCGACGAACTGATCCTGGATAAGAACTCGCGTAAGTTCCGTGACCAACTGGCGGTGGAGTTTTCTCACGTCATGTATGACGGTCGTTGGTTCACGCCACTGAACAAATCACTGCTGGCGGCGGCAGAAAGCTTCGCTGAAGATGCTAACGGTGAAGTCGTCGTTAAGCTGTACAAGGGCACAGCCACTGCAGTGAAGAAGAAGTCACCTAATTCGCTCTACTCAGAAGAGTTTGCGACCTTTGGGGAAGATGACGTTTACGACCAAAGCCATGCAGAAGGCTTTATCCGTCTGTTCTCGCTTTCCAGCCGCATTAAAGCGCTGAAGCAGGAGAAATAAGATGGCGTTGTGGGGTGGACGTTTTTCCCAGGCGGCAGACAGCCGGTTTAAAGAGTTCAACGACTCGTTGAAGTTTGATTACCAGCTGGCCGAGCAGGATATCATGGGCTCGATTGCTTGGGCGGGTGCGCTGAATAGCGTCGGCGTGTTAAGTGATGAAGAGGTGAAAGCGCTGGAAACGGCGCTGTTGCAACTACGCGCTGAAGTTCAGGCCGATCCTAAGCAGATCCTGCAGAGCGATGCCGAAGATATCCATAGCTGGGTTGAAGGCAAGCTGATCGATAAGGTCGGTGACTTGGGTAAGAAGCTCCACACTGGTCGTAGCCGTAACGATCAGGTCGCTACCGACCTGAAGTTATGGTGTAAAGACTACGGCGATCTGGTGCTTGAAGCGCTGGTTCGCCTGCAGCAAGCCTTAGTGGACCTAGCTAATCGCGAATCTGAAACCGTGTTACCGGGATATACCCACCTGCAACGCGCGCAGCCGATCACTTTTGGTCACTGGTGTCTGGCTTATGTCGAGATGTTCCATCGTGATATCGACCGTCTGAAAGACGCCATGCAGCGGCTTGATACCTGCCCACTGGGCTCAGGTGCTCTGGCGGGTACGGCGTATCCTATCGACCGTGAAAAGCTGGCTCACAGCCTTGGTTTTACTCGTCCAACATACAACAGCCTGGACGCGGTATCTGATCGCGACCATGTAATGGAATTGATGTCGAGCGCCAGCATCAGCATGCTGCACCTGTCACGGATGTCAGAAGATCTGATCTTCTACAACACGGGTGAAGCCAACTTCATCGAACTGAGTGATAACGTGACATCGGGATCGTCCCTGATGCCACAGAAGAAAAACCCCGATGCGCTGGAGTTGATCCGCGGCAAAACCGGCCGAGTGTATGGCTCGCTGGCTGCCATGATGATGACAGTGAAAGCGCTACCTCTGGCATATAACAAAGATATGCAAGAGGACAAAGAGGGGCTGTTTGATGCCATCGATAGCTGGGTGATGTGCCTGGATATGGCGGCATTGTGTCTCGAAGGGTTAAAAGTTAACCGTGATCGGACCATGGAAGCGGCCCAGCAAGGGTATGCTAATGCTACAGAGCTGGCTGATTATCTGGTTGCCCGTGATGTGCCGTTCCGCGAAGCCCACCACATTGTTGGTGAGGTGGTGGTTGCGGCAATCGCTAAGAAGCAACCTCTGGAAGATTTTGCCCTGTCAGAGCTAAAAGCTTTCTCTGACAAGATTGAAGAAGATGTTTATCAGCATCTGACCATTGATGCCTGTTTGGCTAAGCGTGAAGTGTTGGGTGGTACCGCACGGATCAGCGTGTCAGAAGCATTAGGCAAGGCACAGCAGGCCAAGGCGCCAGTGGATGTGCAGCAGGGACAGGCGCTGGGTGGCACGACCTACCAGCAGGTAAAACACGCTTTAGCGCAAGCGCAGACGCGCTTGAATGCACAGAAAGCCGAAGTGCTGAAAGTGCGTAGTGCCAAGTTAAGTGATCTCGATGCCATCGATGAGATCGTCAGTCACTGGGCTGAAGTGGGCGAAACATTGCCTCGGAGTCGCGATGACCTGGTGCGCAGCATTCTCGATTTTGCTGTTGCTGAACAGGAAAATCAGGTTATCGGTTGTGCATCTTTGTACATCTACGGCACGGGGTTAGCAGAAATCCGCTCGTTAGGAGTGGAGCGTACGCAGCATGGTCAAGGCCAGGGGAAAGCACTGGTGCAGTACATGCTTCAACGCGGAAAGGAATTAGAGCTCAAACGTTTAGTCGTGTTGACTCGGGTCCCCATGTTCTTTGAGAAACTGGGCTTCACATACACCAGCAAAGACCAATTGCCGGAAAAAGTGATGAAAGATTGCGATATCTGTCCGAAGAAACACGCTTGCGATGAAGTAGCAATGGAATACGTACTGTAACCGTCTCTCTGGAGATAGGGTGAGAGAGTTAGTCCTCTTATTACCACCCTTGTTTGCCCCCAACACCTCGGTGATTGGGGGCTTTTTTTTATGTACAGGAAGTACGGTATGCCACGGATACATGGATGTATAGGAGTGGTAAGTTACAGGAAGTACGGTCGAAAAATGCTCCCTGCGTTTTCGACATTCCCGCCATCCATGGCGGTCGTATACCCAAAGCGCTGCGCGGTGTGAGCTTTGTCGCGGGTGCATGGAACCCAATACACTTCGTGGGGTGTGCTACGATACCCACCAACCATGGCGGTTGTATGCCAGCGAGCGGCATCCTGAAGTGAAGCAGCTTTGATAGGCGGTAATACATCTGCTTTATTTGCTCTGCTGCATTGCTAAAACATACCTGAGTGCGAAGTAGTTACTCGTTTTGTCGTGACTGTCGCTGTTACTTTTTAACGGTTAGATCTAGTCTCTGAGGAGGTATTTTTCCATGGAGTGATCTTATGTCGTCTTTTACCGCCTCGCCTATTGTTGACTTGTCTTCTGCTGCCGCTTCCGGCCAGCGTTTATTACATTGGCAGATCGCCCCTTATCTGGTTCCGTCTGATCACTCTTACCTGGTCACTCTGTTATTACATTCAAGTCTCAATGCAAAGCAGGTGTTTCTGCGTGCGGAGCCGGATAACGAAGAGTATCTGCTGCCGATGACTCTCACCTCTGCAGGTGCTGGCGATTGGCTCAGCTATCAAGCTGAATTGCCATTAAATCCAGCGGAACCTACCACTGTGTATTGCTTCAAGGTGGTGACTGAGGATAACCAGTTGTGGTTGGATGCCGCCGGTGAATCGCCACATATGCCGATGCGAGAGCAGAGCTTTAAGATCGTGGTGGGGATTGCGCCGCCTGCGTGGGTGCCACAACAGGTGTTTTATCAGGTTTTTGTTGAGCGGTTTAATAATGGTGATCCCACCTGTGATATGGCGAAAGGTGCGTATCAAGTGCGTCATCAGGGACCGGTTAAGGCCAAGCCCTGGGGAGAGCCGATAGATGGGGATAATCCAAATACAGAGTTTTACGGGGGGGATCTGGTCGGTGTTAAAAATAAACTAGATTATCTGCAATCGCTTGGTGTCACCGCGCTTTATCTGAATCCTGTGTTTACTTCGCCCAGTGTGCATAAGTACGACATAGAAGATTATGAAAATGTCGACCTGAACTTTGGTGGTAATCAAGCCCTCGCTGCGCTGACCGATGATATGCATCAGCGTGGTATGAAGATCTTACTGGATGCAGTATTTAATCATTGTTCGGATACCCATCCCTGGTTTAACCGCTGGGGAACGCAAGACTCCATTGGGGCACACCAAGGTAAGCATTCGCCCTATTACGACTACTTCACCTTTATGGATCCTAATAATCCTGACAGTGAATTTTGTTGGCAGGGAAGTAAGGTGATCCCTGTTTTAAATCTGGGCCACCCTGAGCTGAAGGCTTATTTCTTTGATGCGCCAGATGCGATCACCCGTCGCTGGATGCAGCCCCCTTATAATGTCGATGGCTGGCGAGTGGATGTGATCCATATGATGGGAGAAGGCCCCCACGCCGATAACAATGCCAAAGTGCTTGGACAGATGCGCCAAGCAATTAAGGAGACCAACCCTGAGGGATACTTCCTCGGTGAACATTTCTTTGAAAATACCCGCTGGACCCAAGGAGAGCTCGAAGATGGAGCGATGAACTACTACGGCTTTGCATTGCCACTGCGGGCGTTTCTGGCAAAGCAGGATGTGAATTATCACCCCCATCAGCTCAGCGCTGAGCAGTTCGATGCTTGGTTGCGTCAAACCCGTTCCCGTACCCCTTATGCCACTCAGCTTTGCCAGCTTAACTTGCTGGACACCCATGACACGGCACGCTTTTTTACCCTGTTGAATGAAGATGAAGGGCTGATGAAGCTGGCCGTGGTGTTATTGATGACTTACCCCGGTGTGCCGTGTATCTATTATGGCGATGAAACGGGCATGGTTGGGGGCAATGATCCCTACAACCGTGCTTGTTTTGATTGGGATGAAGCGCACTGGATTCACTCTCTGTGGCAGCATTATCAGCAGATGATCGCATTGCGTCAGCAAACTCCCGCACTGCAGACGGGTGCCTATCACACGCTATATGCTGAAGGGGATGGATTTGCGTTTGCTCGATTTGATGCTGAACAGTGCTGCGTTATCGCGATTAACCGCAGCGCCGACAGGCCTTTAACCATGGCGCTTACGGCAGATTTTATGGCGGCATTGAACCTAGTGGGTCAGTGGTCACTGTTGGCTGGGGAAGGTATCAACAAGGATGGCGTTATCACTCTGCCAGCAACAGGATTTGCCGTGTGGAGCCGATCTTAAGGCGATAATGGCAGGCAAGCGAGATAACTTGCCTGTTTTCACTGCGCGCGTGCGTTGGAGAACAATGGAAGATGTGACCGGCTCGTTTAGCGCTGTCGCCGGTAGTAGCTTTGCACCAAGGCATCGAGAAATACTTGTGTGCTGATATGGGTAAATTGCTGTGATGCGGATAGGTTGCCGAACATAGGCACGCCGTCACCTAACAATATTGGTAGCCGGGTAATGATCAATTCGTCGATCAGATCCTGTTGCAGAAAACGCTGAATCGTCACGCCACCATCGATATATAAATTTTGCAGTCCACGTTGGTTTAATGTGGTAACGATCTCCGTTGGTGTACCTGTGATTAGCTCGGCATGGTCACGGAATTTCTCAGGAATAGCGCCTAGCGTATCGCTGACGACAAAGGTTGGTTTGTTATAGGGCCAAGGAATATCGAAGCCACAGACCACTTCAAAAGTATGACGCCCCATAACTAACGCATCGACGTTCTCCATAAAGGAGGCAAAGCCGAAGTCCTGATGGTCTGGATTGGGTACGGTGTCTAGCCAGTCCAGCCCGCCTTTTTTGTCAGCAATATAACCATCTAAGCTGGTCGCGATAAATACGGTATTGGTCATCTGAGGATCCATAAAAAGAAGAAAGCGCATCATCGGATGCGCTTTCTTTAGTATGAACGAGTTATGTTGTCGCTGACTATGATTGCGCTCGACATAATGAGCTTAATTCATGCGTCATACTGCGATTCAGGTTTACGCGCCGGGACCACACTCCATGCACTGTTCGATCATTGCCGGACCCAAATGCAGTTTGGCGTTAAGGTCACGTAATGCGGTGCGCAAGCCCTCTTCGATCACCGGATGATAGAACGGCATATCCAACATCTGGGCTATGGTCATCTTTTGTTGATGGGCCCAAGCCAGCAGGTGGGCGATGTGCTCCGCACTGGGGCCGATCATTTCAGCGCCTAAAAAGCGTCCGGTGCCCTGCTCACCGTAGACGTGCAACATCCCTTTGTTTTTCAGCATCACTCGACTACGGCCCTGATTTTCAAAGCTCACCTCGCCGGTAGCGAAACAGCCACAGCTACCATACTGTTTTTCCAGCTCACGATGGCTTTGACCGACCATAGCAATTTGTGGGTCAGAAAATACGGCAGCGATGGCGCTGCGGCGCAGACCGGCACGGATATCGGGAAAGCGTCCAGCATTGTCCCCGGCAATACGCCCTTGATCAGCCGCTTCGTGCAATAGCGGGATCTGATTGCTGGCATCACCCGCAATAAACAGATTCGGCACTGAGGTTTGCAGTGTATAGTGATCTGCCGTGGGTACACCCCGTTCATCCAGCTCGATATTGATATTTTCCAGTCCCAGCTTATCAACGTTAGGACGGCGCCCTGTGGCGGCTATCACGTAATCAACATGGGTTTCGATATATTCGCCCTGCTTATCGTTATAGGCGAGGAACACACGGTCGCCATCACGCTTGATGGTTTCAACTTTGGCATCCGCATCAAGATAGAACTCTTCGGCAAAGGTGTTGCGGGCGTATTCGGCGACATCGGGGTCGCTCAGTGGGCCGACTTGGTTACCGACACCAAACATCAACACACGCACACCAAGGCGGTGCAGTGCTTGCCCTAGTTCCAGGCCAATAACGCCGGGTCCAAACACGGCCACAGATTCTGGCAGGTCATCCCATTCGAAGACATCATCGTTAATTAATAGACGGTCACCCAGTTCTGCCCATGGTGCGGGATAAGTGGGGCGAGAGCCGGTGGCGATAACAATGCGCTTGGCTGTGATCTGGGTGTGATCATCGATCTGCAGCGTTGTAGCATCGATAAACTTGGCGTAACCACGGATCTTGTCTTCAGCCGGAATACCATCGACCGCTTCAACTACGAAGCCGGCAAAGCGGTCACGCTCGCTTTTTACCCGTTGCATCACCAGCTTGCCATGAATGATTGGCTTGGCGGGCACTTCAATACCAAACTTGTCGGCCTTGCCGATATCGTGGGCGGCTTCGGCGGCGGCAATCAGCAGTTTCGATGGCATACAACCGACGCGTGCGCATGTCGTACCGTAAGAGCCACCTTCGATCATGACGACGCTGGCGGTGTGTTCTTTTGCTGCGCGGTAAGCGCCAAGGCCAGCGGTGCCTGCGCCGATCACAGCGACATCTACGTTCAGTTGTTGCATATCGAACCTCTTATACTGTCACGATGGATGGCTTAGCCATCCATCGCGTTAAAAATATGGGGCGGCGGTGTGACCCGCCGCTGACATGGCGATGACTTAATTAGCCGGCCAAATGGGCGTCTAACTCTTCGCTACCGCCGATGTGCTTACCGTCGATGAAGACTTGCGGCACAGTGCTGCGGCCAGAAATGGCTTTGAGGCTGACGCTAGTGGCGTCGGTGCCCAGAATCACTTCTTCGTAACGCAAGCCTTTGTCGAGCAGGGCTTGCTTAGCGCGGGCACAAAACGGGCATCCCGGCTTAGTGATGATGCTGATTGACGACGGTGCTTTTGCCTGCGGATTGATATATTCCAGCATGGTGTCAGCGTCAGATACTTCAAACGGGTCGCCTGGCTTTTCTGGCTCGATGAACATTTTTGCAATCACGCCATCTTTCACCAACATGCTGTAGCGCCATGAGCGCTTGCCAAAGCCGAGGTCATCTTTATCAACCAGCAGACCCATACCTTCACTGAACTCACCATTGCCGTCTGGAATAACGGTGATGTTTTCTGCTTCTTGGTCGGCTAACCATGCATTCATTACAAAGGTGTCGTTAACACTTAAACAAACGATCTCATCGACGCCGTTTTCAAACAACACGGGTGCCAACTCGTTATAGCGTGGCAGGTGTGTGCTTGAACACGTTGGGGTAAATGCACCTGGCAAGGCGAATACAGCGACGGTTTTACCTGCGAATAACTCGTTTGTGCTGATATCAACCCACTGGTCGTCTTTGCGAGTGTGGAAAGTAACGTTAGGGACGCGTTGTCCTTCTTTGTTTTCAAAAGCCATGTCGTGCTCCAGTTGATTATCTGTGGGGCGTTTTGCCCGGGTCATTGCTTGCTTCGGGAGTAACTATAGGTGGGATTGTTATATTGGTGAAATCGTTTATATTTATTTAAGTGATAGGTTTTGGCTATTAAAGATGAACATTAGAGATTTTCAGTACTTAATCGCATTACATGATACTGGCCACTTCGGCCGCGCTGCCGCGAGTTGCTATGTCAGTCAGCCCACGCTCAGTGGCCAGCTAAGTAAGTTGGAAGATGAGTTGGGTCTGCAGCTGGTGGAACGCAGCCGTCGCAGCATGATGTTTACGCCGGCTGGAGAGGCCATCGTGGCTCAAGCAAGGCAGGTATTGTTAGCTGTGGACGAAGTTAAACATGAGGCCGAACGTTGGCGTGATCCGATGGCGACCACATTGCGACTGGGACTGATACCGACGGTGGCGCCTTATCTTTTGCCTCATCTGCTACCCGCGGTGCAAAGAGAGTTTCCAGCGCTAAGAGTCGAATTGCATGAGTTGCAAACTGAGGTGTTATTAGAGCAACTGGGACAAGGCAAATTGGATGCGCTTATTTTGGCTAAATTGCCGGGGATGGAAAAATATGATGACCGGCTGCTTTATCAGGAGCCAATGCTGCTCGCCGCCGCATCTGATCACCCTCTGTTGCTGCAACCCTCCTTGCAGCTGGCGCAATTGCAGGGCGAATCTGTGCTGATGCTGGAAGATGGCCACTGTTTGCGAGATCAAGCGCTCGGTGTCTGTTTTGCTGCTGGCGCGGAAGAAGATCCCAGTTTTCGCGCGACCAGCTTGGAAACCTTACGTCATATGGTGGCTTTGGGGAGGGGGATCACATTAATGCCGTTATTGGCCTGTTCAGAAACAGGTAAATCCCACGGCCTTTGCTACGCTAATTTTAGCGCACCGCAACCAACACGGGACATCGTGATGTTGTGGCGAAAAGGCTCTGGTATTAGCAGAACCTGTACGCCGCTCTCAGATCTGTGCTCGGAAGTGGTGAAAGAGGCAATGCGAGGTTATATTCACAGCGCTGGATAAGCCAATAAGTTAGGCAACCAAACAGGGAGGATGCGATGATCTCGCATGATGATCGTAGAAATTTCTACCGCATGATGGTGAATGCTGAAGTCACATTAACGCAAGTGACGACGGACTCTCGTTATGAGGGAACCTGTATCAACCTCAGTGCAACTGGGATGGCAGTGTCGGTAGATGAAATGATTGATGCAGACGTGGAACTGGAAGCACGGCTTGAAGCCGCTGACCAAATGGTTCCTGCACTCAATGCTAAGACCAAAGTGATTCGGTGTACGCCCCAAGGGGATGGGAGCTACATGCTAGGGCTTGAGATCCTCGATGTAGTTTAGCCAGGTACAGGCACCACATACTGATTCTGTTTTAAGTATTCTCACTTATCTGGAGAAGATAACGGATATGGAGCGGATCCTGGTTGTAGAAGACAGCCCTATGGTGCTGAAGATTATTCGTCATTTGATCTTACAGGGGCTGGATGTTGATGTTGTAACCCAAACCGATTTAGCAAGTTGTCGTGAACAACTTGATAGCGATGGTGAGTTTTTTGCCGCTGTTGTCGATCTGAATCTTCCTGACGCGCCCAATGGTGAAGTGGTTGAACTCGTGCTTGATCGTCAAATACCTACCGTGGTGTTAACCGGTAGTTATGATGATGAGCGGCGAGAGCGCCTGCTGAGTATGGGAGTAGTGGATTACGTCGTTAAAGAGAGTCGTCATAGTTACGACTATGTCGTAAAGCTGCTGCGTCGCTTGCAAAAAAATCGTCATATTAAAGTACTGGTCGCTGATGATTCCGGCACTACCCGCCGTTTCATTAAAGGCTTGCTACAGCAGCATTTATACCAAGTGCTAGAGGCGAAAGACGGTAAGGAAGCCCTTACAGTCTTAGCTCAACATCCCGATGTCAGCATCCTGATCACCGACTATGCGATGCCTGAAATGGATGGGTTCGAATTGGTCAAGCAGGTGCGCACCGAAAAAGATAAGCATGAACTGGTGATTATCGGCCTGTCATCCACTGAAAGTGGTGCGTTGTCCGCCAAGTTTATTAAAAATGGCGCCAATGACTTCTTGCGTAAGCCTTTCTTTCATGAAGAGTTTCACTGCCGTTTAATGCATAACCTGGAAGAGATGGAGTTGATCCAGGCGATCCAGGACGCAGCCAATAGGGATTATCTAACTCAGCTCTATAACCGCCGCTACTTTTTCACCACAGGTGGGAAGCACCATGAGCAAGCGGTTGCCAAAGGTCAGCAATTGGCGTTGGCGATGCTGGATATTGACCACTTCAAGCAACTGAATGATAACTACGGCCATGAGGCTGGCGATGAGGTGTTACGACAACTGGCATCTAAGATGACGCAGGCCTTTCCTCGTTTTATTTGCGCGCGTATGGGCGGTGAAGAGTTTTGTATCATGATGCCCGGCCTAAATAACGATCAAGCCAATCAGCTTTTAGAAGGCTTTCGTTTGATGGTGGCGCAGCAACCCTTTATGTATGGTGATACAGAGCTTCAGGTGACCTTTAGCGCGGGAGTTACCAACCAGCTATCCAGTTGTTTGGATAATATGTACCAAGGGGTGGATGAGTATCTTTATCGGGCCAAAGAAGCGGGTCGCAACTTCGTGATTACTGACGACTAACGAAAAGCTTCACTCTATCCATCATCTCATTAGGTTGATTGATTAGATTGTAAGCACAAAAAAGGGCATTCCGCGGAATGCCCTTTTTCATGTTAAGTGCAGAGGTTAAGGCACTTCGGAGTTGATTGCTTTAATCTTGTGAATCGCTAAATCAGCGCCTTGGAATTCATCCTCTTGGCTCAGACGAATACCTATGATGGTTTTAACTAGCCCGTAGATAACGAAGCCGCCAACCAGCGCAATAACCAGACCCGTAATAGAGCCGATCAGTTGGCTCATAAAGGTTACACCGCCAAGGCCGCCAAGCGCTTCCAGGCCGAAGATGCCGGCAGCGATACCGCCCCAAACGCCGCATAAACCGTGCAAAGGCCAAACACCCAATACGTCATCGATATCCGGGCGGCGATTCTGCAGGTAGGTAAAGACGACGATGAATAAGCCGCCAGCAACAGAGCCAACGATCAGTGCACCGATAGGATGCATCAAGTCCGAGCCTGCACAAACAGCCACAAGGCCGGCTAAAGGGCCGTTATGGATAAAGCCTGGGTCGTTTTTACCCATCAGCATGGCAACGACAATACCGCCAACCATGGCCATCAGCGAGTTCAATGCAACGAGGCCTGATATACCTGTCAGTTGCTGAGCAGACATGACATTAAAACCAAACCATCCTACGGTCAGAACCCATGCACCTAGCGCTAGCATAGGGATATTGGAGGGAGCGAAACCAACGACGGTGCCACCTTTAACACGCCCTTGACGAGTACCGAGCAACATGATGGCAGCAAGTGCGATCCAACCGCCGACACCATGAACCACAACGGAGCCTGCGAAATCGTGGAATTGGGCGCCAAAACTCTCTTCCAACCAAGCCTGGAAGCCATAATTACCATTCCAGATCATACCTTCAAAGGTGGGATAGAGCAGAGAAACACACAGCAGAGAAGCTAATAGCATGGGGTAGAAGCGTGCACGCTCGGCAACGCCACCACTGACAATGGCTGGGATGGCGGCAGCGAAAGTCAGCAGGAAGAAAAATTTGACCAGCTGATAACCGTTGTCTGCAGCTAAAGTGTCTGCACTGGCGAAAAAGTGCTCGCCATAAGCCAGCCAATAACCAACAAAAAAGTAACCTAATGTCGAAACGCCGAAGTCAGTGATGATTTTCACTAAGGCGTTGACCTGGTTTTTTTCGCGTACGGTACCCACTTCCAAAAAGGCAAAGCCGGCGTGCATGGCCAGTACCATGATGGCACCGCCCAGTACAAATAGGGTGTCGGCACTTTGAAGCAGTGTTTCCACCGCGCTATTGATGTCTTCCACAATTCCTCCAGTTTAAATCGAGCGCATTCAATTGGTGCAAAATGCGCCAATTAAGTGCAAAAATTTCACACCTTGTTGAGCAAGGAGTGGAACTTAGCTTCGCTTTTATAAATTTAATTATTTTTATCAATCACTTATGTTTGTGATTGTTGGGCTGCTATGGTTTGCACCTGAACAGTTCAATAACTAAAGCAGGATGTGTGCCATAACAAAAAGGAGGTATGGGAAACGCGAAGGTTGGCGATTAGAAATACTTTTGGATGTCTAATTTATGGGTCTCAGGCTTTTCGCAGGAGGCGATCTTTTCATTGCATTTAGGGTCTGCAAGATCGATAAATTCTACGTCAATATGATGCTGATACTTGACACTGTAAAACACTTTTACTTGCGGTTTAGTGAGCTCTTTTTCATTAGTTTTGGTGACAATGCCTAATTTTTCACTTTCCAGTTTCACCAGAGTGCCAACCGGATAGATACTCATGCAGCGAATAAACTCTAATACCAAGTCGGCATCTAATTGATCCGGACATAAGCCTTTTAAGATCCCTAATGCTGCGTTCGGTACCATGCCACGCTTATAACAACGGTCCGCCGTTAGTGCGTCATATATGTCGACGATAGACACCATGCGACCATACTTTGAAATTTTATTGGCCGTTAATTTATATGGGTAACCGCCTCCGTTGAGTTTCTCATGGTGTTGAATAATGACTTCCATGGTTAAACGTGGAACTTCAACGCCGCTTTCAATGACCACATCCCGGCTATATACCACGTGATTTTTCATTAACTGAAACTCTTCGGCAGTTAATTTACCCGGCTTATGTAGCACCTCTTCGGCGATTTTAATTTTGCCTAAATCATGGAGCAGTGCACCTAAGCAGATTTGATCGGTTATTTTTCGATCTAATTTTAGATGCTTAGCAAACACGGCCATCAGAATAGATACATTGATGGAATGTTCGAGTAGATAAGAATCTTTTTCGCGGATGCGGGTTAAACAGAGCAATGCATCTTGATTGCGGAACACAGAATCGATGAATGATCCTGTTAGTTCTGCCATCGGCTTAATTTCAAGGGTCTTACCGGCTGCGATATCATCCAGTGCTTTTTGTTGTAGGCCTCTGGCTTCGGTATAGAGTTTTTCTGCTTTTACCATTTCGTCAGCGAAACTGGCACTGCCATGTTGTTCCGCTTTATCTGGTGTTGCTTTGGCTTGTTTTGCAGGAACTGGGGATTGAGGGAGATCGTCGCCTCGATCGGTATCGATAACGACTTCAACCACGCCTTTTTTACGCATCAAATCAACAACACTTTGGCTAGGCACCTTGCCCGCTTTTTTTATGTTGTGATGCTTACCGCCAGCTTGTTTGGCAATACCGTCTACATACATACCAGCTTTGAGCTGATCGATTGAAATTGTCTTCAGCATTTAAACTGCGCAGTAATAACAAGGCTTAATCATGGCTGCAGTCTAACCTATGAAACGGGAGCGTGATACTAAGGGGATCACACTCCGTTTATCTGTTTAGAACAGTTCCTCAGAGCGTTGTTGGTCAGAGCTCTCATCACTGTCGAATGGATTGTCTTGGGTGGCTTCGGCAAACGTGGTGGGTTCACTGCCTTGAATGAAATACTCGAATCTGGATGTGTGGTCTGCTCTTCTCGCTAGCTTACCTGTTTCACGATCGATACGAACACTGACGATCCCTTCCGGTGTTGCCATTCTGGCCTCTTTTTGGCCTTTGAGGCTGGCTTGCATGAAAGTGATCCAAGCGGGTAGCGCGGTTTTTGCTCCAAACTCCTTGCCCGTGATCTGCTCCTTGCCCATGTTGGCATTACGTGAAGCAGCGCCTAGGTTGCGTTGATGATCGTCAAAGCCGATCCATGAGGTGGCAACCAGGTTACTGTTGTAGCCGGAAAACCAAGCGTCTTTCGCTTCGTTGGTGGTACCTGTTTTACCGGCAATATCCCGGCGCTTCAGCTGTCTGGCCGCGCGCCAGGCGGTACCGTTCCAACCCGTACCGTCTCGCCAGCTGCCTCCTCCCCATACCGCGCTGTTTAGTGCTTGGGTGACAAGGAATGCGTTTTGGGCTGAGATAACACGTGGTGCCAGCTGCGCAGGCTCTACCGGAGTGGCAGGACTAATTGGAAACTCGTCATCAGCGCTCTGTTTTGGTTTTGGCGTGCAATCGCTACAGGCTACTTTGGGGGTACTTTGAAAAATGATATTGCCCTGAGGGTCTTCAATCTTATCGATCAGGTAGGGCTCTACGAGAAAGCCACCGTTGGCAAAGACGGCAAAAGCTGTGGCGACTTCCATCGGCGTCAGAGACGCAGAACCAAGGGCTAGAGATTCATTTCTGGGTAATTCATTGATATCGAAGCCGAATCGCGTCAGGTAACGGCGCAGATCTTGAAGTCCAACTGCCCGTAATAAGCGCACCGAGATAACGTTTTTTGATTTAGCCAAGGCGACGCGCAGTCGAGTTGGCCCTTCGTAGACTGGCGGTGAATTTTTTGGTCGCCATGCCGTGCCCTGACGGGAGTCCCATTGGTTGATGGGCGCGTCATTAATGATGCTTGCTAAGCTGAAGTTATCCTCAAGAGCGGCTGAGTAGATAAAAGGCTTAATATTTGAGCCGACCTGGCGCTTGGCCTGGGTCACCCGATTGTACTGGCTGAACTGGTAGTTAAAGCCACCGACTAACGCTTCGATGCCCCCGTTTTTTGGATTGAGTGCAACAAGTGCGGCGTTGGCTTCTGGTACTTGAGCCAGTGACAATTCTCCCTCTTCGTGAGTGCGTATCCAGATTTGACCGCCAGGATTAACTATTTCGGCTGCTGTCTTCGGTGCTTTTCCTTGGCGCTCATCAGAGATATAGGGGCGTGCCCAGTTCATCCCTTCCCATGGCATGGTACTCAGCAATCCGCCGCGAACAGCGACTTCCGCCGTTGTTTCCGATACGGAAATAACCACCGCTGGTAGCAGATCGCCGACGGGTGAGACATCATCCAAATAATCGAAAATCTTCTCGGTCGTCCAGCCTTCGCTTGTCGGTGCTATCTCACTGTCGTTTTGCTGCGCTTCGTCTGAGCTGATAAGGGCATTTGAACCGTCCTGCCAAAGCTGCTTCACTGCACCGCGGTAGCCGTGGCGAATATCATAAGCGAATAGATTACCGACAACCGCCTTTTCGGCTGCTATCTGTGCTTTGCTTTGTACTGTTGTATAAACGTTATAGCCGCCGGTATAAGCCTCATCTTCGCCGAGCAGGTTAATGATTTCCTGACGAACCATCTCTGACAGATAGGGGGCGTAAATACCCACTTGAGGGCCGTGATATTTTCCTGTGATGGGGGCCGCATCCGCTTCTGCGAAACTAGCCTGATCAATTGCGCCGACCTCTAGCATTCGTCTTAGTACGTGATGTCTTCTGTCTTTGGCGCGTTCAGGAGAACGGATTGGGTTTAGTAAAGAGGGGGCTTTGGGTAAGCCTGCAATAACCGCAATCTGAGCTAGAGATAATTCATCAACTGATTTGCCATAATAAACTTCTGCAGCAGCGCCGACACCATGGGCACGATAACCCAAAGGGATTTTATTTAAATAAAGTTGGAGAATTTCGTCTTTGGTTAAAAGTTCTTCAATATGCCAAGCGAGAAATATCTCTTTAATTTTTCGCATGTATGTTTTTTCCCGAGATAGGAAAAAGTTACGTGCTACCTGCATGGTAATTGTGCTTGCCCCTTGACGCTTTTCACCTGTCATTAATAAAGAGGTAAATGCGCGGGCTATACCAATGACATCGATGCCTGGATGGTCATAAAATCGCCAATCTTCCGTCGCCAGAAACGCATTAACCATGGTCTCCGGGATCTGTTCCATTTCCAATGGAATTCGTCTTTTTTCGCCAAACTGGGATAGTAATTGACCGTCAGCGCTATAAACCTTCATTGGCGTTTGTAAGCGCATAGTTTTCAACGTATCTACATTGGGTAATTCAGGCGCTATATAAAAATAAAGGCCGATGACAGCCAATGTACCGGTCAAAAAGCAGCTGATGAATGCTATAGATAGCCATTTAATCCACTTCACGGTGGCAGACTCCAGGGGGACTAATTTTCATTTCTGTGATCAGAGAAGGCTAGTATAGGGATCTCGCTCATAAATAACGAATAGTTTTGAGAACTCTACTGTTGGATGGCGACTCGAACTGTTCTATGCTAACAGCCAGAACCAAAAAATTAACATAATAGCAATCTTTCTATTTTCAGGGAGTTTGGCGAGGGGTCATGCTGAAGGGCTTTTTAGAACAGCAAACCCCCCCGATGGTCGGCATAGATATTGGCTCGAATTCAATCAAAGCCGTGTTGTTATCTAAAACAACAGACGGATTTAGATTGGATGGCGTGGCTCAGATGCCGGTACCAAAAGGGGCGGTTGTAGATCACGAGATTCAGGACATCGAGGCCGTTGGTGGAGTGATTAAAACACTTCGCAAACGTTTTGACAGAAAAGTGCGCCTGGCGGCAGCTGCTGTCAGTGGCTCGTCCGTCATGACTAAAGTGATTTTCATGGATGCGGCTCTGTCTGACAATGAGATGGAAGAACAGATCCGGATTGAAGCAGATAACTTAATTCCGTACGCATTGGATGAAGTGAGTTTAGACTTTGAGACCATTGGTCCCAATCGTGCAGATCCAACCAAAGCTGACGTATTGTTGACCGCTTCTCGCACAGAGAATGTGGAAGCGCGTGTGAGTGCTCTTGAAGAGGGTAATTTCAGCGCTAAAGTAATCGATGTTGAGGCTTACGCGCTGGGCCGCAGTGTCGAATTGATGGTGGCACAGCTCGAAGGCTACTCTGAGAAAAGTGTTACTGCGGTGGTCGATATCGGTTCAAATATGACAACCTTTAGTTTTGTCGTAGATGGCCAGATTGTGTATACCCGCGAGCAAGCTTTTGGTGGTGAGCAATTTACCCAGTCGTTGATGTCTTATTACGGTATGGAACATGCCGAAGCCGAAACGGCCAAACTAACTGGCGAACTTCCGCGTAATTACACTTTTGAAGTGTTGGCGCCGTTTCAAACATCGTTAATTCAACAGCTGCGACGAACTATCCAGATTTTTTCTACCTCAAGTGGTTACGATAAAGTCGATAATTTAATTCTTGCCGGTGGTACCGCACAGCTTGAAGGTATTGTGCAACTGCTTTCAGATGAGTTAGGTGTGGAAACTATCGTGGCCAACCCCTTTAGCGGTATGACATTGGCTGATGAAATAGCCCCGGAAGCGATAACAACGGATGCAGCAAAATATGCTGTTGCCTGCGGCCTAGCATTAAGGAGTTTTAGCCAATGGCACATATAAACCTCCTTCCTTGGCGCGAAGAGGCGCGCAAGCGTCGCCAAAATGCCTTTACTGCGATGCTTGGAGCGACTGTCTTTGCGGGTGTTTTGTTGATGTATGGTGTTTACTCCATTGTTGATGGTGTCATTGACAGTCAACGTCATCGAAATGCGTACCTACAGCAGGAAATTCAAGTTCTGGATCGTCAGATTGCAGAGATTAAAGAGCTGCGCAAGAAAAAATCTGAACTGGCACAACGTATGAAGTTGATTAGCGACCTGCAGAAGAACCGGAATATGGTGACGCGGGTATTTAATGAATTAGCATCATCAGTGCCTGGTGGTGTATATATGACGGAACTTGACCGCAAGTCTGGCAATATCCAGATTGTTGGGCGCTCCGAGTCTAATAACCACCTTTCTAATTTGATGCGCCGTGTCGTGAATTCAAGTTGGTTGACTGATCCTACCTTGCAATCGATTCAGGCAGATCCGAAAGAACCGAAGTTGAAGAGCTTCTCAATGCGTCTTCGTATCAAAGAAGCTGCAGCACCTGTTGCTGAAGACGCTAAGCAGAGGGGAGCTAAACGATGAAATTTGACTTGAAAGAGCTGAATGAAATCGATTTCAATGAGTTGGATCTTAACAATATGGGCGAATGGCCTTCTACGGTTAAGGCCATATTCATAGGGATCGTTGGTGTTCTTACTTGCTTCCTGTTTTATTACTTCATGATCGGTGATCAGCTCGACGATTTGTCGCGAGAGCAGGCACGTGAAATTGAATTACGGGAACAGTTTCGCTCTAAATATCATTTAGCTGCCCGGGTGAAAACCTACCGTGAGCAGATGAAAGCGATGGAAGAAACGTTTGAAAATTTGCTGCGTATCTTGCCGCTAAGTCATGAAACACCGGGTCTGTTGGACGATATTACCTATGTCGGCACTACCCACGGCCTCGAGTTCGTTAACATTAACTGGGAACCCGAGCGGCCACAGGAATTTTATATCGAACTGCCTATCGCGATCGTTGTTGAGGGTGACTATCACCAATTTGGTGACTTCGTGTCAGATGTCTCTGCATTACCACGAATTGTTAGTCTCCATGACTTTTCTATTAAGCGTATAGATGAGTCGAAGTTGCAGCTGAGTATTTTGGCTAAAACATACCGCTACAAGGAGGCTCAGTAATGAAGAAGTTAGCATTGCTCGCCTTGGTTAGTGCGGGACTTTATGGTTGCGGAGACGATATTAGCGATCTACAGGAGTTTGTTTCCTCCGTTAAAGCGACGCAGTCAGGTTACGTGGAACCTATGCCTGAAGTTGCGCCGTTTCAGCATGAAGATTACGTGGCGAGTGAATTGAGAAGCCCGTTTGTGGCGCCTCAGCCTGAGCTTATCGTAGAAGCGGTTGAAGTAGTAAAAGATTGCTTAACACCTGATGTCAATCGTATTAAAGAGCCTTTGGAAGCTTATGCGATTGATAATCTGACAATGAAGGGCACCGTTGGTGATGCCGAAGGTCTTTGGGCGTTGATGCAGACTGATGACGGAGGCTTGTTCCGTGTGAGAGCCGGTTATCATATGGGGCTCTATTTCGGATTGGTGACGCAAGTGCGCCGTGATGGTTTAGATCTTATCGAGTTAATCCCTGACGGCTCAGGCTGTTGGGTAGAGCGCTACACCGATGTGGCACTTGCGGAATAATAAGTAGAATTCAGGAACGGATATGTTTAGTGAACGGACGGTGAGGCATTTAGGCCAAGTTGTTGGGTCGATAACTTCGGGAGAGTTGAGAGCCGTGATTTCTAATAGGCTAGTAACACTGTTCTTATGCCTGCTGCTGACGCCAAGTGCAGTGAATGCAGCGCAACTCAAGGACATCCGCTATAACGCGGTCGTGGAAGATCTTCTGGAGATCGAACTTGTATTCGATGCGCCGGTTGAAGATCCAGAGAGTCGGGTGAACCATCGCCCGACAGAGATTGAGTTTAGATTTCCTGACGTCACGTCAGATCTGGATCTGCGTAGTATCCCAATTGATAAGGCCGATGTTCGTGGCTTGAGTATTCAGGAAGGTTTCCGTGGTATGAAAATGGTGGTGGGGCTAAAATCCCTGCGTCCTTATCGTACCCAGCGTAAAGGTAACTCCTTTATTATCAGTATTGGTAATGAGGTCGTTGCTGGGCCGACGCCTGATGACGTTTTCCTTAATCGAATTAATGCTCTCGATTTTCGACGTGGGGCGGAAGGTGAAGGTCAGTTCCTTGTTTACCTTGAAGGCCAATCTGCTGCGGTGGATGTGACTCAAAAGGGTGAGAAGCTGATCGTTGAATTCCATAACACTGACATCATGAAAGAACTGATCTACATGATGGATGTTATTGATTTTAATACGCCAGTGAAAACCATCGAGACATTTAAAGGGGAAAACTATACTCAGTTTATGGTCGAACCATTAACTGACTATACCTACAACTACTATCAGTTAGATAATCTCTTTACCTTGACTGTTTCCCCCATCTCGGAAGACGAAGATGATGTGTCAGACCAATACGCAGGTCAGCCTATCTCGCTAAACTTCCAGGATATTCCTGTGCGTACTGTTTTACAGATTATTGCTGATTACAACGGATTCAACCTTGTAACCACTGATTCTGTGGACGGTAATATTACACTTCGCTTAGACGGTGTGCCTTGGGACCAAGCGCTTGATATTATCTTGAAGGTTAAAGGCCTTGGTAAGCGAGTAGAGGGACGCATCCTGATGATTGCACCTTCTGAGGAGCTGGCAGTACGCGAAGCGAACGAATTAAAAGCAGAGCGTGAAGTTAAGGACTTGGCGCCTCTGTACTCGGAATATATCCAGGTTAATTATGCTAAAGCGGCGGAATTGACTGCGATTATTACCTCTTCTGACTCTTCATTACTGTCGAAGCGTGGCGCTGTATCAATGGATGAACGAACCAATACGTTATTGGTTCGTGATACCGCAGAACGCTTAGAAGATATCCGTCGCATGATTGATGTACTTGATGTGCCGGTTAAGCAGGTGATGATAGAAGCACGAATGGTGACTATCAATGATGGTGTTCAGGAAGATCTTGGCATCCGTTGGGGTATCACAGATACATTCGACGATGGTGCTACTTCAGGTACACTTGAGGGGGCTGATGCCGCAGCCGCAGGAATTGTTCCTGACTTAGCTGACCGTTTGAATGTAAACCTTCCTGTCGCGTCACCAGCGGGTAGTATCGCATTCCAGGTGGCAAAACTGGCGGATGGTACCATCCTTGATTTAGAGCTCTCAGCTTTAGAGCGCGAAAATAAGGGTGAAGTGATTGCGAGTCCACGTATCACGACGGCTAACCAGAAACCGGCTTATATCGAACAAGGTACAGAGATCCCATTTGTGGAATCAGCTTCTTCTGGTGCGACATCTGTGACCTTTAAAAAAGCGGTATTAGCGCTACGTGTTACACCGCACATTACGCCTGATGACCGTATTATTCTCGATTTGGTTATTACTCAGGACACCAAAGGCGATACCGTACCTACTGGTACTGGTCTAGCAACGGCAATTAATACCCAGGAAATTGGCACGCAAGTTTTGGTCAATAACGGGGAAACCATTGTTCTTGGTGGTATCTATCAGCAGGAAATTAAGCGTGCGGTCAGTAAAGTGCCGCTGCTTGGTGACTTGCCTGGCGTAGGCTGGATGTTCAGAAATACCAGCGATACCAATGAGAAGAAAGAGATCCTGATCTTTGTAACACCAAGGATTGTGACTGAAACTTTCTAACTGGTAGTTAGCTTAAAAAGGGGAGCTTGCTCCCCTTTTTTGATCTTAATTGCCAAAGGGGTACTGTTCCTGAGATAATGGTAGATTGTTCGCGGGTCCTTAACTCTTTAAGGAGAGACCAAGGTTTCACTCTGTTTAATCGGCTGTAGACGGCAATGGCAGAAAAAAGAAATATATTCCTAGTAGGCCCCATGGGGGCTGGTAAAAGTACGATTGGGCGTCATTTGGCGCAAGAACTTCACCTAGAATTTTATGATTCTGATAGCGAGATTGAGAGTCGCACAGGCGCTGATATCGCTTGGGTGTTCGATATTGAGGGTGAAGAAGGCTTTCGCGCTCGAGAAGAGACAGTGATTAATGATCTAACAGAGTTGCAAGGCATTGTGCTTGCAACGGGTGGTGGATCGATCATGAGTAAAGAGAACCGAAATAAGTTATCTGCTCGCGGTATCGTTGTCTATCTCGAGACTTCAATTGATAAGCAGTATGCGCGTACGCAGCGTGATAAGCGTCGGCCTTTATTACAGACCGACGACCCACGTAAGACGTTAGAAGATCTGACGGATGTCAGAAACCCTCTGTATAGCGAGATCGCCGATTTGACTGTGAAGACTGATGAGCAAAGTGCTCGTGTCGTAGCAAATCAAATTATCAAGGAACTCGGTTTTTAAGATAGTGGTGCAGGATATGAGCGTCCTTCAGGTTGTATTGGGTGAGAGAAGTTATCCCATTACTATTGCTCCAGAGGCCTTTCGGGCCACTGGTGCTGTGGTCAAATATGTGCGTGGTGATCGGGTAATGATTGTCACCAATGAGACTGTGGCGCCACTTTATCTGGCGCAACTCGAAGCCGCTTTGACCAGCAAGAAAGTTGCTTCTGTGGTTCTACCTGACGGTGAATCGTATAAAACCCTTGATACCTTGAATCAGGTGTTTACAGCGTTGCTTGAAGGAAACCACGGGCGCGATACCACGGTTATTGCACTAGGTGGAGGAGTTATTGGCGATATGGCCGGCTTTGCCGCCGCGTGCTATCAACGCGGGGTGCCGTTCATTCAAATACCAACGACCTTGCTTTCACAGGTCGATTCTTCTGTTGGTGGTAAAACAGCCGTTAACCACCCTTTAGGAAAAAATATGATTGGGGCGTTCTATCAGCCTCAAGCAGTTTTTATCGATACCCTCTGTTTAGGGACATTGCCTGCAAGGGAGTTCGCAGCAGGGATGGCCGAGGTGATTAAGTACGGTATCATTGCCGATGAGCCCTTCTTTGAATGGTTAGAGCAACATGCGGACGAGTTGCAGGCGTTACAGCCAGAGGCTTTGCGTTATGCGATCGAACGTTGTTGTCAGATAAAAGCGGATATCGTTGCCGCTGATGAAACAGAAAAAGGTGTTCGCGCGCTACTTAATCTGGGGCATACATTTGGTCACGCGATAGAAGCTGAACAAGGGTATGGTCAATGGCTACACGGTGAGGCAGTGGCAGTGGGCATGGTGTTAGCCGCAAAAACATCATTAGCGCTCGGTTTGATTGATGAAGCTATGTATCAACGGCAAGTCGCACTCATTCGACTTTATGACCTTCCTGTCGTTCCTCCTGCTGAGATGGACTTCGATTCTTTTATGACGCATATGCAGCGTGATAAGAAGGTATTGCAAGGTAAACTCCGGCTTATTTTGCCAGAGAGAATAGGTCGCTGTGCGATGTTTGACGATGTCGAAGAGGCCGTGTTGCGTTCAGTGCTGGCGTAATGACGCCTATACCCTATTGGAGGGGTGTGTTTGCAAAACGTTCAACACAGTGAAGGCGAATTGTTTGTCTCACAACAGCAGCTGCACGAGCGGTTAGGCTTTCTCGTCGAATTCGATTCAAATATTGTGCTACTAAAAGGTAGCACCGGAAGTGGTCGAAGTACGACACTGCTCAGTTATGTCACCAATCACGACACCACAACTAATCATGCTTTCGTTCAGTGCCAATCGGACGCTGATGTTTGTCACTATCGCCACCAAATACTGACGCAGCTGATCACTAATCCCTTGTTTGATGAAGCCGATCCCCTGTCTGATAGTTTATTGCGGATGTTGCCTGATGAACCGCAAAGAATGTTAGTGGTGTTGGACGATTGCCAGTTTTTCAGCAATGAAGTTTGGCAGGAAATTGCTGAGTTAATTATCACCTTTCGCAGAGATGGAAAGCATCAATTATCGGTGATTGGCTCCATAGATAGCTCAGCTAACCTGTCACTGGCCAGTTTGGTTGGTGATGGCGTCGTAGAGGTGGCTATGCCACCTTTGCCGATGGAGGAACGCCGCCATTTTCTATCTGAATTACTCGCGGCAGAGCCATCTATGCTGCTCAACAGCGAAGCGATTGAACGTCATCTCGCATTAGCAAAATCACCTGCCGCCGTTATGGCGCTGGCAACAAAAATTAAGGGAGGCGGTGTGAAGAAAACAGCATTTCCGTGGCAACATGCAGTGCTAGCGGGGTTGGTCACTGCGCTGCTTATCGCTTTGTTGTTGTGGGAATTCCAGCCATCTCCCGACGATGCTTCTCCGCGCGTTGAACCTCCCCCTGTAACTGAACGGCTACCTGACGATGAAAAGCTATCTGATCAGGCAATTGGAGAAGAGGTCGTAAAAGCGCCTTCTGTACCGGCAGAGAACCCGATATTGAGTGCCGATGAGTTACTGCCTGCTGAATTGACCGAACCGCCAGTGGAGATTGAAGCTGCGCCGTCAAGTGGTCAAAATGTGGTAATCGAGATCCCCGATGAGCTGCTGATTGAGGCTGAACAGCAGAACTTGCTGCCAGTATCTCCTTCCGTCCCGCCGATCTCGACCGAGGAAAGCGATGGCGATGAGTCAGGTGCAGAGGAGACCGACCCTGCCACAGTGGTGCCTGAGGCGAGCTTGGATGTCACCCCTGAGACAGGTGAGCAAAAAGTCGTAGCTTTGCCGATGACGCAAGAAGATGCGGAAGTTCGCCAGCGCATATCTGCGTGGCCAACAGAGCATTACACACTGCAACTCGGTGTATTTTCTGACGAAGCCGTTCTTGCACGTTTTTACCAGCGAGCAGAAATTGCGCTACTGAAGGATGATATTCTCGAGTACATTGTGACCAAGAAGGGGCTGCCTCGTCATGTGCTTATCTTGGGGAACTTTGCTACTCGTGCAGAAGCTACGGCATACCTGCAAGCGTCTTCGGCAGATCTGCGCGCCTTAAAGCCTTGGACAAAAAGTGTTGCAGCTGTGAAAGCGGACATAACAGAAGCGCAGGGGGCTGCGCGTAGTGAGTAGTAAAGTGCGTGCTTTCCTAAAGTGGGCGGGCGGAAAGTATGGATTAGTTGAAGAGATCAACCGGCGTTTACCCTCGGGTGATACCTTAGTAGAACCTTTTGTAGGTGCTGGTTCGGTATTTATTAACTCTGATTATAAAAATTACCGATTAAACGATATTAATCCTGATCTGATTGGTCTTTATCAGCTCCTAGCAGATCAGGGGGATAGGTTTATTGCCGCGGTGAAACCGCTATTCTCGGAGCAGCATAATACGCCAGAAGCTTACTATCATTGGCGACAAGTGTTTAATCAGAGTGCTGATCCTGAATTGCGTTCGCGACTCTTCCTCTACTTGAATCGTCACGGCTATAACGGGCTCTGTCGTTACAATAAGAAAGGTGCTTTCAATGTGCCTTTTGGTCGTTATAAGCGCCCATACTTTCCAGAAAAAGAGATGGCATTCTTTGCTGAGAAAGCGAAACGAGCCACGTTTACCTGTATGCCATTCGCCGAGGTGATGCGGGCTACCGGGCCAGGCGATGTCGTATACTGCGATCCTCCCTATTGGCCACTTAGCCCCACTGCCAGCTTTACCTCCTATCATGGTGCGGGATTCAATCGCGCCGAGCAGGAGTCTTTGGCGCTGGTAGCACAAGAGGTCTCCTCAAAAAACGGTGTGCCCGTATTAATCAGTAACCATGAGGTAACCGAGACGCGAGCACTTTATGCTCCTGCTAATCTAGATATAGTCCGTGTTAAGCGTACTATCAGTCGTAATGGGTCAGGGCGACAAAAGGTAAGTGAGTTGCTTGCTTTTTACGAGGGGCGGTTAGTCGCGGAATAGGCTTATTTATCTAGTACCCAGCTAACGACAGCTATCAGCGTTAGCACCAGCATTAATGCCATAACGATGCCAGCAATGATAAATGGCACAGGATTGTGGTACTGAAAATCTTGTTTTCTCGCCGCTTCACTTTGCACGCCAAAGAAAGCCGATACTACCGCTCTTATAGCTCGCAACGGGTGAACTGATATCGTCGGGAGTTGCAATTCAGCCCTAGCTCTGGGGTTCTTTCGGCGAGATAGGCTTATCAGTAGTATTCGAACGGGATAGGAGTTCAAGCAGATCGATGAAGTGATATTCCGCCGAACGACTATCGCCAGCTAACCATGCCCACCAGCTTTCATTTGATGCTTTGTTTTGCAATGAGCAGCGGTTTGCAGGGTGGCTGACCGGAAGGCTGGCGTCAAAAGTAATGCTCTCTGCTTCGCAGGAACATGCGTCACCCAGGCTTGTACTAGTGGGCCACTGATGGAAAGCAACAATAGAGCTTAAAACTACGGTTGCTGCACTTGATAAAAAGATCTTCGAACGAATCATTTCACTGCCTCCCTGACAGAGATACAAACAAATATACCACTGCTAATAAAGGGAAACTATGCTTGGAGTGTTAAATAAAGGTTAAATTTTGAGCGGTGTATGCTGTGACAAGAAATAACGCCGCCCGATGGCGGCGTTTATGTTACGGCTGTTGTTCTTACAGATCGAAGTCAACAGCGTAAGAAACAGCAACTTTAACATCGTCTAAGTTGCCGCCGTCGATGTCAGTTTTAGAAACCAACAGACCGAAGCCGCCTTTAGACAAGCTTACGCTGTAATCGGTATAGCTGTCGCCAAACCAATCTTCTGCAGAATCACCGCTGAAGTTACCTACGTGTAGGCCAAGCTCTAAGCCTTCTGAAATTTCAAAAGCGGCGTCAGCATAGACGTAAACCCAGTCATCATCCTGGCCGTCGCTGAATGCGTCATCGCCAGAGTTAACCAGTGTTGCTGCACCTACGGTGAAGTAAGAATAGCTAACAGAACCATATACCTCGCCTAAGTCGATTTCAGCGCTGTCGTCTGGGTATGCATAGTAGATGTAACCTACGTCATAACCGAAGTCACCAACTGCTCCTGCGTAGCCGAAGTAGAAGTCTGCTTCGTAAGATGCGTCGAGTCCGGTTACTTCATCACCACCAAAATCTACGTTTGATGCCCATGTACCTACATAGATACCTGAAGAATGTTCATAGTCGATGCCACCCTGTACGGCTGCGCCGTCATCAGTTTGGGTCACACCACGCCATAAGTAGTTGCTAGTTACGCTAGCGTTGGCTGACAAGCCTTCGATGGCGTATGCGTTAGTAGAAGCGAGTGCTGCAACACCCAAAACTGAGCTGATAGCTAAAGAAAGTGCTTTTTTCATTTTAGTATTTTCCTGGGTTTGGAATTATCGCTGTGGTTAAAGCGATCATCGTGCCAGTTTTTTTAAGGTTATGAAAAGTAATGGTTAATATGGTTTTTGGCCTTGGCGCCGCGGGAAGGGATATCAATTTTTGTAACATCATGGTGCATTAGTTTTACAAAACATTTATCGGTGCATTATTTTGGTGCGGCGCTTTAATTGAGTGCATCCTTCGCGAAAACTGGAGCTGAAAAACTGCCTACTTTTTAGTACACTGCGTCTCTCTTAATAGCTCGGCGAGAAACCACTCATGCAACCTTATCTACTTGCTCCCTCTATCTTATCTGCAGATTTGGCCCGTTTAGGTGAAGAGGTCACCCATGTGCTTGAGGCGGGGGCGGACGTTGTGCATTTTGATGTGATGGATAATCATTACGTGCCGAATCTCACTTTCGGCCCGATGATTTGCCAGGCATTGCGAAACTATGGCGTGACTGCGCCAATCGATGTGCATTTGATGGTGTCACCGGTAGATGAGTTGATCGAACAGTTTGCCGATGCGGGCGCTAGTATGATCAGCTTTCATCCGGAGGCGAGCCAGCATGTCGATCGTTCGTTGCAACTGATCCGAGACAAGGGTTGTCAGGCCGGGTTGGTGTTGAATCCGGCAACGCCACTGCAGGTGTTGGACTATGTATGGGACCGTTTGGACTTTATTTTATTGATGTCAGTTAACCCTGGGTTTGGTGGGCAGGCGTTTATCCCTGCAACGCTGGCTAAGATCGAAGCGGTGAAACAGCAGATAGAGCAGCGTGGTCTGAATATTCGTTTAGCTGTCGATGGTGGCGTGAAACAGGACAATATTGTCGAGATCGCCAAAGCTGGCGCAGATATGTTTATTGCGGGTTCAGCCATTTTTGGCCAAGGTGACTATAACGAGGTGGTAGGCCAATTCCGTCAGAAGTTGGCCACCGTTTAAATGCCGTCGTCCTTTCGTCAGATCCGTGCCATTGCATTTGATCTCGATGGTACGCTTCTGCACAGCGCACCGGACCTGCACTACGCGGTTAACCAGATGCTGATTGAACTTGGCCGTGAACCGGTGTCACTAGGACAGGTAACGGGCTGGATCGGGAATGGTATTGAAGTCCTTGTGCAGCGTGCGCTCAGCCGTAGTTTCAAAGTTGATACTCGCTTGGAGCCAGAACTTGTTGAGCAGGCGTTGGGCTTGTTTAAGCTGCTTTATGCCAACGCACTACACCGCTTTAGCTCGCTATATCCTGATGTAGAAGCCGTGTTGATGGCGTTGAAAGCGGCAGGCATGAAACTGGCCATTGTTACTAATAAAGCGACTGAGTTTACCTTACCGTTAGTCCAACAGTTCGGTTTGTCAGGTTTGATTGACTTGGTGGTCTGTGGTGACACGCTGCCACAGAAAAAACCGCGTCCCGATCAGTTGCTATATTGTGCCGAGCATTTTGATATCTCCGCCACTGAGTTACTGATGGTGGGAGATTCTAGGAATGATATTCAAGCCGCAAAAGCAGCCTTGAGCCCGAGTATTGGCTTGACCTATGGCTACAACTACGGGGAAGATATCGCTCTTTGCAACCCGGATCGGGTACTTAATCAACTAGCGGAGCTCTCGGCGCTGTTATTATCTGTGCCTGAATCCGTGTAACTAATTTTTCAAAGCATTTGCAGGAACATTCACATGTCTAAACCCATCGTCCTTAGCGGCGCGCAGCCTTCCGGCGGTCTTACCATTGGTAACTATTTTGGCGCCATACGTAACTGGATTACGTTACAGCAGGATCATGAGTGCTTATTCATGCTGGTGGATCTGCATGCGATCACGGTCCGCCAAGAGCCAGCGCTGCTGCGCGAGCGTACTTTTGACGGCATGGCGCTGTATCTCGCTTGTGGTTTAGACCCACAACAGAGCAGCGTGTTTGTCCAGTCACATGTGCCAGAGCATGCTCAGTTAGCTTGGATATTGAACTGTTATACACAGATGGGTGAACTGAATCGAATGACTCAGTTTAAAGATAAGTCGCAGAAAAATGTCAACAATATCAATGTTGGCTTGTTTGGTTATCCGGTATTGATGGCGGCAGATGTATTACTGTATCAAGCCAATAAAGTACCTGTGGGCAATGACCAAAAACAGCATCTAGAGCTGACTCGCGATATCGCGACCCGTTTTAACAATCTTCATGGTGATACTTTTGTAGTACCGGACCCCTTTATCCCTGAAGTGGGGGCTCGGATCATGAGCCTGCAGGAGCCAGAGAAGAAGATGTCAAAATCGGATGATAACCCGAATAATTTTGTCTTGATGTTAGAGGAACCAAAGAAGATCGAGAAGAAGATTAAACGGGCGATGACCGATTCTGATGAGCAGGCGCGGATCTATTTCGATCAGCAAGAGAAAGCAGGTGTATCCAATCTGCTGACATTGCTGAGCTGCGCGACAGGAGAATCCGTGGAAAGTTTGGTGCCGCAATACGAAGATAAAATGTATGGCCACTTGAAGAAAGACGTTGCCGATGCTGTGGTCTCGATGTTGACGCCTATCCAACAACGCTATAAAGAGCTGCGTGAAGATGAAACGGCATTGACGCAGATAATGGCGGTAGGTGCAGAGAAGGCATCAGCGATCGCTTCTGAGACCTTAAAAACGGTGTATGAGCGCGTCGGTTTAGTCGCTCGTCCTTAAAGTATTGTTACCGCAATAGAAGGGCTGTCATTGAAGGCAGCCCTTTTCTTTTCAGACGATTGCTTGGCGTATGGCGAACGTCGGTTTTGCCTTAAGATTTATACTGAGGGTTGAGTCTATAGGCGGTTATAGAGTAGGTAGAGATAGATGCTGTTAATGATCGATAACTATGATTCGTTTACCTATAACCTGGTGCAGTATTTTATGGTGCTCGGCCAGCAGGTCGAGGTGGTTCGTAACGACGAAATAACGCTGGCTGAGATCGAGGCGCTAGCACCAGAGTATCTGGTGATCAGCCCGGGCCCCTGCACTCCTGATGACGCTGGTATCTCGCTGCCGGCTATCGAGTACTTTGCCGGTAAGCTGCCTATCTTGGGTGTTTGCTTAGGTCATCAAGCGTTGGGGCAAGTTTTCGGTGCGACAGTCACGCTTGCCAGACAGATGATGCACGGCAAGACCAGTGCCATTAGCCATCGTGGCGAAGGGATCTTTTGTGGATTATCGAACCCACTCACAGTGACCCGCTATCATTCGTTGGTGCTGGACGTTGCGAGCCTTCCCGACTGCCTTGAAGTGACCGCCTGGACTTGCGACAGCAATGGCAAGATGGATGAGGTGATGGCAGTTAGGCATAGAGATATTGCTTTGGAAGGTGTGCAATTTCATCCTGAATCCATTCTCAGTGAGCAAGGGCATGAATTGCTGGATAACTTCTTAACGCGTTACGCGCCATCCTGCTCCCCGATTTGAATTAGCTACTGCGCTTGCTTTTGGTGCTGGTGTATTTCGCTGGCATCACATTTACTCATTGTTAGGCGGGTGTTCATAAGGAAAGCCGTTAGAATATGAGAGACGATTATTGATCCCTTGAGTATCTAAATGGCATCAGCAACAACGCCGTCGCGGGGGCGTTTTCATTCTCAATCATCACAAACCAGCGACCATGAGACCGAGTTGGGTCTGAATGGACCCGCTCATATCCTCGAACAGCGTCACTTGGATTATCTTTGTGGTATCCCTTTCCATACCCCCTCTGAGCTCATTGAGTCTAGTGATGAACAGCAGGTCAAGCTGCAGGGGTTGGCTATTGATCAGCAGCGTCGACAACAGCATGCGCAGCGACTGGCGCAGAAAGAGATGCTGAGGGCAACCTTAGTGCAACGGATCACCGCCCAAACTGAAGCGAAATTGACAGAATTACTCACTGGTAATTGGCCGGCTGTGCTTCAGCAACTGCCGATCAATCCCAAGCTCACTGAGTCATTAGCCATGTTGGCGCTTGATGCGCCAGCATCCCACCTGGAGCAGCAGCTACGGCAGCTGTCCTGGCTGACACGAGAATTGCTCGCCACGGTTAATTCGCCGTTATTCAAGCAAAGCCACGCAATTAAGACGCCAATAGCTGACCTGCCCCATGCGCTGGCAAGCTTTGGTCAAGAACGCTTGAAGCAGTTGTTAGCACGACATTTATGTGAACAGATGTTGCCGGATGATAATCGACCTTTCGCAAATTCTGCTCGGCGGCTTTGGCAGCATGCGCTGGTTAGTGCGAATGCCGCGCATTATTTGGCAGAGAAGCAGGGGTTAGATCCCTATCTCGCGGGTCGTTTGAGTTGGGTCAACAGTTACGGCTCGTTGACGCTATTGAGGTTGATTAAGCAGATTTTTCTGGCACTGTGTGAGCATCACATGCAACAGGCAAGGTTGACAGCTAAACCTGAGATCCATCAAGTGCTTAGCGAGCTAGATCTTCCTGCTACCATGCTCAAAAGGCAATTTTCCCGTTACCAGAAAGTGATCACGAAAGCGCTATTGCCGCAGATTTCTCCTGAATGTAAAACATGTGTTACAGTCAGCCGAGAGCTGCATAGTTCGTTGCCGTGGAAACTCACCTCGCCATACGCTCGAATCGTGAAGTTTGCTAGCTGTTATAGCCAGTATCTATGCTTGAATGAACAGCGTCGGATACAGCTCGATGAGGCTGTAAAGTTAATGGCACAGTACGGTTTTTCAGGTGACGATCTACAGGAATTAACACGGCAAAATCTTAAAAAAGCGCGTGCATAGCCATAGATTGAGTTTGTTATGCAATAACTATGCATTTAAATTGGGTCTTTAGTGCTTATTTTGCATGTTTATTCGTTGTTTAATCAAAATTTCCCTTAGTTGTTCGCATTGGTAATAATGCGGTTACATTAGAGTAGGCTCGGCTGCATTGATATTGAGCAATGAATAGCCAATGTGCCTTCACAAATTCTCGGCCATAGGAGCCAAAGTATGTCAGAGTCGAACGTTTCTCGAGCCCTTTTTGATGAAGTAATGGTGCCCACCTATGCACCTGCGAAGATGATCCCAGTTAAGGGAGCAGGTTCACGGGTTTGGGATCAAGAGGGGCGGGAATATATCGACTTCGCGGGTGGCATCGCTGTGAACTGTCTGGGCCATTGTCACCCTGCCATGGTTGACGCGGTGAAGGCGCAAGCAGACAAGCTTTGGCACTTGAGCAATGTGTTCACTAACGAGCCAGCACTGCGACTCGCTAAGCAACTCACGGAAGCAACCTTTGCAGACAAGGTGTTTTTTGCCAACTCAGGTGCTGAGGCGAATGAAGCAGCGTTGAAGTTGGTGCGGCGCTATGCCGTTGAGAACTTTGGTGAAGAAAAAGACCAAATTATCTCTTTCAAACAGGGCTTCCACGGCCGAACTTTTTTCACTGTCACAGTCGGTGGGCAAACCACTTACTCCGATGGCTTCGGCCCTAAGCCTGGTGCGATTGAGCATTCCCCCTATAACGATTTGGCAGCGCTGGAGGCATTGTTTTCTGATCGTACCTGCGCCGTGATGATGGAGCCGCTGCAAGGGGAAGGTGGAATTATTTCTGCTGATCCTGAGTTTGCTAAGGGTGTTAGAGCGCTATGTGACAAATTTAATGCACTGCTGGTATTTGATGAGGTGCAAACAGGGGTTGGTCGTACTGGCGAGCTATACGCTTATATGGGGCTGGGAGTGACACCTGATGTGCTGACTACCGCGAAGGCATTGGGTGGCGGCTTCCCTATCGCAGCCATGCTCACCACGGATAAATTAGCGCCTTCCCTGAAAGTCGGGACTCACGGTAGTACCTATGGTGGTAATCCGATGGCTTGTGCCGTCGGTGAGGCGGTTCTTTCGTTGGTGAACACGCCTGAAGTACTGGCGGGTGTTAAACAGAGAGAACAGTGGTTCCGTGATGCTCTGAATCAAATTAATGAAAAACATCAGGTATTTTCTGAAATTCGTGGTCAAGGGCTGTTGGTCGGCGCGGCATTAAACGAAAAGTACGCTGGTCGTGCGCGAGACTTCTTAATGGCGGCTGTCGAAGAGGGCACCATGATGTTGGTGGCAGGACCTAATGTGCTGCGCTTTACCCCGTCATTGATTATTCCCGAAGCCGACGTAAAAGAGGGATTGGCTCGATTTGAGCGCGCTGTTGCTAAGATCGTGACTGCTTGATAGCCGGGATATAGAGGGAGGTATAGCTATGTTAGTGATCCGTCCTATTAGAGAATCGGACTATGCGTCGCTTTATCAAATCGCCTGCGAATCGGGGATCGGTTTTACCTCCTTGCCTGTCAATGAAGAGTTGCTGCGCTCCAAGATCACTCGAGCTGTTCGTTCTTTCTCCCGTCGAGCTCATAAACCGGGAGCGGAAAGTTACTTGATGGTGATGGAAGACACCGAATCCGGCGATGTGGTTGGCACATGTGGCATTGAGGCGTGTGTTGGCTTGACCGATGCCTTTTATCACTACCATGTTGGGCAAGTGGTGCACTCTTCCCGCGAATTGAAGATCCATAATATGGTGGAAACGCTGACTCTGTGTAATGACTACACGGGGGCGGCCGAGCTTTGTACGCTATTCCTGCGTGAGAGCCACCGTAAAGGCTTGGCAGGTCGTTTGCTGTCTCGTAGCCGAATGTTACTGATGGCCGAGCATCCAGAGCTGTTTGGTGCCCCTGTGATCGCAGAGATGCGTGGAGTGTCCGACGAACATGGCTGTTCACCTTTCTGGCAATGGTTAGAACAGCATTTTTTCTCCATGGATTTTCCAACCGCCGATTACCTCACGGGTATTGGTCAAAAAGTATTTATTGCCGAATTGATGCCGAAGTACCCTATTTACGTCAACTTGCTGAGTAAAGCGGCGCAAGAGGTGATTGGTCGTGTTCATGAGAAAACACAACCAGCCTTGCAGCTACTGAAAACAGAGGGGTTTAGGTGTAAAGGTTATGTCGACATCTTCGACGCTGGGCCAACGGTTGAGGCTGAACTAAGCCAGATCCGCAGTGTGCGTAGCTCCCAGCGTCGGCATGCGTTGCTCGCAGAGGTCGACAAAGGTTCGCTGTATATGATCGCGAATACCCAGTTAGCTCAGTATCGCTGTACCTTGGTTGAGGCCGTGCTCGATGATGAAACCGGCGCCATAGTGATATCGCCTGAGGTTGCAGATGTTTTATGTGTAAAGCAGGGGGATCCTCTGCGAGTACTGGCCGTGAAGTAAGCCACGAGGAATATAATAATGACAGAGAAAGTACAGTACATCGATGGCAAATGGTTAGCGGGCAGTGGTGAGCTGTTTAGCTCTATCAATCCGGCGACGGGTGAAGTGGTTTGGCAGGGAAATATGGCAGACTCTGCGCAGATTGATGTGGCTATTAGTAGCGCCCGTGCTGTTTCGTTTGAGTGGGCGCAGCGCAGCTTCGAGGACCGATTGACCATTATTCGTCAATTTGGCGAGCAAGTTGCTGGCGCGAAAGAATCATTAGCCTTGGTGATCTCCAGAGAGACCGGCAAGCCGTTGTGGGAGACGCGTACCGAAGTCGCAGCGATGCTGGCGAAGATCGAGATCTCTGTCAAAGCCTATGAAGAGCGCAGCGGCACCGTCGAGAAAGCGATGCCAGTAGGTCGCGCAGTTATTCGCCACAAGCCCCATGGAGTAGTGGCCGTCTTTGGGCCTTACAACTTCCCCGGGCACCTCCCTAATGGGCATATTATTCCGGCCTTGCTGGCTGGCAACTGTATTGTCTTTAAGCCCAGTGAACAGACACCTATGGTTGGCCAGGAAATGGTTAACTTATGGCATGCCGCTGGTCTTCCTGCCGGTGTGATCAATATGGTGCAAGGGGCTGCTGAAACCGGTAAGCACCTGGCTGGCCATCGCGGTATTGATGGTTTGTTTTTTACCGGAAGTTCCCATACAGGCAAGCTGTTGCATCAGCAGTTTGGTGGGCAACCAGAAAAGATCTTGGCGCTAGAGATGGGGGGGAACAACCCGTTGTTGGTGAAAGATGTCAGCGACCCGCAAGCCGCGGTGCATGACATTGTCCATTCAGCCTATATCTCAAGCGGCCAGCGCTGTACCTGTGCTCGTCGTCTATTCCTGCCAAAAGGCGGTGAAGGGGATCAGATATTGGCGCGTCTTATCAAGGCGGTCGAGTTGATCCGTGTCGGCGGGCCGGAGGATGAGCCGCAACCTTTCATGGGGCCAGTTATTTCGCCTGCGGCGGCTGATGCTTTGATGCAAGCACAGGAAGAACTGATTGCCATGGGAGGTAAGTCACTCGTGATGATGCAACGTGGCGATAGTGCGAACGGCTTTATTACCCCGGGACTCATTGAAGTGAGTCAGATCGAGCGATTACCGGATGATGAATATTTTGGTCCGTTACTACAGGTGATCCGTTACGATGATTTTGAGCAAGCCTTAGAAGTCGCGAATGATACCCGTTATGGCTTATCTGCAGGGCTGCTGAGTGACCGCCGAGATCTCTATGATCTGTTTTACAATCGCATCCGTGCAGGGATCGTGAATTGGAACCGACCAATTACTGGCGCTAGCAGTGCGGCACCCTTTGGCGGTGTAGGTGACAGTGGCAATCATCGTCCCAGTGCTTACTACGCGGCAGACTATTGTGCTTATCCTGTGGCCTCTGTGGAGGTCGAGCAGATCTCTATGCCAGATAAATTAAGCCCCGGACTAACCATCGACTGAGCCTGCTTGGTGAAAGTTAAATGAGTAGGGGTCAATCTGGCCCCGCTATCCTTTGTAATCCTAAAACAAGAGTTGAGGTGCCCAATGCATCAACAAGCAACCACCCTGTTTGACGGTTTGTGGCAGCACTACCTGCAAGTGACACCATCGGCAGAAAAAATACATAACCTGTTAGGGCAGCAGGGTGAGATCATCAACGATCATATTGCACTGCGGACCTTTAATCTGCCAGGTATTGGTTTAGATGTTCTTGCCGCTCATTTTCTTACACTTGGATACGAAGCCAAGGAAGAGTATCAATTTGTTGGAAAGAAGCTGTTCGCCCGGCACTTCGAGCATCTCGATCCTGCTTTGCCGAAGGTGTTTATCAGTGAACTGCTAGTAGAACAGTGTTCCCCGGAATTGCAGCAGATCGTAGAGGCGTTGGCTGCGCAGATGGACAAGTCTGTGGTGACTAACGATGACTTTCTCTATTCTGGCCGTCATTGGCAATGTTCACTGCAGGAGTACAAAACCTTACTGGCTGAGAGTGAGTATGCGGCTTGGATGGCTGCTTGGGGCTATCGTGCTAACCACTTTACTGTGTCAGTAAATCATTTGCCCGCTTACCCTACACTCACTTCTGTTAATGAAGCACTAAAACAAGCAGGCTTTGCACTTAATAGCAGTGGCGGTGAGATAAAAGGCTCTCCTGGGGTGCTATTGGAGCAGTCCTCAACCTTGGCTGATCAGGCTAGCGTGCTATTCAGTGACGGTAAGCGACTGGTTCCTAGCTGCTTCTATGAGTTTGCCTTGCGCTATCCTATGGCTAATGGTGAGCTTTATACCGGATTTGTTGCAGCTTCAGCGGATAAAATTTTTGAAAGTACCGATGTGCGTTAGGTGTTGCTCTTAGGACAACAAAAAGGCAGCCCTGAGGCTGCCTTTTCTGTATTCACACAAGTGAATTTTAGCGTGTGCCAAAAACCACTATAGTTTTCCCGTGTGCATGGATGAGGTTTTGCTCTTCCAACATCTTTAAGATGCGGCCCACGGTTTCACGAGAACAACCAACGATTTGGCCTATCTCCTGACGGGTTATCTTGATCTGCATGCCGTCAGGATGGGTCATCGCATCCGGCTGTTTTGCCAAGTTAAGCAATGTTTGTGCAATACGGCCTGCAACATCCAGAAACGCAAGATCACCTACTTTCTGGCTGGTGGTCTGCAAGCGGGCAGCCATCTGACCTGAAAGTCGCATCAAGATTTCAGGGTTAACCTGAATCAGTTGACGGAACTTCTTATAGGAGATCTCTGCTACTTCACATGGTGCTTTAGCTCTCACCCACGCCGTACGTTCTGGTTCGTCTTCGAATAAACCGAGTTCGCCAATAAAATCGCCTTGATTAAGGTAGGAAAGGATCATCTCCTTGCCTTCTTCATCTTTAATCAGTACCGCGACTGAACCCTTAACGATGTAGTACAAGGTATCAGCTTTTTCGCCAGCATGGATCAGCGTACTTTTTGCCGGATACTTGTGGATATGGCAGTGGGAAAGGAACCACTCCAATACCGGGTCGGCCTGTGGTTTGCCTATTAGGGCCATGGGTACTCCTTCCTGTCTTTTGTTTTTAACTTATATATGGTTGACCGACTGGATGTCGAAATCACCACGTTTATCTATTAGCCTTGTAACACCTTGTTAACACGCGGCGTCAACAGGCTACACTACCACAGTTTGTGGCAAAGCCAAGTAGTTATCACTGACCTGAGTCGTGTTTGCTCCGGTTTCGCACAGTTATTTGTCTGTTAAGCCTGCTCTCGAGCGCAAAAACAGTGAAGGAAAGCGAACAGTTGCTTGCTAGTCGCCTGTTTGATGATACATTTATGCTATATATCAAGAGGTTTTTGCATGAGTGACGAGCAGGAACGGCGTCGAGAGACCCGCTATAAACTCCGGAATACTATCACTGCGCAGATTAAGCCTGCGGGATTGGGTGGTATGTTTGCCAAACCGGTCAATATCATGGTGATAAATGTCAGTCCTAAAGGGGTCGGGATCCATTCAAAGGAAGCGCCTCCAGGCGGCAGTGACGCAAAAGTAAAAGTAACGGTATTAGGATTAGGAAATAATCGCACCTTTAGCGGTAAGATTAAGCATCTCAATATTATTCAAAGTGGTTATATGTTTGGCATTGAGTTGGATCTGCCGAAGCATGAAAGCCTAATTTCTTACTTCAAGAGCTGTGAAGCGGAATTTGATATTCGTTGATATCAGCGCACCGTCCATTAATTAAAAAGGCGCCTCATATCGGCGCCTTTTAACTATGCAATCGTTTTGCTTACATGACTTAACGACGTCTAAACTTCAAACCTGCCAGACCTAACAAGCAAAGTGCGTATATTAGGGTGGTGGAAGGAGTCGGTACATCTACAGACAGTAACACGACCATATCATCAGCATCTTTATCTGGGCCTGCACCTGTATCATTTAGAAATACAAAGGTGTGCTCCCAGCCGTTGTAAAAGAACACGTCAGAAACTAAGAAGTTAGGTCCGCTACCAGTTTCATCTGCAGAATTTGCACCGTTTGATACGGACTTGCCAGTATTCGTAACGTAAAACGCGAAGTCGAGATAGCCATCAGGCTCACTATCTGGGGGATCAATCTCTGACTGTTCACCAGACTTAGCTGTTTTGTTACTGAAGACTTGGTCACCACCAAGCAGGAAGTCATAAAGCTGATTATCGAAGCTCGCATCAGTGCCAAGGAAAGTGGCAACATATTTGTTCACAGAGGTGCCGCTATACATCACATTAGCACCACTCCAAACTTTTAACGCGCCCAAACCTAGACCAAACCCTGCTGTTTTTAAGGTTGTTTGATCAAGACTGCCATCCAAAACGCTGAGCAGATTACCGCCACCGACATTTGTTCTGGGGTTAAAAATGCCTGTACCTTTGCTGGTTACCCAATCACCAACAGAGACTGCTACATCGGCACCCGCGGTATCCAAAGCCAGTACTGCTGCTTTCGCTGGAATCGAAAATACGGTGAGTGATAACAGTATAAGGCCAATGAAGTACTTCATATTTGCTCCTTAGTTAATCCATTTACAGGGGTAGCGTCCTTACTACGTTAAAACTACCTCTACGATTAAGTAATGAGCATAACTTGTGCCAACCTATAAAGATCATACTTATCAGCTGGTTGGGAAGGAAGGAGGAAAGCACCGAGCTGTTTTTGTCAAAAAAGGTGACGCTTTTAGAATTCAAGCAATTTACGTCGTTTTTCTAATAACTCTTCAATCATCGGTGCCAATATCAGCTCCATGGCAAAACTCATTTTGCCGCCGGGTACCACTAAGGTATTGAGTCGAGACATAAATGCACCGTCAATCATCTGCAAGCAGTAGGGAAAGTCGACTTTACTGGCATCATCAAAGCGGATCACGACAAAGCTTTCATCTAGGCTGGGGATATCAGATGCTGAGAATGGGTTGGAGGTATCAACGGTTGGTACACGCTGGAAGTTAACGTGGGTACGGGAGAACTGCGGCGTAATAAAGTTAACGTAATCTTCCATAGAACGCAGGATTGATTGGGTGACAGCTTCCCGAGAGTGACCTCGTTCTCCTGTGTCCCTGATGATCTTCTGGATCCATTCTAGGTTTACAATCGGCACCATGCCGATCAGTAGGTCAACGTGTTCCGCAACATTGTTCTCTTCGGTGACAATACCGCCATGTAGGCCCTCATAAAACAGTACATCAGTGTTGTCCGGCAACTCCTGCCAGGGTGTAAAAGTCCCCGGCATTTGATTAAACGGCACCGCTTCATCGAAAGTGTGTAGATAACGACGATAACGTCCGCCGCCACTTTCACCATATATCTTGAAGAAATTTTCCAGTAAACCAAAGTCATTAGCCTTGGGGCCAAAGTAGCTGATGTGTTTGCCCTGCTCTTGTGCTTTGCGGATGGCGACATCCATCTCGGGGCGAGAATAACGGTGAAAAGCATCCCCTTGTACCAAGGCTGCCGTCACTTTTTTGTGGCGGAAGATATGTTCAAACGCGGTGCTGGTGGTTGTGGTACCCGCACCGGAAGAACCAGTGATAGCAATGATGGGATGTTTAGCCGACATGCAGTTAACCTTTCATATATAGAACACTAGTTATCGCAACCTAACCTCACGGGGTCAACCCCGCTGATGAATTAGCTTGAGCTGTCTTCGTTAAATGCTTGCGTTGTAGAGGCCTCTTGCTGCAGTTGTTGCCATGATTGTTTTGACATCAGATTAATTGTTTCATGCAGTTCTGACCATACCAATAAGAGATCGCCATGCTGTAACTGTTGCATAAGCTGTTCGACTTTATGTTGCAAAGGCACCTCATCAATTCCGTAGTCCGTCCCCTCTCGCAGTGCATAGCTTTCGAGGATGCTTTCCAGAGTGTTTGTAGCGAGCTGCTGATAAGGAATGATCATTGTGTTTCCAATTGACTATGAAAAAATTGCGGTACCCGCCGTTCTAACCAGTAACTTGGGCGCCAAGGTAAGCCACCGTCAAGAAAGCCGACATGACCACCATTAGCATACAGTTCATATTGCAAGGAAGGGGGTAATTGTTGCTGCTTCGGGATCACCGCGCTGGTCATAAACGGGTCATCGGCGGCATGGATCAATAGGGTTGGGCGCTTGATCTGGGTAATAAATCTGAGACCACTCATGCGTTGGTAGTAGTCATCAACCCCGCTAAAACCATGCAACGGGGCGGTGATATGCTGGTCAAACTGCCAGAAAGTTCTGAGTTCAGCAATCTGTTGTTGGTTAAGCTCCATCTGCGCCCTAAGTTTGCTGTTCGTCAATTTTCGTTGCACATTTTTCCGCATTCTCGTTAGCAGATGTCGTTGATAAATGCGGGATAGCCCTTGGCCGATACGATCCGCGCAGGCTGCTAAATCCAAAGGGGGTGATATAGCGCAGGCGGCGCAGAGGGGCGAGCTCTTTCCCTTTTCACCCTGATAGCGGATCAACACATTCGCACCGAGAGAGTAGCCAACGGCAAGTAGCGGTGAATCGGGGTGTGCTAGTTGCAGCTTATCTATGAGTGCCGAGATATCGCCGATCTCACCGCTATGGTAGGCGCGAGGCAGGCGATTCGGTTCGCCACTGCAACCGCGGAAGTGCATCAGCACGCCTTGCCACCCCTGATGCTTAATCGCTTGCAACATACCTTGTGCATAGGGGCTGTTCACCGAGCCCTCCAAACCATGGAGTAGAACCACAATGGGCTGTTTACTTGCAGTTGTGCGGCTTAGCCAGTCAAGATCGATAAAATCGCCATCTTCCAGCTCCCAGCGTTCACGCCACGTGTTAACCAGCTTCTTGCGGCGGAGCAGGGTTGGCAAAATAGTTTGCAAGTGGGGATTTTTGAGCCACCACGGGGGGTTAAAGGGTGCGATCAAACGTAGCTCTCCTTGATGACGCTCATTGCATTATACGGCTTTTGAGTTAATCATGAGTAAATGATCTAAACGTTTGTTTGAATTCCTGCTGTGTGGTGGTGATGGATCAGATATCTAGGCGTCGATTTTTACTGACAATGCTGGGTACCGGAACGGTAGTTGCTTTCGGTTCGGTACTCTATTTCGACCGTGACTTGGTCACTCGGCGCCATGCTGAACTGTTAGACCCCTATCAAGAAACCGCTTTGCGGGCATTTTTACCTGTCATTCTTAACGGTGTTATTAGTCGGCAAACGGATCAGCGTGCTGAGCAGATGGATCACCTGATCAGGCAGATAGAACTTGCTTTGAAGTACCTACCGGAATTCAGCCGCGATCAATTTTTAGAGCTGCTCTCACTCTTGTCTCGGCGTTTAAGTCGCTGGGCACTTGCTGGTCAATGGCAACAGCTTGACCAACTTACCATGGCACAACGTATGACGCTGTTGCAGGAGTGGCGTCATAGTTTTCTCGATCTGCTACAGCAAGCTTATCAAGGGCTGCGGGAAATTGTTTTGGCTGCTTGGTACGGCGAGCCATCGCACTGGAGCTATCTCAATTACCAGAAACCATCATGGGTGGTACCGGGCCGATGAAAGATCCGATGGCAGCAGTGTTAAATGCCGGAGCAAAGCATATCGATGGTGCTTTGCTGGGTAACGATTTGCAGTTAGAAGCTGACGTTGCTGTCGTGGGTAGTGGTGCCGGTGGTGGTCTTGCTGCAGAGATATTCGCGTTAGCCGGATTGCGGGTCATTATCATTGAAGAGGGAGGCCTGCACACTAGCAGCAGTTTCAACATGGAGGAGCGCAGCGCATATCCTCACCTCTATCAAGAGGCGGCAGGGCGCAGAACGATGGATGGTGCCATCTCTGTTCTGCAAGGGCGCTGTGTTGGCGGCGGAACCACAGTCAATTGGACCACTTCACTGCGTACTCCTGATAATACGTTGCAACACTGGCAGCAAGCATTTGGTCTCAAGGAGCATACCTCCGAAGCGTTAGCGCCGTGGTTTGAGCGTGTTGAACAGCGCCTGCATATACATCCTTGGGCGGTACCGCCGAATCAAAACAACGCATTATTGGCTCAGGGGTGTGAGCATTTAGGCTGGTCTCATAAAGTGATACCCAGGAATGTGATGGGCTGTGCCAACCTCGGCTACTGCGGTATGGGCTGTCCGATCAACGCTAAGCAATCGATGTTGGTGACCACATTACCGTCAGCAATGGACAACGGTGCCACCTTGATGAGCCATATGCGCGTGGAGCGGTTGGCGCGCGAGCGTGACCGCATATCAACCATTCATTGTCGACCGCTAGATCGGTTTGGTAAGGCGCGGGCAGAAGTTTCAGTACAAGTCAGAGCAACGCAAGTGGTGATGGCCGCGGGGGCTATCGGCACGCCAGCGATCATCATGCGCTCCTCGTTGCCTGATCCTTATGGCATGGTGGGTAAGCGGACATTTTTGCATCCGGTACTGATCAGTGGTGCGCGCTTTAACGAGGCGGTGAATGGGCACAGTGGAGCGCCACAAAGTGTCTATTCAGATCAGTTTCTTTGGCCGACAGCTGAGGAGATGGGATTCAAGCTGGAAGTCCCGCCATTACACCCAATTTTGATCGCTTCTAAGTTGGTTGGTTTTGGTCAATGGCATGCTGATGTCATGGCAGACTTCAATCACCTGCAAGTGACTTTGGCGTTGCTGCGGGATGGTTTTGAGGAGCAAAGCCAGGGCGGTCATGTGGTATTGAGCAGTGATGGTGCGCCGCGTCTCGATTATCCGCTCAATGACTACCTGTGGAAAAGCGCCCGGAATGCCCTGCTGAGAATGGCTGAACTGCAGTTTGCTGCAGGGGCGACAGCGGTTCTACCCATGCATGAATCTGCTGAGATGTTTCCCAGTTGGAAAAAGGCACAGCAGGCGATTAAGCAACTAACGATGGCACCGCGTCAGACTACCTTGACCTCTGCTCATGTGATGGGGGGGTGCGCGATGGGGAATGATGCAGTGAGCTCGGTGATCGATTCAGATGGTCGCTATCACCGCTTAGATAATCTGTGGATCATGGATGGTTCGATGTTCCCGACGAGTTTAGGCGCAAATCCGCAGTTATCTATCTATGCCATGGTGGCAAGAAATGCCACTCGGCTGGCACAGCAGATGACAGGGCAGGATCACAGCAGTTGGCCAAACTTGGCTTGAATCTCTTCGTCTAATGGGATGTTGAGGTGTAGCAGGTAGTTCCAGAAACTTTGTTCGGCTCGTGCATTGTTTCTTTGGGCAGGAGCAAGTCTCTTTAGCTGTTCCACTAATATCTGCTGTTCGATGCGCTCCATGGTCAGTTCGCTGTCCAGTAATTTCTGTTTCAACTGCTCACGTTTATCATCATCCATCCAGGTTGCCGCTTCTGTGGCACGGCGTAACTGGCGGATCATCGCTATATTTTGCTCATGCCACTCAGCCGCAGCCGTTAACATGGTGTCGATCTCTACAGGTGTTAATTCAATGCCCTGTTCCGCTGCCCAACAGATAAGCAGGAGTAAGTTAACGTTGAGGCCTTTTTCATCCTGTAGCCATAAGCAAGCGTCTTTTACGTCTGGCTGTTGATAATGGCTGTAAGAGGCCTGCCAAAAACTATCTGCTTCCAGTTCCATCTAATTGTTCCCTAAATTGTTCTGTTTCTTCTTCTAGTTGCTCTTGCAACTCGAGCCATTCCGCTTCGCTTTGTTCCAGTGTCTGCTTATGTTCGGCCTGTTGCAAAAGCAATTGATTTAGTTCGGCTTTGTTTTCGGCCTCATAAAGTGATGGCTCGGCGAGACGCTGCTCTATTGTTGCCAATGAATCAGTGCTCTTTTCCATCAATTTTTCTAAGTTTTCTATGCGCTTGCGTGTTGCTTTGGTTTGTTGCCGGAACTCGGCTTCCAATCGCTTCTGTGCTTTTCGATCTATTTTTACCGGGGCAGTTTCACTACTGCCGTCAGTACCGTCCAGATCTGAGGCAACCTTGGTGCTGCTCAGTAGCCATTGCTGGTACTCATCCAGATCACCGCTAAAGTCAGTGACTTGTTGGCTATCAACTAGCACAAACTCATCACAACATGATTTTAGTAAATGGCGATCGTGGGAGACAATGACGACAGCGCCTTCGAAGGCTTGCAATGCCATGGTGAGCGCATGGCGCATCTCGAGATCGAGGTGGTTGGTCGGCTCATCCAGTAGCAATAGATTGGGTGCCTGCCATACCAAAATGGCCAAGGCCAAACGCGCTTTTTCACCACCGGAAAAAGGAGCAACCGGTGCGAGCGCTTGATCACCAATAAAGCCGAAGCGGCCGAGAAAATCTCGTAACACCTGTTCCCGCTCTTTCGGTGCCAGTCGTTGCAGATGCAGTAGCGGAGAAGCGTGGCTGTCGAGCGCTTCCAATTGGTGCTGGGCAAAGTAACCGAGGCGGACGCCTTGATTGACTACGATCCCACCGCTCAATGGTGCTAGCTTGCCCGCCATCAGTTTGATGAGGGTCGATTTACCGGCACCATTATGTCCGAGCAAACCCAATCGACTGCCTGGCAGTAACATTAAGTTGACGTTGGTCAGCAGCGGCGTTTTGTTATAGCCAATATCAGTTCGATCCAGTGACATTAGTGGGTTGGGCATATGGGGCGGCGGTGGAAACTGAAAACTAAACGGCGAGGCTTGATGGGCCGGCAGTAGGTCTTCCATTTTTTCCAGCACTTTAATCCGGCTTTGCGCTTGTTTCGCCTTGCTGGCTTTGGCCTTGAAGCGGTTGATAAAGCCCTGCAGTTCAGCTCTTTTTTGCTGTTGCCGGTCAAAAGCGATCTGTTTCTGCAACTGTTGTTCGGCACGCTGGCGTTCAAACGAGGAGTAATTGCCCGTGTATTGGGTGAGCTCGCCATGGGCAATACTGAGGATCCCGCCAATGGTCGCATCGAGAAAGTCTCGATCGTGTGAGATCAGGATGACACTGCCGGGATAGCGTTGTAGCCAACGCTCAAACCAGATCACGGCATCGAGATCCAAGTGGTTAGTTGGCTCATCGAGTAGCAATGCATCAGAAGGCATTAATAGGGCTTGCGCTAGATTCAAGCGCATGCGCCAACCACCAGAAAAATCTGATACTGGTTTTTGCAGTTGGGCCTCTTCAAATCCCAAGCCAGACATCAGGCGAGCAGCTTCTGCTGGCAGTTGGTAACCATTAATGGTTTCAAACGCGCTGTGCAGCTCGGCTAAGGCGTGGCCATCTTCAGCGTGCGCCTCTGCCGCCGCTAGGGCATCACATAGGTGTCGATACTCCACATGGCCATCAAGCACATATTCGATCGCTGGTTTCTGCAATGCTGGTGTTTCCTGCTTCACACTGACAATACGCCATTGAGCTGGCACCTGAATATCGCCGGCATCAACGCTGATTTCACCCCTAAGTAGCTGCAACAAAGAGGATTTACCGCAGCCGTTAGCACCGACTAGGCCAACTTTGTGACCGGGAAACAGAGTGAAACTGGCATTTTCGAGCAGTAGTTTAGCGCCTTGGCGCAGCTCTACCTGATTAAGTTGGATCATGACAACAACAGTGCAGGAATAGTGGGGCAGAAGTTTACCTCATGTCGCTTGGCCGCGACAGAGCTGGCAGATCCTTGCTGGATCGGTACACTGTTGCGCATAAGCCAAGAGGAGTTGATATGGCGCGACAACGTAAACGATTCATTGCCGGAGCCACCTGCCCGGAGTGTCAGCAGCAAGACACCATCATGGTTTATTTTGAAGATGATGTAGAGCAGATCGCTTGTGTTGCTTGTGATTATCATGCATTGCGGCCGGAGCAAGGCGAGAGTGGCGGCCCGGTGGCTGATGATCAACTGATTGGCATATTTAAGCCGGATTGATCCACGGTTCAACAACAAAAAAACCGACAAACGCCGGTTTTTTAATTAATGGGCAGAGTCTGCGACATTAATAGTGTGGCGGCGGGGTTTCTTCCGCTTCACTGGCGATCTGATGACTTTGCATGCTTTTGAACTTGTCAGCCATCAGCTTCAGTTGCCGCTCTACTGTACGCAGGGTCTCATCCTGCTTGGCTAAAACTTCACTGAGTTGCTGGATGGTATCTTCCTGAAAAGCGAGTTTGCTTTCCAGTTCATCAATTCGTATTTCGACGTCTGTCTGACTCATCTTGTTACAGCCTGCTGGTGTTAATTATTGCGGGATATCAATCGGCCAAAATTCGGCGAACCCGCTGGAGCTTTCGGTGATCAGGGTGTTTGCATCCTGGAAGGCGACAGCATACACCACCGCGCTTTGCGGACGGGTATCTTTTCTTGGCGTGACGTACCATTTTTGTAGCCGTTTACCACTGCTTACGTCCCAAAGCGCAAGTACACGAGAGGGGGAGCCGGTGGCAAGGTATTTTCCATCGTCAGAAAACCTGACGGCGCTAAAGATATTCTGCCGTTGAGCAAATTTAAGCTGGCTTATCTCTTTACCTGTTTTCAGATCCCAGATCCTGGAGCCGCGTTTACTGTCGGCGGTAAAGGCATATCTGCCTTGATGGTCTAAGGCAACCATACTGACTCTGGAATCATGCACAAAGCGATACACCGCTTGACCTGTCTGCGTGTCCCAGAGGTAAGCGACGTAATCATTACTGCCAGACAGGGCATAGCGCCCATTTGGGGAAAGATCGACACTGTTAATTTTGGTTTGGTGGCCAAGGAACTCTATGCGCCGCCCTGTGTCTATATCGACGTGAACAACAACACCACTGCTTTTGCCTATGAGTACATAGCGTCCACCTTTGGAGATGGCAACGTCTCTGATGCTGGAGTCGCGGATCTGCCAAAAGCCGACCGATTCGCCTGTACTGATATTCCAGATCGCGAAACGATTAACATCTGCGGTGACGGCAAAGCTGTTGTCATCAGCGATATCTGCTGCTAACACCAAGTTGTCTTCGCCTTCATGGCGCCAGACATACTTAAGGGCATTGCGCTGGATATCCCAAAGTGAAATGGCATGCTGATTCGATGAGACTATCGCATAGCGACCATCTTCAGAGAGTGCGGCAGTATAGGCGCCTCCAACGGCGTGTTCGAACTGTTCGACGGGTGATTCACTTCTCTGGCAGCCGCTGATCAGGCTGGTCAGAGCGATAAATGTGATGATCAAGTTAAACCTAGACATTGGCGCTCGCTATCACTTGTGCTTGATGATGTAAACGGTAGTATAGGGCGCTCATGCGTTCGACTGGAAAGTCGAGTAGCGCCGTTTTGTATATGAAAGTAAAACAAAATGTCCACGCTTTAGCCAGCTAAGCTTTCGTTGGTGGCGCATGGTCGAATCATGATAGGAACGGAGAACACAGAAAAAATGAAAACACTGTTTAAAGTGTCACTGATAGCCTTGGGCGTAAGCGCACTGGTTGCATGCCAACAAGATGCCGCTACTGAGGCTGCACCAGCCAAGTTGGAAACAGAAGCTCAGAAGCAAGCCTATGCGCTGGGTTCATCTGTGGGCAGCTTTATTGCCCGTAACTTGAGCGAGCATGAAGCTTTAGGTATTCAATTGGACCGTGACATGGTTCAAAAGGGCTTTGTTGAAGGTTTAGGTAACAGCGGTCAATTGAGCGATCAAGAGATCCAGACGTTATTGCAAGGTTTGGACGGCCAGTTGAACCAAGCTCGTGAAACTCAAGCTGAAGTGCTGAAAGTTGAAAATAAGGAAAAGGGCGCGGCCTACCTTGTTGAGTTTGCTAAGACTGAAGGCGTTACCGCCACTGAATCGGGTCTACTGTATGAAGTGATGGTTCAAGGCGAAGGTGCTCAACCTAAAGCTGAAGACACTGTGACAGTTCACTATACTGGCACGCTGATCGACGGCACTAAGTTTGATAGCTCCCTGGATCGTGGACAGCCAGCAGTATTTCCTTTGAACCGGGTTATCCCTGGTTGGACCGAAGGTGTTCAGCTGATGAACGTGGGTTCAAAGTATAAGTTCGTGATCCCTTCTGAACTGGCTTACGGCGAGATGGGTGCCGGCACTATTCCACCAAATTCGACATTGATTTTCGAAGTTGAACTATTGGATGTTGAAGTTGCCGCTGCCGCCGCAGAAGCTGGCGCAGCTGATGAACATGAAGGTCACGCGCATTAATTCAATGTGATCTGTTCAACTAAAAAAGGCGCCCTTATGTCGGCGCCTTTTTTAATGAAAGCGGGTTTTTTATTCGGTCAGACAGACATAAAAGATTGCCGCCGGAGGCATACCAGCAGCAATATTGTCTAAATGAGGCTAAGCAGTTTCTGCTTTATTTGATGCGCTTTCAAAAAGTGTCGCTATCAGCTGATCTTCGAGCTCAAATCTCACTTCCAGCGCATTGCCAAGGGCTGCCATATTCTGGTCGAAGCCATCCAGGTCGTCACTTTCCGTGGACTCAGCATAAAGGTCATTAAACTCCAGTGCTGCTTGAGTTGTTTCTGTCAGCCGAGCCTGCTGTTCTTCTGCTAATAATTTGTGCTTACCACCATTGATTTCACATTGGGAAACAATGCGGTCGTACACTTCGAAATGCCCAGCTGAAATGTAATCCACCAACAGCTGACAGAACTGTTTAATGTTATCTACTTCTGGCAGGGTCTGCTTGTCTGCTGTGTATGGTGGTAACCCTGCTAATTTACAGTAGCTTACCAACACGTCTTGACGTTCATTTAGCCAGTTGTCTATGGCATCGTGGCTGCCGCCCCATGCTTTTTGCGCTTGCTCCAATCGCGTTAGCATTACCCTTCTCCTTGCTTCTTCGTTGGAGTTGCCATCGTTACGTTACCGATGGAAGATAGAGGTATCGAGTATTCGATACAGCCGTTATATATACTTTCCCCGAATTTCATCGGGTTGTCTATATCACATCATCTTTGCCTAAGGAGCAAGCGACTTTGTCTCACTATCAAACAGACCCCTCAAATCCTAAGCAGAGTGTGTGGTTTATTGTTTTTGGCCAAAAGATCCTATTGACCTCCAATGGTGATTTACCTAGCGCCTTACCTAGCGCGATTAGCGACGATAAGCTTGAGTCAATGGTGCTAGGCGAGTTACAAGGGAGATCGTGTCACATGGTGGTGCTAGAGCAGGACACTGCTTTTGCACAGGCAGAGATGGTCGATTTACGTTCTTTAGCAGAACGGCTACCTGCTGAACAGTTTGCGATGGCAGGTAAGGCATGTCAGTGGGAAACCTTCCTTAACAACCATCGATTTTGTGGCCGTTGTGGTGCGCGGATGCGACAGGTGCAGTGGGAACTGGCGATGCATTGTGACCATTGTAAGCATCGCTGTTATCCGCGGCTTTCCCCTTGCATTATTGTTGCGGTGCGCCGAGATAGGCAGATACTTTTGGCTCAGAATAAACGTCATAAGAGTGGCGTGTATAGCGTTGTTGCCGGCTTTATTGAACCTGGGGAGACGGTGGAACAAGCGGTGCATAGAGAGTTAGCAGAAGAGGTCGGTATTGCGGTGACTGGATTGACTTATCGTGCTAGCCAGCCCTGGCCATTTCCCCATGCACTAATGATGGCATTCACTGCTGACTATCTTGCCGGAGACCTAGTACTCGAGCAGAAAGAGATCTCTGATGCAGGCTGGTATGCGATTACGGAACGCGAAGTGTGGCCACCGCTACCTGATGATTACACCGTGGCGCGGCAGTTGATTGAGCAGCTGATCGAAGATATTGAACAGAATGATTAAACAGCGGGCATAAAAAAGCCTCACCGGAGTGTGAGGCTGTTAAGCGGCTAAGGTACAGAGTCTCGTTTAGACGAGCTTCTTTGTTATTTTCGCTAGCACACGCTCTTTATATCAAGCACATAGCGTAAGCTGCAATCGGCATAAATTGATACTGTGATACCGCGCATAAATTGGTCGGATCTGTTGTTAAAATGCGTGCGTCAACGCGCAGTGTTATGATGCAGGCAAGCTGCTTAGAACGGAATAGATATGACTGAATTGAAAAATGATCGTTATTTACGGGCGCTGCTGAAACAGCCTGTTGATGTCACCCCTGTATGGATGATGCGCCAAGCAGGCCGTTACCTTCCTGAGTACCGTGAAGTGCGGGCACAAGCAGGTGACTTCATGAGTCTGTGTAAGAATGCGGAGCTGGCTTGTGAAGTGACGTTGCAGCCGCTACGCCGTTTTCCGTTGGATGCAGCTATCTTGTTTTCGGATATCCTCACTGTGCCCGACGCCATGGGCCTAGGGCTTTATTTCGAGCAGGGAGAAGGACCTAAATTTATGCATCCGGTGCGCTCTTATGACGCCGTAGCCAAGTTAGCGGTGCCTGATCCAGAGGATTCACTCCGCTACGTGATGGATGCAGTCCGCACTATTCGCCGTGAACTGAAAGGCGAAGTACCGTTGATCGGCTTTTCCGGTAGCCCATGGACATTGGCAACTTATATGGTCGAAGGTGGGTCATCCAAAACCTTCTCAGTGATTAAGAAGATGGCTTTTGCAGAGCCGAAGGCGCTTCATCTTTTACTGGATAAACTTGCTGATTCGGTGATTTTGTACCTGAATGCGCAGATCGCTGCAGGTGCACAGTCGGTGATGATTTTTGATTCATGGGGCGGGGCGTTGGGGCATCGCGCTTATGAAGAGTTTTCATTGCGTTACATGGCGAAAATCGTTGATGGGTTGACTCGTGAGGCAGATGGTCGTCGCGTGCCTGTCACCTTGTTTACCAAAGGTGGCGGCCAGTGGTTGGAGAAGATTGCGGCTACCGGCTGTGATGCCTTGGGACTGGATTGGACCACCAATATGGCAGATGCCAGACGTCGAGTTGGCGATAAAGTAGCGCTGCAAGGCAATATGGATCCTTCCATGCTCTATGCCGAGCCTGCGCAGATTAGACAAGAAGTCGCCGCTATTCTCGATGAGTTTGGCGAAGGTTCTGGCCACGTGTTTAACCTTGGTCATGGCATCCATCTGGATGTACCACCGGAAAATGCTGGCGCCTTTGTATCTGCGGTGCATGAATTGAGCAAGCCATATCACCAAAAGTAACGGATCGTGGCCGCTTTAGAGTCAGAGGCGCCCTGATGGGCGCCTTTACAAACGATAACAGGTGGTTGTGTCTATTCTTTGGTGATATGCGCTTTTATCTTCTCGGTTAGCTCTTTAGCCAGCGTATTGGGTATGGGAAATGTCAGGTGGTATTGCAATATTTTCCAGCCCGTTGGCGTCTTAATCAAGGCGCCTGAGCCTCTGCATTGCCCGTATTTTTCATTCCAGAGCAGTTCGTCGAACCAGGCGAACTGACCATCTTCGCTGATATCGATATGCCGGATTGACGGTGTATAAGTCCACCCCTTACCTTGGCTGAAATACGGCTGTGCGTATTCCTGGAACTGATTGACTGTCCAACGCTCGCCAGCATCGGTACCGATAAATACCCCATTGCGATGAAATAGTGAAAAATAGACTTCGCCGTTGGCTGTCGCGGCAGACTGGTGAAACGTATTCAGCAGTTGATCGATAGGCGTTGTTGCTGGCTGTGTAGCTTCTGCATTGGTCAAGCTAACAAATGGTATAACCAAGACTAAGATGAGTAACGTTTTCATGGATTTTATCACCGGACTATCTCTCTATAAGAGCCTGAATCTTCGATTTTAAAGGTGGCAGAAGTAACTCTTCGAACCACGTGTTTTTTTTCAGCCAAAGTTGGTTTCTTGGCGAGGGATGCGGCAGAGGAAACTGGCCTTCACTACGGTAGTTCTGCCAGTGTTTAACATTCTCTGTGAGTGTTCTAAATGGCGTTTTAAGGTAATAGCGCTGTGCATATTGTCCAATCAGTAACGTTAATTGGATGTTTGGCATTTGTGCCAGCAGTGCCTGATGCCACTTTGGCGCACACTCTGGTCGAGGGGGAAGATCGCCCTGTTTGCCCTTGCCCGGGTAGCAAAACCCCATTGGCATAATCGCAATTTGCCGCTCGTCGTAAAACAGCTCGGGCGGCAATCCTAGCCAGTCTCTCAATCGTTTACCTGAGGCGTCATCCCAAGGAATACCTGATGCATGCACTTTGGTGCCGGGAGCTTGCCCTATTATCAGAACCTTTGCGCTGCTAGACGCCCTGACAACAGGGTGCGGCCCAAGAGGTAAAGATGCTTCGCATAGGCGACAACCGTTGATTTCGTCTAATAGCTGACAGAGGCGGTCAGTCATAGAGGGTCTTTGATAGGGGAGCGAAGTAGGCAGTTTAATTTATTGCTTAGGGAATAAAAAAGCCGACATTACATGGGACGTAATATCGGCTTTGTGTTTTGTCGATATTCAATCGACAAAGTGCTGTTTAGAACAGACGTTGCGATAGATCGTATAGCTCTTTGTCGAATGGACGAACCATCTCTTCCAAAGCTTCGATAATATCGTGATGTACCAGCTTGTTAGCCAGGATCCCAACGCAGCGACCGCCTTGGCCTTCGACCAGAAGCTGTACTGCATAGTCACCCATGCGGCTGGCCAGAACACGGTCACGACAGGTAGGTGAACCACCGCGCTGGATATGACCCAGAACCGTCGCTCGAGTTTCCAGACCTGTTTCTCCTTCAATGTTCTTGGCGAGTGCATTTACATCGGTTACATGCTCGGTAATAACTACAATAGCGTGTTTTTTACCTTTGGCGATGCCATCTTGGATCTGCTGTAAAAGCTTGGCTTCGTCCCAAGCGTCAGCTTCTGGGATCACGAGGAATTCAGCGCCGCCGGCAATTGAGGCCCACAGTGCCAAATCACCACAATGGCGACCCATCACTTCAACGATTGAGATACGATTGTGAGAGCTGCAGGTATCGCGCAAACGGTCAATCGCTTCCATTACCACGTTTAGCGCGGTATCGAAGCCGATGGTGAAGTTGGTACCGGCAATATCGTTGTCGATAGTGCCAGGAACACCGATACAGGGGTAACCCATCTCAGTCAGCTTCTTAGCGCCCATGTAGGAGCCGTCACCGCCGACCACGATTAAGGCCTCGATGCCGCGCTCTCTCATCTGTTCGATCGCTTGCTCACGAACTTCTACTTTTTTGAAGTCAGGAAAGCGTGCAGAACCTAGAAATGTTCCGCCTTTGTTGATCGTGTCAGATACAGAGTAGCGGTCCAATTTGTGGATATCACCGGAGTGAAGGCCAGCAAAACCATTGTTGACACCATAAACTTCCAGACCAGCCTGCAGGCCGCTGCGGACAACAGCACGTACCGCAGCATTCATGCCGGGGGCGTCGCCACCACTGGTCAATACACCAATACGTTTAATCATGCTTGAATACCTTTAAACAGGTTTACTTAGCTGCGTTGAAAATGCCAGCGAAATCAGCAGCTACCAGAGAGGCTCCACCAACCAGACCGCCGTCGATGTCTTCCATCGCCATCAGTTCTGCAGCGTTACCAGGCTTCATGCTTCCACCGTAAAGGATCTGCATGCCTGCGGCGACTTCTGCGTCTTTCGCGGCTAGCAACTTACGGATCAGAGCGTGTGCTTCTTGTGCCTGTTCTGATGATGCTGTTACACCGGTGCCGATAGCCCAAACTGGCTCGTAGGCAATCACTGCGTTTTTATAAGCTTCGATGCCGTAGGCATCGATTACTGCATTCACCTGAGTGGTGATAACCGCTTCCAGCTTGCCAGCTTCGCGCTCTTCCAGAGTTTCACCGATGCAAAGCACAGGAACTAAACCAGCATCTTGAGTCGCTTTGAATTTCTTGGCGATCAGTTCGTCAGATTCGTTTTGATAGGTGCGACGCTCGCTATGGCCAACTAAAACGTAGCTGACACCGAACTCTTTCAGCATATCTGCTGAGCATTCACCTGTGTACGCACCGCCGGCGTGAACGCTCACGTCCTGGGCACCGATACAGATGTTGCTGTCACCCGCAAGCTCCTGGATTTGAGCAATAAAAACTGCAGGGGGGCAAACGCCGATGGTGACTGAATCAACACCAACGGCAGCGGCTTTAAGGCCTTCGATCAGCTCTGCGTTACTGGCTTTGGTGCCGTTCATTTTCCAATTACCTAGTACCAGGGGGCGTCTCATCAGTTTTTCTCCTGTCCGACTTTTGTGCGGAAATTGTAGTAAAATTACTAGCGAATAAGTATGGCTTGGTGCAACGAAAGTAGGGTTGACGCAAGTCAACCCTACCTCCAGAACTGTTTCTGGTGATGCCATTATCGGCATCTGATTCATAATTGAACCAATTATAGATGGCGAAATGATGATCGCCATTCAGTTATCAGCAGCCTTCTCTCCGCTGCCTTTAATCTGTGCCATATCATGCCTGTTTGTGTTGAGGCTTGCAAAGCGCGAAAAGCACAATACCCTGTGCAATGGTAATGAATTAACCCGTGAATCTATCTGAATGAGTTTTTCTCACTTTCGTTTCTCTCTTTCAACCGTGATCTTATGGGCACTGTTCTTTGGTTTCCTCACGGGCATCTTCTTTGGTGAGATGGTCGGTTGGATGAGCTGGATCGGTAATGCTGTGATCATGTTGATGCAGATGACGATCTTGCCATATATCGTCGTCTCACTGATCGGCGGTATCGGTCGTTTAACCAAAGAACATGCCAAGCAGATGTTCTCGCGGGCTTCTTTAGTGATGCTAGCCATATGGTTGGTCGGTATGATCGTTATATTGCTGACCCAGTTTGCTTTTCCTGCGTTGGAATCGGCATCGTTTTTCAGTCGCTCTTTGGTGACTCCGCAAGCTGAAGTGGATTTCCTCTCCATCTATATCCCTTCAAACCCGTTTCAGTCGATGGCCAACGGTGCTATCCCCGCAGTGGTTCTATTCTCGATTTCGCTGGGGGTGACACTGATTAGTTTGAAGCACAAAACATCGTTGCTCGAATCCTTAGGTACCTTAGCTGAAGCGTTGTCGAAGCTTAATGGGGCATTAGTTAAAACGTTGCCGGTGAGTGTTTTTGCGCTAACAGCCAGCGCAGCGGGCACACTAACTCTGGAACAGTTCGGCTCGTTGCAGGTCTATCTGGTGAGTTACCTGGTGTTGTCACTGGTACTGACATTCTGGGTGTTTCCGCGCATGTTAGCGGCGATCAGCCCCTTTAAAACTGGGGAGGTGTTGGCTGTTAGCCGAGATGCCCTAGTGACAGCGTTTACTACGGGTAATGTATTCGTCTTGCTGCCTGTATTGGTTGAGGGAGCAAAGCGCCTGTTTCGTAAGAATCGTATGCGCAAAGAAGACACGGATTACATGCTCGAAGTGTTGATGCCCATCGCTTACAGTTTTCCAAACGTAGGCAAGCTGACCGTACTGATGTTTGTATTGTTTGCTGGTTGGTTTAATGGCAAGAGCATTGAAATAACCGATATGCCGCTGTTTAGCGTCAGTGGTGTTTTTAGTTTGTTTGGTAGTGTCAACGTCGCCATCCCTTTCATGCTGGATAGCTTTCGCTTGCCAGCAGATATGTTTGAGCTGTTTATTATTTCCAATGTTCTGACGGGTAAGTTCAACTCACTGGTTGCTGCGATGCAGTTGTTAATATTTGTGCTGTTGTCAGTGGCCGTGATCCAGGATCAGGTGAAAATCAGCTTGGGAAGAATAGTGCGGTTCGCCCTATTCGGTATTGGCGTGAGTTTTATTATTCTGTATGGCAGCCGGTTTGTTAACGGCATTTTTCTTGGTGATGACAATAAGATCGGTGAGCAACTGTCTACCATGCGGGTGCCGGATAAGGTGCCGGAGCATGTGTATGCGCAGATCCCCAAGTCATATACCGGCGGCGAATATGCCTTGACGAATATAGAGGTGATTAAGAAGCGCGGTGTGCTGCGGGTGGGTTACAGTCCGACTAATGTGCCGTTTTCATTTTTTAATCGTGATGGTCAGTTAGTTGGTTTTGATATCTCTTTGGCTCACCAGTTGGCGCGAGATCTGGGAGTCAAAGTTGAGTTTATTCCTTTTGTCCGAGATAACTTGCGAATACCACTAAACAAAGGCTATTTCGATGTCGCGATGTCGGGTATCAAGCTTGATGTCTATGATATTCAGCACATGAGTTTTACCAAGCCGGTTTTAGAACTGAACTTGTCGCTCATGGCGATGGACTACCGCCTGCGGGAGTTCGATTCAATGGCCAAGCTCCGTGAGCATGAAGGGTTTACCTTGGCGACGGTGGAGCATATTCGTGAGTTGGATCTGCTCCAAAAACGCTTGCCGCAGATCGATACCGTGGCGTTAACCTCTTATGATGAGTTCTTTCAGGAACCAGAAGCCTATGATGCGCTTTTGATCAGTGCAGAATCTGGCTACGCCTGGAGTATTTTGCATCCTCGTTATGGCGTGGTTTTACCCACTCAACAGGGTAATCAGTTTGCCACTGGTTATGTGGTCGCTAAACGCAACACGGATTTGTTGAATATGCTTAATAGTTGGATAACTGTGAAACGGGCTAATGGCGATATCCAATCGCAATATGACTTTTGGATTTTGGGTGGCGGAGCAGTAGATAAAAAGCCCCGTTGGTCAGTGATCAGGGATCTACTGCATTGGGTTGAGTGACAAAATAATGGCGCGAAAGAAAAAATAATGACGCTTTGTTAACCGATTGTAAAAATATAGGGTACACTGTCGCCTGAATTTAGACACAGTCACTCATTGGTGTTTCTTTACTCATGTCTTTGACGCGGCGACTCTTCACATTATTGGCCATGATCTGTTTGCCAGCCCTGCTTTTCCTCTGGATAGCTTCTCGCGGGCTGCTACTCGATACCTTGCAGCGTATTGAGCATATGGTCGCGGAAAATCATCTCAGACAAACATACAATCAATTTGAGTTTTACCTGCAGCGCTTAGAAACATGGGGCTTTGAATGGTCGCAAGAGCCGGATCTGGTGAAGTATGTTGTCACCCCTTCTAAGGCGTTTGAAACCGGTTACTTCCCTGATGACCTGTTGGTGTTTAACCGCTCGCATCTGGTGATGTTTTTTGATGCTGATGTCTCTGTTTTATTTGAGCGTTTCATCGACACAGATAGTGACCTTGTTAATGCCACTGTGCCTGCCAATATAAAGCAGAAAATCCAACATAGGATCCAACAACAGGCATCGGAACTGGAACGCAAGACGATCACTGGAATGGTACAGTTCGATCATGCGCCGATGATGTTAACGATCCGAGCGATTCGACCGTTAGATGACGCCAATATTAATGGTACAACGACGGGCTATTTAGTGTTTGCAGAGCGGGTGGATGCCCAGCTACTGTTTCGGATTTCGCAGGCCATGGGCTACAGCGTTAACTTGCAGCCACATCAAGGGCCGCAAAAGCTTCAGAGCCTTAATGATACCCAGCTAGATCGGACACAGAGTTCGCTGTGGGTCACTCGAACCCTTTATGGTCTCGATCATGATACGCAATTTGAGCTATCTATTTCGATGGATCGCTCCCTGTTTCTGTTTGGTGCGGAAGGGATCGAACGCTACTTAGTGATCACTATTTGTAGCTTGTTGGCACTTTTGGCTGCACTTTACCTGTTTATCCGTCAATACGTGGCGGCGCCAGTGGCGTCTTTGACGCGGCAAGTGAACGCGATAGACGCGGATGCCGAAGAGTGTCAGCCAATTATCGTTGGTAAAAGTCGTGAAATTAAAATATTAGGCGAAAAGTTTAATCGCTTGATGGATTCCCTCTTTAAGGAAAAAGTGCGTGCCAGAACCACGCTGGCATCTATTGGTGAAGCTGTGATCAGTACTGATAGCCGCGGCAGCATTACTTATTTGAGCCCGGTTGCCGAGAAGCTGCTGCAGCTGACGCAGGAGCAAGGGGTTGGCTTGCCAATCGACAAGGTCTTACAAAGCGTCGATGGCATGTCACTAGCACCACAGATTGCGATGTTTGCTGATATGCCTAGCGCAACCACTCAGCGTAGTATGCGTCGCCTACAGATTGCTGGTCGGTCGGTTAGTATTGAGCAAACGGTTTCCCCTCTTCTGGGGGCAGCCGATGAGATCACCGGCGCCGTGCTGGTGCTTCGAGATATCAGTAGTGCTGAGCTATTAAAAGAGAAGCTACAACATCAGTCGAGTCATGATCCTGTCACTGGTTTATATACCCGTGGACGCTTTGAACAGATGATCAGTCTGTTAAGTCCAGAGTTAACATCAGGCGAGCATGCCGTTTGTTACATTGACTTGGATAATTTCAAGTTAGTGAATGATAACTGCGGCCATGGTGTCGGTGATCGTTTACTGCGTGAGATCTCTGATGCTATTCGTCGCTGCATTCGTGAGACGGATCTGTTGGCCAGAATGGGTGGCGATGAGTTTGCTTTGGTATTGCGAGATATCGATATTGATGCAGTGCGCAAAGTGATGGTTAAGATCAGTGAGGAGATTGAGTCGGTGAGTGTGTACTGGGGGGCCAGTGCTTACTCCGTTGGCGCCAGTATCGGAGTGAGCTTTTTGCGCCCAGAACAGACTCAATTAAAAGCGGTGCTGCAGGAAGCTGACGCTGCTTGTCGTGGGGCTAAGTTACCTGGAAGTAATAATATCTGTTTCTATGATGCTGATAATCAAGAGGTGACCGATCATCAGCAAGCCCCTCGTTGGGCTATCAAGATCAATGATGCGATTGACGCCGATAAGCTCGAACTTTTCTATCAGGAGATCATGCCGCTGGCGCCGACGACAGAGGGTATGAAGCGGATTGAAGTATTGGTACGCATGCGAGAAGCTAATGGAGAGCTGTTATTACCGGATAGCTTTCTCCCCGCGGCTGAGCGTTACCATCTATGTGAAAAGCTCGACCACTGGGTGTTGGAGCATGTTTATCAATGGCTTGCCCGTCATCCAGAGTGTTGGAGTCATAGCCGGGTCAGTATCAACTTGTCTACAGAAACGCTAGGCAGTGATAAGTTTGAGCCCTATTTAGCCAGTTTATGCCATCGTTACCGTATCCCTAATAGCAGTATCTGCTTTGAAATTACGGAACGTGCAGCGATACGTAACCAGCAGAAAATGATCGAGTTACTTAAGCGCTTGCGTAACCAGGGGTTTCGTTTTGCCTTGGATGATTTTGGTAGCGGCTTCTCATCATATGGCTATCTGAAATCTCTGCCGGTGGACTTTGTGAAGATAGATGGCGGTTTTGTACGCACCATGCATGAAGATCCGAAAGATCTGGCATTAGTACAATCGATACATCAGGTTTGTAACGTCTTAGGAATGCAGACGGTGGCTGAATATGTTGAAAATGACGCTGTCTATCAAAGTGCCTGTGATCTGGGGATCGACTTTGTTCAGGGATTTAATATTGGCCATCCAAAACCGTTAAGTGAGTTTGCCCTTAACTTTATTGACCAACAGGTAGTTTAACGGCTTTAGAATAGACAGGAATAACTGACTGATATGAGAAAGGCCAGCAATAGCTGGCCTTTTTTATACGTCAAACAGCGCGTGTTTAGCTCTGTTGTTCCCGTTCAATTGCGCGGTAGGCAATATCTGTGCGGTAAAACATACCATCCCAGCTGATCTGCTTAGCAAGCGCGTAAGCACGCTGTTGCGCCTCGGTTACGGTATTGCCGAGGGCCGTGGCACATAGGACGCGACCACCAGCAGTAACAACAGCGCCATCTTTTTCAGCCGTACCTGCATGGAAGATCTTCTCACCGGCGACTTCGTTGCTGTTTAAACCGTGGATCTCAATACCTTTGGCATAGTCACCAGGATAACCACCTGCGGCTAATACAACGCCGACAGCGGCACGGTTGTCGTATTTGGCTTCATGCTGATCCAACTCTCCAGCAATCGCTGCTAGGCAGAGTGTCACCAGATCAGATTGCATACGTAGCATGATGGGTTGAGTTTCTGGATCGCCGAAACGGCAATTGTATTCAATTACTTTCGGTGTGCCGTCGGCAGCGATCATTAAACCGGCGTAGAGGAAGCCGACATAGGTATTCCCTTCAGCTGCCATGCCGTTCACTGTCGGCATGATCACTTCGTTCATCACGCGGTCGTGGATCTCAGGGGTGACTACTGGGGCTGGTGAATAAGCGCCCATTCCACCGGTGTTGGGGCCGGTGTCGCCATTGCCGACGCGCTTGTGATCCTGACTTGTCGCCATCGGTAGCACATTCTTACCGTCTACCATGACGATGAACGACGCTTCTTCACCATCAAGGAACTCTTCAATGACCACGCGGTGGCCGGCATCGCCAAAGGCATTACCGGCAAGCATGTCGCGTACCGCATCTTCAGCTTCTGCCAGTGTCATTGCAACAATCACACCTTTGCCAGCGGCTAAGCCATCAGCCTTAACGACGATAGGCGCGCCTTTTTCCCGCAGATAGGTCAGTGCTGGCTCGATCTCGGTGAAGTTTGCGTATTCGGCTGTTGGGATGCTGTGACGGGCAAGGAAGTCCTTGGTGAAGGCTTTAGAGCCTTCCAGCTGGGCTGCGCCTTGGCTTGGACCGAAAGCTTTGAGGTTTGCCGCTTGAAATGCGTCGACTACACCTTCAACCAAAGGCACTTCTGGGCCAACGATAGTGAGTGCGACATCATTCTCTTGAGCGAATTTGATTAATGCTGGCTGATCACTGACGCCAATGGCGACATTCTCTAGCTTTGGTTCTAAAGCTGTGCCTGCGTTGCCTGGCGCGACGAAGACTTTACTGACGTCGGAAGATTGCGCCGCTTTCCATGCTAAGGCGTGTTCACGGCCACCGCTGCCAATTACCAATACGTTCATTCTTATCTCCCTCAATATGGGGCTAATCGGTCGGATTATATGTGCAAAAACCGCGGCAATGCTGCTGCGGTTTTGTAGGGTTAGCTTGTGCTAACCCGCGTCTCTTTAATTTAGCGTCCAACATTAGGACGCCAACTATTTTAGTGACGGAAATGACGCATGTTGGTGAACACCATGGTCATGCCATGTTCGTCCGCCGCTGCAATCACCTCATCATCGCGGATAGAGCCGCCAGGCTGGATAACACAGCTAATGCCCGCTTTCGCTGCGGCATCAATGCCATCACGGAATGGGAAGAAAGCATCTGAAGCCATCACTGAACCGGCGACTTCGAGACCTTCATCTTCCGCTTTAATGCCAGCGATTTTGGCACTATATACACGGCTCATTTGACCCGCGCCAACACCGATCGTCATGCTGTCTTTGGCGTAAACAATGGCATTTGATTTAACAAATTTAGCCACTTTCCAGCAGAACAGCAGATTCTGCAGCTCTTTGTCGGTTGGCTTACGCTTGGTTACCACGGTTAAATCGTCCAGCGTCACCATGCCTTGATCGCGATCTTGTACCAGTAAGCCGCCGTTGACTCGTTTAAAGTCATATTCGGTGGTCGTTTTATCCCACTGGCCACACTCGAGCAAGCGAACATTCTTCTTCGCAGCGACGATTTGTGCCGCCGCAGGGCTGACGGTTGGCGCAATAATCACTTCCACAAACTGACGGCTGACAATCGCTTCAGCGGTGTCGGCATCGAGTTCACGGTTGAAAGCGATGATACCGCCAAATGCTGATGTTGGATCCGTTTTGAAAGCGCGTTCGTAAGCTTCCAGTTGCGTCTCGGCTAACGCCACGCCACACGGATTCGCATGCTTGACGATGACACAGGCTGGTTGCTCGAACTCTTTCACGCATTCCAGCGCGGCGTCGGTATCGGCAATATTGTTGTAGCTGAGGGCTTTACCTTGGATCTGCTTCGCTGATGCAACAGAGGCTTCCTGGAGATCCTTTTCAACATAAAAAGCAGCGGCTTGGTGGCTGTTCTCGCCGTAGCGCATATCCTGCTTTTTGATGAACTGACTGTTGAAAGTACGTGGAAACTGGCTATTTTCGCTGTTCTCGTCGGTGTCACCATAGCTAGGAACTTTGGTGCCGAAATAGTTAGCGATCATGCCATCGTAGGCTGCAGTATGTTCGAAAGCGGCGATAGCAAGATCGAAACGGGTCGCCAGGGCCAATGAACCCTCATTGCTATCCATTTCGCCAAGTACGCGGTTGTAATCTGATGCGTTGACTACGATAGCGACATCTTTATGGTTCTTTGCTGCAGAGCGCACCATAGTTGGACCACCGATATCGATGTTCTCGACTGCGTCGGCGAGGCTGCAGTCAGGATTAGCGACTGTGGCTGCAAATGGATACAGGTTAACGACAACCATATCGATTGGGTTGATGCCATGGCTATTCATCACTGCATCATCTTGATCACGACGACCCAAGATGCCACCGTGGACCTTTGGATGTAGGGTTTTTACCCGGCCATCCATCATCTCAGGGAACCCGGTGTAATCAGAGACTTCAATGACATCGATGCCTTGTTCGGCAAGCAGGCGGGCAGTACCACCAGTAGACAGGATTTCTACACCCTTTTCGGCCAGCGCACGGGCGAATTCTACGATACCGGTCTTGTCTGAAACGCTGATAAGCGCACGGCGGATCGGTCTAGCAGCTTCCATCGAGTAACATTCCTCAACTCATTTGATAGGGGGAGGCGAAAAGGCTTCCCGTGTTGGAGCATGGGCTCCAGATAGACAACAGGGCCCGATTGGACCCTGTAGCAAACTATTTTAGTTCATACCGTACTTTTTGAGCTTCTTACGCAGCGTACCGCGGTTGACGCCCAACAGGTTTGAGGCACGAGTCTGATTACCACGGGTGTAGGTCATCACTTCTTCAAGCAACGGCGCTTCTACTTCCGACAGGAACAGCTCGTACAGGTCATTGATGTCCTGACCGTTTAACTGTGTCAGATAGTTGCGCATCGCTTTTTTAACGGATTCGCGGAGAGGTTGCGCATTGGAAGAAGTGTTTGGCATTTGATTAACAGTACCCATTACTTCATTTTTCAGATTAGTCTCAAACATACGCCTTAGCTCGCTTAATAAATTGTGATTAATTTTCTAATGCAAAGAATGCATCTAACGCCTGCAGCTGATCCTTAGCTGATATCAAAGCGTTAAATTTGCTTCGAAATTCTCTGGTTTGATCAAGCTCCGCCAGATACCAACCCACATGCTTGCGGGCGATCCGTGGACCCATCACATCTCCATAAAATATGTGTAACGCATCAATATGCGCTAACACGATTTCGCGTATTTCCTGTGCCGGCGGATCAGGCAGTAGCTCATTACAGTGAAGATAGTGAGCAATCTGCTTAAACAGCCACGGTCGTCCTTGAGCGGCTCGACCAATCATCAGCGCATCCGCGCCGGTGTCGGTTAAAACCTGCTGTGCTTTTTGCGGGCTATCGATATCGCCATTGGCAATAACAGGAATAGACACTGACTGCTTAATCGCAGCAATGGTGTCGTACTCCGCATTCCCCTTATACATACATGCTCGCGTACGACCATGTATAGCAATTGCCTGGATCCCATTACGTTCAGCCAGGCGGGCAATCTCGACGCCGTTTTTGTACTCAGGTGCCCATCCGGTGCGGGTCTTTAGCGTGACTGGTACATCGACCGCGTTTACCACGGCTTTGATGATTTTTTCTACCAGTTCCGGATACTGCAGTAATGCTGAGCCGGCTAATTTTTTGTTCACCTTTTTGGCTGGACACCCCATATTGATATCAATAATTTGGGCGCCATTGGCGACATTAAATTGCGCAGCTTCGGCCATCAGATCTGGATCTGCGCCGGCAATTTGCACCGAGCGGATACCGGACTCACCTGAATGGTCCATGCGTTTCTGCGATTTTTCTGTACCCCAGACTTTGGGATTACTTGAAAGCATCTCCGATACTGCTAAACCTGCCCCCATACGGCGGCAAAGTTGACGGTAAGGACGATCGGTTATCCCAGCCATCGGCGCGACAATCAGCGGATTGTCGAGACGGTAAGGGCCAATCTGAATGCTCAAAGTTTCACCACCCATCTGTTGAGAGCGGCGTAGTTTACTTTTTTTTTTCGCCGTAAGAAAGGTCAGTTTTTAACCTTTCGAACAGCTATTGACCAGACGCAAAAGCAAGCGATTTATTTATATTTTTGCTTTCTAGTTAACTTGTTGATACATAAGTAAAAGAGCATGTTTGTAAGCAATTATTTCGCGATCCCACTAATTCTCGCCCACTCCTCTTTTTGACAAATAGGATCGAGATTTATGTGTGATTGATAGGCCGATGCGACCTCTTCCGCCTGTGATTCTAGTACGCCAGAGAGCGCAAGGTGACCGCCCGGTAGGGGTAATTGGCAGATTAAAGGTGCGAGTTCCCGGAGTGGGCCGGCAAGAATATTGGCGACCACTACGTCAGCTTTTAAGTCCGCAGGTTGCTCATCGGGCAGATAGAGGCTGAGCTTGTCGCTGACGCCATTGCGTTCGGCGTTGTCACGACTGGCAAGGATCGCCTGTGGGTCAATATCGATGCCGATGGCGCTTTTTGCACCTAGTTTAAGCGCCGCCACAGCAAGAATACCTGAGCCACAACCGAAATCGACCACCGTCTTATCGGTTAAATCCAAACTATCTAACCACTGCAGGCAAAGCGCAGTGGTTGGATGGGTGCCAGTACCAAATGCCAGGCCAGGATCCAGGATCACATTAACTGCATCGGCCGCAGGCGCGTCGCGCCAGCTTGGGCATATCCACAGACGTTCACCAAACTGCATCGGATGAAAGTTATCCATCCACTCCCGCTCCCAGTCCTTGTCTTCCAGCGGTTCTAGCTTATAGCGTTGGCCTTTGGTTAATCCGCCATGCATCTGTAGATAGCTGACCACAATGTCCATGTCCGCTTCCGCATCCCATAAACCCATCACGTCAGTTTCTCCCCATAAGCGGGTTTCTCCTGGCATAGGTTCAAACACCGGATTGTCTTTCGAATCCAAAAATGTCACAGACAAGGCACCGCAAGCAGACATTAAGTCACCGACTTTTTCTGCGGTATCGGCGGTGGCATTTAGGCGAAGCTGGAGCCAAGGCATGGCATCTCCTGGAATTATCTTGAATGGGCGGATTGTAGCTGGCAGGGGCGTTATATAACAGTACCAACGCTATTGCTGGTGGCTCTGATTAGAGTGAAAAATATTCGATGACTTGCTAATTGTTAGAATATCTACCAGATTGAGTAATAACTCTAATCTAAATTTCGCGATGAGTGATGGCATAGGAGAGAGGATGTTAGACCTGCTACCTGATCTGTTTGATGAACACCCGCAAGCGTTGCGCTTACTCAATTTGCCTTGGCGTAGTTTTGGCCTGCATCCGATTATTTTCGGGCCGCTACAGACAGTTTGTTGTTTTGAAGACAATAGCCGTGTTGCCGAGCAGTTGGCTCTGCCAGGAAACGGGCGCGTGTTGCTGGTGGATGGCGGCGGCTCCAATGCCCGCTCGCTGTTAGGCGATAACCTGGTGCAGAAAGCGATAGATAATGGCTGGGGCGGGGTGATCATCAATGGCGCCATGCGCGATGTCGGTACGATTAATCAGATGCCTTTTGGTGTAAAGGCATTGGCCACTTGCCCGATTAAAACCGCGAAACGTGGCCAAGGAGATGTCGAAATCGTAATCGAGATCGCCGGGGTAGAGGTTCACCCGGGTGAATATATTTATGCTGACCTAAACGGCGTGGCTGTCTGTGAGTGTGAGTTACCACTCCCTACTTAATCGACTTAGCGGTGGCCGTGAGGTTACTCAGCCTGTACTCGGTTATCGCCAACACTGTAGGCAATGACCTGGCTTATTTCGGTCAGAGAGCGTCCAGATTGCTCAGCCCAATGATTAAATGCCGTCTGCGTGGCTTTTAAGTCTCGTTGACTAGAGGGGGCCTTATCAACCACGCCTGCGCCAATCAGATGGGCGACCACATCTTTACTCAATACAAAGGTGTCTTTGCCCATGCGCCGCAATAGGTAGGCGCTACTGTTGCCGCCAAGTCGGGCACCATGCTTTTTCAGCCAGAGCCATAAACCGGTGATATCTGTTCCGGGCCAATCAGCAATGAATTGAGCAAAACTGCCATGTTGTTTGCTGACATCGAGGATCATCTGGGCATTTTTCGGCACAGTCGCTATTTTTTGGCCATTTCGCACAATGCGGGCGTCTTGCAGCAAGCGGTCGATATGAGCATCACCTAGCATCACCATTTTTTCTGGTTCAAAGCCAAAGAAAGCCTCTTCAAATGCTGGCCATTTGTTCTCGATCACCCGCCAAACAAAACCACTTTGAAAGATCACTTTGGTCATCGTCGACAGATAGCGATGATCAGGGATCTGGCACAGCTCATTAGCGTTTAATGGCGTGCTAAGGAGAAACTCCAAGGCGCGTTCACCGCCTTTACGCTCGGCGGCACGTTGATAGATACGATCGAAAACTTCAATAGCCATAGTCAGTGATGGTTGCTTGCGAAAGGAGATGAATAGACTCTGACATATCGCCGCGTCGATGTTAAGTCACCGGTGGGTGCTTTATGTAACGCCCCCATCGGTGGGTGTTTTAATTGCTGGCGCTTGTTCCGCCAGCGATGACCGTGGCGCGACTGCGACGGCTGTAGATTGCCACCACGATAAAAGCAAAGATCACATAGGCGGCAGCCAAACCAATACCAATAATGCGGGCGTAGAATTTGGCATCGGCGTCACCACCAAAATTGCCGGTGGTTGAACCAATCAGCAGCAGCACGGTGGAAAAGGCCGAAGCGTACAGCGGTGCCACCGGTCGATCAGAAAAGATCCGCTGACTAAATAGTAGGGCGGTGAGTAGGATCAGTAACAGCAATGCACTCAGTTCAGGCACCGCGACAAGCAGGCGGAACAGAACCAATGCAACTAAGCCTCCAGCGATATTGGCTAAAAGCAGGGCTGTGGCGCCCTTACTGCTTTTTTGTAGATCCGGGGTCAGTGCCAATAAACAGATAAACACCAGAGTGATTAGGTCTTCGGTGAGGCCAAAATAGAAAAAGCTGACCACGGCAGGGGTGACCACTACTGTGCTTATCCACGCCGAGTGGATCGCATCACTGTCACTGACGGTCGTTGCCTGTTGCTTATCTGGTACGCCAGTGGTGACATCCAGATCTGGGATTAGCCAATGGCTAAACCATAGGAAGAGCACTGCAAACAAACCGGCGGTGGCTAGGCCCCCAGCAACGGTTAAAGAAAGCGCCTGATGGGTTAACGAAACAACCGGTATCATGGTGAAGGCAAGTAACAACATAACGCTGACGATCGCTGGCGTACCTTTGGCTGCTCCTTTAAAAATGCGAAATAGAAACAGGATCACTAACAGCATGCAGACAATGGGATAGCGCAGGGTCGCGGCGGAAAACAGCAACCCGAGCAACGCACTGCCAGCGATGAGTATTATTAGCTTGCCGCCGCCTTTAAACCCGGGATTGGGTTGGGTGTTGCCTAACAGTGATACCGTGAGTACTGGGATCAGGTAGCCGACCGGCAGGCCTGAGATGCAGGCAAATACCATCGCTAAAGTAGTGCCGATGGCAAACCTGAGCATCCGTCGCTGTTGTGGATCCGTGATGGTCGGGGTCATTGAGATCAGCCTTTAAGCGTCAGCGTCTGTTAGTAGGCATAACTGAGCAGACTGATGAAGCGTATCCACAGCTTACCTATGCTATTCATAATCCAACCGTCGCCAGTATAAACAATCACATCCACTTGTCCGCCGACTCGGCGTAAGCCAGTGCTGTCGTCGTCAGTGAACTGAATGATAACCGGCATGCGCTGCGCTTCCCGTAACCAGCCACTGGCGGTATTAATGGTTTGTAGTTGCCCAAGCTGGTTGTTCTTATCCCAGTTAATACCGAAGCCGACGCTGGCGACCTTGCCTTTAAAAACGCGGCCTGGTGCAGCATCAAGTACCATCTCAACATCATCACCGGCCTTAATGTTTTCGAGGTTGTTCTCACGCATATAGGCTTCGATCCAAACATCTTCAGCCGAGATAAAAGTCATCAGTGGCGCACCTGTCTGGGCGTAATGTCCCACGCTGATCTGCACGTTGGTCGCTACTCCTAAATGAGGAGCCGTGACTACGGTATTTTGCAGATCAAGACGAGCTTTTCGCAGAGCGGCAATGGCGTTACGGATGCGCGGGTTGTTTTCTCCTTCACTACCTAACTTCTGTTTCGAAGCACGCAGATCGGCCTGCGCCTTTGCCAGCGAAGCTTTTGCTTTGGCCACTGAAGCAACGGCTTGGTCACCAAATGATTGCGCCATGATCCCTTTCTTGGTCAGGGTAAGCGTTCGTTTGGCTTGTGCTTCTTTATTGGTCAGGTGGGCTTGGGCGTCTAACACATTGGCTTGCGCAGCACTGACCGCTTCCAGATCCGCGCCAATCGCTTGGCCTGCCATCTCTAAGTCGGCTTCTGCCTGAACGACTGCGAGTTGGTATTTCTCCGGATCAATACGAAACAACAGGCTGTCTTGTTTAACGATTTCGTTATTGTCGACACCTATCTCTATCACTGTGCCGGCGACTTCTGCAACCACGGGGACCACGTAAGCGCGTAGTCGTGCTTGATCGGTGTTGGGGGTAACGCGATCGGCGATCAGATACCAGACAAACAGTAATACACAGGCAATTAAGACGCCTTGTGTAATTTTTTTCACTTTTAATGCTTTCGCTTGCTCATCGATCGCTGCCGTTTGCTCTGCATCAGAGGTGAGAGACTCATCGACGGCGGCTTGAGGCTCTTCATTAGAGGACGTCTCTGTCTGTGTTTTGTTCTCTGTCATCGACTTGCATGCCTTATTGCTGATCGAATTGGCTGAAAAGTGCCAGTATGATGTTGTTTTTTATAGGGCAAGGGTAGAACGATATCTAGTTAAGGTACAAGCAGCTTTGCACCGATAGTGCCAAGCTGCTGCTGGATTTGTGCGCTAACTAGGGAGTTTCGATAAACCTACGGACATCATCGGTAAGCTGTTTTAGGCTGGGTTCGTGGACATACATCATATGTCCGGCCGGATAATAGGTCATGGTGACACGCTTTGGATCGATGCCGTAATGGGCAAAGGATTGTTCGGTAGCGAAAAAGGGCGTTGCCATATCGTAGTAGCCATTGGCGACAAAGATCCTGAGATCACGATTTTGGCGCATCCCTTTAGCAATCAAAGGAGCGACATTGATGACGTTTTCTTCTCGGGGCGAGCCGCCCATGGACCAATCCCAATGCCTGTAAACTTCGCTGCTCAGGATCTGATAGATCTCATTACGCTCAACTCCGATCTGGCGTCCCAGGTAGTCATTTATCGCTGCGGTATAAGCCGCGGCGATACCATAACCCGACGGATCGGCTTCGAACGTTTCCCCTGCGCTGTCGGCATCAGTACCTAAATAACGGGAGTCCAGACGGCCTACGACTTTTCCTTGTTCACGAAGCAGCTCTTTCATAAAACGCATCTCATGAATACGCAGATCGGTTGCGGCGAGATACTGCTTGGAGAGTCCAGTGTATTGATGCAGCTTTTCGATGATCACTGCACGTTCTTCTGTGGTCAGCCGACTGCCTTTGAGCAGGGCAACAGAGTATTCATTGAGAACAAACGCCTTCACTTCTTCAATGAATGGCGCCAACTGTTCGGGTTTGTTAGGCAGTGCATCGTGATACCAAGCGGTGGCTGCATAAGTCGGCAGGAAGCTCATAAACGGTTGCTCATTACCGGGAAAAAAGTCACCGGTTTGGTAATCGACAATGGCTGATATCAACAAGATGCCGTTTAGATTCACGGCGTTCCAGCCCTCTTGTAGCTCGCGTACCAGCGCCCCGATACGCGTCGTGCCATAGCTTTCGCCTGCCAGGTAACGGGGTGAGTTCCAGCGTTTGTGTTCACTGATAAAGTGACGGACGAAGCGAGACAGCACTTCAGCGTCTTTTTTCACGCCCCAGAAATCGGTGCCTTGATACTCCCCTATTGCTCGGGAGTAACCCGTGCCAACGGGGTCAACGAACACCAGGTCGGCAATGTCCAGCATCGCTAACGGGTTGTCGATCAGGGGATAAGGCGGTGCGCCTGCATTTTCACCATTGGAGGGGACAACGACACGTTTTGGTCCAAAGCCCCCCAGGTGCAGCCAAACTGACGCGCTGCCAGGGCCGCCATTGAAAAAGAATATCAGCGGTCGTTGCTCACTCTTTTTCTTGCCGGTAGCGATATAGGCCGTGCTAAAGATACTGGCCATTGGCTTGCTGTCATCATCGACCAGATGAGTATCAGCGGCGATAACGCGGTACTCGATCTTTTTATCATTGAATTTTCCTGACAGCTTTTTCTCCACCCGCACCGGTTCGGGGAGCGCTTTCGTGGTGTTTTGTTCGGTGGCTTCTTCGGCGATCGCAAAGCGACACAAGAGTATAGATAGCAAGCTGATGAATAATAGATTGGCGGGCTTCATGTCGGTCTCTGAATGGTTAATTAGCGCGACTTAAATCTATACGCCGGTGTTGACCAAGCGCAAGGGGGATCTGATTTTGCTAATAAAAAAGGCTGCCGAGGCAGCCTTTAAGAGCATAGCAGTGGTGATTACTGCAAACCGAGTTTCTTTTCCAAATAGTGGATATTCGCACCACCAAACTGGAAGTTCTCGTCGGCCATGATCTCTTTGTGCAGGTTGATGTTGGTCTTGATCCCTTCGACTACGATCTCATTCAGCGCGTGCTTCATGCGAGCGATGGCGACATCGCGGCTTTCGCCGTAACAGATCAGCTTACCTACCATAGAGTCATAGTTCGGCGGCACTGAATAATCAGTATAGATATGGGAATCCCAACGCACCCCTAAACCACCCGGAGCATGAAAGCGCTTGATCTTACCTGGCGACGGAATAAACGACTTAGGATCTTCTGCGTTAATCCGGCATTCAATGGCATGACCACGGATCTTAATCTCTTCCTGAGTGAAAGAGAGCGGTTGGCCTGCAGCCACGCGCAGTTGCTCTTTAATCAGATCCACACCGGTGACCATCTCTGTCACAGGGTGCTCTACCTGAATACGGGTGTTCATTTCGATGAAATAGAACTCGCCGTTCTCAAATAGGAATTCGAAGGTGCCAGCACCACGGTAGTTAATCTCTACACAGGCTCGGCAGCAGCGCTCACCGATAAAGCGGCGCATCTCTTCAGTTACGCCTGGCGCAGGTGCTTCTTCAACCACTTTTTGGTGGCGACGTTGCATAGAACAATCGCGCTCACCAAAGTGGATCGCACTGCCCTGACCGTCAGCCATGACCTGAACTTCGATATGGCGAGGGTTCTCGAGGAACTTCTCCATGTAGACAATATCGTTGTTAAAGGCAGCTTTAGCTTCGGCGCGAGTCATGGCGATCGATTGGATCAGCTCTTTCTCTTCCCGAACCACGCGCATACCACGACCACCACCACCACCGGAGGCTTTGATGATCACAGGGTAGCCGATACGTTTGGCGATAGAGATATTCTTCGCCTCATCGTCGCCCAGAGGCCCATCAGAACCGGGAACACAGGGGACACCCGCTTTCTTCATCGCCTCAATGGCTGAGACTTTGTCACCCATCAGGCGGATGGTTTCGGCCGTTGGCCCAATAAAGATGAAACCACTATTCTCTACCTGTTCGGCAAATTCAGCGTTCTCAGCCAAAAAGCCGTAACCAGGGTGGATAGCCACTGCGTCGCTAACTTCTGCCGCACTGATGATGGACGGTACGTTGAGGTAGCTTTCTTGGGCTGGCGCATTACCGATACAGATCGACTCGTCGGCCAGCAGTACATGTTTTAGTTCGCGGTCAGCAGTGGAGTGCACTGCGACTGTCTTGATCCCCAGCTCTTTACAAGCTCTGAGGATACGAAGCGCGATTTCGCCGCGATTGGCGATGACGACTTTATCCAGCATGACAATTCTCTGTGGTTATTCGATAACAAACATGGGTTCGTCGAACTCAACAGCGTCGCCGTTGTTGACCAGGATCGCTTTAATAACACCGGACGTGTCTGCTTCGATCTGGTTCATCATCTTCATCGCTTCGACGATGCAGAGGACGTCTCCAGCATTTACATGCTGGCCGACTTCGGAAAATGGCTTAGCTTCAGGCGATGATGCGCGGTAGAAGGTACCGACCATAGGTGAGCGAACCAAATGACCCGCCGGTTCGTCAGCTACAGGAGCCGCTGCTGCCGCAGGTGCTGCGGCTGGTGCTGCAGCTGGTGCGGCCGCTGGCGCGGCTTGATACTGGACCGGTGCCTGCATCACTGTGCCACCACAGCTGATGCGCACGGATTCTTCACCTTCGGTGATCTCCAGTTCATTGATACCTGATTCTTCGACTAACTCGATCAGTTTTTTAATTTTGCGAATATCCATCGATTTCTCTCTGCGTTAGTACGTTGTTCTAGTCGTTGGGGCACAGTCGGCGACATGCCGCCTGCAGTGCAAACTCATAACCTTGAATGCCCAAACCGCAAATGACGCCTTCTGCTACATCAGACAAGTAGGAGTGGTGGCGGAACGATTCGCGGGCATGGACATTGGACAGGTGTATTTCTATAAATGGAATAGCCACCCCCAGCAGTGCATCGCGTATTGCCACACTGGTGTGAGTGAAAGCGGCAGGGTTAATCAAGATGAAGTCCATCTTTCCCCGCGCCTTATGGATCGCTTCAATTAGCTCATGCTCAGCGTTGCTTTGAAGATGGGAAAGCTGCACACCATAAGAAGCGGCTTGGGCATCAAGTGCCTGAACCACATCGGTCAGTGTTTGATGGCCATAGATCTCAGGCTCGCGTAAACCAAGTAGATTTAGGTTTGGGCCATTCAGCAATAAAATGTTGAGTTTTGCTTCCATCTTGCAGGCTTTTTCTTCTAATTCGTGTTTATGGGCTATTGCACGTCAAATCTGAGCAAAATTTAGCTTTTTGAGCTGTCGGAACGGTGAAAAGTTCCCGCTTTTTTCGAATTATATTGTTTTCGCAGAAAATCGCAGCATTTTTCTGGTCGAATCAGTGCAAAGTTTTGATGTTGATTAGAGGTTTTACTCTAACTTGGCTTATCTGAACAGTTAAATACTGCTCCAAGCATAGATGAAGTGGCGGAGTCTGCCGCTTTTGTTTGACACTGTGCAGCGAGATTTGTTCAGGCGAGTTAGATCTCTGTTTTCCCCATCTTTATCTCGGCTTTTTCAAATAACGGCATATAGGCTTCTTGTTGATAAAGCTTGAGCGCAATAGACATCACCATGATCTCACCCTCTGCCGGTGGGTTTTTGACTTTTGCTCCAACACTGATGGCAAATGAATTTAGCTCAGGGTCATTGGCGGCAAACTGCTGAAACGATTTAAATGCAGACTCACCTTCATCGGTGAGTTTCATTTCGTAGTCGATCCAGTGCAGCGGTGCGCGCAGCCAGCGCTCTTCGGTGCGCGGAGTTTCCGAGATCAGTTCAAAGTTGAAGGTTTTCATTAGTTGCCCGTTGGGGCTGGCGAGCGTGACTTCGAGTATGGTCTGTTCTGGCTTTAACCCAACCGCCTCCTCAACCGTCACCTTTGCCCGAATATCTTCGGGCTTAAGTTCGACAAACTCTTCTGGGCCAAACTGGCTCATTTTGACCATGGTGGATAAGGGAACGCTGGCGCACCCCAATACCCCCATCAACGTGAGTAGGGCGACGGCGATCACTCGCCGTGTTGCCATCCAGGAAAATGAGCATGCAGCTGTCATGGTTGCAACGATCCCTTATTCGGCCAAGACTCTGTCCAGGTGTTCGGCAAAACGATCCGGCCCTTGGAATCCGGTAACTCGCAGTGTTGCCAACTCGGCGGCACTGGGGTCATAGAATACCAAGGTTGGCAGTCCGAGTACGCCAAGGGACTCCAGTAATGCAATGGCTTCGCCACTGTTGTCGGTCACATCGGCCTTAAGCAAAACAAACTGATCTAGACGCTGAACCACGTGTTCCGCTGGAAACGTTTTCTGTTCAAACTCTTTGCATGCCACACACCAATCAGCATAAAGATCCAGCATCACCGGCTTACCTGCTGCTGCCGCAGCGTCAACCTGTTGTTGTAATTCGCTGACATTCGCCACGTTAATAAACTGGCCGGTGATGGTTGCTGGTTGCTGCTTCAGGCCATTGATGGCGGTCCAACCCCCAACAGTCAAAGCCAATACCACGACAGTGATGCGGGCGGTAAAGTGGCCACGTTCCGCGCCGTATTTAGTAAAGGCAAGAAACAGCAGGGTGACAGTAATCAACAGTGCCCATAGCAAGCTCTCTACTATGGTGGGGAGCAGGCGGCCAACCAACAGCAGTGCGGCAGCTAATAGGACAAAACCAAACAACATCTTAATGCTGTCCATCCAGGCGCCTGCCTTCGGTAGGAGTTTGCCGCCGCTAGTGCCGATGATCAGTAAGGGTAACCCCATACCGACACTTAACAGGTAGAGAGCCAGACCGCCGAGAACCAGATCACCCGACTGCGCAACATAGAGTAGCGCGCCGGAAAGGGGCGCCGTAGTGCATGGTGAGGCGACGAGACCAGAGAGCACACCCATGATACCCACACCGATATAGCTGCCACTCTTTTGGCTGTTGCTGACATTGCTGATGCGGCTGACCCAATGGCTGGGCAGTTGGAAATTAAACGCGCCAAACATTGAAAGAGACAAAACGACAAACAGACCACCTAAACTTAGTAGTACCGCTGGGTGTTGTAGTGCAGCCTGAAATTTCAAACCGGCGGTTGCTACCACTAATCCCAGTGCCGCATAAGTGATCGCCATTCCCTGGACATACACCAATGACAAGCTGAAGGCGCGGCGAGTGGTTAATTTGTCACCTTGGCCGACCAGAATGCCGGAAAGAATGGGGTACATAGGAAAAACGCAAGGGGTGAAAGCCAACCCTACGCCTAAGATAAAAAACAGCAGTAGTGCCCAACCTACACTGGCTTCGCTAAGTAGCGCGTTAAACCCACCTTGATCCATAGGCACGCCGGATGCTCTCTCTATTGTCGCGTTGCCGTCTGCCGCAGGTGTGTCTGTGGCTAGGGCTGCGGCAGCTTCGTCCGGTTGCGGTTGCAGGTAAACGGTTTTCCGAGTTGGCGGATAACACAAGCCGGCAGCAGCACAGCCCTGATAGGTGACCGTGAGCTCAGCGTTGTCGGAGATACTGGAGACAGGGACAGTGATGACGGCCTGATGATAATAGACTTGAGTCTCACCGAAGTACTCATCCATGTAGAGGATACCGGCGGGGCGTTCAGCGGTGCCCATCTCTGCGCCGTTAACTTTAAATTTGAACTTGTCACGGTACAGATAGTACTCATCGGCTACCTGCCAATTTAGCTCAACACTGCTTCCGTTTTGCTGATAGCTGAATTGGAAAGCCTCATCAACGGGGAGAAATTGATCATCTGCGGGCAGTAGACCCGATAACCCAGAGGCCGATACCAATGTCGGCAGTAGGAACAGCATCGAGAAAAAGCGCATTTTTAACCACATTATTTTGTGTCTCTCTGTAAACATTGGCCTAACCAGGCCAGGTAATCGGCGCTACCATCTTCGATGGTTACCACCAAAAATTCGGGTACGTCGTAGGGATGCAGCGCCGTCAGCCGTGCCTCGAGATCCGACAGAGTGCCGTGGTCACTTTTAATAAGCAACTGTACCTCATTGGTTTGCTCGATCTTATCCTGCCAACGATAAATAGACTGCATTTGCGGAATAAGATTGACACAGGCAGCCAGACGTTCTGCTACCAGACAGCTCGCGATCCGTTGTGCATGTTCAACGTCCGGGCACGCAGATAAGACCAGTTTGGCGGTGATTTGCTTTCGCTGTTCGGTGACGTTTTTTTCTGCTGATGCCACGGAAGGGAACCTTGTTGCATTTAACCTGTCCCATTTTTAACCGGTTGCTGCATTGATAAAAGGGCATAACGCCCAAATATAGAGATTTAAGCCAACCCCACAGCATGAGAGGTGCATTTTGGCGTTTGTTCTTTTTTTGATGTTTATTTTTATTCCTATCCTTGAAGTTAGCGTCATTATCCAAGTGGGCAGCGTGTTGGGTGTGATGCCCACGGTTGCACTGATGATCCTTTCAGCAATGATTGGCGCCTCACTCGTGCGCAGCCAGGGGGTTGCTACGCTGATGTCGGTGCGGCAAAAAATGGCTCAGGGCCAGATGCCCAGCACCGAGATTGTTGAAGGGCTGCTGTTATTGGTTGCCGGTGTGCTGCTGGTTACGCCTGGCTTTGTCACCGACATCGTCGGCATCCTCATCCTGACGGCACCGCTGCGTAAGTTGGTTGCGTTGGCATTGATCAAGCGCTTCCAGTTTCAGGTGGTCAATGCAGCGGCGCCTGGCGGGGCTTACTATGCCCATAGTCGACCAGGATTTGACTCATCGGCGGCCAGCGCCAATGAACCTTTGAATTCGACATCTACAGAGTCGAGTGACCGCCGTGGTCATGTGATTGACGGCGAGTTCGAAAGAAAAGATTAGATCTGTTTCAGCGGGTTAGGTTGGTTTTTTGATTTTTTTTCACCTGTCCCGCTTGGTTTTTTTCTACCCATCCCCATCTTAAATCCACCAGCGTCCTCAAGTGGCGCTTCTTATATCAACTAAAGGTTAATCTCGGGAGATCAATAGATGACTATCCGTCCATTACAAGACCGTGTTGTGGTTAAACGTTTGGAAGAAGAATCTACGTCAGCAGGCGGTATTGTCCTGACTGGCAGTGCTGCTGAAAAGTCCAGCAAAGGTGAAGTTGTAGCAGTAGGCGCTGGCCGCACCCTTGATAACGGTGATACTCGTGCCGTTGCCGTGAACGTTGGTGACACAGTTCTGTTCGGTGGTTACGTCGAAAAAGCCCACAAAGTTGATGGTCAGGAGTTACTGATCATGAAAGAAGACAACGTACTGGCAGTGATTGAAGCGTAAGTAATACGCGTATTCAGGTAATCAGAACGCTAAAGAATTTGAGGAAAGAGAAAAATGGCTGCAAAAGAAGTCAAATTTGGTGAAGACGCACGCGTAAAAATGCTGGCTGGTGTAAACGTACTGGCTAACGCAGTAAAAGTTACTCTGGGCCCTAAAGGTCGTAACGTCGTTCTGGATAAGAGCTTCGGTGCACCTACCGTAACTAAAGACGGTGTTTCTGTGGCAAAAGAGATCGAGCTGGAAGACAAGTTCGAAAACATGGGCGCACAGATGGTGAAAGAAGTTTCTTCTAAGACCTCTGATGATGCCGGTGATGGCACCACCACTGCGACAGTACTGGCACAAGCGATCGTCAACGAAGGTGTTAAAGCCGTTGCTGCTGGCATGAACCCAATGGATCTCAAGCGCGGCATCGACAAAGCGGTTATCGCTGCGGTTGCTGAGCTGAAAGAACTCTCTGTACCTTGTGCTGACAGCAAAGCGATTGCTCAGGTAGGTACTATCTCTGCTAACTCTGACGCTCATGTTGGCGAAATCATCGCTACTGCGATGGACAAAGTCGGCAAAGAAGGCGTTATCACAGTTGAAGATGGCCAGGGTCTGGAAAATGAACTGGACGTGGTTGAAGGTATGCAGTTTGACCGTGGCTACCTGTCTCCTTACTTCATCAACAACCAGGAAACTGGCAATGTTGAATTGGAAAGCCCGTTCATCCTGTTAGTTGACAAGAAAATCTCCAACATCCGTGAACTGCTTCCTGTTCTGGAAGGTCTGGCAAAAGCAGGTAAGCCACTGCTGATTATTGCTGAAGACGTTGAAGGCGAAGCGCTGGCAACCTTGGTTGTAAACAACATGCGCGGCATTGTGAAAGTGGCTGCTGTTAAAGCACCTGGCTTCGGTGACCGTCGTAAAGCGATGCTGCAAGATATCGCTGTGTTGACTGGTGGTACGGTTATTTCTGAAGAAGTTGGCTTGGATCTGGAAAAAGCGACATTGGAAGATCTGGGTACAGCTAAGCGTGTGGTTATCAACAAGGATAACTCAACCATTATTGATGGTGCAGGCGACGCTGAGATGATTGAAGGCCGTGTCGGTCAAATTCGTCAGCAAATCGAAGAAGCCTCTTCAGACTACGATCGTGAGAAACTGCAAGAGCGTGTAGCCAAGTTGGCTGGCGGTGTTGCTGTGATCAAAGTGGGCGCAGCGACTGAAGTTGAAATGAAAGAGAAGAAAGCGCGCGTAGAAGATGCATTGCACGCAACTCGCGCAGCCGTAGAAGAGGGCGTGGTTGCCGGTGGTGGTACTGCGCTGGTACGTGTTGCTGCGAAGATCGCCGAGCTGGAAGGCGACAACGAAGATCAGAACCACGGCATCAAGCTGGCTCTGCGTGCGATGGAAGCTCCTCTGCGTCAAATCGTAACTAACGCGGGTGAAGAAGCCTCTGTGGTAGCTAATAACGTACGTGGTGGCGAAGCTAACTACGGCTACAACGCTCAAACCGGCGTTTACGGTGACATGATCGACATGGGTATTCTTGACCCAACTAAGGTAACTCGTTCAGCACTGCAGTTTGCAGCGTCTGTGGGTGGCTTAATGATCACCACCGAAGCGATGGTGACTGACGTACCTCAAGAAGCAGCTGCTGGTGGCACCCCAGATATGGGCGGCATGGGTGGTATGGGTGGCATGGGTGGCATGGGCGGTATGATGTAGCCTTCCGCTTCCTAAGCGACCAAAAAACCCGCCATCTGGCGGGTTTTTTTATATCTGTTGGTAATGAATAATTGCATTTACCGGTCTACTGATGACATGGCTGGTAGTGAAAAGTTCAGAGCCAGATCGATAAATTTGATCCATGCACGGAGATATCTCGTTCTCTGGCTATACTAAAAATCAAAACGATAAGAAACAGTAAGGGAAGCCAATGCGGAATGTTGTAAAGGCGCTTAGCCTTGCGCTGCTGGTTAGCGGTGCCGCACAAGCGACTGAAGTCACTGATGGTGTGGCTACTGCTGGCGATCGTTTTCCGAATTTTCCCCTACTCTCCCAGCAACTTGCGCAGCAACCAGAAAAAGACCTACAGGTTGAATACCGAGGCGCACAATTTGTTGTCTCTGAAGCATCGTCACAACCGCTGTTTTCCAGTACCAAGCATTCGGTGGCAACGTTGGTGGAGCATAGTCAGGATCTGTGGGAGCCAGCGTTCGACTCCGAGGAAGAAAAAGATCGGGTCAACTTGGGCGCTGAGTATCGTTACCAGGACTTTTGGGGAACGGTGGCCGTGTCACTCGTATCAGAGCTCAGTGAGCAGGCGCGGGGAGAATACGGTAAGTTAAGTTACAGCTACCCTTTGCAGGTGACCGGCGATCTGAAGCTGTTTCCCGAAGTGAGTTACACCTATATGAACGGTGAGTACGCCGAGCATTATCTTGGTCAGCCATTGCTCGCTGAAGATGGTAGTGCGGTCACGGAGGGTGCATCCAAGGTGAGTGTCGGCGTTGCTGCAAAGCAGGGCCTCAGTGAAAGCTGGCAACTGAATTACAATGCCGCTGTTGGTAAGCTCGAAGCGAATGAAGCGAAAGCTGAAGCGCCAGTTTACGAATACACGTTAGGCGTTGGTGTGGCGTACAGCTTTTAGACAAGATCAGCGGTACCCTTTTTTACTCGATTAATTGTCCCTTTCTCTTTTCCTTTCACGCTCGCTTATACCAGTGCGGCGACCGCTCTATATAACTCAATTGCTCGGCTACGAGTGAGGTTGGACGCTTCAGCGGCCTGTCCTAAAGAGTTTGATACCTGCACGGATTCGGTTGCATCCTCCTCTGTCGTTTCTGACGAAGGCGGCGCTGCCACTACCTCACTGATACTGGCTAAGGCAGTTTGTTGCGCGTTATTACGCTGTGGTGGAAGCTGCTGCGTCACTGAGGCGGCGACGTTCGCATTTACGGGTTCCATTAACTTAAACCTATATCACCAAGCTGTAACGATGATCTGTTGAAAGCCTGCTCTAAGTTTAGTCGATTTTAACCCGCTTGCATGGGGCGAAGCCGCTGGAGAAAGAGTGGACCGCTTACTTGGCTTTTAGGTTGCGCTTAAATTCTGCCAGCGTGCGCAGGAGCAGTTCCAGTTTGCTTACCCATGTTTTTAGCTGTGCTTCGAATTTGTCGGGCGAAGCCGTTTTCAGTGGTTCGATCTCAGCAGCGAGCTCTTCAACATAGGGAACAAATCTGATCGCTTCACATTCAAAGCCTTGATCTTTACGGAAAACGGCGTCGAACTTCCCGACATCAAGCTGCAGCATTTCGTTGAGGATGGCATCAGCATCAATTGCTTGTCGGTAAGCCTGTTTTAAATTGGCACTGAGGTGTTCAAAAAGCTGGTCATGGCTCGACATCTAAAGCGGTTCTCTCATATCAAAGGTATCTATAGTCGGTTGCTATTCTAGCGCTTTCTTCTGCACATGGGCAGTGTCAGCTTTGCTGGAAAAAATCGAGATCTGTTTGCTCAATAAATGGGTTAAAACCTAAATCTATGGGGGTTTTGCTTTGCTGTCCGGCTATTTCACGGACAAACTTGGGTACTAAGAAACCGGGTAGACGCTGCATCATTGCTTTGTTTAGCGCCTGTACCCGTGCTAGCGGCAAGTCAAAGTGTTCTGCTTGGGCGACCTTATCCATTAGGTGTAGATAATAGGGTTGTATATCGGCTTCAAACAGGCGTTCGCTTAACGCACACAATGCATCGGCTGAGTCATTCACCTGTTGCAATAGTACGCTTTGGTTGAGCAGCCAGATCCCGGCTTGTTTTAGTTTCTGAGCTGCCCGTTGTAGTGCGTTATCAATTTCATTGGCGTGATTGATATGCAGCACCATTAATGCTTTTAATCTTGAGCTGGCTAAGCGACAGACTAGCGCATCGGTAATACGGCTTGGTATCACCACGGGTAAGCGCGTATGTATGCGCACACGGCGTAGATGGGGGATCTGCTCTAGCTGAGTCAGTAGCCAGTCAAGCTGCTGATCGTTGGCCATTAGCGGGTCGCCACCAGAGAGCAAAACCTCGTTAATCTCAGGGTGAGCCGCTATGTAGTCAAATGACTGTTGCCACTCCTGCTTGCTAGGGCTGTTATCGCCGTAAGGAAAGTGACGGCGAAAACAGTAACGACAGTTTACCGCACAGCCACCACGGAGGATCAGGAGGACACGGCTTTGATACTTGTGCATTAAGCCTGGTGCTTGGGTGTCATGTTCGCCAAGCGGGTCGCTAACATAACCGTTGGATGTAATGAGTTCATCGCTCAGCGGCAGAACTTGGCGTAGCAGTGGGTCATTCGGATCGCCTTTTACCATGCGATCGATAAATGGTTGAGGAACACGCATCGGAAATTGCTTTCTCGCCGCAAAGCCGTCGGCGAATGCAGTTTGATCTATCTCAAGCATGGTAAGCAAAACCGCCGGATCGGTGATCGCTTTTGCCAGCTCTTGTTGCCATGGTCGTTCACCCTCGAGGGGTTTTCGGGTTATCATCTGCGGCATTTGAAATAATCAGCTTTGGTAACGAGGTAGAAATGGCGACGTATAGTACCAACGAATTTCGTGGAGGGCTAAAATTCATGCTGGATGGCGAGCCCTGTTCAATTATTGATAACGAGTTCGTGAAGCCTGGCAAGGGTCAAGCCTTTAACCGTGTAAAGATCCGCAAACTTATCTCCGGTAAGGTGTTGGAAAAAACTTTCAAGTCGGGCGAAACGGTCGAAGCCGCTGACGTCATGGATATTGAACTGGCTTACCTCTACAACGATGGTGAGTTCTGGCACTTTATGAACAATGACACATTCGAGCAGCTTGCGGCGGATGCTAAAGCGATCGGTGATCAAGAGAAGTGGTTGGTTGAGCAAGACGTTTGCACCATTACTACCTGGAATGAGAATCCAATCTCAGTGACTCCACCTAACTTCGTTGAACTGGAAGTGACTGAAACCGATCCCGGTTTGAAAGGTGATACGGCCGGTACCGGCGGGAAGCCAGCAACATTGAGCACCGGTGCTGTGGTACGTGTGCCGCTGTTTATTCAGATTGGTGAAGTAGTGAAAGTAGATACTCGTACCGGTGAATACGTTTCCCGTGTGAAGTAAGTTATTACTATCGACGCTAAGAAAAGCCGCTTGGAACAGCGGCTTTTTTGTTATTAGGTGAACGTCCCTGTTCTGGCAACGGCTCCCTAAAACTTATTTCAAAACCTCTTAGAAGCTGTGACTGATGCCGACAGAGAAGTAGTCAGAGTCCGATTTACTACTGCTATTGGCGGCGGTACGGTCGGTGTACCAGGCATAAAGAGCGGTCTTTTTGCTGAAGTCATAGCTGGCCCCAACGCTATAACCCTCTTTAAAATCGACCGCCGGACGGGAACCATCAACGTGTTCCAGTTTGTGCATATCACTTTGTTGATATTGGCTACGTAGTGACACGTTATGGGTCAGTTGATAGGCCGCACTTGCCAACCAGCCTGATTGCGCGCTGCCTGTACCATCAGAGCGTTCAGATTCTTGCCACATACCGCCGATGGTTAGGTTGGCTAACCTGGCTTGCGCCGTGGTGCGAATCGTATCGAAATTATTTACATCATCGTCATAAGCGACAGCGGCATAGAATGGCGTGCTGTTTAACTTACTGTCGCCATACATCAAGGCGGTAGAGAAACCATCACTGTCGCTTTCACCGTTGACTGAGTCACTTTCGTTATCTGCGCCGGTGGCCACCCAGGTCATGCCTAACGTAAAGCCGGCAAGGGACGGGCTTATGTAAGTCAGGGTTTCGGACATACGGTTTTCGCCGACAAACATATATTTCAGATCCCCTTCAAAATCGTTGAACTGATCGACTTTGCCCTGACTCATTTTTAGCATGGTGTCATGGCGGCCAATCTTACCCGTACCAAAAGTTTTACTGTGAAGACCGACAAATTGGTTTCGGTTTTTGATGGTGTCATCGCCATCTTCGATCACCGCTTCGTATTCGAGTTGGTAGATAACGGATAGGTCGTCATTAACGCCGACATCGCCTTTTAGTCCGAAACGCGAAGCGTTACTCGACATATCCGTAAATGAGCCATCACCTTCGTCGGAAACTTGCCATGACAAGTTGAGCTTGCCGTATACCTGTACGCCGTTGAGTATCTCATCAACGCCGACATTGGCATGTGCTGTCAGGGGGATGGATGCGCTGGTGAGGAATGCAATAGTGATAGGACTGCGTTTAACAATGGACTGCATTTAAAACTCCTGTACTTCATTAATTCTCAGTGAGTAGTGCTGAAGTTTGGCCACTGTTTATGACAAATATATGTCCATAACATGCTGAATAATAAGAAAGTTGTTGGGTTTTTGTTGCGTTTGTTTTAACTTGTGTCGGCAAGTGCCTCAATGGTTATCGGCTTACGTTTAATGTTTTACAAAAGTATGATTTGATAGCAATTCGCTAGAATCTTGATCAGCTACACTAAAGACGATGACGCCATAAGGACAAACACTATGTGTAGGAAAAAGCACCTGGGATGGTGCGCGCTGTTGTTCGGGGGGATGTTGATGGCAGAGGTTGCCGCGGCGGAGGTGCCCCCGATGAAATCTGAACAGATAACACAGTGGTTAGCTGCCGCTCCGGCGGTTTATCAGTGGAGCAGGGAGCACCCAGAAACGGCATCAGCTCATCAAATTACTGATATCACCCAGTTATCAGAAGTGTTTAGCCAACGAGTGAGGGCGTCAGGCAAAGATTCCGAAGCGTTAAGTCAATTATTGTCCAAGCACGGTTTCAATAACTATGATGAGTGGTCGCAGATGTTTGAGCGACTGATGTTGGCGGTTAGTGCCCTAAATATGCGAGCCAAGAATATTGGTCCGTCGTTACGCGACGCGATGACACAGTTGGCTAACGATCAAGATATAGATGAAGAAACCCGCGATCGCTTGCTGCAAGAGTATGCTGCAGTGATGAAAACCATCGAGGTGCTGGAAACGGTACCGGATGAAGATATTAATGCGGTGGCGCCGTTCGAGCCGCAGATCCGTGCATGGCTGGATTCAGCTAGATAGCTCTAGGTTTGGATTTAGGGCTGAACGCGCTATTCATCGTTGATTGTGCTTTCTTGGCAAATCATTGATGCCTGTTTTTTTCCGTTCTTTAATTGGGCGAAGTAGTTATGCCCTGCTCCTTGCTCGACATTAGCGGCCAAGGATCGCCCTCGTGGCGACCTATTCTTATTTTAGCATTGCTGCAAATAACTTTAATGCGAATGTGATCCAGATCTTTCGCTGCCATGTTACCGGTTGCAATGTGGCGATGGCTGACGGATTCTTGGCCAATTGGAATTGATGGAGTGGGACAAATAATAATGATAAAAAAAATAGGGAAGCCCTTTACGCTGGCCGCATTGCTATGTGGTGTTCTCGGTCAACCTGCTAACGCTGGCATGGTAGAGGGCGAGATCACTATCTGGATCGGCAAAGGTGCTGAGCAGATGAAGCAGATCGCCGCTCAGTTCAGTGCTGATACCGGCGTGGTGGTAAATGTTGAGAGCCCTGTCGATTCCACGAAACAGTTTGAAATTCAGGCCGGTGCAGGTGATGGCCCTGATATCTATTTTTGGCCCCACGATCGCATGGGTGATTGGGCTCGTGGCGGCTTGATTAGCGAAATTAAGCCATCTCCGGAACTGCGTGCTTCAGCCATTGACTATGCCTGGGACGCCGTGACTGTCGATGGGCGCGTCTATGGTTATCCCATTGCGATTGAAGCGATCAGCCTTATTTACAACAAAGCACTTATCGATACGCCGCCCGCTTCGTTTGAGGAGATGTTCGCACTTGATAAGAAGCTCATGGCAGAGAAAGGTGTCAACGCTATTTTATGGGATTACAACAACACCTATTACACCTGGCCTTTGTTGGCCGCTAATGGCGGTTATGTGTTTGCCCGTAAGGACAGTGGGTATGATGTCAAAGATACCGGGGTGAACAAACCGGGCGCTAAGGTGGGGGCCAAGCTGTTAAAGCGGATGCTGGATGAGGGCTTGATGCCACGCAATAGTGACTACTCCATCATGGAGATGAAGTTTAAGAAGCAAGAGATCGCTATGATGCTCAATGGTCCTTGGTATTGGGACGATCTGCAGAAAGAGGGGATCGACTTTGGGGTGACACCTTTGCCAACGGTGGATGGACATCCGGCCAAGCCATTTGTTGGGGTATGGGCTGCGATGATTAATTTGGCTTCGCCTAATGCGTTGTTAGTAAAAGAATTGCTGAACAATTATCTGATGACGGAAGAGAACCAGCGTTTGCTTTATACCAGCGGCGAGCTGGGCGCGATGGCAAATAAAAACTTGCAGAAAGAGCTAGAAAAAGATCCCATGGTGCAGGCTGTTTATGCCAGTGCTGCAATGGGTGAGCCGATGCCGAATGCAGCAGCGATGGGACGCTTTTGGTCATCGATGGGCACCATTATTTCTAATATCACTACCGGACGTCAGCAAGTGGATAAAGCGCTGGATACTGCGGCGAAACGCATTATTCGCTAATCTGAAGATGGTAATGCTAACGTAAATAGTAAGAGAGGCCGGCCACTGTGCCGGCTTTTTTGACTCAGGCACAAGGAATTCAACACACATGAGCGAACAAGCGATAGGCCCTGACTGGGTAAAAGAAGCGGTGTTTTATCAGATCTTTCCAGACCGCTTTGCCCGTGGCAAAGAGATCTCTCATAGCCCAGGGTTAGTGTTTAAACCTTGGGGGGCAGATCCGGCAGAGCAGGGCTTTCAAGGGGGCGACCTTTACGGTGTCATCGATAAGCTGGACTACTTGAAATCACTGGGTGTTACCGCTATCTATTTGTGTCCTATTTTTGCCAGTGCCTGTAATCACAGGTACCACACATTTGATTACATGCAGGTAGATCCGCTGTTAGGGGGTAACGACGCCCTACGCAAATTGCTGGACGAAGCCCATGACCGTGATATGAAAGTGGTACTGGACGGTGTGTTTAATCACGCCAGCCGCGGGTTTTGGGCGTTCCATCATATCTTGGAGAATGGTGGTGATTCGCCTTATATCGACTGGTTTAAAGTACAGGATTGGCCACTTCGCCCGTACAGTAGTGATGAAGATAATCCACCAAACTACGATGCTTGGTGGAATTTGCCTGCATTGCCGAAGTTTAATCACCAAAATCCAGGTTGGCGTGCACACATCTTCGATGTCGCAGAATACTGGCTGAAGTTTGGTATCGATGGCTGGCGTCTCGATGTGCCAAGAGAGATCGAAGACGATGATTTTTGGCGTGAGTTCCGTACTCGTTGTAAGGCGGTGAACCCTGACGCCTATATTTGTGGTGAGATCTGGATGAAAGCTCAGCGTTGGCTGCAGGGCGATATGTTTGACGCCACCATGAACTACATTCAAGCCTGCGCCACACTCAGCTATATCGGCGCCGACAGTTGGAATGGTTACCGTCGTAACAATCTGGAAGTGTCCCCGATGGGCGCCGACAGCTTTGTTGAAGTGATGGAAGATATGTATGCCAGCTATGCTTGGGGCATCAACAAGATGCAGCTTAACCTGCTTGGTAGCCATGATATGGCTCGGCCTTTGTGGATCATGGGTGAAGACAAAAAGGCGATGAAACTGGCTTTGCTAACCATGTTTGCTACGCCGGGGGCACCTTGTATTTACTATGGTGACGAGATCGGTATGTCAGCCGGTGACGATCCTTATTGTCGTGAAGGTTACCCGTGGGATGAGCCGGAAAAACAAGATAGAGCGTTATTCCAGTTTATTGCGCAACTTGCGGAAGTGAGAAAAGGCTCGGCGACGCTGTGTCATGGTGAAATTCAGTTCCTTTCGCCACAACAGAATTGTGTGTTGTTTACCCGGAAATATCAGGGTGACACCCTGTTGGTGGCACTCAATCCAAATCAGCAAGCGGTGTCGTTAACGTTGCCGAAGGATGGGGAACTGCTTTTCCAACTGGGCGACAAGATCTCGATTGCGACAACTACGCTCTGTTTGAGTGCGCAATCTGCCGCCATTGTTAAGCTGTAAAGCGGTTTCTAGTTAACTGGATTAACATGTTTAGTTATTGAAAAGCACCGGTCGTTTGCCGGTGCTTTTTATTTGGAGAACGAGGATTGCTATTTACTGCACGGGAACTTGGTAGTTATTACCGAAGTTGTTATCCCAATAGGTTTCACCGTTCACAGTATAGGAAATGGCGTAATCAACTTGCGTGGCTGAACTGTCTTGGGCTTCATCGCCTCGGGTTGTGAATGCCCAGTATTCTGTGCCGTAATCGTTAGGATAATGGATACTGGCATAGCCTAAGTAGCGCTGTGCTTGAAATACTGCGTCACCAACATAAGTAGTCGCCCAGTTATCATAGGAGTAGTGGATCTTCACCTCTTTGGCATAGCCTAGGTTTTGCAGGAAGAGGCTGACTCTAAAGCTGCCAGGTACCTTGGTTTCTTGACCGTTGTAGTTGTACACCGAAGGCTTGGATGCGACGGAAAAGTCTGCATAAACTGGCGTCGTGATTTGCTCACCCTCACCGACAAACAAGCGATAGTTCTGGCCATCGTTGTTATCCCAGTAGGTGGTGCCATCGACTTCATATTTGATGACATATTCCAGTTCCAATGGCTCTTTCTTTTCATATGGGCTGCTGGTAACACGCTCCCAGCCGGCTTGCCAGAGTTCTTGGCTATTATCGATTGAACCTGCAAAAACTGCTGGGCGGTCATACCATATGCCATCGCTATCACGGTAGTGGATAGAGACTTTCTTATCAAAGGCAAGATTGTCCACACGGATATCGAAACTGAATGACTGCCAGTTGTATCCGTAGCGGCTGTGAAGGATGGATGAGCCTTTGATAAGGTCAACCGGGGCGGCAAATAATGCCGAGGTTGAAGAGATGAACAGAAGGGCGATGCTAACGACTAATTTTTTCATATATCACTCCGTAACTATATGATTAAAAACTAAAAAACAAAACATGCAAACTTTTGTCTCTGCGTTTGCAGTTGTAACTCTGCGTGTGATTTGTGTCAAGCAAATGTTATTTTTGTGATCTGTTTCGCGTTAGCTAAGGCCAATCATGTCGTCACTATCTTTTAAGACAAATCCTACCTGTATTTTGTACCTGAACAGCTGCATGATCCGGCCAGTGATGAACTGCAGTAGGCAAGAGGAGAGTGATCTCTTTATGTTAGCGATATCTAAATGTTGGGTGCTGAAATGGTGTTCAGATTGTCTGCTACTGCCAACCAGCTGTAGTCGCTGAGCGAGCGACTGCAGCTGGTTGGATTCGTTGTTTGCTTAGCAGGGCTTAGTGTTTACTTTTCGTCACAGCCATAAAGGTGATAGGGACAACGACCATGGCTGTACCTAGCAGGTGCCAGATGGTGAAAGGTTCACCGAGTATCAGCACTGCTGCAATCGCGGTGCACACCGGCCCCAAAGAGCCTGTCACTGACGTCTTATCAGGCCCCACCAAGCGTATTGCATCGCTAAACATAAATGACGGTAATACGGTACAGAACAGAGCGATGATCAGCCCGTAACCGTAGACCGGTAGTGGCTGTTGCGTGATCACCAATAAGTTTGGCTGACTGAAGAGATAGTGCAGCAATATGCCGATACTTGCTGCCACCATGGCGACGATGGTGAATGCAGCACTACTGACTTTGTTGATCAGTGGTTTACTGAACACCATGTAGAAGGCAAATATGACCGCGCTGGTGGCGACTAATCCTGTGCCCAGCAGGATATGCTGGCCTTGCTGCTTCAGATCATGACCGACCATGACAGCGACGCCCGCCCAGGTGATGGGTAAGATCCAAAACATCTGTCGCGTTGGACGTTGTTTCATCCACCACCAGCTGAGCAAAACGGTGAAGGTTGGATAGGCAAATAGGACTAAGCGCTCCAACTGTGCGGGCACGTACTCTAAGCCCCACAGATCAAAGAAGCTGGCACCGTAGTAGCCCAGCAAACCAATACCGGCAATAGGTATTCCGTGCCGTTTTAGCAGCTGGCTGCTAAGCCAGCCCTGATGCCAGCCCCAAGCTCCCAACGCCAGATATACCGGCAGTGAAAACAACATACGTAAGCTCATCAGGGTGACGCTGTCGACCTGATATTGATAAGCCAGCTTGATGAAGATGCCTTTGGCTGAAAATAGTGCCGTCGCGAAAGCGGCAAGCAAGATGCCTTTCGTCCTATCCTGGGTGGTGTTGTCTGGTAATGCTATGGGTGAGGTGGTCATCGCGCAGTTCCTTGTTGCGGCTGGGAAATGGACTGCGGAACTGGCGTTATTGACTGCGGGTTCCGCAGTCAATGGTGTTTTCAATCAGAACACGCGTGACTGCATCGGCTCTGCTAGGAGGAGCCAATGGTTGACGCTGAGCATGACTGATACGTTTGGCATGGGTGACCTATTAAATTGCTGAGCCTTTAAATTATGGTACTCACTGTCTGATGTAAAGTGAAAAGTCAGTTGGGCGAACCAGTGAAAAGAGAGGGGTCGCTATAGGGGCAAAAAAAATGGGCGACTATTAAGTCGCCCGAAAGAAAGATTCCCGTTAACCTTACAAGCAACCTACCTGCTTATAAGATGACCTCTCGCCACTATGGAGGAGTCGATGCTCCGAACAACCACCCAGCGTAACGAAAGATGGTAGATCAGCTGTCATATGGGAGCGTGACAACAGACCAACCACGATGATCGTAGCAATAACGACCATCACATAAGTGATGCTGACTACCTTGCCTCACTCATTGAATAGCAGTTTATGATCGCTTTACCTTTTTGTAAATAAAAATCATTATCATTCGCATGTTTGAGATCAAGTAATTTGTAACTAAGGGTGTCTAAAGGCGGAGTTCAATTAATTCCCGCTTGCCAAAAGAGAGCATGAGATCGAAACTGCTCCAGATCCAAACGATCGAATATAAAACAACAAGCGGCAAAATAAGCTGCAAAAATAGATAAATACTCTCCAGGAAGAAATAATGACACTCTCAAAACGCACTTTTTTAGGCGCTGCTATTGTCAGTATGGCGGCGTTCTCTGCGATTGCTGATGAAGGTATGTGGCAACCTCACCAGCTGCCGCGACTCGCTGATACGTTGACCAAGCGAGGCTTGGAAATTGCTCCGGAAAAACTCAGTAGTTTGACCGAATTCCCGATGAATGCGGTGATCAGCCTTGGCGGCTGTACCGCGTCGTTCGTCTCTCCTAAGGGCTTAGTGGTCACTAATCACCACTGTGCGTATGGCAGTATTCAGTTTAACTCCACCCCGGATCAGAACTATCTGGAAGATGGCTTTTTGGCTAAGCAGCTGGATCAGGAGCTGCCTGCGGCACCTGGTTCTCGAGTGTATGTCACAGAGTCAGTGACAGAGGTGACCGACCAGGTACTGGCATCTGTTACCAGTAAAATGAATGGTGAACAACGTTATCAGGCGATTGAAGCGAAACGTAAAACGTTAGTTGCGGAGTGTGAGCAAGCCGCAGGCTATCGTTGTGATGTCGCCAGCTTCCACCATGGTTTAGAGTACTTTTTGACCAAGAAGTTGGAGATCCGTGATGTTCGTCTGGTACACGCCCCGGCCATGAGTGTGGGCAAGTACGGTGGTGACATTGACAACTGGATGTGGCCACGTCATACCGGAGATTACTCTTTCTATCGTGCCTATGTTGGGCCTGATGGGCAGCCAGCAGATTTCAGTAAAGACAACGTCCCTTATGAGCCGAAGAGCTTCTTGAAAGTGTCGGCGAAAGGCGTCGAAAAGGGCGATTTAGTGATGGTGGCTGGCTATCCGGGTCGTACCAATCGTTATCGTACCGCTGATGAAGTGCAAAATCAGTTTGAGTGGGCCTACCCTAACGGCCGTATTATGCGTGAAGCGTTGATCGACCTGATTAAGGTGACTGCAGAAGAGGGCTCTGATGCCCGTATCAAGTATGAGTCTACCCTTGCCAGTTTGGCTAACTACGCTAAAAACTTTCAGTCGATGGTGGAAAGCTACCATCACAGTGATTTTCTTAAGCGTAAGCAAAAGTTAGAAAAAGATCTCAACGCTTGGATCAAGGCTGATAAAAGCCGCCAGAAGCAGTATGGCAAGGCCGTCTCGTCGTTAGCCGAGCTGGTCGATCAATCGCAAAGTACCCAGGCTCGCGATCTGGTGTTCTACTACATGTACTACGCGCAGGCACCGCAGATGGCGAAGAAACTCTATCGTCTGGCGAATGAAAAACAGAAGCCTGATGCTGAGCGTGAGCCCGGCTATCAAGATCGCGATATGACACGCTTTAAAGCGTCTCTGGCACGAATGGATCGCCGCTTCGCCCCAGAAGTGGATAAAGCGCTACTGATGTTCCTGCTTCAGGAATACGCCAAACTACCAAAAGAGCAACGCCTGCCCACTATCGACAACTTTTTCGGTATTACTGACAAGCTGGATAGCAAGGCGTTGAGCGCTCATCTGGATAAGCTTTATGCCAGCACCAAGATCGGTGATGCGGCGATGCGGCAGCAATGGATGGAAACCGATTTAGACGCACTGAATAAAGTGGACGACCCGTTTATTAAGTTTGCCCGTAGCACTTACCAAGAGCGGATGATGCTGGAAAAAGCCGACAAAGCACTGACTGGCGAGTTCCAGCAATGGCGTCCGCAATACATGGCAGCACTGATCGCGTTTGCCAAGAGCAAAGGTCAGCCGATCTATGCCGATGCCAACAGCACCCTGCGTGTTAGTCATGGTCAGGTGAAAGGTAATTCACCGCAAGATGGCTTAGTTAATCTGCCATTCACCCGTCTGGAAGGCATTGCTGGTAAAGACACCGGCGTTGAACCATTCAATGCACCTGCAAAACAGCTGCAGCTGATCACCAGCAAAAAGTACGGTGATTATCTGTTGCCATCATTAGGGTCGGTGCCAGTGAACTTCCTGTCTACCGTAGACACCACGGGGGGGAACTCTGGCTCGCCAACGCTCAATGGCCGTGCTGAACTGGTCGGTTTACTGTTTGATGGGGTGTATGAAAGCATTATCGGTGATTGGGACTTCAACGATGACCTCAATCGCTCCATCCACGTCGATACGCGCTATATGTTGTGGGTGATGAAATATGTGGATGGTGCCGACAATCTGATCGAAGAGATGGATATCGTCGAGTAGAGGTGACAAAATCTCAGCTAAAAGAGCCTCTCCTGAGGCTCTTTTAATTTTATGTATTTTCAAGGATGAACACGATATGAAATGGTTCCTGACTTTGGGTGCGGCAGTCGTCGCTTTTCCTGTCATTGTCTTTGCTTTCTTTTACCTCGTGCCTCGGATTGGTTATTCCGCCATAGATAAAGGAGTCAGTGAACAATATTACGCCAAAAAGGGAGAGGTGTTTTTTGTCCGGATGGGTAATTTCTTTCAATTGGGCGCCAATAAGATAGAAGGTGCTGATTTGGAAAGCTTCACGGTACTTAGTGAAGACTATGCAAAAGATAGTCGCCGAGCGTATTGGAAAGGCGAGCCGATCGATGACGCTAATCCTGATTCATTTTCAGTTATTTCGATGGCGGATATCAGTCATCAGGAGACTTACTTCGCAAAGGACAATGAGCACGTCTATTCCTATGGCCAACTTTTAGTTGGCGCTAATCCTGCCAGCTTCTCTCTGATTAATACGATATATGCTCACGATGAGCGAAATGTCTTCTATTTTGACCAGATGATCGCGTTATTTTCAGCCGACTATAGAACGTTTACGGGTGAAGAATCTGATAGATACCTAGCTATCCGTGATGAGGTGTTTTGTGATGGCGAAGTACTAAAAGGGGCGAGTCCTAATGAGTTTGAACTCTTAGTTGATGGTTACTCTAAAGATCATCGGTATGTTTTTTACAGAGGCGACGCGCTCAACAATGCCCATGCTCCGTCATTTCAGATCTTGAATCACGCGGTTCAGTTCGATCAAAATGGCGTCTTGTATAACGATGAATACTTGCCGTTTGGCGATGTCGCGTCTGTAAAAGACGTGGATGGTTATTTTTGGAAAGATAAAGACGGCGTCTACTATTTGGGGAGCAGGTTAGTCGGGCTTGCACCAGAGAAAATGACGCGCCACCTAGCCAAAGAGTTGCAGAGTTATCAGTATATTGAGTTGAGCTTAGATGCTTTTAATTCTCGATATGTTAAGCGCAGTGATGTGACGCCTTTAAATGACAGTTATTTTATTTTTGAAGGGCGTATCTACTTCGGCTTGCGGTCGATAGAGGGAAGTGACGCCAATGACTATCAACTGCTCGGCCATAATAGCTATGGTCAACATTTGCTTTCAAATAACACCATCTTCTTTGGTGAAAAGCCAATCATCGGTGCCGATATCCCCACGTTTAAGGTGATAGAGAAAGGCTATTCGCTTGATGCCAACCACGTGTATTGGCAAACACATAAGATCTATGGCGTTCATCCTGATCAGTTTGTCTACTCTGAATTCCTCGAGCTGGAAGAGGATGATCAAGGCCGATATCACTACCCTCAAAATGACTCTCGTTTCTAAAGTTACTTACGCTTCCAGCTGAAAGCCTGTGCCGGGGATTAGAGATATTGGTTGATTGAGAAAAGCGCGATTGACGTTTGCCCACGTCAAGTGCCGAGCTTTAACACTTCGATCTATCGATGAGCCGTTACAGGTGATGTTTCGGAAGAAACCGATTCATATACTGGCTGATATAGATGTAATTGCATTAATAGTTCAAAGGAGTGGCGGTAGTTATCGCCAAGAAGCCGCGGTCAGAGACGGCACTGCAAGATTGCAGTGCCGTCCCCAGCCGTTTGGTATGTTATACACGGTATAAGGGAGGCTTGGAACTAGGCTCTAGTCATTGCCATAGTAAAGATCCAGCCACTCAATAAAGGCGTAAGCGTCCAAGATACCTGCACCAAATCCACCTGCCGGTAATTCTACCGGGAACGGTTTCGCGCTCTGAGTTAATCCTAGCTCTGCCACTTCATGAGTTAGTTGTGGGTATTTCTGTTTTCCAAAAGCTACTGCGGATGCTACCGATGGGGCGGAATAACTTGTTCCGTGGGCGTACTTGTAGCTCTGATTTTCGTCTGCCAATAGTTGGTTGCCGCCAAAGCCTGAGATATCTACGCTGTTACCATAACTACTAAAATCGGAAGGTCTACCATCTATCTCCACTGAGGCAACTAAGATAATGTTTTGACAGCCTTGAAAGGTGGCGGAGGCATCATTTCCTGTGCTAACGGTGATAATACCGCCAGCGTTGACGTAGGTGTCTATTTCGTCTTGTAGCCAGAGCCGGTCATTGCGACTGCATTGCACGCCACCGTAACTGATATTAAGCACCATGGCATTCTCATCGATCAGATATTGCGCCCAGCCGGGCTGAGTATAATCTATTCGATACAGTTGCGCGTTGCTCACCAACCCCGCAACCCCTTCGCCGTTATTTTGTAGCGCGACCATCAACGAGCCGACTAGATTGCCATGATAATGTTCGACGTCTTGAGCTGGATACGTACCTGCTAGCTCAGGAAGGTCAGGATGTGGAAAGTAGCCTATTTCGCTCATGGCAATATTAATCGGAGTCTCTTCAGCAATAAGCCCGTCAATATAGGCAGAGTTAACACGGGGAGCTGCGTAGTTTCTGTCATCCCAGAAATCCTGGTTGGGAACATCGGGATCGGTAAAGTAAAAAACATAGTCCGTGTCTATGACAGAAAGGTGGAAGGTTTGGCTGTAGCTGTCGGTGCCGTTGTTGGCGGTGACAGTAATGGTTTCAAATGTATCGTTGTCTACTTCATAAGCTGACCAAATGATCTGCTTGTTGACTGTATCAATAGTGCCTTTATCTGCGGTTATCGTTACGTTGGCATCAACTAATTGGTCAAATTGGTAGTTAATGATGAAGGTTTCTCTTTCGCCGACACTGTTAGCCTCGGCATTTAGGCTAAAAGCAACCGGGGAGCTATCTGAACTACCTCCTCCGCATGCTGTGACGAGAAAAAGAGAGCAAATTGTTAATGGGGCAAGTGAAAGATACTTCATGCCAGTTTCCTTGGCTTGTTCTTGAAAGAGGACTCTAAACTATTGAATAGAACCTGCTGTTACAATGACAGCCTTCAAGGCCTTACAATTAATAACATTTAGTTCCTACTTTCTTACGGTTAGCTGCTCAATTCGTGAATCAGGTTTGAGATATGAATAGCTATCTCTGGCTTTATGGGAGTAATGTAAATCATTAGAGAGCACTGAGCTTATAGAGGGCTAAGAATGCAGATGAAAACTCCTGATTGGGTAAAGCACGCGGTGTTCTATCAGATCTACCCTGATCGCTTTGCTCGTGGTGCGGGTATGGTTCATGAACGCGGTTTGCGTTTTCAGCCATGGGGAGCGGATCCGGCGGAGCAGGGCTACCAGGGCGGTGATCTCTACGGTGTGATAGATAAGCTGGATTACCTGAAGACCCTCGGCGTTAATGCCCTCTACCTTAACCCTATTTTTAGCTCAGCCTCGAACCATAGATACCATACCTTTGATTACCTGCAGGTCGATCCCTTATTAGGGGGCAACGATGCATTACGGGCACTGTTGGAGCAAGCGCATCATCGCGGTATTAAGGTGATACTGGATGGGGTGTTTAATCACGCCAGCCGTGGATTTTGGGCGTTTCACCATATTTTGGAAAACGGTGGGGATTCGCCATATGTCGATTGGTTTATGATAAATGATTGGCCACTTCGCCCCTATCATAGTGACGAAACCCAACCGCCAAACTATGAAGCTTGGTGGAACCTCCCCGCACTACCCAAGTTTAATATTAAGAATCCCGGGGTTCGGGATTATCTGTTGAAGGTCGCACGTTTTTGGCTCGAATTTGGTATCGATGGTTGGCGTTTAGATGTGCCAGAAGAGATTGATGATGTGCCGTTCTGGCAGGCGTTTCGGCGTGTAGTCAAAGAGGTGAATCCGCAAGCCTATATTTGTGGCGAGATATGGGGACACGCAGGTGATTGGCTACAGGGAGATCGTTTTGACGCCACCATGAACTATACCTTTGCCTGGTCGGCAATGAGCTTTATCGGTGCGGCCAGCTTGCGCCGTGACTATATCAAAGAGCATATGCCCCTGACCCCGCTTAGTGTAAGTGAATACCGCCAGGTAGTTGAACGGATGCTGAGTTGGTACTCCGATGAGGTGAATCAGGCGCAATTAAATCTGTTAGACAGTCATGATACCGCCCGCGCCCTTTGGATTATGGGGGAAGATAAACCCTCGCTGGCGTTGTGTGTGCTGCTGCAGATGACGATGCCGGGCGCACCCTGTATCTATTATGGCGATGAGGTGGGAGTTTCCGGCGCCGATGATCCCTATTGCCGCGAAGCGTATCCTTGGCATGAACCGGCGTTGCAGGATCATGCATTGCTGACCACTTATCAGTCGTTAACCCGGCTGCGTCACGCGCATCCCGTATTGCGCCTTGGTAGCGTCAGCTTCATCGAAGCCGATAATCCTGAGTTATTGATTTTTAAACGTGAGTTGGGCGCCGACAAGGCCTTGGTGGTGGTTAATCGTACGCGAGAGTTACAGACCGTGAATCTGCCCGCGGCCGAATACCAGAACTATATGCAGGAGTGGCCTGCAACCCATAGCTCTGGCGCTATCGGCAATCAACGGCGGCTGACCCTCGCACCGCAACAGGGTGTCGTTTTGGTGTTAGCTCCCCATCTGTTCGATGAAACACTTTACCCTGGGCTGACAAAGGTTGCTGCTGAGGGCAATAAAATTAAAGGGGCGGGAGAGCATTAACTCAGGTAAAGAGAGTTCAACCAATTGCTTGGCTGCCAAAGATTCCTGTACCAGCGTTCGGGATACGCAGCTGAGATAGTCGCCACTCTCTAGCAAAGCGAGTAGGGACTTTGGGTGATTGATGCTCATGGCGACGGTTGGGGTTAAGCCATGCCGGGCCATCTGCTGCTCAAAAATGGCGCGGGTGCCGGAGCCGCTTTCTCTTAGCAGCCACTGCTGTTGATTGAGTTGTGCCATGGTCAGAGTTTGGTTTGCCAGCGGGTGCTGGCTTGCTGCCACAATGACCAGCTCATCGGTTTGCCATTGTCTTGGGTTTAACTCAGGATCCCGACATTCAGCTTCAATCAGACCGATGCTTAACTTGCCCTCTTTGACATGCTGCATCACCTCACGGCTGTTGCTGACCTCCAGCTTCAATGACACCTGAGGGTACCTGCTGTGATAACGCTGCAGTAACTGCGGCAGTCGATGTTCGGCAATGGTTTGGCTGGCACCGATGGCCAATACTCCAGCCATTTCGTCGAGCTGCGCTAACCCTTCCGATAATGCTTCGGCCTCTTGAATAAGGTGATGGGCACGGGGGATCAGCCACTGACCTCGAGCATTGAGTTGTAAGCGTTTACCTATACGGCTAAACAGCGGTCCCTCTAAGTGTATTTCCAGCTCGCGCAAGGCGGCACTGGCTGCCGCTTGGGTGATAAAGCATTGCTCTGCTGCAGCGCGTACGGTGCCTATCTCAGCGATTGCAGTAAATACTTGCAGCTGTCTAAGGGTGTATTTCATACAAGTAAAACCTATCAACTTATAATTATTAATAGATTTTAATGTATTTTGATGCCGCCTACACTGTCAACGTTACTTTCTGTCGGAGTGTCGGTCATGGTATCGATGACTAAATCAGCACATGGGGCTCAACCGGTTAGCTTAGCGGTGCCAATACTGGAGCAGCACTCATCCCTTGAAACTCGTTCCGGGGGCTTTGTTTACCAGCTGGCTCGCATCCCAGCACCTACGGGAGGCGTCTCTCTGGCTAGTTTCAGCTTAGCGTCGGCATTGGCCTTGGCAGAAAGTCAGCAGCTACTTCTCCCCGGCTTGGCTGGGTTCTTCGTACCGCTATTGTTAGCGTTGGGTGGCTTCTGGTTACTGCCGCTGCTAAGCAAATATCTGTTACAACCCCGCTTATTGCTCAATGAACTGGCGCATCCCGTATTAGGCAGTGTATTACCCACCGCGGCGATGGCGATGATGGTGGCGGCCAGTTGGTTAGTGCAGCTGGACACTGCTGCCGCCCAGCAGGCCGGCGTCGTGCTTTGGTCTGGCGCCGTGGCGCTGCACGCCGTTTTGTTGATCGGTTTCTGTGGTCGTCAGTGGCGCCTGTTTAGTTTGGACCGCATGGTACCCAGCTGGTTTGTGCCGCCGATTGGCATTGTGGTGGCCTGTGTCACCGCACCAGCGATGGGGTTGGAACTGGTGGCACAACCACTGTTCTGGTTTGGTTTAGTGGCTTATGGAATTAAGTTGCCAGTGATGCTCTATCGCTTACTGTTTGTAGAGCGAATTCCAGAAAGTGCGTTATGTACATTTGCCATCATGGGGGCGCCTGCGAGTTTATTGCTGGCTGGTTATTTGAGCTGTTTTGATACGCCGAATCATCTGTTAGTGCTGCTGTTGGCACCTATTGCCTTATCTATGACGGCTTTGGTCTATTTGGCGTTGATTAAGCTGCTACAACTGCCTTTTAGCCCAGGTTATGCCGCCTTTACTTTTCCTTTAGTGATTGGTGCCACGGCACAGCTACTGTTAAGCCAGTGGGCACAGCAAAATGGTATGGCCGAGTTAGCAGAGCTCACCGCGATAGCAGGTTTAGGAGAGTTGGTTGTGGCCGCAGTGATGGTGTTGTATGTGAGTGGTCACTATATTTCTGCGCTTTTTAAATCAGCCTTTTAAAGGCCGTTTTGAGTGATTCTATCGAGCGCTTGGAACCGAATGATCGGGCTCAGGACTTGGTCTGGCCATCGCCCGAGAAGTGATATCCACTATCGGAGGCACCATTGACGCTAAGTGCTCTGTTGGGGAGCTTATCTGTGATCTGTCGGTTTAGCCCCTGTAGTTAAGTGGGCAGAAGCTATCAATTAGCCAATCGCCTGTGGCGACGCCATTAGTGCAAGCTTGCACCTTGTGATTTCCCATGATCGGTAGCTATGTCATATTGCCGACTCTTTTCATTGTGTAGGTCAAGGATCGCTTGTGCTTTGCTATTCAGTTTACTATTTATTCCTTCACATTTTCCCGGGAGGGAGATTCGGTTAAGCGTAGTTTCAATCTCTTGTGCTGCGGCAATAGCATAGTCACCATGACCATATTCGTGCTCTAGCAGCGCATCGTAGTAGGCTAAATATTTTTCTCTCAGCGATTTGTTTAGAGGGAGTGTCACCGCCTCTGGCATGGTGTAAGTTAGCTCTACGGTCGTATTGACCTTGGTTACTTTGCAGCTCCCATTTTTTTGTTTCCAGCGATATTTCCACTTCACATTCCAGTGGGCGTGGCCTCGATACTTTTTGCCGTTTGTAATAATTGGCGACGCTTTTGAAAGAATGGAACCGATCTCTTGCAGATCCGAAACTTGCTCCAGAAACACAGGGTAATAATCGAATGTTCGACTAACTTGTGGACTTGCGTGAGATGTCAAAGTGGTAAAGGCGAGTATAAGAATCGATAGTTTAAAAGGCATCCATGTCACCTGCTATTGAACGGTCATCATTGGGTAAAATACCGATATCATTTACTTTTATGAAGGTCTCCATGGTACCCGCTAGTAAATGACTCGAATAGAATTTGGCTGGCAGCCATCATAAGGCTTTGCTATAAACCTCGCATCAATTTCTTACTTTAGAAATCTTTATATGTGGCAGCCAACAGCAAGCATTGATGCACTCCGAACCCGCGCTACGCTTCTTTCTAAGATCAGAGTTTTTTTTGCTGAGCGTGGTGTGTGGGAGGTCGATACCCCCGCGCTGTCCCATGCTGCTACCACGGATCTGCATCTGCACAGTTTTGCAACGGAGTTTGTTGGGCCTGGTGCGGCTCAAGGTGTACCACTTTACTTGATGACCTCACCTGAGTTTCATATGAAGCGGTTGCTCAGTGCCGGTAGCGGTGCGATTTACCAAATCTGTAAAGCGTTTCGTAATGAAGAAGCGGGACGCTTTCACAATCCAGAGTTTTCGATTCTGGAGTGGTATCGCCCTAATTTTGATCATCATGCATTGATGGACGAGATGGACCAGCTACTGCAACAGGTATTGGGGTGTCAGATGGCCGAGCGGCTGACGTACGCTGAAGCGTTCTTCCTGGTGTTTGCGTGTGACCCGCTAACCGCGTCGATGGATGAACTGCGGCGTTTGGCTCCTGAGTCTTTACGGGACATAGCTGAACAGGAGCAGGACAAGGATACCTTGCTGCAACTGTTGTTTGCGGAGTGCGTGGAACCGGTGATTGGGCAGAATGATTCGCCCTGTTTTATCTACCATTTTCCTGCCAGCCAAGCTGCACTCGCACGGATCTCAGTGGAAGATCCTCGCGTTGCCGAACGTTTTGAGGTCTATTTTAAAGGGATCGAACTGGCCAATGGCTTCCATGAACTGGCTGATGCCAATGAACAGCGACGCCGTTTTCAAGCCGATAACCAGAAACGCTTACGTCATGGCTTACCACAACGCCCGATCGACAATCGTCTGATAGATGGGTTGGCCGCGGGTTTCCCCGATTGCGCAGGTGTGGCGTTGGGTATCGACCGCTTGGTGATGTTGGCAATCGAGGCTAAAAGTATTGAAAATATCATCGCATTTCCTGTCCATCATGCGTAAATGCTGTCTAGGTTTGGTTCTTAGTTTTTGAAATGTAATAAGATATTGTTAATAGATAATTATTAGAAAGAACACACGAGCATAAGGAATTGCAATGAAATTTTTCGTTATTGGCTTTGTTCTACTTCTAACCGCATGTGCTACAACACCAGAGTTTCCGTCCGCTGGAAGTGGATGGGTGTATGAGATCCTTGGTGCGAGAGTAAAATCCCCAATTCAAGAGGGATGGATGCTTACTTCAGAAAATAAGACTCAAGTTGTGTTTGCTCGTTTGGGCAATGCAAATTTGGCGGCAACGGCGATAATCTCAACATCGGTTTTCCAGCCAGGTGAATTTGAGTCTAGCCATGCCTTTTTGGAGTATTTACGTATAGAAAAGGCAAAGAACGATAATGAGAAACGTTTTACCACGCTCTATGTGAATACAAGCTTTCGTGAGTATAAAGGGGCTGAATGCATGAGTTATGACGGAATGTCAGAAGATCATGCCAGCGAAAGCCCATCTAAACAGCCATTTCAGTTTTTCAGTGTTGTTGGATTGGTGTGTCAGCATCCTTTGTATCCAACCATAGCGATTCAGTTTGAATCGTCTTATCGCTCTGATTCTAAGGAGAAGCCAGAGTGGTTGATGATGACATGGGAGAAGTTTCTTAGTGGTGCTGAGTTTGCTGACTCATAGCTATAAATCTTTATCATTTAAGAAATGACCCTTCGACATTCATTAGTCAGACTTATATCTGACTAGGACAATAACAACCTAACACTTCCATCGGCATCACCGCCGGATGGGGCGTGGCGATCTGTTTGAGGATACTTTCCACCAGGCTGTTGCGGCTGCTGCACAGTAGGCCAGCAGAGTAAGGGCCAAAGTAGCGTAATTGTCCCGTACTATCGAGCAGCAGGGTTGCTGGTGTCGCCGGTATCCAACGGGCTAGCACAGGGTGCTGCTCTAATGACAGCGTGATATTCCTTACGTTGAGCTCGGTGGCTTGTTTTTGTAGCTGTTTGATATGGCGACTGGCGCGGGGCCGGCAGTCGCAACCCTGTTGGGTGAAATGCACCATCACGGCTCCGTCCTGTTCACTTGCTATGGGGAGATGCTGTCTTAGGGTTGCAGTGAATGTTGCCGGTGATTCAGTGAGCGGACGCACGCGGTCGTGCTGATCAAAAAGAATCAGCGGGGCAAATTGGGTGTACCAAAATGCCCAAGCGGTAAACCCTATCCAGACCACGAATAGGGTAAAGCTTGCTAGATGTTTTCTACTGACGATCTGTTTCAACGGGCCAATATTTCGAATAAGGGGCTATTTGAACTAGCCCCATATTGAGTTAATTGCGCTGTTCGAGATGGAAGCTGACCAGCGCATCTTTCAAACTGTTAGATAGTTTCTCTAACTCCTTAGCGCGGTTAGCAGCCCCTTCGCTGATGGTCGCTTCCTCTTCTGTTACGTCCCTCACTTCTGAGGCCGCAGCGGCGATCTCTGCGCTGGCACCTTGCTGTTCATCAATCGCCGAGGTCATCAAGCGGGTCAGTTCCAGTGCTTCTGTCAATTGGATACGGGTTTGTTCAAATGCCGATTCAGACTGGTTGGCCGCTTCAACACTCCCACCCGCTTTGCTTAAACAAGCTGTCATCGCGTCGACAGAGGCGCTGCTGCCTTGTTGTAGGGAATCGATGATCCCTTTAATCTCTTCTGTCGACTCCTGTGTCCGTGAGGCTAGTGAACGCACTTCATCGGCAACGACGGCGAAACCGCGTCCCTGCTCACCAGCGCGAGCTGCTTCAATCGCTGCATTGAGGGCGAGTAAATTGGTTTGCTCGGCGATAGCTTGAATAACATTGAGGGCGGCACTGATGCTTTCGCAGGAAGCGGCTAATTCGGTCACCGTGCTGCTCGTGTTTTGCAGCAACTGCTCCAGGTCAGTAACCATAACTCGAGTTTCATTAATCGTGCTTTGGCCATCGTTGATCTGGCCGTTGGCATTGTCCATGGCGCCCATCACTTGCTGTGCCATCTCTGCCTCTTGTACGACGGAGTGAGACATCTGCTCGGTTGCTGCGGCTATCTGCTCCACGCGGCCGCGCTTGGTATTGACGATGCGGTTTAGATCTTCACTGGCGCGATTCATGCCGCTGGAGGCACCTTGCAGTGTGGTGTTTGAGTGGTCTATCTGTAATAGCAGTTGAGACATCCTTGCCAGCATCTCATTGAACTGTTTCAGCAGAGGGATATCTTCATTCTGGCAGCGCGCCATCAGATCCAGTGAATTAGGATCTCGGGTGATCTGTTTGGTTATTTCAGCTAATTCAGTGCCCATTACCCCTTCAGCGAAAGAACGTTTGGCAATGATGATGAGTAGGGCTGCTTCGACGACGACAAAGGCGGCGTGGATCAACATGTAACCGAAGGTATTATGCCCCTCTTCAAATGCCCAAACTCCGGCACCACTGTTTTGCAGCATTAGAAAGCTGATGTGATGCAATGCAATAACTACGGCCGCAGCCAGAATACATTTCCAGTCGCGGTACATGATCAGTAGAGCTAACAACACAAAAATAGAGAAATGCATCTCTATCAGCCCTTCTACCTGATGGATGTGCAATGCTGCAAATACCATGAGGGCGACCCCCACAGCGATCCGCGCCAGGGCAGAATCTTGAGCAGACTTCATCAATAGGATAGGGATGATCATCGCCGGTGTACCGATCAGGATCGCAGCGAGCCAGCTACCACCTGAGATCGCCAGGATCAGTGCCAGGGCAAATAGTGCCACTAGAATGATCTGCATCAGTTGATCGGCTTGGCGGCGGAATGGAAGCGTGGGTTCTGACATAGACATAGGTTTCCAATTGGCTAAATGGCTTTTCGCGGCTGCTTTAGTTATCGGCCAAGCCAGAGAATGGTTTAGTGGCTTTGCCCCGGCATCGTGCCTTGTTCAGCGTAGCGTTAATTCAGATGCAGCGGCATCCCGGCTAGGAGCATCTAAATCCTTGATGTAAGGCTAAACAACTTTTTGTTAAATAATAGGAAACATGCCACATTTTGGATCATCGTTCCGGCCGATGGTGAGTGGTTTTGTGGTGTAAATCACCAATGGGTTGCCCGTGTGCTTGAGGGATCAAATACGAGGAAGTTGTGGTGCTAGTGAGTGGGCGTGGTTAGCGCTGAAGCTGCGCAGGAAAAGTGGGCGCAAAAAGAGGCGACACTTGGCCGCCTCTGCGCGTGAATAGGGAAAAGTCTGAACAAACTATTTAAAGGGCGTCGATAGCTGCTTGACCTAAAGCGGCATCATCCTGTTCACTCATACCGCTGATGCCGATGGCACCCACCACCTGTCCGTCCACATAGATGGGAACACCACCACCGATACCGGTGAAACGAGCGTCACTCCAATAGCCCATATCTTTGCCTGTTTCTTGCGCCCATTGCGCCAAATTCGCGCTAGGTTGACGATCCCTCGCTGAGGTATAGGCTTTGTTTTGTGCCAGAACCGCGGCATGAAACGCCACCCCGTCCATACGGGCGAAACTGACCAGTTCACCATGGGCATCGACGATGGCCGCAGCAATAACCACGCCTTTGGCTGTGGCTAATTCGAGCGCTTTATTGAGTAATGTTTGAGCGTGAGAAAAACTGATATCCATGTTCATTCCTGTGTTGCTTAAGGTAGCTCTTGGCCACGGGTGGTAACGAAAAGCTTGTACCAGTCTTCGCGACTGAGTTGCACCTGGGTTGCCATCGCACAGGCGCGAAGACGGCCTTCGTGGGTGGTACCCAATACCGGTTGGATAGTCGCGGGATGCTGCATCAACCAAGCCAGAACAATAGCTTCTGCGCTGGTTTGATAGCCGTGAGCCATCTCTCTGACCAATCTTGCGGTGGCGTGTACATGGGGTGGTTGGCCACCAAGGTTGCGGCCACTGAATAACCCTTGTGCTAAACAACCCCACGATTGCAATTGAATGTCGTTCTGCTTGCAGTAATCCGTCAGGCCAGCGGTATAACCCACATTAGCGCTATCGCCAGTGCCTACTAGCACACCATCTTCAACAAAATCCGCTTGGCTCAAACTGAGGGGTAATTGGTTGATCACCAATGGCTGCTTAATCTGAGACTGTAGCAGCGAGATCTGGTGTTGGTTCATATTGGATACACCAAAGTGGCGCACTTTACCCGCGCTTTGCAAGCGGTCAAATGCCTCCGCAATCAGTTCGGGTTGCATCAGTGGATCCGGGCGATGCAACAGCAATGTATCCAGATAATCGGTGCCTAACCGGCTGAGAATATTGTTTACACTCTCTTCAATCCACTCAGGGGATAGGTCATAACGTTTCGGACCATGGGCATCTTCAAAGCGGATCCCACATTTGGATTGCAAGATGATCTGTTCACGCAGCTCTGGACGGGCTTTAAGCACTTCGCCAAATACCTGTTCAGCTTTACCCATGGTGTAGATATCAGCGTGATCAAAATAGTTTATCCCGCACTCCAGTGCGGTATTGACGGCTTGATGGGCCAGATCGATATCTTGTTGACTATAGGGGGCGTTATCCCAGCTACCGCCCAGTCCCATACAGCCATATATCAGTCGGCTGGCTTTAGGTAGGTGGTTTTGTATAGGTGTCTTATTCATGGTCACTCCTGTTCGGACTGGGCTAATCCTAAATCGGTCAGCAAAGCGTGCCAAGTACTAAAGAACGAAAAGCTCGAACTATAGTTCGAGCTTTTCGTTTAGCTTTCATCGATAGAATGTTTGCCTACAGTGGCAGGGGGCTACCGTTGTCGGCATCCATCGATCCGCGTCAGTAGTAGATGTCATCGCTGTTATGTACCTGCGGGTCATTAATGACTTCGTCGAAGCGTACGACAAACTCATGATCATCTACATAGTCAGCCATCAACAACAGATGATGCTCCTTATCGATGCTGCGTATCCGGCCATCGCCTTTTTTTGTTGCGCAGAAATTGCCCAACTTGGCTTTTGAAACATCCATAAGAGTGCTCCAATATGAGGTCGGCCATCCGGTTAAGTATAGTTGAAGATGCGCGCTATGAAGGAACGGCCTGTTGCAGGGGGGATAGGTCGGAGGGGTGAAACTGTAAACTGTTTTCATCCGTCGATAACTCTCTGTTAGGCTTAGTGTTCGAGCATTTACATCGTGAATGAGCTATGGATCTGTCTAAGTTCGACCTGAATTTATTAAAATGCCTAATGGTGTTGCTGCAAGAGAAGAACACCAGTAAAGCGGCAGAAAGATTAGGCGTTAGCCAGCCCGCAGTGAGCCGTTCATTGGCGAAAATACGGACACATTTTGATGACCCTCTGTTCGTGAAGCAGGCGCGAGGACTGGGGTTAACTGACAGAGCGGTAGAGTTGGCAGAACAACTGCCTGACGTATTGGCTAAGCTTGAAAGCTGCTTGGCAGGTCAGGAATTTGAGCCATCCCAACTGACCGGAAAACTGCGTCTGGCGATCAATAACTATCTCTCCGAAAGTCATGGTTTTGCTATTTGCCAAGCATTGTTGTCTGCAGCCCCCAATATAGAATTAGAGCTACATAACTACAGTCCATCCACGCAGATCCAATTGGTTCGCCAAACCATCGATGCGGCCATCAGCTTTTATCCGTTAGAAGTGTCGAAAGAGATACGTCAGACTAAGATAACAAGCACCCCGGTAGGGGCCTTCTGTCAATTGAACCATCCTATACAAGGACAGGTATTTACCGCAGATGATCTGCTGCGCTATCCCATAGCGGGGTTAATTCTGTCTGAGTTCAATGAGCAAGGCATGCAGATAGAAAAGCTCCTTAAACCTGGTCAGCATCTGAAGCCCAAATTCAGAAGCCAGCAACTAAGTACCATACTCGATTATACGGCTTCATCTGACGCCTTGTGTATTGCGCCCCGAAGTAGTTACACCACGCAGATGCAGACACGTTTTCGTTTTGTTGAGCTCAGTCATCAAGAAAAAGGCATCGATATGCCGGTGGTTTTGCTCTATCACAACAGTCAGCACCGGACTAAGAAGTATCAATGGTTAACACAAGTGATCAGTTCGCTATTTCAGGATGTGTGAGCTTTACCAACTTAGTCTATTTGTGCCGAGAACCAAAAATGGCGCCTTTCGGCGCCAAGCTAGAGCATGTTGGGTGTCTCAGTCGTTAGTTCATCACTTCTGTGTTGGGGAACCAGTGCGACCAGACCATCCAAAATATACCGTTGAGCATAGGGATTTGTTCTAGTCGACCAAGTGCCGTGTTGCCGTGAATATCGATGGTGCCAAGACTGTCGACAGAGACTGTTTGACTGTCGATTGTTCGGCTGAATAAATTGGTGATACTGCGCTGCTCGTCGTACACCAGTACCATGGGTTGTCCCTCAAACTCGAACTCATAGGTAGGCTGACTCTTGACGAAATCCAAGGTGAAAGCGATCTCTTTTTTGTCGCCACGGTAGCCCCACACCTGCTCTTTAAAGCCAACACGTTCATCTTTCATATCCAGCGTGGGGAAAATCGGGCCATGCTCTTCACTGAATTGGTTTTTCATGGGTTGTTCAAAGAGTGTGAGCAAGAAGTCGTCGAGCGCGCGGTCAAAGCCATAAATAAATACCGTACCATGCGGGTAGAATTCTTTAAAATCGGCCCAGGTCATCATGGTGTTGGGATGCTCTACGGGACTTGTTTTACCAAACTCTGAAGTCATGGTGACTTGCTGAATGAGGTCGCCACTCTGACGGTCCACCATAACTAGGTTGTTATTGGTTTGGATTAAAATACCTATGTCGGACTCACCTTGACCGAGATCTTGCTCAATAACCACGGGTAGATTGCTTAGCGCACAGAACGTCATGGTGACCTCTTTACCGCCGATGTTGTCACCGGCAATGTGAGGTATTTCAAGATGCTTGCGCGGGAAGCCGCGTACGTCACCGTTGATCTCTACTGCGTAGACAATGTCTTCGTCATTTATTATCACATCAGCCTCAATAACGCTTACGTAGTTAGCCGTATGCTGATAGGAAGGGAAGAAAGCGGCGAGTAGGAAATTAGCCGCGATGATACAGACTAATACGCCACTGGTGGCCATCGTCATCCAGAACTTGGTCCACATTTTGTAGCGACAATGTAGGCGCCATAGGTATCCCATCATGGCCAGATTTAAGCCGATGAACCACCAACGGTATTGATAGTAGGTGACAATCCATTCTCGTGGCAGATTTAAACTTTGTCCTGGCTCAGTCATTAAGACCGCGCTAAATATTGAAAATGCCGCGGTGACGAAGGCGACGATGCGAAACCAAATGCGTTGTGTTTTGGCTGTGTTCATAGGTCGTATCCCCCTTGAAATTGATATCGCAAGATATTAGGGGGAGAGGGGGGCTTGAGACAGCCACTGCAGCGACTATCTGGTATACCAAATATGGTATGTCTTGTGGTGAAAAAGCTGCTTAGTTAGCTAGACGACCTACTTCCATGCTTAAAAAAGCACCTGAATGGTGCTTTTTTATCAACAACTATGCTGTTGGGTTATTTCTTCCGGCAGTAAGCGGCAATCAGGTACATCGATTGACCATTGGCCTTGCCAGAGATAAGCGTTGGATCATCTGCCAAGCTGATACCGCGCACCATGGTGCCTTGTTTAATCACCTGTGAAGAGCCTTTTACCGGAAGGTCTTTAATCACTGTCACGTTGTCACCTTTTTTCAGTTCGGTGCCATTCACGTCGAGTGTTTTTTCTACCTCTATTAGGCCGGCATCAGCCCACTTTTTTGTATCTTCTTCTAGATACATCATCTCTAGCAGGTCTTGCGCCCAACCTTCACCAGCGAGGCGATGTAACATGCGGTAGGCCATCACTTGTACTGCCGGTACTTGGCTCCACATGCTGTCATTAAGGCAGCGCCAGTGATTCATATCTAACGTGTCACCGTTGATTTCATCGCGGCATTTGATACAAGCGGCTACTGTGCTGGCATCACCGATCTGATCGCTACCACTGACCTCCTGTGCCGCCAGATCATTTTCTGCACCACACAGTTCACATTTGTCGCCGCTACGTTGGCTCAGGGTCTTGCTCAAAGACATCGGATTAACCTTCTTTCAAATTTGCTGCGGCAAGTATACCTATTCAGCATCATCTTCGCCTGCAGCATTGCAGGCATAGATCTGAGCCAACGCAAAGCAAAGGGATCTTTTTGTTACCACGGTTCGTATGTATGAGTAAGGCAAACTTTAAGACGGATAATCATGGGTACGTTAGCGTCATTGACTCAAACAAGTGGCTTCAGAGTATCTGGATTGGGCGACAGACTGCTGGTTAATGTGCTGTGGTTCGATCTATTTTGGCTTACGTGTGTTGTTGGTCAATCCGCTTGGTTTCCCGCTTCCGTTGCACTACTTGCGTTACACCTTCTGTTGATCAGTGAAAAACTGGTGGAACTCAGGATATGGGCCGTATTGGGGCTGTTTGGCATTGCTGTCGACAGTGGGCTGAGTGTCGCTGGGGTATTTAAATTCGATCATGATGTCGTTATCCCTGTCTGGTTAATTTGTCTGTGGTTGGGTTTTGTTTCAACGCTGGGGCGCAGTTTAAGACCGCTGATCGCCCGCCCTTGGTTGGCGATGATGACGGGGGCGTTTTTTGGCCCACTCAGCTATTGGGGGGGTGAGAAACTGGGCGCTGTTGAATTTGGCTTTCCACTATCCACCACGCTGGTATTGCTAGGTTTTTTATGGGCAATACTGTTGCCGTTATTACTTCTATTACATGAGTTTTTATCCCGCCCGATTAAATCAACTATGCGCACTGGAGGTTCACCATGAAAGGCTTAATGCGTGTGACCAGGATCTTAGCGCTTGCGATGGTAGCCGTCGCATTGATGCTTGCTCTTCAAGCCAACGCACAGATGATGAATGTGGTTGGCGAAGCAAAATTGAAGGTGATGTTTTGGGATGTATATTACTCACGTCTATACAGCCCCAGTGGACAATACGTCGACGGTCAGCGGCCTATCAAGCTTGAGATAGAGTACTTGATGGACATAGATGCCGAAGATCTGATCAGCAGGACGAAAGAGGAGTGGAAGCACCTCGGAGTGAATCACCCCAACCAAGTGCTTTGGCTGCAAACCTTGGAAATGATGTGGCCAGATATTACAGAGAATGACCGGCTTGCGATCGTTATTGATGATGCTGGCCATAGCTTATTTTTGCTCAACAACACACCCATCGGCAGGGTCGAGGATCCTGACTTTGGTCAGCACTTTGTTGATATTTGGCTCTCCCCGAATACCAGCAGACCACAACTTCGTTTAGCCCTGTTAGGAGCCGAGTAATGGCTAATAGATTGCCAATTTTGTTGTTTACTGTGTTGTTGCTGTCAGCCTGCTCCACCGATGTTGAAGAGTATCGCGGCAGTACGCCAGCATTTCAGTTAGAAAGCTATTTTGATGGTGATCTTATTGCTTATGGCATGGTGCAAGATTACAGCAACAAATTGACCCGACGCTTCTGTGTTGAAATAAATGGTGTTTGGCAGCGCCAGGATGGCGTACTGCGCGGAACCATTGATGAGGATTTTTTCTTTGATGATGGTGAGCAGAGCAAACGGATCTGGCATCTGGTACGCCATACTGATGATCAGGGATCCCACCACTACACAGGCAATGCCGCTGATGTGGTGGGGGAGGCATCTGGAAGAGCGGAGGGCTCGGTTTTTCATTGGCAGTATGAATTGCTGGTGCCGATCAAAGATGACGATGGCAGTGTTACCGAGTACCAGATAAAGGTAGATGATTGGATGTATCTGATGGATGAGAGGCGCCTGTTTAACCGTAGCGAACTGATTAAATTTGGTCTCACTGTGGGCCAGGTAACGCTGTTTTTTGAAAAGCGACGGGGCGTTAACCGCTGTGCTATGGCGGCATAAAAAACCGCCCATGGAAAGAGCGGTTTTCTGATTGTTTAGTTACAAGTGTTATTTGCGACTGCGTGCAGTCCTTACACCGGCCAAGCCAATCAACATCAAGCCTATTGTCAACGGGGCGGGTACATCAGCCTGCGAGAGGGTGGAGAAGGTATATGTTTCACCATCATATAACGCGTTGAAACCCAAGCTTAGAGACGTAGGCGTGTAGTCGAGCGTTGCTAGATGGCTATTGTTGCCGCCCCAATCGCATGAACTTCCAGTGGAAGAGCATGTGTAACTTGTCAGGATAACCTCATCAACAGCGACTAAATCCCATAGTGAAATCATCAGCAAATCATTGCCAGAGGAAACATTCCCGTCACCGTTGCGGGTACTTTCTGTGATTGATACCGAGAAAGAGGTGTCGGCGATGTCGACACTGACACTCCAAACTTGATTGAATACGTCGGTCATGACCCCTTCAAACTCGACGCCTGCATCGACAATGGCGGGAGAGGAGAATTGGGTTGTGATTGTTTGGTTTCCTGTGCTTAAAGCACCTTCGACGCTGTCACCCATCAGTCCGGCATTTGCGCCGAACGACAGTGATGTTGCAGAGATAATAGCCGTTGTTTTTAACCAGCTTTGCAGTGTTTTAATTGAGAACATAGTACTTCCTTAGCTTCGGACTATAGGTTTTTTATTGTTGTTGTCGCTACGAAGCAGGAACTATTCCACTAAATTAACTATTAACTCATCTGTTTGAATTTATATGTTTTTTTATGAATAAAGCCTTTTTGTTTGTGTGGTTTTTTTGGTTCCCGTGTAAATAAACCCGACTCCTATTTTTGCATAACGAATCGATTGCATCCTGCTACCTAGGGCGCGGCTATGCTGGCAAATACCGTGTCAGCAGATCATCGATCAGTGCTTTACCGCTGATGGCTGGTGTCGCAAACAGCTTATCCTCCAAGGTGAGATGCACGATGCCGTGAACACAGGCCCACACCGTGCGTATTTTTAGCTGTATCTCTGTGGTTGAGGCGTCTGGATAAAGCGGCAGCATGCACTCTTCAACCAAGGCAAGCAGGCGGTCAATACGTTGTTGCTGCCAATCAGGCAAGGTTTCTCCTTCGGCTAATCGATGCTCAAACACTAAACGCCACCGATGAGGGTGCAGCTGCGCAAACGCCAGATACTGTTCTGCCATCGCCCGCAGTTTATCTTTTGCCGTCGAGGCTTGGTCCATTGCGGCGGACAAGTCACCGCTCATCTCATCCATGGTATGGCCGTTCAATGCCAACAGTAGATATGAATAACTGCCAAACAGGTTGATCAGCGTGCCGGCAGAATAGCCCACCAGTTTCGCGGCCTGACGCAAACTTAAGTCGGCAGCGGGTTGTTGTTCAAGGAAGGCTGTCACTGTGGTGAGTGTCAGTGCGCGGAGTTGCTCGGGACTGTGATCGTTTCGTCTGGCCATAATTGAACAGTGTTAAAAATAATTGACTTTGCTATCGGATTCGCTCTATCTTAATTGAACGCTGTTCAATATCAATCATTAGATGGTGTTGTAACCGCGTTTTTTAACGGACTTATTTTGAACGTTGTTCAATTAGATCGAGGATCCGATGATGAAACAATCTTTGAAGCAACTAAAACGAATAATCAGCGCGGCGGTGTTACTGCTGACAGGTATTGCCGGTGCGACACAAGCCGCAGGGTTGATGACACCGATAAACAGTGGTCAGAGCGAATTGACGCTGCAGGATCACAAAGTGAAAGTCACCATTGCTGATGGCTTTGCTACCACCACAGTGGAGCAGGTTTTTGCCAATCCCCATGCCCAGGATTTGGAAGCGATATATAGCTTTCCTGTGCCCAGTCGCGCATCCGTTGGAGAGTTCACTTACTGGATCGATGGCGCGCCAGTACACGGTGAAGTGGTTGAAAAGCAAAAGGCCCGAGATATCTATGAGCAGGAAAAGCAGCAGGGCAACCACGTTGCCTTAACTGAGCAGGAAAGCTATCAGCGTTTCGAGATCCGAGTATTTCCGGTTAAGGCGCAAAATAGCGTAAAAATACGATTGGTTTATCTGCAGCCAATAGAGGTTGACCACGGTGTTGGTCGATTTCTCTACCCACTCGAGAGCGGCGGTGTCGATGAAGCACAGAAGGCGTTTTGGAGTACTGATCCGGTAGTCAAAGGGCAGTTCTCTTTTGAGTTGGAGTTGAAAAGTGGCTTCCCGGTTGAGGCGTTGCGCTTCCCTAAGCATTCGCAGTTCCAGCTTGAACAACTTGGCCCGCAACACTGGCGTGCCCACTATGACAGTCGTGCAGAAATAGCGGAAGACGGCAGTGCCAGTCATTTCTCTCTAGATGAAGATATTTTACTGTACTGGCGTTTACAGCAAGGGTTGCCAGGTGCTGTCGAGCTGGTCAGCTACAAGCCAGATGCGAAAAGCCAGGGTACCTTTATGCTGACACTGACCCCATCAGATGACTTGCAGCCACTGAACAGCGGACGTGACTGGGTATTGATCCTCGACATGTCTGGCTCAATGAGCGGCAAATACCAAACACTGATTGAAGGCGTACGCCGTGGTTTTGAAAAATTTGGCCCTGAAGATCGGGTTCGTATTGTGCTGTTTAATAACAGCTCGGAAGATTTCAGTGGCGGCTACGTCAACGCGACACTAGCTAACTTAGATGACTTGGCGAACCGTTTAGCGGCGCGCAGTCCCGGTGGCGGCACTAACCTCATGGCCGGTCTGAAAATGGGTATCAAATCTTTGGATGCCGACCGCACTACCGGGATCTGGTTAGTCACTGATGGTGTTGCCAATGTTGGTGAAACCCAGCAGAAAAAGTTCCTTGAAGTTATCAAAGATAAAGATCTGCGTTTGTTTACCATGATTCTGGGCAATGAAGCGAATCGCCCACTGCTTGATGCGCTAGCTAAACGCAGTAACGGCTTTGCGCTGGAGGTCTCTAACGCTGACGACATCATGGGGCAATTGACCCTGGCCGCCAGTAAGGTAAATCACCAAGCATTGCATGATATCGAAGTGGAAGTGGACGGCGTAAAGGTTGGCGACTTACAGCCAGCCACCATTGGCAGTTTGTATCGCGGTCAGCAGTTGCAACTGTTTGGTCACTACTGGAAAGGCGGTGACGTGAAAGTGACGGTGAAAGCCAAACGTGGTGGTCAACCAATCTCTTACCGTACCCAATTCAAGCTGCCTGAGCAGTCAACCGAACTCCCTGAAATCGAACGTTTGTGGGCGTTTGCGCAAATTGATGAGCTGATGGCAGAACAACGTGATTTCGGTGAAGACGCCGACCGGAAAGATGCTGTGGTAGATCTGGCGAAACAGTACGGCTTAGTGACTGAATACACCTCGATGCTGGTATTAGAGGCGGATCGCTTTGCCGAACACGGGATTGAGCAAAAAAATGCTCAGCGCATTGAGACCGAGCAAAAAGCCCGTGAAACAAGAAAGTCGCAGCCGGTGGTTGATCGCCAGGTGGATAAGCAAAACCCGCAATACAACAAGCCCCGTTCAGGCTTTAGCGGTGGTGGTGGCAGCATGGGCTGGAGTGGGTTGACGTTGTTACTGCTTGTTGTCGTTGGACGTCAGTTTGCTGGTATGCGTCGCCGTATGGCTCAGGGGAGCTAATCGACAATGGTTTCATGCTGTAGATTTTTAGTGAGCACGATATTGGTGGCCCTGTTAGGAGGCGGGGCCACTGCCCTTTTCGCTGCCCAAGAACGAGCCACTCAAGTGACCAAATTTTGGCGAGAGGGAGGGGGCGTGACAGTACCTACTTCATTAAAAAAACCGGCAGATTGCGTGGTGCTACTGCATGGCCTGGGTAAATCATCATGGTCGATGTGGTGGCTACAACAGCAATTAAGCGCAGATTATCGAGTGATTAATCAGAGCTATCCATCCTTGAGTCAACCGATTGAGCAGCTATCTGAAGCAACTGTCAGCGCCGCGATCAGCCAATGCCAAGGGGATCAATATCGTCAGATCCACTTCGTCACTCATTCGATGGGAGGAATTCTGTTACGGCATTACCTGTCAGAGCATAAGATTGAAAATTTGGGACGTGTGGTGATGTTAGGGCCACCCAATCAGGGCAGTGAAGTGATCGACCATCTAGCTGATGTTCCGCGCGTCCTGGCGTTGTTAGGGCCGGCTGCAAGGCAGTTAACTACTCAAGGGGCAGGCATCACACACTCGTTAGGTGCTGTCAATTATGAGGTGGGAGTTATTGCCGGCGATCGCAGTATCAATCCATTGCTATCGCGCTGGTTGCCCGGTAGTGACGACGGTAAGGTTTCTATTGAACGAACGAAAGTGGCAGGCATGCAAGATTTCATCGTTGTCCCTGTTTCGCATCCTATGTTGATGTGGCGGCCAATGGTGGTTGAGCAAGTAAAGCATTTTCTTGCACGTGGTCAGTTCAGCGCTTTGCTAGAGGGGTAGTTCACAAACTGCTTATGTAAGTTGCTGTTTATCTATTTCTCTGATTTTTCGATGACACTAATCAATCTATCGATGGGATGGCACGTTTAACAATGCGCCTGAAGTGACATGCCACGGCAGTGCATGTCGATATCCAGAATGGAATCATCGTTAGCGATTAAGTTGTATTGGAGAGATTGATGAGTAGTTTACTAAAGCGTTGTTTTGTTAGTGGTTTCGCTCTTATGATGGTGGGTTGTAGTCAACATGCACCAGATTGTGATGATTCAGATGCGATGGATTTGGTTTTGGAGATCGTGCAGGAAGAGTTAGTCAAAGAGATTGGGAGCGAGATGGCGGCGAGTGTTGATCTTGAATTAGATGCCATTCGCACTACGGATATTAATGAGAAAACAGGTGCGCGCGAGTGTGCTTCTGAATTGCTGATAGAAGGCCCTAGTGGTGAGACAAGTGTTGATATCACATATACCAGTGAACTGACGGATGAGTCGGGTGAGTTTTATATCACGGTATATGGGTTGTAAGCTTCTTCATCTACTTCTAATGAGGTCAACGGGAAGCAACGCTCTGCTTCCCGTTGTAATTATCTAACGATCATTTCAGCAGAGAGTTACTCCGTACATGCATCTGCGACGGTTTCTGCTAGTTTCCAGGATTGTCGTACCGTCGGATCCCAAAGGCGAACTATTATCCGGGGTATCACCTTCACCAGGCAGATGAAGCCGATAAGGGCTGTCAGCCAGAAGATGCTGGCAAAATAGGCGATGGCGGTAAAAATGGCTAATAGGATCAATGCGGGAGTGGCCGCCCCAAGACGACTTTTCTCCAACTTGTGGTATTGCAACTCATTGCTTAGCAGTGGCTGAATACGTTCTAGAGCATGCGCCTTCACCGTTTGATTTAAGAACTCGACTGATTCGCTCTCTTCACCCCATTCAATGGTGAGTACATCCGAATTATGGTCACTGACCAACTCTTTAATCTCTGAAAGTGGGATACGTTTGAACTTGTCTGACTTGCTGATAGCCATCAGTTCTTCTATTGAAGCGCCGTTTTGATAGCTTGATTGTACTTTTGAGGCTTGCTTACCGTCGATGTCGAACATCACTAAATCATTGCCGTCTAAAGCGACCAGGTAGTTGTCATCGATATCTAACCAAGATGTTTCAGTGTAAAAGCCTTTGGGGAGCGCTTTCTTTGATTCTTTGACAAAGATAAAAGTCATCACCCAGTAGATGAACAGGCTGGCTGGGCCGGTATAGGGGAGAACATCAATGGTGTTGCCGATGTCATCGTTACTGGATAAATCGCTGTTCACGTTGTCAGCAGTGTCGTTGATATTTGGCGATGTAGTGGCGTACCAGACGTCAACCTGTGTATTAAGCGTCAATTGTTCGAATTCGTATGCGCTGATCTCTACCATGTTTTCGTAGCTTATTTCATCAACGTTAAACTCGTAAGTTAGGTAGTAGACAGTGCGGTGCCGTAACCGTCCTTTTAAATTTCGATACTCTTCATCTTCGGCGTCAAGTCCGGTCACGGTCGCAGCTACAACCTGATGATCGTCTGTCCAGGCCAGTTGCTGGTTATGGAACTTTTGCATAAACAGGGAGCCTGCGTAGCTGGCTGCAATGAAGATCATTAACGCAATGATCTGTACCCAACGTTTACGCTTTTGACCCGGTGATTTGTATTGAGGCATTAACTTCTCCTTTTGCCCGTAAGCTTGATTGATGCATGAATTCCGTTGCTCTATAACTGGGGCCATCTATTGTTTACGATGACAATCGTATTGCGTTGCCTAGATTGCTTCGATTGTTCTCATGCCGAAGCACGGCTGTCCCTAGCTCAAGAGTGGCTATTGCAGTGCATGCTAACGGTCGTAAGTGTTGTTATATTCCGATCAGATCAATGTTTTACTGGTTATTTACTCAGCGTTCGGGGCGCTTGTTAATTTGGTGATCATCATCTGATTTCTGAATGCATAGTCTAATTCGGTCGCGCCCGCGCTTGGCTTCGTTGCGATATGCCGGGTGAACTGCCAGTTTGGCTATACGCAATAGATTATTTCGGTCTGTAGTTATAAGAATGGTCTTAGCTCGACTCCCAATCGATAAAACGCAACAATAGCGATGTATTGCACTTTGTATGGGTTTAACGACCCCGAGATATCAATTTATGGACGTGCTCCCAAGTGAACGCCTGACATTTTCTATGATGGATGCATCCGATGCGCCACTGATGTTTGAGCTGGACCAAGATCCAGAAGTGATGCACTTCATCTCGGGCGGGAAGACAACCTCTTATGACGATGTATTGCAGGTGTTTTTGCCGCGCCTGGCCCAGTATCGTAATCCAACAAAGGGCTGGGGGCTGTGGAAAGTTGTTGAATCTGCAAGCGATGAGTTTATTGGTTGGGTACTGGTGCGGCCGATGGCGTTCTTTTCTGCCGACCGTGATGACAGCGACTTAGAGTTGGGTTGGCGCTTTAAGCGCGCTGCCTGGGGTAAGGGGTATGCCACTGAAGCGGCGAGACAGATCATGATGACAATCTCGCAGGCGACAGCTGTGACTAAGTTCAGTGCCTTAGCGGTAGAAGATAATCATGCTTCCATCAATATCATGACCAAGCTCGGCATGCGGTTCGAGAAGAAAGCTCTGCATAAAGATCCATTAGGGGATATGGACGTGGTCTATTACCGGCTGAACATGAATAAGAGCACAGATTAATGCTAGAAATTTCCAATAGTGTCACTCTCGCCGAGTGGGAGATTGAGCTGACCGCGATCCGTGCCCAAGGCGCGGGTGGCCAGAACGTCAATAAAGTCTCCAGTGCCATTCATCTGCGTTTTGATATTAAGCGTTCCACCCTGCCAGCCTTTTACAAGGAGCGCCTGCTCAACCTAAAAGACCATAGGATCACCAAAGAGGGGGTGATCGTGATTAAGGCGCAACAGTATCGAACGCAGGAGATGAATCGTGATGATGCGCTGCAGCGACTTAAAGCGTTGATCTTATCTGCGACGGTACAGCAGAAGACCCGACGTCCTACGAAGCCCACTCGTGGATCCCAACGCCGCCGTATGGATAAGAAGACGCTCCACGGTAAAACCAAGCAGCTGAGGGGTAAGGTGGATCATTGAGTATCGCTTTGTACGCCTGATTTTGGTTATAAGTTAGTCTCATTCAGTGTAACCCGTCCCCCTCTGTTAATGTCTACCACCCTATCCTTAGAGTTCAATCAATCCATTATGTACGGATGAAAATTTCTATAAAAAAGGATTTTCATAATGAATACTTTCAACAGATCAAGAGGTGTTATTCCATTTTTTTATGTTGTTTGCGCGGCCATCTCCATATGTTTTTTGAATGGTTGTCAGGATGCGTCGAAAACGCCGGCGGGATCCGTCGCCAGTAGTGATACTTCCCCTATTATTGCAACGTCTTTGGGTGCCAGTCGTACCGTCGTTGGCGCGGCTGTTTATGTGCCTGCAACACTACTGACTGAGCCTTTAGGTGAAGGTACCGCCAAGCAACTGTTTGCGTCGTTGGAAAGTGACGGTTGTGTGGTGTTCGATGAGCTGGCCAAGTCGTCAGACAGTGTTGTTCATACGTGGACTAAGTCGACCGCTTTTTACGAATATCTGAGCAGTGACACATCACTTGACGCCAGTCTGGAAGGGCCGGTGACGTTGGGCACCACAGTGAAAGTGGTTACCAAATCCAGCAATGAAAAGAATACCTCATTGCTTGGTGCGGTATTTGAATTCAATGCGTACAAACAACGTTTCGACTTGGCTGATGATTGCATTACAGGTAGGCATGGCAAAGGGAGTTTGGCAGCCGACTTTCTGGCGGACTATAAGGCCTTACCCTATCCGGTCAATAAGCCAGAAATGGGGTCTTCTTGGGAGAGTTATGACCGTTTCCTAAAAAAGTATGGATCTCACTTTGTCTCGAAATTGTTTGCTGGAGCCCGTTATCGTAGTTTTGTCACATTAAAAAGCAGTAGTGCAATAAAGGAGCGTGAGCTAGCGGTGGCCGCCTGCTTGTCTGCGGAAGGGCCTACCCAAGAGGGGCAAGCGTCAGTGAAGGGTTGCGAAGGAGTGACCCGTCAGCAGAAGCAAGCGATTAGCCTATCTGATTATCAGGTCAACTCAAAAGCGTTTGGCGGCAGTGAGGAGCTTAGACAGTTGCTTGGAGCTGGCAAAGCAGCCACACCAGAGTTGTTGGCCGAATTCGCAAAAACCGGAGAAACTCTGCAAGACGGTGTGAAATATGAATTGATGCCAATTTGGCAGCTGTTAGAAAGCCGTTTCGAACCCGGAACGAAAGAGCAGAAAATAGCGAAGTCGATGCAGGCTTATTTTGAAGGCTTTCTCTCTTTTAATTGCTCACAGTTACATGGCTGCGGTTGTGCCAAAGTGATGGATAAAAAAGATAAGGTGATGCTGCGTAAGTTCGCGTTGCTTGATAAAGCAACGGCATTATATGGTTGTCAGCGTCCGGCGATGGGCTGTCGGAATGACGATGATTGTCACTTCTACCATCCTACGACGCTTCTCACTGGGGGATATTGTCAGTGTTACGGTGATCATTGTGTGAATCGTGCATCTGACAAGATCAGTGCCGTGGTTAACTACAAGACTGCAATCAATGGGAAGGATACCGGGCCGAATAAAAGCTGCCACTTTGTCAAAAGCAAGCTTCAATGCCAGTGTCAGCGGCCAGATAGCAAGCATATGTGGGACACCCTTTGGCGAAGCGATAAGGCAAGTTAAACCCCAAGCGTTCGGCGCACCGAGTTGGTATCACTTAGCTAACTCGGTGCGGCAAATACCTGTATTTCAGTCTGAGCCGTTTTCATCGGTCAAGGCCAGCACCTTGTTCTTTGCTTCTATCCACTGTGCCATATATTGGGTGCTTTTATGGTGATGGTGTTGCAGCATGGCACCGGTGAAGTTACGCAGGCGGTGCTGGGATAAATTTGCTTGCAACTCTGTCACTGCCGCAATAACTCGCTGGCCTATCTGTTCACCATCAAAGCGCTGTTTTAATACCGACACAGCTTGTTGTTGGCACTGCTGCCAGCGTTGCTGATCGTTGTATAGCGCTACGGCTGCGTCAGCAAATGCTTCTGCTGAATGGGCGACAACGCCAGGCCATTGATCTGCTTCTGCCATCCCTTCGGCACCGATCTCTGTGGTCACACTGGGGGTGCCCCACAGCATGGCGTCGGTGAGCTTACCTTTAATGCCCGCGCCGAATCTTAGAGGCGCTAATAATATCCGACTCTGTTTTACCGCTTGCTCAGCACTCGGTGCCCAGCCTCTAACTAAGAAACCTAGCTTGGGGTTATGTAATGCGGTGGCTTTTGGTGGCGGATAAGCGCCATAGATGTGCAATTGTGCCTGTGGTAGCTGCTTACGGATCAGAGGCCAAATAGTCTCACGAAGCCAGAGCACTGCGTCCCAATTGGGCGCATGACGGAAGTTACCGATACTGATGAAATCCGTTCGTTGATCAAAGCTTGGTACTTGATTATCTAGGTTTGCCAGATCGAGCATAAAGGGGCAGTAACAAAGCTGTTGCGCTGGCACGTTGAAGTGTTGTTGTAGAAGCGCTAGCTCGAAATCCGAGATAATAAAGCTAAGGTCACAACGGTAGATACTGGCGACTTCTCGCAGGGCATAGTCGCTGGCCAGATCTTCATTTGTCATTGACCGCTCTGCTTTGTGAGCAATATGGCGAGCATGACGCAGGCTGTGCAGATCTTCGGTATCCAATAGCTTGATCGCATTCGGGCAGTGTTGGCTGATCCGCCAGCCGAACTGCTCCTCCATCATAAAGCGGTCGAACAGCACGATGTCGGGGTTAAGCTCAGCAGCAAAGCTGTCAAACGCAGAATCATTGAGTGGGATCGCCTGTACCTTAACGCCCATCGTCTGCAAATCCACCATGTGCTCGGTTAGCTGCGCAGGGCTGGCAAAACAGACCTGCCAGCCTTGGGCGAGAAACAGCTTGATGAATGAGATCATATGGCTGCCTGCCGCAGAGGAGTTTGGCTCCGGCCAGACGTAGCCGATGATCAGTACCTGAGTTGTTGCATTAGGCGGCGTTGATTTCAATGGTGTGACTTCGCTTCGGTGGAGGATAAGTTAAACCTAGAGTGTGCCTGAAACTGAACTCTGATCCAATGGAGCCGATATGAGACAGTTTTTTCGTTGATTTATATGCTGTCAGCAGGGAATGCTTGGGACTAATCATCTCGATATGCCATGCTTAAAAGACGACAATTAACTTCCGTTCCTGTCATGGGTCTAATGGAGTAACTATGACTATTCTGGCTTTTGGATTATTGCTGTTTTTTGCCGTGCATCTGGTGCCTTATCGCCCTGCTATTCGTGGTATGTTGGTGCGTCGCCTTGGCGATTCAGGCTATAAGATTGGGTTTTCTTTGCTCTCGATGAGTGGGCTGGCGCTGATTATTTATGGCAAGGCGATCGCCAATTATATCTATCTCTGGTCGCCTGTTTGGCCCGGTATTTTGCGCCATTTAACCTATGCGTTTTCCCTACTGTTTTTCATTCTGCTGATGGCAATGTTGATCCCTTGTAATCTAAGACGCCGTTTGCACCATCCTTTTCTACTCGGTATCGCCTTTTGGAGTTGGGGGCACCTGATCGTCAATGGTGATTTGGCTTCGATGCTGCTGTTTGGCAGCTTTGGTCTGTTTGCTATCTTTGCTGTGGTATCGGCACTGAAACAAGAGAAGTTATGCACTTTGCCACCGCAAGCGAACTGGCGTGACGCGCTGGTCGTTGCCTTGGGTGCACTGCTTTATGCCATCTGCGTGCGCTTCCACGGAGAGCTGTTTGGTGCTTACCTGGTATAGAACAATCGTTGCAGATAAAGACAAAGCGCCTGTAGGCGCTTTGTCTTTATCTTGATATCTGTTTGTTTAAGCCGGTTCGACGGTGGGTTTTTTCTGGTCTTTGACCAGGTTTTTCAGCCACACCAGCGTCTTAATTCGCAATGAATAGATCGGTGCTTTAATTAACGCCTCTGCGCCTAATGCGATAGCAAAGACCCACTGCACAGGGATGTGATAAATCAAACCTGCGACAGCCGTTAATGGCAGCACAATCAACCAAATCACTACCATATCGACATACAAGGTGAACTTCACGTCACCGCCGCTGCGTAGAATAGACACACAGGTCACTACGTTGAAAAGTCTGAGCCACAGCGTGGCCGCAATCACAATAAAGACGTCAGCAGCGATGGCCAATACGTTCTCGTTGACGTCACTGTATATCGATAGAATAAGATCGCTAAAGCCAACCAGTAGTAACCCATAAGCGATACAACCCAGTGTGATCAGCGTGGTCAGTACCCAGGCTTCGCGTTTGGCATCGTGGAATTCATCCGCGCCGAGGCGATTGGCGATGATGATAGAGGCGGCACTGGTAAAGCCGATAAACAGTTCAATACTGATCGCTTCGATGGGCGAGAGTAGTGTGATAGCGGCAATCGCTTCGGTGCCCATGTGGGCATAAATAATGGTGAATGAAAATACACCTAACGCCCAGATGAACTCGTTGAAAACCAGTGGTAGGCTTTGCTTCATAAAGCGGCGGATCTCATCCATTTTAAAGCTGGAAAAGAAGGTCGCCAAATTTACTCGAATGGCAGAGCCACCGATATAGACAGTGCCTAGCATGACCACACATTCAACGCATTTAGAAATGGTCGTCGCGATAGCTGCACCCTCAACCCCCAAAGCTGGCATAGAAAAGTGACCGAAGATCAATAGATAGTTGAGTGCGGTGTTGGTGACGACGGCAATAAATCCGACCACCATTGGCAGCATGCTTTGGCTATTGGCTCTGAGTACTGCAGCGAAGATAGAGACCGTGGCCATCAACATATGGAAAGGCGCGGTAATGTTGAGGAACTGGGCACCGATCGCGATAACTTCCGGGTCGTTGCTGAAGAGTCCCATGATGACGTCAGGAATAAACACTGCCGCCAAAGAGATCGGTAAAGTCACCAGTAAAGAGACCGACAAACCGAGCGACAAAACCCGCCGTACGCCTGCCATATCGCCTTTACCGACATATTGGGCAGCTAAAATACTTGCCCCCGTAGCAACGCCTGAAATCATCAAAATGACGACAAAGAAGAAACGGTTGGCTAAGCCCACTGCCGCCACTTCAGCACTGCCCAGCGAACTCACCATCAGTACATCGATAAGTGACAATGAGGATGCCAAAATCAGTTGCATTGAAATAGGCATCGCCAGAGCAAACAGCTTCTTATAGAAGCTGTTTGGCGTATTCGATAACGCGTGTTTGATGTTTGGGTACATTATTAACTTCCTGTTTAGACTGCTTTGGAATTATTGTTTTTTAGCCACAGAGATTGATAGGGGGCCAAGGTGATCCCTGTTTTACTATCAATTGCTTGCTCGTTGAGCTGGTCGACGAACTGTCCAGAGATGTCGTTAATTGCAAGATAGTGAGGGTTTATGTCCACACTGAACTCACTGAAATTTGCCATCACGGTGACAGCGGCTTTGCCTTCACCTCGGCGGTAACAAAGTACTGCACGTTGTCCCACGTTGAGCACCTTAATTGCTGCATTGGTCAGGCTTGGTTCGTTCTTTCGCACAGCAATCATTCGGCGAATGGCGTGATAGACTTGAAAGGTGGGACTGGACGGCGATTGCAATGCCTCGTCATCTTGTTGCCACAGTTTCATGGGGCGGTTGACCCAGCGACTGTCGTCTTGCTTGGCGGGAATGTGATTAAAGCTATAGTCGTTTAAGGCTGCCACTTCGTCGCCTAAGTAAATAAGCGGCAGACCGCCGACCGACATAAACACGCTATGCAACAATGCGATACGTTGGATCGCCATCGAGGTGGCACTTGGATCAGCACTTGCCAGTGCCGACTCCAAACCCGCTAAAGATGCAGTGGTGCCCGATATTCTGGCTAAATGGGTGTCTTTGTCGCGCATAAAAGGTAGGCCTTTGGCAAAGCTGTCCTCATGTTGACCGCTATAGAAAGTATCAAGAAACAGTTTGGTTGCAGCGGCATCAGCGCCAGTAAATTGGATATCAAGATCAGAGAAGACCCAAGGCACATCATCGTGACTACGTATGTAATTAATCCATGTGCAATGTTTTGGTAACGCGCTCCAGCGTTCCAGGCTTGTTCCAATAAGATCGGCGCTACCGGTGGCAAGGGCATGCCATAGCGTCGACGATAACAGTGGTCGATAAGCAAGGGTGGCAGAGTCATGATCGACGTATTCGGCGACTTCTTGGGGTTTTACAATGGCTTCTGATTTGAATTGCATGCTCGGTGCTGCTAACTTTGCTAACCCTGTAAACAAACGCACTAGCGTTTGGATCTGCGGCAAGCTTTTACAACTAGTGCCTTTTTCCTTCCATACCAAAGAGACTGCATCCAGGCGCAATACATCCACACCTACGTTGGCGAGGAACAATACATTGTCTAACATGCCTGCCAGCACGTTTGGATTGTGGTAGTTGAGGTCCCACTGGTTGAGCATGAAGGTGGTCCAAACCCAGCGATTTACCTTCGGGTTAAAGACAATGTTTTCGCCTTTGTCTGGGAAGGTCGCTTCGACATGTTGAATGATCTCATTCACTTCATTCTCATCATCAAAGAACATGTAAAAGTCTTCGAACTCTGGGAGACCTTGTTGTGCCTTCAAGGCCCACTCATGATCGTCAGCCGTGTGATTGAGAACGAAGTCCAAGACCACATCTATGCCGTTTTCATGGCATTTCTCGATGAAGACTGTCATTTCGTCCATCGTGCCGAGATCGGGACGAATGGTCTTGTAATCTGATACAGCAAAGCCGCCGTCATTAGCACCTGTCGGCACTTTAAAAGGGGGCAAAATATAGAGATAGGTGATACCGAGTGATTTGAAATAATCGATTTTTCCGATCATTCCTTGAATATCACCAGCAAAAAGGTCGATGTAACAACTCGCACCAATCATCTTATGGTCGTTGTAAAAATCTGGATCCTTAACGCGTTCGCTGTCACGCTGCGCTAGGCGAGTGGGTCGCTTATACCAGCGATCGAAAACGCTCTTTAATGTTGATATGAATACGTCTTGTGCATCTGCGCGTGGCGCATATAGCTCCGTGTAGTCTTGGGCTATTTGTTCAATCTCATTGGCGATAGCTTGCCTAAAGGTCGATACGTCACGGCCACCACAAGCGGAGTTATTGGCAAGAAAGTCATCCATGTGCGACAGCGCATTATTTGCTAATGACGTGGCAGATAAACCGATCGTCTTAGTGTCTGCCAACTTTGTTGTTACTGTATCCATGTTTATATTTCCGTTGATTACACTGAGGGGCATAGGTTTTCGCTGTCGGTGCGAACCGCGCCCTGCTGGGTCGTAAGCTCGAAAGCCGCAAACATGCGATTGAGGCCTTCATCTAGGTCGGTGGTTGATATGTTGAGTGGTGGTGCAATGCGAAAAAGATGGTCAAAGGTCATCACCTTGACGCCTTGTGCCAAACAATGGCGATGCAGCGTCAGCGCAAATCGTTTCGTTTCTTCTTCGGTGCCATGTTTAAGATTTAGCGTGGCCATTAACCCAGTCACGCGGAAATCAAAAATGTCGGGGAAAGCGCTTGCCAGTTTTTCTACATGGTCTTTCAGTTGAGTTTCCAAGTCTTTGGCATTCGCGGCCAATTGCTCCTGCTGATATATCTGGATGGTGATATACATGGCTGCTAGCGACAGTGGGTTGCCACCAAAGGTGGTGGAAGCACCGCCTTTTTCCCCAAACGGCTTGGCGTTGATGATCTCCTTGCGCCCACCAATACACATGGTGGGAAATCCGCCGCCAATCCCCTTTGCGAATGCGACCAAGTCCGGCTCTATATCATATTGTTGAAATGAGAAATCGTGCCCGAGTCGGCCAAAGCCAACGCAAATTTCATCGACGAACTGTAATACACCAAATTGCTTGCATAGCTGATTGAATTGTTTCCAAAACAGTGGCGAAGCGTTGAGATTCCCCCCAGCGCCCAGCACAGGCTCATAGATGACTGCGCCGATGTGGAGATCATTTGCAAAGTAGCTTTCGATCAGTTCAAGGCAGTGCTGCTCATATGCGTTTTTTTGCTCTGCTGGCAGGCCAAACTTGTCGGGGAAAGGCAGTCGGGTGATATCGCAATCTGACTCCCCAGGAAATTGCCAGCCAAACAGCTGTCGTGAACCGAGTGTTTTGCCATGATATGCCCCTGCAAAAGAGACGATCTTAGCGCGTTCAGGTGGAAGATATGAATGAAGCGCACGCAGTCCTGCCTCAATGGTCTCGCTACCACCGGTATAGAACTGAAAGGTGTCTATATGTTCCGGTGTCATTTCATTAAGCAACCGCAGTAGCTTGATGCGAAGCGGAGTGGAGTAATCGTGGATATTCCACAACTCAGCGATTCGCTCTTGCATGAATTTGACAGCTATCGGGTGGGCATGGCCGATTGAATTTGTGAATGTACCCGCACAAAAATCGATGTAGTCGTTGTTGTCTGCATCAAAAAGACGAGCGCCTTTGCCATGGGTGAACTGATAAGGAGCCGCTGCAAATCCCGGTGTGACACCACTTGCTAATAGTTCAAATTCCTCTACGGATGCTTGATTACGCAAAATCTAAATCCTTTTTTTCAGCGTAGTCATAACTACCTGTTCTATATCTTCCTATATCAAGTGCTTTAGTGCCGATAAGCTCTTTAGATATATATCGAGTACAAAAAGAGACGCGATCTTGTTCTGACAAATTTGGGCTAACCGCATGAAAGGTTAAGCCGTCAACAATAATTAGATCGCCGGCCTTGGGAAAGATAGTAATCTCGCCTTCTAGGTAATCATGGCTTCCTCCCTGAGAAAGAGGACCTGCGGTATGACTTTTAGGTACAACCCGGAGCCCACCAATAGATTCATTACTGTCATGGGGGTAGAAAAGAAAATTATAGAAGTTTCCAGGCTCAGCTGATGAATCGATATCTTGATGCCATGGGATACTATGATTCAGTCCAGATTTATTATGTTGAATGAGTGTCATATGAAAATCAGAGGGACCAATAATTTGGTTTGATACTTTGGAAAGGCTTTCAGAAAACTTTCTTAAGATCTCATTATTTAGGTGAGGATTATCGAAAGTGAAATTGATCGCCTGATGGAGCTTGTAGAATTCTGGCGTATTGTAAGCACGCAGAGATTCTTGAAAAACAACCTCCCTAATGGCCTCATATATCTCTAGAGTAGTATCACTATCCATATATCTGGGTATATGTAGGTATCCCTGTTCACGGATGAAGTTGTATGCTTCATTTCCCAATGGCATTTTCATTCCCTTGATGAGTTGAGATTAAATTAGGAGGTGGATATTCAGCCTGAATTTGATCTAAGTCAATATATTTAAGCTCCGACCACTTCATTAGGGATTGCTTTAAAGGCGTTGATTTAAAGGGTTATTGTGGCTTGAAGGGTATTAGCTTTTGCTAATAATGAGTTGGAGGAAAGATTCATATGTCTTCTTTATTTATTACATATGTGTAACGGGTAAAACCACATTGCTAAATGTGGTTTTACTTCAAATTTGTGAGTCGATGTCAATCTTTAAATCGACTGTTCTATAATAGATTAAAGATGACAAAGTCGATATATTTCTTCTTTCATGGCACTATTTACATCGAAGTGTTTTTCTAGAAAATTCAATTGCGTTAAAACAGATTTAGCGATCCCAGAGTAGCCCTGCAACATGTCCGGTAATTCTCTTGATATTTCTGGGTGGCGTTGCTCGAAACGTCTATCAATAACAAACGGGTCTTTGGGTGATGGTTGTTCTTCTTCTACTCTTGTTGCTAAGTCTAATATTCTGTCGAGCGCATATTGTTCAACAAACCTGAGCGCAGATAATTTTTCACCTCGTTGATATCGACAAATACCTACATATAGATTGGTGATCGCTTCACCGACAAGCCATTCTTCATCAGAAGAGGCTGGCGGACCTTTGTCTAATCTTGGGGTACATACTTGGCTATCAAAATCATGCTGCTGCCAAACAATACGCCCAGGTGAAAATGGAATATTATTTAGTTCATAGGGTTCAAATACAGCAAACTCGCAAAAGATGCCATCTTCAAACAATAACTTGTAGCCATCATAAGTGTTTCGAAAGCAATAGCTGATGGGTTTTATATTGCTAAGCCAATCTAAGTGATCGATAAACCGTAATTTTTGACCCGGCTGAACAATGGCAAAAAAATCTAAGTCTGAAAAATCGTCAAGTCGACTTAGTTCCTTGCCTACAGAACCTAAGCCTAGAAGGGCGAGTGCCTGATGGGTATTTCTCAGAGACTGACCTATCTCTTCTAGCCTTTCGAGAAGTAAAACGGAGTGGGATTTTTTCTGCATCCTTTCAGCCTTTGCAACCTTGTTTGTTAGAATGTTTTAGCGGGGCAGCATCATAAGCATTAGAGTTAATGCTAAGCAATGCTCTAGTTATGTTAGGGATAACATTTTAGAGGTTGAACATGTAATTTATCTATTTCGGAGTAGTTTTTACGGGTGATTGCGTGGTTCAGTCGACGAAAAGCTGGATGAATTATAATCAAGGCGCCGAATGGCGCCTTGTTATCGGTTGGGGACTTCGCGAATTAGATCGCCAGTAACAGCGTCCCTGTGGCGATGGTCACCACTAAAGCGAAGCCATAACAAAGCACAAAGAATAGACCGCGCGCGCCCACTTTCAGGTCATGCAAGCCATGATAGATACGGTGCATGGCATGCCACATCGGCAAGCTGATCACGGTGAGCCAGCAAAGTTTACCCAACCAGTGCTGGCTGAAGGCCAGCACGCGAGCATAGGACAGCGCGTCGCCATCTAATAACCCTGCAGGTGCCATGATCCCGGTAACCAGTATCAGTGCGGGTAGCAGGAATGCGGCAACCACACCGCCGCCGCCAAACAGCGACCAGACGATGGGTTCGTGAGAACGTTGAAAACTCATAACCAACCTCCAATCGCAACGATGACGACAATGGACGCCACTACAAATCCAGCATAGTGACCGCCGACAATCAGGTTCTCAGGCAAGGGTTTCCCTTTGATCCAGATATCCATAGTTTTCGGTGTCAGGGAGAACCAAGTCACCGCATGGAGCATCGCCATAGCGAGGCAAACCAGATGGAAAACAATAGCAGCCGGCGAGCTCATGGCAGCGACATAGGCATCCCAGGCGGCTTCCCCTTTCACCAGAGCAAACAGTGCACAAACCAGCGCGAGCGTATACAGGGTGACAAACACGCTGGTGCCTTCCCGCAGCATATAGAAGCGATAGTAGGGATGGCTTGCCCACCAAGTTGGCCCCATGGGGCGAGTATAAGGTTTACGCTTACTCATGACTTACCTCCGCAGCCACAGTCGCCTTTACCGCAGTCGGCTTGTTTTTCCTGCTTGGCGCTTTTGTACTGTTTAGCCTTGCTCATGCCGGCGAGATTCAACACATAGTCGGTACTACTTTCGACCTTACCTTGGTTAATCGCTGCCGCAGGATCGACGCCTTTTGGGCAAACCTGCGAGCAGTAGCCGACAAAGGTACAGCCCCAAACACCCTCTTCTGAGTTCAGAATTGGCAGGCGTTCACCTTTGCCCTGATCTCGGGAATCGCGGTTATAACGCTGTAACAAGGCCAGCGCTGCTGGGCCCATGAATTCATTATTCAAGCCATATTGAGGGCAGGCGGCATAGCAAAGCCCACAGTTGATGCACATCGAAAACTGCTTATAACGAGCCATCTCTTCTGGTGTTTGCTGATAAGCCCCATCGGCCAGTTTTTCCTCGGTTTCCCGAATGATGTAGGGCTTGATGGTTTCCAACTTTTCGACAAAGTCATCGATTTTGGCGACTAAGTCCCGCTCTATCGGGAAATTTGCCAGTGCTTCGACGCGGATCTTGCCTGAGCCGCCATTCGATTTAACGTAGTCCCGTAAGAAGGTTTTACAGCCTAATTTGGGCACTTTGTTAACCATGTAGCCACAGCTACCGCAGATCGCCATACGGCACGACCAACGATAGGAGAGTGAGCTGTCACAGTTATCTTTGATGTAATGCAGCGCATCAAGGATCGACATCTCATAGCTGTAAGGGATGTCAAAGCTTTGCAGCCAGGGCTTATCGTCTTGCTCTGGCCGGTAGCGCAGTACTTCTACTGTGATATTTTCTTGGGCTGAACTCATTTCGCAGCCTCCTGTTGCTCCAGCTCGGCACCATAGACACGCTTAGCGGGCTGACTCTTGGTGATCTTAACGTCGCTATAGCTGAGTTCTGGGGCGCCTTCCGCATTGAAATGGGCCAATGTGTGCTTGAGGAAGTTCTCATCATCACGGGCTTCATAGCCGTCGATGCGTTGATGTGAGCCTCGGCTCTCTTTGCGCTGCAGCGCCGAGTGACACATGGTTTCCGCTACGTCGAGCAGGAAGCCAAGTTCAATCGCGTACAGCCACTCGGTATTAAATACCGTGCTTTTATCTTCGATCTTGATGTTTTTGAAGCGTGCTTTCAGCGCCGCTACCGCATCGCAGGACTTCTGCATGCTCTCCTCGGTGCGGTAGATGCCAACACCCTCTTCCATGGTCAGTCCCAGCTCATTACGGATCGCTGGCATCGACTCATCGCCGTCGCTGTTAAGCAGTGCCATCGCTGAATCGAGACCCGCTTGGGCTTGCGCCTGCAGTTTGGCACTGTCGCTATTGCTATTGTTCAAAGCAAACTGTGCGGCCTGCTCACCCGCAACTTTGCCAAACACAACGATCTCGGCCAGCGAGTTTGAGCCTAAACGGTTGGCACCATGGAGCCCGACACTGGCACACTCGCCGACCGCATAGAGGCCGGGCAGGGAGGTGGCACATTGGCCGTTGGTTTCAATACCGCCCATGGTGTAGTGCACCGTAGGTCGCACTGGAATAGGTGCGTGTACCGGGTCTACACCCACATAAGCTTTGGATAGCTCACGGATAAAAGGCAGGCGCTCGTCAATTTTGGCTTCGCCGAGGTGGCGCAGATCCAAATGAACCACATCACCCCAAGTCTCATCCTTGATGGTGCGGCCTTTTTTCTGTTCCTGATAGAAGCATTGGCTGAGCTTATCTCGCGGCCCTAACTCCATATGCTTATTTTTGGTTGTGCCGAGCGGCACTTCTGGTCCTAAGCCGTAATCTTGTAGATAACGGTAGCCATCTTTGTTCATCATAATGCCGCCTTCACCGCGGCAGCCTTCGGTCATCAGTACGCCAGTGCCGGGAAGGCCCGTTGGGTGATACTGAACAAACTCCATATCCCGCAATGGTACGCCGTGGCGGAACGCCAGCGCCATGCCATCACCGGTGACAATGCCACCGTTGGTATTGTAGCGATAAACACGACCTGCACCGCCGGTGGCGATAATCACTGACTTGGCTTGAATAAAGCTTGTTTCACCCTCTGCCATGTCTTGGATGAGCACACCCTGACAGCGGCCATCTTCGACCACCAGATCAAGACAGAAATGCTCATCGTAGCGCTTGATCTGGGGATACTTGGTTGAGGTTTGGAATAGCGTATGCAGCATATGGAAGCCGGTTTTGTCAGCGGCAAACCATGTGCGCTCAATCTTCATGCCACCAAATGCACGTACGTTGATGCTGCCATCTGGCTTACGAGACCAGGGGCAACCCCAGTGTTCCAGCTGGATCATCTCTTCGGTGCAGTTTTCGACAAAGTAATCCACCACATCCTGCTCACACAGCCAGTCGCCACCGGACACGGTGTCATTGAAGTGATAGTCGAGTTGGTCATGATCTTGGATCACACCGGCGGCGCCACCTTCGGCTGCAACGGTATGACTTCGCATTGGGTAGACCTTGGAGATTAGCGCAACCTCCAGTTCCGGATTGGCTTCAGCAGCGGCGATGGCCGCCCGTAAGCCTGCTCCTCCGGCTCCCACAATAGCTATATCTGTGGTAATCGTTTGCACGGGTATCCTCCTGACGAGGCAAGATGGTTATAGGAGTGTTTCTAGTTATAAGTCTGATCCCATAGTAGCGATCAGCGGCACACAGGTTTTGAGTTAAATCTAATTTCGTTGCAAGTCGTAGTGTTCCTTGCCGATCTGCCTGTTTTATCAGCAAATATGTGAAATGGATCCGTATAAGTACTTATATTATTTAGCAGTCGCTAAACTAGTTTTTGTTTAAGTTGATCGCTTTGCTAGTTCAAATCGTTATTAACTCTGATTAGAGTTACTTCACATGCGGGTCTACACTCTACTTAACGCAGCGATTAAGAAGTGCGCAGCAATGGAGTAGTGCTATGCGTCGGGAGAGCGCATTGACGGCGACCTGGAGGGCTGGCGATGCAACACGATACGATTACAGTTTTATATTACGACATACAGGATCTGCAGCAGATTAGACGTCGCTGCTTTTACAACATGAAGGATACCAAAGGCGGACGGGTTATTCTGCCTGAGCACTTTCGGCAGACATCTTTGATTGTCGCCGTGCTGGAGGGAGACTGTGAAGTGTTGAATACGCTTGGAGAGCGATACGCACAACTCCCGCCTGCTGCGAACTTTTAGCGACTGAGTATTTGGAAATAGGGCCTGAATGGCCCTTTTTTATTGTGTTCTGCTCGTGATCTTTTTGTGACCAAGTGTAACGCCAGGGTTGCCACTATCAAATTCAACGATACAATCCCCCTGTTATTACTATTGGGTGAGACGAGTGGGCGCAATTAACGGCCAATCAAAAAAAGCAGTGTTGCAGCGCTTGTCGCTGGGACGGCTTTTATTCGTCTTCATGTTGCTTTGGCAAGGCATGCAATGCATCCACAATGCCGAGCACCCGATCCATCTACAGGACAGCGATGCGGTTTGTGCCGTCCATTTTCAGCAGGCGCAACCTGGTTTTGCTGTTGCCGGCATTGTTGTTCCTGAGCTGGTCGCTGATTTTGGTGGCTATCAGGGGCTGGTTGTTGTTCAGATCGAACAGGCCTCTCGTCGTACTACCATCCGTGGTCCTCCTTCCTACTCTGCTTAATCAAAACAAATAATTCGATTTTAACTTTCGACCTTTTTTTGGTTTTTTGGAGTTTATTGTGAAACTGCATGCAATTTCCCGTGCCTTGACCTGCACGTTTATCGGCGCAATGGCGCCTACCGTTTTATTCGCCGAAACCGGCATGAACCCGAACATCTCTGCTGTGATTAACGTCGGCTATACCGATCGTAGTGACTTTCATGGCATAGGTAACTTGCCCATCGATGGCGATCATTCTGCAGGCCCTGACGATGGCTTTTGGTTAGATCACACCGAGTTGGCGCTGTCCGCTGCGTTTGATGAGATGTTTTACGGCAAGGTCACCACCGTGTTGGAAGAGCATGATGGCAGTACGGAAGTAGAGCTGGAAGAAGCATTCGTCCAAACCATGGCGATGCCTTATGGCTTGTCGGTGCGTGGTGGTCGATTTATGTCGAACCTGGGGTATCTCAACAGTAAGCACACCCACACGGATAATTATGTTGATCGTCCGCTGGTGTACCGTGCTTTTGTTGGCAGTCATTACTATGATGACGGTGTGCGACTGAATTGGATCGCCCCAACCGAGACTTATATTGAACTGGGCGCAGAGGCATTTAAAGGCGGTCAGTTCCCCGCGGCGGCCAGTAGCAACATCGGCGCGACCAATGTTTACGCAAAATTCGGTGATGACTTTGATGAGTCGAATAGCTGGCAGGCGGGTATTAGCTGGCTCCGCACAGACAATGATTTTGGTGAGTGTTCCACCCATGATCATGGCGATGACCACGATGATCATGACGACCACGATGATCATGACGATCATGATGACCACGACGATCATGGCTTTGAGTTTGGCGCGTGTGATTTTGACGGTAACAAAGATTTCTACGTTGCTGATTTTGTCTGGAAGTGGGCGCCGAATGGCAACTATAAATACCAGAGCCTGACTTGGCAGAGTGAATATTTCTACGTTAAGGAAGATGGCTGGTACGGTGAAGAGCATGAGGGTGCATTTGAGCGCGAACTGCGCCAAGACGACCACAATACAGGCTGGTATAGCAGCGTGGTCTATCGTTGGTCACCTAACTGGTCGGCTGGCATCCGTTACAGTGAACTGAAGCCGTCTGATACCTACAGTGACGGATTTAAACCTAAAGCCACCGATCTGATGGTGGATTGGAACTACTCTCATTTTGCGACTGTGCGTTTACAGTACACCCGCGATGAGAGCATGGAAGATATGGATGATGACATCTTCTCCATTCAGTTCGTTGGATCTATGGGGGCTCACGGTGCGCACCTTTTCTAAACGCTTAACCCTGCTTGCTGCGTTACTATTGTTGGCGCCGCAGGTGCAGGCGCTGAACATTTTTGCCTGTGAACCTGAATGGGCTGCGCTGGCCAAGGAGCTGGTGCCGGATGCTGATATCTACAGCGCTACCACCGCCTATCAGGATCCACACATGGTGCAAGCACGGCCGAGTTTGATCGCCAAACTGCGGCGTGCAGATATGTTTATTTGCAGTGGTGCCGAGCTGGAGACCGGCTGGTTACCAGCGCTGCAGATGAAGGCCAATAATAGTGATGTCCGTGATAGCCAGCCGGGGGCATTTTACGCCGCCGAGCAGGTTGAACGGCTCGATGTGCTGGAGAATGTATCGCGCTTGATGGGCGACGTACATGCTTCAGGGAATCCCCATGTGCATCTTGATCCCCATCGCATACAGACGATTGCCATTGCACTGGCTAAACGCTTGCAGCAGATTGATCCTGAAAATGCCGATAACTATCAACAACGGCTGACAGCATTTACCACACGCTGGCAAGCGGCACTGGCTGAATGGGAACAACAAACCAAACCGTTGCAGGGACAGAAGGTGGTGGCTTACCACAGCTCTTTCCGTTATCTGTTTGACTGGTTGGGCATTACCCAGATCGCTGATCTGGAGCCTAAGCCGGGGTTGCCACCCACCAGTGGCCACCTAACCAGCGTGTTGAAACAGCTTCAGGAGCAACCGTTGTTAGGTATCATCTACGCCAACTATCAAGATCCGAAAGCAGCGCAATGGCTGGGTGGAAAAGCTGACGAGCCGGTGATCCCACTGGCGTACAGTGTGGGGGCGGATGACACTGCTGATCTGTTTATGCTCTATCAACGCATAATTCAACAATTGTTGGCAGCGGTGGAGAGAGCCTGATGGAGTTTGCGGATCTAACATTGATCCTGTTACCGGCGCTTTGCGCCGGTGTCTTAGTGTTAGCAACCCATGTGCCTTTGGGCTACCAAGTACTTAAACGTGGCATCATCTTTATCGACCTGGCGATTGCCCAAGTGGCCGCGTTAGGTGTGGTTTTTGCGCAGTTAATGCACTTCGAGCATTATGGTGCCTGGGCCACTTACCTCGCTTCTGCCGGTTTTGCATTGGTGGGGGCGGGCTTGTTGGCGTGGCTCGAAACGCGTTTAAAGCAAGAACTGGAAGCAGTAATCGGTTGTGTTTATGTGGTGTCTGCGGCGTTGGCGTTACTGCTGCTCTCTCATGACCCACACGGTGCTGAACTGATAAAACAGACGCTTTCAGGCTCTATTCTTTGGGTCAGCTGGCAAGATCTGTGGGTACATGGATTGATTTACCTGAGCATACTGCTGTTGACTTACTTGCGGCCTAAATTGATCGAGAGTGGCTGGTTCTATCCACTTTTCGCTATCGCCATAACGAGCTCTGTCAGCTTAGTGGGTGTCTATTTGGTGTTCGCATCATTAGTTATGCCGACGTTGGCTACTTGGCTGTTAGCCCCAGGGCCTATGCGTCTGCTGTGTGGTTACGGCGTTGGCGTAGTCGCCTATGTTATCGGTTTGGGGCTTTCCGCAATGCTGGATTGGCCAAGTGGAGCAACCGTGGTCTGTTCACTGGCTTGTACTGGGCTTATTTTTCGCATGATAAGTAACATTCTGCACCAGAAAAAGACAGCTGTTGTAGTGGATTAACATTGAAGCCACAAACATCACTGCTTCACCGTGATGTTTGTGGCGTCGCCATCGCATTCTCTTTACCACGGTACTTGTCTTCTCGCTTATTGTCACACAACCTTCATCTTTCCTTCTGTTAATAAAGAAATATTTCCATTTTATGAAATCGTCATTTGGCTCTGTTTGCCGCGTGATACAGATCTCAGTTCCAGCGCATTCATTTATTCGAATATGACAAAGGTCAATAAGTAAACAGATCGCCTTCGTGTTAGCGATATCTATTGCTAGCATGATACCGCTAACTTTTGGTGGCGGTTTGTGCAAGTAGTTTTCTTCATGATTTAGATAGGGTAGCGAGCAATAGGAGTGCTCGCCTAGCGGCACATCAATAGCGTTCTTCGCGTGTGCTTTTTCATGAGGTTTTGGGCGCAAGTATTAGAAGTGATAGCGGATCATCGTGGTTGCGATGGTCAACCCGAGTGGCGCCAGTGAGGCGCTATTTTTGTCGGTGATTTCTCGGCGTTTACGCCGCCACCGACAGGATCACTATCTAAGGCTTTCGATAGGCGAAGCCTTAAACAAGGGAATTGATGATGAAGAAGCTATTGCTCGTTGGTATGTTCGCTGCTTCCTTTACTGCGCAAGCAGAGTGGGAGTTCCGCGGCACACCAAACGACTGGAAAACAACACCGTTAACGCATGTACAAGGCACTGAATATCAGACTTGTCAGACTTTCGGCAGTGATAACCCCCGATTCAAAATTGACCGTTGGGGAAATTGGCAAGAAAGCTACCCGCAAGATGATATATCCGTTGTTGCCAATACTAGCTACCAGATTACGTTCTACAGCGACAGCAAGCACATTGAGCGTGTGGAAGTGGCCGATTGTGAGGGTGAGCCAGGCGGATGGCCATCCCTTTACTTCCGTGGCACGCCAAATGATTGGGATATCACGCCTTTTGTCGAGCAGACAGAGGGTGTGTGGCAGGTGGAGGTCGACTTTGATGGTCGTAAGGACCAGCGCTTTAAGCTAGATGTGTATGGTGATTGGAGCCTGAACTACGGCAGCAGTGACAGTAGCGACCCGATGATGCTGGTGCAAAGCGGCGGCGATATTTATACCCAGGTCATTGGGCGTTACACCATCGAGGTGAATGAAAACGCCAATACGTTGAGCATGTCTATGGGCGAGCCAAATATTGCGCCCCATGCCGTGATCACGCCTGAGGGGCCGCTTGAGGTCGAGCTAGGTGATTCTATCATCTTTGACGGCAGTGACTCTTGGGATGAAGATGGGCAGATCGCCAGTTATGCATGGAGTAATCGCGAAACCACAGAAATCGCACAATTCACCTTCAATGAACTCGGTGAACAAAGCATCTCTCTGACTGTGGTTGACGATGGTGGAGCCAAGGGCACAGCTTCAGTCACTGTGAATGTGACGGGTGATCCAGAGTCCGACTGGTGCTTCCGCGGAACGCCGAACGGCTGGACAAAGACAGTGATGCCATACAACCCAGATACCGGGTTATTTGAATTGCTGCAGCCGTTTAATGGTGAAGAAGATCCGGCGCGCTTTAAAGTGGCACGCTGTTCCACTGATTGGCAGGAATCCTATCCCACGCAAGATTTTCCTGTCACGGATGGTGAAAAATTTCTAATCAGCTTTGATGAAACCGCTAAGCAGGTTGATGCAGAGTTAGTTGTGGGTCCGTCTGCTCCAGAGTTGACGGTAAGCCCCCAGAGCAAAACGTTTACCAGCGATAACTTGTCGGTCACCCTGAGTTATAAAGGTGAAGCGACAGACGCGACTTACCTGTTAAGCGACAGCACGGGTGATGCGGTTGCATTTGAAAATGGCGATGTCATTGTCGTAGGCGCTGATTTAGAGATCGGTCAGTCGGTTGATCTCTATGTCGAGGTTGCCAATGACGTGGGTAGCGACTCTGCTACGTACACCTATACCAAAGGCGATCCGGAAGAAGTTGGTTTTACCGTGTGGTTGAAAGCGCCCAGTGGCTGGGATGCCAAGATCCACCACTGGGACGCCATACCAGAAGGCTCATGGCCGGACACCGATTGGAGCGGTGATGACATGAAAGAGCTGGGCGAAGACTGGTTCCGCTATAAATTCCCCAATAGCAGCTCTAGCAAAATGATCTTTAACAACAATGGCGCCAGCCAAACAGACACGTTGACCCGTTCATCGGATGGTTGTTACTACTATGCTGACAACCGCTGGACAGACAGTTGTGATGTGCCCCCAGTACCTGCAGAAGTGGGCATTAGTGGTGCCAAATTGAAGTTCTGGCAAGCGTCGATTGTTGTGACCTTGGAAGCTGACGGTGACAACGTCACTGGTGGTCGATATACCTTGGACGGTTCAGACCCTATGGCGGGCACGCCATACAACACAGGCGACCAGATCACGCTGGGCGAAGGGCTGGAAATTGGCGATACAGTCGAACTGCGTCTTTGGGCGAGTAATGACGTATCTACTGCTAGCGAACGTTACACTTTTGAAAAAATTGAAAAACCGTCTGCATCCAGTTTCAGCTGGGACAACGCCACTGTTTACTTCGTATTGACCGATCGTTTCCTAAACGCAGATACCAGCAATGACCACAGCTATGGTCGTGAGAAGGACCGTAATGGCTCGCCATATGCCGGTTATGAAAACCGTGTAGGTGCGTTCCAAGGCGGTGATCTAAAAGGGCTGACGCAAAAACTGAAAGAGGACTACTTCAACGACTTAGGCATCACAGCGATTTGGCTGACATCACCCATTGAGCAGATCCACGGTTTTGTTGGTGGTGCAAACTTCAAGTACTACGGTAACCACGGTTACTGGATGCTCGACCCCACTGCTGTTGACGCCAATATGGGCACAGAGGCTGACTTGCTTGAATTCGTTGATACCGCACATGAGAAGGGGATCCGTGTGGTGCTTGACGTAGTGATTAATCACGTCGGCTACGACAACCTGATCGATGCCTCTCAGCAGCCTTATGGTGCGCTTAATGCTGGCTGGGAAGATTACTACTACACCAGTGATCCAAGTACCATCCACTATGAAACCTACGGTAACTATTTTAACTACAGCGATGGCGCATGGAGCCAGTTCTGGGGTCGAGATTGGATCCGTCATACCAAAGCAACTGGCTACGACATTTGTGCTGAAGCCTATGGTGCTTTTGATTGTGGTGGTGGCTTACCTGATGTGAAGTTAGAAAGTAACGCCACCGTTTCTTTACCCCCTTTACTGCAAAACAAATGGGCGAAAGAGGGTCGCTTGAGCCAAGAACAGGCTGAGTTGGATGCCTTCTTCAACAACACCGGTTATCCACGCACGGTAGGTAATCACTTTATCAAATGGATCACCGATTGGGTGCGTGAATACGGCTTTGACGGTATCCGTATGGACACCGTTAAAAATATGGAAGGCCAGGGTGAAGAGGTGCTCAAGCGTCTGAAAGATCAATCGGTTATCGCACTGAATGAATGGCGTGCTGCCAATCCTAACAAATTGCCAGATGAGCAAGAACTGGACTTCTGGATGACGGGCGAGTACTTCGACCATGGGGTAGGGCGCAGCCATTGGTTCGACTATGGTTTTGATTCGATGATCAACTTTAATTTTGCCGGTGTGTCACTGGGCAGTATTGAAGGTGTTTACAGCAGTTATGCAGCGTCCATCAACACGGATCCAACGTTTAACGTACTGAGTTACATTTCAAGCCATGATAAGAGCATGTATAGCCGCAGTAACTTGATTGATGGCGGTTCAGCGCTGTTGATGGCTCCGGGTGCCGTGCAGATCTATTACGGTGATGAAACCGCACGTCCATTGGTTGATGCGCCGTTTGGCGACCTAACGCTACGCTCATTTATGAACTGGAGCAGTATCGATCAGAACGTGCATAGCCACTGGCAGCGTTTAGGGCAGTTTCGTGCGCGTCACGTTGCAGTGGGTGCCGGTAGCCATACCCTACTCAGCGCATCACCTTACACCTTTAAGCGTGAGAAAGATGGTGACGCGGTGATCGTTGTATTTGGTGCCAGCGGCAATGTTACGGTGGATGTGTCATCTGTGTTCGGCGACTGCTGGGAAGTGACAGAGTTCTACAATAACAACAAAGCGACCGTGGCTAGCGGCAAGGTGACTTTCCCTGCCAGCAACAATGGCGTGTTGTTACTGGAAGGCGTCGAGAAAACATGTAGTTAAACAGTGTTGAAAGACATATGTTAGCTCTTGTCCTTTGTGGCAAGAGCGCGTCTACCCTTGATCAAGGCGTGCTGGTGAGGATCCATCCAGCATGCCTTTTCTTTTGCTCCCGTTTCACTTCCACCCTCTCTGTTCAGAGAAAAATCGCATGGCCGCCGTACCCGCAGTTTTCGCTTATGACTGTCGCTCACACGCTTCAATTAGAATCGTCATATTTTATTGGCTATTAATTGTTCATCGTTTTGGCGCATGCTGCGTCAATCAGCCTAAACTCATTGAAGACGTTTCAGCTTATGGGGATAGTTATGAACTACACCACCACTATTGAAAACATGTGCCCGTTGACCCGCGGCCCAGATCACGCGAATGCGCCCATTCCGGTTGAAGGTGAATGGGTTAATGCCATTGGCATTAAAGACATTTCAGGATTTTCTAACGGCGTCGGTACCTGCGCGCCCCACCAAGGGGCAACCAAAGTGTCATTGAATGTTAAAAACGGCGTGATAGAGGAGTGTCTGATTGAAACCGTCGGCTGTTCCGGTATGACCCATTCGGCCGCCATGGCATCAGAGATCCTCACCGGGCGCACCATACTTGAAGCACTCAATACCGATTTGGTGTGCGATGCCATCAACGTTGCAATGCGGGAGATATTTAAGAATTTGGCCTATGGCCGCAGCCAAACGGCGTTCTCTGAAGGGGGATTACCTGTGGGCGCTGGGCTTGAAGATCTTGGCAAGGGGCTGCGTTCACAAGTGGGTACCGCGTATGGCACCAAGGCCAAAGGGGCGCGTTATTTAGAGATCGCGGAAGGTTATGTGACTCAACTGGCCTTGGATGAGGATCGGGAAATCATCGGCTACGAGATCGTCAATATGGGCCAGATGATGGCCAAGATCGCCGATGGTATGGATGCCAACGATGCACTGGCACAAACCAAGAGCCGTTATGGCCGTTTCGATGATGCCGTAGAAACCATCGATCCACGCAAATCTTAAGGGGCGAAAAATGAATCTATTTGAAGGTTTTGAGCGCCGCCAGCAAAGCATTGAAGCAGCATTAAAGAAGTATCAACTGGCAGACTTACAAGCCGCACGGGAGCTGTGTAGCGAACGGGGCTTTGACCCGTATCAGATCGTGTTTGAAACTCAGCCCATCGCGTTTGAAGATGCCGCTTGGGCGTATGTATTGGGCGCAGCCATTGCACTGCGCTCTAACGCCCACAAGGCAAAAGAGGCAGCGACCGCGCTAGGTGAAGGATTACAGGCTTTTTGTGTGTCAGGCTCTGTCGCGCAGCAGCGACAGGTGGGATTAGGCCATGGCAATTTGGCCGCAAGGTTGCTGGATGAAGAGACCGAATGTTTTTGTTTCCTGGCGGGCCATGAGTCATTCGCGGCGGCAGAAGGCGCGATTAAGATCGCGCAATATGCGAACCAAGCCAGAGCAAAGCCGATCCGGGTGATTTTGAACGGCTTAGGTAAAGACGCCGCTTATCTGATCGCGCGGATGAACGGCTTTACCTATGTGCAAACCCAACTTGATTATGCCACTGGCAAGCTTGCCATCGTGCGGGAAAAGACGTTTGGCCACAGCGAACGTGCCGGTATCCGCTGCTACGGTACCGACGACGTGGTGGAGGGGGTTGCGGTGATGCATCATGAAGCGGTGGATGTGTCTATCACCGGCAACAGCACCAATGCCGCTCGTTTTCAGCACCCGGTTGCTGGCACCTATAAAAAAGAGCGATTGTTGCTAGGGCAGGAATACTTTTCCGTGGCATCTGGTGGCGGCACCGGACGCACCATGCACCCCGATAACGTCGGTGCGGGACCCGCCAGCTATGGCATGACCGACACCATGGGACGGATGCACTGCGACGCCCAGTTTGCAGGCTCATCCTCGGTGCCCGCCCACGTTGAAATGATGGGGTTTGTCGGCATGGGGAATAACCCCATGGTGGGGGCGAGTGTGGCAGTGGCCGTGGCGATTGAGCAGAGCTGTCACTAGGCGGCCAGAGCCAACCATCAAATAAGATTGGGGATGACAGGCCTAATTCCCCAATCCTCTTTTGTCCGCACATAAGTAAAATTTGAGAGCCAACAGCTTGCGAAACAAAGCAAAACTGTTGAGATTAGGCAACATGTTACCGAGTATGCGAAAGCAAAAAGCTTGTTTTGTGCTCGTTTAGCGCAAATTATAGCCAAGCATTTTGTGCCGCTTATGCAAGTGTCACATCCCTGATAAGGAGCTCTTAAATGCTTGAAGTTCTCAATTCTGCTTCCACAAAAGCAGGATGGCTAAAACCGGTTGTTACGATTGCCTCTGTCGTGTCTTTGTCAGCTTTTCTCTATGTTGTCTTGACCGCTGAGGGAGCCAGTAAAGATGTTTATCTCATCCCCAGCGTAGTGGTTTTTTTATGGACGTTGCTATTCAGCTTCCTTCTGGCAGTTTTTCCTAACATCCCCGCTGTTCCGGACAAATCATGCAATTTTCTCTTTCGCGCCAAGGTAAGGGTTGTCAGATGGTTCTACTACATCGTAGCTGCGTTTTTTCTGGTGGCTACATTAGCTGTAGTTCTTCTCTCAATGAGAATTCTTAATGTTTGGCGTATCGACTTTTAGGTATAACAATCCCTGTCACTAGCTCGTCACTGGACAAGGCCACTTCGCGACCAGAGACGTCAGATCAATTGGTTTGTCGAGATTTGCGGTAAGGAACGCCGCACCGGCAAGACATTCGGTGGCACGCGGCATTAGTCCTTTTCATCCGGTGACCAGCTAAACTCTGTAGTAAGTCATTTCAACCACTTAAAATACTGGATGACTAGGTTGAGCGAATTAGAAAAAATGCTGTCTGGTGATATCTATGATCCCAGCGATGAAGTATTAACAATGTTGCGAGCAGAGGCGCGTGAAATCACTGCTCGCTACAATGTGACTCCACGTCGAGATCTGGCAGCACGCACAAAATTACTTGCGCAGTTATTGGGTGGCATTGGTGGCGAGATTAAAATCGAACCTCATTTCAACTGTGATTATGGTCAGCACATCTTTGTTGGTAACAACTTCTATATGAATTTCGGCTGTGTCATTTTGGATTGTGCTGAAGTTCGCATTGGCGATAACTGTTTCATCGGCCCTCAAGTGGGTATCTATACGGCTTGTCACCCTCTAGACCCCATCGAGCGCAATAAAGGTATTGAGTTCGCAAAGCCTATCACGATTGGCGATAGCTGCTGGATTGGCGGTCATGCGACCATTAATCCAGGGGTTCGTCTGGGTGACAATGTCGTTGTCGGGTCAGGGGCGGTGGTGACTAAAAACTTTCCGGATAACGTGGTGGTTGCAGGCAACCCAGCTCGCGTTATAAAAGCGCTGACAACGTAGCTTATCAACTCCTCTTCGCTCTTTGGATATCAGGCAGCAAGCGGCTGCGGCGTTAATATCTACTCTGATGAGTGCCCACCCTCCCGAATCTCAGCGCATACAAGCCTAATTCCTCTCGTTATACTGCCCCCACTTTAGAGACAAGGAAGCCTTTTTGGGGGAGTTATGACAACACGTGTATGTAGCCATTGCGGAGAATCACTTGATTTAAGAAAGGTGGTGGCCGCATCTAGCCCGGCCAATATCAACTGTGCAAGCTGTGGTTCAGATATCGGCGTAGACAAAACTCATGCTTGGGGGTTTGCTGCGGTAGGCTTGGTTATCGCTATCGCCCTATGGTTGTTGATTGAGAAATACTTAGGCTACACCTTTTCAGTGGTGATGGTTGCGGTTGTTGCTTGGTGGCTGATTGCAGAGTTTGCTTACTACGTTGGACTTAAGTCTGGTGTAGTAAAAAGCACACTTCTACCTCAAGATCAGCTTACTCAGGAAACGGAAGAGGAGGCCTCCACTCCCTTCGTTGTGCCACGACTGAAGAACCATGCTTTTGTTAAAGCGATGGATGACATACCGCAGATGACCGATGAAATGCGACCCATGTCTGAGTTCTTGTTCTCGGATTTGTGGCTGACCTACGCCATTGATGATGGGGATAACTTTATTGCGCTTAGCCCAGCTCTGGCTAAACAACACGGAATTGACCTTGATACGATCAAAGCGACAGCAACACAAAACGTATTGCTGTATCTGAAAGATATCCGCAAAAACGAACATGACGGCTTTTTCTCCTTGAGCTGTGAAAACAACATGATTGCCAATGCCGTCCTGTTCTCACCGCTTTGGGAGCAAATAGAGGACGAGATTAACGATGCTGTTGTGATAGCTATTCCGCATCGTGACTATGTGCTGTATGCGCCTCGAAACAACCCCGATGCCATCGCTAAGCTAAAAGAGACAATGCAATCGTTTGATTACAGCGAGACTCATGCTTTATCCGAACATCTGTATATCAGAGATGGAGAGTCGTGGGCGGTGATGGAGTAAACCTCCCGAGGCAATATTGAGAGCAGTGACATGCTGCGATAGGGCTTAACACTGCCCGCGACCGGATTTCAGAATCACCCGTTTGGAAGATAAGGGCTAGTTGTCCTAGCCCGACTTGCGTGCTGACTACGCCATACTGCAACTAAATAAAACAAGCCCAGATTGTCCAATTAACAACTCTAAGCCTGTAAAGCTCATTAGTTGGATGTAAGCCTCTCCGCGCTGTTCGGTATGGGTGACGTCTAGCTGCTTGAAGTCATCAAAATAGGGCGTGACCTCTTGCAGTTGCCCTTGCAGTTTTTGTACTTGGCTGTGGCACTGGGCGTGGTGGCAATCAATTCAGTGAGAAAACTGTCGAACAGGGTGAGATTTTGCGTGAGATCTTTATTGATAGCGCTTTTTTGCTCTGGCGTGAATTTGATCGCTTTGCCGAGAGCTTCTAAACCATCGTCGCCGTTCATTGCCGCAGCAATGAGTGAATCAATCGTGTCTGCAGATTCATTCTGATCGATGACCTGTGAAATCATATCCGCCAGGCGGGCGCTGTGTTCGAGAATGGGGGTTAATTTGCCCTCCATCTGTTCCATGAATTTATTTGCGTCCTCAAATTTTTTCGCCATATCTTCCAGCTCTTGGTCGCTGGGTACTGAATTAGCCAAGGCTGGCAGGCCAAACAGTGAGAGGCTTAAGATGGCGATGAGCAGGGCTTTAGTGGCAGAACAAATCATTTCGGTGATCCATGTTTTGGTGGTGACAATAATCAGTGTCTATTTGTCTATTTGTCTATTTGTCTATTTGTCTATTTGTCTATTTGTCTATTTGTCTATTTGTCTATTTGTCTATCTTGCAATTGGTTAGGGCTTCACTGGCAACCGTTGTTGAGGCGTTTTTAAGTCGGTTGAGCACCTCTTCAACACAAAGGGCAGAGTCTACACGCCACAGGCCATAACTGATTGGAACCACATCAAGTGCTGCGCGTTTGAGTATTTTGTACGTCGTCAGGTCGAAGAAGTCTACCCAAGGCCCCGGAAAACCGATTAAATCAATCGCCAAATAGTGGTCGTCGTATTTGCACAGAATGTCGATATCTGTGCCCGCAATGTGTACTCCACTCCAACAGCGAATATTGTGCTGTGCCAGTGCGTGGATCACCTCCTGTTGGAACTGGTCGCAAACAGCACTTTCGAGCTGTTTTGCTTCGTAGTTGCGCAGGTTTGCCCGGTATTCGGTGAGTAAGTTGGAGGGTAGCTCTGATTCGGTGACGGAAACGAAAAGCTCATGGGCACCACGAGCACGGGTCACGGCTACATTAAACATGTCAGGTTTGTTGAGATAGACCGCAGCTCGTTTAGATAAAGGGTCTACGACCCATGAACTGAGCATGATGTCGCGTTCTTCGCCTTGAAAGCCATATGGGGTGGCGACGGTGATGTTAAAACGTTCTATTTGATCGAGCGAAATGCGGGACTGGATCGCCGCGGTGAGCTTTTCTACTTGGGCGCGAAACGGAGAGAGTACACCGATACTTCTTGGCTGCTGTTGCGCGTCAGCATCGCGGATCAGGACTTCCAGCCGGTTAAGTAGCGCTTCGGCTTCGATGTCGTTGGTGCCCTGGCTATCTCTGTTTCCTGCAACATGGTGGATAATCATCTCGCCTTTCTCATGATCTGGGCGTTGCTGCATGATTTTAAGTTGGTTGCGGTAGAACTTCTGATTACTGAAATCGATCAGTTTTGCGCTGCTACGGAAATGTTCATTAAGAAACGCAACATGGTCTTGGTTGTTGATGGCCTGTTGGGCTAGATCCAGAATGCTGCAGTCTCGATAACTCAAAACCCCTTTCTGTGTGGAAGGCAGCGCGTACTTTGCGGCCACGGCTTGCTGTTTGGCGTAAGACAGAAATGACACATGGCGCAGTTGTTTGTCATCACCCACGATCAGTGCGCGCTTGGCGCGATAAAGAGCGGGCAGGCAGCTTGCGATATCGGTTTGTGTGGCTTCGTCGATGATCACTAGATCAAATAGCGCGGCTTGATTAGGTATCGCACGATGCAAGCTATTCAGTTGTGCCAGCCAGATCGGAAAGGTTTTTAACAGTAGCCGGTAGTCAATCTGCTCGAACAGCTCCGCTTGGGTTGCTGACGCTCTGGATCTGATCGCCTTGTTAAAGGTTTGCAGTGTTGAGCGGGATTGTCCAAGTAGGTTTGCGATATTCCACTGGGTTTGCTGCTGTAACAACTGAGCGGCGAGGGATTCACGTTGCTGCTGCTGTTGATGGATCTGTTGCAGTAAGGGCCATAGCTGGCTCATCTTACGTATGCGTTGGCGAGCCAGTTTTAAGTACCAACGGCCCAGGCGCGGATAGCGTTGCTCTAGGCTACTGAGCCGTTGTCCGCGTTTGACGCCCGCGCGATTTTTCTTTGTTAACCGAGTTTCAGCACGACTTAATTGTTCATTTAGGCTGACCACCTGCTGCGTGAGTGCGGCGAGGGCCTGTTCTGTGATGTTGGGTTGGTAGCCGCTGAGAAGGTCGTTTAGATAGCTTTTTAGTTGACGTAGATAGTTTGGGCTGCCCACTCTGACGTGCACATCTTTCAGGCCATACTGGCTTGTTATCTTGTCGGCGATGACGTTGAGCGGATTTTCTGATGAGGTGGCGATCAGTACCGATTCTCCCCGCGCCATATGCTCAGCGGCGACGGCGGCGATGGTGTAACTTTTTCCTGTGCCTGGTGGGCCAGAGACAAATCCAAGCGGCGCCGAGGCGGCGATCTGGGTTACCTGCGTTTGTACGTTGGAAAGTAGCCCTGGCAGCAGGTCTGCTTGACTGGTAACTGCGCTGGTGGATGGCGGAACGGTTTCAAATAGCTGCCGTATCGGGGGAGAAAGAACGCTGCAGGCAGAGATTTTATCCAGCTCATGGATAACGCCCCGTGTGCCTTTGGGTTTTTCTATCAGCGCCACCATCGCCGATGGAACGAGGGCTAATCCGTGCTGCTTCGATAGTTTACTGAGGGCATTTTTTGCCGCGAGTGCGGGATATTTTAGCGCCGGCAGCAGGTCGATAGCGTGAGAAGAGGCGCGCAGCATATCTGCCAATGTCACCGCTTTAAACTCTCCTGGGATTAGCGAGAGTGAAGATGCCTTGCCCTTGGTGTGCGTACCGCCGGTGGATGAAGCATCTTGAGGTATCAGCTCGGCTAACAGCGCCTCATTCAATACAAATTCGCTGTTGTCGGCCGTCACGTAGTAGCCTTTTTCGTCTTGGTGCAGTGTGACGTTGACATACACCAAAGGGCTGGCCAGTTGGCGTTTTTCCCCTTTGATCTCTGTTGTTCCGGCAATAAACATGCAGGCGTAAATCAGCTGACGTTCACGTTGGTAAAGCTGCACCCGCTTATATAGCGGCTCGGCGATCTCATCTGCGATCGGCGCACCTGGCATTTGATCGCTCAGCAGCAGTTCATTGCCGGTCAAGGTGACACGATCTGCGGCCTTAATCTTATGCAGGTTCCAAAGATTGAGGCTGGCGTTATCTAGCGCATAACACGCTTGGTAGTAGCGGATCAGGTCGCTGACTTTATTACTCATTACATCATGCTCGGGCTCGTGCACTGCTTAGGCCGTTATTCATCTAGGTATCGACGTTTTAGGTGGTTAACGAAAAAGTCGGGGTTTAACGGCTCCCCCGTCGCCATGGTGATGATCTGCTCAGTAGTGTAACGGCCACCGTGCTGCCAGACGTGTTGTGATAGCCAATGTTTGATCGAGCCAAAATCACCTTGGGCAATGGCTGCGCCAAAGTCAGGTTGTGTCTTACGCAGTGATGCGGTCAACTGCGCAGCATATAGAGCGCCTAGTGTATACGTGGGGAAGTAGCCAAATTCCCCTGCTGCCCAATGCACATCCTGCATACAACCATCTTTATCATTCCCTAACGTAGCAACGCCCAAATATTGCTGCATTTTTTCATCCCATAACGCTGGAATGTCGGCCACTTCTATCTGTTCCTGCATCAATGCTTGTTCGATTTCGTAGCGCAGGATGATATGCATTGGGTAGGTCAGTTCATCGGCTGCGACGCGGATATGGCCTGCAGAAACGCGAGTGATATGGCGATACAGATTGTCCGAGGCAAACGCCGAGTGGGAACCAAAAATTTGTTCTACTTGGGGCTGAAGGAAGCTGACAAACTCAGGCGTTCTGGCCAGCTGCATCTCAAACAGCAGGCTTTGTGATTCATGTAATCCGGTGCTTTGTGCTTCGCCGACAGGTTGTCCGCGCAGCGATTTGGGCAGTCCCGCTTCATACAGGGAGTGGCCGGTTTCATGGATGGTACTCATCAAGCCATCAAACAGGTCGTTAGGATCAAACCGACTGGTGATGCGAATGTCGTCAGGCACACCACCACAAAAAGGATGGTGACTCAGGTCCATACGTCCCCGTTCAAAATCAAAGCCTAACTTCTGGCTGACGCCACGGGCTAATTGAAACTGCTTCTCGGCATGCAAGGGGGTTGGTAGTGGCATCAGGGGCTGGCTTGCCTGCCTTTCGCTGACTTGATTGATAAGTGCTGGCAGGGTTTGTTTTAACCGGGCAAAAATAGGGGCAATAAAAGCACTGCTGCAACCCGGTTCATAGAGATCAATCAGTTGGTCATAGCGCGCGGCTTTACCTGCTGTGATGTTAGCGTTTTGCTTACTTGCGTACTCCACCCGCGCGTCAGCTTCTTCCCGCACCAGATCGACCATGTTTTTCAGTATGGGCGCATATTCTGTCCAGTTATTGGCTGGCCTTAGCTGCCGCCATGCATTTTCTGCTGCCATTGCGGCTTGGGTTTTTGCTCTGACCAATTTTCCTGGTACAGCGACGCTGAGGTCGTACTGTCGTTGCATGGCGCGCAGATTGGCTTGCTGTATGGCGGTTAACGCCTCGCCGGATGCCATTGCCAGTTGTTCCGCAACCTCTGTCGCGGTGAGCAGTTCATGGCGGATTAAAGATAGCTCTGCCATCGCTTCTCCGCGTGCAGCGGCACCACCACTAGGCATCTGAGTCGCTTGATCCCAGTTGGCTAAATGGTTGAAGTGCGCGAGCTGAGAAAGGCGGTTAAAGCGGGCTTCCAACCATTGATAAGGCTTGTTCATTGACGAGGCTTAAACTGAGTAACGTAATGACCAAGGCTAACATAGATAAACTGGAAATAGATCGTATGCGTTCAGCGGGTTAGCTGGATGAGCCCTTGGCGTTGATGAGGATATTCAGCATCAAGACGCTTCACTGCCCGTAGCGCTTTGTCTGGATAATTACTAAAAATGCCATCGACACCTAGCTCCTCTAAATAGCGGATATCTGATTCTTCATCGACCGTATAAACAAACACTTTTAGGCCTCTTGCCTTGGCGTCATCCACAAAAGCTTGATTGATAAAGTCGATATCCAGGTGAATGGCGTAACAGCCTAGCTGCTGGGCAAACGCGGCGTAATCAATGGGACAGCTGGCGATTAATGCCCCTGTGGCGAATTTTGGCTGCAGCGATACCGATTCGTTGAGTAGATGGTGGTTGAACGAGCTGATGAGAAACTGATTGGGCGTAAAGTTGAGGGCGTTAACCGCTTGATCCAGATTTTTTAATGTGGGGATGAGGGTGTGTTCGCATTTCAGTTCCAGATTAAGGTCACAGCGACCATCCACCAGTTGCAATACCTCCCAAAGAGTTGGGATCGGTTTGCCGTCGCCTGCATCAATTTCTCGCAGTTGTGCCAGCGTGTAATCTTTGAGTTGTCCGCGGGCTTGTGTGGTGCGGTGCAACCAGCGGTCATGAATGACTAACAGCTCCCCTTCGACACAGTGCAGGTCGATTTCAATTGCGTCGACATTCATCTCTAGTGCACGGCAAATGGCGGAATGACTGTTTTCCGGGGCGTAGCCACTGGCACCGCGGTGGGCGATCACAAGCATGAGCAAACTTCCGAATTAAAATTTACACCTACCTTTGACACAGTTGTATGGCAGAACGGTGAATTTTGCCAATTTTCACACTCAGTTGTGGCAGTGTTGTTCCGATTTGCTCAGGTTACAGATAAAAAATTCGTTATTTGTTGTAATGCATTGAGGTCGGATAGAGGCGTATTGACTGCTCTCTTCTGTTTTCAATTGGTGAATCGTGATAGCTTGTTTTTAGCTGTTAGCTGAGTTTTTCACCATATATTTCACATATGGTGGTTTGACACAAGGAGTGTGATTTCATGAATTCACTTAGTCGTTACTTTCGATTACCAAGTAAAAAATTGCGGTACATCCTTTGTTTCCTGTTCGGTCTTATTTCCAGCTCAACGTCGGCTTCGACGGTGTTTTGGTATGAAGATGCGAGAGGATTTGAGGCCGCTCTGTCACAAGCGCAACGCAAAGACAAACCCTTGGTTGTTTATTTCAAAACGGATTGGTGTAAGTACTGTAAGAAGTTTGAAAGTGAATACCTGACAGAATTTGAGATTGATCTGGTATTGAGTCGCCAATATCGGGTTAAGTTAAATCCAGAACATGGTGCCGAAGAGCAGAAGATTGCCGACCATTTTGCAATCACCGGTTACCCCTACTTTATAGTTATCCACCCTGATCGGGAGCAAGCTACTAAGATTAGCCCTTTGCGCAAAGGGAAAGATTGGAGTGTGGATAAATTTAAGCAGGCGTTACTGGCTGCATTTGAAGGCAACTAACTTAAGCGAGTAAAGCACAAAAGGACGACTTGAATATGCCGTCCTTGGTGGACTTAGGCTATGCGGAGATGTGCTGGGCTATTTATATTTGATGTTTGACGACCTCATCCTTGAAGTTCTTCTATTTTATCTTCAAGCTGTTTTATCTCATCTTTTTTGCCTTGAATTTCGTCCATGTATTTTGCTTTTATTACATTGATTTTACTGTCATAAAGAGCTTGTGCGTGCTCATTTGTGGCGTTTCTGAGCTCATTTCTATTATCGATAAGAATTTGGTCTGCTTCATTTCTTGCTTGTTCGGACAGGGTTGTTATCTGCTGTTTCAGAGCTTTTATTCTGTACTGATGATCTCTAATTGTTCTTTCGTTACTGAGCTCATCTAAGCTATTGACAAATAAATTATTTTCGTTGGCATCAATACTTTGTTGGGGCTTGGATACTGCTACTTTTATTTCCTTGCCACCATCGATTCCGCATGGGGTTTGTGAGAATGTTTGAACACCGTTAACTTCACAGCGGTATACTGCAGCAAGGGATGTAAAGGATATAAAGAGTGAACTGAAAAAAGTAAAAATCATGAGTAACTTTGGCATGGCTTAAATTCCTTTTTTTGCACCAAGCCAATAAGTTAACTTATTGTTTTGTTTACTGCCAGTAAATCCATTCTGTCAATGTACCTATTCAGGTAGAGCTACCATTGTTTCTATGTTTGTCTGTACGTTAAGCCAACTTTGTTATTTGCTACCGTTTCGAACTTGGTACTGCGTGTTTCATAGTGTGATCATCCGCACATCTCCGGCATCGATATGAGCCGAATGAGCGGTTTTTGACCCGCTTCAAGGCAAGAAAAATCAATGACTTTCACACTAAGCGCTATTGTGTACCTGTAATCAGGTTTTGTGCCGGCAAAAGGTCGAGTTGTTTCAAAATGAACATATTTATTAAGTTGGGTATCTGTTTAGGATTACCTCTCGTGGTGTTATTGCTGCCAGTCACAGCCTTCCCGATTGAGGGGCTGTCGCTGATTGAGCAGCGGGTGATCGCGATCTTTTTGCTTGCGGCGCTGTGTTGGGTATTGGAGCCCTTTCCAATCTATGCGACTTCAGTGTTGGTGATCGTTATCGAGCTGCTGCTGGTGTCTGATAAAGGACTGATTTTTTTGCGCAGTGGCGCGGAAAGTGAAGGCTTTGGCACCTTGATCAGCCATAAAGCGATTATGGCCACCATGGCATCGCCGATCATTATGCTGTTTCTCGGTGGTTTTTTTCTGGCGATGGCAGCGACTAAATACCGCTTGGATGTGAACCTAGCGCGGGTGTTATTGAAGCCCTTTGGCCAGAACCCTGCCATGGTGATGTTGGGGTTGATGGGGATCACGGCGATCTTTTCCATGTTTATGTCTAACACGGCCACCACGGCCATGATGCTCTCTATTCTGGCGCCGGTATTAGGGCTGTTTAAAGCGGAAGATCGTGGGCGTATCGCCTTTGCTTTGTCGATACCTGTGGCAGCCAATATCGGTGGTATTGGCACCCCGATTGGCACGCCGCCAAACGCTATTGCGTTGAAATACCTCGTGGGTGAAGACGCTATCAGTTTTGGTAGTTGGATGGCTTTCGCTGTGCCTTTCGTGATCATCATGCTGGCATTTGCCTGGGTCTTGCTGGTGAAGATGTTCCCCGCTGCCCAGGAAAAAATTGAGCTTAATATTCGTGGCAAGTTTCAGCGCTCGCCAAAAGCTATTTTGGTATATGTCACTTTCACGGCGACGATTTTGCTGTGGCTATTTGGCAGTGCTCACGGCATGAACTCCTATGTGGTGGCGATGATCCCTGTGGCGGTATTCAGTGTTACCAAGGTGATCACCAAAGAAGATCTGAAGAAAATCAGCTGGGATGTACTCTGGTTGGTGGCGGGTGGTTTTGCGCTGGGGCTGGCGATGGATAAGAGCGGCTTGGCACGAAACATGGTGGCCGCTATTCCGTTCGATCAGTTCTCGCCTTACTTGGTGATAGCCTCCGCCAGTGCTCTTTGCTTGTTAATGGCAAACTTTATGTCCCATACCGCTACCGCTAACTTACTGATGCCAATTGTGGTGGCGTTAGCCGTGTCGATGGATTCACTGATCCCGCTGGGCGGGACCCAAGCGTTGATTCTCTGTGTCACCTTTGCTGCATCGTTAGGTATGTCGCTGCCCATCAGTACGCCACCGAACGCCTTGGCCCATGCCACGGGTTATATGCAGACCGGTGACATGGCTAAAGTCGGTGTGATCATTGGCATTGTCGGCCTACTGATGACTTACGCCATGGTGTTTATTCTGCGTCAGATAGGCTTCGTTTAGGGGAATTTAGATGACCAGTGATATCCACGCCAAGATGGAGCGGCTGAAGAGAGCATATTTCGATGATGATGATCGACGCTTGCGTTTGGCTGAGGGTGAGATGCTGGTTGATCAGGGGGAGCGCAATGAACGCCTTTATCTATTGTTAGAAGGGCGGGTGATTGGCTATCGCGAACATGAACAGGATGGTCAAAAAGATCTGATCGAGGTGTTTCGTTCCGGCCCTGGTGCGTTTGTGGGGATGCACAGTTTCTTTTCCGGTGATTACATCAGCTCGACCCGTATTGTGGTTGAGAATGACGCCGAGCTGGCTTATATCGACCGCGGCGTGACTGCGGTTGAACCAGAAAAATATGGATCATTCGTTGAACAGTTTATGCCTTTGATGGTCAGCGAGTTGGCTGCGCGCACACTGCGTGCAACACGACGTGCAGCGGAGAAAGAGGAAGCACAGGCAAATCTATACCGTGCCGAAAAGATGTCAACGTTAGGTCAGTTGGCGGCAGGCTTAGCCCATGAGATGAATAATGCCATCGGCGTGATCTCCCGTAAAACTGAATATATGTCGAACTTCCTTGATGAACTACTGCAGACACACTTGCCTGTGGAAGCTCGCTTTTATCGGAAAGGTCGGCAAAGTGGAGAGCATGGCGTTAGTGCTGAGATGCGCAAGCGAGTGCGTGACTATCAGCGCGCTTTTGATATATCTCGGCTTGCCGCGAAGCAGTTGGCGCGTATAGCCCCGACCATTGATGACGCCAAAAGTCTTGGCCCCGGTGTGCTATCTCAGCTCGATAATATGGCGCGTTACTGGGAATTGGGACGGGATATCCATGATATGGAGTTTGCTGCCTATCACGCTGCCAATATCGTTAAATCGGTGAAAGTACTGGGGCGTGGTGATTTTGAGCGGGGCCCTGAGACTGATATTGAGGAGTCGATCGTTGAAGCGATCGCTTTGGTGAAGTCAGATCTGCGGGCGGTCAATGTCGAGTTAGATCTGCAACCTCTGCCCACTGTGTTTGGCAATATCACTGAGCTGGTTCAGGTCTGGGTGAATCTATTGAAAAATGCCGTTGATGCCATGGTGATCGCCAAGACCAATAACCCGACCGTGACGGTGAAGTCCAAGGTGTTTAAGTATCACCTGGAAGTCAGCGTGACGGATAACGGACCGGGTGTACCGGAAGAATTAAAAGAAAAAATATTCCAACCTGATTTCACCACTAAGAAGAGCGGTTTGTCGTTCGGCTTGGGATTAGGGTTGGCTATTGTGCAACGCTTGGTTGAGAGCTATCAGGGCGAAGTGGTTCTGCGTAGCCGACCGGGTAAAACCACATTTAAAGTCAAGTTACCGATAGGGGGCACGCATGGAAACTATTAATATCGTCTGCGTTGATGACCAGCCGGAAGTGCTGGATGCAGTGATAAAAGATCTGTCGACGCTGGCGGTGCATTTTAATATTGAAGAAGCGGAATCTGCTGACGAATGTTTGGATCTGCTGGATGAGTTGGAAGCCCGTGGCGAGCTTGTTGGTTTGGTCATTTCTGATCATGTGATGCCGGGAACCAGCGGTGTCGATCTGTTGGGACAGATCTCGGAAGATGGTCGTTTTGCTCATACCAAAAAGATATTGCTAACCGGGCAGGCTACGCACAAAGATACTATTAATGCCATCAATGCTGCCCGTATCGATCACTACTTTGAGAAGCCGTGGCAAGTGGATGAGTTGACGGACACCTGTCGTCGTTTATTGACCGAGTTTATTCTGGATCAGGGCTTGGATTACGAAGAGATTTTACCCGCGTTAGATCAGCCAACCTTGTATAAAAAATTAAAAGGCTGAACTCTATTCTTTTGCGAAGGGGGTGGCCGTTGCGTGTTGTTGCTGCCGGCTTGTGCGCTGAAGTTGACTTGGTTACAGGGATTCTGGCTATAACGCACTGATGTATAAAGCATAATATTTCGCTTTATAAGTTGTACGCCTGCTCATCTATTGCGTAAATAGACGAATATGGTAGTTTGATAGCGTTTTTATCTTAGGACTAAAGAAGATGCCAAAGGCAAGTGAAATAAAGAAAAATACGGCGATTGAATTTAATGGCAGAGTCTTAGTGGTAAGAGACATCGAGCGCTCTGTTCCGCAAGGGCGTGCCGGTGGCAGCTTATACCGTATGCGCATGTATGACGTGGTGAATGGCGGCAAGGTCGACGAAACCTTTAAAGATTCAGACATGCTTAATCTTGCAGATTTAACGCGTCGCCCCGTCATGTTTTCCTATATCGATGGTGACGAGTATGTGTTCATGGACAATGAAGACTACACGCCTTATCACATCAACAAAGAATCGATCGCCGATGAGATCCTGTTTATCAATGAAGACACCAGTGGCGTATTGGTCGTTATCGTTGATGAGTCGCCAGTGGGCATCGACTTGCCGACCTCGGTAGAATTGGAAATTGTTGAAACTGATCCTTCAATTAAAGGCGGTTCGGCGACAGCGCGAACAAAGCCCGCCACACTATCGACCGGATTAGTTGTGCAGGTGCCAGAGCATATCTCCAGTGGCGACAAAATTAAGATCAATGTCGAAGAGCGTAAGTTCACTGGCAGAGCTTGATTAAGCGATGAGATCGATGGCGTAAGCATATTGCTTAATGTCATGTGATAGTGGCAAGAGGTGTAGGATAGCGTTCCTACACCTTTTTTGTTGTCTGTTAGAGCAGTTTACTTCGCGACAATCAGCAAGATGAATACACCTAAGCTGCGGACGAAAATGCCAATCTTTTCAACATTTGGCCGAGCCCCTCCCGCAGAGGCGGGCGGGAGAAGCGTCAGTCAGCTATTTCTATTTACACTGCGATGTACCGCACATGCAAATACTCTCATCTGAACGACTGTTTAGACAGTCAGTTGCACCACTCCCAAAGATGTTTCTACATTGGGCTGTCGTATTGCACTGATCCTCACCAAACTCATTCGCCGGCCTAAACTCTATCCAGTTGATATTAAATAGGCTTGAGTCCACATATAGACGAAGCTGTTGATTGCTTTGGTCATCAATATATACATTTTCCAAGACTGCTGTTTGCCAGTTTTGCCAACCGCCGGTGCCATTGAAGTTAATGCTACCTAACGGCTTATTGTTCAACTCTAAGCTGAGACTTTTGCCGCTTGAGCCGTCAGCAGCCACGCGCATATGAATGTCATAGTAGCCACTGGCAATGTTACCAATGGTGTATTGCAGCCATTCGTTTTCCGCGATCCAGCCAACCATGTAACCGCCACCGATATCTGAGGCAATGCCAATATCGACGTCATCTTTACGATAATTACCGCCATGGTTGCCTGTTGAGTTATCACGGTAGCCGATGCCTTCCCCTCCGTTGTCGTAATCTTCGGCTTGAATAATGCCTGGGATAGCGTGGGTTTTGAATGCACTGCCATCACTGTTGTCAATGAGTTCTGCTTCAAACCAATTAAGGTTTAGTAAGTAGCCTTTGCCACCTGAGAATGTGATATTTATGTCTTGCAGACCCGCAGCCAATACGGCTTCTGCGGTTACTGTTTTCCAGCTTTGCCAACCACCTGTATTTGCAACATTGATGGACGTTAAACGACTATTGTTGCTATTTAAAACTATATTTCCGCCGGCAGTTTTACTGGCAACACGGAATTTAAACTGGAAAGTGCCAGATGTTTCAACATTCACTTTATATATTGCTGAATCACCATCTTCTATATAACCAATATTTTTTCCTTTGCCATGGTCGGTTGTTGCTTCAGTCTTAATGCCGCTTTGATTATAAAAAGACTCAGCCTCTATTTTTCCGGGGATTTGACCTTGTTGTGGTACCTCGTTATTACCTTCCACAAGCTTCCAAGTACGCACCCAGTCGACCAACATAGCGTTTCTGGAGTTATCTTTTAACGATTCGATGGTGGGCAACCCTACCCACTGCGATGCTAACGTTTCTGTATCGAATATCATATGTAGATTTTCGGTAAATGCGGTGTTCGGTTTTATTTCAAATACCTTTTTACCGTTGTGATAGAACCATAAGTTATTAGCATCTTTCCACCATAAGCCATAACGGTGGAACTCATCTCTACCCCGGGTTGCCATCTTATAAGAGTTTGCTTTTGACGCGCCAGACTGAGTGCCATAAATATGTGTGTTGGCTTCATATAGATATGATTTAGTTTTATCGACATCGCCTTTAGTTGCGTGTCCAATATGCTCGATTACATCAATCTCGGAGAACTTGCCCATACGAAACCAGAATGAAGAACTCATGGCGGTATCTGAGGCGCGCATCGACGTCTCGTAATACCATCCTGGTTGTGCCATTTTGGTCTTGGAAGAAACGGCAGCCGCATCGACCCACACATCCTCATATGGTTTTGATACTTCCGACATACTGTCTATGCGACTGGTGCTGCGAAGATACAAAAAGCCATCCTTTACAAATGAGTTGCCCTTTTTAAACTGTGACGGCAGACGCCCTGACCAACCAGGATGGTAGTCATACCATTTAGTGCTATCGAGCGTGTTGCCATTAAAGTTGTCAGAAAGTGCATCGACTCGTTGCCATTTGTAGCCTGCGGGCGCCGCAAATGGAGGGTTGGTGGGGGCAGGTTGAGAGACAATGTCTGAGTCACTGCTATAAACACTTAAATCCCATTTAGGACCTATAAGTGAGCACCCACTTTCGCCTTTGTCGACACGTCCTGGGCAGACTTTCTCGTCTTTGACCTTTTTGCCGTCGATAGTGATGGCGTCGTCATGGCCTGGTTCATGGCCGCACTGAACCGTGTTGTAGACTGGGTTACTGCCTTTGCCTGGCCCCGGGCCGATTTTCGCGCATACTTCTCTCACACTTTTCTGGCCTGGGGGGTTGCTACTTTGTAATCGCCAATGCCGTGATCAAATGTACTGGCGCAATAACATTTTCCATTACTAGAGTAGCTGTCTGCCCAATTCTTTTTTGGGGTGATGGCTAAACTGTTACTGCTATATAAAGAAAAAAATGCCGTAAACATACAGGCAGTTGCGTATGCTAGAAATTTTACTTTCTTCATCCTTGCTCTCCGTAGGTAGGGGAATATTTTTATACAACCAACGAAGGCTGCATTTTATGCGGCAAACTGATTGATATTTCTTATTCAGAAAATGAAGTGGGTAAACTAAAGCTTCAACCTCATTAATCTAATGTATTAATCAGTTAACTATCTATTTATATGACCCTTATGGTTCCCCAAGATAAAGAGTCTTAATAGTAAGTGCAACTTAATGAATTTAATCATTAAATAGTGTTTAAGCGGTTGTTATATTAGTTAATAAGAGATTTTTGTTGTGCGCGTATTAATAATAATGTTTTTAGCGTCTAAAGTATTATTAGTGAGTGGTGCACAGGGAGTAATTAGTATTTACTAACGGTTGGGGGCGTTGTGAATATTGATAGGCTTGATGGTGCTTTCTTACGCACGATCTTTGCACTTGTTCAGTCTCAAGGAGAGTGAACAAGTGCTTGTCATTGGTGATATTACCCCTCGTTTGGGGCATACCTATATTTTTTTATGTATTCGAGCTGCTGGTTAGAGCATTAGTTTCGCGACCACCAGTAAAATCAAGATACCCAAACTACTGACGATGACACCTACTTTGGCCATGTCGCCATTGCTGATTTTGCCAGACGCATAGGCCAGTGCATTGGGTGGGGTGCTTACCGGTAATACCATGCCCATCGAAGCGGACATCGCCACGATAATCAGCAGCAGTCGCACATCTTCGAGCTGGCCACTGGCGCTGAGGGTGGTGGCCATTGCGGCGGCGATGGGCATCAGTAAGTTAGCCGTGGCGGTATTGGACATAAAGTTCGCCATCATCCAGCACAATATTGCCAGTGATACGATGATCCAGAAGACGGTCATCACCGAGTAGTCAACACTGTGGGCCAGTGACGAGGCGAGCCCGGTATTTTCTAGTGCTGCACCAATGGCGATACCACCAGCGACGAGCCAAATCACATCCCAGTTGAATTTTTTCAGATCTTCTTTGGTGATAATCCGGGTCATGGTGAATACCGTGAGCGGCAGTATTGCCACCACGTAGGCATTCATGCCGTGCAGTTTGGTGGTCAACCACAACAGGATAGTGGTGGCGAATGTGATGTAGACGATCCATGCTTGAGGGCTGCGGCGGAACTTACTGTCGATGTTAACTTTGACTTCCGCTGACTGGGTTGGAAATAGTTTCTGTAGCAGTACCCAGGCGAATGCCAGCATGACGATAACAAATGGGATAGCGAAGGCCATCCAAGTACCAAAACTGACGCTGTGTTCACCCACTAAGTATTGCAGTGCAATGGCGTTAGGTGGCGTGCCAATTGGGGTACCAATACCACCAACGTTGGCGGCGACCGGCACGGCCAGTACCAAGCCGCGTACGCCAGGGTCTTCGTCAGATAAGCCGCTAAGGACCGGTGCCAAGATCGCGAGCATCATCACTGTGGTTGCGGTGTTGGACATAAACATGGAGAAGACAGCGGTGATCAGCATCAGCCCCAACATCACAAACTTGGGTTGGGTGCCAAACGGTTTCAGTAGCACGCGGGCGAGGTTGATATCTAACTCATATTTTGTGGCGGCGACGGCTAAAGCAAAGCCACCTAAAAACAGAATAATAATAGGTGAACTAAACGCGGCAAAAATGGATTTATAGTGCAGTAACAGTGCTGGATCTTGCTGCTGTATGGCTGAGATGGCGGGTGCCAGCCCTTGATTGGAAATCAATGTCAGCAGCAGGCTGATGATGAGCAATGATGTGGCAAATACCGGGATCGGTTCTAACACCCAAAGTAAGGCTGCCAGTACAAAAATTGCCAGCAGACGTTGCTGAACGATGTTAATGCCCGCCAGGGGGATCCACTCTATTGGCATCAGCATGACGACCACAAAGCAAATCACACAGAACAGCATTTTTTTCCATTCAACCATGACACGTATCCGTTCCTGAACTGAATCAATGGCGCTCAGCTTATCGTTAAGTTGCTCTTATAACTGTTGAAATGATCGGCATTCTTGTTGCCAATTGAGCTGGCAGGCAGTTATCTGCCTGCCCTTTGATCACTATCAATCACTGACTTTCTAAGACTATTTACCTCGAAACATATGCACATCGAGTTGCGGGAAGGCGATAGTCACGCCATGGTCATTAAACTTGGCGTTAATCAGCTGGTGCATACGATGAGTGACCGGTAGGCGTTGACCCAATTCAGAGGTAAATACACGCACTTCAAAGTCCAAGGTACTGTTACCGAAGCCAAGGAAAAACACGCTGGGCTCAGGTGTGTCTAATACATTGGCACACTCTTGCGTCGTTTCACGCAGCAGTCTTTCCACTAAATCAACATCTGAACCATAGGCGACCCCGACTTTAAGCACCACGCGGGTGATGCCATCGCTGAGCGACCAGTTGATAAATTGTTGAGTAATAAAGGTCTTATTAGGGATAACGATCTCTTTTCTATCCCAGTCAACAATAGTTGTGGCACGGATATGAATTTTACTCACCGTACCACTGAGGTTATCAATAGTGACGGTATCCCCTGGTCGAATAGGACGTTCAAACAGGATGATCAGACCTGAGACCATATTGGCGAATATCTCTTGCAGGCCGAAGCCCAAGCCAACACCCAGTGCGGCAACTAGCCACTGCAATTTAGACCATTCAAAGCCAATAATACTAAAGCCCCAGAGCAAACCAATGAGCGTTGCGCCATAACGGGTGAGGGTGGAGATGGCAAAGCCGACGCCGGGCTCCAATGTTAAACGTTGTAAGATGGCCAGCTCTATTAAACTAGGCAGGTTGCGGGCAATAATAAAGGTCATGATCAGGGTGATCGCCCCGGTCAGCATCTTTTTCAAGGTGATATCCACGGTGATATCGCCGCTTTGCGTTTGCCAAGCCACAATGTCGTCCAGCCAGGTTAGGGCAGACAGCACATCACTCCATACGGCCATCAGCACGAATGCGAGGCCCAGCAGTAAACTGGTGCGAATTAAGCGCAGCGCTTGCGCTTTGAGTTGATCAACGTCTACTTCGTACTCTTCCAGTTCAATCGTTTTATCAACACTGGTGTCTTCCTGATTTTGCTCTTTCTCGCGTTGCGCAATCAGTTCTGCACGTTTCGCCTTGGCTCGTTCATAGGCCACTCGGCGTTCCTGGATGGCCATAAAGCGGTAGGCAACTAAATAGATTAGCCAAAATCCACTACTGATAATTAGCGAGTCGGCCACCAAGCTTAGCAATACGCGACCGGAATAGTAGTAACCACTAAACGAGGCGATGAATGCGGCGAATGGAACACAAATTAGCGTCCAGCGGAACAGTGTGAACCATTTCTTTTGTTGCGAAGAGAAGTTGACGTGTTGCAGATAAACGTAGGTAACGCGTTGCAGCATAACGATAAGCAACAAACACATCACCATAAACAGCATTCTACCCAGCCCGGCATTGATCAACGGATCGCTAAAGTGGTTACTGAATGAGGAGATTGCAGCGATGGGGATATAGACCATACCAAACTGGTAAATAACCTTGGCAAAAGCGCTGGTGACCTTAACATTGCGGCCAAAATGACAACAAAGTACGCCGTCTGGGCGGCATAGATGATGAATAAGTAGCACGACCATTAGAGTGTAGGAGGTACTTTGGGCTGAACTGCCTACCGCAGATGCATGGGGGTGTTCCCATGGAGGTATGTGGAACAGCCAAGCGAGTCCGAGCAGGGGCAGTAGGTAGATGGCGGCGGCGAAGAAGCTCCATGCCAGCGCTTTCAGCGTGTAGCTGATGTCATCTTGGGTAACACGCCCAACCGGTTTCGCTAGCCCGGAGATCTCTTGTTGCAGATAACGTCGTTTGGTGTTGTGCAGCAAGAAGGTCAGCAAACAGATGGCAATAAACAGACTCAGTTTCAACGGTGAGCTTTGGGCGGCGAGCTTTATATCGATCCAAATACCCTGATCGGCAAAGCGTGGGACACTTTTAATGGCACTGATAAGCCATCCAAAGCTGATCGGTTTGGCATTGGCCACCCATAATAGGTGCTGGCTGATCAGTTCTCGCAAAGCCTCGGCATTTGCCAGGCGTTGTTTCTCTTCGCCCTGATACTTTGCCAGCTCGAGAATATATTTTTCTTGCAGGTTTGTGAGTTGGTTGACGAGTTGCTCACGGGTATCCAGTAGCTTGTTTAACCGCTCGCGCTTCGCAGGGGTGAGTAAGGTTTTTTGCTCGGCCAATAGCGATTGTATCAGACCGCTTCTGTCTTTCAGTAGGTCGGCTTGTTCTCGATAACGGAAACGCCATACGCGTGCCTTAGCGATACGCTCTTCAAGTGTGGTATCGGGTTTAACCTGATTGAGGGATTCATATTGACCCAGTAATCGTTCACCTAATGCGGCACCCATGTCACTTAAGCCGAGCTGTTCCTGTAGTAACGAGCGCTCTTGCATCAACTCGTTAGATGCTGCGGCGGTCTGAGTGCGTAAGCTGGAGGTGTGCTCGATTAGCTCGGTTAGGTTGGTGAGGTGAGTTGCCCACTCTTCGTTTTTCGCTGCTTGCTCGGTGAGTAGTGGGTCTTGCTCCTGTAACTGAGATTCTGCTCCCTGCTTTGCAGCTTCAACCAGTTCGGCTGTGTCTGCGCGTCGCTGTTTACTTAATCGCTCTCGCCACTCGTTGAGCTGTTGATTGAGCTGGTCTTGCTTCAGTGACACCCATTCACGCTCTAGACGGTAGAGTTCAAGACGGTTGTTGCTACTAAGCTGCTCAATCTCTAACGCCTGTACCGCGGCGGCAACACGATTGATTTTAGCGATGACGAGCCACTGTTGGGCTTCCCCCTCTTTCGCTGTACTGGCGGCAGGGGCTTTACTGAGTTGTTGCCTTAATGCGCGTTGTTCGGTTTTCAGCTTGTCGATATCTTGCGGGATCAAGGGGATGCGTTGATTTATGCGTGTAATACGTTGGTCTAAGGCGCTCAGCCGACTCTGCTCTTGGACTAACTCGGCATCTTTTTGCGAAATCAGTAGCTCTAATTTACTGTCATCCTTGGGCGCGGCGGCCTGCTTCTGCTTTTGTAATTGAGTGAATTCGGCTGCTCGTTGATTGCTTAGGTCGGCATAGTTATCGATAATTTTCTGATAACGCGATCGCGTCTCTTCAGCATCATGGGTCAATCTGAGTTCCGATAAAATACTCTCATAGAGACGCGCCAGCTCCGGGGAACTTTCGGTATTCAGTGCCGCTAATTTGGCTTCCAGTTCGGTAGCGTCAGGGATGTCGGTTTTATCCCCCGCGGCGAAAGACAGATGACTGCAAAGCAATAGGCTCAGAGTGAGAACTAGAAAGCGCATAAATAAGAGATCCTTATTGTTATCTCTTTATCCTAGGTGCAGCGCCGCATAACAGGCAAGTCTTTGTTTGCTGATGAATATTATTCCGAGGATACGGTGCTGGTGGTGACGGGGGGCTGTTTTAACGGCGCTGGGCGCGCCAGGTTTCCCAAATCGCAGCACTGATCACAATGCTGCCACCTATGACCGTGGTGAGCGATGGATACTCATTCAATATCCAGATGGCTGCAAGGGTGCCATAAAGTGGTTGCAGACAGGAGACTAAGCCGACGGTTTTTGCAGGTAACTTACGCAGGCTTTCTGCCACCATCGCATGGGGCATAGCGGTAAATACGATGCCCAAGAGTGCTAATAACATCCAACTATGGGGGCTCACATCCGTGGGCGGGATCTCAAGCAGTACCGACAAGATGATGGCGGCAACAGCAGTTTGGTAGCTCATTGCCTGAGGGCCGCTATAGCGACTAAACAGACGTTTATGAAAAATATTGCGTAACGTGTATAGCAGTGCTGAAAACAGTCCCGTGGCAATCCCCAGCGTCACTTCATTACCGAATGATGGAGCGGGAACCATTAAAACAATGCCAGCGAGAACAGCGACGGCGGCAAACAGATCGGCCTTGTGCGGTAACTGTTTGTTAAACAGTGGTTCCAATACCACGGTCATCACCGGGAAGCTAAATAGTGCGATCATGCCGATGGCAATGCCGGCCAGTTGCATGGCGGCAAAATAGGTTACCCAATGGAAACCCACCAACACCCCAAGGAACACCGCGATCAGATAGTCTTTACCGCAGGCCAAGCGCAGTTTTTTACCTGAAACGAGCAGAAAACTGGCAAGAAAAAGGGCGGCGACTACACAGCGAAAAACCGTTATTTCAAGCGCGGGTAGTGGTATTAACTTGGCGAACAGGGCGGTACCGCCAAACAGCAGTACCGATCCATGCAGGTAGCATAAGCTGCGACCACTGTCGGTCATTTGCGGCTGGCCATCGCCTCGCCCATACGTGTCACCACACCATTTTCAAGCTCTGGGTTGAAGTTAATGGCGTCTTTGCCGAATAGCATCACCACGGTAGAACCAAGCTTGAAGCGGCCCATCTCTTCGCCGCGTTTAAGCTTCACTGCTTCGTTGCCCTCTGCGGGATAGGTCCAACGGAATACTTGCTTGCCTGCTGGAGGCGTGACGGTGCCAGCCCAAACGGTTTCGATGCTGGCAACGATGGTGGCGCCGACCAATACCATCGCCATCGGGCCAATTTCGGTATCAAAAATCGCAACAACACGCTCATTACGCGCAAACAATTCAGGGACATTTTCTGCGGTCAGTGGGTTTACCGAGAACAGTTTACCCGGCACGTAGATCATCTCTTTGAGTGTGCCGTCGAGCGGCATGTGCATACGATGATAGTCACGCGGAGCAAGATAGATGGTAGCGAAGTCACCCTGATTAAATGGTTCGGCGGTGGTGGGATCGCCGCCAAGCAGTGCAGTACTCGTATAGTGGAACCCTTTGGCCTGGAAAATTCGCCCCTCTTCAATTGGGCCCAACTGGCTGACGGTACCATCGACAGGGTGTACCAATGAGTGGCTGTTTTCATCGAGAGGACGGACACCCTCTTTTAAAGGGCGAGTGAAGAACTGATTAAAGCTACTGTAGGCTTCGGGTGCCGATTCCAGCGCTTCCGACATGTTGACCTGATACTTGCCGATAAACCAACGGATAAACGCTGTGGTGACCTTGCCCGCTTCTGCGGCGGCTATCCAACCGACTAAGCGGGATAAACCATGTTGTGGGAAACAGTACTGTAAGGCGACTTTTAGTTTATCTAACACGTTGTTCTCACTTAAAAATAAATAAATTTCTTGGTGCAGTGCTGCGGCATTTTAGACCATCAGCCGTTGACTGTCATCGCAGCTCGGTTATGGCTGCGCCTATAAAGGACGCTGTCGCTTCGGTTTGTCACTGTCCATGGTGGTTAAGATATGATGATAGTTGTCATATCTTAGTTGGCTAATCTCGCCGAGTTCCACTTTCTCGCGAATAATACAGCCAGGATCGTCACCGTGTTTACAGTCTCTGAAGCGGCAACCGCCAATCAGCTCTCTAAGTTCTCTAAAGCACCAGGTCACCCGCTCAGGATCTAGATGCCATAAGGCAAACTCACGCACCCCAGGTGAGTCAATTAAATCGCCTCCGCCCGGTAGGTGTAATAATTTGGCCGCAGTGGTGGTGTGTTGGCCTAAGCCTGAATTACTGGATACATCACCGATCACCTCTTCCGCTTCTGGCAGCAGTGAATTGATCAGCGATGATTTCCCGACACCGGACTGACCAACAAACACACTGATACGGTCGATGAGGGCGGTTCTGATCGGCTCTAAGCCTTCAAAGGTGAGGCTGCTGGCTTCTAAAACTCGGTAACCCAGTTTGCGATAATTCTCCAATACTGGCGCTATCTCTTGCCGCGTTGCATCATCCAATAGATCGGTTTTATTCAGCACAATGACCGGCTCGATCTCGATATTTTCTGAAGCCACCAGATAACGATCAATGATCTGACTGGAAAATGCCGGCAACACGGAGGTGACAATTAGGATCTGATCGATATTGGCTGCGACGGGCTTTAGGCCATCGTAGAAATCGGGACGGCACAGTTCGCTGGTTCGGGGTTGTACCACTTCGACAACGCCACCTAAACCACTGGATTCATCTGCTTGCTTATAGGCGCGCCAGATCACCTTGTCACCGGTGACCAGGCTTTCTATGGTGCGGCGACTGTTGCAGCGTCGGATCTTGCCGTCTTCACTTTCAACGTCACAGTGCTGACCAAAGCGGCTGACGATCACGCCGGTTTGTGGCGTATCGAGTTGGTCATCTTCTGGCAGTGCTGAATCTAAGGAGCCCTCAGCTTTGTCGAGACGGCGCTTTTGATTTGCGCGAACTCTGCGGATCTGCCCTTTGGTCAGTTTCTTCTTTTTAGCCACAAACTCTATCCAGTGTCCGGGTTGGGGGTTTTGCAAATTACCAGTATGATACTGCATTTAGGGCTGCGATGACCGCATCATTCGTTGTGGGGCAGCTAGCAGGGGATAGAGATGGTAGTCAGCGAAGATAATCTGGTGTGGGTTGACCTGGAAATGACAGGCTTAGATCCGCGTAATGACGTGATAATCGAGATGGCGACCATTGTCACTGACAAGGAGTTGAACATCTTGGCAGAAGGTCCTGTGCTGGCGATCCACCAACCGGAGGAAGCGCTGGCGGCAATGGATGAGTGGTGCACGACAACCCACACCAATAGTGGCCTAGTGGAGCGTGTTCGAGCCAGTAAGGTCACTGAGCAAGACGCCATCGAGCAAACGCTGGCATTTCTCAAGCAATGGGTGCCCGCTGGCAAGTCACCGATGTGCGGTAACAGCATTGGCCAGGATCGCCGCTTTTTAGACGCCTATATGCCTGAATTAGAAACGTTCTTCCATTATCGCAATATCGATGTCAGTACTATTAAAGAGCTTTGTCGGCGCTGGACGCCGGAGTTATTGACTGGTTTTACCAAGCAAGGTACGCATCTGGCGCTTGATGATATTCGCGAGTCAATTGCAGAGTTGAAGTACTATCGAGCGCACTTCTTTAAGTGAAAATTGGCATCTGGGCTTGCATTGCCCTCTTAATTTTGTAAAATGCGGCTCGCCTTGTGGGAATGACCTCCGCAAAGCACGTTGATAAGCGGCACTAGCTCAGCTGGTAGAGCGCGACCTTGCCAAGGTCGAGGTCACGAGTTCGAACCTCGTGTGCCGCTCCAATTTTCCTCTATTTTTTCATTATTCTCATTTTTCGTTTCTTGCTATTCGATATTCGCTATCTTCTGAAGCTGCGTCCGATCGCTTTTCGCGAGCATCGATTTATTGTTCACCATTGGTATTTTCAGCAAGCGTTGAGCTGACAAGCAAGCGCTTGAATCAAGCTCGTTGTCTTGATTGACTGCACCCGCAGTATATTTTTGATGGTCGACTAGACCATTGCTGTGTTCATTAAGACCATCAGAAGCGGCTCTAGCTGGTTAATCTGCGCCAATTGTTCTGTGGCTGTCGCGGTTGGCGATTAATATTCCGGCAACTGCGGGCTTATTTCGTTATAAACATCGATTTTTCAATATTTTTTTACCATTGGCTATCGCTTGCTTTGCACTAAGCAACTAGATTGTGAAGTGTCGTTAAGCTGTCGAAGCGGAAAGGAACGGTGAAAAACGGAATGCCCTCTTCTCGGATCCCGGGAAATTATGTCAATGAGTTAACTCGCTCAACACTGGCGATGATTTTAGCTGGTGGTCGTGGCGAGCGCTTAATGCACTTGACCCGTGCCCGTGCCAAGCCCGCTACACCTTTTGGCGGTAAATATCGCATCATCGACTTTACCCTATCTAACTGCGTGAATTCCGGTATCAGGCGTATCGGTGTGCTGACGCAATACAAGGCTTCAGAACTGATTATCCATTTGCAGCGCGCTTGGGGTCACTTTCGCGGTGAGTTTGGCGAGTTTGTTAATATCATTCCGGCGCAGCAGCAGATCGGTACCAGTTGGTATCGCGGGACGGCAGATGCGATCTATCAAAATCTGAGTTTTCTGCGCGACCAACGACCTGAACGCGTGCTTATTCTCGGTGGCGATCATGTATATAAGATGGATTACACCTTGCTGCTCTCCCAGCATGTGGAAACCGGTGCAGATATCACCATCGGCTGTATTCCTGTGCCAAAAGAGCGGGGCGCTGAGTTTGGTGTGATGTCGATTGATGACAATCATCGTATTACCGAATTTGTTGAAAAGCCGGAACAGCCAACACCTATGCCTGGACGGGAAGATATGACGTTAGCCAGCATGGGTATCTATGTAATTGAGATGGCGTTTCTAGAAAAAATGCTGATGGCCGATGGCAGTAATCCTCATTCAAGCCACGACTTTGGTATGGATATTATCCCTAAGTGTGTGGCTCATCATAATACCTACGCTTATTGCTACGAGGATGATAGCGCATCGGTACAGCCGTATTGGAAAGATGTAGGGAACATTGATGAATATTACCAGGCCAGTATGGACCTGGTGAACATTGACCCTGAACTTAATTTGTATGATGAGCGTTGGCCTATCTGGACCTATCAAGAGCAGCTTCCTGCCGCCAAGTTTGTGTTTGAGGATGAAAAGTATTGTGGCATGGCGCTAAACAGCATGGTTTCAGCTGGCTGTATTATCTCTGGGGGCGTGGTTAAGCGTTCCTTACTCTCATACAAAGTGACGGTTGAGCAGGGCTCCAGTGTTGAGGACGCCGTGTTAATGCCGTCGGTACAAGTTGGACGGCATTGCCGTATTCGCAGAGCCGTGATCGCCGAGCGCTGCGAGATCCCTGATGGCATGGTGATTGGAGAAGACTTGGTTCTAGATGCAAAGCGGTTTTATGTCAGCCGCAATGGCGTCGTTGTGGTGGTGCCAGAAATGATCGATGCGTGGCAGCGTGAACAAGCAAAAACTGATTCTTGATCCCGATCATTGCCAAGTCTAATTGCACTATCGCGGTGCAGCTGCCGCGCTATATTAAGAGTGAGGCCAAGTAGTCTGTGGCCTCTGATGTGTAGGTGTTTACTCACTGAATGGTGAGGAGGAGGCGTTATGAAACCGCTTTTTCCATCTCTGTTTGGCGATAAGTCGATGCCAGTGGACACATTGCAGCAACGTATAAATAGTCTGTTTGATGAGTTTTCAGGGACTGGCCTAACATGGGCTCAACATGGAATGGCAGATTGGAACGCACCTGCCGTCGATGTCGTTGAGAAAGATGACCAGATTGTGGTCACGGCCGAGTTACCCGATATCAAAGAACAGGATATTCAGCTGCAGTTTGATGGTGATCAGCTGATCCTTAAGGGAGAAAAGCAGTTGGCGCGGGATGAAGAAGAGGATCCCCGAGGTTACCATCTACAGGAGCGCTTCTACGGGCATTTTGAGCGCCGGATACCGCTTCATGCAGCCATTAACAGAGAAGGGATCTGTGCTGAATATCGTAAAGGGGTGCTAAAAGTAGTGCTCCCCAAGAGTGCGGAAGCCAGAGACCAACATCAGGATATTGGCATTAAGTTTGCCGATTAACCCAGTGAAAGGGCTCGCGATGCGGGCCCTTTTTGTACCTGCCTCAGGCAATAACAGGGCAGGGCTGAGGAGGCTATATGCGTTTTAAGCAAGCTCGAGAACTCTTGGCGTTTGTCGCTGAAGCACGCTTGGCATTGGCGAACAGATATCAATCCTGGCTGCCTGACTTAAAGAACCCCCGCAGCCAGCTGTTATTGCAGTTTCTTGCCAGTAAAGAGCGTGAGCAGCAGCAAGCACTGGTTGAATATATGGAGTTAGCGCCTGCGGCAGCTTTGGATACTTGGTTCGAAAACACCGGGGAAACCGATTTATTGGAGCGGCTACAGGCCTACCAACTGGCAGAAGATATTGATGAGCATCAGTTACTGAAGCTGGTGCTTAAATTCGACAACGAGCTGATGGCTTTGCTATCACAGCAGGTGCCAAACGCTGTGTCTACAGAGACTGAGGAGCTACTGCTCAATTTGATCGGCCATGAGCAGGAGCGTCAACGACGTATGGTGCATGGCGTCGCAAGAATGGATGATATGTAGTGATGGCTAGATTGTGATTATTCGTGAGATTGAAGCTAGGGATAATGTTGCCTTAGCAGCCGTTATTCGTCGTGTATTAACTGAATTTGGTGCCAATCAGCCGGGCTTTGCATGGCAAGATCCGTCACTGGATCAGATGTATCAGACTTATCAAGATGAAAAATGTCACTATCTGGTGATTGAGCAGGATGGTGTGCTGCTGGGGGGCGGAGGCATCGGCCCGCTGGCAGGGAACGATGATGGCGTTTGTGAGCTGCAAAAAATGTATTTAGCTGCTGCAGGCCGAGGATTCGGCTGGGGGCGGCAATTGTTAGTGCGTTTAGAGGAGTGGGCTGCGCAACATTACTGCTATTGTTATTTGGAGACTTTGGCCAGTATGGCGGCAGCAAATGTGTTGTATTTGCACCAAGGTTATCGTCGTTTGCAACAACCTAAGGGGTGCACTGGCCACGGTGGCTGTGACACTTGGTATGGAAAATCGCTGGCAGCTATTCCGGTTGATCGGGTTTAACGCTGAGAATAGGACGTCGCTGGACGTAAGGATAGGTTTGAGTTGAAAACAATTGGTTTGGTAGGAGGAATGAGCTGGGAATCGACAGCCATCTACTATAAGTCCTTGAATGAAGAGATCTATGAGCGTTTAGGTGGTCTTAATTCCGCCAGCACTTTGATATACAGCTTCAATTTTCGTGAAATAGCCACGTTGCAAGAGCAAGGAGACTGGACTGCGGTGGGTCAGAAGATCCTGCATGCGTCGCAAAAGTTGGAGCGAGCGGGAGCCGAAGGTTTATTGTTGTGTAGCAATTCGATCCACAAGGTGGCGCCACAGCTGGAAAATCAGTTGTCGATCCCGGTACTAAACATCATTGATATCACTGCCGTTAAAGCCAAGCAGATGGGGATTAAGAAGATTGGTTTGCTGGGCACCCGCTTCACTATGGAAGAACCTTTCTACCGTGAACGCTTGGAGTTGGTACATGGTATCGACGTCATCACGCCAGATCAGCGGACTCAAAGGCTGATCCACGATATTATTTTCAAAGAGCTTTGCCATGGTGAGATCCGCGATGCATCCGAGGCCGAGCTATTGCTGACCATTGATGCATTGGAGCAACAGGGTGCACAGGCGATTCTGTTAGGTTGCACCGAGCTAGCGATGCTAATGCGCGAACAGACTCACCATATCCCATTACTTGACTCTACCCTCCTGCATGTGGAGTACGCTATGCAATGGATGCTTAACCCTTGATGCTGACGGGGATCCGCTTGGCACCAAAACGTTCTGCGTGATGGTGAAAGCGGCCCGCCAGTGGGCTTTGGCATTTGGGGCAGCAGCCATCGGCTGTTAGCTTATATTCACCCAACTGATACCAGTCCCGTTCGATCAGGCGCTCGCCGCAGTTAGCGCAGTAGCTGCTGTCTGAGGGCGAGTGATGAATATTACCCAAGTAGACATGGTGCAGCCCTATCTGTTTGGCGATGTCACGTGCACCAAGCAGTGCCTCCTTCGGTGTGCTTGGGGTGTCGCGCATTTTGAAGTCTGGATGGAAAGCGCTGAAGTGTAGCGGCACGTCTGCGCCTAGATGGGTGATTAGCCACTCACACATCGCAGTGATTTCCGCTGCAGAATCATTTTCTCCGGGGATGATTAGGTTTGTTATCTCCAGCCACACCTGAGTTTCATGCTTGAGATACAGCAGCGTGTCGAGCACTGGCGCCAAGTGGCCAGCGCATAGCTTGCGATAAAAGCGCTCAGTAAAGGCTTTGAGGTCGATATTCACCGCGCTCATAGCTTGGTAGAAATCCGCACGGGGTAGGGGGTTGATATAGCCTGCGGAGACGGCCACAGCCTCAATTTGTTGTTCGCGACAAGCTTGCGCGACATCGGTGGCGTACTCAAGAAAAATCACCGGGTCGTTATAGGTGAAAGCCACACTTCGGCACTGGTAACGCGTCGCTGCTGCAACAATCTGTTGTGGATTGGCTGTTGCGGCGAGTGTATCCATCTCTCTGGATTTGCTGATATCCCAGTTCTGACAAAACTTACAGCCTAAATTGCAGCCAGCGGTACCGAATGAAAGCACTGAGCTGCCAGGGTAGAAATGGTTGAGCGGTTTCTTTTCGATAGGGTCGATGCAGAATCCGCTAGAGCGACCATAGCTGGTGAGCACAATTTTCCCTGCATGTGCCATGCGCACGTAGCAGGCACCGCGCTTGCCCTCGCGTAAAGTGCAGAGCTTGGGGCAAAGAGTACATTGCACCCTTTTGTCTGGCATGAGCTGCCAATATTGGGTCGGATGATAGTCACTTGAGGGGGGCGCCGTCATATTTATCCCAGTAACAGATATACTCATAGAAGAGTTTAGTTGCTGGCGGAGGAATGATGACGGTTCGTGAAGCAGCCCATGCGGGCAGCTTTTACCCGGACGACGGTGATCTCTTGGCTGCTGAGATCGCTTGCTGGTTAATGAATACGCCGCAACTTGAACGTATGCCTAAAGCGCTTATTGTTCCCCATGCCGGCTATCAGTATTCAGGTGAAGTCGCTGCGGCAGGCTACGCACAGTTAAAAGGGCGGGCGCAACAGATCCGTACTGTCTTGTTGTTGGGGCCTAACCACAGGGTGCCGTTGCACGGCTTAGCTTTGCCAACTTGTGAATTGTTTTCGACGCCACTAGGGCAGCTGCTGTTGGACCGTGCAGCATTGGCGTTGCTGGCAACCTCAGAGTGGGCAGAATGGCATGATGAAGCCCACCGTTTGGAACATGGATTAGAGGTACAGCTGCCGTTTTTGCAGCTCAGTTTGCAGAAGTTTGAGATTGTGCCTGTGGTGGTCGGCGAGATCCCCGCTGCAACGCTGGCGGCGTTACTGGAGCCTTTTTGGCATGATCCAAGCTGCTTGATCGTAGTTAGCAGTGATCTCAGCCATTTCGAGAGTTACCCAATCGCGCAGCGGCATGATCAACAAACCGTTGCTCAGATCTTAAGTAAGTCAATGCAGCTGCAGGGAGCTGACGCCTGTGGTTGTCGTGCCATCAATGGGCTCATGGCGTTGCTGCAAGGCCAGAAAGCAGAGATAAGCCTGTTAGCACAGTGTAATTCAGGCGATAGCACAGGCGATAAAAACAGGGTGGTCGGTTATGCCAGCTTTGCCGTTTACGCTCCGTGAGAATCAGCAAAGGCAACTGTTATGGCTGGCCGCAAAAGCGATCGAGTCAGCGGTCGACAGCGCGCAGCGCTGGCGCCCTCTGGAGCTCCCTTCAGCAGCTTGGCTGCAAGAGTATGCTTGCTGTTTTGTCACTTTGCACAAAGCTGAGCAGCTGCGCGGATGCATTGGTGGTTTGTCGGCGATCCAACCGCTTTGGCAAGATCTGATTGAGCATGCATATGATGCGGCTTTTCGTGATCCACGATTTGCCCCTGTTGGGCGTGATGAGTTGTCTGAGTTAACGCTGGAGGTCTCTGTGTTGTCGCCCTTAGTGGCCTGTTTGGCGGAGGATTATCAGGCGTTATGCCATCAACTAAGACCCAACATTGATGGTGTGCTGTTACAGCAGGGAGCGCGCAGAGCCGTGTTTTTGCCTCAGGTATGGCATCAGCTACCCTCTACCGATCAGTTTTTGCGGGCGTTATTGCAAAAAGGTGGTTGGCCAGCTGATGGCTGGCCAGAACAGATGAAAGTGAGCACCTTTGAAGTTGCTAGCTGTCAATCTGCACTGATGCAGGCACTCACAGCTAGCGATATTGATGTGCCCGGCTAGGCGGGTAGTTGTGTCAGATCTGCGCCGGTGTGCTGTTCAGCAGCATACAGTGCGGCACCGATGATCCCAGCCTGATTCAGTGATGCTGCCGGTGTCACCAAGGCATCGACCTCAATTTTATCGCTGAATTTCTCAAATTTCTTACTGGCACCGCCACCGAGAAGAATAATATCGGGCCAAAACAGAGCTTCCATTTGTTGCAGGTAAGTATTAAAACGCTTACCCCACTTGCCCCAGCCTAACTCTTCGCGTTCGCGCACAGCCGATGATGCATACTGCTCACCTTCAAGGCCATTTTCCAGCAGAATGTGCCCTAGTTCAGTGTTGGGTAATAGTTTACCGTCGCTGAACAGTGCTGTGCCTAATCCGGTGCCTATGGTGACCATCAGTACAACACCTTTGATCCCTCGGCCGGCACCAAAGTGCATCTCGGTCACGCCAGCGGCATCGGCATCGTTGAGTACGTAGCAGGGGCATTTTGTTATGTTACTGAACAGCTTGGCAACATCGGTGCCGATAAAGCTTTTGTCGATATTTGCTGCGGTACGCGCAATACCGTGCTGGATCGCGGCGGGAAAACCACAACCGACGGGGCCTTTCCAGGCGAAGTGCTCAACCAGCTCAGCCACTGTGTTGGCGACTTGTTCTGGCGTGGCAGGTTGCGGAGTGGGGATCCGGTGGCGTTCGGTGACCAGCTCTCCTGTGGTCAAGTCGACTACCGCGCCTTTAATGCCTGAACCACCGATATCTATGCCTAAAACCTGCATCCCAGCCCTCTCCAGATTAAGTTTGGCTTGTTTATTATTTAAAATAAGCCCCTATTTCTGCAAAGTGTACTAAAAATTTAAGGAGTTGAATTGTAATTAAGTCCCAAAAACATATGCCTAAACAGTTGGATTTCGAGACGATCAGTCATTTATTGCCGCCAAAGCCGTTAGCGGAAGCGGATACTGAGTTATTACGCAGTTGGTTGGCTGATGATCCAAAAATAGAAGGGCATGTGCCGCAGCAGCTATGTCAGCTGGATCCACGCGACGGCAATATGGTGATTTATAATGCCTCACGAGCATTGCGTCATCATGATTTGGAAGAGGTCGCGCTGACGGAGCACGATGAGCATGAAGGTTGTCCCATCTGCGAGGGTATTGAAACTCGCTTTGTCGACTACACGCCACTGTCACAAGGCTTCACTTTTATTTCGCAAAACCTATATCCGATCCTGTTTCCCTGCGAACGGATGAACGAATCGTTATTAGATAAACCCCTTTATCCAGATCCAGAGCGTAATGGGCGGGCAACTTACGGCATGCATCTGCTGCAATGGACCAGCTCTATTCATGAACTGGATTGGCATAATATGCCGCTGGCGGATCTGGAGATTACCGTGCAACGGCTCGCTGAACTAGAGCAGCGCTTGTTGACGACATCTGAAGGCTATATGCCGCCGAGTGATGCTTTGGCTGATAAGTTTGGTCATCTGTCGGTCATCAAAAATTTTGGCGCTCCCGCAGGGGCTTCACTAAGCCATGGTCATCAGCAGATAAGCTTTTGCAATATCATGCCGCAGCGCAGCTTTCATGATTGGAGTTTTCAACGTCGCCATCAGCGCAGCTTTAGCAACTTTTTGTTGTCAGAAAATCCGGCTAATTTAACTATTGCCGATCTCGGTGAAGCGGTGCTGTTAATCCCCTATTTTATGCGCCGCCCGCTGCATATGATGTTGCACTTAAAAACGACCGGCACAGGCTATTTGCATGAGTTAAGTGCTGCTCAGCTCAGCGCGATGACCAGAGGTGTCCAGCTTGGGGTCAAGCTATTGCGTGCTGCGATGCCTGCCCTGAACTGTGAGCCCGCGTTTAACTATGCTTGGCATATTGGCCCGGGGAATGATCTTTATGTTGAATTTTTTCCTATCACCCAAGCGATGGGAGGGTTTGAGCGGATGGGGATGTGGATTTGTCAGCAGCACCCCGAAGATTCGGCGCAACTGCTGACGAAGGTGATGCAGCGGGAAGGGCTAGGGCTCTAACTCCTTCACTTTCAATACGGTGTCACGTTGAGCAACCACCTGTACTGGTGTGCCTGCGGTGAGATTTTTCTCCCCCTCAATTTCTGCTAACCAAAGAGAATCACCGATCTTGACGCGACCACGACCATTGTTGCTATCTTCTGCCAGCGTATAGATGTGACCAATGTAGCGACTACTGACAATATTCAGTTCAGGCTGATCGCTAATAATATGCTGCGGATTGTAAAATCGTCTCCCTACTAAGGTGATGACAACTGACAATACGGCAAACACGATGAATTGGTCTTGCCAAGCAAGTGGGTACAACAACATGCCGACTGACACCGTCAGTGCAGATAAACCGGGCCAAAGCAGAAAGCTGCTGGGCGCGAACACCTCAATAATAATTAAAGTGATGCCAAGAATTGCCCATGCTTCCGGTCCCATGGTTTGCATAAATTCCATTATGGGCATCATCCTTAGCCTCCTTTGGTACTGCCGAGTAGCTCTTTGATGCCATCCAGTGCGCCAAGCATTCCCGTGGTTTCGGTCGGCAGTATCAGCACTTTTTGGTTGTCTGCAGACGCGAGTTTTTCGATCGCACCGACATAACTTTGTGCGACAAAGTAATTAAGAGCGTTGTTATCACCTGCTGCGATCGCCTCTGACACATCTTTGGTGGCTTTTGCTTCGGCCTGGGCTTCACGTTCCCGCGCTTCCGCATCACGGAATGCCGCTTCACGGCGACCTTCAGCTTCTAATATTTGTGACTGCTTTTCACCTTCAGCTTTCAAAATAGCAGCTTGGCGAAAGCCTTCTGCTTCCAAGATGTTGGCACGCTTTTCACGCTCGGCCTTCATCTGATTCGCCATCGCTTCCACCAGATCCTGTGGCGGATTGATATCTTTAATTTCGATACGGTTTACTTTGAGTCCCCATGGCGCGGCAGCGGCATCGACCACGCTTAATAGGCGAGAGTTGATTTCGTCCCGTTCTGACAGCATGCGATCCAGTTCCATGGAGCCAAGCACGGTACGAATGTTTGTCATGGTGAGCTGACGCAGTGCATGTTCCAGATCATTCACTTCGTAACTGGCTTTGGCGGCATTCACAGGCATGAAAAAGCACAGTGCATCGATACGTACCATGGCGTTATCAGCACTGATAACTTCTTGGCTAGGAATATCCAGCACTTGTTCCATCATATTGATGCGCTTACCTATCTTGTCGATAAACGGAATGACGAAGTGAAAGCCCGGCGCTAAGGTTCGTGTATATTTACCAAAGCGCTCGATGGTGTAGTTGAAGCCCTGTCTGACGGTGACTACGCCGGAGTAAACCACCACGCCAGCCAAGGCGACGATGATATAGGGTAAAAGATTTGCATCCATAACTGACTGATTCCTTTTCTATTTAACCCAAAGTTCAGGCGTTAGTATATCTATGCTTTGGTGACATTAGGTTGAACCAAAGCAGAGTTTTGGTTAGCAATTGTTAATTGGGTGTCGCCATTACGCATCTCTGGGTAGCGCGCGTTCGACACTGTTGATTAGACGCTGGGTTTGCCGTCGAAGTTCATAATCAGCGGACTTACTTCTCTGTTGTTGAATCGCCCACCCAACATGTTCACCAACCATCTCCGATGGCTCAGCTTGTATTACGTTAGTTAACGCAGTAACGATCGCCTCGTTATACGGCGCATTGCCCAAGGCGATGGCGATGTTACGTAGCCAGCGTTGATGGCCGATCCGCCGGATCGGGCTGCCTTCGGTATTTTTCAAAAAGGTGGCTTCATCCCAAGCAAACAGATCTAATAGTTTTTGTGGATGCAGTTGTTGTCGTGGTGAAAAGTCCCCCTCCTGAGTCAGTTGCGCGTAGCGATTCCATGGGCAGATCAGCTGGCAGTCATCGCAGCCATAAATGCGATTTCCCATGAGTGGACGTAGCGCTTCATCAATGATCCCTGGGTGTTCAATGGTCAGGTAGCTGATACAGCGGCGGGCATCAACAACATAGGGTTCAACAATGGCCTGCGTCGGACAGATGGTGATGCAAGCTTTGCAGTTGCCACAACCGGGGGCAGTGTCACTCGCCGTATCGACCGGTAGCGGTAGATTGATGAGTAACTCACCCAGGAAAAACCAGCTTCCAGCCTGCTCGTCTAATAACAGGCTGTGTTTTCCGATCCACCCCAGCCCCGCTTTGGCAGCCAATGGTCGCTCCAGTATGGGCGCTGAATCGACAAAGGGGCGGGCATTCACACCATCGATCTGTTCGGCAATGCGTTGGGCTAATTTCTTTAGCCGATTCCGGATCAATTTGTGATAATCGCGCCCTAAGGCGTAGCGACTGATGTAGGCCTGAGTGGGATCGCTTAAGTTGGCAGCAAACTGCGCGTTTTCCGGTAGGTAGTCCATACGCACAGTGATCGCTCTCAGTGCGCCAGGATGCAACTGCTCTGGGTGATAGCGCATATCCCCATGGGCCGTCATGTACTGCATCTCACCGTGATAGCCATTGGCTAACCACAGCTCCATTCCCTGTTTTTGATCGCGCAGATCAAGATCGCTGATACCAACTTGCTGAAAGCCTAGCTCTTGGCCCCAGCGCTTGATATCTTCAGTTAACTGAATTAAATCCGGTGAAGTTTTAATCGACATGAATATGGATCGTTCGACTCTTAAGGGCTCCAGTCTAACATACCCACTCTATTCCGCGTCTGAAGTGCAAAAGCATGAAGGCGAAGCTGCTATCTCGGTCGGCTTGTCACTATGGGATTTGATGCAACGGGCGGGCAATGCCGCTTACCTTGCGCTTCGGAGTCGCTGGCCGTTAGCCACCAATATATTGGTATTATGCGGACGGGGAAATAATGGTGGTGACGGCTTTGTCTTAGGCCGTTTGGCGCTTTCGGAAGAGTTGCAGGTCACTCTGTGTCAAGTGGGACATTCGGAACAATCCGCTGGTGATGCCGCCAAGGCAAAAGCGGCATTTATGGCCGCAGGGGGTGAGGTTACCGGTTGGCAGCCGGAGCTATTAGCCAAAGCGGATGTGATTGTTGACGCCATGTTAGGTACTGGGGCAAAAGGTCCACTGCGATCGCCCTTTGATGAGGTGATAGCCTGCATCAATAATGCCGGTGTACCTGTGCTTGCTATTGATATTCCGTCGGGGATGAATGCCGATACAGGGTGGGTTGAATCCTACGCAGTGCACGCCACGGCAACCATCTGTTTTGTTGGTCGTAAGTTGGGGCTATTTACCGGTAGCGCCGCAGATCATGTGGGTGAGCTGCAGTTTAATGATTTGGGTATCGGCGCGGCATTTGATGGACTCGTTGAATCTTGTGTTGGTTTAGTTCGGCGTCAGACCTTTAATCCGTTAATCGCGCCCCGTTCAAAGGTTTCCCACAAAGGAGATTATGGCCGAGTCAGTTTGGTTGGTGGAGACCAGAGTTATGCTGGCGCATTAGTATTGGCGGCGCGAGCTGCGTTAAGGGCTGGGGCGGGTTTGATTGCCACCATTACGCATCCTGGTCATCAGGCGGTGATGTTGGCACAGCAGCCTGAGTTGATGTGCCTTGAGTCCGCCGAGAGTGATGAGCTGGTTGAAAACCGACTTAATTGGGCTGATGTGGTGGTCGTCGGTCCAGGTCTGGGGCGGCGCTCTTGGGGGTTACAACATCTCCAGGCCACCTTGCAACAACCTCAGCCGTTGGTCGTTGATGCCGATGCCTTGAATCTGCTGGCCGCGATGCCGGATATTCCATATCGCAATAATTGGGTATTAACTCCTCATCCTGGCGAAGCGGCGCGTCTGCTTGGCTGTGATATTGAAGAGGTCGAGCAAGATCGGTATGCGGCCGTGCGGGCATTGCAGAAAAAACTGGGGGGGGTCGTGGTTCTGAAAGGCCCCGGCACACTCATTTATGACGGCCAACAGCTCGCTGTCGCGACGGTGGGAAATCCCGGAATGGCCAGTGGCGGGATGGGAGACATACTTTGCGGTATAATCGCCGCATTGATTGCCCAAGGTTTGACGATCAGTGATGCCGCCGCGTTGGCTGTCTGTATTCATGGAGATGCTGCAGATATGGCAACCATCATGGGAGAGCGTGGTACCTGTGCCACTGATTTATTGCCACATATTCGAACGTTAGTGAATCCGTAAGATGACAGAAACAGAAGACACCAAACAGTTGAACTTCCTACTGCCTGACAGTGATGCCACTGTCGCCTTTGGCAAATGCTTGGCGCCGGCGCTGAAGCAGGGGGCAGTGATCTACCTGTATGGTGATTTAGGTGCAGGCAAAACCACCTTTAGTCGCGGTGTAGTGCAAGGACTAGGGCATAATGGCAATGTGAAAAGTCCGACCTACACCTTGGTGGAGAGTTACCAGTTTAGTGAGCAAAGTGTGTTCCACTTCGACCTTTATCGCCTTGCAGACCCCGAGGAACTTGAATTTATGGGGGTTCGTGATTACTTTGCAGACAATAACGTTTCTCTAATAGAATGGCCGCAACGTGGGGAGGGGTTTCTCCCTGAGGCGGATCTCACTGTCTCCTTGGCTTATGAGGGCGAGGCGAGGCAGCTGACAATGACAGCAAAAAATGTGCGCGGTATTGCTATCTTGGCAGCATTAAAGAGCAGTACTGCGTTTAGCAGCGTAACAGAAAATGAGTGACATGAGTGGTATGAAGATGTTGGGTAAACTGATCCGAATAGGCGCAACCGTCTGGGTAGCGATGGCGGTCAGTCTGAGTGCCATGGCTGCGGAGTTGCATGGCGTGAGGGTGTGGCCATCACCGGACAATACCCGTGTGGTGTTTGATCTGTCAGCACCGGCAGAGTACAGCTATTTTGCGTTGAAAAATCCTGATCGTCTGGTATTTGACTTTAAATCTTCAAATACATCATTAGATTTGCGAAATGTTGCTAAAGGCAGCGATCTGGTTAAAAAGGTACGTACCAGCAAACCACCTAAGAAAGGCACCCTGCGCGTGGTGTTAGATCTGAAACAGGCATTGAAGCCAAAGGTGTTTGCCTTGAAGCCTACCGAGCCGTATGGCGATCGGGTGGTTATCGATCTGTTTGATGAAAAGAAAAAAAAGGCGGTGATCACCAATAACCGCAGTGAGCAAAAACGTGAGATTGTGATCGCCATTGATGCTGGTCATGGTGGCGAAGATCCTGGCTCTATCGGTGGCCGTGGTATCTACGAGAAAAAAGTGACGTTAGAAATTGCCCGCCGTTTGGGTAAGCTTATTGACGCGGAAAAGGGCATGAAGGCGGTGCTGTTGCGCACCGGTGATTATTATGTCGGCCTCAACCGTCGCTCTGAACTGGCCCGTCAACACGGTGCTGATCTGTTACTATCGATCCATGCTGATGCCTTTACCTCGCCACAGCCGCGGGGTGCCTCGGTGTGGTATTTGTCGAACCGTCGAGCCAAAACAGAGATCGGCCGTTGGCTGGAGAAGACCGAGAAACATTCAGAATTGCTCGGTGGCGCTGGCGAGGTGTTGTCCGATGCTCAGAGTGAAAAGTACTTAACGCAAACCTTGCTTGATATGTCGATGGATAACAGCCGAGCGACAGGCTATGAGGCGAGTAAAGACATTCTTTACTATATGGGTAAAGTGACCAAGTTACATAAAAAAGAGCCGGTATCAGCCAGTTTAGCCGTGCTGAAATCACCAGATATCCCTTCTATTTTGATTGAAACTGGCTTTATCTCTAATCCAGAAGAAGAGAAGCTACTTAATAGTAAATCCCATCAAGTAGGATTGGCGAAAGCGATCTTTAAGGGCGTTAGTCGGTATTTTCGCAGAGCGCCACCTGAAGGTAGCCTTTACGCCAGCTTACATCCGCGCACGCATACGGTTCGAAGCGGTGAATCTTTATCTGTGCTAGCTCAGCGCTACAATACGTCGGTCACGCAACTGAAGAAGACCAATCAGTTAAAAAGCGATATGCTCAGAATAGGTCAAGTGCTGACAATACCGAGTTCCTGAGTCGATGCCCATTCAAATCCTACCCCCGCGTTTGGCTAATCAGATCGCGGCGGGTGAAGTTGTCGAACGCCCCGCATCTGTGGTTAAAGAGTTGTTGGAGAACAGCTTGGACGCGGGGGCGTCGCGGATCCAGATCGATATCCTTCGCGGCGGTCATCAACTGATCCGCATTCGTGATAATGGCTGTGGTGTTGAAAAAGAGGAATTGACACTGGCATTGAGCCGCCACGCGACATCTAAGGTCAGCACGTTGGATGATCTCGAAGCGATCACCAGCATGGGGTTTCGTGGCGAAGCACTCGCCAGTATCAGTTCCGTGTCCCGCCTTATTTTCACCTCCCGCAGTGCTGAACAGAGCGAAGCGTGGGCGGCAAAAGCGGAGGGGCGTGATATGGCGGTTGAATTACTCCCTGCCAGCCACCCTCAAGGCACTACCGTAGAGGTGGCCGATCTATTCTTCAATACGCCAGCCCGTCGCCGTTTTTTGCGTACCGAAAAAACCGAATTCAATCACATTGATGAAGTGGTTAAGCGGATTGGATTAGCGCGACAAGATGTGTCCATTACCCTGACCCACAACGGCAAACCGGTGCGCCAGTTTCGTAGTGGTGATTCTGACGTTGCCTTAGGCAAACGTCTGCAGGTGGTATTTGGGCAAAAATTTCTGGCGCAAGCTATCCAAGTTAAAGCGCAACACCACGATATGCAGATACGGGGTTGGTTGGCGCATCCGCAAGCCTGCAAACCGAGCCATGATTATCAGTACTGTTACGTCAACGGCCGTGTGATGCGCGATAAACTGATTAATCATGCGGTACGTCAGGCCTATGATGAGCTGCTGCCAGCTGAGCTGCAGCCGGTATTTCTGCTCTATTTTGACATCGACCCACGGCAGGTGGATGTGAATGTTCATCCCGCCAAGCATGAGGTGCGTTTTCATCAGTCCCGATTGGTGCATGACTATATCTATCAGGTTTTGCATCAGGCATTGAATGAAGGGCTTAATTGGGGAGAAATTGCCGCACCGGAAATTCTGCCGCAGAGTGTTGTTGCAGACAGCTCAGGGATTTCGCCGTGCTTTGTTGCTGAGGCGAAAACTGAGATCAGCAACGATGCGGGCTACCAGCCGCCAGCATTAAGGATTGCTGAACCACAATCTGCCAGCTACGACGGTCGTGCTCGCCATGCGCCATCCACTTATCGCGGTCAGGGTGCTGTTGAGCCAGCCGCCGCGGCAGCCTATAGCCAGTTGATGACGGTGCCGGCCGATGACTCAGCCGCTACACCTGTGTTATCAGGTGACCAAAGCACGGATCTTCAATGGTTGGCCATTCATCAACAGCATTACCTGCTGTTTCGTGATGATGGACAGTTGTATTTAGCGGCATTAATTCCGGCTTATCAACAGCGAATTCAATGTGCTCTGATAGCGGATGTCGCTGATGGTATCGTTGCGCAACCTCTGTTACTGCCGGTGAGCTTCTCTTTATCTGACGAACTTGTTCATGCCGCGCAACATCATGAGGCGTTGCTTGCGCAGCTAGGACTGCAGATGGCGCAACCGAAGAGGGGCAAGCTAATTCTGAAAACGATCCCGGCAAGATTGCGGCAAGTAAGCTGGTCGACAATCATACCGCCGTTGTTAGAGTTCTTATCGCAAAATGCCGAAGTGACACTGTCACAGCTAGTGAAGTGGTTGGCCATGCCGCTCGCGACAGCTCAGCAGACGCAATCGCTTGCCCAGTTGCAACATTGGTTGCAAGAGGTGTTGCCGTCCAATGAGATAGATTCTCTACTAAGAAATAACAGTATTGAGATCGGCTTAAACAGTGCAATGGCCGAACTTAGCAATCGTTATCCGGAGCACCATGAACACTGATGCCAACGTAAGCAAACCTAAAGCGATATTTCTGATGGGGCCTACCGCTTCTGGTAAAACGGATCTGGCGATGGCGTTGAATGAGGTGTATCCCTGTGAGGTGATCAGTGTCGATTCTGCATTGGTTTATCGAGGGATGGATATCGGTACGGCGAAGCCCTCTTCAGCAGAGTTGGCGCAATGTCCGCATCAGCTCATTGATGTGATTGATCCGGCGGAGGCCTATTCTGCAGCACGATTTCGCCAAGACGCTTTGCAACTTATGCACAATGCCGTGGCGGCGGGTAAATTACCTGTGCTGGTTGGCGGCACTATGCTGTATTTTAAAACCTTGCTGGAAGGGCTATCTGAGCTGCCGGAGGCTGATCCCGGTCTGCGCAAACAGATTGAACTGGAAGCTGACAGCAAAGGCTGGCAAGCTTTGCATGACGAACTCGCCTCGTTCGATCCAGACTCAGCAGCCCGTATCCACCCCAATGATCCGCAACGGCTGTCCCGTGCTATAGAGGTTTATCGGAGTAGTGGTAAAAGCTTATCAGAGTGGATCGCGCAACAATCTGCGGAGCCTTTGCCTTTTGATGTCGTGCAATTTGCGATTGCGCCGAATGACCGTCAGGTACTTCATCAGCGCATCGAATTGCGTTTTAAACAGATGGTCGAGCAGGGCTTGGTGGAAGAGGTGAGGCGCTTGTATGAGCGTGGCGATCTACACATAGATCTGCCGTCAATTCGCTGTGTTGGCTACCGCCAGGTTTGGGAATATCTCGAAGGCCGTTATGATGAAAAAGAGATGATCTTTCGTGGTGTTGTGGCGACAAGACAATTGGCCAAAAGGCAATTAACCTGGTTACGAAGTTGGCCAAATGTTACCTGGTTGCAAAGTGATGATAAAAATAACCTGAAAATCTTGCTTGCAGCCATTCGCTAGACAGGTCTGTGTTGTTTATACTACTGTCTTGTTTAGGGAAATCTCTTCACATAATAATTAGCAATAATAAAATAATAAGGATAAGGCGATGTCTAAGGGGCAATCTTTGCAGGATCCATTTTTAAACGCTTTGCGTAAGGAACGTGTGCCAGTTTCTATTTATCTGGTAAACGGGATTAAATTACAGGGACAGGTAGAGTCATTTGACCAGTTTGTGATCCTTTTGAAAAACACTGTGAGCCAGATGGTTTACAAGCATGCTATTTCAACCGTGGTTCCAGCACGTCCCATCTCACATGCAAGTCATACCGCAGGTAAGCCTGAAAATGGCGATCAAAGTGGTTAATGGACTGGAGGCGATAACGCTTGTTTGACCGTTATGACGTTGGTGAACAGGCGATCCTAGTTCATGTTGATTTCACAGACGAGGGTGAACGGGAAGATTTAACAGAGTTAAAGATGCTTGTTCATTCGGCGGGAGTTGATGCTGTTGATGTGGTCACTACCCGCCGTCCTTCTCCTAGTGCAAAATATTTTATTGGCGCAGGTAAGGCTGATGAAGTGGCTGCCTTGGTTCAGGCAACCTCGGCAGACCTTATTATCTTTAATCATGCGCTATCTCCCTCCCAAGAGCGCAATCTGGAACAGATATGTAAGTGTCGAGTGATCGACCGTACCGGCCTGATCCTGGATATCTTTGCGCAGCGGGCGCGTACTCACGAAGGTAAGCTGCAGGTTGAACTTGCCCAATTGCGCCATCTTTCTACGCGCTTGATCCGTGGCTGGACTCACTTGGAGCGGCAAAAAGGTGGTATTGGCTTGCGGGGACCGGGTGAAACCCAGCTGGAAACTGATCGTCGATTGTTGCGCGGGCGTATCAACCACATTCTCAAGCGATTGGCTAAGGTCTCAAAGCAGCGAGAGCAGGGCCGCCGAGCCAGGCGCCGGGTGGAAATTCCAACGGTGTCATTAGTGGGTTATACCAACGCAGGTAAGTCGACGCTGTTTAACCGTATTACTGATGCTGGGGTGTATGCCGCAGATCAGCTATTTGCGACCCTAGATCCAACATTGAGAAAATTGGATATAGATGATGTTGGACCGACTATTTTAGCGGATACGGTTGGTTTTATTCGTCATCTCCCCCATGATCTGGTGGCGGCATTTAAAGCGACCCTGCAGGAAACGCAGGAAGCGCAATTGCTGTTGCATGTGGTTGATGTTGCAGACGAACGTCTGCAAGACAATACCTATCAGGTCAATTTGGTGCTGGATGAGATCGATGCGGGTGAAGTGCCCGTGCTCATGGTGTATAACAAGATTGATTTGGTCGAGGATATGTCGCCCCGTATTGAACGGGATGATGATGGCTTACCGGTCAGTGTCTGGTTGTCGGCGCAGCAGGATCTCGGTATTGAGTTGCTGTTTGAAGCGTTAAGTGAGCGTTTATCTGGCACGGTGGTTGAGCACTGTTTAAACCTTCCCCCGCAACTTGGTAGGGTGCGAGGGGTGCTGTATGGCTTGAATTGTGTGCAGCAAGATGAGTATACGGAACAAGGTGGCTGGTTAATGACGGTGCGTATGCCAAGTGCTGATTGGCAGAGATTAATTAAGCATTCACCGGAACCAATTGAGTCATATATCTGTCATTAATTGGATGGCGGAAGAATAGATTAACGTAATTCTTTGATTAATAGAGCATCCATAAAACTGGAGTAGCATCGATGGCGTGGAATGAGCCGGGGAAAGGGGGTCAAGATAAAGACCCTTGGGGAAATAAAGGTGGCCGCGATCAGGGACCACCTGATTTAGATGAAGCGATTCGAAATGTTTCACGCCGTTTAGGCGGGATCTTTGGTGGCAGCGGCGGTTCGGGTGCGAGCAGCGGCGGTTTTTCTGCCGGCATTATCGGCTTGGTACTGGTGGTTGCCGTCATTGTTTGGGCATTAAGTGGTTTTTATACCATTCGGGAAGCTGAGCGCGGTGTGGTTTTGCGTTTTGGTGCTTATCACGAAGAGGTACAGCCTGGTCTTCATTGGCGTCCAGTGTTTATTGACGATTATATCGCTGTCGATGTCAGCACCACGCAATCTATGCCGTCCCGTGGCAACATGTTAACCCGTGATGAAAATGTGGTGCGGGTGGAGATGGAAGTACAGTTCCGCGTCGTTGACCCGCGTGCCTTCCTATTTAGCGTGCCGGATCCTTATGACACCCTGAAGCAGGCAACGGATAGCGCATTGCGTTATGTCGTCGGTCATGCCCGCATGGATGACGTGCTTAGTGAAGGCCGCGAGCAGGTGCGTCAAGATACGTGGAAAGAGTTAGAAAAGATTATCGAGAACTACGGCATCGGTATCACCATTCGTGATGTTAACTTCCAGAATGCGCGTCCGCCTCAGCAAGTACGTGATGCATTTGATGATGCGGTTGCGGCACGAGAAGATGAAGAGCGGATCATCAACAAGGCACGCGCTTACGCTCGCGAGAAAGAGCCTCAGGCTCGAGGTCATGTAGAGCGTATGTTGGAAGAGGCTGAAGGTTATAAGCAGAAGGTAACGTTGGAAGCACAGGGTGAAGTGGCCCAGTTCGAACAACTGTTGCCTCAATACCAAGCGGCACCTGAAGTGACTCGTAGTCGTCTGTATATCGAAATGATGCAGTCTGTATTGAGCAATACCAGCAAGGTATTGGTCGATGTCGAAGGTGGTAACAACATCATGTACCTGCCGTTGGAAAAGATGATGCAGCAACGTGATAATGCGCGTAGCCCGAGTTCAGGTACGCCACCTATGGTGATCGACTCATCTGTTAGTGATAATGCTTATCCTGAGGTCAATGGACGTACTGTTCGTGACCAAGGTTTCCGTCAGGGGAGAAATTAATGATGCAACGTATTGGAGTCGTTTTAGTTGCCCTGATTGCGGTGCTGTTCTATTCCTCTGTCTTTGTCGTCAAAGAGGGCGAGCGCGGTATTGTTGAGCGGTTTAAAAAGGTCATCCGTGGAGCAGACGGGTTGGCAGTGGTTTATGAGCCAGGTATACAGTTTAAGATCCCTCTGATCGATGGTGTAAAGATTTTGGATGCGCGTCTGCAAACATTGAGCGCTCAGGAAAATCGTTTTATCACCAAAGAGAAGAAAGATTTGCTGGTTGATTCGTACGCTAAATGGCGGATCAAAGATTTTGCCAAGTATTATCTGGCTACCGGTGGTGATCGCTATCGTGCAGAAGGCTTGCTGGAACTGAAAATTACGAACGGTCTGCGTACAGAATTTGGTACCCGTACTATTCAGGAAATCGTTTCTGGTGAACGTGATGATTTGATGGCTGAAGCCTTAAGCGAAGGTGCGGAAAGCGCTAAAGACCTGGGCATCGAAGTGGTCGATGTGCGGGTGAAAACCATCAACCTGCCGGAAGAGATCCGTGATGCGATCTTTAACCGGATGCGTACTGAACGTGAAGTTGTTGCCCGTGAGCACCGTTCGAAAGGGCGAGAGCAAGCGGAGATCATCATGGCGGAAGTGGATCGCCGAGTGACAGTCATGTTGGCGGATGCTGAACGTCAGTCGCGTACGTTACGAGGCGAAGGTGACGCGTCTGCGGCACAAGTCTTTGCTGATGCTTACAACAAAGATCCTGAGTTCTTTGCTTTCTTGCGCTCTTTGCGGGCTTACCGCGAGAGTTTCGCTAACAAGGGGGATATTTTGGTTATCCGTCCTGACAGTGAATTCTTTCAGTACATGAAACAAGCTGAACTAAAATAGACGACAGGGGCCTTTCAGGCCCCTTTTTATTGCGTGTATTCTGAGTAGGGAATTTAGACAGCATGCTAACAACTGGTTTATTGATTGGATTTGCACTACTACTTGTTGTTGAGGGCGTTGGCCCACTCATGTTTCCTAACCGCTGGAGCCGTCTACTTCGGCGCATGTCAGCACAGTCCCCAGAGTTGCTTCGCCAAATTGGATTGGTAATGGTTTCAGCAGGTTTGCTGTTGTTATGGCTGATCCTTAGGCAAAAAGGGTGATCTCTCCACCAGATCTGCTAGAATCCCGCTTTTCCTCGCAACCGTTAGAACAGTGGCGACCTGAGAAATGGGCAAAAACGTTGTAGTGCTAGGCACCCAATGGGGTGACGAAGGTAAAGGCAAGGTCGTAGACCTGCTAACAGATCAAGCCAGCTATGTTGTGCGCTATCAAGGCGGACACAATGCGGGTCACACCTTGGTGATAGACGGTGAAAAAACCGTTCTGCACCTTATCCCATCAGGAATTTTACGTGACAACGTAAAATGCCTTATCGGTAATGGCGTGGTTTTGGCTCCGGATGCTTTGTTTAAAGAGCTTAAGATGCTTGAGGAGCGTGGTGTACCTGCGCGCGAGCGCTTGTTCATTTCAGAAGCATGTCCGCTTATCCTGCCGTATCACGTGGCATTAGATGTTGCCCGTGAAAAAGCGCGCGGTAAGAAAGCTATCGGTACCACCGGTCGTGGTATCGGTCCCGCTTATGAAGATAAGGTATCCCGCCGCGGTTTACGTGTCGGTGACCTGTTCAACGCTGAAGACTTTGCTGTGAAGCTGAAAGAGGTGATGGCATATCACAACTTTATGCTGACCGATTACTACAAAGTTGATGCAGTGGATTACGACACGGTATTGGCCGATTGCCTTGCAATCGCCGATACATTGAAAGCGATGACCGTTGATGTCACGGACGTATTGGATAAGGCTCGTAAGAACGGCGAATCCATTATGTTTGAAGGTGCTCAAGGTACCTTGCTGGATATCGACCACGGTACATACCCTTATGTGACCTCTTCCAATACCACGGTCGGTGGTGTCGCCACTGGTGCTGGTTTTGGTCCTTGTCATCTCGATTATGTGCTGGGTATCGTTAAGGCGTACACCACTCGTGTGGGTGCGGGTCCGTTCCCTACTGAACTTGGTTGTGAAGTGGGTAACCACCTGGGAACCAAAGGCCACGAGTTTGGCGCAACCACTGGGCGTCAGCGTCGTTGTGGCTGGTTTGATGCTGTAGTGATGCGTCGAGCTGTGCAGATCAACTCCATCACAGGTTTGTGTCTGACTAAGTTGGATGTACTTGATGGCTTGGACGAACTGAAAATCTGTACGGGCTATAAGCTTAAAGATGGCTCTGTCGTTGACGTTCCGCCGATGGCTGCTGATGGCTACGAAGAGGTTGAAACCTTGTACGAGTCAATGCCTGGTTGGCAGAGTTCGACTTATGGAGTGACAGAGGTTGAGAAACTCCCAGTCGAAGCTCGTAACTACATCAAGCGCATTGAAGAGTTGCTGGAAGTGCCGGTCGATATTATCTCTACGGGTCCAGACCGAAATGAAACCATGATCCTGCGTCACCCTTTCGCCGAATAGCTTAAGTGTGTTACGGGAGCAAAAAAGCCGCATTGATGCGGCTTTTTTATTGTTTGGCGTTTAGTCGCGTTATTTTATCGTTGGTTTTCTTCTGGCTCTTCCTGCACTCTCAACCACTGGCCGTGTAACCATGGCTTGCGATGACCTGCTTCCACTTTTTCGATAACATATTCGAAACTGTTTGGGTTACCAAAGGTCCATGTTTCAACGCTGTCTAGCCATTGCCCTTGTTCACTGAGGGTACGGTTATGAAATACCAGTTTGCCTCCCTCCATTGCGCCTTTTACATAGAACAAGGAAATTCCCATGTTGATGCCAACGAAGGTGCCACGAACACTGCTGGTGACGGGATCCCAGTGGTATGAGCCTTCAGAGACCCGCTGCCAACCGTCACCTAATGGTATCTCCATATAACCGTGGATAATCCGCTCACCCACACCCCAGTAGAAATGTTGTCTGGCATTGCCCTCTTTAGTTGCCCAATGACCAATAACAGGGGAAAGCACCTTTAGTTGGTTATTGGCATTGGCGGGAAACAGAATAAATAACGAACAACATAACAACATCAGTCTCAACATTTAGGCTCTCCCTGCATAGGCTCTTGTTGATCTATTTTGAGTATAACGACTTCTCAGCAGCAGGTGGCTTCAGTGACACCTCAATGGATCAAGATCATACTGGCGAACATCTATTTGTTCAAAATTTGAGCACTGCGTAGGCTCAACTAAGATGTAGTGGTTGGGTTACACTAAAGCTTGAGCCATCGATGCCGATAACGGGTTATCGCACCAAAGGTAGTAAAAGATGATTATTCGATTTAGTGCCCTATGCATTTTACTGGGGCTATCAGTCACGACGTTCGCCAACGAACCTGCCCCAGCGCCTAGTGCTGACACTGCTCCAGTGTTGGCGGGTGAACCAGAGATAGAAACCGCGCCGCCTTTGCGTGCCATTCAGATCTACTCTCAGGATCAGTTAGGACAGTTGATTGTTGCAAATAAGCATCTGCAACAGGTAAAGGATGACGATTGTCAGCTGGTCGCTGATATCGAAGCGCGCGCTAAAAAGATGGAAGTTCCCGTTTATCAATTCCTCTATGGCGATATGCTGGCTTGGGGAGTTTGTTATGACCGGGATGCGCCGTTAGGCATTCATTATATCGAGCGTGCCGCGAGTCAAGGCTTACCTGCAGCATTGGAACAACTTGGCCGCTACTATCATCGAGGCATCTTGGTGCAGAAGAATTTCGATCGAGCCATTGTTTACCTGCGGGAAGCGGCTTCATTAGGCAACCTTCGTGCACAACTGGAGCTGGTAGAGATTTTTGCTGCCGGGCAGGGGAGTCCCTATGACTACGCGGATGCTTATCGTTGGCTAAGTGAAGCAGTGATCGCCGACAAGGCAACCCACCAACGTGCTGCCAAATTACTTGCCCAATTGGCCACTCATATGCCACCAGAAGTGGTGGCCGAACTGAAGCAAGCGTCGATAAAGGGTTAATTTATAATACATAGTGGAACTGTGATTCGGCGCTTGTTCACAGATCCGGTATACTGTGGGTAACTCCACACAGTAGGCAGTTTAAGTGAATAAACCGCATCAAGATCCGGAATTGGCCTCGGAACAGGCTAAATACGAGAATCCTATCCCTAGTCGCACCTATCTTCTTTCTCTGTTTGAAGCCAGCTCGGCTCCCCTCTCTTATGATGAAGTGAAGGCACAGTTGGATTTGCAGGGCGAGGATCAGAGTATCGCTTTGAAACGCCGTCTTCGAGCAATGGAACGAGATGGTCAGCTGGTGTTTAATCGCAGCAAAAAATATGCGCTGCCAGAACGACTGAACTTGATTAAAGGCACAGTGATCGCTCACCGCGAGGGGTTTGGTTTTGTCCGGCCAGAAACGGCCAGTGGCAAAGGAGAAGACCTGTTCCTGCATGACCGCCAGATGGCCACAGTGCTGCACGGCGATAAGGTGCTGGTACAAGAGGTCGGCACTGATCGAAAGGGGCGCAAAGAAGCCCGTGTGGTTCGTGTGGTGGAGGAGCGCAATCCGGAGATTGTCGGGCGTTACTTTGTGGAAAATGGCATGGGCTTTGTGGTGGCCGATGATACCCGTATTAATCAAGATATTCTGATCCCACCGGAAGATAAATTAGGCGCTCGGCATGGTCAGATCGTCGTTTGTCAGATCACAACTCGACCGACGCAACGTTTCAATGCCATGGGTAAGGTGATCGAGGTGCTGGGCGAGCATATGGCGCCGGGCATGGAGATCGAGATCGCCCTGCGCAACTATGATATCCCCCATGAGTGGCCGAAAGATGTTAAGCGGCAGATAAAAAAAGTCGGTGAAGAGGTACCGGAAGAGGCCAAGGCCGACCGAGTAGATCTGCGTGACTTACCGCTTGTTACCATTGATGGTGAAGATGCCCGCGACTTTGACGACGCCGTCTATTGTGAGAAAAAACGCTCCGGCGGTTGGCGCCTGTGGGTAGCCATTGCCGATGTTAGCTATTACGTGCGACCCGATACCGCATTGGATAACGAAGCGCAGAATCGTGGCAACTCAGTCTACTTTCCTAATCAGGTGATCCCCATGTTGCCTGAGAAGCTCTCTAATGGGCTTTGCTCTTTGAATCCGCAAGTCGATCGCCTCTGTATGGTGTGCGAGATGACGGTGAGTGCGAAGGGGCAGTTATCCGGATATAAGTTTTATGAAGCGGTCATGAAAAGCCATGCGCGTTTCACTTACAACAAGGTTGCTGCCATTCTTGATGGCGATGACAAACTGAATGAGCAGTACGCGACTCAGGTTCCTCACCTGCAAGAGTTGCATCGTCTGTATTGTGCTTTAAAAGGTGCGCGCCAGCAGCGTGGTGCCATCGAATTTGAAACAGTAGAAAGCCGTTTCATTTTTAATGCGCAGCGGAAAATTGAAGAGATAGTACCGGTGGAGCGCAATGACGCCCACAAGATGATCGAAGAGTGCATGATCTTGGCAAATGTTGCCTCTGCCCGCTTTGTCGGTAAGCACAAAGAGCCAGCACTGTATCGCGTGCATCAATCTCCAGGGCAAGAACGGCTGCAGAACTTCCGGCGCTTTATTGGTGAGTTAGGTCTTAACTTGAGCGGTGATGATAAGCCTACACCGTCTGATTTCGGTGCCCTGGTCAGTCAGATTGAGGGGCGACCAGATCAGGAGTTGATCCAAACCATGTTGCTGCGCTCGATGCAGCAGGCTATCTATGATGCTGATAATGAAGGTCATTTTGGCCTAGCATTGGCTGCATACAGTCACTTTACCTCGCCGATCCGCCGCTATCCGGATCTTCTACTCCATCGGGCGTTGAAGTATCTGGTGGCGAAAGAAACTCATGGCGATCAAAAACAACGCTGGACACCCACCGGCGGCTATCACTATCAGACCGAAGAGATGGATCTGTTTGGCCCTCAGTGCTCGATGACCGAGCGCCGTGCCGATGATGCGACCCGTGATGTTGATGCGTTTCTGAAATGTGAGTATATGCAGGATCACGTTGGTGACGAGCTGTTCGGTGTGATCTCGTCAGTGAACAGTTTTGGCTTCTTTGTGCGTTTGAATGATCTGTTGATCGATGGTTTGGTTCATGTCTCTACGTTGAAGAATGACTACTATCAGTTTGATCAGGTGCACCATCAGCTGATTGGTGAAAACAGCCATACACGTTATCGCCTCGGAGATACTGTTTGCGTCAAAGTGGTGGGGGTCAACCTTGAAGATCGTAAGATCGACTTTGAACTGGCGGGTGAAAACGCCACGGCGAATAAAGGACGTAGCGGCAGCGGTCGTAACTCCAGTGGTAAAGGGCGTGGCAAGAGTGGTGGCGCTGGACGGAATAAAGCGGGTGCCTCTCGTGGCAAAAGCGGCGGAAAAGCGGTCAGTGAGCGAGACAAAATGAAAGCCGGTATTGTTGCGCCATCGAAGAAAGGCAAAGCCGGAGGCCGCGGTAAGAAGGGTAAGAACTCTGGTATGTCTGCGGCGCAGCGCTCAGCCGCTGCTGCGCTTGGTGGCGGTAAAGCGAAGAAAAAACCAGCCAAGAAAAAGCGTAAATAGCTAACAACCAAATAATTAGAAGGTAATTTGGGTGAATCAGTCTGATCTTATATTTGGCATTCATGCCGTTGCGGCGGCGTTGAAGAAATCGCCAGAACAGTTTATTGAGCTTTACCTGTTAAAAGGTCGGCTAGATGAAAAACTGACTGAGATAGTTAATCTCGGTCAGCGCAACGGTATCTCGGTGCAACAGATGTCCCGTAAAGCGTTGGATGATAAAACGGCTGGTGCTACTCACCAAGGGGTCGTGGCACGTATTAAGCCCGCGCCTGCGCTCAATGAGCATGATCTGGATAAGATCCTTGAACGCACTGAACAGCCGTTTTTGTTGATCCTGGATGGCGTGACCGATCCGCACAATCTTGGCGCGTGTTTACGATGTGCAGATGCCGCCGGTGTGGATGCCGTGGTGGTGCCTCGGGATAAATCCGCCTCACTTAACGCCACCGTGCGTAAAGTCGCCTGTGGCGCTGCTGAGTCAGTACCGTTGGTGGCTGTCACCAACCTGGCTCGTACCATGCGACATCTGCAAGATGCGGGCGTGTGGATCGTAGGGACCGCTGGAGAAACAGACACCAACCTTTATCAAACCAAGTTGGTTGGGCCAATGGCGATTGCCATGGGCGCTGAAGGCAAAGGCTTGCGCCGTTTGACCAGGGAGCATTGCGATGAGCTGGTTAAGTTGCCGATGGCGGGGACAGTCAGCAGCCTAAATGTATCAGTGGCTGCGGGTATCTGTTTGTATGAGGTGGTGCGTCAGCGTCAATCTTAAGCTGTGCCTTAGGGCGCGGATAAGTTTAATTGATGTAAGAGCGCGCCGATAAACTCGTCGCGCTCTTTTTCGTTCCAGGGCTGTGCTTCGCCAGCGCCCCACACCGGTCCAGGCCAGGCTGCATCGGATTCAAAACGCGCCACCACATGCCAATGCAGTTGGGCCACGACGTTACCTAAACTGGCCACATTTATCTTTTTGCAACCGGTGAGTTTCTTCAGCGCGTTAGAGACCCGACAGCTCTCTTGTATGAGCTGTTGTTGTTGCGCTGCTGACAACTCGGTGACTTCGACGAGGCCTTGTTGACGGGGGATCAGTAGCAGCCAGGGAAAGCGTTGATCATTTTCCATGCGTAGCTGACAAAGCGGCAGGTCGATAATGAAAACAGAATCTTGCTCTAAGCATGGATCTAACTCAAACATGGTGGCTCTCTCATGATCAACTAACGGCACAATTGATTATGGGTCATCGCTCCTCCTTGTTACAGCCGCTTTGTCTGAAAGCGCCATTTCATGCTCAAACATACCGTGAACTAACGTTTTTTCTGGCTGAGGGATGTTCACTTTTTCCGGTTTAAACCACTTTTACGCAGTAACCATGGCATGCTGGGGGCTTGAACCAGCAAGGTAAAGATCACCACACCGTAAGCAATTGATTGGATGGTCCACCAGCCTTCAATCGAGGTGGGTAGTGAGAGAGCCAGTACCAACGTTATGGCGCCGCGGAGGCCCCCCCAGTGCATAATGCGTTGCTCTTGTAGTGTTATTTTTGGGCCGCGTATCAGTCTGGCAATCGCCAGGCTGAATGGAATGCTCAATCCGCGAGCCAGCAAAATAGCGAAGATGCCAATCATCATCGCCAGGTAGCGTTCAGTGAACATATTTAGGGTGATAGTAATACCCATCAACAAAAACAGCAGGCCGTTGGCCAAGTAGCCAAGTAGCCCCCACAATTGGTGCAAGCGTTCATGGAGTGATGGCTGCTGCGTGCGGAAAGAGGCACCCTCGGTTTGTCGTTGGCTTAGATTCCCCACCAGCAGGCCACAGATCAGTACCGCCATCACGCCGGACACGTGCCACCACATCTCAGCTGCACTAAAGCTGCCGTATGCCAGTAGCAGGGTTAGCTGTGCCCGTTGCGGAAAACTGACTAGCTTGTGCATAATCCACACGCCAACAAGACCAATGACAGCGCCGGTGGCTGCCCCACCGAGAAACACGCGGAGAAACTCAAGCAAGGCATCGCTTGCATTCATCTGGCTACCGCCACTGGCGATCAGCAATAGTACGGAGAACAAGACGATGGCGGTGGCATCATTAAATAGGCTTTCACCCTCAAGCATGATCGCTAAGCGCTCGGGCGCGCCCAATGACTTTAGTTGTGTGACGACTGCGACAGGATCTGTAGCGGCGAGTAGTACCCCTGCCAACAGTGCCGAGCTCCAGGGAAAGCCTTGCGGATGACCGATGGCGTAATACAGTGCAGCACCGATGACTGCGGTGGTCAGCAGCACCCCAATGATTGCCAGACTCATGATGGGTAGGAGTAGCCTTATCAGTGCCTGAGCATTGATGGCAAATGCCGCTTCAAAAATTAAAATCGGTAGAAAGACAAACACCACTAGGTGTTGAAAAGTGTCGGCACGAAGGCCCGTATCATAGCCAGCAAGCAATACTAACTCTGAGCCAATGAACCCAATAAATACTAACAGCAGAGTATGGGGCAGGCGTAACCATTGAGCGACAGGTTCTGAAAATAGGCTAGCAGCTAACAACATGATTAAGGCGATGATCATTTGCTCAATTGCCATAGCTGTTCCTTATTTCCTTCGGTTGTCTGCAAGTGACATAGAAGTAGACCTGTTAAGGCGGGATTTTTATTCGTTCTGCTACTAAAGATAGTCCTTGAGCGTGGCGATGAATTTCTGTACTATTCGCGTCCCTGAAATCAGCCATTTCATAAGTTCCTTGCCTCTATATCGGTGTGGCTGAGCCGAGGCCCAGAGGCTGTTAACCCGTAAGGAGCGTTTAAATGCGTCATTACGAAATCGTTTTTATGGTTCATCCGGACCAAAGCGAGCAAGTACCAGGCATGATCGAGCGTTATACTGGCGTGATCACTGCTGCAGGCGGTCAAGTACACCGTCTTGAAGATTGGGGTCGTCGTCAACTGGCTTACCCAATCGACAAGTTGCACAAAGCACACTACGTCCTGATGAACGTAGAAGCGACTGCTGAAAGCGTAGACGAGCTGGAAACAGCTTTCCGCTTCAACGACGCTGTGCTGCGCAACATGGTTATGAAAACCAAAAGCGCTGTTACTGAGCAGTCACCAATGGCTAAAGCACGTGACGAGCGTCCAGCCCGTCGTGACGACCGTGACGAACGTCCGGCTCGCCGCGAAGAAGCTGCGCCAGCTCCAGCTGCTGCACCAGCTCCGGCTGCTGAAGCCCCTGCGGCTGAAGAAGCGCCAAAAGCTGAGTAATGGACGCTGATAATCGTTTGGTGTTGACCGGAACGGTCGTAACGACACCGGCGATGAGCAGAAGTCCGGCTGGCGTTCCCCACTGCGAATTCGCACTGGAACATCAGTCTCAGCAGATGGAAGCGGATTTTCCACGTCGTGCTTGGTGTTACGTAACCGTTATCGCCAGCGGGCATGGAATTCAGCCCCAGACTGTAAATTTAACTAAGGGTAGTGTGGCTAATGTGACTGGCTTTATCAGCCATCATCGAACACCAAATGGTGTAGGAAAATTAGTATTACATGCCCAACAGATTGAAATGATTGCTTAGGAGATCGTGCCATGGCTCGTTTTTTCCGCCGCCGTAAATTCTGCCGCTTTAGCGCAGATGGCGTCACAGAAATTGATTACAAAGATATCCAGACACTCAAAGGTTACATCACTGAGAGTGGCAAAATCGTGCCTAGCCGTATTACCGGCACTAGCGCAAAGTACCAGCGTCAGCTGGCACGCGCTATTAAACGTGCACGTTACCTGGCTCTGCTGCCTTACAGCGATACGCATAAGTAAGGCCGGGCCTAACTCGGACCAATTGAAGAGGAAAGGTAATGCAAATTATTCTTCTTGATAAAATTGCTAACCTGGGTGGCTTGGGCGACCAAGTAACCGTTAAGGCTGGCTACGCACGTAACTACCTGATCCCTACCGGTAAGGCAGTTCCTGCAACTAAAGCTAACGTGGCTGTATTCGAAGAGCGTCGTAGTGAGTTGGAAGCTAAATTGGCTTCACAACAAGCGACTGCGCAGGCTCGTGCAGACAAGCTGAGCGCCTTGGAAGATGTGGTTATCGCATCTAAAGCTGGTGACGAAGGCAAACTGTTCGGTTCTATCGGTACTCGCGACATCGCTGACGCCATCTCCGCCGCTGGCGTTGATGTTGTTAAGAGCGAAGTTCGTCTGCCGCTGGGCACTATTCGCAACACTGGCGAATACGACATCGACGTTCAGGTTCACAGTGAAATCACTGCGACCGTTAAACTGAGTGTTGTTGCTGAAGCCTAAGTGCTGACTAGCAAGTTGTAGAAAGCACCGCCTCCGGGCGGTGTTTTTTTATCTCCGCCATCCTCATCGATCTTCCTTCGCTCTAGTTTCTTGCTTTGATATTCATTTTTTCCCCTCTGTAATTTGAAACCGCTCCTCAGACAGTGTTGAATAGAGCTCATTCAGTTAGCAGGAAATCACTTTCGCTGAGACACGCGAAACAGCGCGTTTCCTGCATGGCTTTTAATTGTTGGGAGTATTAATCATGAAACGGATCCTTGTCGCTATATGTGCCTTATGGAGCAGTTGGGTAGCCGCTGGTGAAATTCAGCTTATTTCGCAACAGGAATGGTTAGCGTTAGCTGAGAATAATCCTCAGCAGATCCTGTTGGATGTACGTAGCGCGGAAGAGTATGCCGCCGGTCATATTCCTGGGGCGATAAATATCTCTTATGATGAGTTAGATAAGCGCTGGCAGGAGCTCGACGGTGAGCAACAAGAGTTGATTGTGGTTTACTGCCGCAGTGGCCGCCGGGCAGGGATCGCTGAAGCCTTATTGCAAGCCAAGGGGTTTACTCAACTGCGTCATCTAGAGGGCGACTTAATTGGCTGGAAAGCCGCTAATTTGCCTTTGGCCACGACAGAGCTGGCACAGGCCGAGTAGTGCTGTTTGGTGTTAGATGAACGGTTTCAGCTTGCCTATTCGCTATGTTTAATTGGTGGTTCGTGAGCTGAACAGCCAGAGTATTGGCCATTTAGCACGCTTGTTTTATTTCGTTAAGCGGCGGGCTGAAACAGATCGCACTGGATCGCTTGCATGCTCGCCCCTTTCAAAAAGCAGAGCTTCCGCAGCTTGTTGACGCGCTGCGGCGAGCCACAGAGAAAAACACGATAACCATTTAACGCATCATGCTGGCTGGCAATTAGCTGGTCGATAGTCTTCGCGTCGCTGGGAGTGTCTGTTTCAAGCAGGCTGACCTGGTAATGCAGGTTGTCATGGGCAGCCGCTAACGCTGCTATCTCCTCATGCAGGTAGAGATTGTCGGCATTGCGGGCACCGGTATAGAGATGGATCGGGCCGCTATGCCCCTGTTTTAAAGCATCACGAGCAATTCCCCATAATGGCGCTAAGCCCGTGCCAATGCCTGCCAACAGCATAGGTTGAGCGGGGTCGCCAGCAGTGTAAAAACAAAGGCCATTAGGGCCTTGTAGTTGTAGCTCATCGCCAACCTGAAGAGATTCCTGCATCCAGCCGCTAAAACGCCCTTCAGGTTGCACTCTAATATGAAATTCCAGGTGTTCTTCGAGAGCGGGAACACTGGCTAAGGAGTAACTCCTGATCGTTGATTCATCGCGCCAAAGGTTAACGTATTGCCCCGGTTTATAGTCGAGTTTGGCATGGAGCCGAAGGCGGATGACTTGGCCGGGAAGTTGGGTTTTTTCTACTACGGTGGCGGCAATCTTGCGGTCACCACTGTCCGGGAGCTGCACCGTCATATCGGTACTGGGATAGCACTGACAGGCAAGCAGATGTTTGGTTTCAATTTCAGCTGTCGATAGACCTTTCTGAGCAGGGTGGGGAATGTGGCCGTCAGTGCACTGGACTAAGCAGCTTTGGCACAGGCCGGAGCGGCAGCTGTTGGGGATGTTTTTGTCAGCGGACAGCAGGGCTTCGAGTAGCGATTGGTCTGGGTTTATCTCTATTGTGGCGTCTTGAAATTGCACTTTAGCCATGGTGTCACCTGGGGTTATTCGTTGTATCAAAGGGTATAATGTCGCTGACTCGGGAAGCCCTTCTCAATATATCGAGAAGGGGCTGCCCCGTGGTCACATGGTATAGCAACTAAGGTGCTTAACGATTAAGGACGTCATCGCGCACACTTTCAGCAATCGCCGCAACTTCTGCAATATCGCTGTCAGGTACGCCGAGCTCTTTTAGTGTTGCCCCCAGGTTTTCAACCACGGCATCGACATGGATGTCGCTGAGACCTTTCATACCAGCGTGAGCTGTACGTAGATCTTTGCCGTTGTAGTTCGCTGGCCCACCAAAAACCATGGTTAAAAATGCTTTTTGCTTTTTCGCCTGAGCATCCATATCGATACCGTCAAAATACTCACTGATGCGGTCATCCATCAGCACTTTGCGGTAAAAAATATCAACGGCAGCGTCAACGGCAGCTTCGCCACCTAAACGCTCATATAAACTTAGTTTTACTTCGGTTTCAGCTTCCATTTTTGGCTCCTTCTTGCCAAACAGGCTAGAAAATATTCCCATGATCTATCCCTTATTGAGATTGACTAATCATATAGTTAACGGCCTCTGCCACCTGAGTGTCGGTCAGGGACGTATTGCCACCGCGGGCAGGCATGGTGCCTTCCTCTCCTTCAAAGCCGTTTTGGGCGTGGCCGACCAAGGTATCTATCCCTTTAGCGATCCGCGGTGCCCACGCAGCTTGATTACCTATGGGGGGCGCTCCTGCTATGCCATTTAGGTGACATACGGCGCAGGTTTGCTCCCATACCTGCTGGCCCGGCTCCGGACCCGATGGCTGACAGCCCATAACCAGCAGGGCTGGCAGCCAGATCAAATATCTGGCTGTTTGCATGGCGAACTCCTTAAATAGGTACGCGGATCACAACACCACCCATGACGTCACCCACCTTAAAGTCAGTGCGAGGGCTATCTTTGTGTTCGTTGTGGCAACTGGCGCATACCGGCGCCACTGCTACATCTGGATATACCGCAGTGAAATAGGTCACCCCACCCAGTGTCTCTTCGCCATAGTAGTTCTGTCCGGGATTATCGATGATGAACTGCAGTCCCGCTTTTTCGGCTTCTGTGACAGGCGAATTCTGGCTGTTGATGGGCCAAAGTGATTGCAATGAATAGCTAAACTTGTCGGTTTTTCCAGCCACGGTTTCTGCGCCAAATCGGAACATCTGAGCGGGCAGCGGTAGTGCTTTGTCATCCATAAAGTGTTCAGAGGCTTTAATCACCTGCTCTTGCTTGGCGAGGCGGCCCACTACTTTTTTAGTGTATACGGCACGATCTGAATCCATCACCAGATGCAGAGCATCGGTAAACTGCTGGGGTGAAATGCCGGCGCTTTTCTCTTCACCACAACCAGACAGCATGAGTGCTGCGGCAGTTGCTGATATTGCGAGTAGTTTGGTAGTCATTGTGCTTCTCTCCCGATGGTAGGTCTTATTTTTCAAGCCTGCCGACAGCCATATCGACGCTTTCGATATGAACTGCTGGTTGGCCGTTGAAATTGTTTTTAATCAGTTGCGGGTCGGCCAAGGCATCGAGCGAGAAGCTCAAACTATGGCAGCTCATGCAAACTGAACGGAGCATCTTTTCATTGGGTCTCAAATTATCGTTTTGGTTATGGTTGGCGATGACTTCATCGCCGATGGTAATTCTGGGTAAATGGCAGCTGGCGCAGCTCACGCCCGTTCCCTCGGCTGCGGTTCCGGCTTGTTCTGCTAACCAGGATTGAGCATGGGGAGATCCTTCATAGCTCTGGCTATGCTCGTCTGCGTGGCATCCTAAGCAGGACTCAACAGCGGCCTGCTGGATATTGAACTGATGGGGGGAGTGGCAGCTGTTACAGGTCAGCGTCAGGTGTGCTGCATCCTCTTGCATCGGCTGACGGGCCATGTTGGGCTGCATTGGTGTCAGCGAGGCGTTTAACCGTGGATCCATGCGCATGCCATGTTTTCCCTGAGTAAAAGCGGTTGTTTGCGCCTCATGGCAGCTCGCGCATTGCGCCATGCCGGGTTGCTCAATCCAGTTTTCCTGGCTGTCCTGATGGCAGCCCGCGCAATTTACCTGGCCGTTGCCATGGGCGCTGCCGTGCCAGTCGGCGATCAACTGCCCCTCTACCTGCCATTCTTGAGGGAAGTCCGGCGTCGGTGGTGTTACAGCTAAGCTTTGGTGTGACTCTGGCGTAGCGTCGTCATCTGTTGCTTGTTGCATATCTAGAGCGGCGAGGGCTGCGATTTTCGCGTCGCCGCTGAGTAGAGGCAGTGAAGCACCTTGCTCTAGCCAAGGTGCTGCTGCATGTTTGACTAAGAAATCTTCGTACAGAGCTTTGTTGTCGTGATAGTTGTGGCAGCCAGCACTGGCACAGGTATCAAATCCCATCCCTTGGTGAGTTGGTCGCTCTTCGGCAATATCCTGATGGCACTCGTAGCAGAAGTCGCCGGGGAGCGTGACGCCCATCTCGCCGGTTCTTTCTTGTTGATGCTCGACATGGCAGGTGACACAGAAACGGGCATCGAGTTTCTCCAGCCGATCAGCGTTGCGTGGATCGGTAAATTTGCTGACCGGATGGCTGTCATTGGCGACTTCTAGCTCTTCGCCATGGCAGCTAATGCAGGCGTTCTGCAGATCTTTTTCGCTGCTGAAGCCATCGCCATGGCAGCTGCTACAGGCCAATTCGATTTGGTAGTGACCTTGGCTGGCTTCGCCTATCAGCAACAGCTCTTTGTCGGCACTGGCGAACATCACGTAGCCCAGATAGGCTGCGGCCGCAATGCTCATTGCTATCCAACTACTCCAAGCGAGCTTCTTTACTGCCATCACTGCGCCCCTAGAAGTAATAAACCGATAACACGTGGAAGGTCAGCAGCACTGGCAAAGGCCAGAACGCAAGAATGTGTCCCCATAGCCAAATCTTCTGCCAGCGGCGACTGCCGCTGAGCGAGAGCTTGTGGCTGATTGCGCTATGGATCGCTGCACCGCAACCAATGGTTAGTAGTGCTAAAAAGCTGATCATTAGCCATCGATTCAGGTTGCTACCCAAACTTAATCCGGTGTGAATAAGCAACGTACTGACTATTAATGCCCCTACCACTGTATGTACTAGGCGCCAGTGTTCGAAATTCATCAGGGTGAATTTTTTAATTCGTTTTCGCAGGCTTAATAGGGCGGCAGCGACTGATAACCCTAAAATGGTGAAGCCACTGACTTGTTTCCAGGTGCCATCGCGCCACAGTTGCTCCAACCACCACCCCTGTTGCACCGATTCGCTAATTGGTGATGGGAACAGGGTAAACAGGCTAGCGCCAATGATGCACAACAAGCTAAGCAGTGCCAGTGACCTTGACCAGCGCACAGGCTCTAAAGGTTGTTGACTGCCACAGACTTCTTGTAACAGCGGTTTACAGCTGCCACACACAGTACCTGCACCGGTCTTATTCGACAGCGCTTGTAAGTTTTGGCAGCCGGTATTCACACAATCAACCAGCTGGCCTTTGCTGATATTCATGCAGTTGCAAACGATCGCTTCCGCTGGCCAAGCTTGAATGCTGAGATCGTCGTTGTCTGGCCAGATGTTGCCGTAACGTTTGAAACGCCATTGTTGCCAGATGGAGAGCGGCCGCTTCTGTCTGACATGCTCCTGTATCCGCCTAACTTCAGACCAGGGGCCGACACTGATGGCGCCGACTAAGCGACCTTTGTGTACCACTATCTTGCGATAATGCTCATTGTCCTGAAATACCAGTTCCTGTTGCGCAATACGTTTCGGTAGTTGGGTGACCTCACCCATGCTGAAAACCTCTTCGCCAACCACTTTAAGGGCGGTGACATTGAGGGAGCCGACGTACTGCCCACGCTGATGTGCGATATGTTCCGCCGCGACAGCAGCTTGTTCGTAGCCAGGTGCGACTAAGCCATAGGTGACACCGCCATGCTCCGCACACTCACCGACGGCGTAGATGTTGGGATCCTCTGTCTGCAGTTGATCGTTGACGCGGATACCGTGACCGACCGGCAGATGTGCGGCAAGCGCGAGCTCCCTGTTCGGCGTGATCCCTGCGGCCACAATCACTGTGTCAGCTGTTAACTCTGTGCCATCGCGCAGTACTATCTGTTCAACTCGTTCTACGCCGCGGATCTCGCGCACGCCATTTCCGGTAAGTACGTCGATCCCGACTTGTTCTATCGACTGCTGCAGGTAGCTTCCACCCAGCTTATCCAGTTGCCGGTTCATCAAGGTTTCACCCTGTTGAACAACGGTGACGCGGGTATTGCCCCATAGCATCGCTTTGGCAGCCTCTAAGCCGAGCAAACCGCCGCCTATGACGACGACATGACGAGCACGGGCTGTGCGTGCCATCAATGCTTGGGCATCATTGAGATTCCGAAAGGTATAGACACCTTTCAGTTCGGTGCCAGCAATTTTCGGTATATGGGGGTGAGAGCCCACCGCAAGTATGAGCTTGCTGTAATGATGCCATTGTCCGTGAACGTCTTTGACCTGTTGGTTAGTTCGGTCTATTTCGAGGATCGGACAATTGAGGTGTTGGGTCTGATGATGATCATTGCCCTGGCGACGAAATCGCTCCAAAGAGATTTCGTCGAGGTCTAGCTCACCAGCGAGTAAAGAGGAGAGCTTAATTCGGTCGTATGGTTGCCATGGTTCACCACCAAACAGTGTCAGCGGTTGTGTCGGCATGCGTTGGCGAAGCTCTTGGGCAGCACGAATTCCCACCGGGCCGGTTCCCACGACGATAATGGGGTGGCTGTTGGGAATCGCTTCTTTTGCTGTCTGTACGCACATCGCAGATGTCATTTGTTTACTCTGAACCGATAGTTTTCAGGTCTACCTGCGCGTTCCAATATCTATGCCAGCTTGATTTTTTCTTTTTAACTGTATGATATATATTGATTTGTTCTTATAAGGTGTATCTATGTTGCATCTTCTGTTTTGCTGGCAATTTCACCAAAAAGATTCTCTTTTGCATGGCGAGTGTTCAAAACTGTGCAAATCAAGAGTACCCCTTAGGGGGTATTTTTGTTTGTTGGCTGATGTTTTATCTGTAAATAATAAGTGACACTTGCCTTCACAGTTTGCCGCTGTAGTCGTTGTTTTGAATTCTTTACTGTTGGCATCTATCTGCTACTGGCTCCGATATAATGCCGCTCGCATTTCGGGCTCTACCTACAACCATCATAAAAGCGCCCCTGTTTCTGTATTACCTGTTATTTGTGCCCAATCAGGGCCGATGCATCTTTATATGGAGTCGTGATGAAGTTTCACGCGTTACGCTGGTATGCCTTGCTCGAAGGCTGCTTCCTTGTCGCTATCGGTGTCATCATTCTGGGCAATGCCGATCTCATCGTCGGTGGTAGCCCTGGTTTGGCGTTGATTGCTCACCATTATTTGCCGCTGACCATGGGAAGCTGGTTGCTATTGGCTAACCTGCCGTTTTTTGTGTTGGCTTTTCTGCGTTTGCGCCGCGAGTTTGCGCTGATCAGTTTAGCTTGTAGCTTTATTGTTTCTTTATTGGTCGACCTGCTGGGGCCACTGCTGGCGGAAGTGCATATGCCACAGCCATTGGCAGCGTTACTGGCGGGTTTGTTGATCGGTTTTGGTTTGGTGGTGCTGTTTCGTCAGCGCGGCTCTATCGGTGGGGTGAATATTTTAGCGCTCTATCTGGAACAGAGATGGGGTTGGCACTCGGCAAAAGTGATATTGGCTTGGGATATCTCCATCGGTTTGCTGTCGCTATTAATTTTTGATTGGCAAACAGTCGTTAGCTCATTGATTGCATTTGCCGTATTGGCATCTGTGATTGGTCGTTATCATCCACGACAGGTGAAGCAGCCAATCCAGCCGCTCCCATCAGCGATGACGGCTAAGGGTTCGTTATGAATACATTACAACAGGCCGGATTCTGGCAAAGGTTTTCTAATATGGCGGCGTTGAAAAAGTTTGGGCATGAATGGTTTGCGCGCTTGGAAGGCTGCTTTCTGGTTTCTCTCGGAATATGCTTTCTTTCCGCTGCCGGGTTGCTGGTGAGCGGTACTGCCGGGCTATCGATCGTCACGAATGAGCTGCTCCCAGTAACCTTTGGCTTCTGGTTCTTTGTTATCAATTTGCCGTTCTTTGCATTGGCAATTAAGCAACTGGGTATGGCGTTTGCCTGGCGCAGCTTGATCTGTATTGTTTGTGTCTCTGCAACCAGTGATTTGATGATCTACTTGATCCGCTTTGAAGAGATCCCACCGTTAATGAGTGCCTTGATTGGTGGCGGCTTGATCGGTATCGGATTGATCTTATTGTTCCGTCACGGAACTTCGTTGGGGGGTGTGAATATTCTTGCGCTGTATATGGAAAAACGTACCGGTATTCACGCAGGCAAAGTGATCTTGATGATGGATCTGATTGTTGTTGCCGCCGGATTAATGTTGTTTCCGTTGGTGCAGGTGGCTTATTCAGCCTTTAGCTTTGTGGTGCTGAGCTCGGTGTTGGGGCGTTACCACAAGAAGGCTCCACTAACCCAGCAAGCAGAAGAACAGGCCGCCCAATAATTAATTGGGCGACCATTGCTATGGATTACAGACTAACGGTTACTCTTTTTCTGCTGGTTGCTCGATAGCAGTGGCTTGCGAGCTGCTTTCTTGATTATCACTCAGCCAGGCGCTAAACAACTCATATCCCAACACCATAATCACCGCACCGACAAATAGCCCGACGAACCCCATGGTGATAAAGCCTCCAACGGCACCAAGAAATATCACCATCATAGGTACCTGTGAGCCTTTACCCATGATCAACGGTTTCAATACGTTGTCCATCAGCCCGACAGCGATGCTCCATATCATATAGATAACCGCAACCACGGGTGAGGCGAAGGAGAATACATAAATGGCTAAAGGCACCATCAGTAGCAGCGGATTAATTTGGATAATGCTCATGACCAGCACCAATAGTGCCAGTAGCGGCGCTGCAGGCAGGTCGATCAGATAGAAGCCTAGGCCTGCTAATAGGGCTTGCAGGATGGCAACGCCGAGAATGCCGCGGGTCACGTTTCTCACCGTCACACTGGCTAAGTTACCAAATTTCGCGCCTTGCTCGCCCGCAAGGCGTTTAGAAAATTGGATAACGAAGCGTTCTGAACCGTCAGCACTGGCGAGAAATACCCCAGCAATGATGATGGAGAAGATCATTATCAACACGGACACTGTGATGCCCGCCGCTTTTTGGAACACCACTTTGCCCGCTTCTTTGACCTCTTTATCATGCTTTTTCAGAAAGTCTTCCAGATTATTCGCGGCTTCATTCCATGCGTAATAAACCCTTTCTCCCACTAGCGGCCAATCTTTTACACTCTCTTTGGGATTGGGGAGATCAAATTCGCCTTTCTCTACCTTCACAGAGACATGCTGGACGTTTTCAGTGACTTTGTCTGCCAGTATTGAGGCCGGTGTAATCAACGCGGTCAACAGTCCGACTGTGACTAAGGTCGCAGTGAGTTTGCGACTCAACCCCGTTTTTACTTCGATCCAGTCACTCACTGGTTTGATCGCAACAGCGATGATCGCCGCCCATATAATAGGGGCAATAAAGGGCTTGACGATGTCGTAGCAATAAACAGCGATGATAAACACGGCAGCGATACGTATTGCCGCTTCCACTGCGCGTTTTACAAAGATGCGATCAGCTTGCAGATCCGTTTGTGACATAACAGGTTACCTTATTGTTTTTCCGATCAAATAAGCAGTTTTGGTGTGACAATTAAGAGTTTAATCAGTTTCCACAGCTTAGGGGGATTTTTATTAACCCAGATGACAGATTTATCAGTCATTTAATCGATACCTTATCTTGAGTACTATGATGGGATAGGACTAATTGATCATTAATTAGTTGCGTAATTACTTAACTATCTACTCCGAATATGGTTTACTGACGCCCATGAATGATATCGAACAGATGAAAGCAAATGCCCAGCAAGCGGCCGACTTTCTCAAACAGCTTGCTCACCCTCAGCGTTTGCTGATCTTGTGCCGGTTGATTGAAAAGGAACACTCCGTGGCTGAGTTGCAGGAAGGCAGTGGTATGTCTGCGCCCGCTTTTTCCCAGCACTTGGCGCAATTGCGCCATGCTGGATTGGTCTCTTCCCGTAAAGAGGGGCAGTCAGTTTACTATCGTATTGCCCAGCCTTCCGTGGCTACGGTGATCAATGCGCTGCACGATGTCTTCTGCCCAAGCGCCGATTAATCGGCAGTAAATAATCGATGCGATCATGGTGAACAAGATCGCAATCAGTGAGGTTGAGATGAAACGTATTGTGATAGTGGGTGGTGTGGCTGGTGGTGCATCTGCGGCGGCAAGGGCGCGTAGAATGTCGGAAGATGCTGAGATCATCATGCTGGATCGTGGTGCTTATATCTCCTTTGCTAATTGTGGTCTGCCATATCATATCGGTGGTGATATTCAGTCGCGTGATGCTCTGCTGTTGCAAACCCCTGAAAGCTTTAAGCGCCGTTTTAATGTAGAGGTGCGGCTGCACTCAGATGTGATTGCCATTGATCGCGAACAAAAGCAGATCACGGTGCGGGATGCGCAGCAGAACACCAGCTATCTTGTTGACTATGACACTCTGATTTTGAGTCCTGGTGCCGCTCCATTTATCCCTGACGTTGAAGGGATCAGTGATGGCCGTATTCAGACCATGCGCAATATTCCGGATATGGACCGCATTATGCGGATATTGGAGCAACAACGGCCAACCCATGCCACCGTGGTTGGCGGCGGTTTTATTGGACTAGAGGCTGCTGAAGCGCTACGGCAGCGTGGTTTAGAGACCACTTTGGTCGAACTCTCCGGTCAGGTAATGGCGCCAGTTGATATCGAAATGGCGACACCACTGCACAGTGAGCTGGAGGCACATGGTGTCGATCTGCGTTTACAGGCTGGATTAACCAAGGTGACGGCGACGGATACCGGCTTAACTTTATCACTCTCTGACGGCAGTGATTTGGATACCGGAATCGTGATCCTCGCGATCGGCGTGCGCCCGGAAACCGCATTGGCGAAAGCGGCAGGGCTTGCGTTGGGTGAGCGTGGCGGCATTCGGGTCGATGAGCAAATGCGTACCTCTGATCCCAATATTCTGGCGGTGGGGGATGCGGTAGAGATCACCGAGTGGGTCAGTGGCAAGCCTGCGCTTATTCCTTTGGCAGGGCCAGCTAACAGGCAAGGGCGGATCGCTGCTGACAATGCGTTGGGTGCCAAGCGTGCATTTACCAAGACCCAGGGCACGGCGGTATGTCGGGTATTTGACCTGACGGTTGCTGCCACGGGCATGAACGAAAAATCTCTGCGCCGCGCAGGGATCGACTATCGCAAGGTCTATGTGCACCCGATGGATCATGCTTCCTATTTCCCGGGGGCTGAGCAGATCAGTCTCAAACTGCTATTTACCCCTGATGAAGGCAAAATTCTTGGCGCCCAAGCGTTAGGTAAAAAAGGCGTTGATAAGCGCATCGACGTACTAGCGGTGGCGCAGCGTGCTGGCATGACGGTGTTTGATCTCGAAGAACTTGAGCTGTGCTATGCGCCGCCCTACGGTTCGGCCAAAGATCCTGTCAATCTGGCCGGATTTGTCGCGGCGAACTGGCTGCGGGGTGACACAGAGCTTTGTTTTGCCGAAGAACTCGCTGCAATAACTGCAGAGCAGAAATTGCTGGATGTGCGCACACCTGCTGAATTAGAGCGCGTGGGGGCATTCGACGGCGCGATTAATATTCCGGTGGACGAACTGCGTGATCGTCTGACTGAACTGGACCCGACGGTCGAATATCTGGTGGCGTGTCAGGTCGGCTTGCGCGGCCATGTGGCTTATCGCATGTTGGTAAACCGTGGCTTTAAAGCGAAGAATCTGACCGGTGGCTTTAAAACCTGGCAGATGTTTAAAGGCTGTCGTCAGGCGACCCCGCTGGTGGTGGAAGGGGAGTAGCCTGATGATCGATATGGCAAACTTTACTCCGGTGAGTGCCCTCTTGGGTGGCATGCTAATTGGGACGGCAGCGCTTTGGTTGCTACTCGCCAATGGGCGAATAGCCGGTATCAGTGGCATCTTCAGTGGCTTGTTTTCACTGTCGATGGCTGACAAACGCTGGCGTCTGATGTTTTTGGCTGGCTTGTTACTTGGTCCGCAGCTGTGGCAATTGGCTGGCGGTGAATTGCCGATTTTTCCAAAGCATAGCGTCTTTTGGCTCATGGCTGCCGGTTTGCTGGTGGGTTTGGGCACGGGCGTGGGTTCTGGTTGCACATCGGGTCATGGCATCTGTGGGATTGGCCGCTTATCACCGCGTTCGCTGGTGGCCACGGTCACCTTCATGGTCAGCGCCATCGTCACGGTTGTGATTATCAACCAGTTCAATGTGATTGCTGGAGGCCTCTGATGAAGTCATGTTTATCGGCGCTGTTGGCGGGGTTGCTATTTGGTGTCGGTCTCGCATTTTCGCAGATGTTGGATCCAACGAAAGTGCTTGGTTTTCTCGATCTGTTTGGCTACTGGGATCCCTCACTGATGTTGGTGATGGGCGGTGCACTGTTAGTGTATCTGCCGGGGTATTTTCTGCTGGTTAAACCGAGAGTGGAGCGTTCTGCGGATGATTCGTCTGGCACCGCTAAGCCACTGTTCAGTGATAGCTTTAAGCTGCCCACGTTCAAACAGTTTGATCGTCGCCTTGTGTCTGGTGCTGCCCTGTTTGGTGTCGGTTGGGGTATGGTCGGGCTTTGTCCTGGCCCGGCATTAGCCTCCCTCAGTTTTGCCGGAACTCAGCTACTGCTGTTTGTCGTAGCGATGACAATCGGACTGTGGTTGGCGAAACGCTTCACTTAGACCTATTCGGGGATGAGTTCGCAGGCAGATGCCTGCTGACTCATCTGTTTTTCCCGAAATGACACCTCCCTAAATGTTATTAACGACAACCCCGTTCTTTGCCTATCGAATAAACGGCTGTTAACCAAGTCACATTCGAAATAAATTAATTAAGAAAATACGCAATTCACTATTTATATTGATCTCAACCCGCCTTTCCTTTGTAACCCCCATGTTAATTTTCCGATCGTTATCTGCTGAGTAGCGATCCTAGCCACCGCAGAAACAGCATATCGACATCGTGAGTGGTGAGGTGGGATGAAAATTAAAGGGTTGTTGCTGTTTGCCAGCGTATTGCTTTTGGTTTTAACCAATGTATTGGCCAATGAACAAGCTGATGGTACGCCAAAACCTCGTGCGGCAATGACTGCCGATCACAGCAAATTTGAACAACTGGATCAGGCGTTTGATTACGCTCCGGACGTCACCGAAGCCTGCTTGGAATGCCATACCGAAGCCGCTGAACAGGTACATGACTCATTTCATTGGCGCTGGGCTGCGAAAGTAGACGGCAAAATGGTAGGCAAAGGCGAGAACGGTTTTAACAATTATTGTGTCGCTGCCCGCGGTAATGAGAGCTGTACTCAGTGTCACGCTGGCTATGGTTGGCGTAATGATAAATTCGACTTTGAAGCGGAAGAGAATGTCGATTGCCTGGTGTGCCATGACACCACGGGCACCTATAAAAAATCCGCGGCCATGTCTGGCCACCCTTACTACGAAGATACCTTGATTGGTGGTCAGCTGATCCCCGCCGTGGATCTGCGCCGTGTGGCACAGAATGTCGGCCAACCACAGCGAGAAAATTGCCTCTCTTGCCATGCCAACGGGGGCGGAGGTAACGGTGTGAAACATGGCGACACCGACATGTCATTGGTTGACCCAGTGCATGAACTTGATGTGCACATGAGCAGTGACAAGCTCAATTTCAGTTGCCAAACCTGTCATAAAACCAGTGGCCATGAGATCGCCGGACGTTACAACGGCAAGGTGGCATTTGTTGATCACCAATTAGATATGGGACGCGCCGAGCGTGATGGCAAAAACCTCTCCTGCGAGTCCTGTCACGGCAACAAGCCCCACGATCAAAGGCAGCTCGACAACCACACCGCCAAGGTAGCGTGTGCCTCCTGCCATATTCCGGAGATGGCCCGAGGCCCTCACCTGACCAAATTGAGTTGGGATTGGTCCACCGCGGGTCAGCTGAAAGATGGCAAGCCATTCTCTGAAGATGCGCTTTTCGACGGTGTGGAAGCCCATCGCTATATGTCGAAGAAAGGCACCTTTACTTGGGGTAAAAATGTGGTGCCAGAGTATCGCTGGTACAAAGGTGAACTGCAGCAGAAAACTCTACAGGACGTCATCGATCCGATGGCTGCCCCTATTGATATTAACCCGCCGACCGGTGACTACCGTGATCAGGATGCCCGCATCTGGCCATTTAAGATCCATCGCGGCAAACAACCCTATGACACTGAATTTAATCGCATCCTGCCGATCAAGCTCTATGGCAAAAAAGGCTCCGGTGCATTTTGGACTGAATTTGATTGGCAAAGAGCGTTGCAGGTAGGGGCTGACAATAACCATGTTGAATTCAGTGGCAGTTACGGGTTTATCGAGACCAATGGCTACTGGCCTATCAAACATATGGTGGCGCCCGGTGAGCAAGCGGTGGACTGCATTGAATGTCACCAGCAACAGGGGCGCTTGGCGGGGTTGAACGATTTCTACCTGCTGGGACGAGATTCCCATTCGCTGGTCGACGCCTTCGGTGCCCTGGCTATTTTTGGCGGCCTTTTCGGTGTGGCTGGCCATAGTGGCTATCGCTATCTGTCGGCGCGGCGTCGTGCCGTTAATAATGCCAAAACTTCTTGAGTCAGGAAAACAACATGAGTGCTGTGGTTGTCATTTTTAAGCGATTTGAACGTTTCTGGCATTGGGCGCAGGCGGCGATGGTGTTGCTGCTGATCGTGACCGGATTTGAGCTGCACGGTTTTTTCCGCTTGTTTGGTTTTGCTGATGCCGTGTCATTGCATGATTGGGCTGGCTTCTCGTGGGCGGTGTTACTTGTGTTGGCATTCACCTGGATTTTCACTTCCGGGGAGTGGCGTCAGTATCTGCCGCGACTGGAGGGACTTGGCGCCACCGTGCGTTTCTATCTGCTTGGCGTATTCAAGGGTGAGTCACATCCCCATCACATGACACCGGCACAGAAGTTTAATCCGCTGCAGGGAGCTGGTTATCTGGGGATCGTGTTCGGGTTGTTGCCGTTACAAGTTGCCACCGGCTGCCTTTATTTCTTCTTCCCTGAATTACGCGCGGCCGGTTGGTTGCAGAGCATTGATTGGGTGGCATGGCTACACACCTTTAATGCCTATTCCTTGCTCAGTTTTCTGGTGATCCACCTGTACATGATCACCTTCGGTAAAAGGCTCTCCTCCCATCTGCGGGCGATGATCACCGGTAAGGAAGAGATTTAGCAGTGTTTGAGAACCGGAAATAGAACATACATTTGTGATTGGTTAAGAGGTTAAAGAGATGAAAAAAATAGTCTTAGTAATGATTGCCGTGATGCTGTCGTTCAGTGCCCACGCTGATGCTGATAAAGGTAAAAAGTATTACCTCAAGTATTTGCGTCCCTATTTTGAAATCAATGGTCAGGAGTTTGCGTCAGAACATCTGAAAGTCGAGTGGAAGCGCTTCTTTAAAAATGACGGTAAGAAGTTCATCAAGAAATTCTCCAAGCAGTACCCGCAAGCACAAGAGTTTTTGGAAAGTGACACCTTTCAAAAGATCGCCCCGGATGTCGCTGATTTTGCCATCAAGTATGCGGCTGACAGTGGTGAATTAGCTGACTGCAACTAGCCCTGGTTCGTCGTGACCGGACTATAAAAACAATAAGAGAGTTTTCCAATGAAGAGATTAACTGGTGTGGCTGCCGCCGTGCTGTTAGGGCTTTCTATGCCCGCGATGGCGGATCTGAACGATGATGTTGAAGCACTCAAGCAACAGGTGCGCGAGTTACAGAAAAAAACTGGCGGAAATCATCTTAACTTCAGTGTCGATTATCGTGTGTCGATGGACAACATTGAGTATGAGTTGGCGGATGGTTCGACCGCCTCAAACGATGACTTACTGGCTAATCGTTTGTGGTTGAATATGGGCTATCAGTATAACGAAAAGCTGCTGTTTCGTGGACAGTTGGCTTACAATAAAGCCTTTGGCGATACCGCCATGCATAACCAACGTAACGAATCAGGCTATGCGGATTTTGATTGGGTGGTGAGTGAAAACTTAGACGACAACACCATTAAGCTGAAACAAGCCTATTTCCTCTATTTGGGGGATGCCTTCTTCGGTAATGAGCAGCTGCCATGGACATTCAGTTTGGGTCGGCGTCCTTCGACCACTGGCTTTCTCGCTAATCACCGCGAAGGGTTCGACAAAGCCAACTCACCGCTGGGTCACTCAATCAACGTCGAGTTTGATGGCCTGAGCTTGAATCTGCGGTTGGAAGAGCTGACTGGACTCACAGGTAATGCTCTGAAATTTTGTGCGGGACGGGGATTGAGCAATGCTACTTCCCGTTTCAGTCCAGCGGGAACCGATTACGCCAAAGATCCAGACAAAACCGACGACATTGATATGGTGGGCATTATCTTTACCCCCTATAACGACGGTCAATACGATGTGAAACTGCAGGCATATCATGCCAACAACATGATTGGTCTCGATATGAATGACATCATGATGACAGGTGAGCAGACCTTCTATGATTTCGGTGATCTGAATAACGTTACCTTGTCAGCCGAGATGAACGGGGTGGGGGAGTTTATTAATGATTTCCTCGACGGCACCCGTCTGTTTGCCTCTGTTTCTATGTCGCAGACCGATCCCAACAGTGATATGGCGATGTTGGGATCAACAGAAGATGAGCGTGGCTATTCCTATTGGTTAGGGGTCAATGTACCGGGCTTCTTCGACGATGACTCGTTTGGTTTTGAGTTCAATCACGGTTCCAAATACTGGCGCTCGTTCACCTATGGTGAAGACACCATGATAGGCTCCAAGATCGCCGCACGTGGCGATGCCTACGAGGCCTACTACAATCTACCGCTGGTGGATAAGGCGCTGACACTGCAACTGCGTTATACCTACATCGATTACGACTATACCGGCAGTAACGGTTTCTTTGGCAATGCCACCGGCACGCCAATGCGTATTGACGATGCTTGGCAGATGGCCCAGATGATGGGGATGCCGCCACCGGTAAAAAATGCGCAAGATATTCGCGCAGTGATCCGTTATCAGTTCTAGTTGAACGGCTGCAAGCAAAAAAGGCAGGGAGCTCTTCCCTGCCTTTTTTGCTTGCAGGACTTATAACCAATGACTGATCTAAATCAACAAAATGGCATTGATAACGATTCGCATTTAGATTACATTTGCCTTCATCGAAGTTTGGAGGCGTTTATGTTTGTTTGCATCTGTCATGGCATTACTGATACTCAGCTGAAAGAAGCCGTGGCAAACGGTGCTCAACGTTTGGCTGATGTGAAACGTTCGATGGGCGTTGCCAGTCAATGTGGCAACTGTGCTTGTAAAGCCAAGCAGGTGATCCAAGTGGCTTTGGCTGAAATCGATGACTCCTTGTTTGTCAGTGCGGCTTAATATCGTTTTATCACTCCACGCTCCTGCGCTCCGCTGAACGCTTTATCTTTTCCTCCGCCATACTGAAAGCCCTCTTTTGTTCTCCGTGCAGTTGCACCTCGAGCTTGCTCAAGGGGTGAGACTTTCGCCCCATCTTGTTGGCTAACTCATTGTGACGACTTGGGTCGCTCGCTATAGTGGTTTTACTTATCTGATTCCTCACAGGGATGTTGCTGTGACAAACCCATTTGAAGGCCGCTCTAATCGTTTGGTACTGTTGATATTTTTAGCGGTTGCCTTGTATGCGAGTTACGCGCTGATCCAACCCTATATACAGCCCATTATTTTGGCTTTATTGATCGGCATGCTAACCGTTCCGGCCCATGATTGGCTGGTCGTAAAGCTCAATGGCCGTAAGAACAGTGCAGCCATTGTCAGTTGTCTGTTGCTCTCTTTAGTGCTGCTTATTCCGTCGATTTTGGTGATGATAGCGATCCTTAAACAGGGCGTCAGTTATTCCAGTACCGTGCGAGAGTGGGCTGACGGTGGCAATGTCCATCAGCTATTGGGTCATCCTTGGGTGATCAAGATAAAGCAACTACTTGGCCAACTGCTACCTGAAGACGCCCTGCATCCCGAAACCATCAAGGCTAAAGTATTAGATGTTGGCAGTGGTATGGGTAAACAGTTTGTCGGCATCTCTACCGCCATGCTGGGCAGTATCACCACGTTTTTTCTGAACTTTACCCTGATGCTGTTCGTACTGTTTTTTGTACTGCGGGATCATGAAAAGTTGATCCGATTTTTTCGCCACGCCTTACCTTTGTCGCGTAGTCAGGAAGATGCGTTGTTGGCCGATATTAAAAAGGTCAGTAAGTCAGCTTTGTTGGGCTCATTACTCACTGCCATCACTCAAGGCTTTGTTGGTGGCATTGGTCTATGGATGGCAGGTTTTCCAGCGCTGTTCTGGGGGACGATGATGGCATTTGCGTCGTTGATCCCCTTTGTCGGTACCGCCTTAATTTGGGTACCCGCCGCGATTTACCTGTTTGTCACCGGGGAGACTGGCTGGGGCATCTTTATGGTGGTGTGGGGCGTTGTCGTTGTTGGTTCTATTGATAACTTCCTGCGGCCTTTGTTTATGCAAGGGGCATCGATGAGTACCGTGGTGGTATTCTTTTCGTTGCTTGGTGGTTTACAGGTATTTGGTTTGATTGGGCTATTATATGGGCCACTGATCTTTTCTATTACCCTGGTGCTGTTTCATCTATACGAAAAAGAGTTCTCTAATTTTCTCGATGATCAGGACGGCCGTTAATATTTTGCCGACAGGGTGCTGCGGTCATTGGATATATATTGGTTAATTGCGAGGAACGATTATGTTTGTGGTGATTTTTGGACGTTCAGGCTGTCCTTTCTGTGTGCGGGCAAAAGAGTTAGCGGAGAAGTTAACTGAGGATCGTGACGATTTTAAGTTCCGTTACATCGATATTCATGAAGAGGGGATCAGTAAGGCCGATCTAGAAAAAACGGTCGGTAAGCCGGTAGAAACAGTGCCGCAGATCTTTATCGATCAGGAACATGTCGGTGGCTTTACCGAGTTTGATGCCTATGCCAAAGAGCATTTGCAGTAGGCTTTCCCGCCATATCTATCTTGCAGAGGGAGGTTTCTCCCTCTATTTATCGCACTTGCCAGTTCTCTTGCTAGAAAAGCAGGCTAAAAACACCCACTTCTTATCTTTAATCAGATTAATTAGCATGTTCTTGCGGTAAATTTGACCTGTTTTGCGCTGCATAAACGACTGCTGGTGGTTAATTGTCATCGCTTTTTGTTTAGTCAGAACATCCACTTAAGGGTTTAGACACCCTATTTCTGTCTCGCTGTTTTAAAAAGGAATTGAAAATGAGATTGATACCCGCCCTCTGTTTTATTGCATCTGTTTTACCCTGCACTTTGCTTGCTCAAGATGAGATGTTGAGTGCTGAAGATCAGGCTTATCTGGCATGGTCTTCGGAGTTCTTATCATCGCTGGATCCGCAAACCGGCGAGATCCTGTTGCCGGGCAGCATGGCTCGACTTCATGTGTCGGATGATTTCTATTATCTCGATCCGCAAGATGCCGAGCGTGTGCTCAGCGAGGCTTGGGGAAACCCGCCAGGCACTGGCGCTTTGGGGATGTTGTTGCCTGCTGGGCAGACTCCGCTGGACGAGGATTCCTGGGCGGTTGTCATCTCATTTGAAGAAGATGGTTACGTTTCTGATGAAGATGCCTACAACATTGATTATGACGAACTGTTAGAAGAGATGCAGGCGGATACCCGGTCAGAGAGCGGAGAGCGCGAAGCAGCAGGTTATGGCTCAATTGATTTAGTTGGTTGGGCAGCTCGACCTTACTACGACAAAAGTCGTCATCAGCTCTATTGGGCGAAAGAGCTGGAGTTTGACCACGATCCCAATCATACCCTGAACTACAGCATCCGCAGCTTAGGTCGCAAAGGCGTGCTGGAGATGAATTTTGTTGCTGGTATGAACCAACTTGATCAGATCAATGGCAGTTTAGATAGCGTACTGGCGATGGTGAACTTCGTTGATGGTCATCGTTACGAAGATTTTGACCCCTCCTATGATGAGGTAGCAGCTTATGGCTTAGGTGCGCTTGTTGCCGGCAAACTGGCGGCGAAAACGGGTGCTATTGCCGGTTTTTTGCTGCTGTTGAAAAAGTTTTGGTGGCTGGCTTTAGTTGCCATTGGTGGCATATTCCGCGCTATCACGGGTAAGAAAAACTAGTTTTTGAAGGTTACCCTGTAAACCTTGCGTCGCCGACGGGGATATTGGGGTCAACACCTAGCCTGAGTTGATGCTCTCCGAATGGAGAGCATTGAGCAAATCTAATTTTTGCATTTGTAATGCTCACTTTTTATTTAACTTTTGTATATCAAATCACCTTTTAAACACTATATATTGACGTTAATCAATTCTTGAACCACTATATGTGCCGAACGGTTCCCAAGGGCTTCTTCAATAGAATGCCCACGGATTAATAGGGAATGCGGTGAATTAGTGGTGTTTTTTCCGCTAATAATTCCGCAGCTGCCCCCGCAACTGTAAGTGCAGAGCCACGCTCAATAGCCACTGGAATGAGATTCCGGGAAGGCGAGTCAAGGCGAAGACGCACAAGCCAGGAGACCTGCCGTCGCGGTGTGTTTTTCGCACCAACTAACTGATTCGTCAAACATCGGGCGGGGTGATCCGGTGTGTGGCTCGACCATGCCCGGCTGTTCGCCTGAACGCTAGCATGGCTGGCGTCATACCTTCCCCTGCCTTGTCGCTACGGAGTTCGACAAGGTGAATAACAAAAATATCTCAATTGCCAAACGTGATGGCCGCCATGAACCGCTGGATCTGGATAAGATCCATAAGGTACTCACCTGGGCGGCAGAAGGGCTTGATACTGTCTCTGTATCTCAAGTCGAGCTTAGAGCACATCTGCAATTTCACGACGGAATTACCACGTCAGACATTCATGAAACATTGATTAAGTCTGCGGCGGATCTGATCTCGGAAGAGACCCCTGATTATCAGTATCTGGCTGCCCGGCTGAACATCTTTCATCTGCGTAAAAAAGCCTATGGTCAATACACGCCGCCTTCGCTATACCAGCACGTGGGTCGGCTGGTGGATCTGCAACGTTACGATGCCCAGCTACTAACGGATTACAGCATGGAAGAGTTCGCCCTGATGGATGGTTTTATCGACCACCAACGGGACTTGGACTTTGCTTACGCTGCCGTGAAGCAGCTGGAAGGTAAATACCTGGTTCAGGACAGGGTGAAAGGAAAGTTCTACGAAAGCCCGCAGTTTCTCTACCTGCTGATCGGTGCGTGTTTGTTTGCTAACTACGACAGATCCATTCGCTTGGATTATGTCCGTCGCTTTTATGATGCGGTCTCTACGTTCAAAATCTCTTTGCCAACACCGATTATGGCGGGCGTGCGTACGCCAACCCGCCAGTTCAGTTCTTGCGTGTTGATTGAATGCGGTGATTCGCTTGATTCCATTAACGCAACCACCTCTGCGATTGTGCGCTATGTCAGTCAGCGTGCGGGTATTGGTATTAATGCTGGACGTATTCGCGCGCTTGGTTCATCGATCCGAGGTGGGGAGGCTAATCATACCGGTTGTATTCCATTCTTTAAGCACTTCCAAACGGCGGTGAAATGCTGCTCTCAGGGCGGTGTTCGTGGCGGTGCTGCGACGCTGTTTTACCCGCTTTGGCATTTAGAAGCAGAAGAGTTGCTGGTACTTAAAAACAACCGCGGTGTGGAAGAGAATCGGGTTCGGCATCTGGATTATGGGGTGCAGCTTAATCGGCTGATGTACCAACGTCTGCTACAAAATGCAGACATCTCACTGTTCAGTCCGTCAGATGTGCCGGGATTATACGAAGCGTTTTTTGCTGATCAGGATGAGTTCGAAAAGCTCTATCAGCAATACGAACAAGACACCAACGTTCGCAAGAAAACCATTAAAGCCGTTGAGCTGTTTTCGCGCTTATTACAAGAGCGAGCGTCAACGGGCCGTATCTACATTCAGAATGTTGACCACTGTAATACCCATAGTCCGTTTGACCCGGCTAAAGCGCCGATACGTCAATCTAACCTTTGTCTTGAGATCGCGCTACCTACAACGCCATTGCAGGATATTAATGACAAAGAGGGTGAGATCGCGCTTTGTACGTTGGCGGCATTTAATCTCGGTGCGCTTAAGTCGTTAGATGAATTGGCCCCACTTGCTGATCTATTAGTGCGCGCATTAGACAGCTTATTGACCTATCAGAACTATCCCGTGCCTGCGGCGCAGCAAGGCTCGCTGAAGCGGCGTACTCTGGGGGTAGGCGTGATCAACTATGCCTACTATTTGGCCAAAAACGGCGTGAAGTATTCTGATGGTTCAGCACTGGGTTTGACCCACCGTACCTTTGAAGCGATCCAGTATCATCTGCTGCAAGCCTCTAACCAATTAGCGTGTGAACAGGGCGCTTGTGATGCCTTTGCTGATACCACCTATGCCCGGGGCGAATTGCCGATAGATCACTACAAAAAAGATGTGGATGGTTACTGCGATGAACCGCTGCATTGTGATTGGGAAGGGCTACGCGCTGACATTCTGCGTGATGGGCTACGCAACTCCACCCTCACTGCATTGATGCCCTCTGAAACCTCTTCTCAGATCAGTAATGCCACTAACGGTATTGAACCACCACGAGGCTTTGTCAGTGTTAAAGCATCGAAAGACGGGATCTTGAAACAGGTGGTTCCGGAGTTAGAAACACTCCGTGATAGCTACGAACTGCTATGGAATATCCCGAGTAACACGGGCTATTTGCAGTTGGTCGGAGTGATGCAAAAGTTCGTCGACCAAGCTATTTCTGCCAACACCAACTATGACCCCGCGCGATTTGGCGAAGGCAAAGTGCCGATGCAATTGCTGATGCAAGACCTACTTAGTGCTTATAAGTGCGGCCTGAAAACGCTTTATTACCACAACACTCGCGACGGTGCGACGGACAAGCATTTATCCAACGAGTCGCCAGTAATGGGAGAGGCGCGCCCAGCTGAAACGACCGTTGTAGAAAACGATGACGACGGCTGTGAAGGCGGCGCTTGTAAGATTTAGCCTGAGCGGATTTTTTAAAGGATAAAAAGCCCCCTCATCCCGCCCTTCTCCCCAAGGGAGAAGGAGACAAGAAAAGCGGACGGCAACGAGCTTGCACTTTTGCCCCCTCTCCAAGGGGTGAGGGGTTTTTAAGAAACTAGACCTCCACTTCGCCCTTCTCCCCAAGGGAGAAGGAGACAGAAAAAGTTGGCAGTAGTGCGCTGGTGCCGTTGCTTCCTCTCAAAGGGAGAGGGCAGGGGTGAGGGGTATTTAAGAAAATAGACCTCCACTTCGCCTTTCTCCCCAAGGGAGAAGGAGACAAGAAAAGCGGACGGCAACGAGTTTGCACTTTTTGCCCCCTCTCCGAGGGGAGAGGGCTGGGGTGAGGGGTATTTAAGAAAATAAACCTCCACTTCGCCTTTCTTCCCAAGGGAGAAGGAGACAGAAAAAGCGGACGGCAACGAGCTTGCACTTTTGCTCCCTCTCCAAGGGGAGAGGGCTGGGGTGAGGGGTATTTAAATGAATCGCAAACAGAACAATAAAAGCGGAACAAACTAATGGCTTATAAAAGCTTTAATCAAAACAAATTTGAGACGTTCAAGCAGGATATGTTCTTTGGTGAGAACGTGAATGTCTCCCGTTATGACCGGCAAAAATACCCGGTATTTGAGCAGCTCATTGAAAAGCAGCTTTCATTTTTCTGGCGTCCGGAAGAGGTAGATCTTTCTACTGATCGTAAAGATTTTGCCGAGTTACCCGCCCATGAACAGCATATTTTTCTTAGTAATCTGAAGTACCAAACTTTGCTTGATAGTGTGCAGGGGCGTTCACCTAATATGGCTCTGTTGCCACTGGTGTCACTGCCAGAAATCGAAACCTGGATCGAAACCTGGGCATTCAGCGAAACGATTCATTCACGTTCGTATACCCATATTATCCGCAATATCTTGGCAGAGCCGGGAGATGTGTTTGATGACATCATCAACAATGAACAGATCATTGCTCGCGCAGAAGCGGTTTCTCATTATTACGATGATTTGATCTTACATGCGCAGCTGTATGCTACCGGCGGCGAAGGTGAATATCGGATCAGTGGTAGTGATACCCCCGTACAGGTTAGCTTGCCAGCCCTGAAACGCAAACTGTATTTGACCTTAGTGTCGGTGAACGTGCTGGAAGCGATCCGCTTTTATGTCAGCTTTGCCTGCAGTTTTGCTTTTGCTGAACGCGCCACCATGGAAGGCAACGCCAAAATTATCAAGCTGATCGCCCGTGATGAAGCACTGCACCTGACAGGCACTCAACATATGTTGAATATTCTGGCCAGTGGACAGGATGATCCAGAGATGGCCGAGATTGCTGCAGAGCTTAAACCGGAAGTGATCCAAATATTTAAGGACGCCGCACAGCAGGAAAAAGAGTGGGCGGAATACTTGTTTAAAGATGGGTCGATGATCGGCTTGAACACCGACATTCTCAGTCAGTATGTTGACTACATTACCAATCAAAGACTGCAGGCGATTGGTTTAGAGCCTTGCTTTGTGCAACGGCCTAATCCGCTACCGTGGATGGATAGCTGGTTAGTGAGTGATAACGTACAGGTCGCGCCACAAGAAGCTGAAATTAGTTCTTACCTAGTCGGTGCCATCGACAGTGACGTGGATACCAATGCGTTAGCGGGTTTTGAGCTATGAGCGAACTCACTGGTAATAAGCTTGTAGATAAAGGGCTGGTATCCTGCATGCCCAGTAACGCCCAGCGTGATAACGCTGTTCAGCTTGAAAGCCCTGACACCTCCGTTACCCAAGCTGCTGAGGGTTATACCCTGTTAGAGCAGCTGGAAGCGGAGGGCGTCGAGGTACCGTACCAATGTCGCGAAGGTTACTGTGGACGTTGCCGTACTAAAAAAGTCTCGGGTGAAGTGGCGTATACCTCGGCGCCACTGGCCTGGGTCAATCCAGGTGAAGTGTTGCCCTGCTGCTGCGTGGCGGTGTCAGAAGTGGTATTGGCGTTAGATACCTGATTTATCTTGGTATTTTCTCTCCCTTTTAGGGGGGAGAAAGGGGAGCGTTGAATTAACCGCTCCCCAATTTCTCGCACATCTTTGATGTAAGTACTTAACCCTTAACACTCCCCGAGGTTAGCCCACCGATCAGCCATTTTTGGCCAATTAAAAAGACCAGCGTGATAGGCAGTGCGGCAAAGATAGCTGTCGCAGCAAAATCTCCCCACAGGGGGGCATAGGTTTGATTGAGGAAGCTCTGCATCCCTAGTGCTAGGGTAAATTTGTCAGGATCAGAAAGCATCATATTGGCAAAAGCATATTCACCAAACGCTGCGATAAAGCTGAGAATAAAAGTGACCACCAGAATAGGCAAGCACAGCGGTAATACGATATAGCGCAAGGTTTGCCAGCGGCTAGCGCCATCCATAGTGGCCGCTTCTTCCAGCGCCGGATCCAGTGATTGGATGTAACCCTTGATTAGCCAAATTTCGCCGAGTACGGCGCTCAGGTACAGCAACATCAAGCCACCATGGGTATCAAAGCCGAGAGCTGGAATAAAGTAGCCTATCTTTTCTAGCATGATACGGATTGCCACCATGCCTGTTAGCGCTGGAAATAGCCCGATAATTAGCAGTGATGTCAGTAACCACTTACTGCCTATAAATTTCATTCGAGCAAAGGCATACGCCGCCATGGATGAAAATACAATACTGATGGCAGAGGTGATAAAAGCGATCTTAATTGAGTTCCACGTCCAAAGCAGTACGGGAAAATTCTTATACCATTTTTGTTCTTCCTCCGAACCGATGCCGAAGACCAGCCGCCAATGTTCCAGGCTGGGATTGTCCGGGATCAGCGAGCCATTCAGCAGGTTCCCTGTTCTAAAGGAGATGGAAATCATCGCCAGTAGCGGGTACATCATGCCGGCAATAAAGAGCGCCAGGAACAGATAGGTAAGCCAGACGCGGTAACGTGTATTTTTTGCTTCAACTATCGCCATGATTAATGCTCCTGTAGCTCTGAACGGGGGGACTTTTCGCGGGTGAGCCAGAATTGCCACAGACTGATGCTGGCAATGACAAGAAATAGGAACCCTGAGAGTGCGCTGGCGAGACCATAGGCCTGATAACCCAGCACCGAACCATTGGCGAGATCATAGATATAGTTGATCAGTAACTGGGTTTCACCGATGAGCACCGTGGCATCATCCATTCGCGGGCCACCTCTGGTGAGCAAAGCGATGACAAGAAAGTTATTGAAATTAAAAGTGAAAGACATGATCAGCAGTGGCGTTAAGGGTTTAATGATCATTGGCAGGGTGATAAAGCGGAATTTATACCAGGTGCCGGCGCCATCCATATTGGCGGCTTCATAAAGATCGCTCGGGATAGATTTCAGCATCCCCATTGCCAGCAGCATAAAGTAGGGGAATCCCAACCAGAGGTTCACTAGCAGTACCTGTAGTTTGGCTAACCAAGGATTGAAATACCACTCAAAGCGCATGCCGAACAGGAACTCTAGCAATGCATTTACATCGCCAAATTCACTATTGAACATGGCGCGAAAAATCATGATGGAGATAAATGCAGGCACGGCGAACGGAATTAACAACAAGGTGCGAAAGATACGTTGGCCTTTAACGCGATGCCAATTTAGCAGTGAGGCCAAAAGCATACCTAGGCTGAACTGCATCAATACGGTCAATAGGGCAAAACTGACGGTCCACAATGCCACTTTGGCAAGGTTTTTTCTGTCCTCATCCATGGCAAAGATTGTGTGATAATTTTTCCAACCGACATGGGTAACAAAGCCAGGGCTCAAGGTCTTTTCTGTCATTTCACCCGCGTCATTCAGGTAGGTATAGAAGCCATTATTGAAGTCTGCTTGCAGATAGCGCTTGTCCTGATTGTCATACAAAAATTCGTTGGGACGTTCAGCCATGGGTAAGTTGTCGGGCTGCTTGATTTCATAGCGTCGTAGCAGCGGCAGAAACTCGCGGAAACCATACATCATCAGATCGGGTTCATTGTCACGGGTGAGAGTTAACATTTTTAGCTGGGCTTTGAGCTTGATGACGTCACGCATAGCCAAAGGCTCGCCTGATGGCGCGGCGGATATAACGGCCAGCGGAATGGCTCGTTTAGGCCCTGCTTCTGTGGCTTTATCAAGGGGCTGATTAAGGGTTAGAAGTGGCGTTTGCAACCAAAGTCCGCTGCCATCATTGAGTGTGATTTGGTACTGGTTATCAGCTTGATAGAGCTGGAATTTGAATCGTTGCTTCTTCTCTGCGTAGGTTTGTTCTAAGTGGTAATTCACAACCCTTTCGTAAGTCAGTAGGTTTTTGCTGCTGTAGTTAGTAAAACCGATGGCCACGGAATAAACGATGGGGAATAGCATCATCAGAAAGATGAGCAGCAGTGCAGGGTATAGAAAGCGCCACGCCACCAGGCGTTTATTCAGGGTTACATAGCTGGCTGATAGGCCAATAATGAGACAAACGATTGCAACGGCGTATTCACCTAACGCATACAGCCGTACTAAGCCCATGCTGAATAGCGCAAATAAGATAACGAATAGAATGATAAAGGTGACACGAGTAAGCAGACTGGAAAGAGGCTTTTTAGGGGAGCGATAGCGACCGAGGGTCGATGCCATTGATGTCATAAATATCCTTATTTCTTTTATTTGTCAGCAGTTTAATTTGCTGATCTTTATTAGTTTTCAGTAGGGTCAAGCTAAAGGACTAATAAGTGAAATTGCCTCCATTGGGTAAAAAGTGTGATCTAACATACGGTTAACATTTAGCCCTGTCTATAGCTAATTTAGCAGTAAAAATGTGAGACTGATCGAGATCATAGGGAGGCCGTGAATCTAGGTAGTCGGTTTAGCTGTTATTACTAATCGAGGCATACAAGTCGTTGGGTTCTTGCGTGTTGTTTATCTATTTTTTCACTGCAAAAAAAGCCCTGCACAGCTAAGTGCAGGGCCTTTGAATGACTATCTTTGGTGAGCTGTTTCTACTTTTGCTCTAACAGTTCCTCGACTGGCTCTAACATCTCCTCGATTTGCGCACCGCGTCGTTTCCAGCCTAGCTTCCTAAATATGCCGCGGAATATAGCCGCCAAATCATCCAGCATCAGGTACATGCAAGGTACCAGTATCAGGGTGATGATGGTGGCGAACATCACGGCGAAGCCCAGCGCTACCGCCATCGGAATAACGAAACGGGCTTGCAGGCTGGTTTCGAACATAATCGGTAATACACCGGCAAAAGTGGTGATAGAGGTCAGTGTGATGGCGCGGAAGCGCGCACACCCAGCTTCAATAACCGCTTCTCTGATTTTTGCGCCAGCTCGACGACGTTGATTGACGTAATCTGTCATCACCAGGCTGTCGTTGATCACGACACCTGCGGCAGCGATCAGGCCGAAGGTTGACATCATGCTCAGATCAATACCAAACCAAAAATGCCCCCAGATCGCCCCTGTTAAACTGAACGGGATCACCGACATAATGATCAGTGGCTGGGCATAGCTTTTCAGTGGCACAGCAAGTAGCACATACACCAGTAACATACCAGCGATAAAAAACAGGATCTGTTCACTTTGTTGCGCCTGCTGCTCTTCTACCGAGCCACCGAGTTCGGTTTTGATACTAGGGAAGGCGGCTTGCAGTTCCGGCATCAGGTTGTCGTCGATGGTGGCTACCACCTCGTTGGGTTCAACCACCTCTTCATCGATGTTGCCCCAGATATAAACACTGCGGAAACCCCCTTCTCGACGGATGTAGCTGATACCAGGTTTTTCCGTCAGTTCGACGACGTCACCTAGCATCACCTCTTCACCCGACGGCGTGGTGATCACTGCGTATTTCAGCTCGGCAAACTTTTCGCGGGTCAGTTTCGGATAGCGCACCATCACTTTGACCTCTTCACCGTGACGCAGTACGCGCTGAGCTTCACCACCATAGAATCCGGCACCCACCTGACTGGCGATAGAGACTAGATCTAATCCTAAGTCGTAAGCGACCGGGCGCATACTGAGCTGCACCTCTTTACTTGCCGGATCGATGGTGGAGCTGATATCAAATAAGCCTTCTTGCAACTGCAACATGGCGATAAATTCACGGCCAGCTGCATTGAGTGTGGCGATATCGGAACCGTAGAGTAGGTAACCAAATTCGCCATCATCATTGCCGCCGTTAACGTCATCCTGCACGACGAAGGATTTCATTCCGGGTATCGACGGGATCGCATCGCGCCACTGTCGGGCCAGCTCAAAGGTGTCATAAGGGCGCAGCTCCTCATCCACCAGAGGTACCACTATTCGTGCTTCTGAACGGCTTTCATTAAAGGCCAAAATATCGCGGATCATGCCTTGGCCGTAATCGGCTTCGGTTTGCGCTTCGATTGCCAGAATCGCAGATTCTATGGTGCGCAGGGCGTCAATTGTCTGTTGATCTGAGACGTTCTCATTCATCTCAATGGAGATGCTGGGAAAATCGTGAGGTACTTTCGGACTGGGCACAAAGCGCACGTGATTGGCTTGCACTAAGCCAAAGCTGATGACTAGCAGGGCGATAAAGCCGCAAAACACCGCCCAGCGCCACTCGGTACATTGCACTACAAAGCGGCGATAGGGGCCATTTACAAAACCAAAAAAGCGACGATTAAAGCGCGCACGCCAACTGTTCTCATCCACTGGCGCAAAATGGGTGTGGGCAATGTGTGCCGGTAGGATCAGCTTGGACTCGATTAAGCTAAATATCAGGCACAAGATCACCACGACGGCGATGTTGTAAAAGAATGCCCCTTCTGGACCACTCGCCATCACGAACGGCGCAAACACCGCGATGGTTGTCAGTACGCCAAAGGTGGCCGGAGTTGCTACCTTGCGTGCTCCGCGCACGACGTTCTCGACGCCGCCGCCATGTTTTTCTACTTCGGAGTAGGCGCTTTCTCCTATCACAATGGCATCGTCGACGACGATCCCTAACACCATGATAAAGGCGAACAGCGAAAGAATATTAATGCTGACGCCAAACACTGGCATCAGCATCATCGCGCCGAGAAAGCAGAGCGGTAAACCAACCATGACCCAGAACGCCAAACGAAAGCGCAGGAAGATGGTTAACATCAGCGCGACCAGCAGCGAACCTTGCAACAGGTTCTTCAACATCATATCGAGGCGGGCATTCAAGTAGTAAGTCATGTCGACGAGTATCTTGATCTCCATACCTGGTGGCAGGGTTTTGTTGCGCGCTTCAATAAAGCTTTTGACTGACTCGGCGACCGGCACCATGTTCTGATCTTTGGTGGCGTTGACCGACATAAATATCGCGTTTTCACCTGAGTACTTGAAGTAGCGCTCTCCTTCGGTGAACTGATCTTTAATGGTGGCGATATCCTTGAGTAACACTTTGGCACCGTTGGCGCCGATCTTAATTGGGATATTGCGGAACTCTTCACCACTGTAAAACTGGTTTTCGATACGTACCGATACAATGCCTGAATCTGTACGCAGTTGACCTGCGGAGAAGTTTGCCGAGTAACGGCTAATGGCATCACTGACCTGACGCAGGGTCAGATCGTATTTACGCAGTACTTCTGGTTGGATCTCGATGGCGATCTCATCTTCCGGTGCACTGAAATCAACCAGCGACACGTTACTTAGCTGCAGCAGTTCATTTTTAATTTCTCGGGCCACCGGTTTCAACTCGGTGAGCGGGTAATCCCCTACCAGTGACATTTCTATAATATCTTGGCGGAATTCGATCTGCGAAATGGTGACGGGCTCCATCTCGGCAGGAAAGGTGGCAATACTGTCGACCCGCAGTTTTACCTTATCCAGCACATCGGTGAGCTCTTCGTCCGGATAGATCTCCAGCGTGACGGTGCCTTCATTCCGATGAGCCCGAGAGATGCTGCGTTTGATCTCGGTGACATCTTTCAGCGACTCTTCAATCTTGATCAGGATGTTCTCTTCGATCTCCTGCGGTGACGCACCCAAATAATCCGCAGTGACACGGATGTAGTTAATCTCGATGTTGGGAAACATCTGCCGTTGAATCGTGAAATAGCTGATTACCCCCATGATGAGGATAAAAAACATCATCAGGTTGGCGGCGACAGAATTGTTGGCAAAATAGGCGATTAAGCCGGTTTGGTTGGGCTCTTGTTGTGTTGCAGACATCGCTTCGCCCCTTTATTCCGCCTTGGCAACCGCAGCTACTGCGGTCTCGCTGAGTTTCACTTCCATCCCTTTTTGGGGATATTCGGGTAGTGTCAGTACCAGTTTGTCGCCATCGTTGAGTCCGGCACTGATAAGGAAGGTTTCGCCTTCCTCTCTGAGTACATCGACCTGCACCGGCTGCAACTTATTCTCTGCGTCGAGCAGCCAAGCGGTACGGTTACTGATCAGATCTTGTGATACCTGATAAACCCCTGATAGCACGATGCCATCGAAGCCTACTTCAACATAGCTGCCAAACTTCAGCTTTGGAGCGTCACTGTTGAGGCTGTATGGATCATCGATACGGGCGACAAGGTGGCCCATGCGGGTCGCGTTATCAACAATGCCGAGGTCACGGTCAATGGTGGCTTGGCGTACAACGGGTAAACGTCCTTTGGTCATCACGGTGGCGGTGCGGCCTGTAAGTTCCGTAGGAAGAAAGGCACTGTCAAAGCCGGGAATAGGAAATACCACTTCGGCGGTTTCAATGCTGCTCAGTTCGCCGACCTTGTCGCCGACATTGACGAATTGACCGGCACCCAGATCTCGTTCGATCACCAAGGCATCATAAGGCGCTCGAACTTCGCAGTTCTCCAGATCGCGGCGGGCTAGCTTTAGCGCAGCTTCGGCGGATTGTACATCGGCTTTGGCACTCATCACTTGCGGTTTACGCAGGTAAAGGTCGGAGACCTTACGGTCTTTCATCCGGCTCGCTTCGGTTTGTGCCACTTGAGACTTGGCTTGCTCTTCGATCAGTGCGGCGCGGGCACGGCTCAAATTAGCCTCGGCTTGCAGCACGGCTACCTCGTAGTTATCTTTCTCAATACTGAATAGGATGTCGTTGCGTTTTACCAAGCCGCCAGCAGTGAAATTTGGATTCCAATTGACTACTTCGCCAGAAACCTGTGCAGCAAGCATGGTGCTTTCTAACGGCTTCACTTCACCGTAACTGGCTATTGTTACTTGGAAGTCGATAGCTTCTAGGCTTTGAATACTGACCGTGGGGCGGGTGTCTACGGCGGCCGTTTCTTCCGATTTCTGCGCTGTTGCACCGATCGCCATCATACCTGCTGCACCTGCACCAAGTACTGCCAGCGGAACTATCCATTTCAACCATTTCTTGTTCATAAGCCAGTATCGTCCAAATTAAGTCCCTTACATAATAACGCGACAAAACCGATAACAAGTTAACAAATTGTAAATGGTTGTTATTTTGTACTATCAGCGTGTTTTCTATTTCGCACTGAATGAAGTGTGAGCTTAACGCTTGGCGTATGGCGGTCGGTAAGGTTTAATGAACGGCTTCGAAATAACCCAATGATAATTACAATGGATATTCAATGCGTTAGCTGGGAAGTCCAGGTGTAAACGAAGGAGTGGTAATGGGTGGTGAATTTCTGGCTGCGACATTTTTTAATCTGGCGATTAATCTGATCTACACCTTGGTCTCTTTGCTGGTGGGGGTGATGGCGCTGCGTTTTATCGACAGTAAGTTGCTCAAAAACATCGATATTGAGCAGGAGTTGAAGGAGGGTAATGTCGCGGTAGCTATTTTTGCTTCGACTATTCTGCTGTTTGTTGCTTTGATCATCTCATTTGGATTGAAATCGTAGGCTAATGACACAGTTCGTTCGATGAAAGATTATTGGCCATTGCTAGCGCTGCTGTTGATCTGTTGCGGCATTGTCTGGTGGCAGCCAAACGGCGCTACTAGTCTGGATAGCCATTTCGTCCGTCAGTTGGGACAACAGATGGAGCTGGCTGTCAGCACTATCCCACCAGATCTGCTCGATAGCCGTCGTCAGCGCGGAGAGGTGCAGGTGTTAAGCAATGGTCGGCGGATCTACGAGGATGATATCAGCGCACAAATGCGGCAAGCGGGAAATAGCGCAGAGGCCACTTATCTCTGGCGTTTTGAAGCTGACGGCTACAGCACCGCCACGGCGCAGGGATTAGATAATCGGCATCATTTTGTGAACAGCTATCTGGTGGGGTATGCGCCGTTTGTGACGGATAAGTTATGGGTGCCGTTGTATACCGTGGCCAGTCGTAAAACTTATCAGTTAGATAGCCAACAGTATCGTAAACAAGATCTATGGCAGAATTCGGCACAGGCCTATCTATATACTCGTGGTGATTGCGAAGATCATGCGTTGCTGTTGGCCGATTGGTTGATTGAAAGTGGTATCGATGCCCGCGTCGTGATGGGTAAATACCGCAATGAGGGACATGCTTGGGTGGTTGCTTTTAACGAGGGTGAGGCCTTTTTATTGGAAGCGACCGACAAACGTAAGCATGCAGCATGGCGCCACTACCCGAAAGCGATTCTAGCCAACCATTACGCACCTGATCTGATGTTTAATCGCCATACCTTGTGGATCAACCAAGGGGCGACCACCACCCGGGATTATGATGGCACCCACTGGCAGAAGCGTTCGCTGTTTAAGCGGCATTCTGGCTGAGCGGCTGACTCACTGCGCTGATTTTTGTTTCCCCTTCCGATTCCCGCCAAACGAGTTTGGTTAAATTGATCCAGATGATCTCACTGTACGTTTAATTAGCAGGTATGACAGCCATCGAGTTATGTCAGCTTGAGCTAATATATGTAGGGGAGGATCTTTTGATGAACAGCTTTGACCCTGAAAAGTTACGTATGACCAAATGGACCGCGGTTGGCTCCGGACGGCGCCGAAATCATTACGTGGTGACAGATGTGGTGATGGATGAAGCGGGAGCCATTGAATTTTGCACCATGGAAGAGGTTGGCTCTCACCATGAGGTCAGCGTTGACTGGCAGGAGCTTTACGATAATCGCCGGTGGCAAAACGGCTGGAAGTAAGCGCGACCTGAAATATCTTTGCGACTATCGCTAAAATTCTGCGTAACGCCTCAAATTCACATACACTATGCGGCATTAAAGGCGTGTATTTACACTCCTTTGCTCGTCGAAGTTGAATTGAGGTGTCAGATGAAAGTATGCGGTGTTGAGTTGAAGGGCAGCGAAGCCATTTTGTGTTTGATGTCTTTGGAGCAAGGGTTATTTGAGATCCCTGATTGCCGCACTACCCGTTTAGCTATCTCCAAATCCACCACCACCGAAGAGGTGCGAAAGTTTCAGTTTGCTTTTGCCAAGCTGATGGAAGACTACAAAGTTAGCCAAGTGGTGATTAAGGAGCGTATCACTAAAGGTAAGTTCGCCGGTGGCGCCGTTAGTTTTAAATTGGAAGCGACTATCCAGTTAATTGAAAGCCTCGGCGTTGATCTGATCTCAGCAACCGAGATTAAAGAAACCATTAAGCGTCATCCGATGCCTGTCGATTTTAAAGCGACCGGATTGAAGCAGTTCCAAGAGCATGCCTTTGCTGCGGCTTACGCTTACCTGGTCCGCTAGTTAGCCGCTTTTGTCTCGCGTTGGAGTGGATTCTTGGTTATGAATTCGCTCCCGCGCTGTGACTTACTCTCCCCCCTGAACATATCTGCAGCGTAACAAAAACGTCATCCTTCTGTATTAGGCTCATGTTTTGACCGCAATGAACCAGAACGGGTTTGCTTGCGTATATCAAGTCTTGACCAAGCGAGGAGCCCGTTATGCTTAATTTTTTACGACCAGACCCCGTTAAACGAATGAAAAAGCGCTACAACAGCATGTTGGAGTCAGCAATGTTGGCACAGCGTCGCGGCGACATCATGAGCTATTCGATGATCAGTGCTGAGGCCGAGACACTGTGGGGCGAAATAGAGGCGTTGCAACAGTCGCGAAAATAGGTGCGATAGAGCGCCTGTTCGCCTTGGTCAGTCTCAATCACTGATGTATGGCATACGACGAAAAAGCCACCGAAGACGGTGGCTTTTGCTAATGCGATAATGACTACTTAGTGGCTAAGCATTCGCCAAACAGGTGATAGATCCGGCGATACTCATTCAGCCAGCTGGAAGGTTGACGGAAACCGTGTGGCTCTACCGGGTAGATGGCGGTTTCAAAATCCTCTTTCTCAAGCTCAATGAGTCGTTGCACTAACCTAACCACATCCTGAAAGAATACGTTGTCATCCACCATGGGTGCGTTAATCAATAAGGGTTTAGTCAGGCCTTCGGCGTAGTATATTGGGCTGCTGCGCTCGTATGCTAATGGATCAATCTGCGGCGTATTCAGGATGTTTGAGGTATAGCCGTAGTTGTAGTGAGCCCAGTCGCTGACGGGACGCAACGCTGAACCACACTGGAACAGATCCGGTTGAGTGAACAGCGCCATAAAGGTCATAAAGCCGCCGTAGCTGCCGCCATAAGTACCTACACGTTGCTTGTCGACATTGGCATGGGTTGTCATCCACGCCACCCCATCGGCCAGATCTTCAGTTTCTGGACGCCCCATATCGCGATAGATCGCCGTACGCCAGTCGCGGCCATAACCGGCAGAAGCGCGATAATCCATATCCATCACCACGTAGCCCTGTTGCGCTAACATGCTGTGAAACATGAACTCTCGGAAGTAGCCGGAGAAGCCGAGATCACTGTTTTGCAGGTAACCAGCGCCATGATTAAAGATCACCGCAGGGTACTTGTTCGCTTTACTGGCATCGTAGCCCTTGGGGTAATACACCTTGGCATAAATCGGCTGCTCAGTATGGTTGGAAGGCACGGCCACCACATCGGGGATGGTCCATGGGTAGTCACTGAATGCTTTGCTGACCGTATGGGTGAGTCGTCTCGCTTTGGCACCCGCTTTTGCGGCTTGCAGATAAAGCTCATTAGGTTGCGACAACTTTGAATGAGTCAGTAATAACTGTGACTCGTCCGGGCTTAGCAAGTAGTGAGTATTGCCTGCCAAATTGGTCAGCGCCTCCACCTTGCCATTAGTCAGAGCGACGCGGTATATCTCGTAAATTCCTGGATGCTTAACGTTGGCTTGAAAGTAGATGTAGCCATCGTCTTTAGTGAGGGTGATTTCATCAACCTCAAATTCACCTTTGGTTAGTGCTTTTGCCCGCTTACCTGGGGTAACAAGATAGAGTTGTGAATAGCCACTCTGTTCCGACAAAAAGTAAAGATCGTCGCGGGTGTTGAGCCAGCCAAAGCTATTGAACTTATAATTAATCCAGGCTTCATCGCGGAGGTGATGGACACTGTCTAAGCGCTTGTTTTGCCAATCCAGACGGGTTAACCAACGGTCTTTGTTATCCCATGTGGTGAGCATCAGTGCCACTTCAGAACCTGAGTTATTCCACTGAATGGCAGACTGCGACCAGTACCAGTCGTCGATCAATGACAAGTTGCGTCCCTTATCTTCCTCTGGTGGCTGATAATCATCGCCATAGCGTTGCTGGTTTTCTTTGCGTACGGCAGCGAGTACGTCATCTCCCAATCCAGGTAGCAGGCTGGTATCCAGTTTTTCGATTTCGTTGTTGCTGAGGTCAAGCAATACAAACTGGTTTTGGGGAGCCACTTCGTCATGTACGCGGGCGCGCACCTTGACGCTCTCAATGCGACCATCGTCTGTGATGTAGTTAGGCATGATATTGCCTTCCATCGGTGACTGTACGGCTTGCAGCACCAGAATGATTTTGTCACCGTTAGGAGAGAGGCTGCTGGCAACGATACGTTGATCTTTACCCAGATAAACGGGTGACACGCTGCTGGTTGGATCGGCTGCCTGTTGAGCTTTTTGGTGAGCTTCTTTTTCCGCGGCGCGCTGCTGCTTCAAAGCCACATAAGCGATCAGCTTGTGCTGTTCACGCGCAATATGATCGGCTGGCTCAGGCACCGCTTCGGGTTGTTCCTCTAAACGCAGATCCGTTAATTGACGAATATGGCCAGTGTGAATATCTACAAAAAAGTAGTTACTACCACGTTGGAATGCTAACAAGCCACTGTTTAACCACTGTGGTGCTGCATCTTGTTCACTGCTCTGGGTTAGCACGGTTATCTTGCCATCGCTCAGAGTTTCCAGCAGCAGATTACCTTGCCAGATATAGGCGCGGTGGCTGTTATCTGCATTGGTTACCCCGGTGCTATGACCCACCTTGTATTGTTCGCCTAGCGGAATAATCTGGCCATTGCCAGTCTCGGTCAGCGAGTGCTGCAACAATTGGTACTGTTCGCTACCGGCGATCTTCTGTTGGTAATAGATCTGCTTGCTGTTGCTGTCCCAGTGTGGTGATACCGGGCTGTTTCCCATCCAGTCTGGATGCGCCATGATCTGCTCTAATGTCAATGGTGCGCCGGAGGACAGTGTTGGCGGTGCCGCTTGGGTCACCTTGCTCGGTGGAGCGAGCGTATTGCTGCTATCTGACTCGGGGGTGGTAGATGCACAGGCTGACAGCACTATGCTCAAACCGATAATCACGCCCTTATTCATCTTGGATCCTATCTTTTTTTTAGTTTTCTCTCTGGAGTGGCTAAGTCACAGCCTGACGGGAAGTATACCGCAGTTGATAAGGTGAATAATCGGCTTTTAAAACCTCGCGTGATCCAGATTAGATATACCTGCTTTATCTCGCCCCCCACTATGGGTGATAATAGCCGACCCCATAAAAGCAGGTTGTAAAGCACATGGCGATGAAACCGACGTCGGCGATGAAAGGCGACTTTCGTAAAGACTTCAAACGTGACCGGCAAGTAGAGGCACTGAAAGTGCCGCCGCACTCGCTGGAAGCAGAGCAGTCTGTCCTCGGCGGCCTGATGCTGGACAATGAAGCGTGGGATCGTGTTTCCGAGCGCGTTGGCTCTGCTGACTTTTATCAGCGTTCGCACCGTCTTATCTTTGAAGCGATGGCGCGTCTGGTGGAAACCGGCCAGCCCATTGACCTGTTGACCATCTCCGAAACGCTGGAAAACGAAACCCTGCTGGAAGAAGCGGGTGGTTTTGCCTATCTGGGAGAGATGGCCAAGAACACTCCCAGTGCCGCCAATATTAACGCCTACGCCGAGATTGTTCGTGAGCGTGCAGTGGTCCGCGAAATGATCAGCGTGGCGAATGAGATCGCCGAAGCGGGTTTTGACACCGAAGGTCGCGATAGCGCCGAACTGTTGAACTTGGCAGAGTCGAAGGTGTTTGCCATTGCTGAACGTCGTGCCAATAAGGGTGACGAGGGGCCGCAGGATCTGAACTCAATTTTGGGCAAAACTGTCTCCAAAATCGAAGAGCTGTTTAATAACCCCCACGACGGTATTACCGGCGTGTCATCGGGCTTCTCTGATCTGGATAAAATGACCAGTGGCTTCCAAGGCTCGGATCTGATTATTGTTGCTGCCCGTCCTTCCATGGGTAAAACCACGTTTGCGATGAACCTGTGTGAAAACGCCTCATTGATGAATGATAAGCCGGTGCTGATCTTCTCGTTAGAGATGCCCTCAGATCAGATCATGATGCGTATGTTAGCCTCCCTTAGTCGCGTCGATCAGACCCGAGTGCGTACGGGGCAGTTGGAAGATGAAGATTGGGCGCGCATCTCCTCGACCATGGGGATGATGATGGAACAGGGGAAGATGTATATCGATGATTCTTCCGGTTTATCGCCCACCGAAGTGCGCTCCCGAGCGCGGCGTATCGCCCGCGAGCACGGTGGTTTAAGTATGATCATGATCGATTACCTGCAGCTTATGCAGGTGCCGGGCATGAGTGAAAACCGAACCTTGGAGATCGCGGAGATCTCGCGCTCTTTGAAGGCGCTGGCGAAAGAGTTGAACGTGCCAGTGATCGCGCTGTCTCAGTTAAACCGTTCATTGGAGCAACGGGCCGACAAACGGCCGGTGAACTCCGACTTGCGTGAATCGGGTGCGATTGAGCAGGATGCCGATCTGATTATGTTTATCTATCGTGATGAAGTGTACAACGATGACAGTCCTGATAAAGGGACCGCAGAGATCATCATTGGTAAGCAGCGTAATGGCCCTATTGGTCGTGTGCGGCTTACTTTCCAAGGCCACTTTTCGCGCTTCGATAATTACGCAGGCCCTCAGCCAGAGGAGCTGTAACACTTGCTCACCGCCCACGCTGTTATTGATCTCGATGCCTTGCGCCACAATATGGCGCAGGTGCGTAGGTATGCTCCCCATAGTCAGGTATTGGCGGTCATCAAGGCCAATGGTTACGGCCACGGCGCATTGGCTGTGGCGGAAGCCTTGGCGGAGCAGGCCGACGCCTTTGCTGTGGCACGATTAGAAGAAGCGTTGAAACTGCGCAAGGGTGGTATTGAACTGCCTATCGTGTTGCTTGAAGGGGTGTTTGATCCCGGTGAATTGGGGGTGGCTGCTGCCCACGGCTGTCAGCTCGGTGTCCATAGTTTGTCACAACTTGAAGCCTTGGAACGGGCGCATCTGCATCAGCCGGTTACTGTTTGGCTGAAAGTTGATACCGGGATGCACCGCTTAGGTGTGGAGCCGGAGCAGTTTCAGCATTTTTATCAGCGTCTGCTGCAAACGCCATCGGTCAACGAGATCGTTTTGATGAGCCATTTCGCCAGTGCCGATGAGCCTGAAACCGGTCAAACCCAAGCACAGCTAGCTGAGTTTCAACGGTGTTGCCAAGGTCTATCCAAACAACCTTTATGCTCTCTGGCTAATTCCGCTGCCATTATCAATGAACCGCTAGCGCAACGTGACTGGGTACGCCCCGGCATCATGTTGTATGGTGCCAGCCCCTTTGCAGGGCGCAGTGCTGCCTCGTTAGGTCTAAAACCGGCAATGACTCTTAAATCACGGGTGATCGCTGTGCGAGATTTAAAAGCCGGTGGTGCGGTCGGCTATGGTGCCAGCTGGACAGCAGAGCAAGACACGCGCTTGGCCGTTGTCGCCATGGGTTATGGTGATGGTTATCCCCGCCATGTCCCTAACCAAACTCCGGTATTAATTAACGGCGTGCGTTACCCGATCGTGGGTCGAGTCTCTATGGATATGATCACCGTTGATATCGGTGATGCAGAGATTAGCGAAGGTGATGAAGTGGTATTGTGGGGCAGCGAACTGTCAGTAGATGAGATCGCCGCGTTGTCTGGCACCCTAGGCTATGAGCTGCTGTGCAATGTTACCTCGCGGGTGGTGTATCACTATCAGAACGGCACTGCATAGAACGGGCTGAGCGACTTGCTGGGGGGTTATCGCCGGTTCGCTTTAGCGGGTGATGAGTATGGCACCCCAAGCCAATGACTCCTGTGTTGCGCTCTCTTGTTCATGCCGAGTAAACGTCGTGTAATTGCCGTTGCGCCCCAGCTATCGGCTAACTCTTTTGCGCTTACCATCCTCCTTTGGGCGGCTCAATTTCGTAAGATTGTGTTCAATAGCGTACTTTAGTAAAGGTGACTCATTAGCCCCATCTAGCGGTTTGCTGCGTTACTACTGAGTATCGCCGGGCTGTCGAGCCTGAAATTTTTAACTGCGTGCAAGGAGAGCGGCCGTTGTTGTCTTATCTTGGTGAAGGTATACGCCTGCAACTCGTTTTGTTACTCACACTGTTTATTGGTGGTTGTACCGCTAACTCGTGGCGCTATCTGCCGGAACATGATGAGATCCCCACATCGATTTATGTGGTTGGCCATGGTTGGCATACCGGGATTGTTGTGCCTAGCCATCTGCTTGGTGCTAAATTCGACTTTCTGCAACAACAATTGCCCAATGCGAATTATTTTGAATTTGGCTGGGGTGATAAAGGTTTCTATCAGGCGGAGGAGATCACTTCCGGCCTTACTGTGCAGGCCATTTTCTGGCCTACCGAGAGCGTGATGCATGTGGTGTCGTTGCCAACCGAGCCAGCGAGTTATTTTTCCCAGAGTGAAGTGATTGAACTGAAACTCTCGCACCAGGCTATTGAGCATCTGCTGGATGGTATCGCTGCCAGCTTTGCTAAAAATAAGCATGGAGCTCCAACTAAAACCCGCCCTGGCCTCTATGGCCGCAGTTGGTTTTATATCGGCGAAGGCAGTTACTACATGACTAACACCTGCAATAGCTGGGTGGCGAGAATGCTTGATCAGGCGGGGGTGCCGATCCGGACGACGCTGACATTGACCGCAAGTAGCGTGTTATCGCAAACGCAAGACGCATTGGATGAATATCTTTGTTGCTTGTCGCAAAGTACAACAGTAAAGAGCGCCATTTGAGCCGAAGTCACAATCGCTGATGGTTGGCGTTTTGGCTGGGGTAAGATGGATAATCTTCAGATTGGCTTTGCCTGTTTTACCATCTACAGCGCAAGAGTGACGCGCGTGAAGGCAGAGATAAGTCAGCTGGCCAAGGATCATAGAATGAAGCGTTGGTCGTGAAGTTGTTCTTTGGGGGGCGAATTACTGAGCGAATAAGCGAGAGGCGTAAAAAAAACGTATCAGATAAGCAGAAGACGCGACCTATTCGGCGGGTGAATGTATTATGTCGAGATTAGCGACTTTTTCCGAGAGCCAACATGAGCGATAACGTCAACTACACCAATAACCCTCTCCATGGCGTCGGTTTAAAAACCCTGTTGACGGAGATCGTTGACCAGTATGGCTTTCAGCTCATCAATGCCTACCTAAACATCAACTGTTTTAAGACTAATCCCAGCATTGAATCCTGCGAAAAATTTCTCAAGAAGACAGAGTGGGCGCGGCACAAAGTTGAAGCCTTTTATCTGTATGAATTTAAGAATCTACCTCGGGCATCGGATGAGCAGTTTGCCTTGCCGCCGCGCGAGCGGATCGTGCCAGAAGGACAAACACCAAGAGAGCCGAAAGCTCTTAGCTTTGAGGACGCCCAGCGTATGCATGAACGGCGAGCAAAAAGGGCCGAAGAGCGGCGCATGGAGCGAGGCAGCCGAGCCGGTGGTGGCAGAGGCCGTGCCCAAGGGCGTGGCGGGAATGCCCGACACTCCCGAGGTCGTGATACTGAGGGCAGATCATCTGCGAACGAAAGCACAACCGCCGACGGTAAATACGATCCTTGGGCGAATTGGAAAAATAAGCAAAAATAGTTAATTCAGTACCTTTAGCCGGGCGAACGAACGCTTGGCTCTCACTTAAACTTATGGTTAAACCAAGGGATTTTTTTATGTCGATACGGATGTTATTCATCGTATTTCTCAGTTTTTTAGTCGTTGCTTGTGGCGGCAGTGGCAGTTCGCTCGACTCAACCAGAGAAGAGATCACTATCGCTTCCTACCAATCCCCCTGTTATGGCGAGTCGCAGCGACTCTGTCTGGTGCGGTTGGAGTTTGGTGATGAAGAGTTGTTTTACGAAGAGATTGAAGACTTTAATCATGTGTGGGGCCATACCTATGAGCTATCTGTTTTGGTAACAAAGCTAGATGAGCCCGCCGAGGATGGTTCTGATGTCAGTTACTCGCTGGATGAGGTGTTGAGTCGTGTTGAAGATGAAATAGCCACTGAATATGCATATGAAGAGGTGGAGTTGTTAGAGTCCACCTTTACTGTCGACAATGATATTTATTACTTTCTTGGTCAGCCATTTGAGTGCGCTACCGATGTGGATTGCGATGGACTGGTCGATATGAACAATAGTGGTGGCTTGGTGAATGTTACTTTCGAATACCTCGGCGCTGGTGAGATCGCATTGATTGCTTGGGATTAAGGTTGTCGTCATAGGCAGGTCAGCAGCGAAGGTGTAGCCATGAATTTAAATCAGGTGACCTTGCCTGTGTCTGATATGGATAAGGCGACACAGTTTTACCGTACTTTGAGTTTTACTCAGATTGTCGACACGCCGCACTACGCTCGATTTGAGTGCCCACAGGGCGGCGCAACTTTTTCATTGGCTTTGGAGTCAGCAGAGTTTAACAGTGGCGCTGTTATCTACTTTGAGCATGAAGCGTTAGATGAGTGGGTGACAAGGTTGCAGGCCAAAGGGATTGAGTTTGAACAGCTGCCCACCGACCAGCGTTATCTCTGGCGTGAGGCGATCCTGCATGATCCCTCCGGCAACAAAATCAAACTGTATTGGGCCGGTGAAAATCGCCTAAATCCGCCTTGGCGGGTGGAAAGACGAGATTAACTGCGGCTAGTAGATGCTCGTGATCACTGAGTAGCAAGGAGGGCGTTAAGTTGGACGCGATATTGGTTGTGGATATGCAGAACGCTTGTTTCGATGGCGTAGAGCGTTATCAAGTGCAAAATGTGATCTTTCATATCAATCAACTTACCCAACACTTTCGCGATTGTGGTTTGCCGGTGGTTCACATTCAGCATGAAGACGCATCAGCCGATTTTAAGCGCCACAGCCGAGGTTGGCAGTTTATTAGCGAGGTAGCGCGCGAAGAGTCGGATTTGGTCGTGGCGAAAACCTGCTGTGATGCTTTTATTGCAACTGAACTGGCGTCGGTACTTAACAACTATGGAATAACACGCCTGTTTATCACTGGTTGTGCGACAGACTTCTGTGTCGATTCCACGATCAAAGGGGCTATTGCTCAACGGCTTGATGTTGTTGTTCCTGCGGACGCGCATACCACAGCCGATCGACCATCGGTGACCGCTGAGATCTTGATCAGCCACTTTAACTGGAATTGGGCTCATTTGATTACCGCTGGCTCTGCCATTGATGTGTTACCAACCTTAGATGCCATAGCGTTAGTCAAGCCCGCCTCCTCTGTCTCATGTTCATCGAATCGGATAGGCGATTGAACGTAAGGCGCTACAGATAGGAGCGTAGCGCCTTACGTTCAGTCCAACTTAGTTGCTAAATCTGGGATAGTCCGTGAGCCCTTTGGCACCGCCACCAAACAGGGTGTCGGGGTTGTGGTTATTCCATGGTTGACCAAGCCTAATGCGGTTTGGCAGGTCAGGGTTGGCGACAAACGGTCGACCAAAAGCAATCATATCGGCAAGGCCATTCTCTATCGCATCCTCTGCCCGCTCCGGTGAGTATTTGCCGGCATAGATAAGTACGCCGCTAAAGGCATCGCGTAGTGCTTGTTTGAAGCCGGATGACATCTCTGGTGCATCCTCCCAATCGGCTTCTGCAATGTGCAGATAGACGATGCCATGTTCGTTCAATAGCTTGGCTGCCGCCGTGTAAGTCTGTTCTGGATCAGCGTCAACGGTGCCATTGAGTGTCGTCAACGGTGCCAGTCGCACACCGACCTTGTCGGCGCCAATGGCATCCACCATCGCCGCGACCACTTCGTCGAGGAAGCGTAGGCGATTCTCCAAACTGCCACCATATTGGTCGCTGCGTTGGTTAGATTCAGAATCGATAAATTGATTGATCAAATAACCATTGGCTGCATGCAACTCAATGCCATCGAAGCCCGCAGCTATTGCGTTCAGTGCTGCTTGTTTGAACTGAGCGATAACCTGTTGGATCTCATCGATACTCATTGCTCGGGGTTCAACGACATCAACAAAGCCTGGTTCATCGGTACCATTGTCGATAAACACTTTCACGTTTTCCGCTTTCATTGCCGATGATGAGATCGGCTGTTGTCCGCCGATATTATCTGGATGGGTGACACGGCCTACATGCCACAATTGGGCAAAGATAACCCCGTTGACCTGATGCACGGCATCGGTGACCTTGTGCCAACCGGCGATCTGTTCCTGGCTATAAATACCGGGAGTCCAGGCATAGCCTTTGCCCATTTCCGATACCTGGGTACCCTCACTTATAATCAGTCCAGCCGTGGCGCGCTGGCCGTAGTACTGCGCCATTAAATCATTGGCGACGTCACCGGGTTGGGATGCGCGAGAGCGAGTCATTGGCGGCATCACTATGCGATTGCTGAGGTTGTGTTTTCCCAGCGAAATAGCGTTAAAAAGGGCGGTGGTCATCGGCGTCACTCCAGCGGAATAGGAAGCTGACAGTGTAGAGACTAATTTCTGTTGATTAAGGGCGATAGTCACAACTAATTTTTGCCATTACAGCAATAAACTTTCTGGCTAACGTGTGGCAAAAGTTGAACAAGTGAAAAACTCCGCTAACTTCAAATAAATAGTGATATCGATCTGATTTGGCAAAGGAGCTGCACGATGGCAGAAATACTCGCCTCTCTCTCTTCAACACCGCTCCCCACCATCCTCGTGGTGGCGGGGATCATCTTTCTGTTTATTAGTGTTGGTGGCCAACTCGGCGCGCACCTGTCGGCGATAAAGGTGAAACGTGCGGTGGCAGGTGGATTGGGCGGCGTATTACTAATCTGTGGTATTGGGCTTTATTTTGCCGATAGACCTGAGCCGTTAACGGCAGCTGCGGACAAAACTGAGCACGGTGAGCCATCGTCAGTACGCCCGACGACGGCGGGAGAAAAGTACCGCCTACGTGCCGATCGTGTTGAAGAGGGGCTGCTGATCCCAACAGAGACCCGTGTGCACCTTGCCGATGGCCAGCTGAAGTTGCATGTGGATGGCCAATATCTGAATGGTTTGGCAACGATAAAATCGGTTGAGATCGCACAGTTGGAGGTATTGGCCGAAGAGAAAGGGCGGCCTACGGTGCTAAAGCTCAGCGTCGAAAAAGATATGGTGGAAACAGAGATCTCTTTGGGCGAAGAGCAGGAAATAACAACAGAGTACGGCGTGTTTCATGGTCACAGCCTATTAATCCAATATAAACAGGGGCGATGGCATAAGCAGCTGCTGGGTGCGGAGCCGAATGAAGCGCAAAGTAAAGAGTTAGCGCTGCCCTATACCGATGGATTTGGCAGTTATCCTGAGGGGTTGCTATCTATTGGTGACAGTTGGCAATTTGCGGGCGGAGAACTGGCAGAGTTAATGGGATTCGGTAGCTATCTCTCTGCTAACGGCAGTGCCACGATGAAGTTTTTGGATGTGGTGGATTATCAAAATGAACAAGCTGCTCTGATTGCGCTGCAGCGACTGGAGATGACGGGCACGACGCTCGATGCCGACGGCAATGAGGTGCAGTTAAGTTTTGGCGGAGAGGGGCGGGTATTTCGTTCTCTGTCTCGCTATGTTGATCTGATGGTTGAATTTTCCGGCACCATGAAGCTGGAAACCTCTGCTGTGATGGAGGGGCAGAAGGTCGACTTAAGTATTATTGGTCCTGTGACTATTAAGATTGAGCTGAAGTAGCTTGAGTCTTATAGGATGACTGCTGATGGCTAATTAAAAAAGGCACCTTAACGGTGCCTTTTTTGCTGTTGGCGCTGGTTAGCCTAGCGGCGACGAGCTGACAGCAATCCGATACCTGCTAGCATGGCCAGAAAAATGGCTGCTGGCGCTGGTACATCTTTAGAAACGAACTCATTTACCTTGATGTTGTCCAGTGCCCAATGCTGGCCACTGCCAGATGCTTCTGCAGTATGTACATAACCATTAGGGTCGATGTTGATTCGGAACTGATCGATACCGCTCCAGTTAAAGATCGCTTCAAACGCTTCAATGGTAACATCCAAAAGCTCAGAATAGAGTAGCGCTCCATCATTGAAACCTTCGATGGTCAGAGTTTGGTTGCCCCAAGCGCCAGCAATGACAAACGAACCTAAATCAAAGCTGCCATCTACATCGGACCAGATAAAATCAGACGGCGAGGCTTCGTAGCCATTGTAAACATGGGCTTTACTCTCGGTGAAATCGATCACTGAGTTATAGCCGGTATCATCTTCGCCAGCGTAACCATAGTAGTCAGATGAGTAGGTTACATCTGAGTAGGTAAACAATGGTGATAAACCATCTTCAAAGCCGATAAGCTCCGCTTGGCAGCTAAGTGATGCCAACAAAAGGGCTGGTGCTACAAAGTACTTCTTCATCTTTATCAAATCCTTATGTTCTATTTTGGAGTTTTAATGCTTTGCATTTTGTTATGCAAAAAGTTGGTTGCTAATAGTGCAAAAAACAAGCCGATTTATTTTTTTCTATTCTTTACAAAGGGATATAAAAGCAGAGGTGGGAGTGTTTTGATTTTTTGTAAATATAACTGACATTTGTGATTTGGTAATTTATTGATAAAAAACAAGTTTGACTAAAAATTGCTCACTTTCTTTGGGAGAGGGCTGGTTCTTGGTTTTATGCCCTGTTTTATACAAAATTCATAGCTCTGAGTGATTGAGTTATAAAGTCAATCTAGGCTGAATATAATCGAGAAATACTGAGATCCGTCTCGACACGGCTGACGTCTTGTAAAACACGGCGTTAATAGGCTCACGGTTGTGATCCTTGATCCGTTCATTCTCCAGCAGAGACACTAGTCGCCCCGCGGCAATATCTTCCCCCACCATAAATCGTGACAGGCAGGCTATACCGTTGCTGGCTAACACCAGTTGCCGGACGATCTCGCCATTGCTTGCAGTAATGCTTGGCGAGATATCGACGCCAACTCCTAGTGGCCAGTGGTTCAGCACTTTAGGTGCAACAAAGCCGAGAGTTTGGTGTTCGCTCAGCTCGGCAATGGTTTTGGGTGTGCCATGGCTGGCAAGGTAGTCTGGTGAAGCAACGATAAACAGAGGGCTGTCACCTAAGTGTCGGGCATGGAGGCTTGAATCTTTCAATTTACCTACGCGGATCGCTAAGTCAGTGCGATTTTCTAACAGATCGATGTAGCCCTCATGGCAGGTCAGTTCCAGTTCAATCTCCGGATAGGCGAGGCTAAAGGCGCTAACTAAAGGCACCAGTTGATGAAGGGTAAACGGACTGGCAGCGTCTACCCGCAGTTTACCTTTCGGGGTTTGTTCGCCGGTGACCAACTCCTCTTCAGCCATCTGCAGTTGCTCCAACCCTTTGCGCACAATCGCGATATAGCGTCGCCCCTCCTCCGTGAGTTCGACACGACGGGTGGTGCGATTGAGTAACGTCACGTTTAGCTGCTTTTCCAGCCGGCTGATCGCTCGGGAGACTTTGGCAACCTGCAGATCCAGAGCTTCTGCAGCAGCAGAGAAACCACCGCAATCAACCACACTAAGCAGCAGTTGTAGATCATCGGAGCGCGCTTTCATTGCAATACCTGCAAAAATAAATTTGGAAAAGGAGTATTTGGTGAAATAGTGTAATCGCGATGCGAAGCAGGTCAATGTTGCTGCCATAACAATATTCTGCGAACAGTTGATCTGAGATCTCTACTCTCATTGACCGGAGCGGTAGCGCTGACGTTTAATTCTGACTAGCAAATCGAATTACAGGGACGAGTATGCAAAATCTACTGTTTATCCTTAATGATGCACCTTACGGATCGGAAAAGTGTTTTAACGCGTTGCGTTTGGCATTGAATCTAAAAGAGCAGTTCGATGAAGATGTGATGGTTCGTCTGTTCATGATGTCTGATGCGGTGACCGCGGCTTTGCCCAAACAGCAACCGGCAGAAGGTTATGATATACAACAGATGTTGGAGATCCTGGTGCAGCAAGATGTAGAGGTGAAACTGTGCAAAACCTGCACCGATGCCCGTGGTATTAGCGAGTTGCCATTGATCGAAGGGGTCGCTATCGGCACCTTGATTGAGCTATCTCAATGGACAATGCAAGCCGATAAAGTACTGACCTTCTAAATGACTGTTGCCTTGCTCGCTGACACTGTTAATTTGGGGGAAGATTAGACGATTCAGTCTTGCTTATTTATGGAGCATGGAATGCTTAGATTGTTACTCTTGGTTAGTTGCCTGAGCGCTTCTGCTGCGCAGGGAGCTGAGAGCGTTTGCTTCGGTACCACTGCAAATGGCTATCTAGAAAACGGTGTGGAACTTCCGGCTGAAGGAAGTAACTATGTTACTTATAGCAACATTGCGAGGCTGGCAGGGCGGAGCTACGTTCATTCTGCGGTTCGGGATATTGTCGTTGCTGCTTATCGTATGTTGGAGACAGAGCAACCAAGTAAGGTTTACAAATATGCTGAGACAGGTTTTGCATCGGGGGGACGCTTTCGACCACATAAGACCCATATGAACGGCCTCTCGGTAGACTTTATGACACCGGTGCGAGATAGCGAAGGACGTTCGGTGCATCTACCAACCAATCTATTTAATAAATTTGGCTACAATATCGAGTTCGACCAGCTGGGAGTCTATGACGGTATGGTTATCGATTATGAGGCTCTGGCGGCACATATCGTGGCTTTAGATAAAGCAGCAAACGCACTTGGATATGGGTTGTGGCGCGTCATTTTTGCTCCCGAACTGCAACCTCATCTATTCCAGACTTCCTACGGCGCCTATTTATCAAACCATATTGAATTTTCCAAGAAACGTTCATGGGTCAGGCATGATGAGCACTACCATGTTGATTTTGATATTCCTTGCGAGCCTTTGAAGCTTGATTAAGCGATGCGGATTTGATTGTTTAGTTTTGGCTAATAATTCTAAGCATCGTAGCTGTTCGATTTTCTGCGGTTACCAATGATAACTGACGCCGGCACCGAACCAGTTGGTCTCAATATCGGCAATGCCCCACCCCGAGTAGCCTGCTTCAGCAAAGATCCCCAGATGTTGGTTAATTTGATATTCAGTGCCCAGCGATAAGTAAAATCCCCATCTATCATCGCCATCGTACCAATCATCGATATTCGATGAGCTGTCGGCATCAAAATAGGTATAGCCAAGTCCCAACTGAACATCCCATGACTCTGTCACTTCAACTTGTGGTGCCCAGGCCAGATAGTATGACTTAACGTCGAGCGTGGCTTTTTCATCATCACTGCTTTCTGCAACAAAGCTGCCGTGATCCATGTAGCCAGCTTTCACCCCCAGCCAAGGACTCCAACTCGCGCGCAGGTTCAAGCCGAAGCCATTGTCTGTATCATCTTCAAATTCGGCTTTTGTGCCACTTATGTCGAAAAGGCCGTTATCATCAATTTCACTGTGAATATATTGCACGCCGACGGACAGATCGACTTCTGCAACGGCGGTGAATGGCAGTAACAGGGCTATTGCGATAAACAGGATGGTTTTCATTTCTCACTCCTTGAGTAAACGTGATCTATTTTGATGCCGACTATTGAAGTTAAATTAGCTTTCATTGAAAAGCTATAACGCAATGATAATAAATAATATTGTCTTGTACCGCAGTTTAATAGCGATAATGGCCACTGATAGGGTAGTCAAACAACATATCTTCAACTTCGGGGCCGCGGCCGATGTTGTGGATGATGAGAGGGTGGCCGTTGGCGCTGCGCTGATCACTGACGATACCAATATGGGGCAGGTTGCCGGGCAGCATCCAGGTGACCAGATCGCCGGTGTTATAATCGCCAGCATCGGCTGTGACGCTCAGAACTTCGCCGTGACGGCTGAAAAAGGTTTGTAGATTGGGCACCCGTCGATGGTCGATATTACTGTCCGGTTTGTTCAGCCCCCAGATCCGTTTCGATGGATACGCAGAGAACTCTGCCTGCATATCTTCATGAACCCGCTGTTGTAGGTCGATATCCAGCGCCCGATAGGCGCGTATCACCACATCCGTACACACGCCAATGTTGTCTGGTACATCGCCGTTGGGGTAGTCGATGGCGATATAGCTGCCATCGTAGCGTACTTGATGTTGCGTGCGTTCCAGCGCCGCATACACCAAAGCGAGTTGTGGTGTCGCCGCATGTTGTGGCGAAATCAGACTGGCCAGCAGTAGCGAGGTCACAATCATGAGTTAAGTTCCTGTCCGTGGGATCGCTTTTCCACTATAAAGCCTCTGTTAGCAACTGCAAAGGAACTGCCTTAACAATCAATAAGTTTTAGTTAACAGGCCGGGAGAAAACGGTGGGCGGGGAACAGCAAAACGACAGATTAGAGCGTGAGGTTGAGCAGCAGTTAGGGTTGGCTTTTCAACATCTGCCGATGCGCTCGATGGAGCTGACTCATGGGCGCTACACGCTGGATAACTTGCTGCAACATGCTGACTACCAGCTGCTGGCCTGGAAAGATCTTGAGCATGGACTGCACTCTTGGGCTCGTCTGTTTACCCTGCTAGCCAGTGGCATCATTATCTCTATTCGCCCCCATGGTAGCGGTATGGTGATGCGGCTGGAAAGTGATAGTCCTTTACCGCTGTGGTTACTGCATATGTTGCGGGCAGTCGATCTGCGACTGCAGCGCTTCGCTGCCACCCTTCCATCGTCTGAGCAACATCCTTGGCACTGGGATTGGGTCTTGAGAAACTGTTGGCAGGAGGCGCAAGGTTTGGGGATCACTCGCTGTGAACGGGGCGTTCACAATCAGTTGGTTATCTGCCATCAATTAAAACTGCAAGCGTACCCCGATGTGCTGCCTCGCGTACCTAACCTACTGGATTACTACCGTCGCCAATTACTGAAAGATCCGGGCCCTTCGCTCAACTTGGTTGAGCGCTGTAAGCGCCTGATGTCTCGAGCATTACCTAGCGTATTGCAGGTGGATAGTTTGGCTAGCGAGTTGGGGATCTCCGGGCGTAGTTTACAGCGCCAGCTTAAGCTGGCGGGGGTCTCTTATAGCAGCTTGTTGACTGAGGTACGGCAAAGCCAAGCGCGAGCCAAGCTAGCCGATACCAACATCTCGGTACGGCGGCTGGCACTGGAGTTAGGTTTCTCCGAGCCGAGTAACTTTATTCGTGCGTTTCGCCAGTTTGAAGGCTGTTCGCCCAGTGATTATCGCCAACAGGTCAAGCAGCATCAGGTGGCGCCAGATCATCTGCCGATCCGTTTTCTCTATGCGGAAAACCTGTTGCAGACCGACTGGCGTAATAGTCGTCGGGGGGCGCGGGTGTGGATGGAGGTACGTAATATCACCTTCACTAAAGATGTCTCGGTGATGTGTGAAGATCTTGATGGCATCTGGCGTGGTTATCCAGCCAGTTTTGAGCGTTGGCTAGGACCAGGGCGAGAGCTTTGGAGCAGTGTGAATATTTCGGTATTTGACCCGCTGCGGTTTCGCTTGCAGTTTCGCTCTGGTAACCGGCTTTATATCGATGATAACGATGGCAGTGGTTACACCGTGAGCGCCACTCAGCGGTACCTGCTGGGTGACCATGAACTGGCAGTATTGTCGTTGGAGCTGTTTACTTTGGCCGATGGTCAGCAGCTATTAACCGGACGGGCATTAACGCCACGCTATGGTGACGATGAATTGCATCTTGTGGTCAGTAGTCATGATTGGATCAGCGGTCATACCCAGCGTGCAGATACCTTTCCCCTTGAGGCATCGGATGCGATTGGCTGGCAATTTACCCTATCACTGCCAACGGGGGCGGCACCTTGGGTGCGCTTTGAACACCATAGCCAGTTGGGGGTTGAGGTGGATGACAATGCTGGCGAGGGCTACCGTCCACGAAATTGTTAACTTCATCACGCACGATTTCATGTTGCGCAAAAAGACAGCAGCTTTGTCGCAATATGACAACGTTTTGACCCATATTTGCTTTACTCTCCATCCTGCTAATAAATACTTCCTTGTGCGCTAGTCGGCCGGTACGGACAAGGAGTCTATCAATAACTTTGCTAGGATGAGCATAATGATTATCAATAGACGCTGGTTGAAGCCCAGTTTGATTGCACTTTCCGTGTCGGCAGTTCTGCTGTCTGGTTGTTCCGACGACGATGATGATACGCCGCTGGTATGTGATTGGCCTATGGTGGCTAACGCTGACGAAAGTGAATGTGTAGAAGGGCGTAATCTGCATGTGGCTTCACCTGACTGGCGTGATCAGATTATCTATTTTTTGATGATTGACCGCTTCAATGACGGTGATAGTACAAATAACGATCAGGCTGGCTATTATAATCCGGCGCTGGAAAGTCACTATAGTGGGGGCGATCTGGAGGGGATCCAGGCGCAACTGGATTATGTTCAAGCCCTAGGCATGACCTCTATCTGGATCACTCCGCCAGTTGCCAACCAGTGGTGGGACCCGTTCAATCAGTTCTCCGGTTATCACGGCTATTGGGCGCGGGACTTTATGGCTGTCGATGAGCATTACGGTGATCTCGAACACTATAAAAACCTCTCCCATGCGCTGCATGAAAATGGCATGTATTTGATCCAGGATATCGTGGCGAACCATACCGGTAACTTCTTCCGTTATGACGGTGCTTACAATCCTGACGATACGGCGGAGAACTTTCTTATTATTCCGGACAATGTGCCGGTGACTGCGCCGATTCAAGCCCCTTTTGACCAGAATGATCGTAACAATGCCGATCATGTGGCTGCGGACATTTACCACTGGACACCGGATATTAATGACTATCAGGATCCCGCTCAGGAGTTGGGTTACCAACTGTCCGGTCTGGATGACTTAAACACCGAAAATCCTGTCGTCCTGGCTGCGCTCAAACAGAGTTACAACTACTGGATCTCTGAAGTGGGCGTTGATGCATTCCGCGTCGATACTGCCAAGTTTGTTGATCATGATTTCTGGAACAAGTTCTTTCATGATGCCGACGGCATTGAAGCGGCTGCAATGGCGACCGGGCGTAGTGATTTTCTCTACTTCGGTGAAGTGTTTGAAGCCTCTGATCCATTGATGAACAATGGCGAGCAGAAGCTTGCAAGTTATGAAGGCACGCCTGATAAGCCAGAGTTCAAATCACTCATTGGTTTCCCGCTTTACTCTGAACTTAGTCGAGTTTTTGCTGAAGGTCAGCCTAGCCAATATCTAAGCTATCGCTTGCAGCAACATATGAGTCAGTACCAGAACCCGTGGATCGTGCCGAACTTCGTTGACAACCATGATGTGGCGCGTTTTCTCTCGAAAGGATCGTTACCTGGCTTGAAGCAGGCGTTAACGACGATCCTGACTATCCCCGGTATACCGGTGATTTGGCAAGGTACAGAGCAGGCTTTGACTGAGCCGCGCCAGGCGATGTTTGCTGGTGGTTATCTCAGTGAAGAAGATCAGTTCAATACCGAATCGGAGATGTTTACCTTTATCGCCGAACTGTCGCAGATCCGTACCAGCAATCCAATTTTTACCCGTGGTGATATGACCCTGTTGGCAGACAACATTGCCGCTCCTGGCGTTTTGGCGTTCCAGCGGAGCTACGAAGGCAACAATGCATTTGTCATCTTTAACTCCGCAGACAATGAGACCCTGCTTAATGGTTTAGACACCGGCTTGCCTAACGGTACTGTGCTGACCCTGCTGATGGGCGAAGAATACAGTGAAGATGTCACCGTCGGCTTTGAGGGCAAGCTGACCATGCCGTTGGCCCCCCGAGCAACATTAGTCCTGATGCAATCGCCAGAAACCGGTGATATTGATGCCGGTGATGAACAGATCCTGATTAATGAGGATATTCAGGGGCAAACGCTGAGTGAAAACATCCTGTTGACGGGCTCAGTAACGGAAGCTTTTGCGCCGTTGCAGCTGGTGATAGATGGCAACCTCACCGCCGCTATCAGCTTTACTGCGGACAGCGAGGGTGGTTGGCAAACGGTATTGCCAGTGGAGAGCTTTGCCGCCGGAGAGAGTCAGCACAGCGTTGAAGTGTTTGCGGTTGCTCTTAATGTGGCCAGCAGTCAGTTGAGCTTCACTGCTGATGTCGCTCCGACCGGTGTTGAAATCACCCAAGATGATGTGCTGGATGATGATAATGGACCGAGTGGTAACTATGGCTATCCACAGGATGCCAGTTTTAGCCGCCAACAAGACATTGAGAGCGTCAAGTTGCTCGCTTCCGGCAGCAATCTGGCGGTAACTCTGACCATGCGCGAAATTACCCAAACTTGGAATCCGACCAACGGATTTGATCATGCGTCCTTGCATCTGTTCTTCGATCTGCCGGGCGAAGAGGGCTTGACCGTATTGCCGGAGCTGAATTCGGCGACACCGACAGACTTCGATTGGAACCTTGCTCATCGCGTCTTTGGTTGGAACAACCTGATGTACTCCACCACGGGTGCCGATGCCGATACCCGCGGTGAGAATTTAGGTTTTGCGCCAACCGTGGAAGTGGATGCCGATGCCCGGACTATCACCTTTAATTATGATGGCCAGGCACTGGGGGTCTCTGATTGGACTGACACTAAAGTCTATGCGTCGACCTGGGATATCGATGGTTTATCAGATGCGCCGCGGGCCCTGAGCGCTGACGGTGGTCAGTGGGAATATAGTGGTGGTGACACGACAGAGGCGAAAATCATGGATGACATTACTCCTATCACAGTGCCGTTTGCTGGTGTGCGTGTTGATGACGCCGCCAATGACGAGGCCTACGCTTATCCGCTGGATGAAAGTTTTGGCTCGCAACAAGATATCTTGCAAGCCAGTGCCACTGCCAATGGTAGCAATATCAGCCTAACTTTGAAGATGGCTGAAGTGACTGACACCTGGAATCCAAGCAACGGCTTTGATCATGTGGGTTTCACTATCTTTATCGATTTAGGTGAAGGTGAGGGCGCCACTGTGATGCCGAAGATGAATGGCAGCGTGCCGGCAGATATGCAATGGCAAGTGATGACCCGTACTTATGGCTGGAACAATGCGGCGTACAGTGCCAATGGTGCTAGCGCTGATGAGTGGGGCGATCCGGTGACGCCTGCGCCAGCGGTTGTTACCGACCTAGATGCGGGCACTGTTACCTTCCAGTTCAGCAGTCAGTTGCTTGGCAACCCGCTGAGCCTTGCAGGGGTGAAGATTTATGTCACCACTTGGGATATCGATGGCTTATCCGATGGCTATCGCGCTATCTCCGTTGACGGCAGTCAATGGGAATATGGCGGGGGAGAGCCGAGTGATCCCAAAGTACAGGATGAGGTGCTGATCACCTTACCCTAAGGATCCGTTTTTAAGTGGCTAGACGCCGACAGTCGTCGGCAACCTTCAAGGTCTGCATTCTTTCATAGCAAGAATGCAGACCTTTATTATACCCAAAACGCTGCGCGGGGCACGCTGTGTACAGGATGTACGGTCGAAAATTGCTTCCTGCATTTTCGACATTCCCGCCATCCCTGACGGTCGTACACCCACTACGCTACGCGGAGTGAGCTTTGCCGCGGGTGCATGGCACCCAATACACTTCGTGGGGTGTGCTAATGCACAAGAGCGGCGATACCCAAAACGCTGCGCGGGGCACGCTGTGTGCAGGGCGTAGGGTCGAGAATTGCGCCACCCGTTTCCGACATTTCCCGCCATCCCTGGTGGTCATTAGGTTCAAGCTCTAACGCTTTTAAAAAGCCCTCTCCAAGGGGAGAGGGTTGGGTGAGGGGTATCTTGAACCATTCCTATGCCAGGTTTATTTCGTGTGCAGCTTTTGTAATGCGCTTGTTACGCCTAGCCCCGCTTTACACTCTTGGTTGAATGGAGATCAAGTTAGTACTCCTTAACACTGGACACAGTTAGTTAAGAGTTGCTAAAACCTGCACCTTGAAAATTTACGTTGCCACATGTTGGCCGCAGCAAGGTGTTTATGACAACTCAGCCCTCACTTATTAAGCGACTGACTAGTGGCAGTCTGGTTTTGCAGATCCTGATCGGGATTATCGCTGGGGTCGTGTTGGCCAGCGTGTCACCGTCAACGGCAAAAAGCATTGCTTTTTTGGGCTCGCTATTTGTTTCGGCGTTAAAAGCGGTGGCTCCTGTGCTGGTATTTATTTTGGTGGCGTCCTCTATCGCCAATCAGAAGAAAGGTGAACATACCCATGTGCGTCCGATTCTCCTGCTCTATGTGATCGGTACTTTGGCGTCGGCGCTGGTGGCTGTCAGCATGAGCTTTTTATTCCCCACGACGCTGGTATTAACAGCACCAGAAGCGGCAATGGCACCGCCGGGCGGTATTGGCGAGGTACTCAATACCTTGCTGTTTAAGGTGGTGGACAATCCGGTTAATGCGCTGATGACGGGTAACTTTATCGGCATTCTGGCTTGGGGTGTGGCGTTAGGTTTAGCGCTGCATAAGGCCTCTAAATCGACCAAGCAGATGTTCCATGATGTATCAGAGAGCGTCACTTTGATCGTAAGAATGGTGATCCGCTTTGCTCCGATCGGTATTTTTGGCTTGGTGGCGCAAACCGTCGCTGAAACCGGCTTTGTTGCGTTGGCGGGCTACGGCAAGCTACTCGCCGTGCTGTTGGGCTCAATGTTGTTTATCGCTTTAGTGGTTAATCCATTGATTGTGTTTGTCAGAACTCGCAAGAACCCTTATCCGCTGGTGTTGCTCTGTTTACGGGAAAGTGGCGTCACCGCCTTCTTCACCCGCAGTTCGGCGGCCAACGTGCCGGTGAATCTGGCATTGTGTGAGCGTCTTAAACTCCATGAAGATACCTATTCAGTTGCTATTCCCTTGGGAGCGACCATCAATATGGCGGGTGCGGCGATCACCATCACCGTGTTGACGCTGGCTGCAGTACACACTGTTGGTGTTGAAGTGGATATCGCAACAGCGCTGTTGCTGAGTGTTGTCGCTGCCGTTTCGGCTTGTGGTGCATCGGGAGTGGCAGGAGGGTCGCTGCTGCTGATCCCATTGGCCTGTAGCTTATTCGGTATCTCTAACGATGTGGCCATGCAAGTGGTTGCGGTGGGCTTTATTATTGGTGTGGTACAGGATTCAGCTGAGACCGCCCTTAATAGCTCAACTGATGTGGTGTTTAGTGCTGCCGCTTGTGGACAAACCGAGTTGCCGAAACAGTAAAAGCTGCTTGCATCGCTAGTCAGAAGCCGCTTATTTGAGCGGCTTTTTTCTGCGACGAGATTGTCAGTCGTTAGTGATCAGCGATTAAGTTGTCGTTTGTTTGTATGATGGCGATAAATGCCTATGTATGCTCTCTTTTGCGCTTGGCAATCCGATTGCTGCAGACCGTTACTGCTCTAATTCATCAATCGCTTCGGTTACTAATTCCAATCTATCAGCAACCACCGCCTGCGCATCCCGTAGCCCCTGATTATAGAAATGAGGCCCCAGGTTATCGACGATAAAGTCCAGCATGAATTCGGCTTCAAATTGGCCTAACTCGTAATCCAGTTCCTCAGCGATATAGCGCTGCAGCTTGTCCAGCAGTGGAGTGCGCTGGTCATTAGGCAACTTGATCTTTGCCATTAGGCCTCCTTAGAAGCGGTCGATAAGTGTTTATAGAAGTACACGGTTGCATCATAAGTCCCTTCGCCATTAAGGGCGAAACCGGGGATCTGTCCCGCTTCTTGGTAGCCGACTCGGCGGTACAGCGCTGAAGCGACATCGCCGAGACGGGTATCGAGTACCATTAGATGGCGGCCATGTTTAACCGCCAGAGGTTCTGCTGCCAAGATCAAAGCCTTGCCTATGCCTTGCCCTCTGGCACGGGTATGCACCATTAGCTTTTCCACTTCTGCACGATGGTGGCCATTGGGCTTGGCAGTCATCGACAGCTGTATTGTGCCGAGTAGCTGCTGTTGGTCGTCTAAGGCGATTAGCATCGCGCGTTCAGGCGTTGCCAAAGATTGCTCAACAGCTTGCCAATACTGCAACGCCTCATCGCGGGCAAGGGGAGGGATAAAGCCAATGGATGCACCGTCATCCACACAGTCAATTAACAGTGCGACTAAGTCCTGCAGGTACGGAGTGAGTTCGTTGACTTGCAGCTGTTGCATTACGCATTCCTTTGAAAAATCATCCGAGATCATAGCGGCAGTAGGCCGTTTATTGGTACATACTAGCGTTTTGCTTATTCCCTGGTAACTGTTTGTTGCATACGTTGGCGAAGCCACTATCAGGGCTGTTTGAGCTTATCTCATTGGTTTTAATTATTGATGATGGAGAGTCGTCGCTATGTCGAGCAAGATCTACTGTATCGCGCTGTTTAAACCTAAACCTGGCAAGTTGAATGAACTATTCAAGGTACTACAGGCGTTAGAGCCCAACACCCAGCGAGAAGATGGTTGTATTCAGTATTTGGTGACTCGCCATATTGAAAACCCATTTGCCACGGGAAGCAGTTTTCCTATTGCGTTTCAAGAAATATGGCGGGACCGCGCCAGTTTTGAAGCGCACTGTCAGCGTAAAGAGATCAGTGAATTTTTTGAGGCGCAGTGTGTTGCCGAAACCGGGTTAGTGGAAGATTACAACGTCTGTGTTTACAGCGATGAGCCCGAGGGGTATGACGCGCCAGTATTTGCTTAGTTTATTAGCAGCGGCCTTGCTGTTTTAGCAAAGCCGCTGAAATCATTCTCTTATTACCAGCCAATTAGATAGCGACTGCGTTTATCCAGTAGCTTTTTAATTCCCATCGCGATCAGCATGCTAATCAAGGTGATGGCTAGGGTCATGATAATCGCGGTAAACCAATTACCGTATTCCTGCATACCGAACAGATCCGGCTCGCCAAAAATCATCCACCAAGGGGTGGTGATCCATGGATGGATAAAATAGATGGCAAAGCTGGTATCCGCCAATTGTGGCATCAACGGTATTTGGCGATCGCCTAGTTTGTTGAACAACGCCATAAACATCAGTGCCAGCGCTAATTTTTGCAATAACATCAAGTCAGGTGCGCCTGGTTCAAAGGGGGCTTTGTTCATTGGACCCGCTTCAAAGAAGTAGGTTTGGAGCATCGCCAATGACACGGCGATAACCAGTAGTAACCACCAATATTTGTCCATCCACGGGAAAGCGATATCACGGTGGGCAGAGACCCAGATACCGATCAGGTAGATAGGGATAAAATAGACCAGTGATTGCAGTGCATTTAGGTTGCCAATAGGGCGATGGACATAAACGGCAATCAGCAGCAGTGGGATCGCCATGTACATGACCCAGCCTTTATTGGTCAGCCACTTAAATACCGGACACAAAGCAAACAGCATCATACCCATGGGGATATACCAGTATGCGGTGAGCGTACGCCCAGTGATCACATACCAGCTAGCTGCCAGCGCTGGGTTATCGATACCCGCTTCAAGGTGGAACTGTGGGCTGGCTGCGCTGGTTAGATGCCATGTGATCCACGGCAGAGATAGCAGCAGGTAAGGCAGCAGAACAAACTTACACTTGTTGCCAAAATACTTAGCGAAGCCGCGGCGATGATGGAAAACATGATGGAACAGAAAGCCGGAGATAAACACGAAAAACACGGTGCCGTTCATCATTAGGTTAAACAGGGTGCCATTGACAAACCCGTCTGTCTGCCACCCCGCCATGCGATAGACATGGGCAAATACGATAAACAGGATAGCCATGCCGCGAAATTGGTTAATGCTATTGAGGAACATCTAAATACTTCTCTCATTGGAACTGTTTGGCTTGAATGAATAGGCCTACCGAATAGATTAAAGCACAGCTGATAATTGCCACACCATCAATCTATTGGATTTCACTGGTTTCTGTGGGGATAGATCAGTTTTAATCGCCGCTGTTTGAACTCAGTCGCGGAGTCTGGCTCCAAGCGACCCCCCATCAAGTCTAAGCCTAACCAGGTATATGCCTCCGTGAGATCGGGAAACACTGCTTGGTCGATGATCTCGCCATACAGGGTACTGAACACATCGCTTTCGCTGAGTTGGTCAAAGCGCAGGATCATCTCGGGGCCGTTCCACTCTCGTGGCAGCATTCGACAGCAAGCTTGAAAGCCGGCCATTACCGATGCCATAGAGTGCGGGCTGCCCAGCTTTTGCAGCCTGACATCTGCCAGAAGAAAGTAGGCGGCGCCAGACCAATACACCCGTTTGTAACTGCCGGTAGACCACATGCTGCCACTGAGTTCTCTTAATGGTCTATCTTTCTGTATCGCATCTTTTTGACCCCGTAAGAATCCAGCGTGCATCTCTTGCCAAACTTGCTCTTCGGTCAGTATGCCTTGAGTGCCTCTAAGTATGTTCTGGTAGTAACTGGCAAGCCCTTCAGATAACCAGATATCTGCGCTACCAGGGAAGGGGATCAGTAGGTGGCTGAATTCGTGAACCCCTGTCCAGTCTTGTTGGAATTGCCGTAGGGACTGTTCGGGATTGACATAAAAGGTGATGCCATTCGGTGTGCCACGGGTTATCTGCCCCCACGGTACGGGGCCTTGACCATAGCTGGCTACTTTAACTTCAATATGAGCGATGGGAATAGGAAATTGGCCGGAGATCTTACTGACGACAAGCGCTGTCTCTTGTAGCCAGCGTCGCACCTTTTCTTGTTGGCTAGGGCTCAATGCCGGATCTAACGCCAGTGAAAGCGTTCCTCCGGGGATCGTGATCGGCTGACTGTTTGCTGCAGCGAAAAAACTAAAAGATAAACCAACTATAGCCACTGCCAGTAATCGGCCGATGCGACTGCCGATGACGCTCGCTCTGCCGGTGTCGTTCATTACGCGTTAGCCGGCGCAGCCAAAACCACGCGATCGATAAACTTGCGGAGTAGTGCGTTCGATTCAGGGGTTTCTACCGCTGACGACAACACCGCGTGCAGTTGAGCCGAGTTTTGCGTGTATTTATGGGCATAGAGACTGAGTCGGTCGATAAGCACCTGACGATCCACCTCTGGGTGAAATTGTGTGGTCCAGAACGGCGCGTTGTTAACCTTGAAACTATGACTGCAAGGGGCGGTTTCTGCGAGCAGAGTGCAGTTCTCTGGTATTTCCGGCGCTCTTTCTCTATGCACTGACACGGCATAAAACGGGTTCGTTGTGTCGTGAAAGAGTGGATCGGTTTGCGCGGCGGCGGTGAGGCTAATGGGTATCGTGCCCATTTCGTAATCTGTTTCATCTCTGATCACTTCACCACCGAGTGCGACTACGGCCAACTGATGACCGAAACAACTGCAAAAAGTGGGCATCTTGATATCGATACAGTAACGTAGCAGTGCCGCTGCATCAGGTACAAATGGGTAATCGATAGGCTCTAAAACAGAGGCGTCGGATGAGCCGCCAACTAATACTGCGTCAAATTTGTCGATAACTTCAGGTTCGAAATGTGGCTGATCAAAGACGTTAAGTACTGAAAATTGTTCCTCGTTCAGGCCACAAAACGTGGCGAAACTGGTGAGTTCCTCTAATCGCGTGACGCTGTCGTTGCGGATCTGCAATAGTAAAACTCTGAGGGCTTCACGAGGTTTATTGGATACACGGTGGGGCATTTTCTCTCCAACGTTTAAAGGTGATTAGAGGCTCTGACCTCTAGATACGCTATTTGCTCCCCAGAGCGATCATTTTGAACCCTGTAACGTGACCAGTATTTTGCGACTACCACCTTGATCCCTATGTTCACCTAAATAGATTCCCTGCCAGGTGCCCATTGCTAAATGCCCCTGACGAATGGGCAGCATAACACTACTACCCAGCAGGCTCGCCTTGATGTGGGCTGGCATATCATCATCTCCTTCATAGGTATGCTTATAGTAACTGGCTCGCTCTGGTACGAAATGATTGAAGTGGGATTCCATATCGGAGCGTACCGTGGGATCGGCATTTTCATTGATGGTAAGAGAGGCGGAGGTGTGTTGAATAAACAGATGAGCTAAGCCGATCTGATATTGTTGCAGTTGTGGTAGTTGGCTAATCACTTCATCGCTGATTAGATGAAAGCCGCGACAACGCGGCTTCAATCTAATTAATATTTGCTGCCACATGGTTACTTGTCGAAGCAGATTTCGATATTGGCATTGCCATATTCTGAGCCGAATGGTATCAGGATCTTCGGTCCATCGGATTTATGACTGATGGTGTGACCCATGCCTGAAACCACGACAGGGGTCGCCATATCGAAGTCGTAGCCTTTGTCACCCAAAATGTTCTTGGCGCCGCCGGTGACCATATTGGTAATTTCACCCACCATGTCGGTCACTTCTTCGTTAATTTCGGTGGGACGTTCACCCAACATCCGCTGCATGATTTCCAAGGCAAGGGTGCCCTCAAAGGTAATGGAGAGAGAGCCTTTGGTTTGTGGGCCTACCATACCGATTAATCCGCTGACATCGCCCTGCGCCTTTTCATCTTTTTTAAGTCTTGGCTTCCCAGCTTTAAGTTCAAGAGATGCCATGGTGCCGAGCACGTTATTTAGCGACTCGAGGAAAGGATTAATAAATTCTACATTCATAAGTGAGGCCTTGTTGCTCCTTAGCGTTCACTGAAGCTACTAAATAGCTGGCGATAGTTACTTTTATTCTATCTGCTAAATGCGTTGGCGCAACTTGGCAATAGCGGGAAAAGAGCTTATCGGGGAAGAATGTGCACTGGGTTGGCTTTGTTTCAGATATTTCTAAGCAAAATAATGGTGAGAGGACACTTTGTAGCCGATTTGCCACAAAGCGCCCCTGCCAGTTGTGCTGGTTTTAGATGCGTTGGCGGATCGCTTTAAGGATCGGTGAGGCTTCATAGCCGTTATGCTCACCCCAACTCAGCACCATGTAACCATCTGGCCCAGCATCATTGAGCATCTCATCCGGAAGTTGCTCCACCAAGTATTGGCCAGCCTTATTTGCACTGCGTTCTAAGGCAAACTTTAGCAAGCTCCTGCCATTGCACATCACATCTTGGTAGATGCGTTTGAGCTTCACCCTTTGCTTTCTCAGCGTTTTTTTCACCTTTACTGCGTCATCTTTGGCAATGGCATGACACAAGCTCTCGGCTGCCTTGATATCGAGAGCGATCGCCTTACTGGAGAGCAATAGACAAGTGATGGCTAATAAAATGGCTGAAATACGACCCTGAATCATCTGTTCTTCCTAATAACACCTATTCATTAGAGTGTTTACACTAACAAATAGGTGACATAGATCAATTTGATGACGCTGATATGAACTTTTTATAACCGCTTTTTGCGACTTCTGACCGTCAACTAATGATTCCACATCCTGTGCTGGTGTGTCAGAAGCGCTTGGTCGTAGCGCTTGGTCGTAGCGCTTGGTCGTAGCGCTTGGTCGTAGCGCTTATTCGCTCTGATTACGTCTTGAGTTAGGAGGGTGATACAATGGCGGTTTATTCCAAACTGTGATCTTTTAGTGCCCGTGACTCTTAGTAAGCCATTCTCTCGTAAGTTCTCCGTTGCCCCGATGCTGGATTGGACCGATCGCCATTGTCGCCACTTTATGCGCTTGATCAGCAATAACACGCTGCTTTACACCGAGATGGTAACCACGGGGGCCATCCTGCATGGACGCGGTGATTTTCTGGCATTTAATGAGTCTGAGCATCCCATAGCGTTGCAGCTGGGAGGGAGTGATCCGGAAGCGCTCGCTAAGTGCGCTAAACTGGCGGCGGAGCGGGGCTATGATGAGGTGAACCTGAATGTTGGCTGCCCCTCGGATCGCGTGCAAAATGGTCGCTTTGGTGCCTGCTTGATGGCGGAGCCAGCGTTGGTCGCCCAATGTGTGGAACAGATGCGTGCAGCGTCTGATTTGCCGATCACGGTAAAAACGCGCATCGGTATTGATGAGCAGGACAGCTATGAATTTCTGACCCAGTTGATTGATACCGTGAAAAGTGCCGGTTGTGACAGCTTTACCATTCATGCGCGCAAAGCATGGTTACAAGGGTTGAGTCCCAAAGAGAATCGCGAGATCCCGCCACTGGATTATCCACGGGTCTACCAGCTAAAGCGTGACTATCCTGAGTTAGAGATCGTCATCAATGGCGGTATCAAGACTCTCGATGAGTGTCAGCAGCATCTGCAGCATGTGGATGGCGTAATGGTGGGGCGAGAGGCGTATCAGAATCCATATATGATGGCAGAGGTCGACCGCCTATTGTTCGGTGATAGCGCACCAGCAAGAACCAGGCGAGAGGTGGTGGAAGCCATGTACCCCTATATTCAGGCTCATCTGGATGGGGGCGGCTATCTCAACCATATCAGTCGACATATGCTGGGGATATTTCAGGGAATGCCGGGTGCCCGTCGTTGGCGGCGCTATTTGAGCGAAAATGCTCATAAACCAGGCTCTGGTGTTGAAGTGGTTGAGGCGGCGTTACAACAGGTCAATTGTGATTAGCCTTTAACTAGCAGAGCACTCAGTTGATCACCTACTCATATTTACCAACTACATGGTGAGATTAACTATATCGCTGGTTAATTTCACCATTTCACTTTTTTCTCTTGTTATTTTTTCTTTCATGGTCCACTTTAAGGTGCTGATATTTAAAGAGATAATTTTATTTCTTTGATCTGGCACGGCAATTGAAACAGTTAGTTCGTCACTTAATCAATTTTCAGGAAGACGATGATGAACATACTTAACACTGCCGCCGCTATCACTCTGGTATTTACTGGTTTCTCCGCTCAGGCTGATACCAGCAACGATGTGACCGACTACCTTGCTGTACAAGTTGCCGAACAAACCCAGCGTGTGGTTGTTGAGTTGGGTGATGAGTTACAACAGTCAGCGGCTGCACTTGTCGCTGCATCTATGGCTGAGTTGGCACCTGCTGACATTGCGATTGCGAACCAAGCTGATTTGGCGGAGCGAGAAGCGCAAAACCCAGATGAGTCTGTGCTAATCGCGGGTCGCTAGGTTTCTCTATGTGGCTATTTATAGATGTTGATGTAAGCCAGATGGATACCAGACCATGACGTATCTCAGTATCAGTGCCGCAAGGCTACGTAAGTTTAAAGGGATTGAATGTGAATGATGACTGTTCCGCGACGGAATAGAGCGATTCACGCAGTATCATTCCCTTATTGATTATTCTCCCTCTTTTATCACCCACCTATCATGAGTGTGTTTCAGTTGCTTAGCTAAACCTACCGTATTCTTTTTGCATTCTGGCTTGGCGAGGACTGCTGCTTCGCTGTGTGTGCTTCGGTTTGCTTGCGCTCACTCTTTGTTTAACGCTCGTAGCCTTGTTGGCCACCTCTGCCTCGGTTGCGTCGAACTATCTTCAACTTAGCGTTCTATTTGCCATCTTCGCTTTAAAGCGAGCGTGAATAATTTTGTCAAAATAGAGTTGGCTAAATTAACCAATAATTAGTTTTTTTCCAATGTTGTCGGCCGGTCGCAGGAGCGTTGTAAATATCCATGTTTTAATTTAAGTCATTGATTTTAATGGTTTAAAAAATAATTTTTGAAGTTGGCACGTAGGTTGAATAGTCATTAAGTATCAAAGCGAATTTTACTGATACTAAACACCAAAGGAACTGACATGACTATTTCAAACATCACTAAAACACTTTTCGTAGGTTCGGCGTTACTGGTTAGCAGCATGAGCGTCAGCGCTAATGAGATCGACACTGATGCGCTGCAACCTGTGGTTGAGCAATCGCTGGAAGCACAAGTGGTCGCTCAAACCGAGCAGGTCGTGGCAGAGCTGCAGGTGCAGATAGCGGAATCGTTAGCGGCGTCACTGGCTTCATTGTTGCCAGAAGATCTCGCTAGTTTAGCGCGCGGAGAATAAGCCATGTTTCTGCCTCTGTTTTTAATGATGATGCTGCCGCTGCTGGGACTTGTCCTGACACTTGTAGTGTTTCAGTTGGCAGGCTGGTGAATCTAGATAGCGGATATCTTTGCATTGGGAGTCGTCGATGAACATGGTTAAGCAAAATGATGGTTGGGTGTTTGGTCTGTTTTCTGCGTTGGCTGATAAATATCAGCGTCCGGTGTGGGTGATGCGAGGACTGGCGGTACTACTGTTTGCCGCCAATCCATTTTTGGCAGGGAGCGTTTATATTGCGGCGTACGCTGCGATGCGTTGGGCTAATCCCCACTCACACGCTTCAAAGCGGCTTTAATCGCTCGTTTACTCTCTTTACTGCTTAACGCGTTAAAGAAGCAGGTGAGTTCAGCTTCCAGTGTACGGCGCAGCGCTTTACGACGGGGCTGGCGGAGCAGCTTACGGCTGGCGTCAATGGCTTCAGTAGGAAGAGCGGCAATTCGCTGTGCTTGTTGCTTGGCAAAAGGGAGCAGCTCTTTGTTCGTCAGAACCTGATTGATCATACCCATCTGTTTGGCGGTTTTGGCATCGAACGCGTCGCCTAACAGGAGCAGCTCTGCAGCACGAGGGTAGCCAACTAATTGTGGTAACAGCAAACTGGAACCTGCTTCGGGTACCAAGCCAAGATGGGTAAAGGGTAATTGAAAGCGCGTATCTTCCGCAGCATAAACCAGATCGCAATGCAGCAGTAACGTGGTACCAATGCCTACCGCTGCGCCAGCGGCTGCCGCAATCAATGGCTTGTCAAAATCTAATAGGCAACGCAGAAACTGTACCACGGGCAGCTTTTCTGGTGGTTGATCGATCGACTGGAAATCCTTTAAGTCATTACCGGCAGTGAAACAGCTGCTGCTTCCCTGGATAAGTACGGCTCTGACATCATCGTGTTTGCTGGCTTGTTCCAAGCCATCGGTTAACGCCTGATACATATCCTGAGTCAGCGCGTTACGTTTTTCAGGCCTATTTATTGTCAGGATGAGAACACCCTTAGTGACTTGTTGTGTAATATGTTTAGACATGATCACGTTTATCTATAATGGGTTACAGTGGTCTAACCAGATTAGGCTAAAATGAGACAACCTCAACTGCAGGGAGCTGAATTGTGATACGACCCTTTGTTTCAGTGATTATCGTGCTAAGCAGCATGATTTTTAATCTCGCCGTGGCAGCACAGCCAAATATTGTTAAGCCGTACATCAGGGCGCTACCGCCCGGGGTTCCGAACAGCGCCGCATTCCTGGTGATCGAGAATCCGATGTCCGAATCAGTCGTTTTGCTGGGGGCGGAAACAGAGATCGCAGCGCGTGCAGAGTTGCACAATCATTTGAGTGAAGATGGGGTGATGAAGATGCGCCAGGTTGACTCGATTGAAGTGCCGGCGAAATCGAAAGTAACTTTGCAACCGGGGGGGTTACATATCATGTTGTTTGATATTAAAAACTCACCGCAAGTGGGCCAGCAGATCCCGATAACACTTATATTTGCTGATGATACAAAAATAACAGTGATGGCCGAGGTGAGAGATCTCCGCGAACAACATCACCACCATGAGCATCATTGAGGGGAGTTTCACCAATGACGAGTTTTAAGCGTTGGATCTGGCCTGTAGTTTTTATTTTTCTCATCGTTAATTACGCCATTGCGGTGTATTGGAGCGTTGAGCCGGGGAGTATTGATCTCTCCGAGCGGGTGACCATCGATGCCGAGGCCGCTGCAGAAAAGCCTGTGGTTGGCTATACCACAACGACAGCACTGATTGCTGTCAGTGAAACCATGCTCGACAAGAGTGGTGGCTATCTGGCCAATGATGTGATGCCTCCCTCTGTGTTGATGGATAATATGCCTGCTTGGGAGTTCGGTGTATTGGAGCAGATCCGAGACTTAGCATTGGTGATGCGTCGTGACTTCAGTCGCTCACAGACTCAGTCTCAGGAAGATCAGGACCTGACCGTGGCTCAGCCGCAGTTTAATACTGACCATACCCGTTGGGCCTTCCCCAGCGCCGAGGGTGAATATCGTAAAGGGATAGAAGCACTTTATCGCTACCGTAGCCGCTTGGCCGATCCAGCCGACTACAGTGCCCAGTTCTATACCCGGGCAGATAATCTGCAGGCGTGGTTACAGGAGGTGCAGAAACGTCTAGGTAGCATGTCACAACAGCTTTCAGCATCTGTTGGACGGGAACGGTTAAATATTGATCTTGCTGGCCAACCTGATGCCAAGAGTGCGACAGCGATCCCTGACTACCAACAGATCAAGACCAGCTGGTGGAAAATTGATGACGTGTTCTATGAGTCTCGAGGGGCTTGTTGGGCATTGCTGCAGTTTTTATATGCCGCAGAAGTTGATTTCGCCGACGTTTTGGCGAAAAAGAACGCAACCGTGAGCCTAAAACAGATAATTCGTGAACTAGAGGGTACCCAAGATACCGTCTGGAGCCCTATTATCCTCAATGGCGGCGGATTTGGCGTGGTAGCTAACCATTCTTTAGTGATGGCGAACTATATTTCCCGCGCAAATGCCGCCGTGATTGACTTAAACAGACTGCTTTCGCAGGGGTAGGCACAACCAATGCACAGATATAATAAAATTTTCGCAACACTTTTGACTGGCGGCGCACTGATTGCTGCGCCGGCAGCGATGGCAGACACCATTGCCGGGCTCTATGTCGGTGCGCAGTATTGGCATATGAGTGCGGATGGTTCCGTTGGTTCAGATACAACGATGGAAGATTTCAATCTCTCCGATGACGACAAGGGCGCAGTTTGGCTGGCGCTGGAGCACCCGGTACCTTTGTTGCCAAATCTGAAACTTCGGTACAATCAGCTAGACACTGATGGTGAAGCCGATGTGACTGATTTTGAGTTTGGCGGTGAAACCTACAATGGTTTAGCGACCACCGATCTGGATCTGGATCATCTCGATATCATCATGTACTACGAGATCCTCGATAACGATACTGTATGGCTGGATCTGGGGTTAAACCTCAAATACGGTGATTACAAGGTTGCAGTGACTGGCGAGATTGATGATGGTGCTGGCGGGACGGTATCCACTTCAACCAGTGAAAAATACAACGGCGTGATCCCGATGTTGTATGGCGCTGGCGGTGTCGGATTCCCCTTTACTGGGCTGGGGCTGTTTGGTGAAGCCAACTGGATCGGCTACGACTCTAACTACCTGTATGACGTGCAAGGCGGAGTGAGCTGGAAGTTTCTCGATAATCCGGCGATAGATGCTGAAATCCAACTGGGTTACCGCAAACTGCACTTTAACGTCGACGACCTTAGCGACATTTATGCTGATGTCGATTTTGATGGCGGCTTTATTGGTGTGCAAGCGCACTTCTAAAGTGAGTTGATATTGCGAACGGCACCTTTGTTGGTGCCGTTTTTGTTTGTTGCCCTTCCTTCCTACAGATAAGCCGCCTGAGCTGCTTAGAACCCCAATGTGTTAAAAATCGATTTGTTATTACATTTGGTTATAAAAAATCTGTTTTTATTATTTCGAGTTATCGTTGTGACTGCTTAAGCTATGCCCAATTGTTATTTTGGGAAAAATACCAGCGATGGCTTCTAAGGATAATTTGCTTTCTGCACTGCTCAGTACTGAGCAACAGCAACGCCTGCAACAAGCGGTAGGCGACTTCAATCCGGCACAACTGACCTGGGTCAGTGGCTACTTGGCTGGCTTAGCTAATGCGGGCGGCGTGCAAGCAACCGCAGGCACTGCGGTCACTGCTGATGCGCCTGCTGCCGGCGGCGCTCTCACCATTCTTTATGGCACCCAAAGTGGTAACGGCAAAGCTGTGGCGAGTCAGCTGCAGGCGCAAGCCGAAGCCAAGGGGTTACCTACAAAATTGGTCTCCATGGCTGACTTCCCAGTGAAACAGCTGAAGAAAGAGACCCACCTGGCCATCGTGGTGAGTACCCATGGCGAAGGCGATCCACCGGATGAAGCGGAAGAGCTGCACGCGTTGTTAGGCTCTAAACGTGCTCCGAAACTGGATGGCTTGAAGTTTTCTGTTTTGGCGCTGGGCGACTCCAGCTATGAGTTCTATTGCCAGACAGGTAAAGATTTCGACGAGCGCATCGCCAAGCAAGGCGGCTCTCGCTTACTTGACCGCGTAGACTGCGATGTTGATTTTGAGGCTGCAGCTGAGACTTGGCGGAATGAGCTGGTTGACGTGCTGGCGAAAGAGTTGAGTGCAGTGCATGCACCGGTTCAGGCGGGCGTGTCGGCGAATACCGCAGTGTCTGCCACCGCAAGTCAATATGACAAAAAGCATCCATTTACGGCCAACTTGTTGGCGAACCAGAAGATCACAGGTCGTGATTCTATTAAAGATATCCGTCACGTCGAGATCGATCTGGAAGGCTCCGGCTTGGCCTATCGTCCTGGTGATTCGCTGGGGATCTGGTTTGAGAATGACGTTGCGTTAGTCGATGAGCTACTTACTTTGCTTGGCCTTGATGGTACGACCGAAGTGAAGTTGGACGACGAAACTTTCAGTTTGAAAGATGCGTTGATCAGTAAGTATGAACTTACGCAGTTGGTGCCTAGTTTTGTGAAAAGCTACGCCGAATCGGCTGACAACGCGACACTGAAAGGGTTGGCTGATGATGCTACTGCGTTGCGCGAATTTATCGGTGACCGACAGGTGATTGATGTCGTGCGTGAGCATCCGGCTAAGCTGACAGCTGAACAGTTGCAAAGCAGTCTCCGTCGCATTACACCGCGTTTGTATTCTATTGCATCCAGCCAGTCAGAGGTGGAAGAGGAAGTGCATCTGACGGTTGGCGTGGTGCGCTACGACGCATTTGGTTCTGAGCATTTGGGTGGCGCCTCTGGGTTCTTAGCAGAACGCCTGGAAGAGGGTGGCGACGTAAAAGTGTTTATTGAAAACAATGACCACTTCCGTCTACCTGAAAACGGTGATACGCCAGTGATTATGGTTGGCCCAGGAACCGGCATCGCGCCGTTCCGTGCGTTTCTTCAGGAACGGGAAGCAACTGATGCCGAAGGCGATAACTGGTTACTGTTCGGTAATCCGACCTTTACTCAAGATTTCCTCTATCAAACCGAGATCCAGCGCTACGTAAAGAGTGGTGTGTTGTCGAAAGTGGATCTGGCCTGGTCTCGGGATCAAGCGCACAAGATCTATGTGCAGGATAAGATCCGTGAACAGGGTGCAGAGCTGTATCAGTGGTTGGAAAGCGGCGCACATTTCTATGTGTGTGGCGATGCCAGTCGTATGGCTAAAGATGTGCATGAAGCATTAATCAGTGTAGTGGCAGAGCATGGTGGAAAGAGCCAGGAAGATGCTGAAGCCTATGTTACCGAGCTACGTCGCGCGAAGCGTTATCAACGGGATGTTTACTAATGAGCGATCTGAATGAATTGAAAGTGTCTGGCAAATTGGCAGACAACGAGCGAATCAAAGGTGAGAGTAACTTCCTGCGCGGCACCATTGCTGAAGATCTTAACGATGGTTTGACCGGTGGGTTTACCTCTGACAATTTCCAGTTGATCCGTTTTCACGGAATGTATCAGCAGGATGATCGCGATATCCGTGCTGAGCGTGCCAAGCAGAAGCTGGAACCGCTGCAGACCATGATGCTGCGCGCCCGTATGCCCGGCGGTGTGATCACGCCGCAGCAGTGGCTGGGGATCGATAAGTTCGCCGAAGAAAATACTATGTTCGGCAGTATTCGCCTGACCACGCGGCAGACGTTTCAGTTTCACGGTGTACTCAAACGCAACCTGAAGCTGATGCATCAAACGCTGGATGCCATGGGCATCGATTCGATAGCGACGGCGGGTGACGTTAACCGTAACGTACTGTGTACCTCAAATCCGGTTGAGTCTGAGCTACACGCAGAAGCGTATGCATGGGCGACTAAGATCTCAGAACATCTGTTACCGCGAACCAAGGCGTACGCAGAGATCTGGTTGAACGGTGAAAAGCATTTATCGACCGAAGAACCGATCCTAGGGTCAACCTATCTGCCGCGTAAGTTTAAAACAACCGTGGTGATCCCGCCGCACAACGACATCGATGTGCATGCCAATGATCTGAACTTTGTTGCTATCGCTGATAATGGCAAGTTGGTCGGTTTTAACGTGTTGGTTGGTGGTGGCTTAGCCATGACCCACGGTGATACGGCGACTTATCCACGCAAAGCGGATGATTTCGGCTTTATTCCGGTGGAGCACACGCTGGCGTTTGCTGAAGCCGTGGTCACGACGCAACGTGATTTGGGTAACCGGGTTAACCGTAAGAATGCGAAAACTAAGTACACCCTTGAGCGCGTTGGTGTTGACGTATTTAAAGCGGAAGTCGAAAAACGTGCTGGTGTGAAATTTGAGCCAAGCCGCCCGTATGAGTTCACTGAGCGTGGCGATCGCTTTGGCTGGGTCAAAGGAATCGATGGCAAGTGGCATTTGACGCTGTTTATTGAAAACGGCCGAATCCTCGACTTCCCTAACAAGCCGTTGAAAACAGGCATGGCAAAGATCGCTGCGATCCATCAGGGCGATTTCCGTATGACGGCGAACCAAAATCTAGTGGTCGCCGGTGTACCTGAAGCGCAAAAAGCTGAGATCGAGCAGCTCGCAGTTAGCCACGGCCTGATGGACAGTTCCGTCTCCGAGCAACGTCAGAGCTCAATGGCTTGTGTGGCTTTACCGACTTGCCCATTGGCGATGGCGGAAGCCGAGCGCATGTTGCCGGAGTTTGTGACCGATATTGAGGGGATGCTGGCTAAGCACGGTATTGCCGAAGAATCGATTATTACTCGCGTCACCGGTTGCCCGAATGGTTGTGGTCGCGCCATGTTGGCGGAAGTTGGCTTAGTGGGTAAAGGTCCAAATAAGTACAACTTCTACCTGGGTGGTAACCATAACGGTACCCGTATTCCGCGGATGTACCGCGAAAACATCAGCGATACCGAAATTAAAGCCGAACTGGATAGTTTAATTGGCCGCTGGTCAAAAGAGCGCGATGGTAGCGAGCGTTTTGGTGACTTCGTTATCCGTGCTGGTGTGGTGCGTCCGGTTATCGACTCAGCGAGGGATTTCCATGATAACTCCTGATAGCTTGTTAACGCTGCCGACCGCGCAGCGGCGCATTGCATTGACCGAGGTGAATCAGAGTCTGGAGCAGAAAACTGCGGAACAGCGAGTTGCCTGGGCGCTGGAAAACCTGCCTGGGGAGATTGTGCTCTCCTCCAGCTTTGGTATTCAAGCCGCGGTGATGCTGCACATGGTGACACGTCAGCGGCCTGATATTCCCGTGATCTTGGTGGATACCGGTTATCTGTTCAAAGAGACTTATCAGTTTATTGATGGCCTCACAGAGCAGCTAGACCTCAATCTGCAAGTGTACCGCAGTCCTGAAAGTGCGGCCTGGCAGGAGGCGCGTCATGGTCGATTATGGGAACAAGGCGTTGAGGGTATTGACCGTTACAACAAGATGAACAAAGTTGAGCCGATGCAGCGTGCTATGCGTGATTTAGGTGTTGGCACCTGGTTCTCTGGTTTACGGCGCAGTCAGTCATCTACTCGTGCAGAACTGCCAGTGGTTGATTTGATCGATACACGCTTTAAGGTGTTGCCGATCATCGACTGGAGCAATAAAGACGTTCACTATTACTTACAAGAGAATGGCCTGGATTATCACCCATTGTGGGATCAGGGCTATGTCTCAGTGGGAGATCACCACACCAGCCGGCCACTCGAAGCGGGCATGACGGAAGAGGAAACTCGCTTCTTTGGTCTGAAACGAGAGTGTGGTCTGCACGATACCAATGTGATGGGTGACGGTATTTAATTTGTTCTTATGCTGAACGAATAAAAGGGCCGATAGGCCCTTTGCTATTTCTGGAGTATGAAGTAATGACTGAACGTATGGCCCCACTGCGTCAATTAGCGCCCAACCTTGCTGAAAACATGGCGCAGGCTTGGCCGCCTGTGCCTGTATCGCTGATTGGTGCCGGGCCCGGCGATCCAGGATTGTTAACCATCAAAGCACTCATTCGCCTGCAACAAGCAGATGTTGTGATGTATGACTATCTGGTCTCAGAAGAGATCATGTCACTGGTGCCCGCCCATGTTGAGAAGGTGTGTGTGGGCAAGCGCGCGGGAAATCACAGCGTGCCGCAGGGCGAGATTAACCTGCTAATGGCTGAGCGGGCTGTAAATGGCGACAAGGTGGTACGACTGAAAGGTGGCGATCCGTTTATCTATGGTCGGGGTGGCGAGGAGCTGGAGCTGTTGGTCGAAAAAGGGGTGCCGTTTGAAGTGGTGCCTGGGATCACAGCCGCTTCCGGTTGTGCAGCCTATGCCGGTATCCCGTTAACCCACAGAGACTATGCGCAGACTGCGATGTTTATTACGGGTCATCGGCAGCAGGGCGGTGCGGAGTTGGATTGGCAGATCCTGGCCAAGTCGTCTCACACTTTGGTTATCTATATGGGGGTACTGCGCTCGCAGGATATCCAACAGGCGTTGATCGCTCATGGCCGTGATGAGACGACCCCATTCGTGATTGTTGAGCGAGGAACAACCCCACGTCAGCGGGTGGTGAAAGGTCAGCTATACCAGTTGGCTGAGATTGTCGCAGATGCAGAAGTGGGCTCGCCGGCACTGATTATTATTGGCGAAGTAGTGGCATTGGCTGATAAGTTGGCTTGGTTTTCTGAGAAGTAACTTTCTGAATTACTTAATTTCGAACGCTTCAGAAAGTAATTTATGCAGCGCATCAAGATAGCTTTGGCGTCCGTTCTCTGGCAGCAGCTGGCTTAGTTCGTCGCCAACCGGAGAAAAGCGAAGATAGACCAGCTTCAGTCCACTGCGCTTGGGCGTGACAATAAAACGCTGGCCGTTGATATTGAGTGCCAATGGCTCAGCGCTTAGCTCTCCAGATTCCAGCTCGGTTGGATAAAGCAGGCCGATATCGGCTAACGCCAGCTGCGCTGAGTAGCTGATACCATGGGCACCTAAAGAGACTGTTTTCGCCACTTCCCCTTTGATCACTTGCCACCAATGTTGGTGGTCGATCCATCCCAGCAATATCCTTCGACCGCCGCTTCCCCAGCTGGCACGCAGTGCACACAAGCGTTGAAAGTAGTGGGCTTCTTTTATCGTCATACTGCGCAATGTGTCTAAGGCTTTCAGCGAAAAACTGCCGGGGCTACGCCCCTCTTCAGCCAAAATTTTTCCCCATAACTGCTGCATTTGCGGGTTGAGTGTCGCTTCGGCGAGTTCGACAAAATGTTGCAGCCAATCTGGATCCAGTACTGTGCCAGCGTCCGAGTCGGAACTGTGTTGCAGCGCAATCGCCACGACCTGTTCAATATTTTTTTGCTTTTGTTGTTGTAGCAGTTGCTCTCGGTAGCGGGTGCGCTCGCCAAGAGTTCGCTGTTCAAGTGTGTCGCCAGTCATGACGCCCAATTTGGCTAACGACTTTTGTGTCAGTGCGCGAACACTGGGCGGCTCGGTGGTGCGCTGATGACCTGACTTATCGCTCATTCTTCGGATCGATTTCGCTGTCTGATGCGGCGTTGGAGGTTTTACCTAACCGTTGCATTTTGTAATGGGTCTGTTTCTGGTCATACATCCGCTCATCGGCCAGTTTAAACAGACGATTGGGTGGGTACTCTTCTGTTGAGGCGAAACCTGTACTGAATGAGATGAGGTACTCGATCTTATCGCCATCCAGTGTGAGTGTGACAGAGTGTCGTCCTTGCTCTTGCACCAAGCGATCCGTAAGCAACTGGCACCCTTCTAGGGTGCCTTTCTGTACCAACAGTGCGAACTCATCGCCACCAAGTCGATAGACACTGTCGCTTTTACGGCAAATCTTAGACAGCAAGGCGGCTAAGGCTTTGAGTAAGGAATCACCTGCCTGGTGACCATACTTATCATTGGCAAGTTTGAGCCCGTTGGCATCAACCACAAACAGGCCGAAGTGGCGGTCTGAGTACCGCTCAAAAATACTGGCGTAGTTATCAAATGCCTCTTCAAAGGCTTTCCTGTTGGGTAGCCCTGTCAGCTCATCTGTTCTGGCGATGACGCCCAGCTCTTCGGTCAATAGGCGCGTTTCGACAATGGCACTGATCTGTTTAACAAACAGACGGAAGTTGTTTTGTTGCTCGTTCTCCAGCGTGTCGCTTTGCACTACCAGAGCCCCTAAAAACTGATTGCTCACCGAACCGAGATGGAACAGGTAACAATGAGCGTCATGTAAGTTGATGGTTTTTGGCAACTGGGCGAGTCTACTATCACTATATGTCTCCAGCTCATCGCGAAGCTGCGTCTGCACCGTCAGTGTCATTCCCTCGCTGCTGAAATGGGCTGGTTGATAGCGACTGGGGGCAAAGTAGAGCGCCAGTTTTACGTTGGGGAACAGGTCTGACATCAACTGCAAGCTCAATTCAATCACCGCGACATTGTTTTCACACTGTTGCAGCTCAATCGACAGCTTAAGCAGGCTTTGCATAAACTGCCGGCTAAGTTCTTCACGACTCAGCGAGTTACGCAGCTCGGCAGTCTTTTCGTCTACCCGTTGTTCCAATTGCTCATTGAGTGCTGTCAGTTTGCTTAGATAATCATCTTTCAATTCACTGAGATGCTGCAGTTCTCTGTTCTTATCCTTCAGGCTTGTCAGTTGGCGGGTAATCGTATCCCCCATCCCTGCAATCAGCTGTCTTACCTGTTCAAATTCCAAAAATTTGAACCTTAGTGTAGGGGCAATGTAGTTACCTGCTTTGTATTGTTCCAGCACCGATGAAAGGATTTTGAAAGGTTGTCCGATTAAACGGGCGAGAAGGAAAGCGATCACCATGGCGAGAATAATGGCGATGATGATGCTACTGCTCAGTGTTTGTTGTGCTTGCGCCATCTCTGCCATACGGGCGGACTTACGTACGTGCAGGAATATGGCGTATTCCAGAGTGTTCTCCGTTACGTTGGCACCTATTTTCAGGCTTTTAATCGCCATTTGGTGATCCAGCTCCTGCCGGAGCTTTTTCGCTTTGGGATGAGCGGCAATGGGAACCTGTCCCTGCACTATTTCGACCGCTTCCCCCTCCTGCAAGTGGGCACTGATGACTTTGTAAATAGCATCAAATGGCAGAACAGCCAGAATATAACCTTCTGCCTCCCTGCTGACACCCTCCTGCAGCACATGCAGGTAGAGTGGCATCAGCACGGCAACGCCGTAATCGCTTAGCTTTTGCTCACCTTCTGCACCGCTGGTCATTCTCTGATCTTTGAATTGGAACAGCAGTTGCCGTCCATCTTTGACATCATCTTCGTCGATGGCGGCTTGCATCCGCGTCAGCAGTTCACTCTCTTCCAGACCGATAATTGATCCCTGATACTCTTCAACTATCTGCAGGTCAGTATCAAGCAAGTAGATAGAGCTGACCAAGGTGGTTTGTTCGACAAAATCTTTCATCGACGTGAATGCGTGACTGCTGAAGAGAAAGCTATCTAATGCTTGGATCAGGTAGCGCTCGCGGGAAAATAACTTGAAGTTAGTGGAAAAGATGGAAAATTTGAAATCCAGATCCTGGATGGTGTTGTCTAGAGCACGATTAAGGCTACGCTGCATCGAGGCATCGTTCGCTTTGTACTGCTCATCGAGTAGCAACAAGGAGATAGTGATTGATGGCACTATGGCCACCAATACAATCACCAACGCCAGTAAACTACGAACTTTAAACGCCACGGTTTACCTACTTACCTTGATACTTTTTAAGTTCGCGATCAGCTAAGGATTGCATATAAGCGGCGGCTTTCTCTGCCGAATAGCCGTGATCCATAAAGCGTTTGTAGCCTTTGGCTAAGGCCTCCCAAGTAATCGCCATTGCGGGTTCACTGGGCATCGCTTTGGTTAGCGCGAGCTGTTCAAGGATCACTTTCTCATCACCTTTAGCATTGTCTCTAATTTGTGAAAACACCGTGTCGTTGACTGGTAGTAAGCGATACTGCTCGTAGATATAGCGTTGGTTTTCAGCTTGTTGAAAGAAGCGAGCGAGAGTTTTTAACTTCTCAGCTGTCTCACTTTTCTCCTGCATGCGAGGAAACGCTAACACAAAACTAGAGGACATCGGCTTCAAGGGCTTGCCATCAATTGTCGGTAACAGAGCAACGCCTAAACTGTCTCCAAGCTCCTTTTTAAAATCACTGTAGGCCCAGTCACCGTTAATAGAGTAGGCGTACTCGCCCGAAAGGAACTGCCCCTGTGCGCAATCGTAATTGCAGCCTTTCGGCACTAAGCCTTGGTCGCTCAGGCTACGGTAAAAATTGAGCGCCTTAATCATGGCGGGTGTATTCAGTGTGACCTTGTCACTGTCCATTGGCCAGCCATCGAAAGCACCGAGAAAGGGAACGAACCAATACATTTCGCCATAATTCCAGCCGATCGCTTTGACTGCACGCTGCTTTAACTCTTTCTGCTGTGCTGCCAGTTGCTTCCAGCTTGCCGCGGGTTGTGGAATATATTTCTTGTTGTAGAACATCATCAGGTGATTACCCTGAATAATCGGCACGCCGTATTGTCTGCCTGCGATCACCGTGGTCTGGCGGGCTGATTCGTCGAGAGCGGGATCGTTCCACTCACTGTTTAGCGCCGTCAGCTTTAGCTCGTTATGTAGGCCGAGAAAGTCGGAGGGCACCAACACAACGTCGGGGGTAAGGCCACTGGCCGCACCAAGCAGTAATTCCCCTTTCACCTTGGCTGGCGCAAATGGTGTGATATTGACGGTTACGCCAGTTTCCTTGGTGAAGTTTTCAACAACTTGCTCGATAAATGCACGAGCCTGATGTGCATGCCATAATTCTAGTTCTGCCGCGTGCAAGGAGCCTGACATAAAGCTCAAGAGAACCAGTAGGCGTGTGAACAGTCGCATGGGGTCACTCCAAAGTCGGGGGATTGCGTTAAGTCTAGTTCAATCAGATAGTTTCAAGCTTACAGTGAACCAGAAAATGAGACTGTGGTCTGATTCATAATTAGCCAATCATAATGTATACAAAGCGATAAATTTTGCTTGGCTAAACAAGGGAGGTGCTAACCATGATTAAACCGATGAAAAGCTTACTGAGCTTGGCTGTGGCGTTTTTTCTACTGCCGGTATTCATAGCCGAAGCTGTCTCGTTAGAAGATAAAGTGGTGGTGAGAAAGAGCTCGGAGCCCCGAGAAACCAGCATATGGGAGTTGCGGGAGCAGCTGAAACAGGAGAAAGAGTTTGAGCAATGGCTGCGCCATCAGCAGGATTGGTATTGGATCTCGCAACTGCCGGCAGGTTGTATTATTCGCAAGGATCTAGGTGGTAACTATGATTGTGGCGGTCGTTTTTACTGGCCATATCGCGGCCGGGATCGTAGCTATTTTCTCGAAATGACCGAGCAACAACTGCGAGATATGCCGGCGTCGAAAGAGATGCCTGATGTTAAGCGGCCGATGGCGCCCTCTCCGCCCCCATAGGGCTTGTTGTCACTTAGAGATCTGTTACTGCATGCTTGTTTGCACAGGAGTTCGGTCACTTCAGCTGAATGATATTTTGATATGAACCATCGGGGGAAGAACCGCGTATAAAAGGTTTGAAACCATCACGAGATAGATTTCGGCACGAGATATATTTCGTGAGATGAATGAGGAATTAATGATGAAACGTATAATCGCAATTGGCCTCAGCATACTTTTTCTGCAAGCTTGTGAATCAACCACGCAAGTTGGTGATTACTACGCTTATGACAATCCCGATGCTTGGATAACTGATAGTAAAGGCTGCAAGATCAATCGCTTCTATGTGATGAAAGCGGTAGATGCCGAGTGGAGTGGCGAATGTGTAGATGGTTATGCTATTGGTCTAGGCGCTATCACCTGGGTAGAACATGATGGGGTAACTGGTTTTTATCAGTCATGTCTGCAACCTGACCATCCAGAGGCCTATTGTTCCATGGGCGGTGGCATTGGCCAGTGACCCTCCACTTATCAAAATATGATATTGGCTGTCGTGCGGGTTAGTGAAACCCAGTAAACTGATCGTTCTTTGTTGTTTTGGGTTTCTCTTCATGCATATTCATATTCTCGGTATCTGTGGCACCTTTATGGGCGGCGTTGCTGCTTTGGCAAAGTCATTGGGACATAAGGTCACCGGCTCTGACGCCAATGTCTATCCGCCAATGAGTACGCAGCTAGAAGCCCTCGGCATTGAGTTGGTGCAAGGCTATGATCCTAGCCAACTGGAGCCTGCGCCAGATCTGGTGGTGATCGGCAATGCCATGTCTAGGGGTAACCCCGCCGTAGAATATACGCTGGAGCACGGACTGCCCTACATGTCTGGCCCGCAGTGGTTGGGCGATTACTTACTTCGCGATCGCTGGGTGTTGGCGGTAGCTGGCACCCACGGCAAAACCACCACAGCCAGTATGCTGGCTTGGATATTGGAAGACGCAGGCATTGCCCCCGGCTTTTTGATCGGTGGTGTGCCCGGGAATTTTGATGTCTCTGCGCGACTCGGAGATAGCCCCTTCTTTGTAGTAGAAGCGGATGAGTACGATAGCGCATTCTTTGATAAGCGCTCCAAATTCGTTCATTACCATCCCCGTACCTTGGTGATGAACAATCTTGAATTCGACCATGCTGATATTTTCGATGATTTGAAAGCGATTAAGCGTCAGTTTCACCACTTGGTTCGCACTGTTCCGGGCTCTGGTCAAATCTTGTGGGCGGAAAAAGAAACCGCTCTCGCTGACGTGATCAATATGGGCTGCTGGAGTGAACAGCAGGTAATCGGTAGTGGCCGCGATTGGGATGTGGCCAATGTCAGTGCTGATGGCAGTCAGTTTGATGTGTTATTGGCGGGTGAGTTGGTAGGACAGGTGAACTGGCCATTAATCGGACGACACAATGTTGATAATGGCCTAATGGCGATCGCCGCAGCGCGTCATGTTGGAGTGACGCCGGATGTTGCGGTGGATGCGCTGAGTCGGTTTGTCAGCCCGAAACGCCGTATGGAGTTGAAAGCGGAGATTGCTGGTGTTGCTGTGTATGACGACTTTGCTCATCACCCCACGGCCATCACTACCACGCTAAATGGTTTACGGGCAAAAGTGGGCAAACAACGAATATTGGCGATCCTCGAGCCACGCTCTAACACCATGAAACTGGGGATCCACAAGCAAGAACTTGCGCAAGCGTTGCAGCAGGCTGACCAAGTGTTTCTGTTTCAACCGCCCGGTATTGAATGGTCATTGGAGGCGGTGGCGGAGCAGTTAACCGCTCCGGTGCAGGTACATCAGGATGTTGATGCTCTGGCTGCTTCGGTGTTGGCAGAAGCCGCTGCGGGAGATCAGCTCTTGGTGATGAGTAATGGTGGCTTTGGCGGTATGCACAACAAACTGATTGCAGGGCTGGAAGCGGGAGTGATCGCGTGACAGAGAATTGTTCACAAGAGCTAACCGGCGTCGCGCAATTTGAGGCGGAGGTGACGCTGGCAATTACCGGCGCTTCCGGCGCTCCCTATGCGTTGCGTTTGTTGCAGGTGCTTTGCCAGGCGAACTGGCGGGTGCATCTGTTGGTCTCTTCGGCGGCCCGCGTTGTACTTGCGACTGAGCATGAGTTAAAAGTGCCATCCGCCCCTGATGCCATGGGGAAAGTATTTTCCGACGCTGTAGGGGCTAAGCCTGAGTTGATTAAGGCGTATGGTCGTGACGACTGGTTTTCTCCGGTAGCGTCAGGCTCTGCTGCGCCGAAAAAAATGGTGGTGTGCCCTTGCAGCACAGGGAGTTTGGCTGCAATTGCTCTCGGTTGCAGCGATAACCTGATAGAGCGTGCTGCCGACGTGGTGATTAAAGAGCGTGGGCAATTGATCGTGGTACCGAGGGAGGCTCCCTTATCTGCTATCCATCTAGAACATATGTTAAAACTGGCGAACTTGGGAGTGACTATCATGCCTGCGTCGCCAGGTTTTTATCATCAACCTGCTTCGGTCGAAGATCTGGTCGACTTTATGGTGGCTAGGATATTGGATCACCTTGGAGTTGAGCATGACTTGGTAAAGCGCTGGGGATATGGCGGCGCTCGTTAGTCACTCGCGCCGCAGATCTTGAGTTGTTAGTCGGCAAAGACCGAGTCTAAGGCGAGCCGATATTTGGCTTCGCAGTCGTCTGGACTATCGATGGTGAGACCGACATTTTTTAAATGCCCATCTTCAACAGCATAGATCCAACCATGTACCCTCACTTTCTGACCTCGAGCCCATGCATCTTGAATAACGGTTGAGTTGCATGTGTTAAACACCTGGTCAATGACGTTGAGATCCGAAAGGCGGTTGGTTCGCTCGGTGTCATCCTCAATCATATCAAGACGGTTGCGGTTCTTTAGGTAGATATCGCGTATGTGCAGCAGCCAGTTATTGACCAACCCCACTTTGGCATTTTGCATTGCGGCAGTGACGCCACCACAAGCGTAATGGCCGCAAATAATCACTTCTTCCACCTTCAGTACATCGATCGCATACTGCAATACGCTCAGGCAGTTTAGATCGGTATGAATGACCTGGTTAGCGACGTTGCGATGGACAAACAGCTCACCTGGTTTTAATCCGGTTAACCGTTCTGCGGCAACGCGGCTGTCAGAGCAGCCAACCCAGAGGTATTTCGGGCTCTGACCTTTTGCCAGCTCCTGAAAATAATCGGGATCTTCTTTGACACGACGCTCTGCCCAGAGTCGATTATTTTCGAATAGCTGCTTGATATTTGCCAAGATACACTCCATATCTGGTGGGTTATCAGCAGGCTAGCGTGTTTTATCCTAAGGTCAAACTCTTTGTTGCTGGACGGATCAGCCACAGCACCCATTCCCAAAGGTAGTTATCAATTATGAATGCTTTGCGTATCAATGCGTTAGCGAAAACGTACGCAGGTGGTGTTGAAGCATTGAAGGGGATAAACCTCAATGTTCAGCAAGGTGATTTTTTCGCATTACTAGGCCCCAATGGGGCAGGTAAGAGCACAACTATCGGCATCATCTGTGCGCTCGTCAATAAAACCGAGGGCGATGTTGAGGTATTTGGCCATAGCATTGAACATGCACCAGAGCTCGCCAAACTCGAGATCGGCTTAGTACCGCAGGAGTTCAACTTCAATCAGTTTGAAACGGTATTGCAGATCGTCATGCATCAAGCGGGCTATTACGGTGTCACCCGTGCAGAGGCCAAGCCGCGGGCAGAGAAATACCTGACGCAGTTGGGGTTATGGGAGAAGCGCAACGAGCGCGCCCGCGAACTTTCTGGCGGCATGAAGCGTAGATTGATGATCGCCCGCGCCTTGATGCATGAGCCTAAGCTATTGATCCTCGATGAACCCACCGCGGGGGTGGACATCGAACTACGCCGTTCGATGTGGGAATTCCTCAAGCAGATTAATGAACAGCAGGGGATCACCATCATCCTGACAACGCACTATCTGGAAGAGGCAGAGATGCTGTGTCGCAATATCGCGATTATTGATCATGGCCGTATTGTCGAAAATACCTCGATGAAATCGCTGCTCTCTAAGCTAAATGTGGAAACCTTCTTGTTAGATCTGGCTCCTAACAGTCCTGAAATAACGTTAAATAACTTTGTCTGTCGCCGCTTAGACGCGACATGCCTTGAGGTTGATGTGGAGAAAGAGCAGGGATTGAATGACGTTTTTGCACAACTGGCCGCCCAGGGTGTAGAAGTGTTGTCGATGCGGAATAAGGCCAACCGCTTGGAAGAACTGTTTGTGCGTTTAGTTGAGGCGGGGAGGGAGGCCAAATGATGATCCATCGTCGTCATGTGATCGCGCTACAGAGTATCTGGCGCAAAGAGGTTATTCGCTTTATGCGGATCTGGGTGCAAACCCTCGTGCCTCCGGTGATCACCATGAGTCTTTATTTTGTCATTTTCGGTAACCTGATCGGCAGCCGTATTGGCGAGATGGGCGGTTTTGATTACATGTCCTATATCGTGCCAGGTCTGATCATGATGTCAGTGATCACCAACTCCTACGCAAACGTGGCATCGTCATTCTATAGCGCTAAATTTCAGCGTAACGTGGAAGAGTTGATGGTTGCCCCTGTACCCAATTGGGTGATTGTTGCTGGTTTTGTTGGTGGCGGTGTGGCGCGAGGTTTGTTAGTTGGCTTTATTGTCACGCTGGTGTCGATGTTTTTTACCTCATTGCCGTTGCACAACATCGGCATTCTTTTTATCACCGGTGTGCTGACCTCGGTCTTATTTGCGCTAGGTGGTCTAGCAAATGCGATCTTTGCCCGCAGCTTCGACGATATCAGCATTATCCCAACGTTTATACTGACGCCGCTCACCTATTTGGGTGGTGTATTTTACTCGATCAAGCTGCTGCCGGAGTTTTGGCAAGGCGTATCCCAGATCAACCCAATCCTCTACATGGTTAATGCGTTTCGTTATGGTTTTCTCGGTGTGTCAGATATCTCTGTGAGCGTCGCGCTGGCCGTTTTGTCAGCAATGATTTTGTTACTGTTTGCTTGGGTGATGCACCTACTTCGCAAAGGCACAGGGTTACGTAGTTAGATGAGCGATGGCAGCGAAACTTCAGGTAACTCCCGTGCAGTACAGAGTAATCAGACCGGTTTGCATGAACGCCTCGATGAAGTGGTGTTGAAACACCTTGCGGAACCGTTCTTAAAGCCACAAGCCGAGCGTTCATTGGCACTGTTTGCGCAACTTTCCGAGCAGGTGAAGCAGCACGGTGGCCCTGTGGTGCTGGACTCCTGTTGTGGCGTGGGTGAAAGTACCCGCCGCTTGGCTTTGCGCCATCCGCAGGCACTAGTGATCGGCATGGACAAATCAGCTGACCGTATTGAACGGCAATCTGATCTGGCCATCAGCGCCGATAACTACCTGTTGGCAAGGGCTGATCTTAATGATCTGTGGCGCCTAATTGCTGCCGCCGACTGGCCCATCACCCATCACTACTTGCTGTATCCCAACCCTTGGCCGAAATCGAAGCATCTGCAACGGCGCTGGCATGGTGCTGGTGTATTTCCTGATCTGATTAAGATCGGTGGTCAACTGGAGTTACGCAGTAACTGGCCTATCTATCTGCAAGAGTTTGCACGGGCATTAGCCCTCGCAGGCCAAGGGCAACATCCGGTGGTGCCATTAACTGACGCCACAGAGGCGCTGACGCCGTTTGAGCGTAAATATCGAGACAGTGGTCAGACGTTATGGCAACTGGTGTGTGAACTGCCTTAGATAGGCGCTAGGTGTAAATCTAAGGCAAAGCGTAATTTAGCGCTTTGCCTTGTTAGGCTTTAAGGTCGGCGCGATTTTGCAACAAATGGGTCAGCTGCGTTAGCACGCCTGCATACAATCCCAGAATTCCTCTTCAGTGATTATCGTAAGCTTCCGTTTCTTAATCTCTCCAAGTATCGAGGGATCCGCAGACTCCCCCACAATGACTAAGCTAGTATCCGCCGCCAACTGTTGCTGAAAAACGGCATCTTCTATCAGCTCCTCAATCTCTTCCGGATCATCTAACTCCCCCAGCAACAAGATATGCTGACCTTCAAACTCAATCTCATCGGGGTCGATAGACAACTCCCAAACGTGATAACTGCCGGTCGCTGAATCGAAAAGTTTGACTGTTCTGAACTCTGCACCTGCACTAACGAGCGCCAGATAAAGCTGGTCAAAAAATTCAAAGGCGACAGAGGTAGGTGTTTCCAGCTGCAGATCTGATGGTCGGTCTATATCCCACGCAATAGAGACAGACAAAGGAAATTCAAAACCATCTGTAAAGCAGGCCGCATCCGATTGGCGTAAAGCGATGGCCGATAGACAATGGGCAACCGCAGCCAGTTCAGGGTTTTGGATCTCAGCGCTGAACAATAGGCTAGACATTATACTTTTCTCTCTCCGTTAGGGTGCATATAGCGGCTGGCAATGTCGATGACACATGGATCAACGTTGGATGAAAATAGGAAGGCGACAACTTCGCGAACAAGATCTAACTTTTCTTCCGGCGCATGGGGGTGATCTTCTTTATAAAAACTCAAAATATCGCAGAACATACTAAAGTCGAATTCTAGTTTTCTCATATGTTCAGCTCTAATTTCAACAAAGATCGATTTAAAGTGTTTGACGATTAACTCAATAGGCCAACATTCAGAACCTGGTGCTCTTTTCCAGTCAAAAATAGACGTAGTAATATCCTCCGCCGCCTTCTCAACATTATTTTCTGGATCAAAGCCTAAAATTTCCGCGCTTTCACGATAGTTATTGCCTTGTAAAATCAGATAGAGCTGACGTAAGTGGTCGGCGGAGAAAAAGCCCGCTTCAACCAATGGATAGCGACTATATACCGTACCCAAGAAGTTACAGTATCCCTTGAAATCCCTTTGTAGCTGTTGAATCAGAGGACTTAACGATGTAGCTGTCGGCTCGGGATGTAAAAGACAAAGATACTGCCAAGCTTTGTGATCTTTATGCACGTGGCCATTTAAATAGTAATCCTTCCATGCGTCTTTTTGCGGTTGTTCATCCCACTCTTTACTCCAACCATTTCTAGATGCCATGTACGCTAAGTACAGAGACCACTTACGCTCACGATCCGCTAACCATTGCGGGTCATCGGTATGCCAATAGCTTCTGTCAAATTCAATCGGTTTAATCATTATCTTTTACACTCCTTGTGAACGACCAGGTCCTCTTTTCTAATGTAGGGAGGCTGCGTCTAACGTGCTGCCGTCGTGGATCTCAGCGCTGAACAATAGGCTAGACATTATACTTTTCTCTCTCCGTTAGGGTGCATATAGCGGCTGGCAATGTCGGTGACACATGGATCAACGTCGGATGAAAATAGGAAGGCGATCACTTCGCGAACAAGGTCTAACTTTTCTTCCGGAGCATGGGGGTGATCTTCTTTATAAAAACTCAAAATATCGCAGAACATACTAAAGTCGTTTTCTAGTTTTTTCATATGTCTGGCTCTAATTTCAACAAAGATCGATTTAAAGTGATTGACGATTAACTCGATAGGCCAACATTCTGAGCCAGGCTCCCTTCTCCAGTCAAAGATAGACGTGGCAATGTCAGATGCCGCCTTTTCCACGTTATTTTCTGGATCAAAGCCTAAAATATTTGCGCTTTCGCGATAATTCTTGCCTTGTAAAATCAGATAGAGCTGGCGTAAGTGGTCGGCGGAGACAAAGCCCACATCAACCAATGGATAGCGACTATATACCGTACCCAAGAAGTTAAAATAACCAGGGTAATCCTTTTGTAACTGTTGCATCAAAGGGCATAACGACTCAGCTGTTGGGTCTGGGTGTAAGATACACAGATCCTGCCAAGCGTTGTGATCTTTATGCACGTTGCCATTTAAATAGTAATCCTTCCATGCGTCTTTTTGCGGTTGTTCATCCCACTCTTTACTCCAACCATTTCTAGATGCCATGTACGCTAAGTACAGTGACCACTTACGCTCACGCTCCGCTAACCATTGCGGGTCATCGGTACGCCAATAGCTTCTGTCAAATTCAATCGGTTTAATCATTATCTTTTACACTCCTTGTGAGCGACCATGTCCTCTTTTCTAAGTAGGGAGGCTGCGTTTAGCTTGTTGGATAATAAGCTTTGTTGGCTATCGGCAGTGGGGGATCCTATCAATAAATTAACGCGGCAGGTGTGATTGGCTTCTAGTTGTATATGCAGGGAGAAACGGAGAGAGTGGATCGAAAAAGGCGAGTGCTTTTGCAGCATCTCGCCTTCGTTTGCTCTGAGCCAGCAGTAGGAGGAGCCTAGGTTAGGCGACCTGTACTGGTAAATCCTTACTGGTACGAACGATATTATTGCCTTGATCCAGATAGACCAAGCTTGGCTTGTGGGTCATCGCTTCGGCGTTGCTCATGGCAACATAAGCACAGATGATCACACGGTTGCCAACTTCAGCCTGATGGGCGGCAGCGCCATTCACTGAAATGATTTTAGAGCCTCGCTCACCGGCTATCGCATAGGTAGTGAAGCGCTTACCATTATCAATGTTGTAGATCTGGATCTGTTCGAATTCAAGGATACCAGAGGCATCCAGCATATCCTGGTCGATCGCGCACGAACCTTCATATTCAAGTTCTGCGTGGGTTACACGTGCCTGGTGTAACTTACCTTTTAACATTGTGGTTTGCATTCAGTTTCCCCTTATTGCTATCCCCGTGTGCATAATCGGCGTCAAAAAACCGAGAAATTCGACGAGGCGCGCAAATATAGATCAATCTGCGGCTGTCTGCAATTCTACCACCTGATTATCTATCAGGCGGGCTGCACCTAAAAAGGCCGCGATCAGTACAACAGCACGCTGACTGTCCGGTGTTAACGGCTGTAAATTCTCCGCATCCACCACATCAATACTGTCGGTGTGAAAGCCATGAGTATCTAGCTGTTCACGGGTTTGTTCGAGTAATTGCTCTAAGGGTATTTTACCCGCTGAAATCGATTCACTCAAATATTGCAGATGTTGATACAACAAGGGTGCCAGATCGCGCTGGTCGGAGGTCAGGTAGCCATTGCGTGAGCTCATGGCGAGGCCATCGCTATCGCGAACCGTTGGTACGCCAATGACTTCAATGTCTAACGCCAGATCGATCACCATCTGCTTAAGCAAAGCTAGCTGCTGATAATCTTTTTGACCGAAGCAAGCGACATCGGGTTGCACCAAATTGAACAGTTTAGTCACCACCGTGGATACGCCGCGGAAATGACCGGGGCGACTGGCGCCTTCCAATAAGCTGGATAGGCCGGGTACGTCGACATAGGTTTGCTGATCTAGGCCTTTGGGATACATGATCTCCGGGGTGGGTGTAAACAGCAGGTCTACGCCGGTGGCGATCAATTTTTGTTGGTCGGCTTCCAGTGTTCTGGGGTAGCGATCCAGATCGTCGGGGCGATCAAATTGCATCGGATTAACGAAAACGCTAACCACCACTTTATCGGCACGTTGTTTCGCCTCCTCGACTAAGGTCAAATGCCCCTGATGCAGATTACCCATGGTGGGGACAAAACCGATAGTGGATCCAGCCTGGCGCCAAGCTTTGATCTGCGCGCGGAGCGCGGTGATATCTTTGACTGTTTGCATCATGACGAGAAGCTATGTTCCGGACCGGGGAAGCTGCCGTCAGTGACAGCGTCGATATAGGCTGCTACCGCGCCACGTACATCGCGGCCGTCGGTAAGGAAGTTTTTACTGAACTTGGGCGGTTTACCCGGCGTTAGGCCAATCAGATCATGCATTACCAGGATCTGACCATCGGTGACCGGACCCGCGCCGATACCAATCACAGGAATGGAGAGTGCTTGCGTGATGGTGGCGGCCAATTCGGTAGGAATGCACTCCAATACCAATAACTGTGCGCCAGCGGCTTCTAGGGCTTTGGCATCGCTAAGCAGCTTGTCCGCCTGACTCTGCTGCCGACCTTGTACTTTAAAACCGCCAAACAGATGCACTGACTGAGGTGTCAGGCCAAGGTGACCACACACGGGTACGCCGCGCTCAGTCAGTCCTTTGATGCTCTCATATAGCCATTCACCGCCTTCTAACTTGACCATGTTGGCACCTGCTTGCATCAGCTTGGTGGCGGTTTCATAGGTCTGGATTGGCGTGGTGTAACTCATGAATGGCATGTCGGCGATCACCAAGGCATCGACAGCGCCGCGGCTGACACTGGCAACGTGGTAAGCCATATCGTCAACGCTGACTGGGACGGTGTCAGCGTGGCCTTGCAACACCATGCCTAATGAATCACCGACGAGCAGGACACCTACGCCAGCTTCAGAGAAGAGCTTGGCGAATGATGCATCGTAGGCGGTCAGGGTGGCAAATTTTTTGCCATCTTGCTTGTATTGTTGCAATGTCGAAACTGTTGTTTTGCTCATGCCGTTCAACCGAATTAATTAACTTCAAATCAGCCCGTTATCAGGGCGGCAAACTATATCAGTGGTTTATGGATGATTAAAGCCAGCGGACTATTTGCCCAGCTGACAATGCTGCGGAGTATAGTACGCAAATCTTTGCAGCCCATTATCGGGCAACTGTTTTTGTAGTGCTTTGATCGGCGTACGGTCATCGGGCATCTCTAGCTCTGCAGCGATCTCCGCCAGTGGCGTAATGACAAACTCCCGTTGACGCATATGATAGTGGGGTACCGTCAAACGCTCGCATTGGATCAACTGATCTCCAAACAGCAGGATATCCAGATCCAGGCTTCTTGGGCCCCAGCGTTCCGCTTTGCGAGTGCGCCCCTGCGTTTGCTCAATATGCTGTAATGCATCAAGTAGGGCGAGAGGTGCGAGTTGTGTCTGCAGTGCAGCGACCGCATTGACGTAGTCCGGTTGATCTTGCGGCCCTAGCGGGCGACTGCGATATAGGCCGGAAACGGTAATCAGCTCAGTGTGTGGGATCTGTGCAAGCGCATCGATAGCGGTTTTGGCTTGAGCGACGGGATCAGACAGATTACTGCCGATCCCGATATAACAGTGTGTCATTACTGTTTTGGCTCAGCGGGTTTGCGGCGACGGCGGGTATTGCGCCGACGCGGACCACGGGACTTCAACTCTTTTACTAGCTTCTGTTGCTGACCTTCATCGCTGCTTTGGTAGTCGGTCCACCACTGACCCAGCTGTGCTACTTCACCGCCAGCGATCTGACCACGCAGTAACAAGAAGTCGTAGGCGGCACGGAAGCGTGGATGACCAGCCAGTTTCGCCGCTCGGCTACCCATACGTTTCGGTAGCCTTAACTGCAGCTGCCAGATCTCGCGGGCTGGTACAGAAAAGCGTTTTGGCAGGGCGATACGTTTCTGTGAGCTGTCCAACACGTCGCTGCTGGCAAGGCCAAGGGCATCGACGTAGGGCAGATCGCTCTCTAGCATCAACTCATCACAACGGCGTTGTACCGGTCCCCAGTAAAGGGCGGCAAACAGGAAAGCTGGGGTGACACGTTTGCCTTCGGCAATTCGGCGATCTGTGTTTGCCAGTGCGGCTTCCAGGAAAAGCTCGGCGTCACTGTCACCCTCTTTGGTGAAACAGCTTTTAAGCGCAGGAAACAGCTGCTGCATCAGCTTGTATTCCCGTAGCATTTTGTACGTAGCTAACGCTTTGCCTGACAGGAACAGTTTTTGGATCTCTTCAAACAGACGAGCGGCGGGGATCTGCGCCAGCATGTTGGCAAGCTCTTTGATTGGCGCTGCGCTGCGTGGCGTGATGCTCATATCGAGTTTGACGGCGAAGCGGACGGCGCGCAGCATGCGCACTGGGTCTTCACGGTAACGCGTTTCTGGATCGCCAATCAGTTCTATTTGACGCTTCTTGATCGCTTTAATGCCATCAGCAAAGTCATGCACGCTAAAGTCTGAGATATCGTAATACAGCGCGTTGATACTGAAGTCGCGGCGTTCGGCATCCTCTTCGATGGTGCCATAGACGTTGTCTCGCAGGATCATGCCTGTTTCGGCGTGGGCAGTGCCAACTGTGTCGTCTTCGGCATTGCTGTGGTGACCGCGCATGGTCGCCACTTCAATGATGTCACGACCAAACAGAATATGCGCCAGACGAAAGCGACGACCGACAAGACGGCAGTTACGAAACAGTTTTTTTACCTGCTCTGGGCTGGCATCGGTGACAATATCGAAATCTTTCGGTTTGAGCCCCAGCAGGAGGTCGCGGACACCACCGCCGACTAAATAGGCTTGGTAGCCATTTTTATTCAGACGATAGAGTACCTTCAGTGCATTATCACTGATATCCGTTCGCGAGATAGAATGTGCGGAGCGCGGGATCACCGTGGCCGAAAGTTTTTCGCCAGATTTATCGCCGGCTTGACTGCCAACAGCTTGCTTGCACAGTTTTATGATGCGGGAAAGGATAGCTAACCTCTAAATTACGCTGAAAATTTGGGCGCTAATGATATACCAGAGTGTAGCTGGGTAAAACTGGCAAGGATCAGTCGATGGCAATTTTCTCACATTTTGCGACCCGATCGAGCTGCCAATGCGCTACTCCCCACTGTAAAACCTCATCGACACTGCCATCCTGACACTCGTTGGGCACTTTTTGCCCCAAAAACTTCAACGCATCTATTAGCTCTAATACTCGTTGATCTTCTCTTAGGGCTGGGGCATGGGTTTGCTTAGAGAGTTTATGCCCGTCGGCGTGAGTGGCGAGCGGTAGATGCAAATAGTCAGGTGCAGTGCTTCCCAACGCATTAAAAAATGCTATTTGGCGCCCGGTTGGCGTGATCAAGTCAGCCCCACGCACGACTTCGGTAATGCCGGTGTCAATATCATCCACCACCACGGCGAGTTGATAGGCATAAAGGCCGTCGCGGCGGCGAATAATGAAATCTTCGTTGGCGAAGTCGCTGGGCAGGATGATTTTGCCCTGTAACTGGTCGTCAAATTCCGCCACCGGATGGTGATTTACAAAACGTAAGGCGGTGTTGTCTGGGCCAAGGTCGCGTTTACGGCAGTGGCCGGAGTAGTAACCACCGCGTGCCATGATGCTTTTGCGGGTGCAGTTGCAGTGATAGCTGAGGCCTGCGTCGGCCAGTCGTTGCAGAGTTTCGTCGTACGCTTGGCTCCGGTCACTCTGATAGAGCAGTGACTCGTCCCAGTGCAGGCCAAACAGTTCCAGTTGACGCAGGATAATATCAGTGGCGCCGGGCATCTCCCGTGGCGGATCGATATTTTCGATACGGACGAGCCATTGCCCACGGTTAGCACGCGCTTGCATGTAGCTGCCGACAGCGGCAACTAAAGAGCCAAAATGGAGGGGGCCAGAAGGTGAGGGAGCGAAACGGCCGCGATAGGGCGCGGCCGTTTTAATTAGCGGCTGTGATTCAGCGTTATCTGACATCAGCAGAGCGGTGGCAGAGCCACCAGCATCATTATCCAGCTAACTGCTTTTCTTTGATCTCAGCGAGCGTTTTGCAATCGATGCACAAATCAGCCGTCGGACGAGCTTCCAAGCGACGAATACCGATTTCAACACCGCATTGATCACAGAAACCGAAGTCATCTTCTTCGATGGCTTGCAGAGTTTTCTCAATCTTTTTGATCAGCTTACGCTCGCGATCACGGGTTCTCAGTTCCAGACTGAACTCTTCTTCCTGAGCTGCTCTGTCCACTGGGTCAGGGAAGTTTGCTGCTTCATCCTTCATGTGGGTTACAGTGCGATCCACTTCTTCGCGAAGTTGATTGCGCCAGGCTTCGAGGATCTTTCTGAAGTGCTCAAGCTGAGGCAAGCCCATGTATTCTTCACCAGGCTTGGTTTGATAAGGCTCAACCCCTGCGAGCGAAAGAATGCCCAGACTGCTAGCTGCTTTGCCTTGAGGCATGCCCATTCTCCTTCGTTAAAACAACAGTACCTAAGTAAATTAGGGCGCTATCTATACCAGAAAGTGTAGTTTCCCGCAATTTCGATTGCATGCTTTTGTTAGTGGCTCTACAGCTTGGCGATCAAGTTTGCTTTAGTTGGTGATTGATCAACCAAATGTTAATGAACGGTCGAGCACTATTTGCTGGCGCGAAATATCGCAGCCGTAACAGATAACTTCAACCCCTGCAGCCACTGCTTCATCCAATGTTTTTGCATAAACGGGATCGATGTGAGCTGCCGCTTTGACCGAATGGATCCCCGTATGAGTGACACAGAAAAGCAGTACTGCACGGTAGCCCGCCTTGACCTGCTCAATCAGTTCTCGCAGATGCTTTTGACCGCGCGTGGTCACAGCATCTGGAAAATAACCTTGGCCCTCTTGTAATAGGGTCGCCATCTTTACTTCGAGATAGCAGTCGGCAGAGTCGCTATGGTCACTGAGGAGGAAATCGACCCGGCTGTTCTCACTGCCATACTTAACCTCGCGGCGCACCGTGGCATAGCCGCGCAGTTCGCTAATGCGCTGGTCAGCGAGAACTTCTGCCACCAGCTTGTTCGCCAAAGCGGTATTGACGCAGATGAGATCGCCAGCCGGATTTTGAGTCAACTGAAGTGAGCCGGGCAGCTTGCGCTTGGGATCATCGCTTAGGCTGAAAAATACTGGCCAGTGCTCACCGATGCAGCCAGTCATTGCACCGGTATTTGCGCAGTGCAGCGTCATCAATTCGCCGTTCTCAAGCTCAACATCAGCAAGAAAGCGTTTATATCGCTGTAATAGCCGTGCTTTTTCCAGTGGGGGGGTAAACTTCATTCGCTGTCGCTACACTTAAGTCATCTCGGGCAGATAAGCATTACAGACAAGCGTGCGTGCTGTCGATAGCGAATTGCCAGTAGCGTTGATGGCGCTTGAATACTAGCTAACCAGAAAAATCAAAGGAACGAACCATGACAGAGCAGATCGTCGTTGAGTTAACCGAGCTTCCCGCTGCTGAGCGCTGGGGTAATCATGGCCTTAGTTTTGAAAGTGAGCTGGTTAAGCTGCATCTGAAAAACGACGATGAGTGTCCGTTACGCCAGATCCAGAAAGCCGCGCGACAGCTTTCTGCGCTGGGGATCCGTCAAGTACAGCTGCATGGTCACCATTGGCAGCTTGCTGAGCAATGGGCATTTGCCCAAGGGTTTGCCACGACGCAGGGGGATTATCAGATCCAATGGGCGCCGATGGAGGCTTCTGGGCATGAAGAGCTACTTGCCAGAGATAGCGCTTTTCGCTGGCTGAAAGAGGTTACTCACCTCGGGCCTGAACAATGTACACCGACGATGCTTGCCGAACGCGCGCTGACCTATCTGCAGCAGGTGGCGGGCGACGCCATCGCTTATGAATGGCTGCAGGGCGAAGAGCTGTTGGAGCAAGGCTGGATTGGTCTGCATGGCGTCGGGCGTGCGAGTCAGCATCCGCCGGTGATGTTGGTGGTGGATTTCAACCCCAGTGGCGAATCGGATGAACCATACGAAGTGGCATTGGTAGGCAAGGGGATCACCTTTGATAGCGGTGGTTACAGCCTGAAAAGTAGCGAAGGGATGCTGACCATGAAAGCCGATATGGGGGGCGCCGCTACTGTCACCGCAGCGTTGGCTTTGGCAATCCAGCGGGGCTTGGATAAACGTGTGCAATTGATACTTTGCTGCGCCGAAAATTTAGTCAGTGGAGAGGCCTATAAATTGGGTGATGTGCTGACTTATCGCAACGGTGTCACTGTCGAAGTGGTAAATACCGATGCGGAAGGGCGCATTGTGTTGGCGGATGGTCTTCTAAAGGCGGCAGAGATAAATCCACCACTGCTGATTGATGCGGCTACGCTGACCGGCGCTGCAGTTGCTGCTTTGGGGCGTGAGTTCAACGCCCTGTTCGCCCTTGACGACGAGGCTGCGCAGAAAGCGTTAGCGGCTTCAGTCGCAGAGCAAGATCCGCTATGGCGTCTGCCCTTAGCGCTCTGGCATCAGCATAGCTGCCCTTCGGCTTATGCCGATACCGCCAATAGCCGTGCGGTGAAAGGTGGTGGCGCAGGCGGCGCCTCAAATGCGGCGGGTTTCCTGTCACGGTTTGTGCCGAACCAAGGCAAAGGCTGGTTACACTTTGATTTGGCCGCCTCTTTTAATAGCAGTGGCAATGCGTTGTGGGATACTGGCGCTACCGCGCAGGGCGTACAGACCATTGCTCATCTGTTGTGTGAATATACCGCCGACGAAGATGCGAAGCGAGATGCTTAGCGCTCAATGAATCTTCGCTGTTTTCTGAGCTATGGTTCGCGCTTTCTTGCTTTGCTCCAGCGAGCGCAGCCCTGCTGCTCGCTGGCAGGCCGATTTCTGATTAGCCGTCATTAACTCCCCCTTCACCGCATCATCATTTCTCTACCGCTACTAAGCGCGAATCTTCATCGATGCATGAGGCGATAGAAGGCATCGTCAAATATATTTGATTAGAAAAACATCAGGTTGCAAAATGGTAGCAGCATTAAGAAGAAGTAATTTAAAAGGAATTAATATGCGGTTGTTTCTGTTGTTTTTGCTCACCCTCTGCGCTTGTTTTACGTATGCCACGCCTAAAGTCGATGATTTTGTTCGCTTTAACGCTTTTCAAGATGTGAAAATTTCTCCGCAAGGAGACTATTTAGCCGTCTCTATGTCTGATGCCGAAGGCAAATTGGTTGTATCGGTGCTGGACCGAAAGTCACTCAAGATTACTGGTGTAGCAGGATTTTCCGGCCACTGGCAAGCGGGTGATTTCTTTTGGGTAAATGATGATCGCATTGTCGTGCAGTTGGTTAAGAAATATGGTTTACGCGAACAGCCATATATCACCGGCAATCTATTCGCAATGAATGCCGATGGTTCTCGTCAGGGGTTAATTTTCGGCCCTGATGCCGGAGAGTCGACTACCGGAACCAATCGTAAAATGCGCCAAGCCACCTTTGCCGTGGCTTCGATGCTCGATCGTATGCCAGAAGAGAACAAATACATTCTGATATCTGCGTATCCGTTTTCACGCTCAAAGGAGACCTATCCAACCGCTTATCGGCTTGATGTTTATAGTGGCAAGTTGCGCAAAATTGTTCGCTCGCCGATTGAGAATGGCTATCTGCTCTCGGATCACGAACAGCAGGTGCGCTTTGCTGTGGGTGGGGAGAGTCAGGAGAACAATAAATTTAAGTTGTTTACGCGTCAGGACAACCGTGCTGATTGGCAGCTTATGCCTTCGACGATAGGTCATTTAGGCAAGATTAAACCTCTGGTTTTCACGCCGAACAATCAAAAAGTTTACTTTTACGCATCTGCAGGAGTGACAGGCACTAAAGGCTTGTTCTTGATGGATTTGGCGACGCAAGAGATCGAGGAGGTCTACCAACATGACACCGTAGACGCTTTCGATCTGCTAACCAATGTAGAAAAACAACCCTTGGCTGTCGCGGTTGTCGATGGTCGGCCTAAATTGGAATTTATTCAATCGGACAGTAAGGCGGCGAAACTATACAAAGGGCTAGCGCTGGCATTTCCCGAACACTACATCGGCATTACCAGTATCACTGACGACGGCAGTTTGGTGGTACTCGATATTCAGAATGATAAAAATGCGGGTGATTTCTATCTCTTTAATACTAAAACTAAGAAAGTCGACTACCTATTGAGTCGTGCAGATTGGCAGGATCCGGCGCAGATGGCCTCGGTTGAGCCTATCGTCGTCACCAGCAGGGATAACATGCCCTTGCATGGCTATCTGACGCGCCCTACAGCAGGCGAAGCCCCTTATCCCTTAGTGGTGATGCCCCATGGCGGCCCGATTGGCGTGCGGGATTTCTGGCAATTTGATGCTGATGCTCAATTTCTCGCCAGTCGCGGTTATGCCGTATTACAGGTTAATTTTCGTGGCTCCGGTGGTTATGGGGAGCAGTTTCAAAGGGCGGGTTATCAGCAGTGGGGCCGGGCCATGCAAACCGACCTGACCGATGCTACGCAGTGGGCGATTGATGCTGGGATCACCAAGCCTGACACTATCTGTATGGTTGGCGCATCCTACGGGGCTTATGCCAGCCTGATGGCTGCCATACAGGAGCCGAAGCTGTATCAGTGTGTCGCTGGGTTATATGGTGTTTACGATCTCACTAGGCTCACAAACGACGTGAATTATGATTCAAGTGAAGCTTTTTTGCGCCAGACCTTGGGTAGCGATAACGAAACCTTAAAACGATATTCGCCAGTGAATTATGTCGATCAAATTGAAGCCCAAGTGATGCTTGTTCATGGTGGCAAGGATGAAGTGGCACCTATCGCGCATTATGAATTACTGGCGGAGCGACTGAACAAGGCCAATAAGCCGTTTGTCAGTTTGGTGAAAAAGAATGAAAGCCATGGCTTCTATCAGCCGGAGAATAGAAAGGAGCTTTACCTGAAACTGGCTGAATTTTTAGACCAGAATATCGGTCATCAGCGGTTGTAGATGAACTGATTGCATGGCTACTGCGCTGTTAACCTAGTTGCTAAGCAGTGGCCACCTTTCTAGCTCAATATACCTGACGCCAGTTGCGTCACTGCGCGATTGAAATAACGCAAAGTGGTCGGCGTGAAATGAGATATCGACGGCGAGGTCGGCCAGCTCTGGTGGCTGCCGCACTTTTCGGCACAAAGTAATGTGGGGCTGGTAGGGGCGTTGTTCTCGCTCTATGCCTAGTGCATCGGTGATCTGATGCAAGCTTGTCACCAGCGAGAGTAATTGCGGTGGCGGAAGGTCGGGCGCGAGATAGATGATCTGCGGCTTGCGCCAGTAACCGAAATGATCGCAGATTTGCTTAAATCCGGCTGCCGATATTTGTCGGCACCACAGGCGCAGCTGCTGTTCTTGCTCTTCCCCTAATTGACCAAGAAACGCCAGCGTTTGGTGCAGGTTGGTTGTGCTTACTAAACTGCCCCAAGTGGCAAATTGGTTTTGATATTGGCTGATCTGTCGCTGGGTTTTTCGGTTAAAGCCCAAAGCTAAAAACAGGCGTTTGCCCTGATTTGTCATCACAAGCACTCAGTTGTCGCTGACGGTTAGGTTAGAATAGGCCAAGCCTGATAGAAATTGGAATGACTAAACTCCGTGCCACTTCCTCCGATCGCCAGCCAAACCAACGAGATCTGCCGCGCGCTGAACAACCACAGCATGGTTATTCTCGAAGCGCCGCCAGGTGCCGGTAAGTCGACCTATCTGCCGTTACAGCTGTTGCAAGATCCAGCGTTTGCTGACGGTAAGATCCTGCTACTGGAACCCAGACGTTTGGCGGCGCGCAATGTGGCTAGCTTTCTGGCCAAACAGTTGGGTGAAACGGTGGGTAGAACCATTGGTTTGCGGATGCGGCAAGAGACCAAGGTCAGTGCCGGTACACGCTTGGAGGTGGTGACCGAGGGAGTATTAACGCGTTTATTGCAGCGTGATCCAGAGCTTAGCGGTGTCAATCTGGTTATCTTTGATGAATACCATGAGCGCAGCTTGCATGCGGATCTGGGGTTGGCGCTGGCTTACGATGTGCAACAGGGACTGCGTGATGATCTGATCCTGTTAGTGATGTCTGCCACGTTGGAAGGGATGCCGCTGACCGAGCGTTTTCCTGATGCTGCATTAGTGCAATGTCAGGGGCGCAGCTTCCCGGTTTCATTGCATTACCAAAGTCGTGAGCGGCGCGCACCGTTGGCACCTCAACTGGCGCAGTTAACTGAACAAGCATTGCTAGCGCACGAGGGCTCGGCCCTGGTGTTCTTGCCCGGTGTGTATGAGATCCAGCAAACACAGCGAGCGCTCGCTGACCGTCTGAGCAAACAAGCACAACTTGCGCATCAGCAGATAGATATTGTTCCCCTCTACGGCGGTTTGACCGCTGCCGAGCAGGTTGCTGCGATAGCGCCTGCTGCGCCAGGTCGGCGCAAAGTGGTGTTGGCGACCAATGTTGCTGAAACCAGTTTAACCATCGACGGTATCTCTTTGGTGATCGACAGTGGTTTGCATCGTCAAGCCAGTTATCACCATAAAATTGGCCATACCCGCTTAGATACGGTGGAGATCTCACAAGCATCAGCTACACAGCGGGCAGGTCGGGCTGGGCGTTTGATGCCGGGGCACGCTTATCGTTTATGGTCGGAAGAGCTGCAGAGTCGTAAGGCGAAACAAACGCCAGCGGATGTGATGACGGTAGATCTTACTGCCATGGTGCTTGAGCTTGCCCAGTGGGGCGTACACGAGCCTGAGCAGTTGCATTGGCTGCAGCTACCATCGGCCAGTTTGTGGCGCAGTGCGGTTACACGACTGCAAGGCTTCGGCGCCCTTGATGCTGTCGGCAAACTCACTGCCCATGGCCGGGCATTGTCGCAATTAGGCACGACCCCTGAGTTTGCGCAGCTGCTGTTATGGGCAATTAAAAACAGCGCATTATCTGGCGTTCAGGCAACTGCCGTGGCGCTAGTGGCTTTGCTGGAAGAGCGGTTACCGAAACAACCTTTCGCTGATGATCTGCCCCGTTGGCTTGATTGGATAAAAGCCAAAGGAGCGCCGCATCAGGAGTTGCGTTCGCGGATCTTAACGCGCAGCTCTCAACTTTGGCAGCAGTTGCTGCCGAATGCTGGCCGGTGGCAGGCGCAACAGATTGATAGTGCCTGGAGCGGTGTACTCGTTGCGGTGGCATATCCCGGTTGGATCCTTGGTCAACGGGGCGCCAGCTATTTAGCTGCCCATGGCTTCGGTGCGCAGTTAGGTCGAGACTCGCATTGGCAGCAGGCCAGCTTGTTGGCGGTGGCTGACATGCGTGATGGCTTTGCTGGCGATCCTATTATTGCCCTGGCGGCGCCGCTGACGCAGGCCGATCTCGTTCACTACTGCTCCGAGCTCATTTCGGAGCAGGTCAACGTCGGATGGGATCAACGTTTGGGGCGGGTTGTTGCGACCGAAGGGCGTTACCTTCAGGCGTTGCCCCTAGAAACCCAACCGCTGGCTATCGGTGCTGATGACCCGCGTTGGCAACAGGGTGTGCTCGATGGTTTGCGTCAGCGTGGCGTAGAACGGCTGCCCTGGACACCGGCGCTGCGCCAGTGGCAGCAGCGTGTGATGATGGCTGCACAATGGCTACCGAATGATCCTTGGCCGAAACTTGATGATCAAACGCTGGCAGAGAATTGGGATTGGCTGGCGCCGTTTCTGACGGCGGTTCGTCATCCTGATAAATTGACCTCGTCGCAGTTAGCGCAAGCGTTGAAAAGCTGCTTAGATTGGAATTTGGGGCAACGTCTGGAACAGATGTTACCTACCCACTGGACAGCGCCCACAGGCACGCGGATCGCATTGCAGTATGATGATGGCCGTCCGCCACGTATTGCTGTGAGAATGCAGGAGATGTATGGTCAGCAAAGCTCGCCAACAGTGGCTGGAGATGTGCCCGTGGTGGTGGAGCTACTCTCCCCGGCAGGCCGACCGTTACAGGTAACCCAAGATCTGGCGGCATTTTGGCTGGGTAGTTACCGAGAGATACAAAAAGAGATGAAAGGGCGTTATCCCAAGCACTACTGGCCGGATGATCCCGGCAACGCTCAAGCGACCCGTAAAACCAAGCGGGCAATGAACAATCAGTGATCCGGAACACTATGACTAAGAAAGCCGAAAAAGGCAGCCAACCGAAAAAGCGCAGCGCTAAAACCTCGCGTAAACGCAGCCCCAGTAAACGAGGGAAGTCATCTGCTGCAGTGAAGAAAGCACGGCCGATTAAGCGCTATCTCCTTTCTACCCTGTTTAAGCTGTCATTGGTGATGGTGGTCGCCATCGCGGGTTATGGGGTTTATCTCGATAGTCAGATAAAGACCAAATTTGAAGGTGAACGTTGGGAACTGCCTGCGCAGATCTACGCCCGCCCTTTACGATTGGCCGCGGGCGCGCCGGTCTCCCATGGCGAGCTGCTGCAGGAGTTAGAGCTGCTCGGTTATCGACGGGTCGCCAAGGTGGTAACGCCTGGGGAATATGCTGCTTCTGAATATGCGGTACAGATCTATGCGCGTCCGATGCGCGACGGTCACCGAACCGATCCTGCGCGGCGTCTGATGGTGCGCTATACCGGCAAGCGTATTTCTGTGTTGGAGCAGAATGGTCAGGCCGTGAATCAAGCTTATCTAGAGCCGTACTTGATAGACAGGATGCAGAGCGGTTTAGGTGAAGATCGCGTATTGGTGGATCTGGAGCGAGTGCCACAGATGCTGATTGAAGCCTTGCTGCTGGTGGAAGATCGTGATTTCTACCATCACTATGGCGTATCGCCGGTGTCTATTGCGCGAGCGCTGGTTGCCAACATTAAAGCGGGACGCACAGTGCAGGGTGGCAGCACATTGACACAACAGCTGGTGAAGAACTTCTTCCTCACCCGTGAACGCAGCATCATACGCAAGCTGCGCGAAGCTTATATGGCGCTGATTATTGATGCCCGTTACGGTAAAGATGAGATCCTTGAAGCTTACCTCAATGAGATCTACCTAGGGCAGAACTACGCCACAGCGGTGCATGGTTTTGGTCTAGCCAGTCAGTTCTATTTTGGCCGTCCTTTGGCGGAGTTGAATGTGGCGCAGCTGGCCTCGTTGGTGGCGATGATCAAAGGACCTTCCTATTACGATCCATGGCGTCACCCTGAGCGTTTGTTAGAACGTCGAGATCTGGTTTTGCGGCTGCTACTTGAGCATGATTTTCTTGAAACGGAGGAGTACAAGCTGGCGGTAAATCAGCCAACTAAAGTGCTGCCGCGCTCTGAAGCCGCAATGGCGAAAAAGCCCGCTTTAACAACGTTATTGCGCCGTGAACTGAGTCAATTAGCACCGCAGCTGGTGGCTAAAAATGGTCTGAAGATCTATACCACGCTGGATCCTTTAGCCCAAAAAGCAGCAGAGAAAGCCGCTGTGGCCACCCTGCCTACCCTCGAAAAACGACACAACATCAGTAAGTTACAGACCGCTATTGTGGTGACCGACGCCGCCACCGGCGGTGTTCGCGCCTTGGTGGGTGATCGCAGACCGGGCTATGCGGGTTTTAACCGTGCGATGGATGCGCGCCGGCCGATCGGCTCATTGATTAAGCCGGTGGTCTATCTGGCCGCGTTAACCGACTCGAAGAAATATTCGCTGGCGACCGTGCTGGCTGATCGCCCAGTATCTATGGTGAATCAGCAAGGTAAGCGTTGGCAGCCTCAAAACTACGATCATAAATTCCGTGGCAATGTCAGTCTGATGGATGCCTTGGTGATGTCGCTGAACGTACCGACAGTCAACTTGGGTATGAGCTTAGGGCTAGATAAAGTTTCGCTGCAGATGGAAAACTTAGGGGTAGAGAGCCCGCAGCGTTTCTATCCTTCATCACTGCTTGGCTCTGTCAGCATGACCCCACTGGAGGTGGCACAGCTCTATAGCTCGTTGTCGGCAGAGGGCAGTTATCAACCATTGCATCTTATCCGTTCAGTGTTATCTAGCGATGATGAAGTGCTGGCTGAGCTTTCACCTGGCCGTATACAACGTGCGGATCGTAAGGCCACTTACCTACTGAATTATGCACTGCATGACGTGACCGTGCGTGGCACGGCTAAGTCTTTGGGCAAGCGTTTCCCTAGCTATGCGTTGGCGGGCAAGACGGGTACCAGTAACGATAATCGTGACAGTTGGTATGCAGGGTTTGATGCCCGTGATGTGGTGACCGTGTGGATTGGACGTGATGATAACGCCGTTATTGGTCTTACCGGTTCCAGCGGTGCGTTGAATCTGTATGCCGATTACCTGAAACGGCGCAGCGCGGTGTCTTTAGAGATGACACCGCCTGCGGGGGTGCAATTGACCTATTTTGATACCGCCAGCGGTACCGCCGTAGGTGAACATTGTGAGGATGTTACCCAGGTGCCAGCGATAACTTCGGCCTTGCCATCCAACCGTGGCTGCCAACCAAACAAAGAGAAGAGTTGGTGGACGCGAATGTTTGGTCGTTAACGGGCAAAATTTCTCCCGTGTGCAATACTAAAAAATGTGATTTCAATCACTTGAGTTAGGGCACGGAGGAAGACACGTGAAAATATTAAAATGGTTTGTACTCCTGTCGGTTGTCTGGGTAACGGGTTGTACCAGTACTGGACAGGTTTCAACAAAAGGGTGGTGTGCCATGGCTGGCGGTGTCGGCGGTGGTTTATTAGGCGCGATTGATAGTGCCGGTGCTGCGGGTGCGGGTGCTGCAGCGGGTGCTTTATTAGGCTACTTTGTTTGTAATAATGACGAAGATGGCGATGGCGTTTACGATCAGGATGATGAGTGTCCCATGACCCCCGAAGGGGTAAAGGTTGATGCAAAAGGTTGCCCTATCGACAGTGATGGTGATGGCGTGCCGGATTATCAGGACAAGTGCCCTGGTACACCGACAGGCGTTAAAGTCGACAGCATGGGGTGCCCACTGGACAGTGATGGCGATGGTGTCCCTGACTATAAAGATCAATGTCCGAATACACCGCCTAATACTGCGGTAGATGAGTTTGGCTGTCCCCCAGCCCAAGCTGGCCCTGCGGCTTATGTGGCAGCGTGCGGTGATATGATCATGATGGATGGTCCGCGTATTGTTGGCTTCAAACATATCTTGTTCGATTTTGATTCCGCCAAGATCAAGGCGCAAGGTCAACAAGTGTTGAGCTGTGTTGCCGCGGTCTATGAAGAGACCAACATCCCGTTGGAGCTGGATGGTTACACCTGCTTTGTCGGTGATAAAGAGTACAACAAACGATTGTCTCAGCGACGAGCGAATTCCGCTCGAGACTACCTGATTAGCCAAGGCGTTAAAGAGAGCATGATCCGCGTTGAGTGGTATGGTGACTCCAACCCTGTGGCTGACAATAACGATTTAGGTGCCCGTTACCTTAATCGTCGGGTAGAAGTCAGTCCGGAATAGGCAATCTGTCTAACCGCTTAATAAAAAAGGGAAGCTAATGGCTTCCCTTTTTTATTCTCAGCGGCTTCTAGCCAAGTATCACAGCTTGGCGAAACAACGGCCTGCAGCGGCAATGGTGGCCTGAATATCAGCTTCTGAGTGAGCGGTAGAGATAAACCCTGCTTCATAGGCAGAAGGAGCCAGATAGACCCCCTCAGCCAACATCAGGTGGTAGAACTGTTGGAAACGTTGCAAATCACACTGGGTGACCTGGGCAAAGCTGCTCACTTCGGCGGCCTCGGTAAAGAAGAAGCCAAACATCCCCCCCACCTGATTAATAGCCAGTGGGATCCCCGACTTGTCTGCTTCGGCTTTAAACCCGTCTGCCAACATCTTCGCCTTGGCGCTTAACGCAAGGTGCAGATCGGGTTGTTGTAGCTCGGTCAGCGAGGCTAAGCCAGCAGCCATTGCTACCGGGTTTCCCGATAGCGTGCCGGCCTGATAAACCGCACCTTGTGGAGCGATATGGGCCATGATTTCCGCTTTCCCGCCAAACGCACCAACCGGCATACCGCCGCCGATTACCTTACCTAAGGTGGTTAGATCTGGGGTGACGCCGTAATGAGCTTGGGCACAGCCGAGGGCGACGCGGAAGCCGGTCATTACCTCATCAAATATCAGTACGCTACCATGCTTATCGCACAGCGCCCGCAACCCTTCGAGAAAGCCTGGCAGGGGTGGAATACAGTTCATATTGCCAGCGACTGGCTCGACAATGACACAGGCGATCTCATCGCCATATTCGGCAAAGAACTGCTTCACATTGTCGATATCGTTGAAAGTTGCGGTCAGGGTGTGTTTTGCCACATCTTCCGGCACGCCCGGTGAAGTCGGCTCGCCCAGCGTCAGCGCTCCAGATCCCGCCTTCACTAGCAGCGAGTCAGCATGACCGTGATAACAGCCTTCAAATTTAAGTAACTTGTCACGGCCGGTATAGCCTCGTGCCAAGCGGATCGCGCTCATGGTCGCTTCTGTGCCTGAGCTGACCATGCGTACTTTCTCGATCGAAGGAACCAGCTCAACCACTTTGGCGGCCATGGTTACTTCGATTTCGGTGGGGGCGCCGAAGCTCAAACCATTTTCAGCGGCATCGAGCACCGCTTGTTTGATGGCAGGGTGGTTATGACCCAGGATCATCGGTCCCCAAGAGCCTACATAATCTATATAGGCGTTGTCATCGACATCATATAAGCGTGCGCCATCCGCCCGTTGGAAAAAGAGAGGTGTGCCGCCGACACCGTTGAAAGCGCGTACCGGTGAATTCACGCCTCCAGGGATATATTGCTTAGCTTGGGAAAAGAGTTCGGCAGAACGAGTCATGGATACCTCAACAGGATGAGCCAGATATTAACTGGGGGAATTAAACAACAAGCAGGGACTATAGCAAACTAAATCGACAGCGAGAATTGACCCTAGCCGAGATCTGTATGCAGACGTTGGGTCAGGTGCTGCCAATTCACCACACCAATCGGCGTGTTAGTGTCACCGGCATGGATGATTACTGCGCCTCGGCGATTCTTTGATAGCCGTTCATATACGTCGCCGAGCGTGCGACGAACACTTAATTCTGGCATCGGCTCTAACAGGTAACCGCACTCTTGGGTGCTGTCAGCCGTCGCCAGTCGCCACGGCTGGTCTCCTTGATTGATCAGGAGAACAGGGCGATCGCCAGAGCGCTCCAGCGCATGCTGGATCACGCTGTCATCGGGGCGCTCCAGCAGAACAAAGTCTTTGCGCATGACAGCCTGCACACCAATCTTTTGCAGGTTAAGTACCACAGGTGAGATCTGATACGGCAGACGTTGCAGCTCCATCTGGGTTAAAAAGGCGGAGCGGGATCGAAACACCTGACTGGCGACCAACTGTGCCGAAATTAATACCAGCATCGCCGGTACGATAACTGCCGGTGTGTTGGTCAGCTCTAGGATCGCGACCAAGGCTGCCATCGGTGCATTCAGTGACGCACCCATCATCGAAGCCATGCCTATCACCACATAAATTCCCTGATGAGAAGCGAGATCAGGAGCGATAGGCAGCATGATCTGCAGCGCAATCATTCCGGCCAGCCCCCCAAGTGCGAATAGTGGGCCAATGATCCCGCCAGGAATACCCAAGCCAATGGCTAGCACCGTTGCCACCATCTTGCCGACAAACACGCCAATAAGCAGCGTCATCGCCGGTGATTCGCTTAAAGCCAAACCCAGTGATGCGTCCTCTGTGCCCATGATCTCTGGGAACATTGTCGCCAACACCCCAGTCGCGATGGCCGCCGTCAAGATCCGCGCTGAAAAGGGCAGCTTTTGACCACTGCGCATGCATATCAGTAATAACTGATTAAACAGTGCCGCCATGCAGCCAATGATGACACCGGAAAGGAGTAAAAACGGCACGTGATGCAACTGATCGAGGATGACAAAATCCAGCCCCTCAAAAGTGTGTGACTCGCCGAAGGCCAGGCGGCTCATGATCGAACCACAGGCCGATGCCAGCATAATCGGCAAGAACATGTGTACTTTGTATTCGCGAAGTACCACTTCCATAACGAAAATGACCGCGGCCAGTGGGGTATTAAATGATGCGGAGATACCCGCGGCGATGCCGCTGGCTGCCATTATCCGGGTGGCATTGTAAGGCAGGCGGAGGTAGTGGCCGATCATTGCACTGCCCGCCGCCCCCATATGTACCGCAGGGCCTTCTCGCCCGACGGAGAAGCCACAAATCAGAGACAGTGCGGCGCCAAGAAACTGATTAATGGTATTACGTAGGGGAATTAATCCATGATGAAACTTAACGCGATAGATGACAAAGGGGATACCGAGTCGATAATATTTTACCCCCATGGTCAGGGCGAGGATCAAGATCAGTACAGCGCCACTGAGGGGTAAGATAAAGTTCGCCCAGCCGGGTAGCGTGGTAAAGTCTTTATTGGCGCCAAGAATGGCGTGCTGGCAAAATTCTACCAGAAAGCGAAATATCAGGATAAGTGTGGCAGCAGAAATTCCGCCAACCAATCCCATGAAACAGTGATAAACCGTTACACTAGGGAAAGAGAGCGAATATCTCAGATGCTTGATTAGTGGTAGCTTATCCATGCCTTTGTCAGTATCTGCTTGACTGTGTTGTATGCCTAATTAGGTGCATAGTCTGGCAATAATGAGTCAACATTAACAATAGATTACATGAATCAGTGAATGATAACGATAATTTAAACCGTTTTCGTAACGGGACGATCAGTTTTCTCCAGTGGGTGCGAGATCATCGCAAACCCTTGCTGGGGGTGTGGTGTGCGCTAATGGTGGGGCTGATGATCGGTGAGTTTGGTAAAACCTCACTGTTTAATCAATTGAACGGCTGGCAGACGCAAGCCGACCAAGGTGCCACCGCGCAGGTCAGGTTAGAAAGCCAAATAGAAGGATTGACTGCTGAGTTGCAAGTGGAGCAAGCGGCCAATGCCGCGATGCAGCAGGAGATGGTTGCTCACCTTAACGAGATCTATGAGCAGCGTCGCGAGCTGACCTTCTACCGCAAGATCATGGCACCGGAAAAAGAAGCCAGTGGCGTGGTGATCGATGAGTTTGGCATTAGTGCCACTGCCAGCGCTGGCTTTTTCCGCTTTCGACTGGTATTGATGCAGTTAAAACGCTCGAAGCAGTTTGCCAAAGGCGCGATAGAGTTACGCATTGAGGGCAGCCAAACGGGCGAGCCTGCGACGCTTAATCTCGCTGAACTGGCCGGATTAACCGATAAGCAGCAAAAATTCAGCTTCCGTTATTTCCAGGAAATTGAAGGTGCTTTTACCCTGCCGGAGGGCTTTGTGCCTGAGCGGGTAGAGATCCGGGCGAGCCTGCCAAAGCGTGGCTCGCGCAAAGCCAGTAGTACCGCCAAGATGTATACCTGGCAACAATTGTTGGACAATACTTGAACGTAACACTCAGGTATTAGATAATTTCGCCGTTGTTTGATGAAAAGGGTTTAAAAATGTCGTTAGCCGCCGAGGCCACACCGATCGGATTCTCTGAATCAGCTGCGCATAAAGTGAAGCGCCTGATCGAAGAGGAAGAAAACCCAGCACTGAAGCTGCGGGTCTATGTTACTGGTGGTGGTTGTTCTGGATTCCAGTACGGCTTCACCTTTGACGAGAAAGTGAACGAAGGTGATACCACCATCGACAAAGAGGGCGTCACCTTGGTGATCGACCCGATGAGCCTGCAATATCTTGTAGGTGGGGAAGTGGATTACACCGAAGGCCTGGAAGGCTCTCGATTCTTTGTTAATAACCCCAACGCTACCACGACCTGTGGTTGTGGCTCTTCGTTCTCTGTCTAAATTCCCTAGGCTGCCATTGCTTTGGCGGCCTTTTGTTTTTCTCCTTTAGCAAGCCACTGGTTTGTTTTCTTCACCGAGAGAGGCAAGTCCGTGCGATAATGCGCGCCCTTTCTGCTGCCTATAGGCGCTTGTGATTGTGACTGTTTCGCCATCAGCTACTGTCGATGACTTTATTGCGCCACCATGTCATGGCGAAATCCGTATTCTTTATCAGGATGATGACATTCTGTTGCTCGACAAGCCTACAGGCTTACTCAGCTTGTCAGGTAAGCACCCGCTGAATAAAGATTCCGTGCACTATCGCCTAGTGACGGGCCAACTAAAGGGGCTATTCGCAAGGCCTGCCAATACTGAGGAGCTGCAAGCGTTTCCCACAGCAGCACTGGTTCATCGCTTAGATTTTGGCACGTCGGGGATCATGGTGGCAGCGTTGCACAAGCGGGCCACAGCTGAGCTCAGCAAGCAGTTTCAGGCCCGTAGTGTCAGCAAAAGCTATATCGCTATCTTAGAGGGGCAATTGGAGAATGAGCAGGGCGTTATCGACCTTCCTATTGCCAAAGACAAGCCTAACTTCCCGCTGCTCAAGGTCTGCTCAGAGAGCGGCAAGCCCGCGCGAAGTGAATATCAAGTGCTAGAACGCCTGCAGCAGCCAGATCGTTGCCGTGTGCGCTTTTCCCCAAAAACTGGCCGAACTCATCAATTGCGGATCCACAGCCAAGCCATAGGGCACCCTATACTGGGTTGCGATCTGTATAAAAATTCACGCAGTGAACCTATGGCTGAACGGCTATTGCTGCATGCGACAGAGTTACAGTTTGCGCATCCCACCAGTGGTTTGCCGATCCATGGCCGTAGCGTTTGTCCGTTTTAACTGTTTAAACCACCCATTTTCAGCGATCAGGAACAGAACATGTCAGATAAATTTTTCTTCAAAGGGCGTCAGGATGCGCGGGTTAACCACGTTCAGTCAGGTTACCAGACCAAAGCCAACCAAAAGGCTGGCAGCAAGAAATTTCCTCTTAGCTTGGTGGTCACCAGTGAGGAGCGCAAACAAGAGATCGAAGCGCAACTGGCGGAGGCAAAGCTGTATGGTCAAGTCTCTGTCGACACGCGTGATGGTGCTGAAGAATCGATTGCCGCACTGACTGTGTTATTGGCTAAAAGTGACACGGTTAAAGTTGAGAAAGTACCAGCCCGCAACGAGCCCTGTGTCTGTGGCAGCGGCAAGAAATATAAAAAGTGCTGTGGCTAGCGGTTATTGGCTTAGGTGGGGACACCGAGCCTTAGGCTTGGTGTGCTGCACTCATCAATTTGCCTGCCAACGGTTTGCCTGCAACGGTCTGCGATAGAGTCGCGCTAGCTCAACAATTCCTATATTAACCGGAGACTTAACTTAATCACTTTTAGTTTTGGGCTACGCTTAAATCACCACTGCACTATTTAGTTTGTTGGTGCTCTCGTCACGCTTAGCTCATTGTCTTTGAGAGATATCGATGGAAACCACTTATCAGATCGGCGCGTTGCACTCTTTTATTCTTGTCATCCTCGTTTTATTTATCGGTCGAGCCCTTTGCTCTTCGATGGCAGCACTGAAGAAGTTTAATATCCCCGAGCCGATTGTCGGTGGTTTGGTGGTCGCGGTTCTGGTTACGGTGCTGAAGTATCAGGGGATCCAGGTCGAATTCAGTGTGCCGATGAAAGATATTTTAATGCTGTTCTTTTTCAGCGCGGTAGGGCTCTCTGCCAGTTATAAAATGCTGCTAAAAGGGGGCCGTCAGGTCTTTGTCTTACTTCTGCTGGCGATGCTATTCCTGATCCTGCAAAACGCCGTCGGCGTGGGGTTAGCTGCAACCCTTGGGTTAGATCCCTTAATGGGACTTGTGGCGGGCTCTATCTCCCTCTCTGGTGGCCACGGAACAGGTGCGGCTTGGTCGCAGACGTTTGCTGAAAACTATGGCCTGAATACGATGGAGTTCGCCATGGCGGCCGCAACGTTTGGCTTGATCATTGGTGGTGTGGTGGGTGGCCCTGTAGGTCAGGGTTTGATCAACAAATATAAACTCAGGGAAGGCTATAACCACAAAGAGAATCACCACCTGAAAGATAAAAAGGTGATGACCTACGACCGCCGCGAAGAAGACCGTGTGTCGGCCACCAATTTGGCTGAAATACTGTTTTTGTTGCTGCTTTGTGCTGTGGGTGCAATGGAGTTGCAAACCTGGGTGGTGTCACTCGATATTCCTTGGCTAAATATGCCGCAATTTGTTTACGCTTTGTTTATTGGTGTGGTGCTCTCCAATCTGCTCGACGTTAGCAAGCTCTACACTATTAACAACGAAGTACTGGATGTGGTGAGTACCCTATGCCTGACGCTATTTTTGGCGATGGCGCTAATGAGTTTGAAACTGTGGGAACTGTTTAACCTCGCATTGCCCTTGTTGGTTATTCTTGTCGCACAAACCCTGCTGGTTATCACTTTCGTGGTTATCGTGACCTTTCGAGCCATGGGTAAAAGTTACGATGCCGCTATTATCTCTGCCGGACAATGTGGTTTTGGTATGGGCGCCACCCCGACGGCGGTGATGAATATGAGTGCGCTCACCGCGCGCAATGGGCCCTCACCGCAGGCATTTATCGTTGTCCCTGTGGTGGGCGCTTTCTTTATCGATATCGTAAATTTGATTGTGTTGCAGGGCTACATTGGGTTTCTTGATTGAGCGGTTGCACTGAGTTGATGTGATTGCTAAATGACGCTGATGTTTTGTTGAATATCGAAGTTTCTGAGCTGGGAAGAACTCGTCTGCGCTTTTAATCATTGTAGCGTTTCTAATGCCTAAAACAGGGAACAAGTTAGCGACAAAGCCGCACTGTAAAAGTTATCACAATGGTTTTTCTTGTTAGGCCTTAGGCCCTCGATTAGCACGCTTATATTTTGCTTGGTATGCTCGTCGCTGTTTAGTGATCTCATAGAGAACTATACCTGTTGTAGTAGCCAGGTTGAGGCTTTCAATCATTCCGAACATGGGAATAGAAACACAGAAATCACTACTCTCTACTGCAAGATCGCTGATCCCTCTCGATTCATTTCCGAACCAAACGGCTAGCTTAGGGTGAGTGTAATTAGTTTCGTGCAAGATGAAGTTATCTTTGCCCTTGACGTGGGGAGAAGTGACGATTGAAGTAAACCGTTTCTTTTTGAGGTGCTCCAAGCACTGCTCAGTGCTGTCAAACCTCTTTACAAACGTCCACTTTGAAGCGGATACCGAGACTTTATAGATAGTTTTTCGTTCTCTAATTTTTTCCCATTCATCTGGGAGAGTTTTACCACTATCGACGATATAAATTTTCTCAGCCCCAAGAGCATTAACATTTCTTATCACTGACCCAATATTTTTAGGATCCATTGGATTCTCTAAAACAACTATTAGGTTTTTACACTGATATGGTTTGATCTCATCAGCCTGCTGTCTGATAGCACTTTTTTTAGATTCCATTACTCTTTTACTTTCACGAATTGAGGTTTAATGCCCAAATAACGGGCAAGTTAGCGGCAAAGCCGCGCTGTATAATTTGTCTCAATGAATTTTCTTGTTAGGCATGATTTGCACCGTTGCTGATTGCAGTTACTACACGTTGGGGAAGATTGATTAACACGCCAGTGTTTCCAACTGCAAACTCACTGTATGAGAAAGCTAAACTCCGTTTCTTCACCCCTGTTGCCACTAAACTTCCAACTGGAATGGAAGCTTGGGGAAAACACCTTCGCAAAAAAACAACGGGCATGAATATGCTCAAATGCCCTTCTGACACCACTATGCCCCACAGGGAAAACCAAATCCAGCGACGGTGGGATAACCGCCGAAATCCAACGGATGCATAAGGCCATGATGTTTTCTCTGAACCTTTAGCGGGGAAAGCTCTCGCTATCCGATCCATGCCAACAACCCATGCGGCAAGCCTAAATAAGCATAAGAACAGCGCCAGCAACAGTATGAAAATATAAAGCTGATTCAAAGTGAATCCCTAACGCCCCAACCATGGGCGGATTGAGCTGGCTAAACTAAGGAGTGAAGCGACGAAAGCCAGCGAAAAGCCGTCCGCGTGGGTTAGTTTTGTTAGGTTTCTTGAGAACCTTTTCGACGAATGTAGCCAATGCTGTGCCAAAAATGATAAAGAACCACGCTTTAAAACCAGAGTTGAAAACTCCAAGGCCAAACCCATATGTAAATTTGAGTTCTTTATTGTCATCCAGAACTTCTAACGAATAGCTAGGAACTTCTGCATCGTTGAGCAGAACACCATCCGTGTTAAATGAATAAAGCCTAACATTGCCGCCTCTATCAAGGACAACATTAAAGTTCTCTGAAGATGCATCGCTATCAATTTGAAAATACTTGGATGCAGTATTTACTTGCCAGCCACGGACAAAATCGAGATTTTTGTTATATACATGAATTCGACTGAAAAATGTATTCGGTACAACGAAATATTGATTATCTATTAATCTATAGTTTCTAGTTTTTCCTACTGGAAGTTCGATAAAGCTAGGTAGCCAGTTAAGGCCACGGTCTGCTGCAATAAAGGATCCAAAGAAGCCTATGGATCCTAACGAAATGGATAGACCTGAAACTAGTAGGAGAATTGAAGCAAGCGAAACGCCTTCTGTGAAGATGATAGATACCAATTTATATCCGCCAGCCAAAACGGACAACATAATTACAACTGTGATCAGAGTAACGATAAAGCCCTCCCTAGAAACCTAACTTCTTGCGAAGCCAGTCCCGCGGAGGCGCGCTTTTCCGCGGCCGGAGTGAATTTGCGCAACTTGTTATGTGATGAACTCACCGACAGCTTCATGGTATTTGAACTTACTCGTTTTATATATTTTATTCGTATGATCTTGTACTAAAACGCGAAGCTGATACAACTTATTAAAACTTTCATCATCATATTTCTTTGGGGATTCAATCACTAGCGCCTTGCATACTGAATCCAGGTAAATTCCAATTTCTCGACTTGAGGTCGGGGGCATCAATTCTTCGAAGTCATCCATACCCCAGAAGTCTTCTCTATCTAATTTGTAGACATTATTATTACACTCGATAACAAGAGTATTAGGCTTCAGGATTACTGGTTGTGGACCAATATTTGTAAACCTTACTTTGATAAGACCTTCGTCTCTGACGTTATCCTCTTCCGTAAAATCTAGAACGCACGATTGAAACAGTTCTATTTCAATCCTCTTTCTGCGTTCGAAACGAGTTACAATAAACGTACAAACGCTGATTAAAAAACCTAACACGCCTGCAGTTTTAGCAATCACATCGATATTCATAGTTCCACACAACGCCGCAAGCACGGGCAACGAACAGCGGCTCGCCGCGTGGTTTTCGTTGTCTCCGAGGAGCAAAGCGACGAGTTAGTGACTTGCATTGTTAAGTGTTTTACCACTGCGAAACGTCCATATTCTCAGAAACTTGCAGCCCCATGTTGCTAAATTGGACGACTATATTTTTATATAGTGACTGCGTCTCAGTAGCTTGAAAAGAACCAAACATATTTAAACCTGCCAATTCATACACAAGATCAATTGCTTGATATGAGGCACTACTTTCATCCTCAGCATCGCCGATTGAGGCCCTATAAGCTGACTCCCACTCAGCAAGATTACCTTTCTCTAGATAGAAGGGCATATTTTTCATAACCGCGATCATATTGCGGTGATTTTCATGCATACCTTCCAACTGGAGTTCGAGCTGGCTTGCTAATGTTGCGATTGTTCTACAAAGTGCCATTGCTGATTACACTTAACGCTAGATAGCTATACATCGTAGGTCTAATCAGATAGTGGGGCTATGTCTATCTATCCCACCGATGCTATCTATCACGTCTCATTAGGTTTTATAATCGCATCATAACCTGCTGTTTTAGTGTGTGTATTGGCTGATGTCACATTCAGAGGCTAAATCAAGGGCTAGATTTTTGCGCCAAATATACGCTTCAGGGTGCCGTCTTTATCGATGATGTGGTGCTTAAGTGCGCCGACGATATGCAGCACAACGGCGGCGATAACCAGATAGCCGAGCCAGCTGTGGCAGGCATGAGCAAAAGAAGCGATAGCCGCATTGTGGGGGATCACTTTGCTCGGATCCGCAGGATCGGGATTCATTGCTACGATTTCCATGCCGAATACCATTAAGCCATGGCCACCCATTGTCGACATGATAGCGCCGGAGATGGGCATAAACACAGTGCCGAGGATCAGCGCCCAGTGAACGACTTTCGCCAGCAGGTGTTCTATCTGGCTATATTTCCCGGCGGGGGTTGGCCAGCCATTGGTGACTCGCCAGAACACGCGAATAAGGACAATGAAGAAGATGATAAAGCCAAATGATTTGTGCCATGGATAGAGGGCATAGGCTTTTGTTTCGACCATGAAAACGCCGATGGCTAAGAGTGCGATCATCATCAGTCCAACGATCCAGTGCAGGGCGAGTGTCGTGGGACTAAATTTATTCGGTGTGTCTCGTTGCATAGCAACCACCTTGTTTGGGCGATGTGTGGTGTTGTATCAGAAGCCTAGAAGGTAGAAGTTACTTTGTCAGTTTGGAGGGAATGTCAGTTTGCAGGAAATGTCAGTTTGCGGGAAATGTCAGCCCGCGGGGAATAGTGCGCCTAAGATGGCTGGGCGACTCGCGCCAGTGACCGCCGGCAGGTTACCGGGCAGGCGATGAATATGGCGGTAGGCCAGCCAAGCAAACGCCAGGGCCTCGAGATCGTCGGCAGAAACACCTAGGGCGTCCAGTGGCGCGACACTCAGCTGCGGCAGGGCTTGCTGCAACCCTGATACCAGTTGTGCATTTCGGGCACCGCCGCCGCAGATCCAGAGTTCCGCGGGTTGCTTGTTATCCGCAAGCGGCAGTTGTGCTATCTGTTCGGCGATACTGTGTACGGTTAAAGCACACAATGTAGCTTGTACATCTTGCGGTGGTAAGGCACTGAAGGTGTCTAATCGGTGCTGCAACCAGGACAGGTTGAACAGTTCACGGCCAGTGCTTTTGGGTGCTGGCAGCTCGAAGTAATCTTCACTTAATAGCTGTTTCAGCAGCGGCTTGCTCACCGTACCTGTGGCGCCCCATTCACCATTATTATCGTAGGGCTTGCCTTGATGTTTTAAGCACCACTGATCCATCAGGGTGTTTCCGGGGCCGGTATCAAACCCTAATACGGTGTGGTCAGTGGCGGGTAACCAGGTGATATTGGCGACGCCACCTATGTTCAGAATAACGCGGTCGCACTCAGGGCTAGCCAATAGCGCATGGTGAAAAGCGGGCACCAGCGGTGCGCCCTGGCCACCCAGCGCAATATCTTTGCGGCGGAAATCGGCCACCACATCGATACCGGTTTCTACGGCAATAGTGTTGGCATCGCCCAGTTGCAGGGTGAAGCCCTTACAGCTGTGGGGGTGGTGACGTACGGTTTGGCCATGACTGCCGATGGCGGTGATTTCGCTGGCTGGAATATCGGTTTTTGCCAGAAGGGCATTAACCGCTTCAGCGAACAACTGCCCTAGCTCTCGATCCATAGCGCCGAGGCGATTGATCTCATTGGCTGCGGGTTGGCATAACTGGTGTAAACCAGACACCAGCTGTTCCGGTAGCGGATGCTGGTGACTAGCGAGAATAGCGGGTTGGGGTTGTGAAAAGTCCACCAGCACGGCATCAATACCATCCATGCTGGTTCCGGACATTAGGCCAATATAGTAACCGGCCATTACCCCTGCTGCATTGCCAGTAGTAGGCGACGGTTAGCATTGAGTTGCGAGATCATGGTCTCGGCATGGGCGATAAATGACTTTTTATCGCTGGCTTTGATCGGTTTAGCATCGGGCAACTTCACGGTGCGAGGATTTCTGTGCACGCCGTTTACCAGGAATTCATAATGCAGGTGCGCGCCAGTCACACGGCCTGTTGCACCGACAGTACCAATCTTCTGTCCCTGTTTGACTCTGGCGTTGGTTTTTACATGACGTTTATGCAGGTGCAGATACTTAGTGATCACGCCTTCACCGTGTTTGATGAAAACATAATTACCATTGAGCTTGTTGTAACCTGATTTGGTTACCCGGCCATCACCCGCAGCCATGACGGGCGTACCGGTTTTAGCTGCGTAATCGATGCCATTGTGAGCACGCACTTTGCCGGTGACCGGATGCAAGCGGCGCGGATTAAAACTGGAACTGATGTATTTGAAGTTAACCGGCGCTCGTAGGAAAGCTTTCTTCATCGCTTTACCGTCGGGAGAGTAATAAACGCCGTCGGTATGGCGTACCGCCTGAAAGCTGTCGCCTTGGTTGATAAACTCTGCGGCAACAATGGCGCCTTCGCCAACCATCTCACCATCAGCAAAGCGCTCTTCGTACATCACGCTAAAACTATCGCCTTTACGCAGGTCCAAAGCAAAATCCACATCCCAGCCAAAGATGGTTGCCAGGCTCATGATCTGATTTGGGCTAAGGCCTGCATCCACTCCGGCATTATAGAAATTGCTGGTGATGGTTGCGGCGGCAAAATTGGTACGGGTTTCGACCTGTTTGGCGTGTTGCTCTGCAACGTATGTGTCGTCGTAACGGGTCACCGTCAAGGTGTTGATCTTGTCCTGCGGATAAACCAACTGGATCAATTGGCCATCACGATCGGCGCCAAATTTAAGCTGGTCGCCGGGATGGATTTTTTTCAGTGCCTTGGTGCTGTCACCTAAGTTGGCAATGTTGTGCAGGGTGCGAGGGCTGAAACCGGCACGCTGGAAGATCTTTGCCAGTGAATCACCGCTTTTCACGGTAAAGGTTTGCCAGCTGAGTTCTGGCAGTGGTGCAGGCTGGTTCGCTTGTTGTTGCACGGCATCGTCAACGGGGGCGATTTCCAGCGGCAGGGGATAACGCTTGCCAAGCTCTAGTGACGCCTCAGTGTTACGGGAAGCGCTGGCGTCTTCTGCCGGCATAAAAAGCAGCAGTAGGGTAATGACACTGATAATGGCTACCAGTACTTTGTGCTGTTTAGGCAGCTGTTCAATATAAGCATTCATATCAGGATCTTGCTTGTACATCGCTATAAAACCGGTACATTGACTAGTATAACGCCAATGCAACTATCGCGCCCAGCATACACTGTTTCCCTTTGCGGCGCCATTTCGTACAATCCCCCCCTGAATTTTGAATTGATAGTTTTCACGGAGAAATATCCTAATGAGTGACTGGCAAGCGGCATTGGCCGAAATCAAGCGAGGCGCCGAAGAGATCCTGGTAGAAGAGGAGTTGGTGGCCAAGCTCAAAGAAGGTCGCCCACTCATTATTAAGCTGGGTGCCGATCCGACTGCGCCGGATATTCATCTGGGTCACACGGTGATCATGAATAAGCTACGTCAGTTTCAGCAGCTGGGGCATGAGGTGGTTTTCCTGATCGGTGATTTTACTGCCATGGTGGGTGATCCTTCAGGCAAAAACAGCACGCGCCCCCCTTTGACTCGTGAAGACGTACTGCGGAACGCGGAAACATATAAAGAGCAGATCTTTAAGATCCTGGATGCGGATAAAACCCGCATCGAATTTAACTCAAGCTGGTTGAACGAGCTGGGTGCTGAGGGGATGATCCGCTTGGCTTCCAAGCAAACCGTGGCGCGCATGTTAGAGCGTGATGACTTTAAAAAGCGTTATGCCGATAGCCAACCGATTGCCATCCATGAGTTTATGTACCCGTTATTGCAGGGCTATGACTCAGTAGCGTTGAAAGCGGATGTTGAACTGGGTGGTACCGATCAGAAGTTCAACCTGCTGATGGGGCGTGAACTGCAGAAAGATGCGGGTCAGAAAGCCCAGTGTGTGGTGATGATGCCGCTGTTAGTTGGCTTGGACGGCGTCAAGAAGATGTCCAAATCGGCGAATAACTACATCGGCATCAGTGACGCGCCGAACGATATGTTCGGTAAGATCATGTCTATCTCTGATGATTTGATGTGGGATTACTTTGATCTGTTGAGCTTCCGTCCATTGGGCGAGTTGGCGGAGTTCCGTGAGGCGATCGCCAATGGTGCTAACCCGCGTGATTATAAGATCTTGTTAGCGAAAGAGATCATTGCTCGTTTCCACGACGAAGCCGCCGCAGAGGGTGCGCATCAGGACTTTATTCAGCGTTTTCAGAAGAACGCGATACCTGATGAGATGCCTGAGTTCAGTTTTGACATCGGCTTACCGCTGGCGAACCTGCTGAAAGAAGCGGGTTTGGTAGGGGGTACATCGGAAGCGTTGCGCATGGTCAAACAGGGCGCAGTGAAGATTGATGGCGACAAAGTGGCTGACGCGAAAGTGGAATTGACTGCCGGTACGGCGGTTTATCAGGTTGGTAAGCGTAAGTTTGCCCGCATTACACTCGCTTAATCAGGCACGTTGACTGGATAAACGGGCTACGGCCCGTTTTTTGTTTCTCGATCTTGGCGTTGTCACTGCATCGCTTTGCTGGGATGCTATGATCCAGTGATTGCAACTCGTTGTAAATTGGTCATTATCATTGGCCAAGCGGGTTGTTAAGCGATTCATCTCGTACATTATCTTTGCAATTCAGGAGCCAGCCTTTATGTCGCAGTGGACCACCTTAGCTTTTGTTGCACTGGGCGGCGCATTCGGTGCCTGTAGCCGTTTTCTTGTCTCACAATGGTGTGTGGCACTGTTTGGTAAAGGGTTTCCCTATGGCACGTTGACGGTGAATATTGCCGGTAGCCTGATGATGGGAGGCCTGTTTGCCCTGCTGGAAAACGGTACCTTGGTGGCTGCGCCGTGGCGTCCTGTGGTTGGACTGGGGTTTCTAGGCGCTTTGACCACTTTCTCTACCTTCTCTATGGACAATGTGGTGTTGATGCAGCAGGGGGAGTGGCTGAAGTTCGCGATGAATATTGGCTTGAATGTTGTGGGCTGTGTGTTTGCCGCTTGGGCTGGTTATCAGTTGTTTGCCAAATCGGCGGGCGTCTAAACAGGGGAGCTGTCGGTGATATACAAACATATTTTAGTCGCCATCGATTTAGGTGTGGATTCGGCAAAAGTGGCTTTACGTGGGGCGGCGCTGGCGCGCGCCTACGGCGCTAAACTCTCCTTTGTGATGGTGGAACCCGGGATCGGCGATTCCTCTTTGGAAGAGATTGAGTTAGGGCTCGACCTGTCGGCGCGTATTCAACCTAAACGCCAACAGATGATGGCCGAGTTTATTAGCGACAATGTCGATTATCCGGTGACTGGGCAATGGCTCATGAGTGGTGAGATGAATCGTCAGGTGAACAAAGTGATCACCGCCACTGAGGCCGATCTGCTGGTTGCGGGTAAGCATATGGATCATCGTTGGTTTACTCAGCATACCGGACAATCACTGGCTGGCCATGTGATCAGCGACCTGCTGTTGGTAACACTGGAAACCAGTTGAACTGGCTGTTGTCTGCCGTGGCTGATCTCCCCCAGTAGAGCCGTTGCTGGCTGATTTGTAACGGCAACTTGCCGTCAGAGCCTGCTATTGCAACGGGCAATGTTTACCTCTTCCCCTGCCTTTTCCGTCAGAGCTATATAGAGTCATCACAGAAAGATAAGCTGATTCTGCTGTCTAAACTTAAACACGTTGCTTTTGTGTGTTGATGAGGTTGGTCTGATGGAACCGTTCAGTGTGTTGCCTATGTTCAAGGTGGGTATTGGCCCGTCAAGCTCTCATACCTTGGGGCCAATGCTCGCAGCCGCCGCTTTCTCCGAACGCCTGATGGCGGATCACGGGGAGCAGGTCTACTCGGTCTCTTGTGAACTGTTTGGTTCGCTGGCATTAACCGGAGAGGGGCATGCCACTGACAAGGCGTTGATCTTGGGATTGCTGGGGATGCAACCGGAAACCCTTGAACCTGATGTTGCTGAAGCAGCCTATGCTGCGGTGAAAGTCGGGCATCAGTTACGGTTGGCTGATCGCCTGCCGATCCATTTCAATCCACAGCGTCATATTCTTTACCATTGTGATGTTTTTCTTCCTGCCCACCCCAATGGCATGCGCCTTTCCGCGGACGATAAAGCCGGTAATCGCTTGTTGACGGAAACCTGGTTTTCGGTGGGAGGGGGCTACATCGTTTCTGCCGATGATATTGCTAATCTTGATCAAGCTGAGCAGTTTGATCATCGAGCTTTCCCGTTTGATAACGCTGCCCAACTACTGACAATCTGCCAAAACGAAGGGGTGAGATTAGCAACGATTGCTCGGCGCAACGAACGGGCATTAGGTTGTGATGATGCGGTTATTGATCAACATCTGGATCTGATCAAACGGGTGATGCTCAGTGCTATCGAGCGTGGCTGTGAACAGGAGGGGATCTTACCTGGAGGTTTGCAGGTGGTGCGTCGGGCACCGCAACTACATCAACGCTTAAAAGTACGTAGCTTGCAGCAAGATCCATTGGCATTGATGGACTGGGTTAGCATGTTTGCGTTGGCGGTCAATGAAGAGAATGCCAATGGTGGGCAAGTGGTTACGGCGCCGACTAACGGGGCGGCGGGGGTGATCCCAGCGGTATTAGCCTACTATCTGCGTTTTGTTGCAGGGGCGACAGATGCCGGAGCACGGGAGTTTCTGCTGACGGCGGCGGTGATTGGTTGGCTTTACAAGCGTAACGCCTCGATCTCAGCAGCAGAGGTGGGGTGTCAGGGTGAGATTGGTGTCGCCAGTTCGATGGCCGCAGGCGCCTTGTGTGCGGTGTTAGGCGGTAGTGTGGCGCAAGCTGAAAATGCAGCGGAAATGGCGATGGAACACCATTTGGGCATGACCTGCGATCCCGCCAAAGGATTGGTACAGGTGCCTTGCATTGAACGGAATGCGATGGGGGCGATCAAAGCGATCAATGCTGCTCGCTTGGCATTGTTGGGTGATGGTCAACATCGGGTGTCGTTGGATGCGGTGATAGAAACTATGCGACAGACAGGCGCTGATATGCAGTCAAAATACAAAGAGACCGCTTTAGGGGGATTAGCGGTCAATATCGTACTTTGCTAACTGTGACTTAGTAGTTCGCCTGACAGCGGCGGGTATCAAAATTGCTGCTATTTTTGCAACGCCAAGCCATGCGGGCATTCTGTAACTGCCAGGTGCCTTGTGCGGTTTTCTTTAACTGCAGCAGGTACAGGGCGGATTCAACCCCGGCTCGATCCAGTGGTTGGCGTACCGTGAGTTCAAGCTGTTTGCCGTCGCCCTGTTGCTGCAGGATCTCCAGTTCATCTGGATTCCCAAGGTAGTGCAATGCTACCTGTTCGCTGTCTTTGACCCAATTCTCTTGCTTAGCTTCAGATTCAGAGATCAGACGGTTGAAACCGCGAGTGGGTTGCTCGGCATAAGATAGCGGCATCCAAGAGTCCGCGGCTGCAAACCAGGATAACAATAAAGTACAACTGATAATCATTGTGCGCATACAACCATGGGCTGGTTTCCACCAGCAAAAATTAAGTCTGGTTGGTAGACCACAGCAGTGCGCGAGAGTTGCAGGAAATCCTAAGCAATTTGATCATGATCGTCTTCTCAACTGATAGGCTGGCAGTTGCAGATGCCACTGGATCGCGGCCAATCTTAAGATAAAACCAGCGCCAATCCCCACTAACGACGCGGTAAGATCGTCGACATCGATTAGAAGCAAGCCGGTGTAGGTAACACAGCTGAGTAAGCAGGCCGTGGCGTATATATCTTTGCGCAATACCATAGGGATCTGTCGACAAACGACGTCCCGTAAGATACCGCCTGCAGCGCCAGTAATAACCCCCATAACCACGGCTATCTCTCCTGGCGCACCATACAACAGCGCTTTTTGCGCACCGAGTACGGAAAAAAGTGCTAAACCGGCAGCATCAGCGATCAGTAGCAGTTTCTCGGGAATACGGTGCAGATAATTAACAAACACCATGGTGACTAAGGCGGTAATGATGATGGTGTTTAAATAGCTAGGGTCTTCGATCCAGAAAACCTGTGGCACGTCCAAAATGATATCTCGAATGGTACCGCCACCGATTGAAGTGAGCGCCGCCAGAACCACCACACCAAAGGGATCCATTTTTAATCGTGCCGCCATCAGTGCACCTGAAATGGCAAATACCGCAAGACCAATTACGTTGAGCCAATAAAGAATTGTCATTGCTATACCTGATCGTCTACTGCAAAACTATCGCTGCGTTTGCTTGTCGCGATGTGCGCTATACCAAACTTATATGTGACCAGCGCAGTTGCAAAAACTGAACTGCCTGCGATGAGTTTAGTGCCTGAGCCGTTGAAAAGTGAATCATTTTTGTCAACTGGGTAGAGATGGTAACAATTGGCTAAGCAGACCAATGGTCAGAGCGATAACCAGAGTGATCGCCAGCCAAAAGCTGATGGCGTTATTAATTAGGCGCAGGGTGCGCAAAATGTCGAGGGCTTGTGGCTCGGCACCCGTGTCCAGTCGCGGCCGCTGCTGTTTCAGTTGTTGGTAGTACAGCGGTCCACCTAAGCCTAGCTTTAGGGCGCTGCCACCGCAGCTGAGCAGTAATCCTGCGTGATTGTTAGGAAACGTTTTTTGCCAGTGGTAGCTGAGTTTAAACCAAGGCTTGAGTGATCCGGATAGCGCGTAGCTAAAGGCCAACAGTCGCGTAGGGATGGCATCCATCAGAATCGTCAGTGCGGCAGGCAACGAGGCGAACTGTTTAAAGAAAGGATCTTTGCCATTCCATACCATCGCCAGTTGGCGCAGAGCGCGGTAAGTCACGGCCATCAAACCACCGCCGATAGCAAACCAAAACAGTACGGCAAACAGCTGCAGGTTTGCACGCTGTAATAGAGTTTCTATACAGGCTTTTGCGATCCCCATGGAGGATAGCCGTCCCGATTGTCGTAGCACCAAGCTGTTGAGGCTCTCTCTGGCCTGCAGCTTGTAGCCTTTCTCCAATTGCGCGGCTATTCGTATGGCGGTGCGCCGGGTTTGCTCCCAATCCAAAGCCAGATACAGCAACAGTGCATTCCACAGCACAGGGAACTCAGACACCATGCCGATGATTGCCAATATGATTAATGATGGCGCAATCAGCATCAATGTGCCGAGCGCGCCGGCGATCTGTTGCTGCAGTACGGGGCGCTCAGCATTGGGATAGACTTTTTTCTGTAAATTGCTGGCGAGGCCACTTAGCAGGGTCAGTGGGTGGTAGTGGGGGGGAATGGGCGCGACACGGCTTAAGGCCAGTACAGCCAATATTGTTAGTGGTGTGGTTAGATAACCTAACCAGCCGATGAACAATGCTTGATCCACGCCCTATTTACCACCTGTTCAGCGTTGCTTTACCGATCTTCTATGCCAATCGCTTGAGCATATCAGCGACCACCAATGAGGAGTGATGAGCAGCTTTGTCGAGGAACTGCTCAAACGAGAGGTGACTGGACTTGCCCGCGATGTCTGAAAGTGCCCGAATAATCACGAAGGGCACAGAAAATTGATGGCAGACATGCGCTACTGCAGCGGCTTCCATTTCACAAGCGGCCATGGTTGGAAATAACGCGCGAGCCTGTTCTACCCGTGCCGGATCGGCCATAAAGATATCACCGCTACAGATCAGTCCTTTGACCGCCTTGGCTTCACCAACGGCGTTGAGGCTTTGTTCGGCAAGCGCCACAAGATCTGCCGCAGGGGTAAAGGCTGCAGGCTGCCCTGGCAGTTGTCCCGGCTCATAGTTAAAGGCGGTGACATCAACGTCGTGGTAACGCACTTCGCTGGAGATCACCACATCGCCGACTTGAAGGGCTGGGTCAAAACCACCGGCAGAGCCGATATTGATGACAATATCGGGAGCAAAGCGCTCCAGTAACAGGGTGGTGGAGATGGCCGCAGCTACCTTGCCAATACCCGATTTAAGCAAGATCACTTCATGCCCGTGCAGCTCGCCAGGATAAAACTCAATGCCTGCGTCTTTGATTACGTTATCGCTTGGCGTTAATTGCGAACGCAGCTGAGTCACTTCCTGATCCATGGCGCCGATAATGCCGATTTTCATAGGGCTAAGTCTCTTAGATAAGTATCTGACTATTTTAGCTATTAGAAGGGGTTGTGAACATAGATGGTTGAATTTCTTCTATGAAATGCTGCTTGAAAGCGAAATGACACTGCTCTGACATAAAAAAATCATACACTTATTTAGCTTGCTATCTCCATGGTAGCGATCCCATTAACAGCCTGATAACAAATGGTTTATCGAGCATTTTTTCAGTTAACTTATTATTTATTAGTTAATTATCAACAACTGGTAGGAGTTGATATCGCTCACATTTTTTGGAACTGTGACAAGCCTCAAAGATTGAACGTGTCAAAGAACGCGTGCTTGAGCGACCTACAACGAGAGCGTGGCGACGAAAGCCCCAGATAAGGGGAACGCTGCCACGGCTGTATTTTGTTGGGGCGTGAACAGAAACCTCTGTAGTGGAAATACATGTCGCGGTTTTAAGCAAGGAGCTTTCTATGAAATGTTTGATGTTACCTTCAATCATATTGTCACTTTTGATCTTCGCCGGTTCCGTTTGGGCGAATGATCCCCCAGATAACAGTAACGAAATTTTAGGCTACGGTGCTGATGTCCCGTTGCAACGCCTGGTGTTCAAGCTAGCTCATTCGGCTGGCGGTATCGGTGGGCCCAGTAATGAGGATCTGGTGGCTAATATGGGCGCGCTGTTTGCGTCTGCGGAGCTTGAAGCAAAGCCGCTGTTTACCGCTACCGAACTGTCGGGGCTGCAACAAAATATCAGTGCGCCGATACTCGACCCCATGACTCGTCTGGGAGGCTATTACGAGTTACCGCTGAGTCCTCAAACTGACCGGCAGAAACTGGCTGAACTCTATCAGCAGTTACAACTGCTGCCTGAAGTTGAACTGGCCTATGTGCAACCTGTACCTGAGCTGGCTACAACAGACTCTGACAGTGTCGTCACACCGCTGATCTTTACCCCAGATTTTGAATCTCGTCAGGGTTATCTGAATAGCGGCAGCAACGGCATTAATGCGCGTTATGCATGGGATTTCCCTGGTGGCCGCGGTGAGCAGATCAAAGTGGTCGATATCGAAGGGGGTTGGAATGTTACCCACGAAGATATGCCTGCGCTGTTCTTAACCATGGGCACACAGATTAGTAATTCGAGTTGGCGCAACCATGGCACCGCAGTGTTAGGTGTTATCGGTGGCATGGATAACAACTACGGTGTTACGGGGATCGCGAATCAGGCTGAAATGGGTTACGTCAGCATTGGTAGCTACTCTACCTCCAACGCTATTTTGCAGGCGGCAGGCCATCTGTCACCAGGTGATGTGATCTTGATTGAGCTGCATAGCCGTGGCCCTGATGATGGCACCGCCTGTACCTGTAACCAGGGGCAATGTCACTATGTTCCGATGGAGTATTACCAAGCGGTGTTCGATGCCATCCGTATGGTCACGGATATGGGGATCACTGTGGTGGAAGCTGCCGGTAACGGTGATGTGAATCTGGATGCGCCGGTTTTCAACGGTATCTTTGATAAGCAGGTGCGTGATTCTGGCGCGATTATGGTCGGTGCCAGTGATTACGACCAACGCTCACCCTCCTGTTTCTCTAACCATGGTGAGCGTATTGATGCCCACGGCTGGGGTCAGTTTGTGACAACCATGGGCTATGGTGACCTGCAGAGCATAGATGAACAGTTCTGGTATACCGCATACTTTAGTGGCACCTCAAGTGCCTCTCCTATCGTGACTGGCTCTGTTGCCGTACTGCAAGGGATCGCCAAGTCGCAGCTAGGTGCCCCTTTGTCGCCCGAGCAAGTACGCGCTTTGGTTAGCGAAACAGGGACGCCTCAAACCGGCGATCTAGCACGTCGTATCGGACCTCTACCTAACCTGCAGACAGCGATTGATTCGCTCTTAGAGCCGCAGCAGGGCTTTGACTCTGTGCTTGGTGATGCACCATCACTCACATTGGCCGGTGCTGATTTTGGTGAGTGGACATTGTATGTGCCGCAGAATCAGCTGACTTTGGTTGATGACCATACCTGGGAACTGACCTTGACGGTGCCTGAGCGTTTGACGGACAGTGAGTATAAGTTGGTATTAGATGCGAACTGGGCAACGAACTGGGGTGGCAGTGGCGACGGTGTGAGCGTTGCGCTGGCAAGAGATGGTGGCAATGCCAAAGTCTCTTTGGTTGCAGGTGAGTACCGGCTGACGGTGACGGAAGGTGATAATGCCAATGCGCCACTGCAGGTTGATTGGCAGGTGATCTCCGCTGATCAGAGTGACAGTGTGTTTGGTGCCTCAGCTAATCTGAAAATCAGTGGTGCTGATTTCGATGATTGGATGATGGATAACGAAGCTTGGGCATTGACCTATATCGGAAACGGTCAGTGGCGCAAGTTGGTGGTTGCCACTGGTGGCCTGAATGCGTCACCTTACAAGTTAGTGCTGAATAATGACTGGGCTACCAACTGGGGTGGCGGTGCTATCGGTGCATCAGCGACCCTGACTAGCGGTGGTGACAATGCCAGCATCACTTTGCCGGCGGGGAGTTACTACCTTGTTGTTACAGAAGGAAGCAGTGTATCAGCGCCTCTGACAGTGACGTGGCGCGATGTGAATGCGGCGCCGACCAGTGAGGTGACTTTCCGCTGTTTCAACGGTGAAACGTATCCAGGGCAGAGCGTCTATGTCGTGGGTAATCAGCCCGAGCTTGGAAACTGGGATCCTGCTGCTGCTCTACTTTTGAGCTCTGACGCTTATCCGACATGGCAGGGGGCACTATCGCTGCCGACCAACACTGCGTTGGCGTGGAAGTGTGTTAAGCGTGAGGAAAACAACCCGACTGCTGGCGTGGAGTGGCAATCTGGTGACAATAATCAGCTGACAATTGGCACTGACAGCCATTATCAGACTGAGGGTCAGTTTTAGAACCTAAGTTCGTGACGTTGTTGGTTCATTTTTGGTCTGGGTGAACCGCTGCTTCGTTAACTAAAAAGCCCGCCAGTGTTTTGGCGGGCTTTTTTATTTATGGCCATACTAACAATGGTCAGCGCCAGGTCGTGTTAGACGTTTAGGTAATCCATGATCCCTTCGGCGGCGTTACGGCCTTCAGCGATTGCTGTGACGACTAGATCTGAGCCCCGCACCATATCGCCACCCGCAAATACTTTCGGATTTGATGTCTGGAATTGGTATTCACCATTTTCCGGTGCTTTCACACGATCCCAATCGTCCAGCTCAATGCCAAAATCAGCAAACCAAGGCGAGGGGCTGGGTTGGAAACCAAATGCTTGAATCACGGCATCAGCTTCCAGAATATGCTCTGATCCTGGGATCGGCTCTGGTCGACGACGACCGCGTTCATCTGGTGCTCCCAATTGGGTCTTCACCATCTTCACTCCGGTTGCTTTGCCTGCGCTATCTACCACAATCTCGGTGGGCTGCAGGTTATACATAAACTCCACGCCCTCTTCGCGGGCATTGACGACTTCTCGCCGTGACCCCGGCATATTGGCCGCATCACGACGATAGGCGCAGATCACACGCTCCGCTTGTTGGCGTACCGAGGTGCGCACGCAATCCATGGCGGTATCACCACCACCAAGCACCACGACCTTTTTGCCTGCCATGTCGATAAAGTCAGCAGGATCCTTTTCGAAACCCATTTGGCGATTGGTATTGGCAACCAGGAAAGGCAGCGCGTCATAAACGCCAGTAGCTTCTTCGCCAGGAAAACCGCCGGTCATGTACTTGTATGTGCCCATGCCCAAAAAGACTGCATCGTAATCGTCCAACAGTTGTTGGAACGGGATATCTTTGCCGATGTCGGTTTCCAGTTGGAACTCGATGCCCATCTCGCTAAAGATTTTACGGCGCAGGGTCATCACCTCTTTTTCTAGCTTAAACGCTGGAATACCAAAGGTTAGCAGGCCACCGATCTCTGGGTACTTATCAAATACCACGGGTTTTACACCGTTGCGGATAAGAATATCGGCACAGGCCAAACCTGCTGGGCCAGCACCAATGACAGCGACTTTCTTATCTGTCCACACTACCTTCGACATATCAGGGCGCCAGCCCATGGCAAACGCTTTGTCGGTGATATATTTTTCCACCGAGCCGATGGTGACTGCGCCAAACTGGTCATTGAGCGTACAAGCGCCTTCACACAGGCGATCTTGCGGGCAGACTCGACCACAGACTTCGGGCAAGCTGTTGGTTTGATGACACAGCTCTGCTGCTTCCTCTATTCGCCCTTCGTTGGCCAGCTTCAACCAGTTGGGGATGTAGTTGTGCACCGGGCACTTCCACTCACAATAGGGGTTACCGCACTCAAGGCAGCGATCAGACTGATTACGGGCCTGATCATCTTTGAACGGTTCGTAGATCTCGACAAACTCTACTCGTCGCGTTTCTATCGCCTTTTTTGGCGGGTCTACACGATCGACGTCGACAAACTGATAAACATTCTTAGCCATCTGTATTCCTACCTTACTGCGCTTCGACGATGAGTTCTGCTTCACTGCGGCTACGATGGCCGAGCAGGGCTTTGATATCTGCCGCTTTTGGCTTCACCAGCTTAAACAGTGGCAGGTAGGCTTCGAAGTTATCCAGGATCTCCTGGGCTCGCGAGCTGCCTGTCTCATCTAAATGCTGATTGATCATGCCACGCAGGTGTTCGTGGTGGATGGTAATCTTACTCATGTCGACGATCTCGACCAGTTCTGGATTCATCCGCACTTTGAAGTTATCGCGCTCATCAAAGATATAGGCGAAACCACCGGTCATCCCTGCGCCGAAGTTAACACCCGTTTTACCCAGTACAGTGACAATACCGCCGGTCATATACTCGCAGCCGTTATCACCGATCCCTTCAACCACAGCAATGGCGCCTGAGTTACGTACGGCGAATCGTTCGCCGCCTTTACCCGCAGCATAGAGGCGGCCGCCGGTAGCACCGTAGAGACAAGTGTTGCCGCAAATCGTGGCTTGATGGGAGAGGAACTCCGAACCTTTTTGTGGCCGAATAACCAGTTTACCGCCCGCCATTCCTTTGCCGACGTAATCGTTGGCATCACCGGTCAGTACCATCTCTAGGCCGCCCGCGTTCCACACGCCGAAGCTTTGACCTGCTGTACCGGTAAATGACAACTGGATCGGTGTACCTGCCATGCCTTGGTTGCCATGCTTGCTGGCGATATAGCCAGAGAGCAGGGCACCCACCGAACGATCGGTATTGCGGATTGGATAATTGCCAAAACCGCCCAATTTGCCGTCGATACTGTCCTGCATATCGGCCAGTAGCTGTTTGTTGAGATCACCGTTATCGTGCGGTGGGTTTAGCTCCTGATGATAGGGTGCAGCACCGTTCTTTGGTTCAAAGGTTTCCAGTAACGGCTCCAATGCCAGGCGGCTCTGCTTGGCGGTAAAGCCATCAACAACCTCCAACAGATCGGTACGACCGATCAGATCGGTGAGTTTTGCGACCCCGAGGCTGGCCATGATCTCCCGCACTTCCTGCGTGACGAACTTGAAGTAGTTCATCGCCATCTCAGGTAGGCCAATAAAGTGGTCGCGGCGTAACTTTTCATCTTGTGTTGCTACGCCGGTGGCACAGTTGTTGAGATGACAGATACGCAAGTACTTACAACCCAAAGCGACCATAGGTGCGGTGCCAAAGCCGAAACTTTCGGCACCGAGAATGGCGGCTTTGATGATATCCAGGCCGGTCTTCATGCCGCCATCGATCTGCAGTCGTACTTTATGTCGCAATCCGTTGGCAACTAGCGCCTGTTGCGTTTCAACCAAGCCAAGCTCCCATGGGCTGCCAGCATATTTCACTGAGGTCAGTGGGCTTGCCCCCGTGCCGCCATCGTAGCCTGAGACCGTGATCAGATCGGCGTAGGCTTTTGCGACGCCGGTGGCGATCGTGCCTACTCCCGGTTCCGAGACCAATTTGACCGAAATGGTGGCGGTGGGATTGACCTGTTTAAGGTCAAAGATCAGCTGCGCCAAATCCTCGATGGAGTAGATGTCGTGATGCGGCGGTGGTGAAATCAGCGTGACGCCAGGTACTGAGAAACGCAGTTTGGCAATATATGGATTAACCTTCTCACCAGGTAGCTGACCACCTTCACCGGGCTTCGCCCCCTGGGCAACCTTAATCTGGATCACTTCGGCATTGACCAGGTAGTGCGGGGTGACACCGAAACGGCCAGAAGCGACCTGCTTGATTTTGGAGACCCGCTCATTGCCATAGCGCTTGGGATCTTCACCACCCTCACCTGAGTTGGATTTGCCGCCTAGACGGTTCATGGCGATAGCGAGTGCTTCATGGGCTTCCGGGGATAGGGCACCTATCGACATGGCGGCACTATCAAAGCGCTTGTAGAGCTCTTCCGCCGGTTCTACGGCGTCGATCTCGATCGGCTGACAGTCATCCTTAAGCTCCAGCAAGTCACGTAGAGTGGCTACCGGACGCTCATTCACCAGTCGTGAATACTCCTGATAGTCACTGTAGCTACCTGTCTTTACGGCTTGTTGCAGGGTCGCGACCACATCAGGGTTGTACGCGTGGTATTCGCCATCATGGACATATTTAAGTAATCCGCCCTGTTCGATCGGCTTACGTTTCAGCCAGGCAACACGGGCGAGATTGGTCAGATCTTGTTGGAAATCGTCAAAATTGGCGCCCTGAATTCGGCTGACGACACCTTTAAAGCAGAGGTTGATGACATCCTGATGCAGGCCAACCGCTTCAAATAGCTGCGAACAGCGGTACGAAGCGATGGTTGAGATCCCCATCTTCGACATGATCTTAAACAGCCCTTTATTGATCCCCTTACGGTAGTTGACCAACGCTTGCTGTTTCGAGATATCCAGCGTGCCTCTGTCGACCAGTTCGGCCAGCGTTTCATACGCCAAATAGGGGTAGATAGCTGTCGCGCCGAAGCCGAGTAGAACGGCAAAATGATGTGGGTCACGGGCTGAGGCGGTCTCTACTACGATATTGGAGTCGCAGCGCAGATTGTCATCGACCAAACGCCGTTGTACGGCACCCACCGCCATCGCTGCAGGAATAGGCAGAGTATCCTTGTTGAGCTGACGATCGGAAAGGATCAATAGCACCGAGCCATTACTTGCTTTGGCTGCGGCTTCGTCGGTTAACGCCTGTATCGCCTGTTGCAGATCCTGCTTGCCTGGGTCGTAGTTAAGATCCAGAGTGCAGGGCTTGTAATGGGTGTCATCTAAGTCCTGCAACTGCTGGAAATCAGAATAGAGCAGCACAGGGGAGTCAAACAGTACGCGCTTGGCGTGACCACTGGTTTCGTTAAACACGTTTTGCTCTCGACCAATACAGGTAGCCAGTGACATCACGTGGTTTTCCCGCAGCGGATCGATCGGCGGGTTGGTTACCTGAGCAAATTTCTGCCGGAAGTAATCATAAATGCTCCGTGAGCGGCTGGAAAGAACCGCCATTGGTGTGTCATCGCCCATGGAGCCTGTGGCTTCCTGACCTGCCTCGCCGAGTACGCGGATCACCTGATCTACCTCTTCGAAGCTGAAGCCAAACTGCTTGTGATAGGTTTTCAGCTGGTCGTCGTCGAGTTGTCGCTTAACCGCTTGTTTAGCGTAGAGCTCCTCAAATGGGATCAGGCGCTTGCAGCTCTTATCGAGCCACTGGGCATAAGGGTGGCGAGTTTTTAGATCGTCATCGATCTCGCGGGAGCGCCATAGTTTTCCGGTTTTGGTGTCGATTACCAGCAATTCACCGGGGCCGACGCGCCCTTTATCCACCACTTCGTCCGGGGTGTAATCCCAGATCCCCACCTCTGAGGCCAGAGTAATAAAGCCATCTTTGGTGATCACGTAACGGGCGGGGCGCAGACCATTTCTGTCTAAGTTACAGGCGGCATGGCGGCCGTTGGTCATAACAATACCTGCCGGGCCATCCCAGGGTTCCATATGCATAGAGTTGAAGTCGTAAAATGCCTTCAGCTCTTTATCCATCTTCGGATGAGACTGCCATGCTGGTGGGATCAACAAACGCATGGCACGGAACAGATCCATCCCGCCAGCCAGAAACAGCTCTAGCATGTTGTCGAGGGACGATGAGTCAGAGCCGGACTCGTTGACAAACGGGGCGGCATCTTGCAAATCTGGGAGCAGCGGTGACTTAAACTTATAGCTCCGCGCCTTTGCCCATTGGCGGTTGCCTTCAATGGTATTTATTTCACCATTGTGGGCGAGAAAACGGAACGGCTGTGCCAGCGGCCAACGGGGGGCTGTGTTGGTTGAGAAGCGCTGGTGGAATAGGCAGATTGAAGATTGCAGGCGTATATCCGCCAGATCAGTATAAAAGTTGGGGATGTCTGCAGGCATCATCAAGCCTTTATAAACAATCACCAAGTTGGAGAGCGAGGCCACATAAAAATCACTGTCATCAGCCAAACGCTTCTCCGCGCGGCGGCGCGCTAGATAGAGCCGACGTTCAATATCGTGAATGCTCCAGCCTGGGTTGGCATTGACAAACACCTGTTCGATACAGGGTACTGTTTGCTGGGCGATCTCACCGAGACAGCTATTATCTGTCGGTACCGGACGCCAGGCGACGACTTCCAGCGTTTCCTGTTGCAGCTCTTCGCTGAAAACATCCCGCGCAGCTTGGGCTTTGTTGTCGTCATGGCTGAGGAAAATCATACCGACGGCATAGTGGTTGCCTAAATGCCAATCGTTTTCTTCAGCAATCGCGCGAAAAAACGCATCTGGCTTTTGCATCAACAGGCCACAACCATCGCCAGTTTTACCGTCAGCGGCGATGCCGCCTCGGTGGGTCATTCGATCCAGAGCGGAGATAGCGGTACGTACCAAACGATGACTGGGTTCGCCGTCCATATGGGCGATTAACCCAAATCCACAGTTGTCTTTGACTAAAGACGGGTCGTACAAGCTCATAAAACCTCCCATGCAGGCAGAATGCAGCCCGATGATTTATTCCGGCTGACTATCTATTTTTAGACCAGTTTTGCGGTAGAAATTCGAGCTGATGAAAAGAAAGATCCGCAAAGGGCATTACATTAGTACAACTAATGTAATGTTAAAACAATGTGAAGTCCATCACTTAAAATGGCTGTTTTGTTTGGGGCAGATCAAAGATAACCTGCATTAAAACAGGTTGTTAGCCTATTTGTTTTGCTGCTTTGTTGTTATCTGTCGGGTAGTAGCGTAGCGGGGCAAAGATGAAAAATAACAACTTTTATCGTGTTGAAAGGGCAAATGGTTGCAGTTTGTTGTTGCTGGGGCAAAAGGGAAATTGTTGGTGATATGGTCAGGAGAGTTCCTGACCATGCAAAAAAATTATAACGGCGGTTTACTTAGGCGTGATATCCGCCTTTAACACCTTTGGCGGTGATGCTGACCGCATCATGGGCATGTAAGCTTTCGTAGTGATTCACGCGCAGCAGAAAGTCTTTGTATTCGGCATGTTGGTTTAACAGATGCTTGAGGCGACGGGCGGCATCTTCACAGAACATCAGGTTCTGGCCGTTTAGGCGAGCAAACTCCTGTTCGTCTACCCGTTTCACCGCGGCTTGTACGGGTGTTTGTAAGGCATCTTCGATCTGGTCAATTAGCTGGCGTAACGGGAAACCTAAGTTGGCGTTATCTAGCTTAACCTTGACGTCAGCAATGCTGCGTTGACTATGTGGCGTTGCAACAACACCTTCTGTCGTGCCTAACCAAGCATGCATCTCTGCCCGATTAATGCTGCCTTGGCCGCTAAATTTTGCTTCAAAGGCGTCCTGAATGAGCTGTCGCGCCAAGGCGGCGGAGCAAGGGCATGTCGATGAATAGGGGACTTGTACACCCATCTCAATACTGAGTTCACCCTGCTTAAGCTCACCTGTTAGTGTGACCGGGTAGGCTTTCCAGCCCTGCTTACCGCTGATCAGTGACTTCCGGCGCATATGGTAGTCGAAGGTAAAAGAGACTTTGGCGTGATCGCTAAGCTCATCATGGCTCGTGATGAAGTTGTCCAGCAGGGTCATCAGTGCCTGGCTATTCAGTGTGCCTTCGGTAGATAGGGTATCCAGCAGCAGGTAGAGACGGGACATGTGGATCCCTTTTGCTTTCGGACGGGTCAAGTTTACGAAAGCACCGACATGAGCGCTGACTTGCCGTGGCGCTTCCCCACGCACTTCTACCATCAGTGGTAGCTCGATATTGTCCATTCCAACCCAGTCTAATGTTCCCTCTGTTTGGGCACTGGCGTGGTTGGCGATATCTGGCATGATGGATGGCATCGGGGTACTCCACTGGGCGCTAACTGGCGAAAATTTCTGCTAAATTGCCATGGCGGTTAAAAAAAGAGCGTCTTTATATCACAAAAATGAGACGCTGTTGAATCTCTCCCCGTTTCGGGGCAGCTATTATAAAGGGCTTTGACCAACATAAACACCGCTGAATCTTGTGGCTTTTAGGGCGACAAGATCGACTTTCCAATTAACGACGTTTCAAGGATGGTGCCATGAAATTGTGGGCACAACGCTTTATCAATTTGATGACGGAAATTGGCGTATTGCGCCTGACGCTGGTTGTTGCTGGCTCCATTATTGTTTTGGGGATTGCGATCAACGTTTCTTTGCGCCTAGCGATTAGCGGTGATGTGGATACTCTGGATATCGCCAGAGCTCTCCTACTGGGCTTTATTCTGACTCCGCCCACGGTTTTTCTTTTTGTACTTGTGGTGCGCGAACTTGATCTGTCCCGTCGACGTACTGATCGCCTGCGGGCAAAAGATCGTGAGAAGGCGGAGAAGCTGGAACATCAACTTATCTTGCTGGAAGCGGAAAATGCCGAACGGGTGAAGGCCGAGCAGGCGTTAGCGGAGGTGGTTGCTGAGATGGAAGCTGAAGTGATGCAGCGCCGTCAGGCAGAGATAAAGGCGGCAGAACAGAGTGCAAAACTGGGATCTTTGATTGATAGCTCACCCGATGTGATCTTCTATCGTGATGACAATGGCTATTTTTCTAGCTGCAATCGGGCTGCTGAATTGCTCTTGGGGCGAACTCGTGAGGAACTTGTGGGTCTTACTCCTGCTGATGTGTATCCCGAACGGCTAGCTGAACAAGTGGTTCAAACTGACGCGGCGGTCATGGCGAGTAATCGGCCGCTGAAGTTTGAGCAGTGGATGCGTTACCCCGACGGTCGTAAGACCTTGTTTGAATTTAGTAAAGTGCCTTTTTTTGGCGCTAAAGGTGAGCGCCTTGGGTTGGTGGCATTCGGTCGTGATATTACCGAAAGAAAACAGGCCGCGGATTTACTGACTAAAGCAAGTAATGAGAAAGCTGAATTTATTGCCACCATTAGCCATGAACTGCGTACACCATTAAATGGCATTGTCGGTTTAAGTCGTATTTTGCGTGATACCGAGTTGTCAGCCGAGCAGTTGCGATATGTCGACACGATTTATCTCAGTGCAGAAACCCTTGGGGTCATCTTTAATGACATTGTTGATCTTGACCGTTTAGACCGACAACAACTTAAGCTTAATCCGACGCGGGTAGCATTTAAGGCGTTATTGGCTGAAGTTGAAAACATGGGAGTGCTACTGGCACAACAATATGGCGTCAGCTTCCGCTGTCGCTGGGATCCTGAGCTGCCAGAGTATGTGGAAGCGGATGGTGCGAGATTGCGCCAAGTGTTATGGAATTTGCTCGGTAATGCGGTGAAATTTACGCCGCAGGGGTTTGTTGCGCTGAGTGCAACCTTAACCCGAGAGGACGATACCAACGTCTATTTGCAGTTTGAGATCGAGGATACTGGTCTGGGAATACCGGACGAAGAGCAGAAAAAGATCTTCGCAATGTATTACCAGGGCAGCCGCCAAGGACATCACACCGGCACTGGAAGTGGTATAGGCTTAGCTATATCACAGCAATTAGTTCGAGCCATGGGCTCGGAGATTAAGCTTCGCAGTGAAGTGGATGTGGGAAGCTGTTTTTCTATTCAGTTGACGCTACCAAAACTGGAAGCACCGGAGAGTCATGTGTTAACAGATGAAGCGAAAAAGGTACCAGCATTGAATATCCTGTTGGTCGAAGATATTGAACTCAATGTGCTGGTTGCCAAAACTCTACTGGAGAAAATGGGTCACACAATCAGTGTCGCGATGGATGGCCAGAGTGCGTTGACGGCGGCGTCGGAGATACCTGATCTGGTATTGCTGGATATTCAATTGCCAGATATGAGTGGTTTTGATGTGGCAGAGAAACTTAAGGCTGATCCACTGACGGCTGATATTCCCCTTGTTGCTTTGACCGCCAATACGGTTAAGGACAAAACTCGCTACGAGGAGTGCGGTATTGTTGATATCGTAACTAAGCCAATTCAGATGAACGTGCTGCACAGTGCATTAGCTAAGCTATTCGCTCCCGCAGGTACTGCGGTGCCAACAGCTTCGCAAGCAGATGATGCGCTGGATGACATTTTAGATATTGAAATGTTGCAGCAGTACAGTGAGGTAATTGGTGCGGGTGCTCTTTTGAACAGTGTTGAGTTACTGGAAACCTTGATGCCAGAGTACCTGGAAATTTTGGAATCCAATTTAACCGCTGAAGATAAGAGCGCAGTGGCATCAGAAGCCCATAAAATTAAGGGTGCAGCGGGCTCTGTGGGATTGAAGCGGGTACAACAGATCGCAGCTAAAGCTCAGCAGAAAGATGAACCGGCTTGGTGGGAAAATGTCCCCGATTGGGTGGATGCAATGAAGCATCACTACCCACAAGATTTAGTGGTACTAAAGCGTTGGCTGACAGAGGCTGAAGCCGCTGAAAGTGAATGATGTTCTCTTGTGGATAGCGAGCAATAAAAAAGGGCCTGCTCAGGCCCTTTTTTGATGCCATCAATTTTCGATAACTAACCTAGTGAACCGCTAAAACGATAGCCTTCACCGTGAATAGTAGCGATCACTTCAGGGGTGCCTGGGACGCTTTCAAAGTGCTTACGAATGCGCCGGATGGTGACATCGACAGTACGGTCGTTTGGACGTAACTCGCGGCCAGTCATCTCTTTTAAGAGCTGGGCTCTAGTTAGGATCTTGCCAGGGTTCTTCAGGAACAGTTGTAACGCTCTAAACTCACTACGTGGCAGTTTGAACGCATTGCCGTCAGAGCCGGTCAGCATGCGACTATTTACATCGAGCAGCCAGCCTTCAAATTTATATTGGTCTGGCTCGTCACCGTCGATTTCAGACTGGTGCAAGGTGCGTTGTAATAGGTTCCGAGCCCGAATAGTCAGCTCGCGCGGATTAAATGGCTTGGTGATGTAATCATCTGCGCCAATTTCCAGGCCAAGGATCTTATCAACTTCATTATCCCGGCCTGTCAGGAAAATGAGTGCCATATCGGTTTTTTCGCGGAGTTCACGAGCAAGCAATAGGCCATTTTTCCCTGGCAGGTTGATATCCATGATCACCAGATCTACCACGCCTTTCTCTAGGCTTTGGTACATCTCTTCGCCATCACTGGCTTCAATGACCTGATAACCTTCGGCTTCAAACAGTGTGCGTAACGTGTTTCTGGTGACCAGTTCGTCTTCGACGATCAATATTTTTGGGATTTCCATGCGTCTTTTTCCGCGTGTCAATTTCTGTTAATTCGACCGGCCGGTCGGGTACTACATTAACGTAATGCCCAACGTTAGAGTGCCTAATTCTTTAATTGTTCCATAACCAACTGTTAGCAAACGTAAACATGGTCAAACAATAGTCATTCAATCTTAGCTTGGTTACATTAACTTAACAAATGTGTTTGATTTGTATCCGCCACAGAGGGCTGCTTTGTTTCTGTATCGGTCAAAGGTATCATCATCTTGAGTCGAATACCTTGCTCCGGCTCAGTCTCTAGCTCTAACTTTCCACCGAGTACTTGTTGCACCAAACTTTGTACTATGTACATGCCCAGACCGCTACCGCCGCTCTCTTTCGCTGTGGTGAAATAGGGCGAAAAGACTTGTGCTTTGACTTCTTGGCTCATGCCGCGGCCGTTATCTTCGTAGATTACCGTTAAATAATCTTTATCCATGGTTACTTGAATAACTATGGTGCCTTGGCTGATATCTTTAAACCCATGCTTGAGTGAATTTAAAACCAAATTGATTAAAATTTGACTAATGGCACCCGGTTTACTGGTGATGGTCAGCTCTTGGTCGCATATCACCTCAATAATATGCCTGCTTTTTTTTAATTTGGGTTTGAGCGTTAACAAAACTTCGTCAATAAAGTGATGAACTTCAAAGGTTCGATCCTGCTCTGAGCATTGGTCCACTGCGACATGTTTAAAGCTTTCGATTAATTGGCAGGCTCGCTGCAAGTTTCTGGTGAGAATATTAAAGGCTTCGTCCGACAGTGATAGAAACTGGTTCAGTCGTCGTTGCGATAACTCTCCGTGCTCCAGTGAGTGCTTTAGTTCGCTAAGCGCCTGCTGCATCGAAGTTGATGTTGTGATGCCAAGACCAAGCGGTGTATCTAATTCATGAGCAATGCCTGCGACCATCTGCCCTAATTTGTGCAACTTCTCTTTTTCCAGCATCTGTCCCTGATACAGGTGCAGCTTTTCTAAGGTTTGTAGCAGTTCGCTGTTCGCTTGTTTCAGCGCGAAGGTGCGCTCGGTGACTTTATCTTCCAGGCTTTGGTTTAACTGGCGTATCTCTTGTTCCGCTTGCTGTTGTTTCTCCAAACGCCGGGATACCCGAGACAACATGCGATTAAAGGCATTGCCAAGAAAGTCCAGCTCTTGCACCTCAAGGGTCGGTGCCCTGAGCGCATAATCTTTGTTTAAGTCGACCTGTTGCACGAGGCTGATCAACGTGTCGATAGGCTGACTAAAACGCCGCTGTAGTTGTAGCGTAATGAGTAAGGCGAATATTGAAGCCACGAGAATAATGGTGAGTGCCTGATAAAGGTTATTCCAAAGCCGTTGATTGAGAGTATCGAGGGAAATACGCAGATAGCTGAAGCCAAGTAGTTCACCTTCAAACGATATCTCTGATGTTATTTCTATGGTGTCTGCGGTGATCCTAGGCTGTTTTAATGCGCGTAGCTGACTGTCAGTAAACGTATTGGGAAGCACTCCGCTGCGGGTGTAGCCAGCGAAAAAATTGAGTTGCTGCGTGTACCGGTCTAACTGATAGGTTTGTGCAGATTGCAGAAACTTATAAACTGAAAGCGCTCTAAGCTGCCGTGTTTCTAAAGCCGGCTTATTATCAACGATAGTATCTTGGGCGTGGTCAGCCGTTAACTTGGCAAGGGTCTGGAGTTGTTCAAGAAGGTCTTGTCGCTGGGTTTGGTAATCGAAGTATTGGTTGATACCCAACGCGATCGCTAACGAGCTCGTCGTGATCAGCATAACGACCATGATCAACGAGCCGCGGATAGAACGGCTGGGAGCGCCTGTGCCCATAGCTTTCCTATAAAAGACGGGATTAATCTCAGTCTAGCGAATAAGTCTTTGTTGAAGCAAAGCATTTGCCTCTGAAACGTCACATTAATCACTATAATGGTAAGCGCATGGTTAGCGCGATAGAGATACATAAGGAGAACAGAGTGATGAGTGATTGGGATCTGTATAAACAGACCTGTTTTTTGATGGCGCAGCCGTTGGCTCCAGAACTGAGCTTTGCTGTGATCACTGCGCATAACCCACAAGGCGACAAAGTCAGCGAGACCTATAATCGTTTGCTCGACTATCGACTGCAGCAAGATATCGTGCGACTCAATGTGCCCTACCGTGAGTTATGGGGTAGCGCGCCAGACCTCTCTCATCGGGAAAAAAGCTGGGCTGTACTGGCGGAGAAATCGATAATGCTCACTCTTGCTCGGGCATATCAGCAAAATGCTATCTATTGGGTAGATGCCAATCAGCTCTATCTAACGCCATGTTTATTGAAAGATCAGAGTGAAGAGCATATCGGTACGTTTAGCCAGCGGGTGATCGTGTCGACGTAGTAGGTTAAGCGGCGGGTAAGAGCATCTCATGGTAGAGCGAAACGTAATTTTTGGCGGTTTCTTCCCAGCAAAAACGATACGCCATGCCGTTTTGTTGCAGTTGCTTGAACGCTTCAGGTGCGTCATTAAACAGGGTTAGAGCCTGCATCAGCAGATCGAGTAACGCATCAGGTTCAGGGTGGCTGAAGACAAACCCGGTGGCGTCATCAATGCTGCCATTGGACTTGACCGGTTTTACCGTGTCTTTTAAGCCGCCGACTCCGCGAACAATGGGCGGCGTGCCGTAGGCCAGACTATACATTTGGGTTAAGCCGCAAGGCTCAAACAGGGATGGCATGAGGAAGTAGTCTGCGCCCGCCTGCACCCAATGTGCGATCTTGCTTGTGTAACCTTCTCGAAATATCAATTTGTCAGGGTATTGGGCTTCCAGCGCTCGCAAATTATCTGCCAGCTCTTGTTCGCCTGAGCCGATGATCACAACTTGGACATTTTGCTCTAAAAAACGCTGCAGAGCAGGTAGCAGGAGATGAAACCCTTTTTGCCCGGTAAGCCGGCTGACCATGCCGAACAGTGGGGTATCTGCTTGCTCAGGTAAGCCAACATACTGTTGTAAATGTGCCTTACACTCAGCCTTCCCGGCTAAATTATGTTGATCATAGGCTTTGGGAAGCAGTGAGTCTGTGGCCGGGTTCCAGTCGTCGTAATTACAGCCGTTTAAGATGCCACTGAAGTCGCGGTGGCGATGTTGGAACAGCGACAATATATGGTGGGAACCTAACGGCGTGAGTAACTCTGCTGCATAAGAGGGACTGACGGCATTAATCTTATCCGCCGTAAGCAAGCCGCATTTTAGGAAGTTTATTTTATTCCCTTGCTCCATATGATCACTACTTAAAGCAGAGATAAAGCGTTGATGGAACGGGATGCTGTCAAGGTCGAAAACCCCCTGATAGGCGGCGTTATGCAGCGTAAGCAGGGTACGCGTGCGATAGAAAAATTGATTATCTGCTAACTCATTACGTAAGAAAAACGGCGCCATCGCCGTATGCCAATCATTGCAGTGAATAATATCTGGGGCAAAGTCCAGACTTTGGGTGATTTGTAATGCAGCCATCGAAAAGAAAGCAAAACGTTCGCCATTATCCTGATACGCGTGATAACCGTTGTCATAAAGCCCCTGGCGGGAGAAATAGGGCGGATAGTCGACGCTATAAACAGGCACATCACCTAAGTGCAATTGGTGGATATTGTAGAGGTACTGCAAATTGCCTAATTGGAGAGACAGCTCACTGTGCAGGTGGTTATCTTCTTTAAGACGCTCTTGTACCTGGGGATAAAAGGGGCAGACAATACGCACGTCATGACCCAGGCGAGTCAACGCTTGCGGCAATGCCTTTGCCACATCAGCTAAGCCACCTGTTTTTGCTAGATCCTCAACTTCAGTAGCGAGAAAAAGGATCTTGAGCTTTCTGTCAGAAACCAATACGACTGCCTTTAGGAATTACTACAATACCGCTCGGCGACACTTTATAGCGTTCCTTATCGGCGTCAAGGTCTTCGCCTATTATCACGCCATCGGCAATCTCGACATCTTTATCGATAAGCGCTCGGCTGATACGGCAATTCTGGCCGATGGCGCTGTCCCCCAGAAATACCACATCGGTAAGTTCTGTTCCTGGTTGTACATCGACATTAAACCCAAGTACGCAACGCCTTACTTTGGCACCACGTATGACGCAGCCGGATGCCACCATCGATTTACTGACTTCGCTGCGTTGGCCATCGGTGCTGTCGAGATATTTGGCCGGCGGCACGGGTGGGTGATATGAGCGCAGCGGCCATTTGGGGTTAAACAGATCTAACGGAGGATCGTCTGCCAGCAGATCCATATTGGATTGCCAGAAGCTATCTATGGTACCGACATCGCGCCAGTAGGCTGTGCTATTGGGTTCATTGGGAATAACGTTGGATGCGAAGTCGTAGACGTAAACGGGGTGGGTTTGGTAAAGCTTGGTTAAAATATCCAGGCCAAAATCGTGGGTAGAACCAGGCTCTTTCGCATCGGCTTTTAATGCTGCAAACAGGGTCTGGGTATCGAACACATAGTTACCCATAGACGCCAGTACATGCTCTGGATCGCCGGGTATGGTTGGTGGATTATTTTGTGGCTTCTCGACGAAGCCAGTCATCCGCCCCTGTTCATCTACCTGAACGACGCCGTATAGATGAGCTTCAGCAACGGGCACTTTAATGGCTGCCACGGTGAGCTGAGCACTGCGCCGTTTATGAAAGTCGATCATCTGCCGTATATCCATCTTATAGATGTGATCGCTGCCGAAAATACAGACCTGGTCGGGATCGTGGATCTCGATTAAACGCATATTTTGGTATATTGCGTCCGCAGTCCCTTCATACCACCGTTTACCCATGCGCATCTGCGCCGGAATAGGGTCAATAAAGTGATCGGTCAGGCTGGACAGGTACCAAGCTTGGCGCAGATGAACGTTGAGAGACTGAGATTTAAATTGCGTCAGTACATAGATCTTTAATAGATCGGAATTGACGAAATTGTTGAGAGCAAAATCGATGAGGCGATACCCGCCGCCAAATGGAACCGCGGGTTTGGTCCGGGTTTCCGTCAGTGGATAGAGACGAGTCCCTGCCCCACCGGCTAATATAACGGACAAAATACCAGCCATGAAAAACACTCCGTATTGTTCTATTTGCCACAAATAGGCGGGGATCCTGCCAGATCTGACTGCCTAAGATTTGGTCGCTGAGTACACTTTAAACTGTCGATTTTCAGATAACACCCTGCAGTTCCCAAAAATGCGAACTATCTGCTCGGCGTAGGGCAAAAACCCATTGGCGACGATACGCAATTCGCCTGCGGCGTTTAACCTAGCATATGCCTGCTTAAACAGGTTGGCGCTGATATCGTAATCGGTAGCTAGCCCTTGGTGGAAAGGGGGATTGGAAATGACCAGGTCAAATTGATCTTCGGTATTGGTCAGTAGATCCGAGGCGACGACGGTCGTTTGATAGCCATTGTGAATGGCCGTTTGCTTTGTTGCTGCCAAGGCCATTGCGTTGACGTCACAGCTGGTTAGCTCAAGTTTGGGCGAGTGGTAATGCAGCGCCGTTGTGATCACGCCTGCACCACAGCCTATATCGACAGCGCGCCCTTGATATGGTGGGGATTGCTCTAGCGTCTGCAGCAATAGCAAGGTGCCAGCGTCTAATTTTCCATGATTAAACACCCCAGGTAAGCTGGCGCAATCGAACGATTGTTGCTGAAAAGGCACGGAAAAATATTGGAATTGATAAGAGCTGCTTTTTGCGGCAGAGGTGATGTTGCTGAAAAATAGAGAGCAGCGTCTTGCGCTGTCGCTCTTGTGGCACCTATAGCCGAGGCTTTTTAACACTTTTGCGGCACTATTAATGCCACCTCTATTTTCACCAACGAGCCAAAGCTCTGCGCCATCAGCTAGCAAAGGGAGTGTTTGGGTAAGCAGTAATTCAGCATGCGCTTTGGCTTTTGGCCAGCATAGGATGGCCTGTGACCAAGGATGGCAGCCATTGGCTGGCGTATCGCCGAAGCTAACGTCCGCGCCATTGGTTTCGAGCCGCTTCGCGGTGATCAAGTCAGTGGTGAAAAAATGGGCAGCAATATCAGCTTGTTTAAGTTCAAACGATAAATTGTCCGCAGGGGGGTTGATGAGTAATAAGGGCGCTTTAGTTAGCTGCGCCAGATTACGCATTACTATCTCACTGATTGGTGACAACGACGACATGTTGGGCTCCTGCTTAAGCGCTAGGGATTGTCGCTAATGTCTGCTAGATCTGCAAATTGTGATCTATATTAAGTCAATAATTGGCGATTAAGCTGTTGATAACTAATATAGAGATATTCTCCCAACAAGTTTGCTCCCCTTTGTCTTGATTGTGGCTGCCATAGCCAAGGACGGTGATGAAAGGATTGATGCTTCCATTTATCTTGTTGCTATCGCTCTGTGTTCCCACCACAGCGTGGGCGGCAGATATTGCTGTCGTGGCTCATCCATCCGTGCAAACCGACGCACTGACCGTTAAAGAACTTAAATCCATTTTTTCCATGCGACTGACTGCCTGGTCCGAAGGGCAGATGATCGCAGTCTACGTGCTGCCAAAACAAAATCGTCTCCATGAAACATTCTGTCGCAGTTATCTGGAGCTCTTTAGCTATCAATTGGAGCGATCTTGGAATCGACTTGTTTATTCAGGCTTTGGTCAGGCGCCCAAGCAGATGGCGACGTCAGAAGAGCTGCGCGACGCAGTCGCAACGACCCCTGGTGCTATTGGCTATATCAAGAAGGAGGACGTGGATGACAGTGTCAAAATTATCCTTATTGATTAGCCTGACTGCGTTGTACTCATCGTTCGCATCGGCGGAAAATGATTGGTTAGACAGAGTGCAGACCCATGGCTTTTTCTCGCAAGGGGCGGTGTATACCGACGACAACGGTTTTGTCGAAGATGACAACGGTTGGTCAGAACGCCAAACCGAGATTGGCGTTAATGCGTCCTGGCAAATTGATAACAATTGGCGTGTGGCCGGTCAGGTGGTTTATCTCAATGGCGGCAACCGCTATCCGGAAGGGGTGCGTTTAGACTATTTTCTGTTGGATCGATTAGCTTATCGCGGAGAGGACGATGAGGTTCATCTGCAATTAGGCCGGTATAAAAACCAACATGGCCTCTATCGGGACAGTCGTGACGTGCCTGCGGCACAACCGAGCATATTTTTACCTCAGTCTATCTACTGGGATATGTACCGCGATCAAACTTTAAATACCGATGGCTTGTCCCTGCTTGGTTTTCATCAACTCGAAGCGGGAAGTTTCGAATGGCAGTTCAGTGGTGGTGCGACTGATATTCACGATGATATGGAAAAGTGGGTACTTGGTTCTGAGTCAAGCGGTAAATATCAGGAGGACTGGGTGGTGCAGGGCTCCGGCTATTTCACTACCGCTGACGGAGCTTGGACGGCTGGGCTGAGTGTCCTCCGCTCCAATCTTGATTTTCATGCGGACGATGGTTCGCAAGCATTTTCCGGACAAACCTACGTTTGGGAGTCAATCGCGTCGCTACGTTATAGTGCAGCGACTTGGGAAGCGACCTTTGAGTATATTGACGATCAATTCAAGCTTTATGGTCTCTACTATCCTGGGTTTCGCGACCGTTCTCACAGTGATGGCTACTATCTGCAGCTGCGCTACTTCCTCACCCCTGAGTTGACCTTGTTGGGGCGTTACGATGCGAAATACTTAAACAAAGATGATCGTGATGGCAGCGATTTTGAGCAAGCCACTGGTGCGCCGAGTTATTTTATGTACAGCAAGGATTGGACTGTCGGGCTAACCTATGAGGTAGCTGAAGATTGGTTGGTGCGCGGTGAGTACCACTATGTAGATGGCTCTGCCTGGCTACCGCCTCATCTCTACCCTGATGTGGTTACCCATGATCAGAAATATTGGAATCTGTTTGCTATACAGGTTTCCTATAGCTTTTAACTGTGTCGACTAGGAAGAGTATGCAACGTCGATTCATCAGTATTCGCTGGCAGTTCTCTGTCGGTCTCGTTTTTCTACTTACGGTGTTGGTGGTTAGCCTGCACCTGTTATCTATTTCTCGGATGGAAGATCAGCTGGAAACTCAGTTGGTCAATTCAAATATCGCGCAGCAAAAGACTTTTCTGACATTGTCCGAGATGATGGGTGATCGGCTGATCGAATTTAGCGACATTGTGCTTGGAGAACCTGATCTGGATATGTTGAGTACAGATCAGGGCAAACAGCTGCTACTGCAGGCCGTTGATGACTATTGGGCAGCCAATCAGTTGATTTGGCGTCTAGAGTCCGCTTGGTTGTTTAGCGCTAACCGTGAGCAATGGGGAAGCTGGGGCGATGTCTCGCAGCCCCCTCCTTGGATCTGGCTAGAAGAGATTATGGTGAAAGTTGACTATGTCTCTCGCATCGGTTGTGCTCAGCGCTGCGTCTATTACATCGGCGTACCAGTGAATTTAGGCAAGCAAGGCATTGGTGCGCTGGTGGTGTCTTTGTCGCTGATGGATCTGGTGATCGCCCTGCGTCACTCCCACAAAATTGACCTTGCCATTGTCACTCAGCGACAAGCAACTGCGCAGGATCAGCTCCCCTATTTGAATGGCTGGAATGTCGGTATCTCTTCACTTTCTTCGAAGGATCGCTTTCTGCCCATACTGGAAGAGACTGCGGCAAAGGTACCATTAGATCGGTTGTTTGAGGGCGGTATTACTGCCGTCGCAGAAGATAACATTCGGCTGTCTGCGGTCAAAATCAGTGACAAAGTGGCGCATCTAAATGATGGTTATCTTATCCTGATTGACGATATTTCTGTGCAGAAAGCGGAGATTGAACGTTTTCGCGATAACAGCGTACTGCTTTCTGCCATGGTGATGTTGGGTGGTTTACTGTTGGGCTTGATCCCTATTTCACATGTCGTGGCCAGAACCAATGTGCTGGCAAAGATGATGCCGATGGTTGCCGAGCAGAAGTTTGAACAGGTCAGGGCGCTATTGACTCGCCGGCGTCGGCTTTATCGTGATGAATTTACTGTATTGGAAAGCGCCGCTGAAACTCTTAACGAACAACTTGAAAGTCTTGGGCACAAAGTAGAAAAACGAACTCATCAGCTTGAACGGATGGCGATGTACGATGAACTCACCGGGTTACCTAATCGACACTTACTGTTGCAAACGCTGCGAGACGACGTACTCAATATCGGCACTGATTATCAACAGTTAGCTGTGGTGCTTATCGATCTCGATGAGTTCAAACGGATCAATGACACTTTGGGGCATGATGCAGGGGATGAGCTGTTGAAGGATATCGCTCAACGCCTGCAGCGCTTTGAGCACCTCGCTCGTGAGACGGTGTTTTTGGGGCGTTTTGGTGATGATGAGTTCACCCTGCTGCTTAAACTGCAAGACGATGAGCAGCTGACTCGCCAGTTACAACAGATCCGAGAGGTAATAAGAGAGCCGGTTAATTTACGGAATGAGACCTTGGTGATTAATGGCAGCTTTGGCATTGCATTGGCTGATTCCGGGCAGCTAACGGCTGAGGAGTTAATGCGCCAGGCTGATACCGCACTTTATCAAGCCAAGTCGAATGGTAAGAATCAATATCGCTTTTTTGATCCGGCAATGGCTGCTGATGCTTATAAGCGTTTGGCGATGGAATCGGAGCTGCGACGTGCTGTACAAGAAAAAGAATTTTGCCTGTTTTTGCAGCCACAAATTGCCTTGACCGGTCGGAAGTTGGTGGGTTTTGAAGCCTTGATCCGTTGGCGTCATCCAGAAAAAGGTCTGGTTTTTCCCGATGAGTTTATTCCGCAACTGGAGAACAGTGAGCATATTGTCGCTGTGGGTTATTGGACCATCGAGCACAGTATGGCGATCCTGCAACAGCTAAAACTGCAGGGACTTCCCGATATTAAGATCGCTATCAATTTAACCTCGCATCAGTTTGATGATGAAAAGTTGGGGGCCTTTATTTCAGATAACCTGGCCAGATATGGTTTGAAAGAGGCGCAGATTGAACTGGAACTGACTGAAAATACCTTGATTGGGGATATCGATAAAGTGCTGACCCAGATGCAGGAGCTGAGAAAGCGTGGCGTTTCCCTGGCGATTGATGACTTCGGTACGGGCTACTCTTCACTAGAGTATTTGCGTCGCTTACCTGTAAACATTCTGAAGATTGACCGCTCTTTTGTGATGGATCTGGACAACGATGAAACGGATCGGCAATTAGTACAAACTATTTTGGCGATGGCGAAAAATATGCATATGGATGTCGTGGCTGAGGGGATTGAGAAACATAGTCATATCGACTTTTTGGCGGAAAGAGGCTGCGGCTATGGGCAGGGCTACTTTATATGTCGGCCAATCGATGAGTTGCAGCTGATGATCGCAATTGATAAGCATCTGATCGACGGCCGTTGGCTTGGCTGATTGCGCGTCGTTATGGTTTTAGGAGATGTCATTGTCGTTAGCGGGGTTCTCTGTTTCTTCTGTTGTTTCTGTGCTAACTGGCGCTTCTGATCCATCTGCTTGCTCTATTTGAGCTTGTTGCTGTTCACGTACTTTTCTTTTTTCCGCTTGCCGCAATAGGTACAAGGTGTCACTTCCTAGCCGTTTACTGACGTGGGGCGGCAAATCATCCAAAAGATAATCCCCTTTCTGCTCGACCACTAGCTTGAGGTATTTGGGGATTGATAGCCCTCCAACCTTGGTGATCCTTACCTGTTCTGATAAGTGGCGCATTACCCTGTTTACCGCCGCGTTGGTAAATGCAAGCAAGGCTTTATCGTTGCGGTCGCCTGTTCTGTGGGCATACTCAATAAACTCTTTAAGATGGCGAACATGGATCAAGCGACGCATGTTGGCTGGATCCCACAAGCTAAACTCCATCTTGGGATTTAGGCGCTGATATTCGTCTATTTCGTTGTCGCCAAGGTAGGGAAAACAGTGAACTTCAAACCCCCAATCAGTAAACAGTTGATAGACCGCCAAGCGGGGCTTGTGTAGTTGTCGGGTGGCAGGATCTGTGAGTAGCTCTGAATTCCAATGTCGACGATTTAAAATATGCTTAAGGGCATGATCAAAGCCCTGTTTGAACATGCCGTCTAGATCTGCCGCTGCCGAGGCAATCTTTTGGAAAAGGGGAGGTACATCTCCCCAGGTCGCTTTGTATTTTTGTTGCGTGATCTGCTTTAGTGTCAGACCCTGAGGAGTCGATTTAGCCGTTGGCGACAATGGTTTGTTTCTCATCATGAACCTAGTCTGCCAAATATAGCGCTGTCATCTGCACTTGGCTATTGTCTGGGCCACTCAATCAGGCCGCAATTCTCCGACGTCGCATGCGCATATCTTTAATCACAAATGCTGGACGAGTTTGTTTCAGGTAACGAATTTGCTCTTCGGTCATATCGCCGACAGGTAGCTGCAATACGCGGCTGGTCAGCTTCGGACGTGCCCATTGATGAAGTGCGAAACCTTTATAGGCATCGGTTTCTTTCTCATCCGGTGCTGGATTCCGCAGCAGTACATGCGCTTCGAGTAGAGCTCTTACCGCCGGCTCATGATCTGGTAGCGTAATGGTGCTGCGACGTTGAATAAAAAACTCTCGCAGGATAGCTCGCTCTTGGTGATCTAACATTGTCACTTTTTCGTCGATCGCTTGCTTCATCTCTTGGCGACGTCGGCGGTTGAGCACCCAAGAAAAACTTTCCGAGGCGGTCTCGCAGATGAAAATTGCTGACACCAGAAAGAAAGCGATCCCCAACATGGGAGAGATCTCTTGGATAATTTCGGTCAACCCAAAACGCTCGATGATACGTGCTGGGCTAAACAACATTAAGGCGCATAGTGCCCAGATCCAAACCAATAGCTTTCTTGGTTGTAGTATTTGATTCCAGCTTAGTTGTGACATGATATTCAATTCCGTCAAAGTGATGACACTCTTCTGGATAAGCAAGCTTCGTGCCCAAAAAATTAGTTAATTAACTGCTAAGTAAGATCATGCTCCCGAATTGACAGATAGTGCTTGAGCTAGATAAAGATTATTATCTATAGTCTGTTTAAGATTAATAGCTTGCGTATGGCAGGCAGCAATTGAGGCGGGCCGTCGGTGTCGCAGAGTACAAAATCCTTGCCCGAATATGGCCATCTCACTGCGTGTCACGAATGTGACCTATTAGTCAATCTTCCCCATGAACGGGTTGGCTATCGTCTTAAATGTCCCTGCTGTGGTTATGTGATAGTTGACACTCGCTATGATGCCTTAGGCAAAACCCTTGCCGCTTCCCTCGCTGCGCTTTTGTTATTTATTCCTGCCAATCTGCTGCCCATTATGGCGATCAATATTGGCGACATGGGGCAGAGTACAACCGTATTGCAAGGCGCCAAATTGATGTGGCAAGCGGAGTATTTCTGGGTTGCCTTTATGGTGGTGCTCACCGCTTTTATTGTGCCGCTGCTGGAGTTGAGTTTGTTGTTAAGCATTACCGTGCTGGCGAAACTGCGACGAGGTATGGGATTTGTGGTCAGCGCAGTTAAGGTTTATCAGAAGATCCGCAGTTGGGGCATGTTGGAAGTGTATATGTTCGGCATTTTGGTTTCGATTGTGAAACTGGTCGATCTAGCGGACTTAGTGGTCAACGGTGGGCTTTACTGCTTCGGTGGCTTGCTGTTTTGTTCAACCTACGCTGCCGCGAGTTTTGATCCACATGAAGTATGGGAGATCGTTGATGAAACCAAACACTGATCCAGAAACGCCAGCGGCCAGTGGAAGGGCTATTCATCGTGGATTGGTGTTGTGTCACGATTGTCATAAGTTGAATCGCTGGGACATCAAACAAGCTCACGCAATTCAGCGTTGTGGTCGCTGCGGTGCCAAGATGCATCCTCGCAAACCTAATTCTTTAGCGCGTACCTGGGCTTTGTCTATCACCGCAGCGCTGTGTCTGATACCTGCCAACATTCTGCCTATTATGACCATTATCAGTTTCGGCAAGGGGCAGTCAGACACCATCATGTCCGGTGTTATCGCTTTGATCCATTATGAGATGTACCCGATCGCGTTAGTGGTGTTTATCGCTTCGGTGGCGGTGCCCGTGATGAAGCTATTGGGGATCTGGATACTTTGCTTGTCGGTGCAGTTTGGCTGGAATAGCAGCCCTCGGCAGCGAACCGTGTTGTATCGGATGGTTGAATTTATTGGCAAATGGTCGATGTTAGATGTGTTTGTTATCGCCATTCTAGTTGCATTAGTTAATTTAGGGGCGCTGGCGACGATTGAAGCTGGCCATGGCGCTACCGCATTTTGTTTGGCGGTGGTGATTACAATTTTTGCGGCTGAAAGTTTTGACAGCCGATTGATTTGGGATCAGGAAGAGAATCGCAATGAGTGACGTTGAAAGTAATAACGACCAAAGCAATTCCGACGATATCGCCGAAGCGTTAGTTGAGAAGCGGAAAGGTATCCCTATGGTCTGGCTGTTGCCACTATTGGCGTTGGCCATTGGCGGTTGGTTGGTCTACAAAAGTATTACCGAAGCTAAGCTGCCAGTTAATATTGCTTTTGATACGGGTGAAGGGATTGTCAAAGGTAAAACCGAAGTCCGCTACAAAGGCTTTACCATCGGAGTGGTCGATGACCTGATTATGAACAAGACGCTTGACGGTGTGACCGCTGTGGTTCTGTTTGAGCGCGATGCCGAGCGCGCCCTTCGCGAGGGCACCCAGTTTTGGTTGGTTAAGCCTGAGGTGACTTTGGCCGGCGTGTCTGGTCTCGATACCCTGTTGTCTGGCAACTACATTGCCGTCGATTTGGGTGATAGTAATGGTAAGCCAGCAAAAGATTTCGTAGCCTTGCCGAAAGCGCCGCCTATGGACGATAACACGCCGGGCCTGCATATCACTCTCTATTCGGAAACACTCGATTCTCTTGCTATAGGTTCACCGCTGTTATATCGCCAGTTGCAAGTCGGTTCAGTTACCGATTACAAGTTGGAAGAAGACGGTTCTAAGGTTAGTGTCAAAGTCCATGTTGAACCGGAATACGAAAAGCTGGTGACGAAGAAAACCCGCTTCTGGAATATCTCCGGCGTCGATATTCAGGGAGGGCTAGACGGCTTTTCTGTGGATGTCGGTTCTCTAGCAACCATCGTTGCTGGTGGTATCGCGTTTGGTGATGCTTCCGGCAGTGGCGATGCCAGTGCCGCTGAAGATGGTGATATTTTCAGCCTTTTCAAAAATTTCTCTGAAGCTGAAACGGGGATCTCCGTTAAGGTCCATTTTGAAGATGCCAGCGGTATTATCGAAGATAAAACCAAGGTTAAGTTCAAAGGACATAATATTGGTATCGTGGAGGATCTTCAGTTTAACGAGGATCTACGTGGTGCCACAGCAGTCTTGAACCTAGACCCCATGGCCGAGCGCGCCTTGATGTCCGACACACGGTTTTGGGTGGTTCGCCCGACGTTAACCGCCGGCGCTGTAGAAGGGATGGATGCGTTACTCTCGGGGCCATATATTTCTGTCGCTCCAGCCTTAACTGGTGAAGCGACCCGTGAATTTGTTGGCTTGGACGATGCGCCACCGATCAGTTGGGATGTGCCGGGGCTGCACCTAATTCTGAACTCACCCTCAGCCGCTTCTTTAGAACGTGGCAATCCTATCTTTTATAAGCGTGTCGAAGTGGGAACAGTGCAGAGTGTCGACCTGCAGGACGATGGTAAACAGGTCAATGTAACTATCTATATACACGAAAATTATCAACATCTGGTGAATGATAAGACCCGCTTTTGGCATGCCGGCGGGGTGGATATTGAAGGCAAGCTAAGTGGCATTAAGATCCGCACCTATTCTCTTGTTTCGATGCTTTCTGGTGGTCTTGCTTTTGATACGCCGCCAACGAAAGAAGCCCCTAAGGCGGTGCGTAATGGTCACGAATTTAGTTTATTTGAGAGCTATGGTGACGCTCATGCTGATCGTATTGATAGTCAGATAGACACCTCGGCGCCGGGTCGATATCTGGTGGTGGAAACGCCAGAGCCTGGTGGATTGCAAATTGGTGCGCCCGTTGATTACTTGAACTTGACCGTGGGTGAGGTGATCGGGCTGGAATTAAATGACGCTAACGACGGTGTACGTGTACATCTGCGGATTGAGCCGCGCTTTGCACATCTGGTTCGTGAGGGCAGTCATTTTTGGCGTAGTGGCGGTATTGATGTCTCTGGCGATTTAAACGGCATTACGCTTCGTACGCCTTCATTGGCTGCGCTGGTTCTGGGGGGGGTTAGTTTTGATACACCGAAAGAGCATCTACAGTCGGCATTGGCGAAAAATGGAGCCACCTACCTGCTGGCTGATAGCTACAAAGCTGCTCATGAAAAAGGACTAGAGATCAGTATTAAGTTTGCCGACGGTGTCGGTCTTAAAGCCGGATCAGAGCTCAAGCTTGAGGGGATGGTGATTGGTCGGGTTAAAAAGGTCACACTGGATGATTCCCTATCAGGTATTAACGCTGTGGTGTTGGTAGAAAAATACGCCGAGCAGATTGCCCGTCATGGCAGCCAGTTTTGGATCGTGCAACCGCACCTCGGGCTGGTTGAAACCTCCAATTTAGATACGCTGATTAGCGGTGTATATGTGCAGACGATACCGGGTGACGGTGAGCAACGATTGAGCTTTGAAGGGTTGCAAAGGGCGCCGCAGCGAACACTTACTGCTGAAGGTCTGAATGTTGTGATCAAAACGCCGCGCCTGAACTCGATGAAACGCGGTGATCCTGTGCTCTATCGTCAAGTGGAAGTTGGTGAAGTCATGGGATACGAGTTGGCAGATACCGCTGATCATGTGCGGGTGTTTGTAAATATTCGTCCCCGTTACCAAGCTTTGGTGCGTGATAACTCGGTGTTTTGGAGCGCATCAGGTATTAATGTCGATGCCGGTATTTTTAGTGGCGTTAAGATCCAGACAGAATCGTTGGAAAGCATTCTGGCTGGGGGTATCGCGTTTGCGACACCTGAGCAGCCTGGTAAGCAAGCCGCGGATGGCGATAGCTTTATGTTGCGTGCCGAAGCCGATGAAGCTTGGCTGAAGTGGGCGCCAACGATTGCTTTGGACAGATAATCGGTGTCGAGTTATTACCTATGTAGCATCGGTAGCAACATTGATCCTGAGTTACATGTCGAGCAGGTAATCACTGAATTGGTGACACGCTTTGGGCGTGTCACCCTTAGCCCGTTTATCTATACCGACCCGGTAGGGATCGCAAGTCAGAGCCGCTTCCTGAATGCGTTGTTTTGGTTTAATACCGCACAGCCTGAGGGGCAGGTCAAAGCCCAGTTTAATGCATTGGAAAAGAGTCACGGTCGTGACCGCTCTGATTCAGAGCGCAGTGTGAAAGACCGCACCTTAGACTTAGATATTATCGCGGTGTCTGCAACGCCTCAGTTTGAGGCACCATCAGAAAGCTACTTGCAACCCATTGTGCAGAGCCTATTTGCAGACCAAGCGCTGCCAGCAGGGGTGGAGTTTGCCGAGTTGAACGTTGCCGGTTTAAAGCTCGGCAACCGAGCGACCGCCGTCGACCTGGATCCGACTACCCGTCATATATCGATTAGCGATTAACATTGCCAGTGTTTGCCAGATAGGCTCAAATCCGCCCTCTTGCGCCAGTGGTGTTTTGGCTAATATACGCTGTTTATACTCATCATCATGGCTATCGAGAAACATGATAGGCCCAGGCTCTATGGTATTGACCCTGATCTGGGGAGCCAAACTGCGGGCGTAAGATTGGCAGAGGTTATCTAGCCCGGCTTTGGTTGCGCAGTAGGTGGCAAGCGCAGGGTTGGGATGATGAATATAGATATCAGTGATGGCGACGATAGACGGATTATCCGCTTTAACTAACAGTGCCTTGAGCTGCTCTGTGAGTAGTGCTGGCGCAAGCATATGCACGTGATAGAACTCGGTAAACTGTGTGGCCATCTCTTTTGCGGTGCTGGCAGTTTCAGCAAACGCAGATGCGTTGTGTAATAGCAAACTGAGCATTGAGCAACGTGCGTTGACCCACTCTGACAAAGCGTTGATTTGAGCCGGTTGTGTAAAGTCTGCTTGAAAAAGCTCTGCGCCGTCGCGCTCTAGTTGTTCAAGTTCTGCTGAACGACTGCGGTAGTGCCCTAATACCCGATAGCCCTGCTGTAATAGCTGCTTCGCGATAAACAGCCCTAATCTTCTGCCGCAACCGGTGACTAACGCGATCGGAGGGTTACTTTGCTTGCTGTTGATTGATGGGTTAATCATCAGTTTGTACCGACTCCGACGCTAAATATTGCGAGATGGCATTGAGCTGATCGGGCATTAACTGTTCGAGTCGTTCCCGTTGCAAAGCTATTTTTTGCTCCTCGCCGATTTGTTTTAAGTCTTGTTCAAAGTCTCGACACAGCTCATAAAGCGCAGTTAATCCAAGATTGCCGGCGACACCTTTAATTGCATGCATCTGCTTTCTTGCGCCATCGTTATCACCACAGCGCAAGAGTTCGTTAACCTGTTCTGCAAGCGAGCTGTAATGATCGAGAAACATCTGTAACGCTTGCAGGTACACCGTTTTATTGCCTAACAGCGTGGCCAAACCATCTTGGCTGTTGAGCAGAGCTTCATCGAGGGCAGGCTCATTGGCCGTGGTTGATGATGGCGGCGCTTGTGTTGTCGATTGATCGTCGCTGGTACTGGTTATGTTCGACTTTGCTGGAAGCCAGCGGCTGAGGGTGGTGAATAGCTGGCGCTGGCAGATCGGCTTAGCGATGTGGTCATCCATGCCTGCGGCTAAACATTTTTCTCGATCACCTTTCATCGCATTCGCTGTCATCGCCAAGATGGGGAGTTTGCGGTGTTGGCTATCACTGCGAATGGCGCGAGTTGCCTCGTAACCATCCATCTCTGGCATCTGAATATCCATTAGCACGGCATCGAAGTGATGGTTTTGTACCATACAGACGGCTTCTGTACCGTTATTGGCAACCGCAACATCGGCGCCACAGCAAGCCAGAAGCTCCCGCGCCACTTGCTGATTAATCGGGTTGTCTTCCGCCAATAGTAGGTTGTAACCGCGCAGATCTGGCTGCTCGATCTGGTTACCATTGCTGTTCGCGATGGCGTTTGGGGCGACTTTTTTAGCCCCTTTCAGCTCCATCAATGTGTCAAATAAGGAGGATGTGTTGAGTGGCTTAACCAAGGTAGCAGCTGCGCCTGCCTGTATCGCTTTTTCCTGTAAACCTTCTCGGCCATAGGCGGTCACTAAAACCACCGTCGGCGTTAGCTTATGAGTTGCCATCTGCTGGATCTCGGCACAGGCTTGAATGCCATCCATGCCGGGCATTTTATAATCCATCAAGATCAGATCGTACTGCTGGTCACTGAGTTGTAAGTGAGACAGGGCGGCCTCGGCACTATCCAAGGCATACGCTCTCATCTTTAAGCTTGCTAACATCTCAGTCAGTGTGATCCGAGCAGCATCGTTGTCATCGACCACCAATACATTCAGCGCGTTCAGTACTTTTGGTGGCTCGAGTTGATGTTGCCCCTGCATGGGTAACGGGAAAGTGGCGGTAAAGTGGAAGCAACTACCTTGGCCAAATTCACTTTCTACCCAGATTTCTCCACCCATCATTTCAACCAAGCGGCGGCTGATCGCTAATCCTAGCCCCGTTCCGCCAAACTTTCGGGTGGTAGAGTTGTCTGCTTGGGAAAAGGTATCGAACAGCTTTTTCTGTTGTTGTTGGGTGAGGCCGATACCGGTATCGCGTACAGAGAAATGAAGTTGCGCGACCTCTTGGTCACAGTTGTCACATTGGATGACAACCTCGATCTCGCCCTCTGAAGTGAACTTCACAGCGTTATTACACAGGTTGATTAGTATTTGCCCTAGTCGTAATGGATCGCCAACAAGTGCCTGTGGCACATTGGGGTGGCAACGAAATATCAGTTCGAGCCCTTTCTGTTCTGCGATCAGGGAAACCATGTTGGAAAGGTTGTCCAATATGTCGATCACTTCAAAGGGGATGGTCTCCATGTCCAGTTTACCCGCCTCGATTTTAGAGAAATCGAGAATATCGTTCAGGATGCCGAGTAACGTCGAGGCGGAAACCTTCACTTTTTTAAGGTAGTCGAACTGTTTTTCATCCAACTCGGTGCGTAGTGCCAGATCCGTTAATCCAATAATTGCGTTCATCGGTGTTCGGATCTCATGGCTCATGTTAGCCAGGAACTCCCCCTTGGCTAAACTCGCTTGTTCTGCTTCATCTTTGGCGCTGTGAAGCAGCTGATTGGTTTGTTCTAACTCAACAGTGCGCTGGGTTACTCTGGCTTCCAGCTCCTCGTTAAGGTCGCGTAGGGCATCTTCGGCGCTTTGTCTGGCTGTGACTTCGGCTCGTGCCGTGTCTCTCGCTTCTTCCAGTTGGCTTACTTGGATATCGATACGATGAATCAGGCGATTAAACGCTTGTGCAAGCTGGCTAAGCTCAAGGTTGCCTTGCAATTGTTGCAGTTGATTGGGCTGATCTTGATGATCTTGGCGCTGGCTTAAGCGGGCGACATGCTCGGTAAAAGCTTTCAGTGGCTTATGTAAGCGTGTTTTGATGACTAGTAGTGCCACGGTGAGGATCAGCAGCAGGCTGATGATCGAGTTAGTGATCACATAGCTGGCACGTTCGAGGATTAACTCCGATACCCACTCATCATCAGCATAAATCACCAGGTGACCCAGCGGCGTGTCTTGTCGCTGCTGATTAAAATAGAGAGGTAGCGTCCGCGGCGTCAATGTTGCTAGTTGTTGTGACGTGGAGTAGGAGGTTTCACCTACCTCGGCGATACGGTGGCCGTCAAAATCGATCACTTCTACCCCTTCAACATAGGGCAGATTATAGAGCCCGACGAGCTGGGCGTTCATCAAGGCTTCATCGTAGGTCCAGAGGGACTTAGCAATACCTGGACCGAAGCTCTCGAGAATACCGCTGACCAGCTCTTCGAGGCGGTCGGTGGTGCTGGCATGGGAAACCGTCAACTGGATAGAGATGGTTATGGCGGCTACTGCTAGATAAGCGCCAAAAATCATCTTGATGACTTGGGTTGCCATCGACTGCTTGGGATGCGAACGATCTACCATAGGGGATCAAACCTTATTTAAGATAACGTGAGACTAACTCTCGATAGCGACCAGAGCTATGAAGTATGGCTAGTCCAGCATTAAAATCGTTACGTAGCTGTTCATCCTTGAAGCTCACTTGGAATTGAGCGGCGGCAGGAAAAATCGGGTGTACAACCAAAGCATCGCTCGTATTGAAATTGTTATCTAACTCACTTGTAAGCGCTTTAAACACGTTAAGTTCAATGATGATCACATCGGCCCTGTCTTGCCAAAACATTTTTACGGCTTGGATCGGATTGGGCAGCTCTAAATAGCGGGCCGGTATCGGGTCGTTCTGGCGCCTTGCAGGTGCGTAAAGTGAGGCGAAATCAACCCCTAACTGTTGATAGGTATTTTGACTGGTGACCACGCTGATGGCGAGCAGCTCGTCCATTTTGTTGATGGTTAGTTGCTGTTTTTGTTTGGATAGCGCGACATAGCGATAAGCGATAAAGGGTAATGAGTAGTAAGCGCCATTAGGACTTTCCTGTACGCCTGCCGCAGCGTCAGTACCGTCACCAATTAGCACCTGATTAAGGCGTCGACTAGAGACCTGAAATGATTCAAAGGTATGGCCTTTGTAAGCAAAGGCTTCTTTGAGAACTGCTAGCTCAAGTCCGCGCTTGCCGCCAGCCATGATGTAAGGAGGGCGGTCTTCGCCAACCGCGAGCATAAGATGCGAAGCGCTGGCGATCTGAGAGAGCACCAGCAGTGCGGGTAATAACAACCAGGCCAACCTGGGCGCAAGGTCGGAGCTGGAAGTGATGGCAAAAAGGCGTCTGAGCAAGTTAACCCTCAAAATTGAGCTGTCAGCCGACGGCGAACGTGGCTGACAGCATACAATAGGCTCAGGCTGACTGCTATCCGTTGTGACTGACTACAATCAAGCGGATGGCATCTAGTTTTACCTGTGCTTTGTCTACCGCATTAAGCAAAGATTGCTTTTGTTCCTGCACAAAGGCGATCTCATCGTCACGAATGGCCGGATTAACCGCTTTGAGCGCCAGGAGACGATCCTGTTCCAAATCTAATACATCGTTGATCTGTTGTCTCGCTGCGTTAGTTATCTGAACCATCTCCTGTTGTGCTGTCGTTTCTGCTCCCGCGAGCAGTGGATGCACCACGCTTTGTGCGGTCATCGCCAGCTTAGAACCGGTATGACGATTGACGCGGCTAAGCTGCTTCTGTAAGCCGTCGAACGGCACATTGGCCGCCAGATCCTTACCGTTTTTATCTAACAGTAAGCGGATTGGTGTCGGTGGTAGAAAGCGTCCCATCTGAAAATGCTTGGGCGCAATGGCTTCAGCCACATAGATCAGCTCAACTAACACGGTCCCTGCGGGTAGCGCCTTGTTGGCGAGGATCGAGACGGTGACGCTGCCGGTGTCGCCAGTCAGGATCTGTTCCAGAATACCGCTGACCATGGGGTGATCCCAGGTCATCAGTTGCACATCCTCCCGCGATAGTGCGGTTTGGCGATCGAAGGTGATCTGCACGCCGTCGTCGGGCAAACCCGGAACATGGGGCAGCAGCATATGTTCGCTGGGACGCAGGATCATCACATTTTGGCTGCCATCTTCCTGGTGGATCCCCAAGGTATCAAACAGGGAAAACATGAAGCTGGGCAAGTCGGTTTTCATATCTTCGACTTTAACCGCATCAGCCAGCTGTTCTGCTAAACCGTGGCCGGATGAGTGCAGTTCCAACAAACGATCCCGTCCCTGTTCCAGTTGTCCCTTAAGGATTTGGCAGCGTTGCGTTGTCTCTTTCAGTAACGTTGTCCACGCCGCTTCATCACTTTGTGAGGCCGCAGGCCAGAGACGCTCTTCAAACTCACGATATAGGGCGTCACCACAAGGGTTGATCTGTTCGAAGGCCTGCAAGCCTTGATCATACCAATCAAGCAGGCGAGCCTGACTGCTGTCAGCAAAATAGGGGGCATGAACATTGATAGTGCGGGTTTGGCCAATTCGATCCAAGCGACCAATACGCTGCTCTAACAGATCGGGATGTGCAGGCAGATCAAATAGCACCAGGTGTGCAGCAAACTGGAAGTTACGACCTTCGCTACCAATTTCGGAACAGACCAGCACCTGTGCACCTTCCTCCATATCGGCGAAATAGGCGGCTGCACGATCGCGTTCGAGAATACTCATATCTTCGTGGAAGACGCCGGTCCGTATCCCCTCTTTTTGTCGCAGGGCGGTTTCCAACTGCTCAGCTGTTTGCTTGCGACTGCAGATAATCAGTACTTTTTCCTGCTTCAGTTCGCCTTTGAGCTGTTCCAGTAGCCAGCTAACGCGGGGATCAAACTGCCACCAGCTGGCATCGTCCCCCTCAAACTGCTGGAATACCCGCTCTGGATAGAGACTATCGGGCACCTCACTGGCTGCTTTTTTACTGAGTGCGCTGATCACCTTGATCGCGGTTTGGTACTGTTCCGGCATCGTTAAGGTGTGACGACATAACTGACGTCCGGGAAATCCGCTGATGGCCGAGCGGCTGTTGCGGAACATCACGCGACTGGTGCCGTGGCGATCTAACAGTGCCGATAGCAGTTCATTGCGGGCACTGGCCTGTTCACCTGCACTAACGTCAGCGTTTAGGCATTTTAGTTGTGGCTCAATATCTTGCTCGGTAAGTAACTCTGCCAGTTGTGCCTGCTGCGCTTTGCTCATGCCATCTTCGTTAAGCAGGGCATCTGCCGCGTCAGCGACCTCACGATAGCCTTGCTCTTGTGACACAAAGGCGTCATAGCTGTAGAAGCGGTCGGGATCGAGTAACCGTAAACGGGCGAAATGACTCTCGTGTCCCAGTTGGTCGGGGGTGGCAGTCAACAGCAAAACGCTAGGGGTCACTTGGGCCAGGGTTTCGACCACTTGATAGTCGCGACTGGGGTTATCTTCCGCCCATGCCAGGTGGTGGGCTTCATCAACCACTAAGGTATCCCAGCCCGCCTCAACCGCTTGCTCTAACCACTGTTTTTTGCGCAGTAGTTTGGGCGTACAGAGAATCAATTGTTCGGTTTCGAATGGGTTAATGGCTTCGTCATAGGCTTGTTCGCAACGCTCAGCGTCGAAGATAGAGAAGCGTAGATTGAATCGCCGCAGCATCTCGACTAGCCACTGGTAGAGCAGGGCCTCAGGTACAACAGCGATAATCCGCTGAGCACGGCCGGTGAGCAGCTGCTGATGGATGATTAGACCAGCTTCAATGGTTTTACCCAGTCCCACTTCATCGGCTAGTAGCAGCCTTGGGGCATGGCGTTTTCCTGCCTCATGGGCAATATGCAGTTGGTGCGGTACCAAACCGATACGAGCGCCGACCAAGCCGCGTAATGGCGAGCGTTGCCACTTTAGTTGCGTTTGCCAACATTGATAACGGGTGGCGAAACGATCGCTCTTATCAATTTGGCCTGCAAACAGTTTGTCTTGTGGTTTGTTGAAGCGCAGCTCGTGGCTCAGCAGGGTTTCTCTTAATTCTGTGCTTTCGCCCGTGTCAACGCGACTGCCTAGATAGGTTATCAGGCCGGCAGTCTCTTCGATGCTGGCAACCGTTAGTTGCCAGCCTTCACCACTTTCTATGGTGTCGCCTGGATTAAAGCGTACGCGGGTAACCGGCGCATCTTGCTTGGCGTAGTGGCGCTGTTCACCGCTGGCGGTGAACACTAATGTTATCTGGCGAGCATCTATTGCTACCAGTGTCCCTAATCCAAGTTCGCTTTCACTATCACTGATCCAGCGTTGACCAAGTGCAAATGGCATGTCGTCTTTTCCAAGCGGGGGGCAAAAGGGGCGCTATGTTAATCGAAGTGTAGTCGTCACGCAGCCCAAGAATTGTGCGATCAGTCGGTTTTATTTTTTCTCGGAGCTTAGTAGGCTAGGAAATGACAGCAATCAACCGCTGAATTGCTGCTTGCTAAAGCCACCAAGGAGAGCCGCCTATGGGACAGGAAGAAAAGATTCTATATATCCTCGACACCAATGTGCTGCTTCATGAGCCGCTAGCTATCTACAACTTCCAGGAGCATGACGTCATGGTTCCCATGACGGTTTTGGAAGAACTCGACAATATTAAAGATCGCAAAAAAGATGTCAGCCGGGATGCGCGGATTGCGATCCGCGCGATCGATGATGCATTGCGTGATGCTTCACCCGAAGAGATCACTGAAGGCGTACCGCTACCTACCGCAAACGTCGAAGCAGGCAGTGCCAGTGGGCACCTGTCGATTTATGCTGATCACGCTTTGCCGAAAGTGCAGGAGCATTTGCCTACCAGTGCCAATGACAACCTGATTATTAATACCGCGCTTTATCTGCAGGAGGAGCGCAAACCACAAAAAGTGGTGCTGGTTACCAAAGATATCAATATGCGCCTTAAGGCCAAAGGCGCCGGTTTAACCCATGTAGAGGATTACCGGACTGACCAGCTGATCAGTGATGTCAGCATGTTAGCCAAAGGTTTCCAAGAGTTAGGCGGCAATTTTTGGGAGCAGGTCAGTGACTGCGAAACCCGCTCCGATGGCCGTGATACGGTGCAGGAAGTGACCGCACCGGAAATTGCTAACACCTACCCAAACCAGTATTTACTGGATGAAAGTGATCAATTCTGTGGTCGTGTCATCGGTTCGGATGGTGAACGCTTGCAGTTTCACGATTTGGGGCGCGAGCGTTTGATGAGCCGAACCGCCTGGGGGGTTTCGCCAAAAAATATCTATCAAGGCATGGCCTTGAATGCGTTATTGGATCCGGCGATTGATCTGGTGATCCTGACCGGGCCGGCCGGTTGCGGCAAAACACTACTAGCGCTGGCCTGTGCGCTGGAACAGGTGGTAGAAACAGGGGTGTATGACAAGGTCATCGTAACCCGGAACACTCCGGAAATTGCCGAATCTATCGGCTTTCTGCCCGGTACAGAAGAGGAAAAAATGGCGCCATGGTTGGCAGCAATCACCGACACCTTGGAAGTGCTGCACAAGAGCGATGAAAACTTTGAAGGCAGCATGCATTACATCATGGAGAAGGCCAATATTCAGTTTAAGTCGATAAACTTTATGCGTGGCCGCAGCATTCAAAACTCATTCGTTATTCTTGATGAGTGCCAGAACTTAACTGCATCGCAGATCAAGACCATTATCACCCGTTGTGGTGAGGGCACTAAATTGGTTTGTTCCGGCAATTTGTCGCAAATTGATAGTAACTATCTGACTGCGGTTACATCCGGTTTAACTTACATTGTGGAGCGATTTAAAGATTTTGAAGGTAGCGCCAATGTGTATTTAAATGGCGTGGTGAGAAGCCGCTTAGCCTCTTTCGCGGAAGAGCATTTATAGGTTACTTTTCACGTTTTAAACAAATAAGGTCGCGAAGCGGCCTTTTTGTTGTCTAAATGTCGCCCGAATGGCTTATAAATCATTGAATACTAGACTAAGGTTAGAGCTAGTTTAGGTCTTTGGATTGATCACCGTTGTCAGTATGAGTAGCCTTTTTCGCACCGCTCGCAGTGTTTACTTAGTCACCGCATTTTTTATCTTGTTGGTGTCTGTGACCGTTTGGCGACTGACGGAACATAATATTCAGATCTCGAAGCAACAGCAGGTTGCGTCGCTACAGACCGTTTTACGTATTACCCATCAAGCGTTGCTGTCTTGGTATGAGCAGCAGGTCAATACCCTGACTGCGATGATAAATAACCCCATTTATCGGCCGTTGGCTAATCAGCTGGATCTGCTACCGGCAGAGCCCGAATTGCTCCGAGCGTCGCCAGCGCATCTGACGTTGAATATGCAGATAATGCCGATGCTGACGCGGATGCGCTATGCAGGCTACCAGCTGATAGATCGCGATGGTCTGGTGCTATCTAGCAACGAGCTCGATGCGATAGGTCAAGCCACCCCTATGCTTGCGCAATCTGAACTGGTTTCTCGTCTTTGGCGTGGTGAAGCCTTGATTAGCCTGCCGCTGAAAACACCCGGGGATAATCTTTCGTACCATCAGTATGTGGCGACACCCTTGTTTGACGGCGCCGATCAACCTTTTGCGGCGTTATTGATCCAGCAAGATGCAGAGCAGGGATTAGGTCAAATATTACAGCGGGCGCGCCAAGGTAAGAGCGGTGAAGCATTTGCTTTCACCAGCGACGGGCTAATGCTGTCCAATAGTCGATTTGAAAAACAGCTCCGCGCGCTGGGGTTGCTGGATGCTGATCAGCGCAGCGCCTTAAACCTTAAGCTGGCAGATCCTGGCAGAGCATTAACTGTAAAGCAAAAAGCCGCCGTCGGGGCTAATCAGCCTCTGACATTTTTGGTGCAGCAGGCGCTTAAACAGGAGCAAGGCATCGATGTCGATGGCTACCGTGATTACCGTGGCGTGGAAGTGGTTGGCGCATGGCAGTGGGATGATAAGTTAGGCTTTGGTATTGCCGTAGAGATGGACGCCACCGAAGCATTTACCTTGTCCCGTCAGGGGATTTTTTCTGCGATTGGTTGGACTGTCGTGTTAGCTACCGGCACCTTGGCTTTTGCCATCATCATGATCCGCCATCGACGCCGCTTTCAAAAGCAGGATCGATTGCTCACCGAGCTGATTAATCGCGCCCCCATACAGTTGTCTATTAAAGATCTGGAAGGGCGTTATCTGTTGGTCAATGATGCGTTAGCGAGTCGCTATGGGCGGGACAAAAAGAACATTGTGGGTGGCACGGTTGAGCAGTTTCTGTCGCTCCCTGAAGCGCGCTTAGTGAGAAAACATGATCAAGAGGTGTTAGATACAACGCAGGTGCAGCTGTTTGAGGAAACATTTCACCTCGCTGATGAGCAAGAAGTATTGCGCACCATACGCTTTCCTTTGCTCGATCTGGAAGGTCGTATTGAAGCGTTGTGCGCTATTGCCATTGATGTCACCGAAGAGGCATCGTTGCGCGAAGCGCTACGCCAGTTGAATGATGAGTTGGAGCAGCGGGTCGCGCAACGAACACTAGAAGCGATCCAGGCGAATAAAGCGAAAAGTGAGTTTTTAGCCAACATGAGCCATGAGATCCGCACGCCGATGAATGCGGTGTTGGGGATGGTGCAGTTGCTGCTGAATACCCCACTGACTGCGCAACAGAAAGATTACGTCGACAAGGCACAGCTTTCAGCCAAATCTCTATTGCAGATCATCAATGACATACTCGATTTTTCTAAAATCGAGGCGGGCAAACTGGCACTAGAGAAGATTGAATTTTCCTTGGATAAGGTGCTGGATCAAGCGGTTAGTTTAACTTCCCATAAATTGGTAGGTAAGAATGTCGAGCTGTTGTTAGCGCTAGATCCTGATGTACCGACTCAGTTGCTTGGTGATCCACTGCGTTTAACACAGGTGCTGACAAATCTATTAAGTAACGCCAGCAAGTTTACTCCCCACGGAGAGATCACCCTGCAAGTGCGTTGTATTGAAGAGCAGCGGGGCAACGCAAACCTGGAATTTAAAGTCATAGATTCCGGTATTGGTATTGAAGCTGAACGTTTAGAGTCGCTGTTTTCACCCTTTGAGCAGGCCGATGGCTCGACCACTCGGCAGTTTGGTGGCACCGGCTTGGGACTGTCAATCTGCAAGCGCTTAGTTGAGCTGATGGGGGGTGACATCTCGGTCAACAGCGATGTTGGGAAAGGCACCAGTTTCAGCTTCTGTTTGAATTTCGTGACCCTGGAGAAAGATGCACCAATTTCGCTAAGTCGTGCGTTGCAAGGCAAGTTGGCTTTGGTGGTGGATGATAGCGCCGGTGCTCGAAACATCTACGCCAATATGCTGCAAAGCTTTGGTGTGGAGGTGGTTGAGGCGCAGGACGGAGAGGTGGCGTTAGCTGAGATTATGAAGCGGGCAAGGGCAAATACGCCGTTTCAATTGCTGTTGGTGGATTGGAAAATGCCGAAGATGGATGGTCTGCAGTTACTCGACCACCTGCTTGAGATGCAACATGAAAACCCGGTATTTGCCATGCCGCGGGTGCTCATGATGACGGCGTTTGGTTATGAAGATGATTTTGCCCGTCAGCACCATATGCTATCCAGTCGCACGCTTTATAAGCCGTTTACTCCCTCGGCACTATTCGATCAGCTCTGTGAGTTGTTCCAGGTTCAACCCTTGGTCGATGAGCATCAGGGTGAGCGCTATATCGATTTGACTGGCTGTCGATTGTTACTGGTGGAAGATAATCCGATCAACCAGCAGGTGGCCGCCGAGCTGTTGCTCAGTCGTGGTGCTGATGTGTCGATAGCGAGCAGCGGCGTGCAAGCGTTGTCAATGCAGGCTAAAGAGCAGTTTGATCTGATCTTGATGGATATTCAGATGCCTGAGATGGACGGTCTCGAAGCGGCGCGGCAGCTGCGTGACCGTGGCGTCGACACGCCAATTATCGCGATGACTGCACATGCGATGAATGAAGATAAAGAGAAAAGCTTGGCTGCGGGGATGAATGACCACGTCACTAAACCAATTGACGCCGACCATCTATTCTCTGTCATTGCGCACTGGCTGGGGCTGTCTCAGTCACAAGAAAAGCAGCAACAGGAATCACAAATTTTCAATGGCGATTTTGCCCTCCGTCAGTGTTCAGACAATAAAGTGTTGCTGGGCAATAGCTTGCGTAGTTTTGTTGGCGAAGCGGCAAAATCAATGGAGGCGATAGCCGAGTTCCACCGTAACCGCCAGGGCGAGGAACTTGTCGCTTTGTTGCATCGCCTCAAAGGTAGCGCGGGTAACCTAGGGATGCAGCCGTTGTCAGCGAGTTTGGCTCAGGGGCAACAGCTGTGCGAACAGAGTAACTATGATGATGAATATGAGGGATGGGTCACCGACTTCCGTGCTCTGTTTCAACAGACTATCCAATCAGTAAAAAGTTATTTAGATGACAACGCCGATCCTGTGTCACGTATCGTGCCAGTGCCAAGGGATGCGTTATTGGGGCGCTTGGAAGCGCTTCGCGTCCGGATTCAGGACGGAGAGTATATTGATGATCAGGAGATCGCTAGATTAAAGGCCAGCTTTAGGGCTGGTGAAGATAGTGCGTTATTTGAGCAGTTGAGCCTTAGTTTGATCTCCTTAGATCAGGAAGCCGCATTGAACTATTTGTCTCAACTGCTGGAATTATTGCGCGCCCGCTACAGATAATGAAGGCCGTCATGAGTATTCTGCCAGAAGTTGTAACCCTATGTTCGCAATCATCTAATGGCTGGGATCAGCAATTAAATGAGATCGATTGCCAGTGGAATCCACTGAATTCTGTTGCGCAAGTTGACGCAGCGACACCGCGATCAGTCAGTTTATTGTTGGTTGATAGCGCTATGGCTGACACGGCTGCGATTGGTCACTGGAAACGCCTTGGCTTTGGCGTGGTCGTGGTGACTGAACATAGTGATCCCGATGAGCAAACCGAGTTATTAAAAGCCGGTGCGGTCGATGTATTAACGCTGCCTCTTTCCAATGAGTTACTCCAGCAGCGATTGTCAGGGCTTTGGCAATTGATCGTGGCTCAAGGCACGGTTGATCCATTGACGCAGTTACCTAATCGCCGAAGTTTAACGGCTCAGCTACAGCAGCAGTTGCAGAGTGCCCAGCAGCAAGGGTTGCCGTTTGCTTTGATGTTTGTCGATTTGGAGTTTTTCAAAGCCGTTAACGATCTGCACGGACACAGTTTTGGTGACCTATTGCTGCGTGAAGTGGCAAAACAGATGGCGCAGGAGATCCCTGAAGATCATCTATTGTGTCGCTATGGAGGAGACGAGTTTGTGGTCTTGTTGCCGGCTGATGCCTCATCTGAGACTTTGGCGCGGCAGTTAGCGATACGGCTGATTAGTGTGTTAGAGCAACCTTTCGAAGTGCAGGGGCGACGCATTACCTTAGGTGCCAGCGTGGGGATCAGTATCTACCCTGAGCATGGTGACAGCGCCGAGTTACTATTGAAGCATGCCGATATTGCGATGTTTCATGCGAAGAGCCGTGGCGTTGGTGATGTCATGCTCTATTCTCGCTTTATGGCGGAAGATTCTGATTATCGCCAAACCCTGGAACAACGGTTACCTACCGCACTCGCTGAGCAGCAGCTGGTTATGTATTACCAGCCTGTTGTTGATCTTTTGGCATCCAAAGTTGTCAGTGCAGAAGCATTGCTGCGCTGGGAAGAGCCTGAGTTGGGGCTGATCTCTCCTGGCGACTTTTTACCCGTGATTGATGCTGCAGGTCTTGGTGAGCAGCTGGGTGAATACATTCTTAACCAGGTATGTCAGACCTTAGTGTGCTGGCAGCAGGCGGGGATCCAATTATCGATTGCTATCAACTTATCAAACTTCCAGCTCGACACTGTCGACTTCCTCAATCGGGTTCACTCAGTTGTTGAAGCGCACGAACTGGATATGCATCAACTGCAGTTTGAGATCACTGAGTCGATGCTGTTTACCTCAACGGAGCGCAAGCTAGAGCAATTGTCATCGCTGCGCCGTGCCGGTGCGGAGATCATCCTGGATGATTTTGGTTTTGGTCGCTCGGATCTCAGCACCTTGATCCGAATGCCCTTGTCCGCCATTAAGATTGATAGACGTTTTGTTGCCCAAGCCTGTGACAACAGTGACATGCGCCTGTTGGTAAAAAGCTTGATCCAGTTTGCTCAGTCACTTGATAAGCGGGTGGTTGCTGAAGGGATAGAATCCCAGCAACAACGTGATTTGCTGCTGTTTTTGGGCTGTGAGATGGGGCAAGGCTTTGAGTTTGCCCACCCAATGCCGGGAGAACTCTTTATTGACTGGTACCATCAAGACCATGAGTTACGGGTTATTACGCAACCAGCACAGCAGTCCCCACCGCTGACAGAGGAGCGTGAAGGCTTTTGAAGCAGGGGATACTAAAGCGCTATACGCGCACCATTCGACTCGCCTATCTTGGCGTTCTCTTGGTGGCGTTAATAGCGTCTTTGGTACTCTATCGTCTGCATAGCGACGAAGCTTTTGCTCGCCATAATGCGGGCATTGAAGATTACGCTGAATATGTCGACAAGCTGTTGGGTAATAGTGCCCGCGCCATGGGGGGGTTAGCACAGTTTGCTGCTGACCACCTTAGCCAGCCATTACTGATCAATCGTCCCTACCTGTTAAGTCACTTTGAAACCAATGAGTTGGAGCTGCATTACCAGGAGATCACTGAATCCAGTTATCGGCGGGTTTCCGGGGTGCATTTTGGCCGCATTCTTGGCCGTGGTTCCATGTTGGGACGGGACGAGTGGTTTTATCGTGAGCTGATGATGGTCACCGATCTTGATACTGGCCTACTGATGTTAGAGATGGCGGTACCACAAGTCGGGGCTATGTATTACTGCTCAGATAGCGGCTTCGTTAACATGTTCCCCTGGTCACCTAAATATGAAACGGTTGCGGCGACTCTGCTCAACAATGTGCGTAGTTGTGCGCAGCAAAACGCGAGCTGGTCAGAGCCCCATGTGTCACAGGTACTGCGTCAGTTGGTAGTGACCTTGTCTGAGGTGATTCAGATCACCGATGATCGACGTGGGCGGGTGGCGATGGAGCTGCCGCTGGCTCTGTTAACCGATTACCTGAATCAGCAGAAGGCGTTGCCGGGCAGTGCGATGTTGGTGGATGCCAAGGGTAACGTGTTGGCGCATGAAAAATTAGTTAAGCAAAATGAGCTGACGATTTATAACTGGCGTACCGGCCTACCGGAAGCGTTACAACAGTATAGTCTGGAGGAGTTAAAGTCATTCATCTCCGGTGAGGTTGTCGCTGGGTATCATCTGAAAGTAATGGGGTTACCGAATGCTCCTTGGCATCTGGTTTATGTGACACCAGAAGAGCAGTTACTCGCGCCAATGCAGACCGAATTTGCACTTAATCTGTTTCTGCTGTTTGCCGGTTTATCCGTGCTGGTGTCGGTGACCAACCATTTATCCAAGTTAACCTTCGTACAGCCGGCAACGGAACTGTTGCATCACATCGAAAATTGTTCCGAAGGAAATATTCAACGTGATTATCCATCGCCGACGGGGTGGAATGCGTGGTTTGATGTTGTTAGTGAAACCTTTGCGCAAAAACGAGCGCTGCTTCGGGCGCTAGAAGAGCAGAATGTTCATCTGGATAAGCAGGTTGCGGAGCGGACAAAGGAGCTGCGGTTGCGCAGCGAGCAGCGCGAGAAAGAGTACAGCTTGCTGCGTTCGTTGATTGACTCTATTCCTGACCTTATCTACTTCAAGGATGAACAGGGGCGTTATCTCGGAGCTAACCGCGCTTATGAACAGGCCCTCGGGGTCGCGGAAGTTGATTTGGTGGGGGCTCTTGAGCCGCAGTTAAATCCTGTTAACGGTGATGACACCGCCGAAGATGCCCGAGTCTATCGGCGTCGCGAGCAGGTCAGTAAACGCGATTGGTATCAGTTGTCCGATGGCTCTGAAATGCTGTTGGATACGTTACGGATCCCGTTTTTCGACAGTAACGGCGATTTCCTCGGGTTGATCTGTATCGCCAGGGATATGAGCGCACAGTATGAAGCGGAGCAGAAACTCCATGCCAGCGAACGGCGCTTCCGTACGGCATTGGAAGCGGTGGCCGATGGTTTGTGGGACTTTCAGGTTGATGGTACCGCGCTGTTTGCCAGTGACCGCTTTTGGACCATGTTGGGATACGAACCGGGGGATCTGCCATTCACGCGTAATGCTTGGCTGGGGCTGGTAAGCGAGCGTCATCGTATCGAGTTCAGTGATAGGTTGAAAGAGTATCTGTTGGGATCGATGCAGGGGTCTAGCCAACGCTTTGACTTTGAGTATGAGTTGATTGGTAAAGAGGGACAGCCAGTTTGGGTGCGTGTGCGTGGTAGCGTAGTTGAGTGGGACGAAAATGGTGCGCCGGTGCGTATGTTGGGAACCCACAGTGACATTTCACAACGTAAACAGTTTGAGCAGCAGTTAGTAAAAGCCAAGCAAGACGCTGAGATGGCGAGTCGCTATAAAAGTGAATTCCTGGCCAATATGAGCCATGAAATCCGTACGCCAATGAACGCGATTATCGGTATGTTGCGGCTTAGTTTGAAAAACCACCCAGAACCGCCATTGTCGACCTACTTGGAGAAAGCGCGCGGTGCTGCCGATGGTTTACTCGGGATTATTAATGACATTTTAGACTTCTCCAAAATTGAAGCTGGGCGTATGGATCTGGAACAGATCCAATTTCAGTTAGAAGAGGTGATTGAACTGGCGCTTAGTCATGTGGTGGTGCGAGCGGAGCAGAAACAGGTCAAGCTACTTGTCGATTTGGCACCGTCGCTACCAGGCATATTGATAGGCGACCCGCTGCGTTTTGGTCAGGTACTCAACAACTTGTTAAGTAATGCACTCAAGTTTACCGAGCAGGGGGAGATTCGATTAACCCTTAGCGGCGAGCAGATCGGCGGAAACAAGGTGAGGCTGAATGTCTGCCTGGCGGATACCGGGATCGGTATCGATCCAGCGGTACAGGAGCACCTGTTCGATGCATTTCGTCAAGCGGATGGTTCAATGACCCGTCGCTTCGGCGGTACCGGTTTAGGCTTATCTATCTGTCGTCAGTTAGTGGAACTAATGGCTGGCACAATTCAGGTTGAAAGTACCCCAGGTCATGGCAGCACGTTTAGTTTTGATGCGATCTTTGTTGCGCCAGAGAAAGTGGAAGTAACGCGTCCAGCCTTACCCTATTCTACCGCCTTGATGTGGCTTGAAGACCATGAAGAGCAAGCGCGTTTACGGAAGATGCTGGGGCTGCTGGGTATCGATGCCAAGACGGTGTTAGGTCACTTGGGGCTGGCGGATGCGTTGCGACAATCCTCAGAGCCTATGTTGCTGTTTGTGGAACAGTCCCACCTTGATGACGCTGGCCTGATTAAGCTGTTGGAGCAGGAAAAAAACTGGCTACTTTTGGTCTTGGGTAGTTACTCCCATTTGTTGCTACCTGATGTGTTAAAAGGCAAAGCGGAGCTATTGCTCCGGCCTCTGTTACCCAATCGATTACATCGCCAGTTATCTCGTTTATCCCGTGGAGAGATTGAAAGCAGTGAGTCTGATGCGACAACGCTGCGTAATCTGCAAGGAAAGCGTGTGCTGCTGGTGGAAGATAACCCGCTAAATCAGGATGTCGCGCTGAGCCTGTTGGGGGATTATCAATTAGAGATCGATGTAGTCAATGATGGCGCGAAAGCAGTGACCATGGTGCAACAAAAATCATTTGACCTAGTATTGATGGATATCCAAATGCCAGTTATGGACGGTTTGACGGCGACTGAGACCATACGTGCCTTACCCAAAATGGGTGATTTGCCGATTGTAGCGATGACGGCTCATGCCATGGCAGGAGACAGAGAGAAGAGCATCAACGCTGGGATGAATGATCATATCACCAAGCCGATTAGCCCAGAGGCGATTGATCAGGTGTTAAAGCGTTGGTTACTTAACGAAGAGCTTGCCTCCGATGGCGAGCCCATAGAGCCTGCCGTTATTAAACCTAAAGTGGTGCTGGATAGAGTGTTTGCGCTGCGCCAGTTCAGCGGCAACGAGACTGCGCTATTGAGCGCGCTAACGCAGTTCTGCGATCGCTACCGAGCGCTTGCCGCGCAGATGGTGTCGGCAGAGATGTTGGAAAGCGACCAGCTCAAGCGCGATGTGCATACACTAAAAGGTGTGGCAGGTAATCTGGGAGCAACTATATTGGCAGAGCAATGTGTTAGCTGGGAACAGGCCGCCGATGAGCAGCAGGTTCCATTGTCTGCGTTGGGGCAAGCGCTAGCAGATGCCATTGCCGCGATGGAAAAACTTATTGCCACAGACGACAGTGTTGCCGCTACGGGGTTGTCGCCCTCAGTTTCTCCGCAGGAAGCATCCGTGGTAGATGAGGCGTTTGGTTCGCAAGCGATCCTGATGGTAGAACAGATGATTAGTGCGTTGGAGTCTAGCGAGTATGTTGATGAGCAAGCATTGCAGCCACTAAAAGAGGAACTTACTGGGGATGGTTTGGCGTTCGTCAACGCCCTTTCGCAAGCACTTAATGCGTTTGATAATGATGAGGCCATTGCTAAGGCATTGTTACTTTTAGAATATTTAAAACAACAGCCACGAGAAGCTGAAGGTGTCAGTGAATGAGTAGTTTAATCACTAAAACAACGGTACTGATCGTTGATGATGAGCCGATTAATATTAAGTTGTTGGCGCAGGCGCTATCTCCACGGTATCGGGTTAAAACCTCCACCAGTGGTGAAAAAGCGCTACAGATCGCTATTTCTGACGATCCGCCCGATCTGATCCTGCTGGATGTGTTGATGCCAGAGATGGATGGCTATGAGGTATGCCGACAGTTAAAGCAGGATGCGCGCTCCAAAAATACGCCGGTGGTGTTTATCACAGGTAAAAATAGCAGTGAAGACGAAGCCAGAGGGCTAGAGTTGGGCGCGGTTGACTATATTACCAAGCCATTCAATCTGCCTATCGTGATGGCGCGGGTGAAGAACCATATTGCGCTGAAAAAGAAGAATGACCTGCTTGAGCAGTTGGTGTTTATTGATGGCCTGACAGAGATCCCTAACCGTCGTCGCTTTGATGAGCTGTTAGAGGCTGAGTGGCTTAGAGCCCGTCGTAACAGCACACCTATCGCCGTGCTGTTGATGGATATAGACAGTTTTAAGCTGTTTAATGATAACTATGGTCATACCGAAGGCGATGACTGCTTACGAGCGACGGCAGCAGCGTTAGCTAATGCGTTGCGACGTCCGGCGGATTTTGTTGCCCGTTATGGTGGTGAGGAGTTCGTGGCGATTGTGCCAGAGGCAACCGAAGACGCAGCGGTGGCTTTGGCGGAAAAGATGCGTGCCGCAGTCGAAGCGCTACAGGTGCCCCACGAGTATTCAGAGGTCGCTTCCGTGGTGACGCTGAGCGTCGGTGTCGCTGCGACGGTACCTTCTCTGGAACGCACGCCTGAGCAGCTTATTCAGACGGCCGATGAGGCATTGTATAAGGCAAAGCAAGCGGGACGTAATCGGGTGGTTTCTACCCAGTGTTAGTGGCTGATGATAGCCTTTGGCCAGAGGCTTAGAGGCTTAGAGGCAGACGTTAGGGCAGTTCGAGCACACTAAAGTGATTATTTGCTATCGCGTTTTTACTCGAATCGCTCGCCTCTGCCAGGGGAAATAATCCAGGGCCAGCCACTTCCGCCACCAAGTAGTTGATGCCATCGGCGGTGATCTTTATATCTGATTCCAAATAGGGCATACGTAAGCCCAGCATGGCGTGGTTAGGCATATAGATCATTACGGCATTTAGCTGCGGATAGACAGCCTTTAAGATCGCCGCCATCAATACCGCTTTGCTATCACAATCCCCTCTATTTTCAGCTAACACCCTGAGTGGGGGTAAGTAACCTAACCCTGCCGATGTGATCCGAGAATCCTGGGTGACATAGGGGATCGACTGGACAAAGGGCAAAATGAAATCAGCCATCTGTCTGGCGGATATCGTTGGAAATTTCTCCTTGAGTAAACGCCCTAAGGGTTTCATCGCGTCCATACTCAGCTCCATGTAATAAGCGTGATCCGGGATCACACCTTCTTCCCCCCAAGGGCTGGTATATAGCTTGTAATGGTTGCTTTTATAGTAGGCTTGTTGCGCTTCTTTTGCGGCTTGCGCCAGCTCCGCTTTCACCTTGCTGCGTAGTTCGGGATCGTCGGCTTTTACCCGCCAGCTTAATTGGTGAGGCTGTTGGGTAATATTAATTTGTACCTGCTTATAGTCGTAGCTTGCGGCCGCTTTTTGCAGGGCAATGAAGGTGTTTCTATCGGCAATCTGTGGACGATAGGCGCGTACTTTCTCTTGTTGATCCTGTAATGCTTTATTACTGATGGCGAACGCAAGCGACTGGGTGTTCTTCTGCCGGTCAAGCCAACTGAAACTCAGGTTAAGTGCCGTGTCTGTGTATTGCTGTTGGGCGGATATCTGCTTGCCGTGGATCTCGGCAGAAACAAGGCAGAGCAAAGCCAACCATAATAATGGCTTATTCATATATTATGTTTACTCCTTATGATCCAAATCGGCAAGAGATCGCCTTTCTGTAGTTTTTTTCAGCAGCGGTATTCAAAACTGTGTGTTTGATGCTTGTTTCCAGTATGTCGAACGCATAACGTGACGGGTTGTAGCTAACAGGATGTGATGACTATTTCGGGAGTCGGTATGTTGAAAAAAGCGCTATTTAGTCTGTTTGCGCTGTTGGTCACCGGTGGTGCCTTGTTGCTAGGTGCTACTTTCATCCATGGACAGTATTACCTCAATCTTCAACATCAGCAGTTGGTTCGGATGACGGACAACGTCAATGCCGAACTGCGCTTGGTTTCGAAGCAGTTTTCACTGTTTGGTAGTGAACATCGCTATCACCTGCAGATGCCTGAAGAGGAACAAGCTACGCCAGTAGCCTCATCACCACTAGAATTTGTAAACAGTGCCGTCTATTGGCCACACAAGGTCGAGATCACCACAGAGCTAGTCGCCCCTGCGGCCTGGCAAAGCCAGCTCGATAACGAGCGCTTGCCAATCCAAGCCATTACCGAAGTTAATTTCCTGGGCGAGATTAACGGCGAAGTGATGATGGACAACTGGTTGATCGAAGACCCAATGCTGGGCGTAGTACAGTTTCAGCCAGCGTTGATGAGCTATCAGGGGGGAGCAGAGGCGCTGTTGTTGGATCTGAACTGGGATGGATTCAGCATCAATGGCTTAGCGGGTGAAGCGCGTTTGGCCGGGCTGAGACTCGAAGTAGACGCTGTGCCTTTGGGAGGCGGTTTTTATACCGGCTCAAGTAATCTGTTTATCACCAGCTTGGATGCCTCAGACGATACGATGCAGTTGTCGCTGAAGGATTTCGCCGTTGAAAACGGATTAACCGAGCAGGCCGATCGACTTGAACAACGTATTAATCTGGGGTGGCAGGCGATCTCCATTAATCCGGGGATGGGGCTTTATCATTCGGCGCAGAGCCACCTGAAGATGAGTGTTAGCGGCCTCGACAAAGGCGCTTGGATGAATGCCAAAAACGCATCGCAGCAAGCCGAGCTCAGTGCCGAAGATGCGCAACAGTTGTTATTAGCACTGTTGCAAAAAGGACTGGCAATTGACATCAATGCGTTGAAGCTTAATTTGCAGGATGCGAACCTAACCGCGCAACTGCATCTCAAGCTCCCGCCCAACGAGTTAACGGAGTTTTCGCAACTTCCACTGTTGAAAGAAGAGCTGACAGGTGATGGCAAGCTCGTTGTTGATCACCGTTTATTGCAATTGCTACCAATACCCCCCGATTTCATTCAGCAGATGGTTGCATTGGGCTATATCGGTTTTGATGAAACCACGGAGCAATACCGTACTGAAGCGGAGCTGCAACAAGGTCAGCTGCACTTGAATGGTCAGGCGTTACCATTATAGCTGCGATATAGTTTTAAGGGTTCTGAATGACAAAGCCGCGCTTAATAGCGCGGTTTTTGCTTTTTTTAGGTTCTATTATTGCTGCAATTAATGTACGACTTTTCGTCAAATTTCTTTTTTTTATTGATCCCTAGGTGGGGCATTTTTTCTTTCATTTAATCTATGTGTCGCACCATTCAAGTCCAGCTTCTATCCCTATTTGAGCATTCGTGGTTCGCCTCGCTCTCTATTTCATACCCCTTTAGGGGTGCCTTTGTTACCCCCTGAAACTTGTGTTTATTCCTTTGTTAACAATGAGTTAATTGTTTTTCTAAAAAGTTGGTACGCATTGTGTACTACCTCTACCCAGAAACAGTTCGCACTTTTACGCATCACAACAGCTTTGGGAGAGATTCATGTCAAAACAAAAGTGGTTTGCAAAACTTAGCGTGGCGACCCTAGTGTCCAGCGCATTAGCCACCAGCGCGTTCGCGGCTGAGCCAGAGAAAGAAGATCTTAAGTTCGGCTTTATTAAATTGACCGACATGGCGCCATTGGCTGTCGCAAAAGAAAAGGGCTTCTTTGAAGATGAGGGCTTGTTTGTAGAGCTGGAAGCACAGGCAAACTGGAAGGTGTTACTGGATCGTACCATTACCGGTGAACTGGATGGCTCGCACATGTTGGCGGGTCAGCCGTTGGGTGCAACCATTGGCTACGGTACCAAGGCGCATATCGTCACTGCATTTTCCATGGACCTGAACGGTAACGGTATTACCGTTTCCAACGATGTCTGGAAGGAGATGAAAAAACATATTCCTATGCAGGCTGATGGCAAGCCAGTGCATCCGATTAAGGCTGATGCGCTGAAACCTGTTGTCGAAAAATATGCCGATGAAGGTAAGCCATTCAACATGGGCATGGTCTTTCCGGTATCAACGCATAACTACGAGTTACGTTATTGGCTAGCGGCTGGCGGTATTCACCCTGGTTACTATGCACCACATAAAGGTGACACCTCAGGCCAGATTGATGCTGAAGCCCTGTTGTCAGTGACACCACCACCGCAGATGCCTTCAACGCTAGAAGCGGGCACTATTTACGGTTACTGCGTTGGTGAACCTTGGAACCAACAGGCAGTGTTTAAAGGCATCGGTGTACCGGTTATCACTGACTACGAGATCTGGAAAAACAACCCAGAAAAAGTGTTCGGTGTGTCCAAAGCCTGGGCTGAAAAATACCCTGAAACCCATAAGCGTGTCGTAAAAGCGATGATCCGCGCAGCGATGTGGTTGGATGAAAATGATAACGCCAACCGTCCAGAAGCGGTGAAGATCTTATCTCAGTCTCACTATGTTGGTGCTGACTATGACGTGATCGCTAACTCCATGACCGGCACCTTTGAGTATGAAAAAGGCGATAAGCGTGATGTGCCTGATTTCAACGTGTTCTTCCGTTACAACGCCACTTACCCGTTCTACTCCGATGCTATCTGGTACCTGACACAGATGCGTCGTTGGGGTCAGATCTCGGAAGAGAAACCTGACAGCTGGTACATGGATGTCGCGAAAGAGGTGTATCGCCCTGATATCTACATGGCTGCTGCGCAAGAGCTGATTAAAGAGGGTAAAGCGAAAGCGTCTGACTTCCCTGCACTGGATGAAGATGGCTTCAAGCCACCACAGAAAGGTTTTATCGACAATATCGTTTATGACGGTACTCAGCCTAACGCTTACTTGAACAAGTTCGCAATTGGTCTGAAGGGTAAGACGCAGCTGTAACACGGCGCGTTATCTAAGCCAGTGGGTGTGCCTTGAGGTTTCAGACGCGAGGCCACCCACAAGGAATTGCAAGGGGGCAATGATGGCAACAGCAGTATTAGATAAACTCGAATCTATTGGCGGGATCACGCCATTGGTAAAGCTGTGCCGAGGCGACCAGCCGTTGGCACAAATTAACACTATCTTCCGCAATATTGGGGTTCCGATCCTCGCCTTTTTGGTTTTCTTGTTGTTGTGGTCGTGGGCGGCGGGTAAGGTACAAACCAGCCTGGGGCAACTGCCTGGTCCTTCGCAAGTGATAGAGCAGGCGAGTGGCTTATGGCAGGAGCATAAAACGGAACGTGAAAAAGCGGTCGCATTTTACGAACGTCAGGAAAAACGCAACGCCGCTAAGTTAGCCAAAGATCCTGATGCCAAGGTTAAGTGGCGCACCTATAATGGTCGCCCTACCTATATTGATCAGATCTGGACCAGTTTAGTGACCGTGTTCACTGGTTTCCTGATTGCATCGATCATCGCTATTCCGATTGGTATTCTTTGTGGCCTGAATCAAACACTCTATATCGCGCTCAATCCGCTTATTCAGATCTTTAAACCGGTGTCACCTTTAGCCTGGTTGCCTATTGTCACCATGGTGGTGTCTGCGGTGTATGTTTCCAGCGACCCCATGTTTGCCAAATCCTTTGTTACCTCAGCCATTACAGTGACTCTGTGTTGCTTATGGCCAACCCTGCTGAACACGACTGTTGGCGTATCGGGTATCGACAAAGACCTGATTAACGTCTCTAAAGTGCTACGCCTGAGCTGGTTTACTCAGATCCGTAAGATCGTTTTACCCAGTGCTATCCCAATGATCTTCACCGGTTTACGGTTATCCCTTGGTGTGGGCTGGATGGTACTGATCGCCGCAGAGATGCTGGCGCAGAACCCTGGCTTAGGCAAGTTTGTTTGGGACGAATTCCAGAATGGCAGTTCCAACTCATTGGGTCGGATCATGGTCGCGGTATTTACCATCGGCTTTATCGGTTTCATTTTGGACCGCGGCATGCTGGCGCTGCAACGCTGGATCTCCTGGGACAAGTCCGCGGTCCTTCGTTAAGCCCTGCTGTGGTTTGTAAAACAGCAGAATAAGATGCCAAGCCCCCTCAGGGACGATGGCGGCACACGGAAGTGCCACTTTTATTGAGGAACAGAATGATGAGCAGCTCATACTTAAGCATTGAAGGGGTATCGATTGAGTTCCCCACGCCCAACGGCCCATTTAAGGCGTTGGACTCGGTTGATTTGAAAATTAACAAAGGCGAGTTTATCTCCCTGATTGGTCACTCCGGTTGCGGTAAATCGACCGTATTGAATATTGTCGCGGGCCTTTATCAGGCCACCGATGGCGGCGTTATTTTGGACGGCAAAGAGGTTGATGAACCCGGCCCCGAGCGTGCAGTCGTGTTCCAGAACCACTCACTATTACCTTGGCTCACCGCTTACCAAAATGTTGAACTGGCGGTTAAGACCGTGTTTAACAAAACCATGAGCAAAGCGGAGATGCGTGACTGGATCGAGCATCATTTGAAACTGGTGCACATGGACCACGCCATGCACAAGCGTCCAGATGAGATCTCCGGCGGTATGAAGCAACGTGTCGGTATTGCCCGCGCGCTGGCAATGCAGCCAAAAGTGTTGCTGATGGATGAGCCGTTTGGTGCACTGGACGCGCTAACTCGTGCCCATTTGCAAGACTCGCTGATGGAGATCCAGAACGAACTCAACAACACCGTCATTATGATCACCCACGACGTGGATGAGGCGGTATTGCTGTCAGACCGTATTGTGATGATGACCAATGGTCCTGAAGCGACGGTAGGTCAGATCCTCGATATCGATCTGCCACGCCCTCGTGAGCGTTTGGCGCTGGCCGATGATCCGACTTACAACCACTATCGCGCGGAAGTGCTGCGCTTCCTCCATGAGCGACATGCCAAGCCTGATGTGCCACTGGGTACACCTAGCGCCGATGAGGCCGAACAGGCAAAGTCAGAACAAGCGGCTAAGCCAGAGCTTAAACTAGCGACCGCAACCAAAGATGAGCCCCAAGTTGTGAACGGCTAAACAGAGTTCATCACTTCTGTCTGTGAAAAGCTTCCTCTGGGAAGCTTTTTTGTTTTTGAAGGATCGTATTACCGTCATGCTTATTTTGTGACGAAGAGAGATCTACCCGCCTATCTTCTCTTCTTATATAAGAAAATTTTTGAGAAAAAACAGAAAACGATTTAAACCTTTTCATCATCTGTAACGACTAACCCAGCAGAAACATAATCTACGCAACGAAGGGACAGCTTTGAGAGAGCCATTGGTTCAGCAAGCTCAACATGGCGATAAGGCAGCATTTAAAGCGCTATATGACGACAATGTCGGGCGTGTATATGCGCTGGCGTTGCGTATGCTGGGTAATCGTTCACAAGCGGAAGACGTAACGCAAGAGGTGTTTATCAGCGCTTGGAAACAGCTGGTCCACTTTCGTGGCGAAAGCAAATTCAGCACCTGGCTCTACCGAATCGCGACGGCTCGGATCAGCGATCATTGCCGCAAGCACAAAAACTGGCACTTAGTCGGTGAATTGCACGAAGGCGAACTCAACCGTGGCAATGACCCACAAAACCACCTGACGTTGGCATTAGAGCAAGCGATCCAACGACTGCCTGCGCAAGCACGTTCGGTATTCGTTTTGCACGCCATTGAAGGATTTGGCCATCGACAGGTCGCAGAGATGCTTGAGATCGCAGAAGGTAGCAGCAAAGCCCAGTTCCATCGAGCAAGACAGTTGCTCAAGGAGTGGTTAAAAGATGAATGATAAACAACTTGATGCACTGCTGGCGCAGTTGCCAACAGAACAGCAACCAAAACGGGATCTATGGCCTGATATCGAAGAGCAGTTGGTTGACCCAACGGTGGAAGTGACCCCTGCGGAAAAGCGTCGCTGGCTGGCTGTGGCGGCCTTGGCTTTGTTGACCTTTAGTAGCTGGAATTTTATGTTTAAGCCCAGCGATGATCCCGATATTGAAATCGTTATCAATATCGAGCGCACGGCGGCAGAGCAAATTGTGGCTAACTTCAGTCTGCAAAAGAACGCGTTGCTGAAAACCATTGCAGCCGTGGGTTTGGATATTTCCCCTTGGCAAACGGAGTTGATACTGATGGACAGCGCAGAGCAGGAAATCCAGAAAGCCCTGACGCTGCAGCCCGACAACCAGAAGCTTTTGAGCATGTTGCGAGACTTGAATAACAAGCAGATCCAGTTACTAAACACATTGATTCGATTTACTGCTTAAACGACAGGGCAGATCGACGGAATAGAGGGAGAACAACAATGAAACTGACTCACCAATGGCTAGCTATCGCAGTCACCAGCCTGTTTGCTTGGTCGGTCTGCGCCGAGCCAATCAGTGTCGAGCGGGAGGTCACTGGCAATGAAAAAATTGAAATAGTGGTGCCTGCTGGCAAGGCAGAGATACGCGCCAGCGACGATAACAAAGTGGTTATTTCGGGCACGATCGATCCGAAGGCTGATGGCTATGATTTTGCATCAGAAAATGGCGTGACCACGTTTGTCATCAAGCAATCGAAGTCTGGCGAGTACAGCGTTAACGACCCCGGCTCGGTACTTACAATCTCGCTTCCCAAAGGCAGTGTGTTGTCTATTGCCGGTACTTCATTTGATGTCGATATTAGTGGCTTTACTAACCGCAGCCGGATCAACACCGTCAGCGGGGATGTGGTTGCCACTCAAGTGATGGGTGAACTGAAGGTTGAATCCGTGAGTGGAGATCTCACCTGCATGCGTTGCGACGGTGACATCAGTCTAACCACCGTAAGCGGTGATATTGAAGATAAGCAGTCTGCTGGCAAACTTGCGCTGCAAGTGGTTAGCGGTGATATTGAATCAGATACCCAGGCCACAAGCGTCAAGTTTGAAGCGGTCAGCGGCGATATCACTGCGGATATTCAGCAGGCGCAACAAATTTTCATGAATGTCGTCAATGGTGATGTCGAAGCCAAAATTCGCAACGGTGAAGCGCCTGAAGTGACCATAGCTACAGTCAATGGGGATGCTGAGCTGTATTTACCCGCCAATACCAGCGCCCGAGTGCGTGCCAGTGCCGTGGCGGGAGGGGATATAGACAACCAAATAAGCGATGACCGTGCGATTGAAGAAGAGTATGGCTCAGGTAGCAGCCTCACAACCAAGCTGGGTGCTGGCGCAGGTAAGATCGAGTTTACTTCTGTTAACGGTGACTTGACGCTGAAAAAGCTATGAGCCAGTCAAACTAGCACGACTAATCATGGTGCAAGGTAGACCGCTCGTCCTCGCCAGATTAAAGCCAGATCCATGAAGGGCCTATCTAGGCCCTTTTTAATGTTTTGCTAGTATTTGGTTCCTATAAAAAAGGCCGATATACCTTGGTATATCAGCCTTTTTTCAATGCCTTAGGGAAGGCTGAGTGCGGTATAGATTAGCGGGCTTTTACCCAGTTACTGTATCCACTCTTTCCGCAACTGTTGGTGGCTCGAACGATCAAGTAAGTGGGGGTTGAAGCGGTGACCTGCAGCGATGTTGCGGCTGTTTCCATGTAATCAACCCAGGCACTGCCTGTCCATCGTTTTAATTCATAGCTGGTGGCGTCAGAGATCTTTGTCCAAGAGACTGTAGCTCCCTGCACTGCCATGCTGGGAGCCGCTGGCGCAGAAGTACACTGAGACGTTAGTTTGACTTCTGTCCATGGTGAATACTCACCAGGCTCACCGCAGGCATTGACCCCTCTGATTAAGAAGTAGCTGGTACCTGATTGTCCGGTGACCTGCACCTGATTGTCTGTGGTGGTGGTGTAAGCGTGCCAACGGCGGTTGGCTTCATCCCATAGTTGCAGTTCGTAGGACGCAGCGCCAGCCAGCGCGTTCCATTGACCAGTAAATCCTGTGGCTGTGATATCGGTTGCCCAAGGCTTTTCTGGGGCGGCTAGCGCCTCACAGGGTTGAGTATCGGTTAACAGCTCGATGGTTACCCAAGCAGACGGACTCGCTTGATCGCCACAGGCATTGAGCGCAATGACTTGAACATACTGGGTGGTGCCTGAAGGCAGATTGGTGATTGTCAGCTCGGTGGCTTGGGTGGTGCCGTGATCAACCCACTTCTTCGCGCCTTCATCCCATAACTGAATCAGGTATGAACTGCTGCTCTGCGTTGCGTCCCAGCTGACATTGAAAGAGGTTTCAGTGACGGCTCTGATCGCCAATTGGCCAACCACTTGGGGAACGTCGCAACCTTGACTGTCGTCCAGTTTAACCGCGACAGCGGCACTGAAACCTGTGCTACTGCAGTCGTTGCTGGCTTTGATACGCACCTGAGCGTCGCTGCCTTCAGTGAGGCCGGTGAATTGATAGCTGGTTGCTGCGGTACTGAAACTTTCCCATACATCGTTGCTGAACAGGTCAATTTGATATTGCTTGGCATCTGCCAATGGCTCCCATGATGCAGTGAAAGCGTTTGTCGTTATTTGCGTTGCGGTTAAACCGCTAGGGGCATCGCTGAGCTCTGGGCACTGTGTGTCGTCACCACTGAGTGTGACCGTCCAGCTGATCGAGTCACTCAACAGGTTACTTGGGTCGCGGCGTACGCGGTTGGTGCTGTCTTGCACAACCGCTTTGACTAGATAGCTGCCATCGCTATAGTTATTTTTTGATAACGTAAACTGGCTACCGTTTGCCACCTCACTGCCATCCACGTACCAGGTTATCTGTTGTGTACTCAGCGCGGGGTCAATGGTTTCAAGCTCGAACTGTTGACTGCCATGCGCAGACAAAGAGGTTTTTGTGGGGCTGAAGCTATCAATGGCATCGGCGTATTGATAAGTCTTTAGAACCAAAACTTCGTTGTTAATCTCTTCAAATGGCTGACCAAGCGAGCGCATCATCGAGTTGTTGGTGGGGCGATATTTCCCGGTGGCACAGTAGCTTGAGCCTTCAAACCAATCGACTCTGCTGATATCGCTCCAATAATCCCATTTCTGACCACGACGGGAAGTTGAGTTTGGCTCGCTAGGCTCGCCGCCGTAACAAGTGCCGTAGTCGTATTCGTCAGCCAGACCACCGTATGAGTGACCAATTTCGTGCAAGGCCAGATCAATCGCGGCACTGGCCAGAGACATGGTGGCCACGGTGCCGCCAGCACCGCCATACTTGGTGGTATTGACGACCACCAAAATCTGGTCACGTGCATTGGTATCCATACGCGCGCGCACGTAGCTCTGAACCTTAGATTCATCGACACACAGCAGTCGATCAATACCGTAGCAGCCAAAATGGCCACCAAAAGCGTTATTGATCTGCTGGCCATTGACGCCTGCACCGGACACGGCGCTCACCGCTTTTACGCCCCAGACGTTGTAAAATTTCTTGTATTCGTTATAGGGCACTTCTTTAAAGTAGCCTTCAACAACCCGCTGAACGTCCTGTTCAAATTTACCTTGCTCACTGGCGGTATAGCCGTCGGCCACAATGACAAGATCAGAACGGTTGTCTGAATCGCCGTTATACAGCACAGGAAAGACATCATCGCTCATCGCTGCCACTCGGCTCTGTGCCTTAATGGTGGACTTTCCCACGGTGATCCGGTCGATCTCAACCAGCTTACCTTCGCTTTGTTGATAGATGATCAACTGCTCGATATCTGCAGATTCAGGCAAGGTGATATCAACAACGCCTTTGGGGAGCTCAACGACTTGGGCGTGTTCTATTTCCCCCGTGTCTGGATTGAATGATTCCACGTTTTTGCGCAATGGATTTTGAATGACGGTTTCAGACAGTGTGTCGCCACTTTTATTTACCGCGACAACGAGCAACTGAGACTCCTCATTGGTCAATTGACTGCTGGTTCGTGGCGTCGCATCACTCACCTTATTGTCAATGGTTCGGCTGCTGATTGGCGCATTGGTTCGTTGCTGTACACCTGCCTGCTTATTAAAAAGCTCAAGGGTGATGTGGCGGCTTTGAGCAGAAGCGGAGAGAGAGGTAGTGAGACTCATAAAACAAAGAGTAAGAGATAACAGTATTCTTTTTATCGACATGATGGATCTTGGTTTTGGTGTTGTAATCGCGATGTTAATGTATTCTTGCGTCGAGGTTAAGTTATTGTTTTGTATAAAGCTTTGTCTAAATTTGCTTTGTTTTTATTAATAAATTAGCGAGTGTTTGTGCGTGGTCTTTTCTAACGATGCAGAGAGTGGAAAGAGCTCTTATAACACTGATTGCCGATACTTAGGGTTTCTGATGTGCTCTTGTCATCCCCCTTAATCTAAGCGCTTGCGTTGTGAGATTAGGTTGTATGCGAAAAAGGCCGCAAATGCGGCCTTTTTTAACTGAATAATTGCCTGTTGGTTAAGGCAAATCGCAGCTATCGCTCCAGCCACTCACTGTGCTGTAACAGCCATTGGCGGTGCGGAACAGGTCACTGGTCTGGTTGCCCGAACCGTTAGCATCATTAAAGATCAGGTTGGTTGAGCGGGCGCCTTCTGGCAGTTGGAAGAAGAACCAACCGTTATCCAGATTGGTCATCTGAATGCCTGGCCAGCCCGGACCATCGACCGAGGCGCCCCAGAAGTAGAGGTACACTTCATCCGTCCAGTCTGCTGGCTTCTCGAACCAGAAGCTGAGACCGGGCAGGGTGCAGCTGTCGCTCCAGGTGTCAGCTCCGTAGCAGCCTTCTCCTTCGCGGTAGAGATCACCCGTCTGGTTACCCGCGCCGTCATTAAAGATCATGTTGGCGCTTTCGACACCGGCAGGCATCTCGAAGCTAAACCAGTCATCACCCAGTGGCAGCATCGCCGCGCCAGGCCAGTCGACACTGTATGACTCAGGTGCTGTATCCCAGTAATAAATGTTGGGATCCGCCCAGGTCGCAGGCTTTTTAAAGTAAACCGTGAAGCCTGGCTCGGTGACTGCGCCATAGCTGGGGTTACAAGGGAATTCGCCTTGCGCCGCGCCTTGCTCTTGAACAAAAACGGCGGCAGTTAACGCCGGTAGGCTGTATGTCGCGCCGTCTACTGAGGCTGTTTTTACTACCGCGTCTGCGCCATTTTGCTGGATGCTATGCAGGGTCAGTCCTGGCAGATCATTCAGTGTGATGTCGCGGTTCACGCGGTCGGCATTAAACAGCACCAGAATGCCGTCATAGCTTGGGTCGAGGTCGCTACCTGAACAGACACCGTCGCTGACGCTCATGGCTATGATACCTGCGGCCTGATCTGGACCGGTGTTCCAGTAAGCAAGGCGCTGTTCGACCTGTTCTGCTGTGTCTAAGCGGAACAGTTTACTGTCGTAGCGCAGTTGCAGCTGTTGTTGGAACAGACTGGTGGCCATGTCGATGTGAGAAGCCTGAGCGACGGTGTTGCTGTTGCTCATGATCTCAGCCATACGCGTCCAACGTGCTTCGTTGGCTTCTGCTGGTGGCAGACCGACAGCCCAGTTATTGCTTTGTTTGGTGAAGTCGATTTTGTTGAACCAGTCGCCGGAATCAAACGAGTTACGATCCATCGATTTAGAGCGCGCTAAGTCGGACGCCATTTGATGGAAAGGAATACCTTGGCCCAGATTGACAAATGACTGGCTCAGCGCCTGAACGCGGACACGTTCAGCGATGCTGATATCGTCTGGCAGTTTCGCCTGGGTGTTATCCCAAAGGGTCTCGTTGTCATGTTTGTCGACGTAGTTGACCGCTTCCTGTGGATCCAGGTTGTAGCCGACACCGCTGTAGCTCAGGCCATCGGTGGTGGTGCCTGTGTTGTCAACAAACGGGTAGGTTTGCAGGTTACCAGCCATGCCGATACGGATGCGGTCAGCTTGGTCAACTAGGCTGGAAGCGCCGGGGGCACGGCCATTCCAGAACAGCTCATTGCCGTTGGCAAACCCTTGTGCTGCGCCGCGGTCAGTGAAGTTGCCACCACGTACCGCATCACGCAAACGGTCGTTGAAAGTACCAATGCCCGTGCCTGCCATGTTGAACTGGGTGGCTTGTTCAAAGCGTTGGTCGCCAGAGACTTCGCCGAAGTCCCAGCCTTCGCCATACAGGTAGATATTGGCACCATCGACACCGTCAGTGGCTAGGGTGAGGGTTTGCAGTGTGGCTTGTGCTTCGACCATCACCGCTTTAGGGATGTGGCCCATCAGATCGAAGCGGAACGCATCAATCTTGTAGTGCTTAGCCCAGTGAACCAAGGTGTCGGTGAGCAATTTACCCATCATTTCATGCTCGGTGGCGGTGTTGTCGCAGCAGGTGCTCATTTCGACATCGCCACTGAATGGGTTACGACGGTGGTAATAGCCCGGAACCACTTTATCCAGAACTGACTGGTTAGACAGACCCGAAGCGAAGGTGTGGTTGTAGACCACATCAACGACCACATTCAGGTCGACTTCGTCCAGAGCCTTCACTAGCTCGCGGAACTCGACAATACGTGCCGTGCCTTGCGGATCGGTGGCGTAACTGCCTTCCAGCGCGTTGAAGTGATAGGGATCGTAACCCCAGTTGAAGCCATCTACTGATACCGCTGCATCGCTACGAGGCTCGTACAAGATCGCCTGGATCTCAGCATTGAGTGGATCTGCGTCTTTTAACTGCGTTAGTGCTTCGCCAAGTGTCAGTCCGTCGAAATCGCCACAGCGTGCTTGTACCGCAGGTGTGGTTACTAGCGCACATAGCTTGCTGTAGGGGTCATCGAGATCGGCACGCATGGTGCCGTCTTCTCTGATCGAGCCTAGATCATTCACCGGCAACAGATGGAAGTGGCTCAGGCCTGCAGCTTGTAGCGCTTGCAGATGGGCCATACCCGCTGACAGTGGTGCGCTGTCAACGCCATTGTAGGTGAACGCCAAGTATTTACCGCGATGTGCTGCGGGTACTGCCGTGTCAAACGCACTGAAATCGCGAACATGGCCTTCATACACAGTGATATCACTGTGGGGTGGCAGCGCTTTTTGAATACCATCCCAGCCGGTAGGCTTGAGGCTGGCATCATTGAGGTTGACCACCTGGCTGTAACGGCTGTCTGTGCTCAGGCTGACGGAGTAAGGGTCGGTGACGCGGAAGGTCTCCAGTTGATCACTCAGGTGATGGAACACACTGACTTCAAACTGGTAGTACATCAGATCCCAACTGGCGTCGCCTACAAAGTGCCAGACCCCGTTAGCGACTGATGATGCAGTAATCGCCGTGCCATCAGAAACAGCATCGCTAGAGGGGATCAGCTGAATATTTTGCGCCGTCGGCGCCCATACTGAAATATGGGGTTGTCCTTGCTCAAAGTAGAGACCTAATTGGCCGTCGTATGCGTAGAGCTGATCCAATACCCAAGGTGTTTGTACGCGGGTGACTTCCAGTAGGAAGTCATTGCTGTCATACGCCGCCAACAGCAGGTGACCTTTAAGCAACTGGTCTGCGATTGTCGCATCGATAGCGTCGATTGACCAAGCATCTAGTCCGGTCAGGTGCGGTGCTTTTTCTGCAATATCTGCAGGAATGGATGCGCCTGCACTCAGAGTGACAGAGGTCTCTACGTTTTGCAGTTGGTTATCAACCACAACAATGGATTGAGATTGCGCGGAAACCAGCTCGACTCGAGCCCAGCGGCTGTCCGATGGAGTCCAGAGAAGACTGTTCAGCGCCACCCAGTGGGCCGAAGCATTCTGGATCTCAACGTCTGTACTTGAGTCTGGCGTGATACAGCTGTTGCGCCAATCTTCGCTGAACTCACCAAAACAGCCATCACCGTCGCGGAACAGATCGGTTGTTTGATTACCTGCGCCATCATTGAAAATCAGATTAGCGCTGTCCACACCTTGTGGGAACTCAAACAGGTACCAGTCATCACCCAGGCTGGTCATGGCCGCTCCTGGCCAGTCAACTGCAGGAGCGGGATCCGCTTCCCAGTAGTAGAGGTTGACGTCGCCACCCCAATCAGCGGGCTTTTTGAAGTAGAGCTTTAGCCCTGGCTTTGGATAGTCACAGCTATCAGTCCAATCGCCATCTGCAACGCTGTAGCAGCCGTCTCCTTCGCGGAATAGATCCGATGTTTGTTGACCTGTGCCATCATTGAAGATCAGGTTGGCGTATTGCACGCCCGCAGGAAACTGGTAACTAAACCAGTTGCTGCCTAGATCGGTCATGGCGTCACCTGGCCAGCCAACATTCGGTGCATTTGTTGGCCCAGGACTCCAGAAATAGAGGTTGGGTGCTGCCCAGGCATCTGGCTTCTCTAGGTAGGCAGTAAAACCTGGAATAGCACAGCTGTCGCTCCACTCGTTGGTTTCGATGTCGTAGCAGCCGTCAGCATCACGATAGAGGTCGGTGGTTTGATTGCCGGTGAGGTCATTGAAGATCACATTGGCAGCTGACACACCGTCGGCAAACTGGTAGCTATACCAATCATCACCAATGGCTGTCATCTCGGCGCCGGGCCATGCGGGATCGTTGGCTGTGCCCCAGAAATAGATATTGGGTACGTTCCAGCTTAATGGGCGGCGAACATAGACAGTGAAGCCAGGCTCTGAACCTGTAATATCGCAGCTGTCTATCCACTCACTGTTTTCGTAGCAGCCGTCAGCATCTCGGTATAGATCGCTGGTTTGATTGCCGTCGCCATCGTTAAAGATCATGTTGGCCATGGTGACGTTTAGCGGCATCTGGTAGCTGTACCAGTCGTTGCCCTCATCAGTCATCGCAACGCCAGGCCAGTCAACCGCTGGCGCAGGGGCTGCATCCCAGTAGTAGAGATTAATGCCATCGGTCCAGTCGATAGGCTTTTTAAAGTAGAGTTTTATGCCTGCTTGAGGTGGCTCGCAGTCGACGATCCAGGCGTCATTTTCGTAACAGCCGTCTCCTTCGTGATAGAGATCGCCGGTCTGATTACCACTGCCATCGTTAAAGATCATGTTGGCCATGGCGACATCGGTAGGCAGTTGGTATTTGTACCAACCTTCGCCGATGAGCTCCATGGCAACGCCAGGCCAGCTGGCGTCATCCGCAGGGGCAGCGTTCCAATAATAGAGGTTTATGGTATCGGCCCAGCCATCAGGCTGCTTGAAGTAAAGGGTGATCCCCGGCTCAGGTAGATCGCAGCTGTCTTGCCAGCCGGCATCAATGGTGTAACAGCCATCGCCTTCACGGTAGAGATCTGTGGTTTGCTGACCTGCACCATCGTTGAAAATCATATTGGCGCTGGTGACGCCATCGTCGAACTTGAACTGGTACCAGTTTTCAATGACATGTTCCATGGTGACGCCTGGCCAGCTGGTGTCGGCTTGGGGCGCAGCAGCCCACCAGTAGAGGTTGGGTGCTTCCCACTCCTCTGGCTTTTCAAACAGGATGGTCATCCCTTCGACCGCACCAATTTCGGTGGTTACTTCAATCACGCTTTCATCGGGAACATTGGTTGCAGTGGCACGGAAGCTGACCGGCGTGCCATCGGCGAGTTCGGTGGCGTCAAAGTAGACGCGATAAGGAGGCGCAGCATCGTGGCCGATAAAGATCCAGTCACCGCCATCAACACTGGCTTCAAAATCAACACCATATAAGCCTGGATAGGCGGCTGGCACTTCATGAGCCATGGTGACCGCGACTTCCACGCGGTCCATTACCATCGCCCCGTCAGTGAGTGTGCTGAATAAGAGGGCAGGGGTGTCGTCAGGCTTGGCTATCTTGTCCATGGATAGGTAAACCACAGCAGACAGAGCTGGCACCGTGAGCGTTAGTTGGCCGTCAGCATCCGGTGTTAGCTTTTCACCTGGTTTGGGCCAAATACGGGCATAGCGGCTGCCGTCGACATCAGTGGAGAAGCTCTGCTCTTCGGTAGAGGTATTAAATGCAACCAGGTATTCGCGGCGCTCATCGCTGTCCATTCTTGAGAATGCGAAAATGCCAGGGGTTGCACTGCTGTAACGTGCGTATTGGTCACCGCGACGTAAACCATTGTACTTGTCGAGCAACTTGGAAAGCGCCTTAACATTTTTATACAGCGGATGGCGTTTATTAAAGTTGTCGTCGGCGGTTGTGTCATCCGTGCCGATCAGATCATTGTCGTTAAACTCTTCAACCAAGCTGGGCATCATATCTTCACGGGCGTCAGCATCGTTGCCATCACCGGTAAAACCCTGCTCGTCACCGTAGTAAACCACGGGAACACCACGAGCCAGGAATAGAATGCTGTTGGCGAGTTCGGCGCGCGCCAGACGCTCCTCTTCAGAGGCTTCTGGATTAAAGATGTCGATCTGCTGGCCAATACGGCCAACGTCGTGGTTGCCGGAGAAGGTCAGTAGTTGCGACGCATTACTGTCAGCATCGGTGTAGTAGTCATCGCGATCAAAGATCCACTGCAGGCGATCTGTGCCTTGGGAATCGGCGACTACGTCACGAATGGCGTAATAGAGACCGAAGTCGAGGACTGAAGGGAGCTGTCCCTTGGTGGAGTAGACGCTCAAATCTTTAGGGTGACCTTCAAATACTTCGCCAAATACGAAGAAGTCGTCCAGCCCTTCATCTTCAGCGTGAGCCATAATGGCCGGGGTCCACTGTTGCCAGAACTCAATATTTACATGCTTTACGGTATCGACACGAAAGCCGTCCATGCGGTATTCGCTGATCCAATATTTAAACAGATCAACCATGCCGTTAACGACATCTGGATGTTCTGTTTTCAGATCATCCAGACCGAAGAAGTCACCATTGAATGAGTTCTCACCACTGAAAGTGCTATCACCCTGATTGTGGTAGTACTCAAAATCATTTAACCAAGCAGGAACCTTCACCTCTTCCATGCCGGGCAGGGCAAACGGGGTGTAAGGATTGGTCGCTATTTCATCCAGAGAGCGATAAGGACAGCCGGTATCCGGATCGATCAGTGAGCCGTCGGCGTTATGGCACTCCTGAAAACGGATCACATCAGCGGTATGGTTGATGACAATATCGAAAAACACCTTGATATCACGCTTATGCGCTTTGTCTATCAAGGTTTGTAGTTCGTCGTTACTGCCCCAATGCGGATCGATTTGGGTGTAATCGATGGTCCAGTAGCCATGGTAGCCCGCAGAGTTATCTACGGTGGGCATATTTTTGAATACTGGCGTCATCCAGATCGCAGTGATGCCCATCTGATCCAGATAGGGTAACTTTTTAATCAAGCCTTTAAGGTCACCACCGTGGTAGTAACGTTTATCAGCCGGATCATAGCCATGATCTTGCTTTTCGCCTTCGATACCGCCGGTATCATTGCTGGTATCGCCGTTGTGAAAGCGATCAGGTAGCACAAAGTAGAACACTTCATCTTCTATCTTGCGATCGTTACAGGCGCTTAATCCCGCTGCAATGAGCAGCATGAGTAGCGCTTTGCCGAATTTAGACCAAATCATCCTTATGGTTCCTCGGTAAGTCACAGAAAGTTAGCGTTTACGGTTTTACAAAATTTAAACAATTTAGCGATGGTACCGACTAAAAAGTGAACTGTCCGTCAACATTCCGACGTTTTGCTAACGGCATCACACAGCATTAGAATTCTGTAAAAAAGCCTGACGTAAACCTAGAGCGTCATAAAACAGGCGTTTGAAATTGTCATTGATGGCGCAATAGACATTGGTGGTGGAGGATCTGACTGTTTGAATGTTGGGTCGGCGATTAGCAAATGAATTTGCGCCTGAGTGAGATGACGCTATCTGTCTAAGTTACCCGTGGTGATACTGCAAATAATAAAAAAGGCTTCCCGAGGGAAGCCTTTTTTGTTGACCTGCTGTTAAGAATTAACGACGCCAGGCAGGGATGTTATCTTCGTAGCTTTGGATCTGCTCTGCAAACTGCAATGTCCAACCGATGCTGTCCAACCCTTTCATGATGCATTCGCGATGGAAAGGATCAATATCAAAACCGAAGCTGGCACCACTTGGTGCGATTACCTTTTGGTTTTCCAGATCAACAGTGATCTTACTGCCTTCCTCTGCGACGACCTCTTCGAACAGCTGCTGCACCTGCGCTTCTGTTAAGCGAATCGGCAGCATGCCGTTATTGATGGCATTGCCATAAAAGATGTCGGCAAAAGTCGGGGCTATCACGACTTGGAAGCCCATCTCTTTCAGTGCCCAGGGCGCGTGCTCACGGGAAGAGCCACAACCGAAATTCTCTCTGGCTAAAGGGTTAACAGGGGGGTTAACAGGGGACAGCCACTCGACGTTGACAGTTCTAGGTTCGTTTTCTACGCTTTTTGAGTGATTAATTGTCAAGCAAGGAAGCCGTGATGACTCGCCCTCGCTCAGAGCTGGTATAGCCAGCCGATACGCCTTACTACCACTGTGTTTGCCGCTGCGTTCGCCGTGCTTTCTTGTGTGGCGAAGATAGATTTACCAACACGGACTACAGCCACCGTAAGGCTTGGGTGTTAGAGCGCTTAGCCCTGCTAGATGAAGTCTTCACCATTGAACTTTGCGCTTACGCCGTCATGTCTAATCACTATCATTTGGTAGTACATCTCAACCCTAAAAAGGCCGAACAGCTTACTGACAGAGAAGTCTCTGAGCGCTGGGCCAAGCTGTTTACTTGGCCAATCATGGTAGGGCGTTACTTGGCAGGAAAGCTCACTACGGATGCTGAAAAGCAGGTTGCCATAGACATCATCCAACAATGGCGTGAACGCTTGTCAGATATATCGTGGTACATGCGTTGTTTGAATGAACACATTGCCCGTAAAGCCAATGAAGAAGACAAATGCAAAGGACGCTTCTGGGAGGGTCGATTCAAGTCCCAAGCCATCCTTGATGAAGCAGGGCTGTTGGCCTGTATGACCTATGTTGATTTGAATCCACTCAGGGCAGGTATCGTTGATACCCCAGAGCAGTCTGCTGATGTCTCAATTCATCAACGCTTAAAGCAATATCAACAAAGTACTGAGAAGCCGACTCCGCTAGATCCGACCGATAAGAACAGCAGCGAAACAGCCAAAACGCCATTACTGCAATCCTTTACAGGTAACCACCACCACGACAGGTCTGAAGGCATTCCATTTTCTTTTGCAGACTACCTTGAGCTGGTGGATTGGACGGGCAGGGCACAACGAAAAGACAAACGCGGTAGTATTCCCAAAGATACGCCGCCTATTCTGGAGCGCTTAGGTTTAGATGCGGAAACCTTTATTGCAGCCATTCAAAAGCAAAACCTGTCACGCGGTACCGTGATTGGTAACCCCGCCAGCAGAAAGCGCTATGCGCAATCCAATGCGAGAAGTCGGGTGTATGGCCCTGCGTTAACGCCACCGACTGGCTAAACCGAAACGTACCACTTTCATCAATGCATCACTCTTCATTCCCTCAGGGGAAGAGGCTGGTGTGCCTTGCTTCCTGTGGCTCAGCTTAAAATCGTAAAACATCCCTTAAAAAATAGTCAGTTAACAAGCCTGAAATCATATTTTTAGCTCTAGGGCTATTGAATCTATTTTGTCTAAAGGTGATGATTTAGATTCATCTAAAGATGGCTGTCCTAGAAGATGTCGCCGGATATATGTCCGCAAACCGATCTTCCTGAAAGCGACTTGCAATATCCGGGGCGTCCATATATGTCCTTTTATCTGTATTTTTGCGTATTTAAGTTTCCCCAAAAGCCCCATTGAAGAGGCTTTCGGGCATGAGTAGATTTATTTCGTGGGGATCCGTCAGACTCTGACCCCTTTGATTTGACTCCTTGATCGTAATTTTTTAGCTTGGTGCCGCAATTTTTGCGTTGGGCCATTTTTTGAGCATAAATCAAGAGCTTTGGAGATAACGACATCACATGGCAGTTGTTCAACATACTTTAAAGATAAGTTGCACCAATATTCCGAGCCTGAATTTATACCCGAAAGCACCACGTCCTGAAACGGGAAGCTTTCTAATAAATCGGCTGGTAATTGCTGAGACTCAAGCCCTCTTTTAATAGCAAACTTTACATCCTTTAAGACTACTTCAAGTATGGGGTACAAAGGCATAAATGATTTCTTAGAATCAAATTCATATACAGATTCTGAGCCAACTCTGAGCCAACGACCATTAGACGATATTCCCAACAGTAAGCCAAGAGTATCCAAAGTAACCACTTTTACCCACTTCAGCGATTTACTTTCATCACCATCAACAGGACTTTCATTCCACGAGGTTACTTGCGATAACAGATCTTGATGCATAATAAGTTCTCTATTTCCGATAAGTTGCTGAATGGCTGACGTCAACACCATTTTGACTCATAAATGTCACAAACTGTTCCCGGACCTTTGCGGTCCAATTTGTTCCATAATGCCCACTTGATTGGTCTGTCCTTAACTTACCGTTTTGCCGCCAAATAGAACCGCCTACAATTTCTTTGTGACCAATGCCGCCTGCCATTCTGATACCATCATGGCCAAGAGGATTATTTCCCATAATAAAACGTTGGCTTTTGGGATCAAAAATAAAATCAATAGGTTTGGAATTTGAGAGCTTTTGAACAGCTTTTGATGAAACGTGGTTCGCGCTAACCTCTATAAAGCCTTTTCCCGGCCCACTTCCAGCGACCTTTGCAACATTAGCCCCCCGCATCATGACAAGGTTTTCAGGATCACCTCCAGAAGATGCTACATTGAATAGAACAATAGCGTCAGCGGAGATGTAACGGACTATCAGTGATTCAACCGCCATCCCCGAGAATATTAGTGCGCCATAAACAGCGGCCTCGACAGCAGCGTTACCGGAAATGTTCAGTTGTTGCTCTGGGGTCAAGCCCCCAACTCTTGGGGAACCTGCAATTCCTCCATCATTTCCATGAAAGTATCTGCATTCAGAGCAACTTGAAGCCAAATATTCACTATCATCAGCATAAGCTCCCCCCTCATTCCCCTGCGGCTTGTCCTTTGTACTCTCAATGTCTGCTGCAGGCGTTGCTGTTTTAGCACCGGGATCGGTATTTGAGCCCTTGCTCTTACCCCCATTCGATCCACTGACACTCTTCATTCCAACAGAGATAGCGCCAGACATCTGGCTTTGAGCGCCTGCGGCATCCGCATTGGCGAGTTGCTTACTATGTATACGTCCTTCAACCCGTACAACACTGTAATATCCACTCGGATCCGTCCCCGCCAACGGGTTATTCATGATGTAGCTATAGGGGTTCAGGCTCTGGCTGTTTTCAGGTGCCTGGATCACCGGGTCTACGCTGAGGAAACGACCCAGGTTGTAATCGTAGGCACGCCCGTTCATATGGATCAGCGCCACATCATCCAGATGTTCGTGCTGGGTAAAGCCGCGATCGGTGATCTCACTGCTGAGTTTGCCACCCAGCGAGTTATCGCTGTAGGTGTCCCGTGCCTTACCGAATGGGTCAAATTCACGGCGCTGGCGTACATTACCGCTGCCGTCGGTAATGGTGTCGACCGAGCCTAAGCGATCACCATGCAGGTAACGGACACAACCCTGATATTGGCAGTTGTCGCCATTGCGCAGCAACATCGCATAGTCACCCAGATAGCTACGCTCGGTGACTAAGCCATCGTCTGCGACGATCTTTTGATACTTATCGCCGACATAGTAGATGGTTTCATTGCCTGCCGCAGACTGCTTGTGTTGCAGGTAACGGCTATGTTCCGGATCGTAAGCAAAGGTGAGCGTGGTGCCATTGGCAATGATCTCGCTGGGCTTATTGAAGCCGGTATAGTCGATGCTGCGGCCATCACCATCGTCGGTCAGATTACCGTTGTTGTCATAACTGAGGTTTACCACCCGATTACTGCCGACCTTGGTGATTTGGCGAACGGCGTGGGCACCCGCTTTGCCCCCTGCCGATTTGCTGGCGTTACCGTAACGGTAATCAGTGGCATAGTCGGATTTCAGCTGCAGGTTGCCCATGTCGTCGTAGTCATAATCGATGGTGCTATGGGGCGTTTGCGGCAGGTACCAGCCATGCCAACCGCGTGTCGAGCTTTTCAACCTATGGAGGCTGTCGTAGGTGAACTCCTCGGTGATGGTTAGATCGTCAAACGCGCGTTGCTGTGCTTTCAGGTTGCCGTAACTGTCATACTGGGTGTAACTGATATGTTGCACTGAGCTGTTGAAGTTACAGTCTGTAGAGCGGGACACACAGATATTGGTGGCCAGGCCGGAGCGCGGATCGCGCAGTACATCCTGATAAAGGCCGTTACCAAATGCTTGTTGATTGATCTGGCCGTTCACATCCATTTTTGTGATCTGGCGGTAGGTTTGATTACCGGTTGGCTCATATTCCCGGGTCATGAAGCCACGGCTGTTATAGCCGTAGGCCAATAAGTCGCCCCCAGGATACTGCACCCCTTTGACGCGACCGTAGTAGTTGTCGTAACGGATATGCTGGACAAAGCTTTCGCTGCCGATCTGGGTGGTTTCAGTCATCGGACGCTGTAAACCGTCGTAACTGATATCCCGGCGGAAGTTATCTTTGCTACTGTAATCGAGTACGCCCAGTGCTGCAGTGTCATAGAACCATTGGCTTAACGGCTCGCTGGTGACGCTGCGACTGCGGATACGGCCGAGGGCGTCGTAACTCAACTGGGTGACGGTGCCATTGGCATCGGTCTGGTGGCGCAGCTCACCCAGGGCGTTATAGCTATATTGCCAAATGCCCATATTGGGATCGTTGATCTGGTTTTTATGGCCAAAACCGTTGTAGCTGGCGGTGGTCAGGTTGCCATAACCGTCCCGGATAAGCACCGGTTGGCCTGCCGCGTTATAGCGGAAGTCTGTGGTGCGCTGGGTGTTGTCGGTAGAGTCTGACAGGCGGCCAAGGCTGTCATGGGTATAGGCCATGGCCAATATATCACCGTCGGCAGGGTTGACTGTGACATGAGTGGTCAGGCCGTCATAGGAGTAGTCAACACTGTAATCGATGATGCCCTGATCGACAGTTTTATAGCCGGGGCGACCTAATACGTCATGACTTGAGTACTTGGTGATCGATGCGACATCATTTTCATAATGCGGGGCGGCTTCCTGTGTTATCTGACCCAATGCATTGTAGGTCTTGTAGCTAACAATCAATGAATCATCAATAAAGCCCTCACTGGTGTGCATCACCGGACGGCCCAGTTTGTCTGCGTATTCGACTTGTTCCGGACTACCCGCCTGACGGGTAACTTTGCGCATGGCGGCATTGTGTTCGCAGCCGCTACACCACTGCATACCGATATAAACGGTTGGTACGCCCGGGGCATTCACTTCAATCACGCGGCCAAGGCTGTCCATGGTGAAGTCGGTGGTATTGCCGTTACTGTCGGTCGTAGCCACAGGCTGGCCGGTGGCTGGATCTGTGTCTACCCGGTTTTTATCCTGTGATTGTAACCATAAGCTGTTGTATTGCGATTGGGCAAAGTAGCCATCACTGCTATAGGTTGTGGTGATTGTGCGATCTCCCTGCACTGAGGCTGCAGGATCGGGCATGCTACCGCTCTTTTGTTCAGATCTGGGGTTACCGTAGCCGTCGTAGAGGTAGCTGGTGGTTAGATCTGCGCCTTCATTGTGCTCATCCGTCACTGTTATGGTGTTGGGTTGGCGTTGATCAAACCAGGTGATCGCGGTGCGTAACGAAATATCGTTAGCGGCATCGTCAGCTTGCGGATCGTTAACGTAGCTTGTTGAGCTGGTTTCTGTCTTGTTGTCCAGTTTGTCCAGCCAGTTGGCAATCAGATCGTGTTCGTCATAGAAAAATTCACTGCGTTTCCTATGTTCATTCAACATATCATCGCTGAGCACCTGTTCCTGCCATTGCACCACGCCATACTCATCCTGAGCTTGGGTGGTTGTGGTTTGACTAATTTGGTGCCCATCTAATAGGTCAAAACGTAGGGCTTCCACCTTGTCTGCGTAAGGCATCCAGTGACCACGCCCTGATGGGTTAAGGCTGTATCGATAGCGCTGCTGCTCAAGGGTATTATTGCCATCTATTACATACTTTTCGCTGAGTTCCGGGCGTCCAGCCAATGGGAATGACTGATGGTAAGTGGTTTGTACCGCGAGCCCTTCGGTATTCAGATTGTTGGTGATACGCCAGAAGCCCTGAAAGCCGCGGCCTTGGTGGTTATAAACTGCGCCCTCATAGTAGTAACTGGTATGCCGCATTTCGCCGAGACCATCACTTTGGTACATATCGCTGACGACATGCATGGAGGATGTAAACGGGAACGCATCGTCCTGTTCCAACACCTGATCACGAGCATCGTCATAAAGGTCACCGCCAATCGACAGCGGTTGATATGCCCATTCGGCACGTTTTTCTAATGCGGTGCTGTCGCCTTCAACCACTGCGGTTAACATATCGGGAACACCGGAGACGTTACGACGTATGTAGTAGTCGCGTTTGAGTGAGACAATGCCCCATGCTTTTGGATCATCATCGTAGACGATGTCATATGGATCATTATCAAGGAAATGGGTCAGGCCATCTCCAAGTAAACCTTGGGCTTTCAGGGTTTCAACTTTAGCCACTAACGGTGTCGTTTCTTCCTCTATCTGCCAGCCGCCGTCGACTTCTACGAAGCGAAGTAATTTCCAGTTAAATGTTTGCCAATCGAATACGGTCCCCCCTGCGGTGCAATATCTTCTCGGCTCTGGCCAACCCCTGGATTCGCAATGCTCCCCTACTTCTCCAGCAGGCATCAACAACTCAACTCGACCATCTGCATCGTAGTCTAATGGCTGTGCATATTGTGGCTCTGCGCGATCTGCCGCAGGCGTTAGTCCATCGCTAAGTGTTGGGAAATGGTACTTGGTGAACCCGGTGAAATGAGGCGTTGAGAAACGCAAGTTACCTGCCGCATTTAGGCCCTGGTTAATAAAAATGGCCCACTCGATATCTTCGTGTGGAGTGACAAAATCGTCTAGGCCATCGCCGTTGACATCAAGAAAGTGGTCGTGTCTTGCGATGATGAAATCGGCTTCAAAATTTGGCAAGCCAAGGTGTTCTGTCTGTTTAAATTGCCAACTGACCTCACCGTCCGGATCTGTGCTTATCAAATAAACGCCATCTAAATAACGATCTAGTTGGCCGCCACCATGGGCTAAGTAGCGGTATAAAAAGAAGTCACCGATGCCGTTCCCATCGAGATCTCCCGCACTCATAAAGCGCGACTTGTAAGTTAAATAAGGCGCGCCACCGATCGGTAAATTGTCATCCAATTCGGTAGCTATACATTGCCAATTGTTTCCACATTGGTGGTAAAGCGTCACAGTCGCGTTACCGTTTTCTGAATGAGGTTGTACGACGATGGCATCAACGGTGCCATCACCATCATAATCTGCTTTTGGCACTACCAGACCTTGAGTGTTGTTGCTCGGGATCGGTATGTTAGTATTGACCAATTGTGGTTGGTCCATTTCATCTAAGTACACAAATGCCAGATCACCATTTGCTTGCCTTGCGACAAAGTCCGTTTTGCCATCTCTATTGAAATCTATATCGGCGTAATTTCTGGCATCATTGCTGGTTTGAAGATCTACAACGCCTTGTAGCGTCAAAATCTCTAGTTCGCAGTTGGGCCTGATTAACCCAATCTCCCACTCTCGATCGGCATTTTGATAGAGTAAATCTTTGACGCCATCGCCATTGAAATCGCCTCTTGTTCTCGGTGCCACCTCAGCATCATGGAAAGTATTGCTGGGTATGGCGATATCGCAGGTCTCAAATTCAGGCGCAGCTTCTTGCCACTCAAATGTGGTTTCAGGTAAGCAGATATCTTCGCCGTTGAGGTGACCACACATTTTGATGCCGCGGAGCAGGCTGCGGCCGGTGGCTTGGCTGGTGTCGTTTGTTTCACCATAGTTCAGTTGATAACTAAACGCTTTGCCGTCAGGAGTGTAGGTTTCAATCGCCTCGAGCCGCTTCTTCAATACACTGTAGCCGCCTTGACGGTAGCCACTGGCCCAATCAGGACGCGGTTGGTAAATAAAGTGCACTTCACGGCTACCTTGATTTGTACCTTGCCCAGTGTAGTAAGCATGGGTAAGAAGGGCTTGACCATAGTCACCGGTGTCATATTGATAAATGATGTTGTTTTGATAGGTATCTAGTTCTCGCTGCAGTACCCACGATAATGCCGGAGTTTGCCCTTCAACCTTGATCCGACCGTTGCTATTTTCCCCATAAAACAGTTGGTGGCCATTACGTTTGGTGACGATAAAATTGGCGTAGTTTGAATCAATGCTGCCGCCAAGTTGCTCAACTAACGTATCAGGGGCCAGCTCAGGTCGATAGGTAGCGCCACTGCTGCCATAGTTTCCTGATTCCAGTACCAAGCGCATGCCATCAAGACAGAGTTTGTCATCAGCACTAAAGTCAAAGGGGCGTGCGCGCCCTTCATGGGCGATGGTTTGGTCACAGCGTTGGATTTGTGATGTACCGGAGATCGACCAGCCTACGCCAAGAATACCGTTGCCTGCACGGGACGAATAGTTTAGCGCCAGTTTGGGCTGCATACCGTGGCGGCCTGGTGGCAATGAGATAGGTACCTGATAGGTTGCGGCCCCGCCGGACATGCCAGCTTCTCCGGGCACTAGGCCAACGTTTTCGTTGGTAGGTGCAACCGAGTTAACTACTGGAGCATCAGGAAACTGTACGGGCAGACATTGCTCGTCATCGAGCTGGTAACCACTAGGGCAATGATATGACACCTCTGGTGTGGCTGGCACGGTGGCAATATCGGTACATGATTGGTCATTGAGTGTATGAGACTCATCACTACAGGTATACGCTATCGAGGAGATGGATGCTTCGGTTCGTTCCCGTTGACATTGTTGCCCGATTAGTTGCCAGAGCGCTCCGCTACCTTCATTTAGATCTTGGCAATGATAATTATTTTGCGTGAACGCGCTTTGGGTGTTGACCTTCTGACAAAGGCCTTGCTGACCGTTCGGTATCCATTGCCAACCTGCTTCGCACTGATTGTTAATGGTGGTATAGGAATGCGTGAGGCTGCGGGAGCACTGCTGGCCATTTAAGCTCCACCCACTGTCGCAGCGGTATTTGGTTTGAGCTAGCTTATTGCTGTAGGTTTGTTTACGGCAGTGATAGCTGTTTGGTCCGTTAGCGACTTTTTGATAGCCGCTGGCACAATAATGCTCAGTCACTTGCGTAGGAGTTTGGGTGAGCGTGCGATGACACGCCATACCCAGTTGTTGATAGCCAGTGGGGCATTGATAGAGCCGTTGGTAGTTAGCGGTCTCGGTCAAGGTACGCTTACATAGGTAACTGCTAGGTCCTGACTGAAATTTAGTCCAGCCAGCATCGCAGGCCTGATATGGGCGCGTGCTTAGGGCTCTACTTAAGGTGCGGTTGCAGGTAGTGCTATTTTTGCTCCAACCGCTGTCACAGTGGTAGGTTCGGCTGTGATTGGCGGCTAGTGTGAGCGTACGGGCACAGTGATAACCGGTTGGGCCGTAATGATCGTAACCGCTGGGAGTTTTACTCCAGCCAGAGGGGCAGTACGTGGTGGTATTGGCATTGGCATTTTGGCGGTATGTTTTACTGCACGTTGTGCCATTTAAGCTCCAACCGCTGTCACAGGAGTAATAAGGGGTGCCGTACACCAGTGACGTAGTTACGGTACACAGCCAACTGGAACGCCCTGTTTGCTGACAGCTAAGTCCTGCTGGCGGACGAGAGCTATATGCTGTGTATTTGTTACAGACGCTGCCTACGCGGCTGTAGCCTGATGGACAATAGGAGGACTGGTTGCGTGTCGCCGTTTTGGTGGTGATTTTCGTACAGGTCGTGCCTGAACGACTGTAGCCCGATGGACAACTGTAAGTGGTGTTGCTCAAAAGGTTTTGAGTTTCATACTTGCTACATGTAGTCCCGGAGCGGCTGTAACCGATGGGGCAGCTGTAATTATCGATGGGCGTGGCTGCTTTTGATTCATTGCGCACGCAGCTGTTGCCGGAGCGAGTGTAACCGCTGACGCAGTAGTACTCCGTAAAGCTGGATAAGCCTTTTGTCTCTGTTTTACTACACGTGGTTCCGGAGCGGCTGTACCCCGCTGGACACGAATAGTGATCTACTGGGGTGACTGCGATCTGCTCGTGGCGCTCACAACGGTTGCCATTCAGGACATAACCGCTAACGCACTGCTGGTGTGTTTTGCTGAGCAGGTTTTGATAATCAGTTGTCAGACATTGGTTATCAAAGACTGTGGTCCCTGCAGGGCAGTAATAGTCAGTATAAGGTTGGGCGCTTTTTTGTTCGGGTTTTACGCATGTGTCGCCTTGTCGTTGATATCCAGCTAAGCACCCATAAGTGTTAAATGGTAAGGATTTGGTCTGGGTCTGTTCACACTTTAGCGAGTTCTCGTTATAGCTAAAATCGGAGTCACAATGGTAGGTAATAAGGACCTGCGCTGGGAGGCTATCTGTTTTACTGCAGGATTGATTGTCTGCACTTAAGATAAAGCCGCTGTCACACTCATTATTCAGCGTTTGCGTTGCCGGATAGACGGTTGTTTTTTCGCAGGCTTGCCCCTGCGCGTTAGTGATCAGTGTGAAGTCGGTTTCACAATAATAATTTTCGTGTTCAGTGGGTTGTGGATATTCATCTGCATTGACCGATGCTTGGACATTCATCCCCAGTAACAGCGAAAACAAAAAAAGCCATCGGAGTGTGTTATGAGAGAAAAATGAGGTGATGTAACGAGAGATACATTCCTTGTACGCTGGCATGGTGAATATCCTTATACTGCAAGTTACGCCGTATGCTACAAAAAACAATAAAAATTGCAAGGAACAAAAGAAACACAATATATATTAACTTTCTAGAATTGTTTAAATGCAAAATGGAATAGGTCTGATGAGACCGTTTAAAAGACTAGCGCTCAATGTTGTATTAATAGCGATAAAGCAAGTGGCGTTGGTAAGGTGATTCCACGTTATGAAGAAAGTCTCTGCTTCCCATCAATATCCAACTCAAATAGGGTATTCAATTTGTATCACTAATAATTTTTCCGCCATTTAAACAATAATGGAGGAGCAATATCGCATTATCCTATTCATCATCATGACAGAATGATCTGAGTAGCACTTAGGGAAAACATTCAAAAAAAATCCCCCGCCCGAAGGCGAGGGATTTGTGTATAAGAGACCGGCATGCGCGGCCTTTTTTTATGTTTCATTGTGATATCAAATTAACGACGCCAAGCTGGAATGCTCTGCTCGTAGGTTTTGATTTGATCGGCGAACTGCAATGTCCAACCGATGCTGTCCAACCCTTTCATGATGCATTCGCGATGGAAAGGATCAATATCAAAACCAAAGCTGGCACCACTTGGTGCGATCACTTTTTGGTTTTCCAGATCGACAGTGATCTTACTGCCTTCCTCTGCGACGACCTCTTCGAACAGCTGTTGCACCTGCGCTTCTGTTAAGCGAATCGGCAGCATGCCGTTATTGATGGCATTGCCATAAAAGATGTCGGCAAAAGTCGGGGCTATCACGACTTGGAAGCCCATCTCTTTCAGTGCCCAGGGCGCGTGCTCACGGGAAGAGCCACAACCGAAATTCTCTCTCGCTAACAGAACTTCACCACCCTTGTAACGTGGCGCGTTCAAAATAAAATCTGGATTTTCCTGCTCGCCCGCTTCATCCAAATAGCGCCAGTCATGAAAACAGTGCTGGCCAAAGCCAACGCGCTCGACTTTAGTCAGAAACTGCTTTGGAATGATCTGATCGGTATCGACATGGGAGTGATCCAATGGCGCTGCCAAGCCGGTGAATGTAGTTATACCTGACATGATCTGCTCCTATTTCAACTTGCGGATGTCAACGAAGTGACCTGCGACGGCTGCTGCCGCTGCCATTGCTGGGCTGACCAAGTGGGTGCGTCCGCCACGGCCCTGACGACCTTCAAAATTACGGTTCGAGGTGGAAGCGCAACGCTCTCCTGAACCCAGACGATCATCATTCATTGCCAAACACATAGAGCAACCTGGCAAGCGCCATTCAAAACCGGCTTCGGTGAAGATCTTATCTAAGCCTTCCGCTTCCGCCTGCTTCTTCACCTGGCCTGAGCCTGGTACGACGATGGCTTCGATACCGGCAACAACTTTCTTGCCTTTGGCCACGTCAGCGGCCGCACGCAAATCTTCAATACGGCTGTTGGTACATGAACCGATAAACACCTTGTCGACGGTCAGATCCGTTAGTTTTTGCCCCTCTTCTATGCCCATATAGGCCAGTGCCTTGCGGCAAGAGTCTGCTTCCACAGGATCTGCGAAGTCGTTTGGTTGTGGGATCGGAGAGTTGATACCGGTGACTTGGCCAGGATTAGTGCCCCAAGTGACCTGAGGTTCAATCTCGGCGGCGTCTAGTTCAACGACCGTATCAAACTTGGCATCAACGTCAGATTTCAGCGTTTGCCAGTAAGCCACGGCCTCTTCCCAATCTTTGCCTTTCGGCGCAAATGGACGACCCTGGAGGTAATCGGCGGTAGTTTGATCGGGTGCCACCAGACCGGCTTTGCCGCCAAACTCGATGCTCATATTACACAAGGTCATACGGCCTTCCATTGACAAGGCTTCAATGGCTTCGCCGCAATATTCAATGACATGGCCATTACCGCCTGCTGTGCCCACCTTGCCAATCACGGCCAGGATAATGTCCTTCGCGGTAATACCCGGCCCAGCTTTACCTGTGACCTTAATCTGCATGGTTTTATAACGCGGCTGCTTCAACGTTTGCGTTGCCATCACATGTTCAACTTCAGAAGTGCCGATGCCGAATGCGATAGCGCCGAAAGCGCCGTGTGTGGCGGTGTGTGAATCGCCACACACAATGGTGGTGCCTGGCAGGGTGAGGCCTTGCTCTGGGCCCATGACATGAACGATGCCCTGATTGATATGACCAATCTCATATAGGGTCACATCAAACTTTTCACAGTTATTGGCCAAGGTGCGCATCTGAGTTTCAGACTGCGGGCCACAGGCGTCTATCGCCAAGGAGCGTGTTGACACGTTGTGATCCATGGTGGCAAAGGTTTTGCCCGGTTGACGAAGAGGACGATCCATCAACTCTAAACCGGCAAATGCCTGCGGTGAGGTCACTTCGTGTACCAAGTGGCGGTCGATATAGATCACGGGCGTCTCGCCAGCTTCCTCACGTACCACATGATCATTGTAGATTTTCTCGTATAAGGTCTGTGGCATGATTAACTCTCCAACACGGCTTGGGCGATAAAGTCACCCATCTGACTGGTTGATTTGGCTTGGTCACGCTTTTCAGCGGGTAACAGTTCACCGGTTAAATAGCCTTCGCTCAATGCCTTAGACACGGCAGTATCAATGGCGTTGGCGGCGGCTTCCTGCTTCAGACTGAAACGCAGCAACATGGCGGCGGATAAGATCTGTGCCACCGGGTTGGCGATACCTTGGCCGGCGATATCCGGGGCGCTGCCGCCTGCTGGCTCATACAAACCGAAGTCATCGGCGTTTAAGCTGGCGGAAGGCAATAAGCCCATAGAGCCGGTGATCATGGCGGCTTCATCAGACAAAATATCGCCAAACAGGTTGCCGCACAGCAGTACGTCAAATTGTGCTGGATAGCGCAACATCTGCATGGTCGCATTGTCGATGTATAGATGATTCAGGGTGACGTCTGGGTAGTCTTTAGCGACTTCTTCAACCACTTCACGCCATAAAATAGATGTCGCTAATACATTGGCTTTGTCGACAGAGGTGACCACGCCGCCACGACCGCGAGCGGCCTGAAACGCAATGTGTGCGATGCGACGTACCTCTTTGCGAGAGTACTTCATGGTGTCGAAGCCGGTTTCATCTTCGCCTTCACCTTCGCGGCCTTTGGGCTTACCGAAGTAGATACCACCAGTGAGTTCGCGTACGCACAACACGTCAAAACCTGCGGCGGCGATATCGGCACGTAACGGCGCCAATGACTCTAAACCAGGGTGGATCTTGGCAGGGCGAAGGTTGCAAAATAGATCAAAGTGGCCACGAAGGGGCAGCAATGCACCACGTTCGGGCTGCTTTTCTGGTGGCAGGCCTTCCCACTTGGGACCACCCACGGAGCCAAACAGAATGGCATCTGCGGCTTCGCAGCCTGCTAATGTGGCTGGAGGTAAAGGTTCACCGTGGTTGTCGATGGCGATGCCGCCGACATCATATTGTTGATAATCGAGGGTGAATCTAAACTTCTGTTGTACGGCGTCCAGCACCTTGATCGCTTCCGCCATTACCTCTGGGCCGATACCATCCCCTGGCAATACCGCAATGCGGTAGTTTTGCTTACTCATTTTTCACCCGCTACTTTAATGTCTTGAATCTCTTGTTTTTTGGCTTCAACGGCCTTTGCTCGGTGAATGTGATTTAACACATGCACCATGGCTTGAGCTGAAGCTTCGATAACGTCTGTTGCAAGGCCCATGCCGTGAAAACGGCGGCCGTTATGCAGGGCGACTATGTCGACCTGACCTAATGCATCTTCACCAGCGCCTTTGGCTCCGATGTGATAATCCTTCATTTCAAATTCGATATTAGTGGCACGGCTAATCGCTTGGTATACGGCATCAACCGGGCCGTTACCTGTCGCAGCTTCACATATAGTTTTGTCACCCGCGCGCAGCTTCACGCTGGAAGTGCTCATGATCCCGGTACCAGATTGTGCAGACAGATAGTCGAGATGATAGTAATCATCTGCGTCATGCATATTGGTGAAGAATACTAAGGCTTCCAGATCGTAATCAAACACCTGACCCTTCTTATCGGCCAGCTTCAAAAAGGCTGCGTATAACTCATCCATGTTGTAGTCATCAACGCCATAACCCATTTCCGCCATGCGATGCTTGATGACATGACGGCCAGAGCGGCTTGTCAGGTTCAGGACATTTTGGCTTAAACCGATGCTTTCTGGCGTAATGATCTCATAGGTATTTTTTGCTTTGAGTACGCCATCTTGGTGGATACCGGAAGAGTGGCTAAACGCATTGGCACCCACAATGGCCTTATTAGATTGAACCGGCATATTGCAAAGCTGACTGACCATCTGGCTGGTGCGATAAATCTCTTTGGTATTGATGTCCGTGGTGACGTTCGGGAACATGTCCTTACGGGTGTTGATGATCATCGCCACCTCTTCCATCGAGCAGTTACCGGCGCGTTCGCCGATACCATTGACGGTACATTCGATTTGGCGAGCCCCTTGTTGCACTGCACTGATAGAGTTGGCCACGGCCAGACCTAAGTCGTTATGGCAATGCACCGAGATAATCGCTTTGTCGATGTTGGGTACGCGGTTAAACAGGGTTTGAATAATGCCGCCAAACTCTGATGGGATGGTGTAGCCCACGGTGTCTGGAATGTTGACTGTGGTTGCACCGGCTGTAATGGCGGCTTCGACCATGCGACACAAGTTGTCGATAGGTGTTCTACCTGCGTCTTCGCAAGAAAATTCGACATCATCGGTATAGCGTCGTGCGTGTTTTACCGCGTTGATCCCCATCGCAAGGACATCGTCAAAGTTACGCTTTAATTTACTTTCAACATGGATCGTTGAAGTGGAGATAAAGGTATGAATACGCCCTTGCGCAGCGTTACGTAAGGCTTCGCCTGCCGCATCGATATCTTTTTCAACAGCGCGTGACAAGGCACAAACACGACTGTTTTTGATGGTGTTGGCGATGGTTTGAACAGATTCAAAATCACCAGGTGAAGACACCGGGAAGCCAACTTCCATCACATCAACACCAAGGCGCTCAAGGGCGAGGGCGATCTGTAGCTTCTCTCTCACCGTCAAGCTCGCTGACAGCGCTTGTTCGCCGTCTCTTAAGGTGGTGTCGAAGATGATCACTTGGTCGCTCATGGTGCCCCCTGATGGCGTCTAGTTGCTTTCGCTTAAACAATAAAAAAACCCGCGCTTGCTGCACGGGTTTTTTGTTCTGTCCGGTCGTATTATACGGTCGGCATGACAAACCCGCGCAGGCGAACTGCGAGCAGTAGTAGGTTTAGTCGTAGGATATGCCGAATTGAATTCACGTTACCGTCAGTTTTGTAATGTCAATATCACTAATGCTGCTATGTGTACTTTGTGATAGGGGTTACTGTCAAGAGATATTTCCATCTGAGTTTATTTAAGGATGAGATTAAGAGCGTGCGCTAGCCCCCAGTTGTACTACGCAACGGGTTGTTGTTGCTCGCCTTTTGCTATTGATTTGCTAGCATGATAGATGCCGTGCGCTATTGCACAGGGAGTTTTATGTCTGGGATAACGGCAAGATGAAACTAAGGAATCTATTCCTGTTCGGGGTTGGCAGTATCGTGCTGCTGTCACTGGTGTCTGTGGGGTTGTTAACTGCGGCAGCCTACCGTGAAGCGCTACTCGAACAAACCGAACTGCGGTTAAGTACGCTCGCCGATTCTCAAGCGAAGCGCATTGAAGCGTATCTGCGTCAAAGCCGGGAGCGGGTTGCATTGATCGCCAGCCGCACCCAGTTGCGTCGCTCTTTGCTGACCTATAACAACACGGGGGATACGCAAGAGCTGATCCGCATCCGTCGTATCCTCAAAGATGCCCAATTCACTTTGCCTGATCTGTTTGCTGTTTCTGTTCTCGACCTTAAGGGCCGGCTGGTAGCCAGCTCAAATGAGGGGCTGATCGGACGGAATATGGCTGAGCATCGGGCGTTTATCATCGGCTCCTCTCGCGTGCAAACCGGTATCTATGAGCGGGAAGGTGGCTTAATCCTAAATTTACTTAGTGCGCCATTGGTGCTGGAAAGTGATTTTTTAGGGGTGATCTTGGTACATAGCCGCGTCAGTGGCGTTTTTGATGTCAGCTCTGACTACAGTCATTTAGGTGAAAGCGGTGAGACTTTAGTCATTAGTTACAACAAAGCAGGCAAGCCTGTTTATCTCACTCCCCGACGTTTTGTTCCCAGCAAAGTGCTGGTTGAGATCGCCAGCGATGATGAAAGTTCGCCTGAAATGTTGGCGTTAGCCGGGCAAGAACAGTTTATTGAACAAGCGACGGGCTACCACGGCTTGCCAGTAGTTGCTGCCGTTCGTTATCTGGCGGAAGCGGATTGGGGGTTGGTTGTTACCCTTAATCACGAGGAAGCATTTGCATCACACGCCGCGATGACAAATCGGCTATTGATTATCGCGGGCACGGTTTTGCCATTGGCACTGTTGCTGATCATTATCGTTGTGCGCCGGGTAACGAAGCCGTTGCTGGGGCTGACCAAGGTCGCTGCGGGTATCAAACTAGGGAATTACGACCAGCGAGTGACAGCCACAGGAGCATTGGAAGTGCGACTGCTGGCAGATACGTTCAACCAGATGGCTGACTCCATGACCAAGCTCAATCGGGAGTTGAACGACAGTAATTTGCAACTTGAAGATGTGTTGGGGCAACGCACCGCTGAACTTGAGTTAATGACGCGTGCCGAACAGCAAGGACGTGCGTTGTTGGAGGCGTCCCCAGATGCCATTTTGGTGGTTAATCATGAGGGGGTGATCACCGTAGCCAATGAGCGTGCGATCCAACGTTTCGGTTATCGTCATGACGAGTTGGTGAGCGGCTCAGTGGAAATGTTGATCCCGTTTAATAGGCGGGTTCAGCATAGCTCGTGGATGGCCCAGTATTTTGCCGATCCCAGAATGAGAACCATGGGCGCAGGACTGGATATCTTAGCCATGTGTAAAAACGGCGCCATGTTTCCTGCCGAAATCAGCTTGAGCCCCATAGAGTTGGAACAGGCTAAATTGGTGTTGGTGACCATACGGGATATCACTGAACAGAAGCTTTCTCAGGAAGCGTTGCTGGAAAGTGAGCATCGACTTAATTTAGCGATGACAGCATCTAATGACGGTATCTGGGACTGGCAAATACAAACTGGGGAGGTTTATTTTAGTCCTCGCTGGTATGGCATGTTGGGTTACCAGCCTGGCGAACTGCCTAATGTCCTGGAAACCTTCTCCCACCTAATGCATGACGATGATCGTGACGCGACATTCGAAGCTGTACAGGCGGTGATTGATAACCCCGAACTGCGTAACTATCAGCGTGAATTTCGCATGCGTACCAAGCAGGGGGGATATCGCTGGATCCTCGCTCGAGGCTCTGTCACCGAGCGCAATGAGCAGGGCGAAGCTCTGCGTATGGTGGGCACCCACATCGACATCACTAGCCGCAAAGCGGTTGAGGAAGCGATGCGGGAAAGTGAGCGCAAAGTTTCACTGTTGATGAGTAACTTGCCGGGTATTGCCTACCGTTGTGCCAATGACACCCATTGGACGATGGAATACCTGAGTCCTGCATTTCATAAAGTGACCGGCTACGCCACTGAACGTTTTGTGATGGGTGGCGACAGCCAGTTCAGTGAGATTATTCATCAGCAGGATCGCGATCGTGTTTGGGCGGAAGTGCAGGGCGCGGTAGCGAAGCGCGAACAGTACACCGTTGAGTATCGTATTCTCCATGCTGACGGCAGCTACCGTTGGTTATGGGAGCAGGGTGCCGGTGTATTTGATGAGAATGGCAAACTGCAGGCGTTAGAGGGCTTTATGATGGATGACACGCAACGTCGTCATGCCCAGGATCAGTTGTATCGCTTGAATGAAGAGCTTGAAGATCGCGTCAGGCTGCGCACATCCGAGTTAAAGCACACCAATGAAGCCCTACTAGGAGCGAAACAGGAAGCTGAAAAAGCCAATCGCGCTAAGAGTGAATTTCTGGCCAATATGAGCCACGAAATTCGTACACCAATGAATGCGATCCTTGGTTTATCGCAATTGGCGCTAAGTACGCCGTTGGATGAGCGGCAACAAGATTATGTCAGTAAAATTTGGGGGGCTTCCAATAGCCTGCTCGATATCATTAATGACATTCTTGATTTCTCCAAAATTGAAGCTGGCAAGATGGATCTGGAAGATGCGCCATTCTATGTCGAAGATGTGATTGAAAATGCTTCCAGTGTCGTGCAGTTAAAAATCCAGGAGAAAGGCCTGAAACTGAATGTCGATATTGGCCAAGATGTGCCGGATCGAATGATGGGAGACTCTCTTCGTATTGGCCAGGTTTTGATTAACTTGATTAACAATGCGGTGAAATTTACCTCCGAAGGTAGTATCTCAATCAAGGTGACGAACCTACGTGGCAGTGAGGCGGAAACGTATTTGCAGTTTGCTGTGACCGACACGGGGATCGGCATTTCAGCAGCACAGTGTGAGCAGCTCTTCAAAGCGTTTACGCAGGCGGATTCGTCCACCACGCGTAAATACGGTGGTACCGGTTTGGGATTAACGATTTCTCGCCGCCTCGTCGAGATGATGGGGGGGGAGATCTGGGTGCAAAGTGAGCCAGATAAAGGCTCGACTTTTTTCTTTACTATCCGTGGCAGCAACGAAATTTTGGTAGAAGAGAGTGCGCTGGAAAGTTACGCCGACGACCGTATATTAAGAGATATTTTGCATAATAAGCAGGTCTTGTTGGTTGAAGATAATCAAATTAACCAACAGGTAGCGCAGGAGATGCTGAGATTGGTCGGGATCGATGTCAGCATAGCGAATCATGGTCAGGAAGCGCTGACACTGTTAGATAAGCACCAATTTGATGCCGTGCTGATGGATGTACAGATGCCGGTATTAGATGGTTATGAGGCGACGAGGGCGCTGCGGAAAATACCCCGGTTTGCCGAACTTCCCGTCATCGCGATGACGGCCAATGCCATGGCCGGTGATCGTGAAAAGTGTCTTGCTTCTGGGATGAACGATCATATTTCGAAACCGGTACTGCAAGAAGATCTATACCGCACATTAGCGTTGTGGATAGATCCGGATCGCGCATTGGCCTCTTCTCTTGAAGCGGGCGCTGGTGATCGCCCCTCTAGGGAGGCTGCGGAGGTTGTGCTCGATGCTGATTTTGGTTTACGCCAGATGTCCGGCAATAAGAAGGCATGGCACTCAACTCTGGATATATTCGCCCGTGATTATCAAGAGGTTGTGGGTCGGCTCCGCGCTTTTGAACAGCAGCAGAATTGGCAAGAAGCTGAACGGGTTGCGCATACGCTAAAAGGGGTCGCGGCAAACTTAGGAATGACCAAGTTGGCGGCGATATCCGCTGTATTTGAAGCCAATTATGGACAACAGAATGCTGCCACAGAGCAAGCGTTCGATGATCTGACGAAAGCGGTTGCGGATGTGATGGCTGAAATTGAGCGGTTGCAGCTGGAGCAATCTGTACCTGCATCGCACCCTGATGAGCAGACCAACGAGGTGGATGTTGCGCTACTGTGGCAAACGCTACGGCAGAAGTTGCAAGACAATGACTTTATCGCTGATGACGAGCTGGATCAGCTAGCGACAGCGTTGCCTGAGCAACAACAGGATTTTGAGTTACTGCGACAACATATTGATAGTTTTGATTATGAACAAGCGCTGCTGGTGGCTGATAAGTTATTGGCGGGCTTATCTAGTTGAGCTTTTGTAAGCCGATTTACCAGACCCTGATGGTCAGAGTCTGGTGGGCTTAATTGCAATCAACTTAAAAACCATACCGCAGCTTCAACTCGGCTCTTCATGCCCAGTTTTTTCAGTAGGCTTTTAACGTGAACTTTCACTGTTCCCTCTGAGATATGCAGCGTCTCGCCAATCTCGCGGTTACTGTTACCTTTGGCGATAAGCGCCAGGATCTCGCTTTCCCGACGGGTGATAGCACTAAGCTTCTCATCTTTCGGAGTCTGTTCCGCTTGTGGCCGTTTTAGCAGGTAGCCCGCGATCTCTTTACTCAGCACTTGCTCACCATTGGCAGCCAAACGCAAAGAGCTCAGCATATGCTCTGGCTCCATATCTTTTAGCAGATAACCATTAGCGCCTTGGCTGAGCATGGAGATGACATCTTCGTAGGCATCAGAGACGGTTAAAGCGATGACATGACAGTCGACGCCCTCTGCACGTAACTCCTTGAGGGTGTCTAAGCCGCTCATGCCTTTCATATTCAGATCGAGCAAGATAAGGTCTGGGCGTCGGTGCAGTGCTAATGCAACCGCTTCTTCACCGTTGCTAGCCTCGCCAACTAACTGAAATGCTTCATCTAATGCCAGCAATTGGATAACGCCTTTGCGCATCAATGGATGATCATCTACGACTAATACGCGATGCATCTGACTACTCATCACTTCTCCCTTATTTACGTGACGCTGTTACCAACCGCTGGAAAACAGAGCGACACTAAAGTACCACCGTCAGGCTTATTTGCAATTTCCAACTCACCATCGAGGGATTCCGCGCGCTCTTTCATGATCGCCACGCCGTAGTGGTGAAGCTTGTTCGGTACTTCACCGCCGATCCCTTTGCCATCATCTTCTACCTGAATGTCGATCTTACCTTCGCCGTCATAAACACAGCGCACAAAAATCTGTTTAGCATCAGCATGTTTGATGGCGTTTATCACGGCTTCGCGAACAATCTGTAGCACGTGGATGTACTGATGGGGAGGTAGTGGATATTCAGATACGCGATAATCCAGTTGCAGTTGCGCCTCGGTTTGAGGTTGTAACTGTTTGAGCACGGTACTGATGGCTGTTTTTAGGTTGTCATCTTTCACCGATAGGCGGAACGTACTGAGCAGTTCGCGCAGTTGCCGATAAGCAGAGTTTAGGCCGGTATTCAGATCCGCCATAATTGCACTGCTTGGGCCTTCGACGTCCTGGGTCGCGCGTCGCAGTAGTGTCAATTGGATCTTCAGATAAGAGAGAGATTGTGCCAGCGAATCATGCAGCTCGCGGGCGATAATCGAACGCTCTTCCATCAGCAAAAGCTGCTGCTCTTGCTGCAGCAATAACTCTACGTGCAACACTTTTGAGATCAGCCGGCTGAAGGTAGACATCAGTCGTAGTTCATTTTCATCTAACTCTTCAGCTGAGATTAATTCCAGATGCCCCAGCGATATATCGTTTATGTAAAGGGCAAAACAGACCCTTGGCCCGCCCACTGTCATATCGCCTACGCTGCTTCTGTCTCGCAGCGCGTGGGCCAGCTGTGGATTAATGGTGGCTTGCATCGCGTTGATACGGGTGTTGTCGATGATTTTGTTCATTAGCTCAGTGATCTGGGCATCATCAACATGGCTGACATGCACAGCTTCCGAGCACTGAAACAGTACTGATAAGGTGTTGTTGGCCAAGTGTAGCTTTTCAGTTTTCTCTGCCACTTTCTGGTTTAGGTCTTCGTACAGCTTGGCCAGGTCTGCGGCCATGTCGTTAAAGGCATCAGACAGCAAACCGAGCTCGTCGGCTTTGCCTGTTTTCACTTTCACAGAGAAATCGCCACGCTTCACTTGATAGGCGGCATGAAGCAGTAACTTAAGCGGCTGTACCACCTGATTGCTGACGAAGCGTATGGCAAAGACGGCCGTGGCAAGCAGTACCAGCAAGCAGATCGCTTCAAATAGCACCAACATAGCCACTTTGTCTTCTAGGTGGCTTTGCAGTAGAAACACCAGTTTGTCGATACGGTCGACAAAGCTTTTTACTTCTGCCAGATAAAGCGGCCGCTTTGCCGGGTCAGTGAGATGTGCTTTAAGCACTTGCCACTCATCAAGGATCGCTTGGTATTTACGTTTTAGTGGCGGTGGTGTATTGCGGTCTAATAGTTTGGCTAAGGCGGGTTCATGCAGAGAGTGTTCAAATGCCACTATTTTGGCTTGGATCTCTGCTTCTGGCGCTTTGGTTTCGATACTGTAGGCCATGCGGTAGTTTTGCATCCGCAATGAACCAGAGACATTAATCGCACGGGCGTCAGAGTGGCTTTGTAACAGGGTAAGTATCGACACCGAGATAGCGAGTGCGGCCATTACTACCATCAGTGTCATGGTGCGGCTGATCACCCGAGTCAGTGAATGTTTCGGAACAGATGGTTGTGTTTCAATGTCTTGCAGTGTTTTGGTCATCCAATTACCTGATACAAATCAACATAGGTTTCGAATTTAGTTCAAATTACCACTTAGGGGTGATTGTTCCTAATCGGTGTTTATGAGGTAGACTTGAATATGCACAACTGTGCAGACACCGAGCCCTCTCGCCCTAAGTTTTCTGCTGTGGCTGAGTAATAAGGAGTGGGGGCCGTGGCAATTTCGCCACCAGGGTTGCCGTAGAAATGCGTCAGCCTCCCATGCTTGGAAAGGTGCCCATGACTCAACTTGAAGATGGTTTCGGCCGTCAATTTTACTATTTGCGCCTATCGATAACAGATGTGTGTAACTTTCGTTGCACCTACTGTTTGCCTGATGGCTATCGCCCTAACGGGCGGAACTACTTTATTACTCAAGCAGAAGTGGCGCGTATTACCCGCGCATTCGCCGCGTTGGGAACGCAAAAGGTGCGTATTACTGGTGGCGAGCCGACCATGCGTAAAGATTTTACTGAGTTGTTGCGCACGGTGGCAGATACGCCAGGGATAACCAAAGTGGCACTGACGACAAACGGATATCGTTTAGCAAAGCATGCGCAAGAGTGGCGTGATGCCGGCCTGACCCATCTGAATGTCAGCGTCGATAGTCTTGATCCGAAGATGTTTCATCAAATCACCGGAGAGAACCTGTTTCATGAGGTGATGGCCGGGGTTGATGCGGCGCTTGATGCCGGGTTTGAGCAGGTCAAACTGAACAGCGTGTTGCTTAAGGGCTTAAACGGCAAAGAGCTGGATCAGTTTCTAGACTGGATAAAGACCCGCCCAGTGGAGATGCGGTTTATTGAATTGATGCAAACGGGTGAAATGGATCAGTTTTTTGAACGGCACCACATGAGCGGAGAGCAGATCAAGCAGCGGATGTTGCAGCAAGGCTGGCAATCGGTTTTGCGAGAAAAAGACGCCGGACCCGCCGAACGTTTTTGGCACCCTGATTATGCGGGCAAATTGGGTTTGATCATGCCTTACAGTAAAGACTTCTGTGCAGGCTGCAATCGATTGCGGGTGTCTGCGCAAGGCAAGCTTCATTTGTGTCTGTTCGGAGAAGGCGGCGTAGAGTTGCGTGACCTCTTAGCCGCAGATGAGCAACAGGGCGAGTTAATCGCTAGATTACAATCTGCCTTACAGACCAAGCGTGAAACTCACTATTTGCATCAAGGAGATGCAGGCAGTACCCCTCATTTGGCTTCAATAGGCGGTTGAAGCTTGACTCCTACCATTATTCTATTTTTGGTCTAATTCATTGAATATTGGTGCTTTCAAATAGCATGGCAGAGTAATAAACCCTGCTGTTAAAGTGTCTGCAAATTTTACGTTAAAATATATTTTAGTTATAAATAATACTTAAAAGTTATTTAAATACATGTGATTGTGATTTTGGCTTGTTTATTGCTTCAGGATGGTGTCATTCCAACTGCTGGGTAAGTGGGGTTGGATTAATGCGCTCTTTTTGAGCATAAGAAATTGTTTATTATCTAATTTTAGTTATGTCATCAGTATCAAATGGAATGATTTTTCAGCCGCTGTCAGTGGCTATTTTTAGTTTTTATAGGGAAATATGATGAAGAAAATGAATACCTTTACGCAATCTCTGATTGGTGCATCGTTACTGTCGATATTCGCGGGTTCGGCTTCTGCCATGGTTATCACTGATTTTGATAGTGCTGATAACATGGCTCAGTCTTTGGCTGGTGATGGCGTTGTTATTTCTAACGCTTCCTATACGGGGGCCAATAGTGCTTCAGGTTACTTCACCGATGGTTTAGCGTCAGGCTTGGGCTTTGATTCTGGTATCGTATTGACGACAGGTGCTGCGAATTCTGTTAACGGAACGACCAACACCTCTGATGCAACCAGTGTGTCAAACGGTACTGCTGGCGATGCTTTTTTGTCAACTCTAAGTGGTCAGCAGACCTATGATGCGGCCCTGCTGTCGTTTGATTTTACCAGCGATAAAGATTCTGCATTTTTTAACTATGCCTTCGGTTCTGAAGAGTACAGCGAATTTGTTGATTCATATAACGATGTTTTTGCATTTATTTTTGAATCAGAAAACATTGCTGTTATTCCTAACACTGATATTCCGGTGAGTATCAATACCATCAATGATGAAGACAATTCTAATTACTACAACAGTAATGAAGCTGGTGAATTTGCATTTGAATACGATGGCTTTACTAACATGCTGACCGCTAGCATTAGTGGTTTGGTGATCGGTGAAACCTATCGCATCACATTGGCTATTGCTGATGCGGGTGATTCAGCGCTGGATTCGGGTGTATTCATCCAGGCTGCTAGCTTTTCTGATCAGCCTGTTGACGTGCCAGAGCCTGCGCCACTGTTCTTACTGGGATCAGGGTTGCTGATGATGCTTAGTCGCAGACTACGTAAGTCATAAGCTTAATCTACTCGCAAAAGTTAACAGCTTGATATGCGAACAGAGCGCTTTCGTTTTGTTGAAAAACTAAGGTAAGCGCTCTACTTCTTCTAATTCGTTCCCTGTTTTGCATTTTTACTCTGAGACATCCTTGGCGCTATGGCAATCTGTGACAAGTCGCTATCCCTCCTGTTTGGTCTAAGCTTTCTTTAGAAAACTGTTATCTATCGCCCATTTTTTCAACAATGATGGATGCTAGGTGGCTGATTTTGATGAGGATCATAGAATGCTGATGTGGTGCTTCTTTGTCCAATCATTTATCTCTTTAGGGATAGCGGCAAATAATCTGATAGCGGTTACTCTTAATAGAGATTAACAAGCGGGAGCATTTGTGACTGAGTCTCAGAATATGACAGAGCAACCATCGCCAGAGCAGCAAAAACGCTGGGAGTGGCGCATGTTCCTTTTCCTTACTGTGGTGTTGGCGCCAGCCATTACTGTGGGTTTGGTTACCGCCTATGGCTTCGCTATCTGGTTTTCACAACTGTTGATGGGCCCTCCTGGATCGTAAGTAGATGACCACGGTTAACTTGGCCCGGCGTGCATTGTTCCGTCAGCCGGAACGCCTTTCTCAACCTTTGCGTCCACCATGGGGACAGGCGGAGCATCTATTCACAGATCTGTGTACCCGTTGTAGTGACTGTTTAGATGCGTGTCCCACAGGTCTGATTAAAATCGGTAGCGGTGGTTTTCCTGAAGTCGATTTTTCTGCTGCTGAATGTACGTTTTGTGGTGATTGCGTTGATGCATGTCAGACCGACGCACTGAGCAGACAAGAGGATCAACAGGCGTGGGATTATCGGGCAGAAGTGCAAGAAGATAGCTGCTTATCTTTACAAGGTATTTTTTGTCGAAGCTGCAGCGATCCATGCGACTCGCGAGCGATTACGTTTCGTTTGCACGTTGGTGGCAAGGCGCAGCCAGAGATTGATTTGCAGGCGTGTACTGGGTGTGGTGCTTGTGTTGCCCCCTGTCCTGCGTCGGCGATAGTGATTAAACCAGAGGATGCTCTAAATGAGTGAGCCAGATATTGTGCATATCTCCAGTTTGGTGGTGCATTTTAAGCCTGAATTCTTAACCCCGATTTCGGCGGCGTTAACCAATATTCATGGCTTAGAGATCCAAGGCCACAACGATACCGGAAAAATGGTGGTGACCCTCGAAACAGCAACAGAGCATCCGGTACTAGATGCCATACGAGACATCAATGAACTGCCAGGCGTGTTAAATACCAGCTTGGTGTTTCACCAGATAGATGATGCCAGTGCGCAGGAAGAGAGCTTACCTGTCACGGTTAATGTGGGAGAAGAAGCGCTATGAAAGTGACACGTCGATCGTTTATTAAGGCCAATGCTGCAGCTACTGCGGCGGCTGTGGCAGGCATTACCTTACCTGTGAGTGCGAGTAATCTGATCACTGCCTCAGACCAAACTAAATTGAAATGGTCAAAAGCGGCTTGCCGTTTTTGCGGTACTGGTTGCAGTGTCAATGTTGCCACTAAGGGCGGTAAGGTCGTGGCCACCCATGGTGATATTAAATCACCTGTAAACAAGGGGTTGAACTGCGTTAAGGGTTACTTCCTGTCAAAAATCCTCTATGGCAAGGATCGGTTAACGCAGCCGTTGTTGCGAAAGAAAAATGGCAAATATGATAAGCAGGGTGAGTTTACACCGGTGAGCTGGGACGAAGCGTTTGACGTCATGGCTGACAAGTTTAAGCAAACTTTGAAAGAGAAAGGCCCTGAAGGCGTGGGTATGTTTGGCTCAGGTCAATGGACAGTGATGGAAGGCTATGCCGCCGTCAAACTGATGAAGGCGGGTTTCCGCTCTAATAACATTGAACCCAACGCGCGCCATTGTATGGCGTCGGCAGTCGCAGGTTTTATGCGTACGTTCGGTATCGATGAGCCAATGGGCTGCTATGACGATATCGAAGCTGCCGATGCATTTGTGCTGTGGGGTTCAAACATGGCTGAGATGCACCCGATTTTGTGGACACGTCTCACCGATCGCCGACTCAGCGCACCTCATGTCAAAGTGGCAGTGCTGTCCACCTTCGAACACCGCAGTTTTGAACTGGCCGATATACCGGTGGTATTCACGCCACAAACTGATTTGGCGATGCTAAATTATATCGCTAACTACATCATTCAGAACGACAAAGTGAACTGGGACTTTGTTGATAAGCATACCAATTTTCATATGGGGAACGATGATATTGGTTATGGCTTGCGAGACGAACACCCACTGCAGAAAAAGGCTAAAAACGCCGGAAAAGCGGGTGGTTCAAGCAAGATATCTTTTGAAGAGTACGCCAAGTTTGTCAGTACATACGACGCGGCCTACGTGTCTAAACTTTCTGGTGTACCAGAAGCCAGTTTAGAGAAGCTGGCGAAACTGTATGCTGATCCCAAAACAAAAGTAACATCGTTTTGGACCATGGGTTTCAACCAACATACTCGTGGGGTTTGGTGTAACAACCTGATTTATAACATTCACCTGCTAACTGGAAAGATATCGACACCGGGGAATAGTCCATTTTCACTGACCGGTCAGCCGTCGGCTTGTGGTACTGCACGTGAAGTGGGTACGTTTAGCCATCGCTTACCTGCCGATATGCTCGTGGCCAATCCTAAGCATCGCGCGACCGCGGAGAATATTTGGAAGTTGCCAAGTGGCTTGATCCCTGCCAAGCCGGGATTACACGCGGTAGCTCAAAGCCGAGCGCTGAAAGACAGCAAGATTAATGCTTACTGGATCCAAGTGAACAATAACTTGCAAGCCGCCGCCAATATGAACGAAGAAACCTATCCGGCTTATCGTAATCCGGATAATTTCATCGTTGTGTCTGACGCTTATCCAACGGTGACAGCCGAAGCCGCAGACCTGATATTACCGAGTGCGATGTGGGTTGAGAAAGAGGGTGCCTATGGTAACGCGGAACGTAGAACTCAGACTTGGTATCAGTTGACCGATGCGCCCGGCGAGGCGCGCTCTGATACATGGCAGTTGATGGAGTTTTCCAAGCGTTTCACCACCGATGAGGTTTGGCCTGCAGATCTGCTTGCCGCTAATCCAGAGTTTAAAGGCAAAACCCTTTATGAGGTGCTGTACCGAAACGGCAATGTAGATAAATTCCCGCTGGAACAGATCAGCGATGAGTATCAAAACCAAGAATCCAAACATTTTGGTTTTTATGTGCAAAAAGGCTTGTTCGAAGAATACGCGACGTTTGGTCGCGGTCATGCGCACGATTTGGCCGACTACGAGGTTTACCATCAAGAGCGAGGCCTGCGTTGGCCAGTGGTTGATGGCAAAGAGACGCTCTGGCGTTTTCGGGAAGGCTCTGATCCTTACGTGAAGCCGGGTAAAGGTTTTGAGTTTTACGGTAAGCCGGATGGCCGCGCGATCATTTTTGCGCTGCCATACGAGCCAGCGGCTGAATCTCCCGATAAAGAATACCCATTATGGCTATCGACCGGACGCGTGCTAGAGCATTGGCATTCCGGGTCTATGACGCAGCGGGTGCCCGAACTGCATAAAGCGGTCCCTAATGCGCTTTGTTACATGCATCCAGACGATGCTCTGGCGCTTGGGGTGCGTCGCGGTGAGGAAGTGAAGGTGACTTCTCGTCGTGGCGAGATCAGAACTCGGGTAGAGACGAGAGGCCGAAATAAGCCACCTAAAGGGCTGGTATATGTACCTTGGTTTGATGCCACGCAGCTGATTAACAAAGTGACATTGGATGCCACTGACCCCATCTCGAAACAGACTGACTTTAAAAAGTGCGCTGTTCGTGTAGAAAAAGCATAGGAGAGAGGATCATGAGAGTTTTAATCGCAACTTTTGGCCTGCTCTCCATGCTGATTGCAGGTGCCGTGGTCGCCAAAGTGGAAGTGGCTACCCTCAGGGGAAGCACTGAACTCACTGAACAGGGTAAGCCACCCATGATGGCGCCAGTGGTCAACGAAGATGTGAAGTTACAGCGGGCGTATCCAATGCAGCCGCCTATCATTCCACATAAGATTGATGGCTATCAGGTTGATTTGAATAGTAATAAATGTCTTAGCTGTCATTCGAGAAAGAGAACCGCTGAAAGTCAGGCGCCGATGGTGAGTGTGACCCACTTTATGGATCGGGACGGGAACTTTCTTGCGGATGTTTCTCCGCGCCGTTATTTCTGTCAGCAGTGCCACGTCACTCAGGATAAGGTTAAGCCTTTGATTGAAAATGAGTTCAAGGATGTGGATTTGGTGCTGAAAGAGAAAAGCGCCGAACAGGTGAAATGAGGCCACTATGAAGAAGTTTATTATTAAATGCTGGCGGGTCGTGGCCCGCCCCAGTGTTCATTACAGTCTTGGCTTTCTCACTGTTGGTGGCTTCATTGCTGGGATCATCTTCTGGGGTGGTTTCAACACGGCGCTGGAACTGTCTAATACCGAAGCTTTCTGTATTAGCTGCCATGAAATGGAAGACAACGTTTATCAGGAGATGCGCAGTACCATTCACTTTACCAACCGCTCTGGGGTGCGTGCGACCTGTCCCGACTGCCATGTACCGCATAACTGGACAGATAAGATCGCCCGAAAAATGCAGGCCAGCAAAGAGGTATGGGCGACTTTGTTTGGCACGATTAATACGCGGGAGAAATTCCTCGAACATCGCTTAGAGCTGGCACAACATGAATGGGCGCGCCTGAAAGCGAATGATTCGTTGGAGTGTCGTAACTGCCATAACTTTGATTACATGGACTTCACTAAACAGAGCCAACGCGCGTCAGCCCAGCACAGCACCTCGCTGGCATCGGGTGAGAAAACCTGCATCGATTGTCACAAAGGCATTGCCCATCAGTTGCCGGATATGTCGGGTGTCGAGGGCTGGTAGTGGCTTGATGGTCTAAGTGTTGGGATAAACGGTGAGGCCAAGCCTCGCCGTTTTCATTTGAAAGCGGCCCATTCTTGGGTAGGATGATGTTTTGGGCATAGATGTTTGGGCATAAGTTTTTGGGAATAGATGTGCCCCTCTTCGATAGAGCTAATAATGGCCGAGGTTAATGCAGAAAGCTGTTGCGGCGTGGTGCTGGCCGGGGGTCAGTCGCGGCGCATGGGTGAAGATAAGGCTTTGCTGCAATTTCATGGCGAGCCTTTAGTCGCACGCATGCTCGGGCGCGTGCGGCAAGCAGGTTTAGCGCAGGTATTCGTGAGTGGAGATTATCCCGATTATCCGCACCTTATCGACTTTCCGGACGCCGCTGGTCAAGTTATCTCTCAAGGGCCGTTAGCCGGCTTACTGAGTGTGGCCGAGCAACTTCGTGGTCAATATGGCTTTATGGTCGTCGTGCCCGTGGATATGCCCCTGTTGCCGCCAAGTACAATCCACCAGTTACTGGAGCAGCCGGCAGAGATCCCTGCTGTCGCTTACCAAGACGCATATTTTCCATTACGTTTGATACTTGATGATCACCTGATTGAACATCTGCGTTGCCTGCTAGATCAACACGAGCATAAATTACGTTCGCTGCGGGCACTGTTAGAGCGGTTACCAAAACGTTGGTTGCCGTTACCTGATCCACCAGAGCTACTAAGTAACGTCAATACGCCAGAGCAATGGCAGTGGGCGCTGCAACAAGCGCTAAGTGAAGAATAGGAGTTTACAAACCGTTATGAGCCATGCCGCCCGCACTTTTAAGGCGCTGAATATCGCCGTATTAACCGTGTCAGATACCCGCTGTTTTGAAAATGATACTTCAGGGCAATTTCTGGCTGATTCATTAACTGAGGCAGGACACCAGTTAGCGGATCGTCAGATCGCTAAAGACGATGTCTACCAATTAAGAGCGATTGTCTCCAGCTGGATTGCATCAGACCATATACAAGCGGTGTTGGTGACAGGTGGCACCGGTTTTACCGCAAGAGATACCACGCCAGAAGCGCTGTCGATACTGTTTGATAAGCCGGTGGAAGGGTTTGGCGAACTGTTCCGAGCTATCTCCTACGATGAGATCGGTACATCAACCATTCAGTCTCGGGCGCTGGCAGGTTTCGCCAATGGCACCGTGGTGTTCTGTATGCCGGGTTCGACCAATGCCTGCCGTACCGGTTGGAACAAGATCATAGCCGAGCAGTTAGATGCGCGTCATGGCCCATGTAACTTTGTGATGCACCTGAAAACCACTGGCGAGAAGGTAGAACCATGTCCGAGCAGGGGTTAACCCATATTAATCAAAGCGGTCAGGCGCACATGGTCGATGTGGGTGAGAAACAGATCACCACACGCATTGCCCGTGCCCAGGCCGTTGTAAGGATGGCACCAGAGACCTTAGCCATGATTGTGTCTGGTCAACATCACAAAGGGGATGTGTTTGCTACCGCGCGGATCGCCGGTATCCAAGCCGCCAAGCGCACTTGGGAGTTGATCCCTCTGTGTCATCCGCTGATGCTGACCAAGGTAGAAGTGGACCTCATTGCAGACGAACAGCAAAGCTGCGTGCGTATTCAGACGTTATGCAAACTCAGTGGTAAAACCGGTGTCGAAATGGAAGCGCTGACAGCGGCATCTGTAGCGGCGCTAACCCTGTATGACATGTGCAAAGCGGTACAGAAAGATATCGTGATAGAAGATCTGAAATTGTTAGAAAAGCAGGGCGGAAAGTCTGGCCACTTTGTGGCGGAGGCATCATGAAAGTGCTTTTTTTCGCCTCGCTGCGAGATGCTTTAGGCACCGCTGAGGTCGATGTTTCTCTGGCACAGGGCACAACGGCGGAAGCGTTGCGCGCACAGTTGATAGCTGACCATCCTCAATGGCAAACAGCATTAAGCCAACCGGCATTATTGTTAGCTGTGAACCAGCAGATGGCGGACTGGCAAACACCGCTCAATGAGAGTGATGAAATTGCGCTATTTCCTCCGGTGACCGGGGGGTGAACATGACTGAGCCGGCACCAATCAATGCAGAGACCTATATCTCTGTTCAGCATGATGACTTTGACATGGCTGCTGAGTATCAGCGGTTAGCGGCAAGTGCCAGTTGCGGTGCCGTGGTGACTTTTTCTGGCTTAGTGCGTGAGTTTGCCAAGTTAAGTGAGCAGGATGCGCCGAAAGTGACCGAGCTGTTCTTGGAGCACTATCCAGGCATGACCGAAAAAGCGTTGGCTGATATCGTCGAACGCGCCCGTTCGCGCTGGCCGCTGGGGCCTGTGACGGTGATCCATCGCATTGGTGCACTGCCATTGAACGCACAGATCGTGTTTGTGGGGGTCGCCAGTGCCCATCGTGATGCTGCGTTCTCGGCAGCTCAGTTCATCATGGACTTTCTGAAAACCGAAGCGCCGTTCTGGAAGAGAGAGACTGCTGACGGTAAAACTAGCTGGGTAGATGCGCGGCAAAGTGATCAGGAGGCGAGTAAACGATGGAGTTAAGCGTTTCTCGACTATTTCCCGTGAGTGTTTTCTGCCGCATTTTGGCGCTGTTTCTGCTTTCAAGCCTGTTTACTTCAGTACATGCCGATCCTACGCCCCAAGGCGGAGCGGCTAATTCTACTGGCGCTTCTCGTACCCTGATCATTGCTGTCGCGAACAGCTTTCGTCCCGTCGCAGAGTTAATCGCGGCAGAGTTTTCACAACGACACAATGTTCAGATCCAGTTAGCTTCTGCTTCCAGTGGTGTGTTGGCAAACCAGATCCTGCACGGTGCGCCGTTTGACCTATTTTTGTCTGCCGATAGTGCTCGGCCAGCGCTGCTGGTGGATAGGGGGCTGGCTTATGCAGACAGTCGTTTGACCTATGCGCGCGGCATTCTGGTGTTTTGGTGGCCGCCCGGTGGTAGCCACAAAGGGGGAGAGCCCCGCTTAAAGCAACTTAACGACGTGTCCCGCTTATCAATCGCTAATCCGCGCACGGCGCCTTACGGTGAAGCGGCAAAAGCGTTGCTACAGGGGCAAGGTCTGTGGACTAGCATGCAGAAAAGGCTGGTGCGTGGCGCCGGGGCATCGCAGGCCTATCAGTTTGTCGCTAGCGGCAATATCGCTGCGGGCTTATTGCCGCAGTCCCTGTTACTGCAGGGCGGTGTTGAGCATGACTACTTGGTTATTCCTCAAGAGCTGTATCCCCCCTTGGCGCATCAGGCGGTCGTGATTAAAAACGGCAAAGCCCAATTAGCGCGACAGTTTTTGCAGCACTTGTTGGGGGCAGGGCAAAACGTACTTGCTGAACATGGCTTTTATCCTGCCGCGAGTTTTGCCTCTACTGCTTTGCATCGCGGGGCGGATTAATGGATTTCGGCTTCTCAGCACAAGACATCGCGGCCCTTTGGTTGACCGTTAAGCTGTCAGCTGTCACCACGCTGTTGCTACTTGTTCTGTGTCCGCCGTTGGCATGGTGGTTAGCTCATACACGGCGCTGGCATCGACCATTGATAGAAGCGATTGTGGCTTTACCACTGATCTTGCCTCCCACCGTTTTAGGTTTTTATCTGTTGGTCGCTTTTGCCCCGCAAGGGCCTGTTGGCAGCTACTGGCAGGCGTTGTTTGGTACGCCATTGGCGTTCAGTTTTTCTGCCTTGGTGATCGGCTCCATGCTGTATAGCCTGCCGTTTATTGTGCAGCCACTGCAAGCGGCTTATCAGGCGATTGATCAACGTCAGTTAGAGGTGGCGCGCACCTTGGGTATGTCGCCGTTGCGACGGTTCTTTAAAATCATCTTGCCGCAAACCAAACGTGCCACCGGTGCTGCGGGTGTGCTGGGGTTCTCTCATACGGTGGGCGAGTTCGGCGTGGTACTGATGATTGGCGGTAATATTCCCGGTGCCACGCAGGTACTTTCTATTGTCTTGTTTGACCATGTTGAAGCGCTCGATTATGCAGCCGCTCATCGTTTGGCTGGTGGCCTTCTGCTGTTTTCTTTGCTGGCCCTGAGTCTCACTTATAGCTGGCTTCGTGCTGGTAATAAGGCGCCAAGATGATTAGTTTTAGTTATATAAATCAAACGACTGAAGCTTCGGGCCTGAAAGAAGTCCAGCTGGCCGAAAGCGGCTTGTGTGGTGTGTTTGGTCGTTCAGGTGCGGGTAAGACAACGCTGCTGCGGTGGCTGGCCGGACTGATTGAAAAAGAGGGCACTATTGAAGCCTTTGGCGCGGTTTGGCAAGGGCTGAGCGGCTCGCTGCGGGTGGAAGCGCGGCAGGTCGGTTATGTACCACAGGAAAGTGCGTTGTTCTCTCATTTGACTGTGGCGGGCAATTTGGCGCTGGCTAAACCGTTCGCCAATCGTGCGGTGGTGGAAAAAGCAGAGTTGCTTGACGTGTTGATGCTGGAACCACTGCTAGATAAACCGGTGACTGAGCTTTCCGGTGGCGAGCGTCAACGGGTGGCGTTAGCGCGGGCACTGTTGGTGAATCCCCGCTGGCTATTACTCGATGAGCCACTGTCGGCGGTTGACCAAGTCCACCGGCGCGTGATCGGTCACTACCTGAAACAGTTATCAGCGCGGCTGCCGATTTTATTAGTCAGTCATTCAGAGCAGGAGCTGGGTGCGCTGTGTGATAATATCTTGTTGATGGATGAGGGTTGCTTACGGGCACAAGGCTCACCATCGGAGCTATTTTCTCGTCCGGATCTACAGATCTCCCACCGTGATAGTGCGGCGTCACTGCTGCTGGCGCAGATGATGGAGTACGATCCTGTGCATCATACTCAGCATCTGATGGTCGATGGCCAACCATTAGAGATCCCCGCAGACAAAGCGGTGGTCACTGCTGCGGGTGAAACTCTGCCGTTACGCCTGATGTGCCGGGATATTATTCTTTCCCGCGATACATTGCAGGGCACTAGCCTACGCAATGGGTTCTCGGTCACCGTGATAGGCATACATAGTACGGCAGAAAGTCAGGTGTTGGTGCGGCTGCAATTGGCCGAACAGAAATTGCTGGCTAGGATCACCGAACGATCCGCCGAGGAGTTAAAGATCAAACTTGGCGATCCGATCTACGCTTATGTGAAAGCGGTCAGTCTGGTGACGAGCGCAGATGTTGCTTCACTGCCAGCGCGCTGATCCGACGCAACATGCCCCAGAACAGGAATGTGTGTGGGCGCATCATTGAGTACCAATAGAGTTGCCCCCAGAACCCCGCCGGGTGCCAATACGCGAGCATCGTGATGCGGGTGCCACCGTCAGGCAGTGGCTCTAAGCGAAACTCCAGATTGCCTGAGCCGGGGCCCTTCATGCCAAAGCCCAGCAGCACAGATTTTTCCTCGTTTACCCGCAGAATATTCCAGGAGTCTACCCGTTCGCCGACGACAAATTTGTTTGCGGTATCTCGCCCCAGATCCCGACCGGGGCCGCCAACACAAAAATCGATCCATTCACGGATCGCCCATACCCAGTTCATAAAGAAGAAGCGTTGCTTGCCGCCTATTTTGCTCAGTACCTGCCAGATCGGTTTAGCGGGCATAGCGGATTCATGGCTGAGTACCAAACAGTCGCCATAAAAGGCGGCATTGCGCCAGCCTTCCCGAAACGCCATATTGCCCTGAAACCAAGTCAGTGGTGCCGGCCAGCTTTGTTCATCTGCAAGCGCCTTTTCAACGGCTTGCTCATAGCTGAGCAGCGGCTGGGGTAGCAGCGTCCGGATCGCCTTATCGTCCGCGAGTATGTCGTGCTTAAGGCCACCTAACAGCGCTTTTATCACCCCTTTAGGCGCGGAGCTAAACAGCGGCATGCCAAAGCGCACCATGGCAATAGAGATCAGAAAAAAGGGCAGCGGTTTAAAGCGTTGTTCGGTAACGGCCGCGTACTTCTCTATCTGCTGCAGGTAGCTGATGGTATCTGGCCCGGCAACGTCGTAGATCTGTTGATAGGCTTCACGGCAGGCCATCACACCAACCAGATAAAAAAGTAAATTATCCAATGCGATAGGGGCGCTTTTGTTTTTTACGGCCGTCGGTAACAGCATGCCTGGTAGGTGGTTCACCATGTCGCGGATCGCTTCAAACGGCACCGACCCCGCACCAACAATAATAGGGGCGCGTAGCTCGGTGACGGGCACGCCACCTTCCCGCAGCGCTTCGCCGGTTTCGGCACGGGAGCGCAGGTGTAGCGAATGCGTATCTTCAGGGGCGAGGGCGCCAAGGTAGACGATCTGTTTAATACCCGCGCGGGAGGCCTCGCGACCAAAGACATGGGCGGCACGACGGTCGCGTTCGGCAAAGTCATCGCCCGCCTGCATCGAATGCACCAGATAGAAAGCGATATCTATATCCCGACACGCTTCGGTTACCGTGGTGGGTTGTAACAGATCCATGGGACAGATATCGACAGGCTGTTGATCAAACAGTGCCACCAGCTCGGTGACGCGGCGAGCGCTTACGCGTACCTTATGGCCTTGTTGCAGTAGCTTGGGTACCAGATGACGGCCAACATAACCACTGGCGCCGACCACCAGAATATTCATCGCTTGCAGTGTAGAAGAGTTGTTTTCCATTACTTACCCTGATCTGGCTGGTTAACCGGCTATCGTCCTATGGCATGCTGACTCATGTCGCGGCTGGTGGCTCACCTCTACAGAGACTAGCATAGAGGTTACGGGTGCCAACAACTTGATTGGTCGGAAAAAGCTTATCTTAAGGGAGAGTCTAGTGCGTATTTTGCTATTTGGAGCCAGCGGCTTTATTGGTGGCCAGCTGGCGGCTAACCTGCTGGCTGATAGCCGTATAGCAGCACTTATTTGCCCGCAAAGACAAAAGCTTAGTCACAATCTAAGTTTGGCTGAGAATGATCGTTTGCAGCGGCCAGTGATCGATTTCAACCAGATCCCGGCCAACTTATTTAACGCGGATAAAAAGCTGTCGAGTATCGACTGGTTGCTACTCTGTTTGGGGACTCATAGTGGCCATGCTGGCAGCTATCAGCAGGTGGATCTGGGTTACACCGTAAAAATAGCGACACTCGCTCGTGAAGCCGGCATAGAAAACTGCCTGCTGGTGTCGTCGACGCTGGCCTCAGCGACATCGCTCTCTCCCTATCTACGTTGCAAAGGGCAAGCAGAACAAGCGCTTGTCGCACTAAATTTCGATCGTTTAGGGATCTTTCAACCTGGCCCGCTAACCGGCCGACCCGCCCTGCGCTGGTCAGAGAAGCTCGGTACGCCTCTATTGTCGCTGGCGGCAAAACTCAGCGGCGGTATTCGCTCACCGTTTGCGCCCGTAGCCGGTAAGCAAGTCGCCGCCAGCATAACGCAGCAAGTACTGCAGCCAGATTTTAGCGGTGTAAAGCGGTTTCGCACGGCGGATATGCTAGCTGGTTGTTGGGATAACTGAATGGCTGGTAGAGTAGTTTACAGACTTAACGTCAAGTGACGTTAATCCATAAGGTTGGAATCCATTAACGTGAAAATAGAAAATATCGAGACCGAACGGGGCAACGAAATTCTCGCCGGACTGCGTAAAGCGGGTTGGAAAATCGCTAAGCAGTACAATCGGTTAGCTTTTGATAAAGGTATCGATTTCGATAGCTATACCTTAAAAAAAGGTAAGCAAACGCTGCATTTTGAATGGAGCAACTGGTTTGAGTGGGAGATCGAAGGTGACGATGAGCTGATAGAGTCACTAATCGCCAATCATCAGCTTCGGAGCTAATACACTTAACCGAACTAGAGGAATTTATTGGTTCCTGCCATTAACTCAGTGTTTCCATCGGTTACTCACTCGCTGGCCGAAGTCTCCTTGGGCTGGTTAGACAAGCCTGGTACGCCTTTGTTGTTGCTGGTGGAAAAAGCTCTGTGGCGGAATTCGCCCCCTGATAATACGTCAGTGGAGATCCTCCTGACATTGACCGTTCTGGATTCGTTTCATCTAGAGCTGGATCATGGCAAGGTAGCTAATTTTCCCGGCACGAGGGAGCATTAGTTACCTTGATTTTGAAAGGTCTGGCGATCCGATTAGCTTGATTTTAATTTGCTCTTGACCTTGTTTTTTACTTTTTTTAATGACTTTCTGCGTCTGCTCTCTTGAGGGAGTAGTTTTTCTATTAGTGGCTTTCGCTTTATCACTTTGGGGATCTGTTTTACCCAGTCGTCATCAATTCCATGCTCTTTTGCATACTGACGTGTTTGACGCCATTCGGCTCTAATAACGTTATTTTTTAGTTCGATTTTCTTCATTGCAGCAATGATATCTATCGGCTCGAAGCTGGTGGGGATAGGGGCATTCACTGCAAGAAAATTAAGCTGAGTGCGAAGGCATTTTTCACACTTACCACAGTTTCTATCTCTTATATCGCCTTCCCAACAGACCCTTAGATTGCTGAGTCCAAGTGGCCATGATGAGATCTCTTTAACTTTTTCGGTTCGACTGTGGCTAGCACCGTCATGCATGACGATAAAGTCGCCAGAGCCGAGTAAATGATCTGTAATTGGAGAGGAGCCCCAAGGTATCACTAAGGAGTCGTAGGGCTCGCTGCTACCAACGATGCATGTGCCAGCGAGACTTTTATAGTTGCTGAGAGTCGCGACAAGCGCAGATGAGAAGGCGTGCTCCCACGATACCTTGGTTATTTCTCGGTAATTGGTTCTGATCGGTTTTATTTCAAGCCCGAGATCGGCCAGCGTTTCTTCAGATCGCTTAACGGTGTTATTGAAGGCTACCTTATCTTTTAGAGGGATATCAAAACCGTGAACGATTGAGCACAGCTTAATATTTTGTGAACGGTAGCCAAATTTTGATTGCTTGTGCATCCAGACTGAAAAGGTGGCATCAACACCACCAGAAAACGCACAAATGGCACCATTCTTTGGGTGTTCTTCTTCTCTAATCGTATCGACATGGATGTTCACTTGACTGTATACGTTTGGCAGCCATTTACACCAAACAGCTTGGAATTCTGTCAGATTACTCAACAGTTGCTTTGACACACTGCCTTGCACTTCCAGATCTCGGCCCTCTTGCATCGCGTCCATGATGGTTGCTAACAAGTAGGCGTCACAGTCTTCAACTTTTGGTGCCTCTACTGATTTGTCTAAACTAAACCATAACTCTTTTTCGCTATCGACATGGCTGTTAGTGACCCTCTGCAAATTGCATGATCTGATTGTCTGAGTTTCGTTGGTTTTGTTTGGAGAGGGAATTATCCGGATTGTCATCTTGGGTTAGTCCTTTAACTATAAGTGCTGCGTTTTATTCAACTAGTCAGTGTGTCGGCAAATATTTGTATCTGCGACTCAAGAGTCGTCATTGGTTTTACTTTATATTTCTTTGCACTGATTTAGTGCGGCCGCGTAGGTTACAAGCTTTTAGCTGAGAACAAAAGATTTTTGTCACATTTATATAACAAGAATGTTGACTTGGTTTTGTCATGCGATACGCGAGTAGGTGCTGGACGGAGATATAGAATTGTTTTTTATTCGGATTTTCCGACCGCGGATAAGTGGAGGGATAAAACCAGGAGTGCTAAAAAGGGAGTTCAGAGCACGATCAATGCGTTGTTCGTTGTTTTTTCTATCACGGAAATCTTAAAGGGCTGAAACAATTAACGTGTAAATAAAAAACATTGCCACCGATCCGGGTAACGATATTCTGGCCGCCCTGCGTAAAGTGGGTTGGAAAATAGCCAAGCAGTACAATTGGTTGGCTTTTGATAAAGGTATCGATTTTGATAGCTATACCTTAAAAAAAGGTAAGCAAACGCTGCATTTTGAATGGAGCAACTGGTTTGAGTGGGAGATTGAAGGGGATGACGACGTGATCCAATCTCTGATAGTTTCTTTTCAGCTGAGCGAGAAAACTGCGAGCAAGTGTTGAGCTGGCCCGTATCGGTTATGTTTATCTGTTACTTGAAGCTATTGCCGTATCTATATCAATGACTACCCCCATGCTGTCATTGACCTGCTAGCCCCTCTGTTTTTCAACGTGTGGGGCGTTCATCTCGCCCATGTTCATGGCTTCTTCATGACCAACGCATTTTCCTGGATATGATGCGGTGAGTTATTGGTGCGGGACTTTAATTGTTTCAATGAGGGTTTCGGTCACTATCTGTTGGAGTTTATCCGTTGTGCTGGGCTGAGGCGCTGCTGTGTATAACCACCAACCGGCAGCAATAAGCAGTGCGGTTAGCAGCAACACACCACTAAACAGATGCAAGTAAAGCCGGATACGAGAACGACCTGCCCATTTGTTTTTCATTTGCTGTCGGTAATGACCAGATATCAGGAATTGAAATGGCCGCCTGACGGCCATGATGCTGAAGATACACAGCTCAAGCATAAATGCGCCGATGGCGACGACTAACTCTTCCATAAGTTTTGCCCGATAGATTGTGGATGAATAGTGTTCTTGGCAGGAGAGCGTTCTTTCCTAGCGCAACCACTCCGCGAATGGTTCAAACCACACTTCATCCCCTTCAGCCTGATTGCCGCTCGCAGCAGGCAAAGGGACATAGCCGTTGGCCGAGACCATGGAGCTAAAGATCGCTGAACCTTGGGCGCCAGTGGTAACTACTTGCCATTGGCCGGTATCGCTATCAAGGGCTGCTTCACCGCGCTGATAATCCTTGCGACCGGGGCGCTTGCGCAGGCCAGAGGTCAGTTTTGCGGGGTATTTGATGGCGGGCTCTGCCTGCCAGCCCATCATTTTCTGTAGCGTGGGCATGACCAGTTGATCACAGGTGACCACGGCAGAGACGGGATTTCCTGGTAAACCGAAAAACCGACTATTTGGCAGGGTACCAAAGGCAAAAGGTTTGCCTGGTTTGATGGCCAGTTTCCAAAAGCCAACCTGACCCAGCTGTTCTAGTAACAGTTTGGTGTAGTCGGCGTCACCAACTGAGACGCCACCGCTGGAAATGACCACGTCAGCTTCGCTATCTGCTTGTTGAAATACACTGCGTAGTTTGGCTTCGTCATCGGGTACCACGCCTAAATCGAGTATGTCGACAGGCAGGCGCTGCAGCATGGCTTTGACGGCGATGCGGTTCGAATCGTAAATCTCACCTTTGCCGAGGGTTTCGCCAGGCTGTTTTAGCTCATCGCCGGTCGAGAAGATGGCCACTTTGAGTTTGCGGTAGACCTTTACTTGCGCAATGCCGAGGCAGGCGAGTTGGCCAATGTGCCTGGGTGACAGGCGACAGCCCGGCGTTATGACGGTATCGCCGGTGCTGACATCTTCACCGCGGTAACGGACATTGCTATTGGCTTTGACCTTGGCAAAGCGGGCGTACTTACTATCGTCTGTTTCGGTGAGTTCGGCGTTCTCCTGCATCACCACAGTGTCGAGCCCGGCGGGCAGCAGTGCACCCGTCATGATCCGCACACAGCCGCCAGCGGGAATGTCGCCGGCAAACGGTTGGCCAGCAAGAGCGGTACCCACGACTGGCATGGGGGTATCCGCTGACCAGTCGGCAAAACGAAAGGCGTAACCGTCCATGGCTGAGTTGTCGAATGGTGGAATATCCAGAGGGGAGGCGACGGCTTCGGCAAGTATGCGATCAAAGGCTTGCTCCAGTTCGCAGAACTCGGTTTCACTGACATTGGTAACATTCGCAGCCATCTCTGTCAGTGCTTGTTCCACGGGCATTAAGCCCGGCGCATCACAACATCCCATGACTTGTTCCTTTCTGGCTAACTGGCGTAACGCGGGCTGCTAAGCCCGCTTAAACGGTTGGAGCACCCGGCGCAGATTAATGCGTCGCCGGGCGCTGCTTGTATTTGTTGTACAGCTGGGTCTGTCGGTTATTCAGATCCACTTCACGGCCATCAATCAACATGGTGGTAATGGGGTGGCCGCTGTAATCAAGAATATCGCCGGGGGCGATAATCAGGCTGGCCTGCTTACCGGGACGCAGCGAACCAAGTTTATCGTCGACGCCGAGTATCTCTGCTGCGGACAGGGTCACCGCTTGCAGTGCTTGCTCTGGGGTTAAGCCATAAGCCACCGCCTGACCCGCAGCAAAAGGCAGGTTACGTACGTCCCAGTTGCCTTCGTTGTGGTAAGCAATGGCGTACTTGATGCCAAGAGATTGTAGCCGTGCCGGGCCGCCATACGCGCTGTCGTAGCTGGCGTCTTCTTTAAATGGCTGACCAACGCTGTGGGTGTAGATCACCGGAATATTAAAGCGCAGCAGTTGTACGGCAACTTGATCCGCTTCTGCGCCACCGACGAGCACCATGCGTACCTTTTCACGCTGGGCGAAAGCGATTGCCTGTGCGATGTCTCGTGCGTCATCGGCATGGATAAACAGTGGCTGCGCCCCGTTGAGGATTTGGGTCATCGCTTGCCAGCGCTGGTCAACGGCTTGCACTTGATCAACGCGGAAGCTCTTAAAGTAGCGGCGCGCTTGATCAAAGGCCGTTTGTAGCTGCGCTAATTTTTCCTGATATTTTTCCCGCTGCTCTTCTGGCGATTGTGACGAACGGGCTTGGTCACGGATCTTAATGGTGGGCCAGCGTAAGTGGATACCGACTCGGTCTATGACTAATGCGTCTAAATTATCCCAGCCATCGAGCTGCATTAAGCTGGAGCCGCCACTGAGCAAACCACGCTGAGGTACGACCTGGGCATAGCCTATGCCGTTACTGCGGGTGGTGGTATTTAGCTCGGAATCAGCATTAAACGCCACATAGCCGGTGACATTGGGGTTGATACTTCCCACCTCGGCGATATCGTCGCTAGCGCGTACTGCGTCGATCTCAAGTAGGCCGAGGGTGGTATCCAGGGCGATCAATGTGGGGTAGATAGATTGGCCGTTGGCGTTAATCACTTTAGCACCTTTGGGTGCTGGGATCTGTGGCTCCAGCGCTGTGATCATGCCGCCTTCAATCAGCAGGTCGTAGGCTTTGAGTACTTCGCCATCCCCTGTATGGATATTGCCATCTTGGATCAACAGTGATTGTTGCTGCTGAACTCCCGGTAACTGGGTATGACTGGATGCAGACCAGGGCAGGAGGCTGCATAACAGGGCTATCAGGGTAACGGCTTTCGTTGTCATCTTCATGATTAGTGCCCTCCTACGTGATGCTGATGGGTCTGTTTCCAGATGTCATGCTGGGTGTCACAGTGCCAGCTTGGCTGATCGATTTTGTAGCTGGCACCCGCGGTGTCGCTGTCATCTTCAGCATGGCCATTGTCGCCTGCCAATATTTTTTGAATCAGCAATTGCTTCTCTTTGGCTTGTTGTTGGCGCATGACTTTATCCCGTTGGCGATCAAAGTAGCGCTGACCGGCTACCCAGGTCACTTCGGCACGGGCATAGCTGGACATTGGGTTGTGGTTCCAAAGGACGATATCTGCCTGTTTACCTTCTTCTAAGCTGCCGACTTGATCATCGATTTTCAGCTGTATGGCTGGATTAAGAGTGACTAACTGCCAAGCCTGTTCTGGCTTCATATCGCAATACATCATCGATTTCGCCGCTTCTTGATTCAGGCGACGGATCAGGTCTTCACTGTCGGAATTAATGCTGACATTGACGCCGCGTTGCTGCATCAAGCAGGCGTTTTGCGGGATCGCATCGTAAACCTCAAATTTGTAGGCCCACCAATCGGCAAACGTGGAGGCCGTGGCGCCATGTTTGGCTAGACTGTCAGCCACTTTGTAGCCCTCTAAGGCGTGGGTAAAGGTTTGTACGGTAAAGCCAAAATCATCGGCGACCTGCAGTAGTGCAAGCATCTCGGAGGCGACATACGAGTGAGGATGAATAAAGCGTTCACTATTGAGGATCTCTACCAGTGCTTCCATTCGGTAGTCGGTACGCGGAGGCAGGGTATCGCGCTTCGCTCGACGTCCTAAATCGTTATACGCTTTATGTTTGGCTTCATACTCTTTTGCGGTCTGGAAGTAGTCACGAATAATCGCTTCTACCCCTAATCGGGTTTGTGGATAGCGAATATCAAAGCGATCCCCCCAACCTGATTGCTTGACGTTTTCGCCTAGAGCAAATTTGATGCTGGCGGGTGCTCCTTTGAATTTTAGGGCCTCGGCCGTTGCTCCCCAACGTAGCTGGATCACTTGTGCTTGACCGCCGATGGGGTTAGCAGAGCCGTGCAACAGGTGAGCAGAGGTGACGCCGCCAGCCAATGCACGATAGATGTTGGGATCTTCTGGATCGAGCACATCACCGATCCGCACTTCGGAGGTGACGGCATCAGAAGCTTCGTTGACGCCGTGGCTGATCGCTAAGTGACTGTGTGCATCAATAATGCCTGCGGTTAGGTGTTTACCTTGGGCATCAATAACCAGGTAGCCGCTGGGTGTATCGAGATCTTGGCCGATCTCTTCAATTTCACCGTTGGCGAATAGCAGATCGCTGTTCTGAAGATTGCCCTTATCAGTCGAGGTCCAGATCGTGGCATTTTTGATGTGTACCTTTTCTACGCTCGGTACCTGTGTCAGACCAAAAGCACGGTTAGGGTAGGTGAGTTGCCCGATATAGTTGGCTTCGTTAACCGTTGGTTTGACGGCTGTCTTCTGTTTGCCGCCGCTGGCGATCGCTAGCAGGGCATGGGGCTTGCCGCTCCCGTCAATCATCTGGCCGAGCAATTTTTCTTTATGGCGCTCTAGGGCAAAACGACTAACACCAGGAAAGCCAATCTGTTCTAGTTCGGCACTAAAGCGTAAGCGATCGCTGAACAGGTTCAGTGAACTGATTGCCAATGTCGTTTGTTCATGCAGCAGTTCGCCGTGCAGGTTGCCATCGCTATACTCAAAACTCAGGGTGAGCGGTTTACCATCAATCTCAAGGCGGTACTGACCGGCGAGTAGTTGTGGTGTAGTCGGATCCAAGAGTTGCTGTTGCCCTTGCAACCAAACTTGGCGAATTTCGCCGCCAGCAAATAGATCCCCCGATGTGATGACTAAATCTGCTCGGTAACCGGGCGCGATACGACCCAACTGATCGCTGACGCCTGCCAGCTGTGCTGGCACCAGCGTCAGTGCGGCAAGCGCGTCATCGGCTTTCAGGCCGTGAGCCATCGCCTGTTTTAAGTTCTGCCAAAAGCTGCCATTGCTACCTTCACGGGTGAGTGCAAATGGGATCTTGGCGTTGGCTAGCGCGGCGGGGTTACCAGGAGCGCGCTCCCAATGGCGTAACTTCGCCAATGTCACATCGGCGGCATCATCCAGGCTATCTACTGTCGGAGCATCAGGAAAGTTAAGAGGGAGCACTATATTGACGCCGCTGGCTTTAATCTCTCTTAGGCGGCCGTACTCGTAATGACTGCCTAAAGCGGTGAGCGGCACGTCGAACTCATTAAACAGGCCGGCGGCGCGCAATAACATCAGGTCATCGGTGGTTTTAAACACTATGCCACGCTCTGCGATCTCGCTCAGTCCTGCCAGCGCTGCGTTGTACTCTATCGCTAGGTTGGTTGCGCCTTGTTGTTTATGCGCCGCGGTATACCACTGCGCATCGGTCAGGGTTTGGCGGATCAGTGAGATGCTGCCCATCAAGGAGGTGGGGTAAGCCTGCTCCGATGTTCCTTTATCAAAACTGCCAAAGTACTGAGCTTGGGCCCGATAAACAAGGTCATTGGGTAAACCATCAGCCAAACTGATCAACATGCCTCGACCTTGCAGAATGCCGTCAAAACGGGCGCTCTGAACGGCAGTAAAGCCATCTTGGATCCAACTTTGCGCGTTGTCTGGATTGGGTTCGAACCTGTCTATCCAGCTAATCTGGCTATGGATGGCATCGTTGCTGGCATTACCTCCTTTACGATGGGCATCGTAGATAGGCTCTTCATCGTGATGGCCATTACCTGAATAGGGTTCAACGCCATATTGGGTATAGAGGTCAATAAATCCCGGATAGATAAAATGGCCTTTAAGATCGATGATGGTTGCGCCCGGTGGCACATCACCATCTTCGATCACCCGTTGAATACGCCCATCTTCTAGTATCAGGGTGGCATTCGGGATCCGTTTGCCAGGCTCTGTCACCACCGTGGCGTTGACCAAAGCAAACAGGGTCGGCGTGTTCTCATGCAACCCCTGATTCGGAGTTGTTTGGTCGGCGAATACTGCTGGTACAGACAGTACCCCGCATAACAGCCACGCGATACAACGAGTGTGGTGCAAAACTGGGAACATTCAGCTTTCTCTCTGGCTAATTTTTGTGGTTAGCTCTGTTGCCGAGCTATCTCTGGAATTTCGTTGTTACTGCACGAAATGGAGCTTATGACTGACAGGCTGAATGCTTTGTCAGTCAATCGCCGGAAACGGCCTGTTGAGACAGGGATTTGGCGACATTGTGCGCAACTAGTGACCTGCATGTTAATCATTCAGGCCCGTGGTCGGCAAGTCTGTGGAGAAATTTGTCTAGCGATAATCTCCGCCGATCGTGAAACTATTTAAAAAAGATAGGCAGGATAAGGGTTTGCACTAAGGTAAGGCCAACGACCATGACCCAGCCTCGGGCAAACATTTTTGGCCACTTTGACACATGCTCGGCGGCGCGCCACAAGCCAGTGAGCGACCAGACAAAGAACGCCAGCCAGATCGGTATCAATAGGAAGGATGCCCAGACATAGCCCGCCACGGGCATAGTGCGAGATAACAGATGCCCCAAGGCGAACAGGGTTGCCCAGCCGCCGAGGTGAAAACCGAAAAAAGTCACTGCCAGTGGCAGCTCACCGCGCCACATTCGGCCTACATAGCTCATCACTTATACCCATCTCATGATTATTGCTCGGCAGGATAACAAAAATTAGGCGTTGGCCGTAGCTGCCTCGCTGTTTTTACAAAAGGGTTTGATACGGCGCAACAGTACAAACGCCGAAGGTACGAAGTAGAAGCTAAGTAGTGCCGTTAATGCAGTGCCACCGGCTATTGCCACTGCAAATGGTGGCCAGAAGCCGCCACCAGCTAACAGTAGTGGCATAAAGCCGCCTACGGTGGTGATGGTGGTGGAGCTGATGTGTCGGCTGCAGCTTTGGACCGCATGACGGATAGCATCCAGATCCCCTGCTAGGGCTTGGGGGTCCGCTTTGAACTCCGCCAAAATGACAATGGCGGCGTTGATCGCTAAGCCCATTAAGCCGAGCAGTGCGATGATCACAGTAAAACCAAACGGGTAACCACCCAAGAAGACACTCAGTAGTCCGAGTCCTGCGGCTTGGATGGCACTGAACAGGATCACTGTGGTCATGCGGAACGAGTTGAACGACACGACGATCACGGTGACCAGTAATATGCCAAGAAAACCAACATTAGCGAGCAGGTTGCCGACGGCTTTATTGCGCTTGGCGGACTCGCCACCATATTCGAATCGATAGCCTGTAGGTAGCTCTAGTTCGGCCTCTGCCAGACGCTGCTTAAATGCATTCAGTACTTCCGACGGCAGAATGTCTGCACGGAGATAGCCTTCGATAATATTAACCCGCTCGCCGTTACGATGGGGGATGGCACCACGGCTGGGTTTCAACGAAGCGGTGGCGATGGAAGTCAAAGCTATGGGGTGGGGGTGCTCTGGTGAGCTAAGGCGCAGCTCGGTCAGACGATGCAGATTACTACGCTGCTCACCACTGACACGTACTCGTACGGGGACAGATTCTGTGGTCTCTAATATTGAGCCGCGTACCGCCCCAGTCAGGCCGTTTTGTAGCTGGTTGGCGATCTGCGTTAAGGTTAGGCCGCTTAAGCGACTGCTATCTTCATCCACATTTAACCAAACTTTCGGCGTGCCAGGCTGCAGGGTGGCACGGGCATGGATCACTTGCGGAGTTTCCAGCATGATGCGTCGCGCCTGATCACCCAGAGTTTTCAGCGTATCGAGGTTGGGTCCATAGATCCTGAGCTCTACCGGAGCGTTAAATGGCGGCCCCTGCTCCAGCTTGCGCACCAGGATCTGCGCCTGTGGGAATAGATCATCAAGTTTGCGCTGTAATGCCGGGATTAATCGGTTAGCGGCATCCATATTCGTGGTGGTAACCATGGCCTGAGCATAGTTTTGCGCACCTTGTTGTCGCGGCACCATGTTGTAGTAAAAGCTGGGGGCATTCTCACCGATGAACCAGTGTAAATTCTTGATATCCTGCTCATCTGCGATGGCTGCTGAAACGGATTCTGCCACGCGAGTGGTAGCGTCAATACTCGCTTGGGCTGGCAGATAAAGTTCGACCTGAAACATATCGCGGTCGGACGGCGGGAAAAACTGCTCGGTCAGTTTCGAGGCTGCGTAGAAGCCACTGAACGGCAGTATGGTCATCACCAGCAGGGTTAATACTGGCCGCTGCAGAGTCCAGCGCAATGATCGGTTAAACCACTGGCTGGTGCGGTGAAAAGCCAAGCCGTGTTGCCACCAATGGTGAGTCTCTTCGCCAGCCCGGATAAAGCGTCCGGCTAATCCTGCCACCAAGGTGTGGGAGATAATGTAGGAGCCAATTAGCGACAAGATCACGCTGTAGGCGATACCTCCAACGAATTCGCCAGCGGGACCGGGCATCATCACGATGGGACTAAATGCCAAAACGGTGGTGAGCGTGGAACCGAGTAGGGGGAGCCAGAAATGTTGTACCGATGCCTTGACCGCCGCGAGTGCGCTCATCCCCTTTTGCCGTCGCTGTTGGATAGCATCGACCATGACGATGGCGTTGTCGACCATGATCCCCAATGCTACGACCAGGCCTGTCACTGACATTTGATGGATCGGCAGGCCGATGTAGTTCATGCAGGTGAGGGTGAACATGACCGTCAGCGGCAATGCTGTTGCCACGATCATGGCTGCGCGGAAACCGAGGGTTAAAAACAGTACCAGAGAGATAATGACAAACCCTTCCAGTACATTGAGCAGTAACTCCCCTAAACGCCAGTCGGTATATTCCTGCTGCTCGAACAGCATGGTGAGTTCGATATTGCCGGGTAACTGCTGTTTAAATTGAGCCAACTTGTCCCGTAGATCTTGGCTCCACAGGTCTACCCGCTCATTTGGCAACATGCGTGCCGCGACAACAATGCCACGTTCACCAGCCAGCAGTACCCGCTGGGCATCGGGTGATTGCAGTTGACGGCTGATATCGGCCAGATCGCCGAGATGGTAAATAAATCCGCGCTGATCGCTGCGTAGCGGGATCTGCCGGATCCGTTCGAGGGAATCAAGGGCGCCGGTGAGTTCAACTTGGAGCTTGTTATGTCTATTGACTAGCTCGCCGGCGGATATTTTTGCATCAGCTGCACCAATTAATTGAGCAACCTCGGCGGCGGAGTATTGCATTGCTGCTGCAGCATGGGGGTCTATTTCGACCAGGATCTCTTCCTGAGGTTGGCCGTAAAGCTCAACATAATCGGTACCGTGGAGGTTGCGCAGCTGATCTTGCAGTTCACGGGCGTAGCGTTGAACGATGGCGAGGTTAGTTTCTCCCTCACCTTTCCAGGTCAGCCCGATCAGTGTCGTGAACGCATAGCCTTTGTCATCATCCAGTCGTGGCGCGAGGGCGCCTTGTGGCAGTGAAAAAGCAACTTCAGCGATCTCGTCCCGTACCTGACTCCAGATAGGAGTGGAGTGGTAGATATCATCCCTGAGCTTTAGTTTGACGATGGAGATGCCGGGACGTGAGACACTGGTGATCTCATCCATTTCTGGCAGGGTGCGTAGTTTACTTTCCATCGGCTCGCTGATGAGCGCTTCAACCCGTTCCGCACTGGCCCCTGGGTAGTGGGTAATGACACTGGCGTGACGATTAGTGATGCGCGGATCTTCGGTGCGTGGCAGTTGATTCAATGCCCCGAGTCCCGCAACGATTAAAAGCACGATCGCCAATGCCGTTAAGCGACCATTTTCGACCAATGTGCGGATCATGGTGCGGTCTCCGTGACCTGTGCAGCCAGTTCCACGCTTTGACCCGGTGCCAGACGATGCAAGCCTGCGGCGACGATAAGATCCTGATCAGTGATTGCGCCACTGACAAAAGCGTGAGTTTCATTGGCATAGAGCACGGCTACATCGCGTTTTTCTAAGCGGTAAACCTGATGGTCATCAGTGACCAGTAGATAAACATTCCACATGCCGCGGATGCCATCAGTAAGCGCAGTGAGTGGGATCCAGCACCCCTGCTTCTCGATGGTTTCTTTTAACTGTAAGTAAGCCAGTTGACCATTAACCACGCTGGCGTCGGCGGGCAGTGCGTATCTTAGTTGCACTGTGCGACTCACAGGATCAACTTGGCCCCCCTGAGTCAGTAGTGCGGCAGTAAACGTTTGTTCGCCTACGCGCAGCGTCGGTTGTTTTTGTGCCAGCAGTTCCAGCAATCTGACCGGTACGCCAACTTTTACTTCCAGTGTGCCCTGTTGTAACAGCTCGAACGTGGCGAGCCCGGCGGCAACGACCTCTCCTTCAGATATCATGCGCTTATTGACGATGGCATCGAATGGGGCCAGCAGTTGCGCTTTGTCTAAGCGGCTTTGATTCGCTGATAAGCTGGCCTGTAGACGGGTGCGCCTTGCTGCGAGCGCATTGCGTTGTGTATGTAACTCTTCCAAGCTTTGGGTTGAAGCATAGCCTTTGGGTACCAAGGCTTCGACGCGTTTCAGGTTGCTGTCGATCAGCAGCATCTCGGCATCGATCTCGTTTAGTTGGGCTTGCAGTTCTTGGCGATTAATCTTCAACAGTTGGGTATCAAGCTGGGCGAGTAGATCGCCCGCTTTCACTCGATCACCTTCATTCATTTCAATAGAGGCAATCTTGCCTGCCAGTTCAAAGCCAACTCGGGCTTCCTGATTGTTGCTGACGAGGCCGACAAACTGGCGTGGCACCTGATAGTGCGGCGCAAGCTTGATGGGATAAGCTTGCACTTTATGTCGATAGGATGTCGCAGTTTCATCGGCAACAGAGGGGAGGCAGCCATTTAAGGTCGGCACGCTAATAGCGAGCAATAAAGCAAGGATGAGCGGTGGCGTCGAACCCATGACTAACGTTCCTGCAGTAAGTAGTATAAACTGGACTATGTAGTCCAGTTTAAGTTAACTAAACTAGACTGTATAGTTTGATTTGTTATTTAGTGGTTAGAAATTTGTTCTATAGCGATAGGTAGAGGTAAGCAGGTGGCAGTAAAAGGGCGAAGTAAAAGTGAGCAGAAACGCTTACAAATATTAGATGCAGCCATCTCGCTGTTTACTGACTTGGGTTATGCCAATACCAGCATGGATAAGATAGCCGTGTTGGCCGGGGTCTCGAAACAAACGGTTTATAGCCACTTTGAGAATAAGGAGCAGCTGTTTGTCGCTGCGGTTGGTCAGAAATGCATTGCCCATGAACTTACCGATGTAGCATTTAATGTTGAACGGGATTTGCGGGAAACCCTGTTGCTGGTGGCGATCCGCTTCAACGAATTGATTCTGTCTGATGCTGCAGTAAAAACTTATCGCACCTGTGTGGCGCAGGCGGAGACTCATCCGCAATTAGGAGAACTGTTTTTTCAGGCAGGACCGAAGCGGGTAATTGCTGAAGTGACCAATTACCTCGAAAAAATGTGCCAGCGGGGGGCTCTGAAGATTGCTCATGTGCCGAATGCTGCGGTGCAACTGCTGTTGATGGCGCAAAGCCGTGATCGTATATGTGTGGAGCTAGGCTTAGCTCCAGTACAAACCGATGCTGAGCGACTGCAATACCTTACCTCTTGCGTCGACCTGTTTATACAGGGATATTCCGTTAACGAGGCTTAATGCAATATCCCTGAGTGCTGGGCGGGTCGGTTAGGGGCAGGGATTTGGATTTTGACTATGGATCTGCTCAATACCCGTGAGCACTTCTTCCGACAACACCAACTCTATGCTGCTGATGTTATCTTGCAGCTGCGCCAGGTCAGTGGCACCAATAATATTACTGGCGACAAAGGGGCGACTGTTGATGTAGGCCAAGGCCATCTGTGCGGGATCCAGTCCGTGCGTTTTAGCTAGATCAACATAGGCCTGAGTTGCTTCAATCCCTTTCGCGGTAAAATAACGGGCAAAACGTTTGTACAGCGTCATTCTCGCGCCCGTTGGCCAGTGATCGTCCAGATATTTCCCTGACAATGCCCCAAATGCCAGCGGCGAGTAGGCCAGTAGTTCTACCCCCTCGCGGTGAGCAAATTCACCTAATCCTACTTCGAAACTGCGGTTGAGGAGGTTGTAAGGGTTCTGGATCGTGACTGTTCTGGGTAGATTGTGTTGTTCTGCCAGCTTCAGATACTGTGCCACACCCCATGGCGTTTCGTTGGATATGCCGATATGACGTACCTTGCCTTCGGCAACCAGTTCGCCAAGGGCCTGCAGTGTTTCCAGGATCGGTGTGGCATCTTCGTCAGCTTGTGGCACATAGCCAAGTTGACCAAAAAAGTTGGTTTGACGCTCTGGCCAGTGCACCTGGTAAAGATCGACATAATCGGTTTGTAAGCGTTGCAAGCTATCGGCTATCGCTTGCCGGATGTTGGCGCGGTCCAGTTTTAGATTGGCACGGATGTAATCACCAGGTCCGCCGGGACCTGCCACCTTGGTTGCCAAGACCACCTGCTGACGGTTGCCGCGTGCTTTTAACCAACTGCCAATATGTGATTCGGTGCGCCCCTGTGTTTCTGGTTTGGGCGGTACGGGATACATCTCTGCGGTATCGATGAAGTTGACCCCCATCGCCAATGCTTTATCCAACTGCTGGTGAGCTTGTTGCTCACTATTTTGTTCGCCAAAAGTCATGGTGCCCAAGCAGATCTTAGAGACTTTGAGATCGGTGTGAGCCAAGGTGTGATATCGCATTGATACTCCTTCGTCACCTGCTGCTTATGCAGTTTAGTGACCATTCGCTGATCGGATCAGTGTGTGATTGCTTAAAGTTACCAGATGAGCGCGTGGTGTCATGGGCATTTTCAAAAAAAAATACGAAGTCGCGTGTTGACCGCTATACGATGCTGAAAAACATTAAATTTGTTTGGATTGTGTTGTAACAACGATGCAAAATGTTATCACGCTCGCCAATAGAGCGAGGTGGTTACTGGAGCTTTGAGCTGTACTCCAACAACATGTGAAATTTAATGAGAGATGACTATGCGTTTACATAAGGGAATAACCGTTGTTGCTGGATGTCTGCTGGCTACCAGCGTCGTTGCGGAAGAACTGAACAATATGCCAATGAATGTTGGTGTTGCTATGCGTTATGCTGAGATGGACAGCGATCGTGAGTATCAAGGTAGTGGCTACGATAATGGCCTGCTGGGAGGCTTGTCTTTCGGTATCGAGCCTTGGGAAAGCATCGGTTTACGTGCTCGCGCCGAATATGCAGAGATGGATATAGATTCGGGTGAAGATGATGATGGCATGTGGTACGCCGCCGACGCACTGTTTTACTTCAATGAGAAGAAGCATTACATCATTACCGGTCTTGACTATATCGACCTTGATGACAGCAATACAGCGGTGCATTTAGGTATTGGTGGACGCCAATTTTTCAATGATGCCGTGGCGATGTCGGCAGAACTGATTGCTCACCAGGGCATTGATGAGAGCTTCACTGACTTTACCGTCGGTGTTGGCTTGGCTTACTACTTCGGGACACAGGCAGCGATCGAGCCTACTGCGGCCCCAGAAGTTGCACCTGAGCCAGAGCCGGAACCAGAGCCAGTAGTCGTGGTTGCACCTAAAGACAGCGATGGTGATGGCGTTTATGATGCCGATGATCAGTGTGCTGATACGCCAGCGAGTTACGCCGTTGATGAAAGAGGGTGCACCCTCTATAAAGATGAAGTGGTCAGCAAAACATTGCTGGTGAACTTCGACAACAACAAAGCCGATGTGAAGGATGAATATCTGCCAGAGATAGAAGAGTTGGCTGAATTCATGAATCAGTATCCGCAGTTGACCGTGACGATTGAAGGTCACACATCCAGTGCCGGTGCCGCGGATTATAATCAGCAGTTATCAGAAAAACGTGCCAAAGCGGTTGCCGCTGAGTTGGTTGAGCGCTATTCCGTGCCTGCATCGCGCGTGAGCACCGTCGGTTACGGTGAGACTAAACCACTGAGTACAGAAAATAGTAGAGAAGCTGCGGCGGCGAATCGTCGTATTGTGGCTACGCTTACAGTGGTTGAGAAGAAAGAGATCGAGCGATAATCATAGCTCGTTGATAGCGGCCTTCGGGCCGCTTTGATTACGGGAGAGTCCTTGCGCCGTTATCTATTTATTTTGTTGGTTGCTGGCGGGATTTCATTACTGTGGGCAGCAGCGCCACTGGACTTTTCCTCCTTATTGGCACACTTGCGGCAAGTCTATGGTGAGGAAGCTGAAGCCAGAGGCAAAGCTTGGCAGAGTGTCATCGAGCGCAGTCGTTCTCAGCCTCCTCTGATCCAATTAAAAGCGATCAATAATTTTTTTAACCAGATGAAATTTTCTTCCGACGAGTCCGTCTGGGGCGTCGAGGATTATTGGGCGACTCCGATTGAGTTTATTGGTCGGGGAGAGGGTGACTGTGAGGACTATACGATAGCTAAGTACTACAGCTTGATTGAGGCAGGCTTCCCTGCTGACAAGCTACGGCTTATGTATGTGAAAGCGGTGGAATACAATCAACATCATATGGTGTTGACCTATTATGAGCAGCGTGGTGCCGAGCCTTTGGTACTTGATAATATTGATCCGGTGATCCGTCCAGCCAGCGAACGTGACGATCTGATCCCTATTTATAGCTTTAATGCAGATTTTCTTTGGTTGGCCAAAGCGCGTAGCAGTGGCCAGCATGTGGGTAAGTCTGACCGAATTTCACTATGGCGTGATCTTCAGGAACGTCATGCGCAGCAAGCCGAGAAGAATTAAGAGGAAGTAACGATGACCCTGTATCGTCAGGTATTTTTATTGCTGATCGTGACTATGCTGCTATCGCTCATTGCGGTGATGACTTTGAATCTTCGCTCTAATGCGAGCTATCTTGAGCAGCAGTTGTATGCCAATACCGATAGTACTGTGACCAGTTTGGGAATGCGTTTGGCGCCGCTTTTGCAACCTTTAGATAGGGTGTCGGCTGAAAGTACGGTGAATGTGGCATTTGACGGTACTTTTCTGAAACGAATTGACGTCGAAATTTTTGCCGATGAGTCGCATATTACGCGCGTGAGAGACGATATTGATGAGGGGGTGCCTGAGTGGTTTATCTCGCTTTTCAGTATCCCGCCGGTGGTAACACAGGCACCGTTAACATTAGGTTGGAACGAGGTCGCTTTGCTCACCGTTGAAGGCCATCCTGGCACCGTTTATAAACAGCTTTGGACACTGATGCGTGAACTGTTGATGGTCTATGGTTTGTTGTTTACCTTATTAGCCTTGTTTACTGCAGTGGCGCTCCGCTGGTTGATCCGACCGCTGCGACAGATCGAACATCAAGCACATGCCATCGAGCAGAAAGATTTTGAATATCGTATCCCATTACCCTCAACCCGCGAATTTCGCCGGGTGGTTATCGTACTCAATCAATTAACGGCACTGTTGAAAAGTCGCTTTTTAGAAAGTGCCCGACAATTGCAGGAAGTTCGCGGCAAGCTGTTAACCGATGCCGACTCCGGACTGATGACGCGACAAGCGTTACTAGATGCGGTGACGTTGCGGCAGGAGCAGAGTGAGCAAGGCGTGTTGGTGCTGATCCGAGTGGGCAATTTGGATAGTATTCGTAAGCAGGAAGGGTTTCCAAAGTGGCGCGCGTTGTTAACCAGTATCCATGAGCTGCTTATCTCCCATTTTTCTAACACCGCAGGAGAAAGCTCTCTGCTGGTCGGGCGACTCTCTTCCGAAGAGTTTGGACTGCTGTTAGATAGCGATGCTCTCTCTTATCCGCAGGAACAGCTCCAAGGGGTGTGTGATGACCTGAACTCACTTGCTGTTGTTGGTTGTCACGTCAAGCTCGATTGCCAAGCTGCCGGTCTACTTTTCAACGAACAGTCATTACCACAGTTATTGACTCGTCTTGATGAGCAACTTCGAGGCACTGCAGGGTTGGTTCAGCGCGCCTCTTGGATTGAATCTGATGCGCCGCTACAGACTTTGCGCACAGCAGAGCAGTGGCTGGCATTACTCCGTTCTCAACTCTCGCAACAGGCGCTGGCACTGCGTTGGCAGCCTGTGGTTGGACGCTCAGGAGAGACGTTGCAGAAGGAAGTATTTACCAGCGTTAAAGATGAGCAGGGTCAATCACTGCATGCAGGGCTTTTCGTGCCGGTGATAGAGCAGTTTGAGCTTGGTGGGGAGTTGGATCTGGCGGTCGTGCAGTCGGTGTTAGGGTCACCAGAGAAGAGTGTGCCCACCGCGATTAACTTATCCCTTTCAGCCATGAGGGATACCCGATTTATCGGTGCTTTGTCTAAGTTCGGTGCAGACGTGAAGGAAACGGTACTATTTGAGTTATCAGAGTTGAACCTGCTCAGAGAGCAGGAGACGGTTGTTAGTTTTGCGGCAGTATTACGACAGTTGGGGTATCGTTTTGGGGTGGATCAATTAGGCGCCAGTGGCCTCAACTTGGACTATCTACAGGGGTTGAGACCTGATTATGTCAAACTCGCGCCTGCCTTGTGTCGTGATGACGATGAGTATGGAGAGCTGCTAACGGCCGTCGTCAATACGGTTAGCAGTCTCGGTATTCCTATCTATGCAACCGCCGTGGAAACTCTGGAGCAAGCAGAGCGTCTTTGGGGAAGGAATATTGCCGGTGTTCAAGGCTATCTCACTGATAAATAGCTGATAGCTTATCGTCAAAACTGAAAAAGCCGACAAGTGTCGGCTCTTTACTTTTGGAAGCATTACGAATTCAGGATTGGGCGTTGTTTATCACTGGATCCTCTGTGCCTTAGTTATTCTTCGACTAAGGTTTCGCAGCGAAAATGCCCACTCCTCTCTTTCCCCAACAGCTCTGCTAACAGAGGTAAGCATTGCTGCATCTCCTGCATTAGTGTCCAAGGGGGGTTGATTACTATCATGCCTGCCGCGCTCATGCCAAAAGTCTCAGTGTCTTTACTCTGTCCAAGTTCGAATAGTTGGATATTACGGATACCGCTGGCGACTAACTCAGCTTCCATCTTGTTAATACGTTCTCGCGCAACGACGGGGTACCAAAGAGCATAACATCCTGTCGCAAAGCGGCGATGTGCTTTGATCAGGGTGGTGATGCAACGCTGATAATCCTCTTTCAGTTCATAAGGGGGATCCATTAAAACCACGGCGCGTCGCTCCAGCGGCGGCACTTTGGCGATAAGCCCCTGAAAACCATCCGACTGCTCGCAGCGTATGCGCCTATCTTCCTGACAGTGGTCGCTTAAGATCTTATAGTCTGTAGGGTGCAACTCGTATAGCCAGAGCTTGTCCTGACGACGCAAGATCTGTTGCGCGATAGTTGGCGAACCAGGGTAGCGAATGAGTTCTTTGCTGCCGTTAAAGGCGCGTATCTCTTCTAAATAGCTCTGCAGGGATTCGGGCAATCCCTCAACCTGCCATAGGCGTTGGATACCATCTTGGTACTCTTGAGTTTGCTGTGCGTGATCACTACTTAATTCATAGCCTCCGGCACCTGCGTGGGAGTCTATGTAGCAAAAGGGTTTATCTTTTTGACAGAAGTAGTTGAGGATCCGTACTTGCACCAGATGCTTCAAGACATCGGCGTAATTACCGGCATGAAAAGAGTGGCGATAGCTGAGCACCGTGGGCTCCTGCGAGACAAAACATTTGAACGCGAGAATATCGTAAAAACGGTGTAATAGATAACTTATTGGTCTAACCCTTGTCCGGTTTATGTTGTCAAAAAGCTATGCTGATTTGATTGGTCTGTCGGAATTTGGAGTGAGGTCTTGATTCCCTACAGGAGCGCAACTGATACAGTGCGAATGGGTGATTCGAAATGGTGAATAAACAACATAAGACCAACAGGAAATTAGCGCAGAGCCATTCTCCAGCGGTAATACGGCCGAAAAGATCCGCGATCAGTATGCATGAGGGGGTGGCGGATTGGTGCGACTGTTGTGTCTGTGAAGCGGAGCCCTATTGGGCGGAAGTGGCAGACGAATTAGGAATAAGCCTTAGTGACTATGAAGATGACGGTGTCTAAACCGTCATCTTCATCTGGTCTACTTCGGCTCGGCTGACCAGCTATAAGCTTGATGCTCTCTGGTGCCCTCTGGCGTGCAAGACCAGCAAAGGTTGGTTTTACAGTTTGCGCAACGAGGATTAACCCATAGCTTCTGGGTGGCTTTTTTCGTTTTTTGAAAAGCCAATACCAGTACAGCGGCAACAACACAGACCACAAACGGGGTCAGTACAACGGTTAAAAGCTGGGTAGGCGCATCCATGATAATTCCTTTCTTCAGTTTATAAACTGAGCACTAGATGTTCGTAATTTGTATACATATTAACTGGCCTGACCAGGTGAGCATTGACCTGGGTCAATGTATGGCTGGCTGGTACGATGAGCTAATCAGTTGATTAGTATTTGTGTTGTAAAAAAACAACATTACGCCGCTGTCATTGTGTTGTGGCTGGTTGGGCTACTTTCTTGTTGGTGAAGCCATGCCACTTTTTTCCCATTGGCTAAGGTGCTGTTGAAACTCTTTTGCCCATTGCTGGGTTTCTTCATGAACCAGTGATTGGGTATCTGTGAGAAATTGGTGTACTTCTTCGAGCGGCTTGTCTGTCGTGTTGAGAACCTTTATTCGCTGCCAGTCAAAGCAGAACTGTTGTTGCCTCTGCCTTAGCTTTTGTTCAGTTAGCGTGTAACGGATCCACCCGCTGGTGTAGCCGGCAAATTTATCTAGTGCAACTAGGAGCGCAGCGACCGCTAATGCGACACTGGACCAGGCGGCATGTAACCACTCTGATTGCGCAAACATTGGCAGTGTTGAAAGCATCGGGATGATCCCTGCCATTGTTGTACTCATGATGGCTCCCAGCCTGGTACTTAAGGCCGCACGCTTTTTGACTGCGATACGTTTGAGGTACCATTCGCGAAAGCCATCACAGCGTCGATTGGCATAGTGAAAGAGTTGCGATAGTGCTTGTGCCGACTGCTCTTCTGTTGTCCATTGCAGATCTTCGGGAAAGCCCATGCTATTGATAGTTTTCAAGAATTATTTCCTTGCGTAGCCCGTTGCTAATGGCCGAGCATTATTTTCCTTGGCCATTGGCAGCATAAATAATTTGTTTGAAGAGTTATAGGTGTTTGGTTAAAAAGAGTTTTAATTACAGAGGTAGGAAGGAATATGCCCTATGGCCATCTTATTTCTACAAGTGATTAGCATATGAGCCCGCTGTTCGATTATTTATCAGGCGTGTCTGCTTGTTGCCGCAGCAGGGTAGGGATATCGAAGAGTTCAAACTTGTTTTGCGCTAATGCTTCTCGATATTGCACGCTTTGGTCATTTTCTGTTTGAGATATCTGTGTCCCTAAAATTCTCACGTGGGACTCATTCATCAGTTGTTGCAGCTTGCTGCGCTCAAAAATGCCAAGGACTTCACCTGCCAGCGCAAAGGTTTCTGCCCGTGCTTTTTCCACCGACGCATCTTGCTGTAACCGTTTGAGTTCGAAGGTGGCATCGAAAAGACCTTCTAAGATCTCAACATAACGTGCTCGTTGAGATGCGGTAACCTGCTCTTGTCGACCCATGCTGACTCCTCTGAACTGATTAAAATATGATGGCGGGAACCTTGTGCAGGTAACCGTGAGGAAAGTCGCATTCTGGAAGATCCATCAATTACAAGCGGTTGGAGGAGAGCAAATATTGCTTAGCGCATCGATAGAGCACTGATAAGTATGAAGACCGCAGTCATCTAAGGGCAAAAGCAACAAAGCCTGAGCAGTCAGAAACTGTTCAGGCTTTGTAATATATGGTGGCCCCTCCCAGACTTGAACTGGGGACCTAACGATTATGAGTCGTGTGCTCTAACCAACTGAGCTAAGGGGCCTAATTTTTATCTATCTCTGATGTCGTCCATCCATGGAGTGCCTTCCTGTCGGCATCCATGCCTCCACCTCAGTTGACTGCGTTATGTCACTGACATAACGATTCTACTTCGCCCAACTGAGCTAAGGGGCCAAATGTTTTATACATCCAGAAGATGTAAAAGCGGCAGCAATTTTATGACTTGCTGCCGCTCCTGTCTAGCTTTGTGACACTAACAATAACTAACTATTATTCAGTTGGTTATTATTCGTCCAAGAAGCTGCGAAGAACTTCTGAACGGGAAGGGTGGCGCAGCTTACGCAGTGCCTTGGCTTCGATTTGACGAATACGCTCACGAGTAACATCAAACTGTTTGCCAACCTCCTCAAGGGTATGGTCGGTATTCATATCGATACCGAAGCGCATACGCAGTACTTTTGCTTCGCGGGCAGTCAGACCAGCCAGCACTTCATGGGTTGCGCCTTTCAGGCTTGCCATGGTGGCTGAATCAGACGGCAACTCTGTCGTGCCATCTTCGATAAAATCACCCAGATGCGAATCTTCATCGTCACCAATAGGCGTTTCCATCGAGATCGGCTCTTTTGCGATCTTCAGTACTTTGCGGATCTTATCTTCCGGCATCAACATGCGTTCGGCTAGCTCTTCCGGGCTAGGCTCACGACCCATCTCCTGGAGCATCTGGCGAGAGATACGGTTCAGTTTGTTGATGGTCTCGATCATATGCACCGGGATACGGATAGTCCGTGCCTGGTCAGCAATTGAACGAGTGATTGCCTGGCGGATCCACCACGTTGCATAAGTTGAAAACTTATAGCCACGACGGTATTCAAACTTATCCACGGCCTTCATCAAACCGATATTACCTTCTTGGATTAAATCCAAGAACTGCAAGCCACGGTTGGTGTATTTCTTCGCAATTGAAATAACCAAACGCAAGTTAGCTTCAACCATCTCTTTCTTCGCACGACGGGCTTTGGCTTCACCAATGCTCATACGGCGGTTGATATCTTTAATGATGGTGATGTTCAGGCCTGTTTCTTCTTCAACCTGTTTCAGCTTCGTTATGCTGCGAAGGATGTCGTCACGTTCCTCTTCGAGGACTGGACTCCAGGCTTTACCGACAGCAATTTGCGCATCTAACCATTCAACAGATGATTCGTTACCACTAAAGGTCTGGACGAATATCTTCTTCGGCATAGAGGCTTTAGCAATACACAGCTTCATTAGGAGGCGTTCTTGAGTACGAACGCGATCCATCATGTTACGCATGCTGGCAACGATCTTGTCGAACTGCTTAGGCACCAAGCGGAACTGTTTGAAGAACTCGGATAACTCAGCGAGGGCAGCTTTGGCCGCTTTTGTATCGCGGGCTTCAGAACTTAAGACGTCCCGAGTTTTATCGTGCATCTCACGCAGCTGGGAAAACATCTCACGCGCTTCTTCAGGATCCGGGCCGGTTGGACCTTCCTCTTCATCGTCGTCATCGTCGTCTTTATCGTCTTCATCCTCGTCATCAAGGTCATCTTGAGACAGGTCTGAACCGACGTGAGTGGCCGCTGGAGCCACATCTTCTGCATTGGGATCGATAAAACCGGAGATGATCTCAGCCAGGCGCATTTCACCGGCTTCAAACTGGTCAAATTGATCTAACAGATAAGTGATGGCTGCTGGATATTCAGCGACCGAGCTTTGTACGGTGTAGATACCTTCTTCGATCCGTTTGGCGATCTTAATTTCGCCTTCGCGGGTGAGCAGCTCCACGGTACCCATTTCACGCATATACATGCGGACAGGGTCTGTGGTGCGTCCCAGCTCAGAATCGACCGTGGCGAGTGCTTGTGCAGCAGCCTCCGCGGTATCTTCGTCCGTTGAACTGTTTTCGTTGAGTATCAGTGTGTCAGCGTCTGGGGCGGTTTCATAAACCTGAATTCCCATGTCGTTGATCATACTGATGATATCTTCGATTTGATCTGAATCGACGATATCTGCCGGCAGGTGGTCATTGACCTCAGCATAGGTCAGATAGCCTTGCTCTTTGCCTTTGGCAACGAGGAGTTTTAGTTGAGACTGCGGGGTCTGCTCCATATACTCTCTTGGACCTTCTTGATGTGATACCGCGCTTAACTGATGGGCACGAAAGCCCTACAGTATAACCTGTTGCTTATTCGCCCGCTAGGGCGTTGTTTCTATCTGCTGACGTTCTCGCAGCAATTGTTGAAGCTCTTGCTTCTCTTCGGCGGAAAGCCGATTTTCTCTGGCTCTAGCCAATAATAGCTCTGTACGCTGCTCAACGAACATATTTAGCAGCTTTTCTAACGTGTCGAAAAAGTGTGGCTCGCACGACTCTTCGTCCACATGGAGTTCCCAGCTGGCTAACTTAGCCAGGCTGCTGTACTCCGGAGTCTCTCGCCAGCGCTCCAATAAACGGGCGGTAGTAAGAGGCTCAGCAATGGTCTGCTCAATTAGCCTTTTTAATAACGGCACGCCGGGCATGGTGATATCAGCAAAGGCGTCGATCCCATGTAATGCTTTGACCTGTTCTGTTTGTCCGAGTTCAGGGTGTTGTAGCAGTGTGGCGATAGCGGTACGGACCGGGGTCCTTTTTTGCTGTGCAGTAGGCTGTTTTTTTATGTCTTCTTGAGCCGGGGTTAGCAATTTCTCCAGAGTTTCTCTGGGCATAGCTAAACGTTGGCATAACTTATCGGTCATCATCTCGCGCATGACACCATCAGGCATTTTACTGATTAACGGTGATGCCAGCTGGGCAAATTTGGCGCGACCCTCTTGCTGGTTCATATCAACTTGCGCCGTTAACTGTTGGAATAAGAAATCAGCCATGGGTTGCGCATCATCGATAATCTGTTCGAAGGCAGCTTTGCCTTGCGCTTGCACCAGTGAATCAGGATCTTCACCATCGGGTAAAAAAACAAAACGGAGCTGAATGCCATCTTTGAGCAGTGGCAGTGCATTTTCGAGAGCCCGCCAAGCGGCTTCTCGGCCTGCGCGATCGCCGTCGTAACAGCAGACGACTTTGTCCGTCAGTCTGAATAGGGTTTGCAGCTGTTCGCGGCTGGTGGCTGTGCCAAGTGAGGCCACTGCATAATTAATCTCATATTGTGACAGCGCCACCACATCCATATAGCCCTCAACAATCACCACCTGTTTTGGCTTTCGCTCGGCTTCTTTGACTTGAAACAGGCCATATAGCTCAAGACCTTTATGGAACAGAGGGGTTTCCGGGCTGTTGAGGTATTTCGGTGTGCCATCGTCGATAATACGGCCACCAAAGCCGATCACTCGGCCACGCTTGTCGCGGATTGGGAACATAACGCGATCACGAAAGCGGTCGTAACGGCGTTTATTATCATTCTCAATCAGCATACCCAGCGACAGCAGTTGTTCCTGTTGCTGTGCTGTATGACCAAAAGCTTTAAACACGCCATCCCAATCCGCAGGAGCGTAGCCGATCTCCCAATCACGGGCAGTTTCGCCGCTGAGGCCGCGTTGCTTAAGATACTCGACGACTTTTTTGCTATTTGGGTTTTGTCTGAGTTGAGCCTGGTAAAAACGCGCCAGTTGCTCCATTAACTCGTAGCCGTCGCGCTTCTGCTCGGCACTGGCTTGCTTTGCCTGCGGGCCTTTGCCGCTGCGCTGTTCGCGTGGCACCTCTAACCCCATTTGCCCGGCGAGTTCGTCAATCGCATCAACGAACTCGAGGCGTTCATACTCCATGATGAAGTCGATGGCGTTGCCATGGGCACCGCAACCGAAGCAGTGATAAAACTGTTTGTCTTGGCTGACGGTGAAAGAGGGGGTTTTTTCGTTATGAAATGGACAGCAGGCACCATAATTCTTACCGGCTTTTTTTAGACGTACACGGCTATCTACCACTTCGACTATGTCGGTGCGGGCAAGCAGATCGTCTATAAACTCGCGGGGAATGTGTCCAGCCATCAATTTCCGACTATTGCTTTTGTTTCAGACAAGTAGAAACGCAACAAGCCGTGCCCTGGGGCACGGCTTGTTAACAGATTTTTGGGTAACTCAAAGATCAGGCTGTTAGCTGTGCTTTAACCTGCGCACTAACGGGGCCCATTTCGGCACGCCCCTGAATCTTAGGCTTGAGTACTCCCATTACCTTACCCATGTCTTGCATCCCACTGGCGCCTGTCGCATCAATTGCTTGAGCTATCAGTGCTTGGATCTCGTCCGCGGAAAGCTGTTGCGGCAGGAAAGCTTCGATCACACTGATCTCTGAACGTTCAACTGCTGCTAAATCTTCACGACCAGCGGATTCAAATTGACTGACGGAATCTCTGCGCTGCTTAACCATTTTGGTTAAGACCGCGATAACTTCGTCATCGGACAGCGTAGTCTGACCATCAATTTCCCGTTGTTTCACCTCAGAGAGGATCATCCGGATAGTGCCTAAACGAACCTTATCTTTGGCGCGCATGGCATCTTTTTGATGTTCTTTTAGCTGTACTACCAATTCACTCATGGGGGTATAAACCTTTTAACCGCTGCTTAGTACAGACGGGTGCGACGTGCATTCTCACGGAACAACTTTTTAGCGTGACGCTTAACAGCCGCAGCTTTTTTGCGCTTACGCTCAGAAGTTGGCTTCTCGTAGAACTCGCGACGACGAACTTCAGACAATACGCCTGCTTTTTCACAAGAGCGCTTGAAACGACGCAGCGCTACGTCAAAAGGTTCGTTCTCGCGTACTTTAATTACTGGCATGTAACTCTCACCTCAGAAACTGGATCATCAGAATAATCTGAAACGCGGTACGAAATTTGACCGCCGTTTAAAAATGGTGCGGAATTCTAATCTGATCGACACCACAAAGTAAAGTGACATCTAGACTGTTTTTGTTGGTAGGGGGCAGGTAAAATTCCTGTTCGTTATATTTGTCCCTATTTATAAGGCCTTAATTGCATGCGTGTGCTGGGTATTGAAACCTCTTGTGATGAAACTGGTATAGCGATCGTTGACGATCATGCTGGCTTGATCGCTAACCAATTGTACAGTCAGGTCAAACTGCATGCAGATTATGGTGGAGTCGTGCCTGAGTTGGCATCCCGCGATCATGTGCGCAAGATCGTTCCCTTGATCCGTGCCGCGATGGCAGAAGCTAACTGTAGCGCAGATGATATTGATGGCGTGGCATTTACCCGAGGTCCAGGCTTGGTTGGTGCGTTATTGGTGGGGGCTACGGTGGGTAGGTCTTTGGCCTACAGCTGGAATGTGCCTGCGGTTGGTGTGCATCATTTAGAAGGTCATCTTTTGGCGCCGATGCTGGAAGAGAATGTGCCTGAGTTCCCGTTCGTGGCGTTGCTTGTGTCTGGCGGGCATACCCAGCTGATTCGTGTTGATGGTATTGGTGAGTATGAGTTGTTAGGCGAATCGATAGATGATGCTGCGGGCGAGGCATTTGATAAGACGGCGAAGTTAATAGGTTTGGATTACCCCGGCGGACCGTTACTGGCGAAGATGGCCGAGGCTGGTACTCCCGGTGTGTTCAAGTTTCCCCGCCCGATGACCGACAGGCCAGGGTTGGATTTTAGTTTTAGTGGCCTGAAGACTGCTGCCGCTACGGCGATCCGTGCTGCTGATGCCAGTGATCAGACAAAGGCTGACATTGCTCATGCCTTTCAGCAAGCGGTGATAGATACCGTGGCAATTAAGTGCCGTAGAGCGTTAGAGCAAACACAGCTTAAACGTCTGGTCGTGGCGGGAGGCGTGAGTGCTAATCTGGAGCTACGTCGGCAGTTGGCTGAGTTGATGGCAGAGCGCCAGGGCGAAGTGTTTTATCCCGCGCCACAGTTTTGTACCGATAATGGTGCGATGATTGCCTATGCCGGATTACAGCGATTGAAAGCAGGGGAAACTCAGCCTTTGTCGGTAACGACTCGTCCGCGTTGGCCACTGGAAGAGCTCACTTCCATTTAATTCGGGTAGTTTAGGACTGTTCGCTGGTTGAGCCTTTTTCCCAGATCTTTTTTTCTGTACCAGCCAGTAGGCGGCTGATGTTTTGGTGATGCCGCCACAACATCAGCAGGGCCAGCATGGCAACTGGGAGCGTGTAAAGTGGTTTAATCCAATACACAAACAGCGGAGATAAACTGATGGTGACAATAGATGCGAGTGACGAATAACCGCTGGTGCGGATCACTAGGCCCCAGGTAATCACCAGCAGTGCTCCCAAATCCAAGCCTATGGGCAACAGCGCACCGAATGCCGTTGCCACACCTTTGCCGCCACTAAATTCAAAGAAGCAAGGGTACATATGGCCGATACAAGCGGCAACAGCGATTACGCCAAGCCAAATCGCAGGTAGTTGCAGGAAATAGGAGCCCCATACGGGGATGGTACCCTTGAGCATATCAGCAAGCAGGGTGAGCACCGCGGGAACGGCACCTCCGAGACGATAAACGTTGGTAGTACCGGGGTTTTTGGAGCCTTCAGTACGAGGATCGGGTAAACCAAATAATCTGCACACCAATACGGCACTACTGACGGAACCCATCAGGTAGGCGCTAATCACCATGATGATGCAGAGTATTTCAGTCAATGTTCCCTTCCTGTTTTGAATGCGAAACTAGCTCAGAGCTTCGCGACCCAGAGCGAGAATGCTAGCATACGCGAGGGTCGTCCATAGGGTGATTCGACCACCAGTTGGCAAATGGATCAAGAAATATGACAGATTTAGTATTAATTCAGGGATTGCGCATAGACACGGTGATCGGTGTTTATCAGTGGGAAAAAGAGATTTGGCAGACCTTAGTACTGGATCTTGAACTCGCTTGTGATGTGGCCCCTGCCGCTGCCGCCGACGATATTCAGCAGGCGCTCGATTACGCCGCGATTAGCGACAGATTAACTGCGTACGTGTCAGCAATGCGAGTGGAGCTGATTGAGACGGTGGCAGAGCGTTGTGCAAAGTTGTTGCTGGAAGAGTTTGCCGTGGTCGGCGTTAGACTCACGGTTAATAAACCGGGGGCGGTACCACAGGCAGAGTCTGTTGGTGTGCGAATTGTTCGTGGTCAGGGGTTCTAATGGCTCGGATCTTTGTTGGTATCGGCAGTAACGTCGATCCGGCTAATAACATAGTGAAAGCAGTTGCTGCGTTGCAACAACAGTTCCCAGATCTTCGTTGCTCTCGGGTATTTGAAAGCGAAGCGGTTGGTTTTGTCGGGGATAACTTTTATAACTTGGTAGCCGAGTTTTCATCGCCGCTTACTGTCGTAGCCATCAGTGAACGTCTTAAACAAATAGAGCTGTCACTGGGGCGCACCATTGATGGCAAGAAGTTCAGCCCGCGAACCGTGGATATTGACCTGTTACTGTTTGACCATCTGGTGACCGATACTCCTGTGGTGCTGCCTCGAGCTGAAATTCTATTCAATGCGTTCGTGCTTTGGCCGCTATCGGAACTGGCACCATTATTGACCCATCCGGTTGATGGCCGCAGCTACGCCGAGCTGTGGCAAAGTTATGATGGCAGCCAGCAGTTGTGGCCAATTGATTTGGTATTGCAAAAATAGTGTTAGATGCGTCACGTTTTCCTGATAGGATCGGCCAAAGCTAAGATCTATAGAGGCGGTTGTTGTTGTGAGTACATTGGAAGTTATCATTCTGGCTTTGATTCAGGGATTGACCGAGTTTCTCCCTATTTCATCTTCTGCACACCTTATTCTCCCATCAGCCATTTTAGGATGGAATGATCAGGGGTTAGCATTTGATGTGGCAGTGCATGTCGGTACTTTATTGGCGGTTGTTATCTATTTCCGCGACGAAGTTTGGCGGATGACGCAAGACTGGTGTGGATCGGTCATTGGGCGCGGTCTTACCACTGAAGCGCAGCTAGCTTGGTCTGTGGTACTGGCTACCATACCTGCTGGCCTGTTTGGTTTAATGGCTGGCGACTTGATTGAAGTGTTGGCTCGCAGCGCGGCTGTGATTGCGGCAACGACCATTGTATTTGGTTTGTTGCTTTGGTGGGCAGACATTAAGGCGAAACTGGTTTTAGATGAGTATGCCGTTGGCTGGAAGAAAGCGCTGATAATTGGCTGTGCGCAGGCATTAGCTTTAATTCCAGGTACTTCTCGTTCAGGCATTACCATTACCGCCGGCCTGATGTTGGGGTTAACTCGCGAAGCGGCGGCTCGTTTCTCTTTTCTAATGTCTATCCCGGTGATCTTTTTGGCGGGTGGCTTGCAGACCAAAAAATTGGTTGAAGCAGTTGAGCCGGTGCAGTGGGATCAGATCGCGTTGGGTACAGTGATTTCATTTTTTGCTGCCTACGCTTGTATCCATGTATTTTTAAAGCTGGTTAGCCGTATGGGTATGTTGCCCTTTGTGATCTATCGACTGGCTCTTGGTCTGTTGTTAGTTGGTTACCTGATTTGGTAGGGATGTCGTGTTGACAGGCTTGCTAACCCAGGCAGCGGATAGATCAAGTTAGAATGAAAGCCGTTAGCGTCAGTTAGCGGCTTTTTTTAATCACGATGGTTAACCATGGCTTGAAAAAGAGCGGCTTCACCACGAAGTTCCGCGAGTACCTGTTTGGCTTTGGCGGAGCCTCGCTGTTGGCGGAGAAAGCCCTCTGGATCTGGGTGACCGGTGGCCTCCTCCAGCTTCGCGAGGCATGCCTCATACTCCCGCTGAGATCGATAGCGCTTATGTAATAGCTTTTTCATAGCCTGACGCGTGGAATATTTACCTACATCAGTTTCGAACCACCACATGTCTGTTTAAACTCCCGCCCAATGTATTGCTTTTACTGGTTATAGCAGCTGAGCTGGCGTTCGGAATGGAAGTTCGATGAAGGTTTTTTTACAACTACTCCTTTAGAGAGGGGGATTGACCACCTGCTGTGCAATAGCTTGCTGCCGCTCACGTTTTACTGCTTCCCGGATCTCCGCACCTTTGTATCCCTGACGGGCTATTTCACCGGGATTAACGCTCAGAGCGGCTTGATGCGCCTGACGGAAAAGATCGGCCTGAGGGTATGGCCGGTGTTCAAACCCTGTGCGTCCTTTAAAGTCGGCTTCACAGGCTTGTAAAAAACACTCAAAACGTTCCGGCTTGCGCCAAACATCCATGGCATCAAGGACTTTTAGCAGGGTCTTTGGCCGTAGGGTATCGGCTTTATGGCAATGGGTGTGGTATTCACAAACCAATAAGGCTAATTCGCGGCAGGCGGTGGGGACTTTCAATGCTTGGCTGAGCTCGGTAACCAGCGCTAAACCAGTTTTTTCATGGCCTCGGTGGCTTGGCCACTGATCCGGAGGCGTTAACCCTTTGCCCAGATCATGACAGAGCGCGGCGTAGCGAACCTCCAAGCTTCTGTTAGCCAAGGCGGCTTGCTCCAATACCATCATGGTATGGATGCCTGTATCGATCTCAGGATGCCATTTCGGCGGATTAGGTACCCCCCAAAGCGCCGCTACAGCGGGCATTAAACACTGCAGGGCACCCGCTTCTCTTAGTATTTCAAAGTAACAGGCCGGGTTGGGGCCCATCAGCGCGCGCTCGGTCTCTTTCCATATCCGCTCGGCAACTAAATGCGCCAATTCGCCGTTGGCGGCCATTTTTTGCATTAAGATCATGGTTTCATCTGCGACAGTGAAACCCAATGCAGCGTAGCGTGCCGCAAAGCGTGCGACCCGCAATACGCGTAAAGGATCTTCGGCAAAAGCCGGAGATACGTGCCGTAGTAGCCTGTTCTGCAGATCTTCCTGGCCGCCATAAGGATCAATTAGACTACCGTCTTCTGCTTCAGCGATCGCATTGATGGTGAGATCTCGGCGCAGCAGGTCCTCTTCCAGGGTCACTTCTGGACTGGCATGACAGATGAAACCGGTATAACCATGGCCTGACTTGCGTTCTGTTCGGGCGAGGGCATATTCCTGTTTTGTTGTCGGGTGTAAAAAGACCGGAAAATCGGCGCCCACAGCCTGATAGCCCGCGGCCAGCATCTCTGTTGAGGAGCTGCCGACAACCACAAAATCTTTGTCTTGTACCGGGATCTGTAACAAGCGGTCTCTTACCGCTCCACCCACTAAATAAATCTGCACCTGTGACCGCTTTCAAAGTTCCATCATAGGATCATTATATCGAGGCCTCTCAATGGGCGCATCGTTTTGACATCATTCGGTGAAAGTCTTAACTTGGGCGCTACTGGCAAATTGCCCTTGGATACCCGACAACTCTCATGTACACAGGATTTTTTGCGCTCAGGGAAAACCCCTTTTCAATCGCGCCCAACCCACAATACCTCTATATGAGCGATCGCCATCGTGAAGCGCTTGCTCATTTAATGTTTGGTTTGGGGGAAACTGGCGGTTTCGTATTACTGACAGGCGAGGTGGGCACAGGTAAAACCACCGTCTCCCGCTGCTTGATGGAGCAGCTGCCTGCGCAGACGGAAACAGCGTTTGTTCTCAACCCCACATTGACCGAGCATGAACTGCTGGCAACTATTTGTGATGAATTTCATGTTCAATACCCATCGCAGCCAACACTCAAGCAGCTAACAGATACCATTCATCAACACCTGCTTCGCAATCACGAGGCGGAAAAAACCACTGTATTGATTATTGATGAGGCGCAACACCTTCGTCCGGAAGTGCTGGAGCAATTGCGATTACTCACCAATTTAGAAACTCATACCAAAAAGCTTTTACAGGTGATTTTAATTGGTCAGCCGGAACTTCAAGAGCTGTTGCAACGCAAGGAGCTGCGCCAGTTAGCACAGCGGATCACCGCGCGTTATCATCTGTTGCCGTTGACCGAACATGATGTGGCCAACTATGTGGCACATCGTCTGCAGGTTGCTGGTAGTAGCCACCCCTTATTCACTAAACGTGCCGTTAAAAGATTGCATCAATTGAGTGGTGGCATTCCTCGAGTGATCAACTTGCTTTGCGATCGCGCTCTGCTTGGTGCTTATAGTAAAGGGCAGCAGCGTGTTGACCACCACCTGATCAGTAAGGCTGCCTCTGAAGCTTTGGGTTTACCGGGACATGCCGAGTCTGGTGGCATCGCCCGTTGGCCTGGCTATCTGGCGATTGGTGGCACCTTGGCGGCCCTCGTTGTGGCATTGACCTGGTTGGCCCTGCAATTTGGGGATACCGACAGTGATGCTGTGCCGAGGCCCGTGCAGCCTGCATTGGCGGCTGAGAGTGATGAGCGGCTGGATGATTTGGAAGGTGCCGAACCTGCTACTGAGATGCAGCTAGATATGCCTTCGAAACGCTTATTGGCTTCTATGTTTGAACAAAGCCGGGAGATAGAAGACGCCTTCGCTGTGGTGTTTAATGAGTGGGACAAATCTCTGATGACAGGGATTGATGCCTGTGAACAGGCAAAACAGAATGATTTAGCCTGTTACTGGAAGCAGGGTAGTTTACATGGCTTGTTACACCTAAACCGACCTGCGGTGGTGCGTCTCATCGATGATACCGGTGAGGTTGCTTATGGGGCGATGCTAGGGTTTAAAAATGGTTTGCTGAAGTTAGTTATCGCTGGCAACGAGATGGAAGTCAGCGAACGTTGGTTTGAAAGGTATTGGAAAGGCTCTTATGCCGTCCTCTGGCAGCCACCGGTCGGATATGTTGGCCCCATAGGCTGGAGTGCCAAAGGCGCGTCAGTGCAATGGCTGGAAACCTCATTGGGGTTGCTACAGGGCGAACGTCCGCGCAGGTTAGATGGTTTTGATTCAATGTTAGGTGAACGGATCCGCCGTTTTCAACGTGAGCAGCGTCTGGAAGCCGATGGTATTGCGGGAGTGCAAACTCTAATCCGTCTGAATCAGATGCTGCAACTTGAAGCGCCAACATTAATGAAAGAGGCCGGCTGATGTCTTATATATTGCAGGCGTTAAAGCGCTCCGAAAATGAACAGAAGACGCCAGAGTTGCCCGGTATCAGTACCGAGCAAAGCAGTGACATGATGTTTATTGAAGAGACGCAAACCACGCCTGTGTGGTTGCCAGTGCTGGTGGGGGCAGCGATTGTCAGTATTGCAGTACTTGGTGGCATGTGGGTGATGTTAAAGATAGCGCAGCCTTTGCCATCGCTACCTGAAACTGAGGTGACTGCTGTTGTGGCGCCTGCAGAAGTGTCTATCGTGGAAGAAACTCTGCCAGCGATAGCCGATGAAGCGACCGATATGCGGATCCTCGGTAAGCGAGAAGTGGCTAAAGTTAAGCCGTCAGGCAGTTGGCCACCGCAAGAGATGCAGCCGCGCCCGGTGGTGACTGCACCGGCTAAACCTGCGTCTGCTCCTACCGCTTTGCCACCCGAGCCGGCACCAGCCATTAGCTTAGATCTGGAAACGCCTGTGGCGGCTGTTGTTGAGCAGCCACCTGGTGATAACGCTGAACCATTAGCTCAGCTAGAAGAAGAGGTGTTGATGGCGCGTTTTCAGGCCGCCATTGCTGCGACTCAGGATATGAATGATTCGGGGCTGGACCCCATGATGGCACAGCCGGTGCCCATGTTGACGGAGAAATCGCAAGCGTTACAGGATGCCGTCCCCAGCTTGAGCTTTAGTCAGCATATCTACTCTTCAGACGCTTCTAAGCGTTGGGTGAAAGTTAACGGCCAAACCGTCCATGAAGGGGAGACGGTGAGTGAGGATCTGGTGCTTGAGCGCATCGACCCGCAATCTGTCGTGATGTCTTTACACGGCTATCTGTTTAGCTTGCCAGCACTGACCGATTGGTAATATCCCTGTGTTGGGGTGAAAAGGCCGCTGATGCGGCCTTTTTTGTGCGTAACAGAAAGGCTTTGTTGTTAAGCATCGCCAAGAGACAGCAGTGATGCATTGCCGCCAACTGCCGTAATATTATTGCTGCGGGTTTTCTCGGTAATAAATCGCGGCAGATAGCGGGGTCCACCGGCTTTCGGGCCTGTGCCTGATAACCCCTGACCGCCAAAGGGTTGAGTGCCAACCATGGCACCGATCTGATTACGGTTGATATAGACATTTCCGACATTGACCCGATCGGCAATGGTTAGGGCGAGCTGGGTATTGCGGCTATGGATCCCTAAGGTTAAACCGAAACCGGTCGCGTTAATCTGAGCGATAACGTCATTGAGGTCGGACTTTTTATACCTGATCACATGCAGCACCGGTCCAAATTGCTCTTTACTGAGCCAGTTAATACTCTCTATTTCCACTGCTGTTGCCGGCACATAGCTACCTGTGTTGGTTTCTTCCGGCATCGGGGATTGGGCGATCAGACGTCCTCTACTTTGCATGTCTGCAATGTGTTGTAGCAGTTGTTGCTGCGCCGCCGTGTCAATGACCGGGCCTATGTCAGTTTGGTGATACCAGGTATCGCCGACATTCAGTTCTTGCATTGCGCCAGCGAGTAGCGCGATAACCTTATCCGCGATTTCTGCTTGCAGATATAGTACGCGCAAAGCTGAGCAGCGCTGCCCGGCACTGGCAAACGCTGACTGGACTACATCTTTAACGACCTGTTCAGGCAGTGAGGTGCTGTCAACCAGCATACAATTTTGACCACCCGTTTCGGCGATAAGCGTCGCAATGGCTCCGTCCCTTGCCGCCAAACTGCGGTTGATTAGCTGTGCCGTTTGGGTTGAACCGGTAAAACAGACGCCGGTCACGCGGTTATCTTGCGTCAGTGCCGTTCCCAGCGTTTTGCCACTGCCGGGTAATAGCTGGATCACATCCGCTGGAAAACCAACTTCCAGCATCAATTCCACGGTACGGTGAGCGATCAGACTGGTTTGTTCTGCGGGTTTGGCGATCACTGTGTTGCCAGTGACCAACGCCGCCGATATTTGACCGAGGAAGATGGCCAACGGAAAGTTCCAGGGGCTGATGCAAACAAACACCCCACGGCCCTGGACAAATAGTTCGTTCAGTTCTCCGGTTGGGCCAGGAAGAGGTGCGCCGGGACGGAATAACTTGCGTGCTTCAACGGCGTAATAACGACAAAAATCGATCGCTTCTCTTACCTCGTCAATACCGTCATGAAGCTGTTTACCTGCTTCGCGGGTGCACAATGCGATCAGCTCTACTTGATGGGCTTGCAGCTGGTCAGCTAGCGTTTCAAGTAGCTTGGCCCTCAGCTCTACCGACGTGTTACGCCAGTTTGGAAAAGCCTGATGGGCGACCATTAAAGCGTGTTCGCAATCAGCGGTGGTTGCCCACTGTACCTGGCCGACGATCTCATCTCTGTTACGAGGTGAGCAGACGGTTTGTGTCGCGCCTGAGACCGACTCTCCGTCGATGATAGGGTGAGCTTGCCACTGACAGTGCTGATATTCCTGCAGTTGTGCAAAGAAAGGCTCTGCCTGGGCGCTTATATCGAGGTTTGGTCCTGCGGAATTGCTCCGGTCGGGATAGATTGTAGCCGGTAACGGAATACGAGTATTGATTAAGCTGTGAGCTTTTTGCAGGTTGTGTAGCGGGTGTTCAGCCAAGCTTGCGGTTGGTGTATTGGGATCTACCAATTTATGGACAAAAGAGGTATTTGCACCGTTTTCAAGTAGGCGTCTGACTAAATAGGGCAGCAGATCTTTGTGTTCGCCAACCGGGGCATAGATACGAACAGCCTGAGTCGCATGGGTCATCAGCAAGGTGCCATAGAGCTCGTCACCCATGCCCCACAGTCGCTGAAACTCAAAAGGACGGTTGCCGGCTAATCTTTGGATCGCCACCACGGTCTGCGCGTTGTGGGTGGCAAATTGTGGCAGGATCAGTTGTTCTGTCCGCGCGCTCAGCAGGTACTTGGCGCACGCCAGGTAGCTGCAATCGGTTGCTGATTTGCGGGTGTACACTGGATAGCAAGTTAAGCCCCGTTGCTGGCTCAATTTTATCTCACTGTCCCAGTATGCGCCCTTCACCAAACGTATCGGGATGGTATCGCCTTGACTGCGGGCGACCTCGGTTAACCATACCAATGAAGGTAGCGCCCATTTCGCGTAAGCTTGTACGACGAGGCCGAAATTGCCCCAGCCTTTGGCAGCATCGCTCCGATAGACATGTTCAAATATCTGCAACATCATCTCATGGCGATCTGCTTCTTCTGCATCAACCTGAATACCAATATTGAGACTGCGTGCCTGGCTAACCAGTGTGGCCAAACGTTGGCTCATTTCCGGGATCGCTTGTTGCTTATGACTGGCTTCATAGCGTGGATAAAGTGCTGATAATTTCACTGAAATGGTAGGGCGTGGCGCTAGTTCTTCGTCAAATTCTGCAGCCCCTAATGCAGCAATTGCCGCTTGGTAACTGGCCAGGTAACGGTCAGCATCCGCCATGGTCAGAGCTGATTCTCCGAGCATGTCGTAAGAGTGTGTATACCCGGCTTTGCGGCTGCTTTTACTGCTTTTGAGTGCTTCTTTGACGTTGCGGCCGAGGACAAACTGTTTGCCCATGATCTTCATCGCGGCGTACATTGCTTTACGTACCACCGGCTCGCCTAAACGGGTGACCATACGGTTAAGCAGGTTGGCTGGTTCGCCATCAATGCCCTTATCGAGGGTGATCACCTTGCCGGTCAGCATCAATCCCCAAGTGGACGCATTCACCAGCATAGACTCAGAGCTTTTCAGATGTTTTGCCCAGTCCGCACCACTGAGTTTATCTTTGATCAGGGCGTCGGCAGTGGCACCGTCAGGGATACGCAGCAGCGCTTCAGCCAAGCACATCAGGATGATACCTTCCTGTGTGTCTAAGCTGTACTGCTGCAGGAATGCATCCAGCCCTTCACCCGCGTGATGTTCTTGGCGTACTTGTGTCACTAGCTGTTCAGCGTGTCGGGTAACTTGTTGCAGTTCGTCGCTTGGTTGCTCAACCAAGGCCAACAACTCAGCCAGATATGTTGCTTCATCAGCCTGATAGGTCTCGCTGATCTGAGCCCATAACTGGGACAGCGTTGGTCGGTATTCTGCTGATAGCAATTGTGAAGGTCTGAACATGGCGTGCCCTCTGGTATTAACAGCGTTGCCATGGAGGGTGTGCTGGTACTCGGCTGCATTGCATCGGCGCTGCAGTACCATGGCAATCAGAATATGCCTTGATTTTAGACTGCAAAAGCTTCTGACTGCGATAGTGGCTAGACAAAAAAAACGGCCCAAATAAGGGCCGTTCCTGTAAACATTCGTGTGCTACAGCGGCGAACTTACATCCACTGGTCTTGCTGTTTCTTCCTGCGAGGTAGGAAAGGAATGATTATTCCCAACAAAATGCCGGCACCTAACACGATACCACCGCGCCAGAACCATTCCATCTGCGTCGATTCATCCAGTGTGTCTAACTCAGTGGTCAAGCGTTGATTGGCGGAGAGGGTTTCATCGCGCTCTTCAATTAAAATTTCAGATTGCTCTTGTAGCCCGCGCAGATTTTGTTTTAACGCTGCCAGCTCTTCATTGCGGGCTTGGAGTTCCATCTGCAATGTTGCTAGCTGCTCTTCCAATTGCGGCATTCGATATTGCAGGCTGGCTTGTGTCATCAGTAGCTTTTTGTCGACCCAGCCGGTCTTCCCCTTAGGATCGGTGACTTTAATGTAGTCTGTATCACTCTGAGCTTGTTCCACCTTAACCCGGCTGCCCGCAGTAATCGTGCCGATGATACGGTATTGGGTACTAGGCCCGGTATGCATAAAAATGGTCAGTTCATCGCTGACGTAACGGAAGCCACCATCTGCGGCTTGAGCGATAAAAGTAGGGAGAAGAAGAGCAAGAGATACCAGAAGTTTTTTCACAGCGGTGCCTTGTTATTGATTAAGGGGTAGCGAGTCTCAACAGCCATGCTATTGCCTACCCCGAAAATTGGCAAGAGCCCCGGTCAAGGGGCCCGCTAAATCAAGAGAAAATGGCCTTTAATATGTAGAAGAATATGATGGACATCACGGCGCCTGCTGGCAGCGTCACCACCCATGAAACTACAATATTGCGGATCACACTGAGGTTTAGTGCTGCAATCCCGCGAGCCATACCTACCCCAAGAACCGCACCAACCAGTGTTTGCGTGGTTGAGATAGGTAAGCCAGTACCCGAAGCGATAACCACGGTTGATGCTGCAGCAAGCTCAGCGGCAAAACCACGGCTTGGGGTTAAGTGAGTGATCCCTTGACCTATGGTCGCCATCACGCGGTGACCAAAAATCGCTAAACCAGCAACAATACCAACAGCACCTAACGGTAGGATCCACCATGCCAGCGCCGCTTTCTTGGCTATTTCACCTTCGTTGTTGACTACCGACACAACGGCTGCCAATGGCCCAATGGCGTTAGCTACATCGTTCGAACCGTGGGCAAAAGCCATACAACAAGCGGTCACCACCATTAAAATGGCAAAAACTTTCTCGACATTGGCGTAGTGCATACGGCGGTCAGCTTTAGGATCAATCTTCAGGCGACTGATGGCTAAAGAGCCCAATATACCAACTAGGACAGCGATACCGATGGCCCACGCATAACCTTCCACAGGGCTAAGGTGTAAGCCAACATGTTTAAGGCCTTTCTTGATGGTCACCAGTGACAGCACGAATCCGGCAAAGCCCATATAGACAGGAACATAACGTTTCGCATTTTTTAGCGGATCGTCGGTATTAAAGATCAGCTTTTGTGCACTCATAAAGATGAGGTAGGCAATAAAGCCTGATATTGCAGGGGTGACAATCCAGCTGCCGACAATCCCAGCCACTTTACCCCAAGCGACAGCGTCAACACTGACACCCACGGCAGCAAAGCCGACAATCGCGCCAACGATAGAGTGAGTGGTGGAAACGGGCCAACCCAGGTAGGAGGCGATCAATAGCCAGAAACCGGCGGCTAATAGTGATGCTGTCATACCAAACACCAGGAGTTCTGGTGCATCGACGAAGTAACCACTATCAATGATCCCTTTCCGGATGGTTGATGTCACTTCGCCACCGGCTAGGTAGGCACCGGCGAACTCAAAGATCATAGCAATAATAATCGCTTGCTTGATGGTCAGCGCTTTCGAGCCTACAGAGGTACCCATGGCGTTGGCCACGTCATTAGCACCAATACCCCACGCCATAAAAAAGCCGAAAAGCGCAGCAATCAGGATCAGCTCAAAGCTGTAATTGACTAAGATTTCCATTTATTCAGTACCTTATGAACGAGCCAGCATCAATTCCAGGCGAGCACCTACGCGCTCTGCTTGGTCAGCGACTGCGCCGACCCATTCAATGATGTTGTATAGGAACATCACATCGACAGGATTGAGTTCAGATTCAAGGGAGCGTAACTGCTTGCGTAACCGGATCTGCATTGTGTCGGTATCATCTTCAATCAGATCCAGTTCGTGGATCATCTTTTCAACCAGATCAACTTCACGGCCGCGGAAGCCGGTTTCTAGTAGCTCATCCAGTTCATTGATTGCTTTTTTAGCTAGCGCAGTTGCATCGATACAGCGAGCAACATACTTTTCGAAGTCATCAGCGATCGATTCTGGGATCACCATCTCTCGACCCAGCACGCGTCCGGCAATATCCTTAACGATATTCGCGATCTTGTCCTGCTGAGTGAGCAGTTCCAGCATGTCTGTGCGCTCTACTGGCATAAACAGACCGCTAGGCAGCTTGAGGCGGATCTCTCGCTTCAATGCATCGGCTTCTTTTTCCAAAGTCGATATTTTGAGACGGATTTCAGCCGCGGCTTTCCAATCCTGCTGCAGAACGACTTTAAAGAACTTAGTTAGTTCTTCGCTGCAGGCATGAACTTTATTAATATGTTCTTCGAGCGGTTTAATGGGAGATTTAGCAAAAACTCCCATGATGTTATTTAATGGCATGAACGCAATTCCTGACGCTGTTTGTCATGAAACGTTAAAATTTGGCGCTGAATACTAGCCGATGTTAGTGAAGCATGAAACCTATTCAGTCGCATGTCTTGAAATTAGTGGGTGATTTCTCCGCCCGCTACAACAGAATGTAGTCGATGGAAACAGAAATAGAGATCAAACTTGTGATCCCCGGTGAGTCAGAGGCATTAGTTCAAGCAATTGAAACTGCAGCTGATATCTACTATTCCGCGGACAAGCAGCTGGCTAATATCTACTTTGATACGCCAGATCGTCAGTTACGCGCCATCGACACAGGGTTGCGTGTCCGAACTGCTGATAATGTATCGGTACAGACCATAAAAACCGCAGGACGGGTGGTGGGAGGGTTACACCAGCGCCCTGAATACAACGAACCTATTGAAGGAAGTCGTCCTGATTTAGCGCTATTTCCTGCGGATATTTGGCCTGAGACGATAGTGCCAGCACGGCTGGAAAAACAGTTAGTGCCGATTTTTAGTACTAATTTCCGTCGCCGCAGCTGGTGTCTGCGCTTTGATGATGGCTCCGAAGTTGAAGTGGCATTGGATATCGGTAATGTTGAGGCGAATCATCAGCAAGAGCCGATCGCGGAAGTCGAGTTTGAGTTACTGAAAGGCGATCCTGATCATCTATTTGGCTTGGCTCGCACTATCTCTGGTGCTGTTCCCGCAAGGTTAGGCCATTTAAGTAAAGCTGCACGGGGGTATCGTCTTGCCAAAGGTGAAACCCACTATGAACGGTGCCCATTGGTGCCGGTGCAGCTTAGTTTGGATATGTCGGTTGAAGTGGCATTCGAAGCGACGCTTAAGCATATCTTGGATACCATCCAGCACAATGAACAGAGCTTTATTAGTTGCCCTTCATTTGCTGCTGTTGAAGCACTTTATGATGGCTACCAATGGCTCAATAGCGCGTTGCAAGCCTACCAGGATGCGATCCCACTGGAAGCCAGTGAAACGCTGCGTGATGAACTGCAGTGGTTGCTTAAGACCTTGGCCTGGGTACCTGAAGCGTCATTTCGTCAGCACGCATTGGCCGATAAAGGCCATCAGTTGCGCAAGCTAGATGACCGTAAGTTGCTGAAATCACGTTTGGCTGAGATCTCGGATTCTTCTCCGGATGAAACCGAGGTGGTTACGCTACTACTCTCCTCTCGTTATTGTCAGTTGGTGCTCTCTTTCACTGAGTGGCTGTTCGAACAGGGCTGGCGTCGTTATCTGTTAGGAGCGACATCACGATTAAACGAGCCGGTCATCTCTTTGGGGCGCGATACGCTAATTGAGCAGTGGCAACAGCTGCATCTTTTGTATGCTGGTCATGAGTTCACAGGTGATGATTATTTGAAGAAGTTTCCGCTGCTTAGACAAGCGTTGCAGTTGCGGCTCTGTTTTGCGGCTCTGTTTAGTAATGAGCAGGGCACAGAGTGCAGTGAAGCCTGGTTGGATCTCTCTCGCGGTACTGCTGAATGGTCGCAGTTAGACTATCTTAATGCTGTGGCTGATTCTTTAGCTTTGACCGACAAGAAGCCGTATCGGCGCTGGTTGGAGCGAAAACGAAATGCGCTGTTACACGCACTTGAGCAATCCCGGCAATCAGCCCTTGATGACCCCCTTTTTGAATGAGCATCGTGTTTTTAGCGCAGCGCTGCTTTAGGGCGCTGTGAATCGCTTTTCATCGCTTAACAGGAACATCTTCATGTCCCAGAGTGACTCCACCTTTCCGATCTTACCGCAGATTCTAGCTGATGGTGCTGAGCGTTATTGGCAGCGTTTTCAAACGGCTTGTGAGCAGCAAGCTGTGTCTGAACCAGCTATTTCCGAGGCGATGAAAAGTAGCCTGTTGCGAGCGTTTGCGCTGAGTGACTTTGTGGCTGAAAATTTGATTAAAGACCCTGCGTGGGCATTGCAAGTGATCGATGGCGAACTGCAGCAGGCTGGACCCGCCTGTTATCAGCAATGGTTGGCGCCGCAAATATCTCAGTGTGGTGGCGATGAGCGCCAAGTTCAGCAGGTGCTGCGGGTTGCTAGGCGGCAACAAATGACTTTGATTGCTTGGCGTGATCTATTGCATATCGCACCGATTGAACAAACGCTGGCGCGGCTTTCTCAGTTTGCCGATGCCTTGGTGAGTCAGGCATTGGCGTGGGCCTATCAGCAGTTAACAACGCAGTTTGGCACGCCTATGGGGCGTCAAAGTGGCCAACCGCAACCGATGCTCGTACTGGGAATGGGGAAGTTGGGCGGTGGTGAACTTAACTTCTCTTCCGACATTGATTTGATCTTTGCGTTTCCGGAAAACGGTGAAACCCAAGGGGCTCGCCGTAGCCTTGATAATCAGCAGTTTTTTACCAAGCTAGGCCAAAAGCTGATTAATTTGTTAGCTCAAAGCACCGCCGATGGTTTTGTTTATCGGGTGGATATGCGCTTGCGGCCATTCGGTGACAGCGGGCCCTTGGTGATGAGCTTTGCCGCGCTGGAAGATTACTATCAAGAACAGGGACGAGAGTGGGAACGCTATGCCATGGTCAAGGCACGCATTCTCGGTCCGCGCGGTCGCTATCACCAAGAGCTCGAAGGCTTATTACGTCCGTTTATTTATCGTCGCTATATCGATTTTTCCGCGATCGATTCACTACGCCAGATGAAAGCCATGATTAGCCGTGAGGTTCGCCGCCGATCGCAGTTGAGCAACATTAAACTGGGGGCTGGCGGTATTCGGGAGATCGAGTTTATTGTTCAGGTTTGGCAGCTGATCCGTGGCGGTCGCATGCCGGAGCTGCAGAGTCACGGGCTATTGGAGACGCTGGCCTTGCTGGGTGAGCATGGCTTATTGAACGCTGCGGATTCGGAAACGTTACGGCGCGCCTATCTGTTTCTTCGTCGCAGTGAACAGATGATCCAAGCGATTGGTGATCAACAAACACAGATGCTGCCAGATGGTGATGTTGACCAGCTGCGCCTAGCGCATGTGTTGGGGTATGCCAGCTACGCGCAGTATTTTGACGCGCTCATCCTCCACACTGATGCGGTACATGAGGTCTTTGCTTCTGTGATTGGTGAAGAGGAGGAGCGTAAGGAAGAGGTCGATGACTGCTACATCGAACTTTGGCAGCATGACTTTGAATTGGATGAGCTGGAAGGGATTTTAACGGAGTGCGGTGTCGCCGAAAGCAAGAGTCAACGGTTAGCCAAACTGTTGCGTGATTTTCGTCTTCAATGCCAGCAGCGCTCAATGGGTAATCGGGGTCGAGAAACCCTGTCGAAATTGATGCCTGGCTTACTCCAGCGCGTGGTGCAAGGTGACAGTCCAGAGCTCCTGTTTGAGCGCGTTACCCAGGTGCTCACCAAGATCTTAACCCGAACTGCTTACTTAGAACTGTTGCTTGAGAACCCAGGTACGCTGGATCAACTTTGCCGACTATGTGCCGCCAGCCCGTGGATCGCCGAGCAGCTGTCGCGTTTTCCTATCTTACTCGACGAACTGATCGATCCTGCCCACCTTTATCAGCCGCCAAGTCCGACGCAGTATCGTGAAGAGTTACGGGAATTTGTTCTGCGTATTCCTGAAGATGATTTGGAACAGCAGATGGAAGCGTTGCGGCAATTCAAGCAGATCCAGCAACTGCGTATTGCTGCATCAGATATCGCCGGCGCACTGCCTCTAATGAAAGTGAGTGACCACTTAACCGCATTGGCTGAAGCGCTAATGGAACAAGTGGTTGGCATGGCATGGCAGCAGATGACCCTGCGCTACGGGCTTCCATCAGGGTTAGCAGATAATAGCTACGCTTTTGCCGTGGTTGGTTACGGCAAGATGGGCGGGATCGAGTTGGGTTATGGCTCCGATCTGGATCTGGTATTTCTGCATCAGGCACCGGCAGGTCATACCCAAGGTGAAAAGTCACTGACCAATCAGCAGTTTTACCTGAAACTAGGCCAGCGGATTATTCATTTGTGCGCCACCCGTACGCCTTCTGGTGTGCTGTATGAAATTGATATGCGCCTTCGACCATCGGGTGCTTCTGGCTTGATGGTGAGTCATATTGACGCCTTTGCTGATTATCAAGCAAAGGAAGCATGGACCTGGGAACATCAGGCATTAGTGCGGAGTCGAGTGGTCTATGGTGACAGTCAGCTGGCGGATGATTTTGCTCAAGTGCGCGCTAACGTGTTGCAACGCTCCCGTGAGCAAGGAACGTTGGCCGAGGATGTCGCGAAGATGCGCGCTAAAATGTACGGTCACCTGAATAAGGGTAACGCAGAGCTTTACGATCTGAAGCAGGACACGGGAGGGATCGTTGATATCGAATTCCTGGCGCAGTATTTGGTATTAGCCTATAGCCAGCAATATCCTGCGCTGAGTGTCTGGTCTGACAATGTGCGTATTTTCGAGACCTTAGCCGAGGAAGGTATTGTCTCTGCCGAGTTATCTAAACAGCTTATTGCCGCGTACTGTCGACTGCGGGATAAAAATCACCGTTTGGCTCTGCAGCAGTTACCGGGGCTGCTACCTGTTGATGGTTGGCAAGCGCTGCGGCAGCAGGTAAGAGAGGCTTGGCTAAGTTATCTGCCAGAGTACCTGACGCTCAGCGAAAGTAGCTGATACTGCTGGAAAATAGTGTCTTGCTATTCTTCTCGCCGCCGCTAGCGAGGGGCTGTCGTTTATTAAAGATCAGCTTGATGATTTTTGAGATAGTCAGCGCAAGCTTCCGTCGGCAGCGGTTTAGCAAACAGGTAGCCCTGTGCTTCGTCACACTTTAGTCGCGCCAGGAAGCGCTGCTGTTCGCCTGTTTCAACCCCTTCAGCGACGACCTTCATCCCCATGTTATGAGCCATGGCGATAATGGTGGAGACAATGACACTGTCATTCCCATTATCAGGCAGATGTTGAATAAACCGACGGTCAATCTTCAATCGATGGATAGGGAATTTCTGTAGATAAGCAAGGGAAGAGTAGCCGGTGCCAAAGTCGTCGACCGCTAGGGAGATACCGAACTTGGCCAATTGATTGAGCAGGCGTGCAGTCTCTTCTGCGTCCGCCATCAGCATGCTTTCGGTCATCTCAAATTCTATGTCGCTGGCGGTAAGCTGGTGTGCTTGGAGTAACTCTTTTAATTGCGCCAACAGATCATGTTGATGAAACTGACGTGCCGACAGGTTGATAGAGATGCGTGGTGTCTTGAGTGCTTTTTTACGCCATTTGGCTATCTGTTTGCAGGTATGACGCATTACCCACAATCCTAGATCGTTTATTAGGCCAGTCTCTTCGGCGACAGGGATAAATTCCCCTGGGTAGATAATGCCTCGCTTGGGGTGATGCCAGCGTACCAGCACCTCCATGCCACAGAGCGTATTATCCGCCAATGAAAGCTGCGGTTGATAAACTAATGAGAGCTCATTGTTGATGATCGCCTTACGCAGTTCACTCTCCATCTTTAATTGCTGTGTCGTGCGTTGATCCATCTCGCCGGTGAAAAAGCGGAAGTGGCGACCGCCCGACTCTTTTGCTTTATACATGGCAATATCAGCATGCTTTAACAGGCTCTCTGCACTGCTGGCATCATCGGGGAATACGCTAATACCGATACTGAGGGAGGGTGACAACTCATGACCCGCCACGTTACAAGGCTCGCCTAGGGTTTCAATTAGCTTACTCGCTACCTGACTGACATCAGACAGCGCACCGAACTGTTCCAGTAACACAACAAATTCGTCGCCGCCCAACCGGGCGGCTGTGTCCATGGTTCTGACCGCTTCGGACAGTCGGTTGGCGATGGTTTTCAGCAGACGATCACCGGTGTCATGTCCGAGGGTATCGTTGATATATTTGAATCGATCCAGGTCAAAGAGTAACAGTGCCACCCGGGTGTCTGAGCGCCTGGCGAGTGCCAACGAGTGCTCGAGACGATCAGCCAAGAGCAGGCGATTCGGGAGGCCGGTCAGTGCATCGTGATGGGCGAGATACTCTAGATGAGCTTCATGCTCTTTCAGTTTGCGTTCCGACGCTTTGTGGCTGGAAATATCGATAAATGATTCACGGATCAGGCGCCGACCACTCATTGGGAATTGCACCATACGCACTTCGCAGGGCACGGCTTCACTGCCATGACGCAGGCAGAGCCATTCAAAATGCGGCACTTCACCATTCAGCGTGCGTTGGATCATCTGCGCTCTTACGGTGGTTGAGCTGCCTTTATCTGACTGCAACGAGGGGCTCAGGGTGGCAGGATCTGCTGTCATCAGATTGCGCTTATTGAGACCAAACAGCTTCTCCGCATTGCGATTGGCATCGATATAACAAGCTTTATCAACATCAAAAATCAGGATCGCTTCTGGCGCATAGCGCAGCAGTGTTTTGAGCCGTTGCTCACTTTCCCGCAGGTGAAGTTCAGTCGCTTTGCGTTCAGTGATGTCGGTCGAGATCGCACAGATGCCAAATATCTCCCCGGTACTGTCTTTAAGCGGAAACTTATTAGAAAGGTAGGTATGTAATTTGCCGCCTTTGTGATGGCAGGTTTCTTCTACTTCGAGCCCACCTTGGTTGATCGCTTTTAGATCGTTGCTCCATAGTTCTGAGGCGATCTTCTTTGGAAACAGTTCAAATACGTTCTTACCGACATACTCCTCAGGGGAGGGGCCGTCGAGCAAGGCAAAGTGACGATTAACGAATAGTATATTGCCGTTAAGATCTTTAGCCGATATCAGTGCTGGGCAGTGTTCAATGATGGGCAATAGGTCTACTTCACCACTGCTTAAGGGAGATTCCGACATACGATATTGTTGCCGTTGCAGTACATGGAAATCCCATTGGATCTCAGCTAAAGCGGCAAGTGATTCACTTTGATCGGCAACCTGCTGCAGTGCAGAGGTATCTGCCGCGTCTGACGTTTCCAAATAGATGACGGCGCTTAATGGTGCAGTACAGTTTAGTTTGAGCAGCCAGCTGTGATGCGACGCTGATTCATTTTCTAACTGCACAAAACTTTGGCTACTGGGCTCGACCCGGCCCAAGGCTGACCAGGGCAGTGGTGGCTCTAGCTCTTCGACATGATTGCTGTGAAAGCTATAACTGGCTTGTTCTCTATGGTCGAGCACAAGCGCCACCATATCATCATCCCAAAAAATGATGCTGAGACGGTGATGGGCGCAGTATTGTTTAAACCAATCTGAAAAGCTGTCTAGCCATAGCGTCAGGGTTCTGGCTCTAAGAAGCGGCGTAAACTGATCCATGCTGCAGCAGATACTCCGTAACAGGCCGCTGATGCGGCACCTCTTTGGAGTATAGCAAGGTCATCTCATCCTGCTGTTTTTACGCAGGTATTCAACTTAATGTAGGGTAGCACCGAGCCATCAAAGCTTAGTAGTACGAGGGCTGCTCTGGATCGGGGCGAGTTTTAAAGCGCCGATGCATCCACATATACTCCTCCGGCTGTTTTAAGATCTCGGCTTCAATCAGCTGGTTTATTCTTGTGGTATCGGCAACAAGATCATCGGAAGGGAAATTGTCTAATGCAGGGCTCAGTGTTAGCTGGTACCCCTTGTTATTGGGTAGCCGGGATTGCACGAAGATCATTACTTTGGCTTTGCCCAATTTGGCTAGGTTACTGGTGGCCGGAATAGTTGGAGCGTCTTGCACGGCGAAAAAAGGCACAAAGATACTACTGCGACGACCATAATCTTGATCCGGTGCGTACCAAAGCCGGTGGCCTTTCCGTAGCTGCTTAACAGCCAACTTGATGTCGCGCTTATCAATCAGGTAGGTCTTACCGCGGGAGCGGCCACGGTATTGGAAAAACTCAATGATCGGATTCTTATTCGGGCGGTAGAAACCGATGCCTGCGTAGGTATTACTGTACAACCGAGCGCCCATCTCTAAGGTTTGAAAGTGCATGCTTAGAAAGACAATGCCTTGGTCGCCCCCTTGTTCCTTGGGTAGGTTCTCCATCCCTTCATAGTGGCAAAGCTTCTGGATACGCCAGTCAGGCCACCACCAGGCAATGCCTGTTTCTATCACCGCCATGCCTGCAGATTCGAAATTTCTATCGACCAGTTGCTGTCGCTCGCTGTCACTCATCTGCGGAAAACAGAGCTGCAGGTTGCGGTCTGCAATGTCTGCGCGCTTTTTCAGTAGTTTCTGCATCAGACGGCCAAGTGCCCTGCCGAGCTTCATTAGTAAGGGGTAGGGAAGCAGCTGCACAATAAGCCAGAACACCCCATAGCCGAACCAAGTCAGCCAGTGGCGGGGGTGAAACATGCTTAATGTCAGTGATGGCGCTTCTTTCACTCGTCTATCCTCGGGCTTAGTGGCAGCCTGAAATCGTTCAGGGCAGGTATTGTAGATATCTGTTGCTAGCCTGTCGAACCACAACCGCTATGATTATATCTGTGAGTAAACTGGCATGTCGCGTGTCAGCTCATTAGAATATCGACAATTTATATCATCAGGACAAACAGTTATGCGAGTAAGCCTGCCAGATTTTGATACGGCCCAAGTGTTGGTAGTGGGTGATGTGATGCTGGACCGCTATTGGCATGGACCGACATCGCGGATCTCTCCCGAAGCTCCCGTACCTGTGGTCAAGGTTGAGCAGATCGAAGAGCGAGCTGGTGGTGCTGCAAACGTGGCGCTTAATGTGGCGGCCTTGGGTGGCAAAGCGGTACTTATTGGTATGACAGGGCAGGATGAAGCCGCAGACGCACTTGCAGGCAAGTTGCAGGGGGTGAATGTTGAGTGTGATTTCTACCGCCTTCCCAACTATCCCACCATTACTAAATTACGCATTCTTAGCCGCCATCAGCAGCTGATCCGACTCGATTTCGAAGAGGGGTTTGACGAGGTCGATCCCGCACCTATGTTGGCGCAAATGAAAGCGCAGTTGGCGACGGCCAAAGTGGTGGTGTTGTCTGATTACGCCAAAGGCGCGCTGTCTGCCGTGCAGCAGATGGTACAGCTGGCGAAAGAGGCCAATGTGCCGGTGTTGGTGGACCCTAAAGGTTCCGATTTTGAAAAGTACCGTGGTGCGACCTTAATGACACCAAACCTCGGAGAGTTTGAGGCCATTGTTGGTAAGTGTAAGGATGAAGCTGAGCTAGTGGAACGCGGTCACGCGCTACGGGAAAAGCTAGAGCTGCAAGCCTTACTGGTGACCCGCGGTGAGCATGGTATGACCTTGCTGCAGGCCGATGAACCAGAGCTGCACTTGCCAGCATTAGCGCAGGAGGTGTTCGATGTCACAGGTGCCGGTGATACGGTGATCTCGGTATTGGCGGCCTCTTTATCAGCGAATAAATCATTTGGTGAAGCTTGTGCCTTGGCGAACGCTGCAGCTGGCGTGGTGGTGGGTAAACTCGGTACTTCAACTGTGTCGACTATCGAGTTGGCTAACGCTATCGGAGAACGGCAAGAGGGCGGTTTCGGTGCGGTCAGTGAAGATCAACTGCTTTACGCGGTTGAAGCGGCTAAAGCTCGCGGCGAAAAGGTGGTGATGACCAACGGCTGCTTCGATATTTTGCATGCGGGTCATGTGGCATATCTCAATCAGGCTGCAAAATTGGGGGATCGCCTCATCGTGGCGGTTAATACCGATGCATCTGTCGCCCGTTTGAAAGGCCCTGGTCGTCCGGTTAATCCAACCGATCGTCGCGCTTCGGTATTGGCGGGGCTCGGCGCTGTCGATTGGGTGGTACCATTCAGTGAAGATACCCCTGCACGTTTAATTGCTGCTGTATTGCCAGATCTATTGGTTAAAGGGGGCGACTACCAGCCAGATGAAATCGCTGGTGGTGATGCCGTACGCGCCAATGGCGGTGAAGTTCGGGTGTTAAATTTTGAAGACGGTTGCTCTACTACTGAGATCATCAATGCGATCCGCGGTGATAGAGCCGCTAAGTAATGGTAATTCGGGCGCTTTATTCACTCCTGCTTTACTTGGCTTTACCTGTTGGGCTTCTGCTACTGCATTGGCCCAAAGGCAGTAAGCCGAAGATAGGTAAGCGTTGGCCAGAGCATTTAGGATTTGTGCCTCCAGTTGATGGCCATCCATTATGGTTGCATGCGGTATCTGTCGGCGAAGTGATCGCCGTAACGCCGCTGGTTGAGCGCTTGCTTGCCGAATACCCCAAACTGCCTATTTTAGTGACCACCACCACCCGCACCGGTGCCGATCGGGTACAAGCCGCTTTTGGGGAGCGGGTGATCCACCGTTATGCACCGTTGGACCTACCTGATGCCACCTCTCGTTTTCTGCGCAGAACTCAACCGCGTTTGGCGGTGATGATGGAGATGGAGTTGTGGCCAAACACGTTGGCAGCCTGTTGTCGTCAAAAAGTGCCGTCGCTACTGATTAATGCGCGGATGTCGGATAACTCCTACCGTGGATATCGCCGATTTCGGTGGTTAATCTCACCTGCCTTGCAGGGGTTTCATAGCGTGTTGGCCCAAGGGGGGCAAGACGCGGCACACCTTATCGAATTGGGGGCCGACGCCAGTCGAGTGACTGTTTCAGGTAGCTTGAAATTCGATATAAAGATCAGCGAACAAACGACAACGGATGGTCACTCATTTCGACAAAACATCGCTGCACATCGTCCGGTCTGGATCGCTGCCAGTACCCATCAGGGGGAAGATGAGATCTTGTTGGATGCTCATCAGCGAGTTCGGCAACAGCATAACGACGCATTGCTGATCATTGTCCCGCGGCATCCGCAACGCTTTGATGCAGTTGCGTCGCTATGTCAGCGGCGTGCTGAGGCAGAGGGAATGATTTTTAATCGTCGTAGTTTAAATCAGTTAGATCCTACCTGTGGCATCTACCTAGCTGACACTATGGGTGAGATGATGTTGCTGTTAGCGGCATCCGATATCTGCTTTATGGGCGGTAGCTTAGTTCCTAATGGTGGCCATAATTTGCTGGAGCCAGCGGCCGTGGGCATGCCTACGCTAAATGGTCCGTTTGATTTTAACTTTACAGAGATTTCGCGCACGCTGGTTGCCGCAGGTAATTGCCAGCAGGTAGCCGATAGTGACAGCTTGGCGGCGGCTGTGAGCCAGCTAATCGCCAACCCCGATGAAGCCGAACAAGCTGCCAAAGCCGGAAAGGATGTGGTCGCTAAGAGTCAGGGTGCGCTGCTGTCTACACTGCTAGCGATCCGGCACCATTTAAATAGTGAAAATGCTCGATTAGTTTAAATGTTAAGCATTTGATCTACATCGACCCTTAAAAATTGTAAATTTTTTAAACAGTTGACACATTTTTTAACAATAAATTAGCACTCACTCTAATCTTATTTAATGATATCGAGACGACGGCGCATTTTTCAGAATATTCTTAGATTCAGATTCTCACCACAATAGTATTTATAAGCGTGAAACCGATATGCTCTTGTATTCCTATAAACCAGAAGAATTTTATAACTTTTTAGAGAAATATTTAGATTCGAGTAATTTGAAAGTTCGTCAAAATTAAAGCGGGCGATTTGAATGAGGTTTTAAAAAATGATGAAAGCATCTATCAGCTTTCTTATATGGTCACTTTTTACTTTATTTCCTCTTGAATGCAAAAGTGAAAGTACGGATATGACTAAGCAATTATTTAGATTGTGTGCTCTATATTCTTCGATTAACTTTTATCGAAATGAAGTAGGCGATTATCCCGATAAATTAGAAAAGATATATCATGAAAACAGGGATGCTAAATGGATAGGGCCATATGTTAGGTGGAAATACTATTACCTTGATATTTGGGGGAAGGAGATTTTTTACAAGTATATAGATAGAAATACTATGCCAATATTTTACTCGTTTGGGCCTAATGGCGTTGATGATAATGGCGATAGTGACGATATTAATTTTTCTGATTGTACTAAAAAATAATAAAGTAATGAAGGCAGGATGAGATTGTCGTGTTTATGACGCGCGCCTCGGCCGCTTTTTAAGTGCCGATCCGCACATTCAGGCGGCTAATAGTAGCCAAAACCTGAACCGCTATAGCTACGTGATGAATAACCCGTTGAATGCGACCGATCCGAGTGGGTATATCTTCCAAATGTTAGCCGTTTGGGCCATTCAATATGCTGTCGCCAACACCGCTATTGCGAGTTTTGTCAGTGCAGTTTCGACTGTCTATAGCATGTTCTCGTTGGCGCAAGGTATCGGTCAAGTCGTTGCTGGGATTTCGCAAGCCTATAGTGCATGGACAGATGGTGCTGGGGGGGCGGTACTGGGTAAGGCGATAACCGGCGCCGCTAAGTTCGCTGCGATGACGTTGGTCAACATGTATATAGTTGCGCCTATGAAGGAGCGGCATTTAAGCAGTTGGGATTTGGGAAGACTGATTTACTTGCGAACAAGGATTCGGTAACGTCTGAAGCGATACCTAATAATGAGTCACCGGAAGAAAGAATTGCACGTTTACAACAAAAAGTATTTGAGGCCATACCAGAGTTTGAGAAGTATGGATATGTGCAGTTAAAGAGTGGGCTAAATAGTGAATCTGCCGACTTTTGGGGTAGAACTAGACTAGGTTACTGGGAAGAAGAGGACCTGATTTTAATTAGAACCGCTGGAGTAGATGACGAAGTTGTGGAGGCTACAATTGCTCATGTGGATCAAGCGTTTCACCTAGGGTTATCAAGGGAATAATATGCGGTTCACGAATTTTTCACTCAGCTAGGCCACGATAGTGAAATCACTCAATTCGGAAGAGATTATCAAATCTATGCACTTAGGAGGGAGCTTCAGACGGAAAGCCAGAAGGTCGATTTAAACTATCAGATTGAATTGAATAAAACTCTCCCTGAAGTGGATTATTTAAGTTGGAGACAACAGAAGATAGAAATGGAATGATGAATTTATTGAGGTTTAACTATAAATATCTATTTCTTTCTGTCGTTATCTTCATCCTTTCTTCTTGCAAGGATGAATCGATAGAAAGGTTAGCAATATGCCACTATCAGGCATTTGTTGTCGTGGTCGAAAACCATAATTATAACGAACAAGACGTTTCTATTGAAAAAGCATTCTCTATTTATGATGGAAAAATTAATTGCGGCTTGAATGCGGAAGTTGTAGATGGAAGGATATTTATCGAAAATGGATATTTTATAGAATATTATGATGACGAGAATAAATATATAATTACTCTATATGATGAATTTGGAAGCGAGGTGGAGGCATCCACTAAAGCGAAAATAGACAAATAGACAAATAGACAAATAGACAAATAGAAAAGACACTCAGTGCGCCGAGATAAATCGGCAAGAGATTGAAGGTGAAAGTCCTTTATTCGGTAAGGCTTAGCAAGCCGCCGAAGCTCCGAATTATGGGCCGCTGTCAGTAATGGCAGAGGTTAAGCGTTGACAGGGGGAGCTGCAGGCTCAGTATTGAGATCCGGAAAAAAAGTAAGGGGACAGCCACTTTTTTTAGTATAGGAATCCAAGATCGAAAATAAACTTCCAAAGTTTAGAGATAAACCATTATCTAGCTATGAAGAGAGTGATATAGAAAACTCTAATGTTAATTTATTATTGGATCTTTTACTTAGTCACACTAATATAGAAACTTGTCTGATTAATTAGGTGGGTAATTTGCTTCTAAGTCGAACTTCAAAAAAGATAGCATCATATCTCGTCGCTTTTGTTTTTTCAGTCATAGTGGTTGATATCCTAAATGTGGCTTTTTATTACTTTGGTTTGAGTAGTTTCATTTCGTTCATTATTATTTCTATGTTGTTGACATTTTTTTGTTTGAAAAATAAGAGTATTAGATTGTTTTTTTTAGTGCTTCTTGCCTTGAATTTTTTCAATCAAATTTGGAGCAGTGTGTTTTACCATAAAGATCTAGTCGTTTTAAATGAAACGTTATCGGTCTTAAATCGTAGTTATAAAGAGCAGGGAGAAAGTGTTTTTTGTGGAGGGAGTGGTTGCGATGTTGATCCTTTCGATAGCTCAGGTGAGCGACTAAAAACATATAAAATAATGAACGGGGTGATAATTTATAGTGTTGGTCCTGATGGGATAGATGATGGTGGGGTCAGTAGGTTTGATTTCACCTCAGGTTTTTTTACATCATTAGCCCCGAGGTTACTGTCTTATAAGATATTTACTCCGGTGTATAATAAATACTTATTTAGTGGTGACATAGTAGTGAATATACCTACCACGAAATAGCGGGGAGATAAGGTGGGCGTCCATACATGTCTGGTAAGCACTTGGGGCAGCGATTAGTAGCACGGCAAAGCGTTCTGCATGGCATTGGTTAATCGTCATGTTGTGCTGCCAATTAATAGAGAAGTAGGGGGCAGCCACTTTTTTTGACGAGTTTTTAATCAGCTTCTAGGCTTTTGGTTACGATATCTGAGAGCAAGAAAGCTGAAATGACGCGCCCCTGCTCATAACTTATTTCACCTGCCGATACGTCTTACTGCCACTGTGTGTCGTTGTGTTCGACGCGCGTTTCTGTGTGGCGAAGATAGACTCACTCACACCGATTACAGCCATCGTAAACAATGGGTATTAGAGCGTTTAGCGCTGTTAGATTCAGTCTTCACCATTGAGCTTTGCGCTTATGCCGTGATCTCTAATCACTATCATCTAGTGATTCACCTTAATCCCAAGAATGCTGAACAACTTTCTGATAGAGACGTCGCTGAACGCTTGTCTGATATCTTCCGGTATATGCGCTGTTTACAAAGTAAAGCAAAGTAAAGGCACACCCACCGGAATTTCCCCCTAGATTTGAATGTGCTCTGTCTGCCCGCATCTGGGCTTAGACGTTAGTGGTGTACCAGCTATCCAATGTTTGGTTAGTGCAACACTTCCCCTTCACAGTCATTAGAAGATACTGATTTACATAGAAAAGAGCCGTGTACCTATGCTTAAAGCTATCACTTTTTCGAATCTATGAGCGATCTATCAGTTCCGTTGGCTGACAGCTTATAAAGTGTTGAGGTATGGCTGCGGTTGAATTGTAAACAATTCGGTTCAAAGCGTGAGGTAGACCAAAAATTTGAATATGCCAACCCAAGTTGTAAGACCAGTAGCCTACCCTTAAAGTGAGTTATCTATGTTGGCTTTTTTTACACTTGGCGCTTGCATGCAAAGGGTTTCCCCATAATAAGAAAGGTGCAGGTAGCCATGAGTGAGATGTGGAGGTTCTATGAAGAAGATTGTTCTGGCTATTGTTGTTTCCATTATGAGTTTTTCTGCACTGGCTGCTGAAACGCCACGGCTAGTGCCTTGGTATGGTGCCAGAGTCCATGAGTGTCAAATCGTTTTGGGAATGAAGAATCTGCAAGAAGTTGCTTTTGCGTCGGTGGGACGCACCTACGACAACCTATTTACCAGGCTTCGGGAAGAAGCGAAGACATTGGCGAAAAAGAACGGCCTTAAATTTGATACCGTAGCCTATCAGGAGCCTATCGCTGAAGGTCGCTATATTATTGTCGAAGAGTACAATTTGCTTAAATGTGATTAGCCGCAGTGCTAAGGGAAATAAAAAAGCCGCATATGCGGCTTTTTTATTGCTTCTGTGCCAGCCGCATAGCAGCTAGCACTGGTAAGTGGATCACTCACTCAGGGATAAGATCTTGGTCCGACTGATACGGTGACGATAGATCTCGCGTAGATAGCGAATGGTCTTTTTGATATTTTCCGACGAGAGACGAATATCGTTAATCGACTGGAATTTACTGTCGTCGCGGATCAGTTCTCGATACTTTTTCTCATACATAGGCTTGATTGCAAACCAGTTGGTGTCGAGGATCTTCGCCGGGCTTTCATAAACATTGACCAGTTGATCAATCTTGGATTCATCAAACTCTTCGGCCTTAATCATGTCGATGAGGGTCTTGTCCAATGTCTCTTCATAACGATATTTGTCTTTGGCAAAGCAGCGTTTGATGTAAGAGACAATCAGCGTGATGAAATCATCACTGAGGCATGGGCTTTTGGCGACCAAAGTGGTCAGTGACAGGTTGGCCGAGGTACCAATCACCAAAGCATAGCGTTTTAGTGTGGTGTTCGGGAACAGCGCATTCAGATGGCTCTTCAGTCGATTTAAATCGACATAGGAGAGCTTGAAATCTTTTGGTAACGAAACAATTGAGACGATGGACGAGCAGTTCTTGAAAAAGTGCAGATCATTGAGGGCTGATGCATCGTAGCTGTTGCTCTTATACTTTTCTAACGCCGCTCGATAGCGTTGTGACTCAATTGGCAACAAGCTGATGCCTTCAATTGCCTGTGTGTCCTTGTTGAAATGGGGCAGCTCAATGGAGCGGTAAAACAGGTCATCGACGTCGATGTTGTGGTGCTTATCGCCAAACGTTGCTTCCTGGTGGGGCACAACGCTTTCCGCATAAGCCACCGCCACGGGGCCAGCCAGGCTCATAAACAGGTCGTTGGCGTCCAGGCGGATGGTCTCTCCAATATCGATACCGGCACGGCGGAAGTAGTTTTCGTCGTAGTCTGTGGTGACGGCTTGTGCGGTCAAGATATTAAATATCTGCTGCGAGATATATTGATTAGCGTACTTCTCCATCGAGTTAACATCGATGTCTTCAATCTTTCCGTCGTCGGTTTCCTCGGCGTAGCGCATGATATCGTTGGATATCAACATCATCGCATTCCATGGGCGAATACGTTGCATGACGCTGGCTTCGCTCTCTGCCTCATCTTCGTAGTTATAAGAAAAGTCCCACTCTTCAGAAAGGTACTTACATAGCAGACGGCCGGCATTGATATGCAGGGCTTCAGACACGGATGCCTGTTGGTTGGAGATATTCGGCAGAATACAGATACCGCTGGTAAAGATAGGTTCGAAGACAAACGAACGATGGCGGTCGTCATCCAGCGTGTCATTGGGGCGGATCTCAAAGGTCTTGCGCATGTAGGCATATTGCTGTGCCAGACCAAATTCAGAGGCCATGCCTGAGCCGGTACCGCCGCCGGCACTGAAAATATAGAAGTACAGTCGGCTCTGGTTGGCCTTGATGCCGCAGGAGTCGATTAGATAGGAGTGGATAAACTTCCAGTCCTGATTACTGAATTTCTCAGTGTCTTTGTTCAAGATGATCTTAGCGAGATATTGACCCAATATCGGTGCGTTACCAGCCCCCCCCGCATGAACCTCTGATAGATCCATGATTTTCATTTTGGTGTAGTTCTCTAGGAACTTGCCATCTTCGGTTCTTGAGGAGTAGCGGATCCGCCCAGCAATATCTTTATCCAGGTCACCGAGCATCACGATCGGCTCGATAAGGAAGATAGGTTTGAGTGTATTCTCGGCGTTTAGATGTAGCCGCCGACGGATCCAGCGCAGCGGCCGACCATCTTTTTCTATTCTTTGCGTTTCTTGGGTTTTAAATTCATTGAGGTAATAGGAGCGGGCGCGATAAACCAGAGTGGCAACTTCTAGCGCAATATTTGAACCGCAACGTCCTAGGCCAATAAGGCAGACCGATGGAAAGCTGTGGTTGGCAGCTGAGTGTTCTGGCTCGGCGCCAGTGCTGGGGTAAACATCGTCACGTAAGGTATCGAGGTTCGCGAGGATCTTTTCCAGTTCCCGCTCGGTGAAGAAGTTATATTCAGAGGGCTCTGGGACTGGCACCATTTCATTCGCGGTGATGACGACGCGTTCAGCGGTCTCTGTTGTTTGCTGCGTTTCGGTAGCTGTTTGCGAATCGTCCTTGTTAACGACTTTGTTAGATCCCATTCCCCACCTCTTCAATAATGACTGACGGCATGCTGCTCCGACTTTAGCTTATTGAAGTGTAAAATTTTTTGACATCGGATTGAATTTTCAATGTTTTGTCGATATCAGTAAAAATTTGTTCGCTGCTAAAGTGGTCGCTTTAAATATAGCAGGCTGACTATTTGATGAAGGATTATCACAAGGCTTTGCTTACACAAGGTGTTTTCTCGTCGCTATTGTGCTGCTACAGAGGCGCCTCAGTTACTGCTGGGGCTGACCTTTACTTGGTTTCTGCCTGCATTTTTGGCGAAGTAGAGCGCTTCGTCTGCGGCATTGATGATGCTCTGTAGTGCGCAACGTTGTTTGTCTAACGTGCACACCCCTAAACTGACGGTAACCCGTACCGACTGATTTTCGATCTCTAGCTTAGTGCTAGCGATCATTGCGCGTAGTCGTTCGGCCACTTCCTGTGCCTGAAGCTCTTGCGTATTCGGCAGTACAACGAGGAACTCTTCGCCACCGATACGGCCAACAATATCCCCTGGGCGCAGGGAATTCGCCGTAAGGCGAGCAATTTGCTGAATGGCTAAGTCACCGACGTTGTGTCCATAGTTGTCATTGATCTGCTTAAAGTGATCGATATCGAAGATAATGATCGACAGTGGATCTTTGTTGTGGGCCGCGCGCTCAATCAGTCGTTGTGCATGCTCAAATATACGTCGACGATTGGCGATACCGGTGAGAAAGTCTGTCTCTGCACGGTGTTGTAATACTTTCCGCGAGCGCGCCAGAAAGATGATTATTGCGGCTGAAGCCACCATAAAGAGCACGAAGATGGCGATAGTCAGATAAGCAATTTTTCGTTGGTCTTTTTCATTGAGTAGCGCCAATTCATTAATTTCCACCTGCTTTAAAAGCAGCTGGTTTTCAAATTGGGTTAGCTTTTCATTATGGGTGAGGGCGGCTTTCAAAATGGCATTGTTGACGAAGTCTCGCTTCGCTTTGGTCTGTTTATCTACAAGTTGCAGCATTGCCTGTAAGGTTATTTGTGGCACGTTCTGTTGCGCCGCGATAATTGCTTGGCAAAGTAAGCGTGAATCATTGAGTTCGTTGGCTGAAGATTGTAACAAGGTTAAACATTGTTCGGCGTAGCGATAGGCTTGTTGCCAGGCTTGATTGCGGAGATGAGCTTCGGCGAGCAAGGCATATGTGTGCTTTACAAAGAATTTTTCTGCGGTGTTGGCTTGCCTGTCTAGCGCTTTTGCCAAGTAGCCGGTAGCCAGTTCAAGTTCGTGTTTGGCCAAAGCGTTGCGGCCGGCATTGTAATAGGCGAAAAACTCGAAATCGGGGTGTTCAGGCGCGGAGTTGGCGAGCTCAAACATCTCACCGACATGTTGCTTCGCCTGTTGCCATTTAGCTTGCTCAATGGCTGCACCGACCATACCGTGGAGCATGCTCACCATGTCCACTTTGTCATCCACTGACTGCCACTGCTGGTAGGCTTTGCTGAAATGTTCGTAAGCCTGAGAATTGAGCCCATTATTTTTATAAATCAGTGCGGTGGCGTTATAGATCATTGCAACGCGCTCAGAGGATAAGTTGGAGCGCTGTGCGATCGACAGTGCCTCCTGTAATAGCTTCAATCCTTTGTCGAATTGCTGATCATCGTTGTTGCAGAAAGCAAGTTGAGTCAGTGCTTTCACCAGCAGTTCATCGTTATCTAACGCTCTGGCGAACTGTTCTGCGATCACTCTATCGGGGCAATATTTTTCGCGATCGTTAGTCTGTACGTAGCGGATATAGGAACGCTCCAACAAGCTATGTACGAGGTCGATTGATGCGCCTAGCGGCATCAGAATACCGATACTACGATCATAGTTTTGTTTAGCTATATCTAGTTGGCCGGTCTCAATTTGGTGATCCGCGTTTAACCGATAGAAGCGCGCTTGCTCCGTCACAGACCAGAGCGTTAAATCAGAGCGGTAGCGTGCGAGGACCTTTAAGGCTTGCTGGTGGTCGTCATTGTCTATTTCGGACAGTTGTTTTTCTAAAACCGGAAAAGAAGTCTGCGCAAACGCCAAGGACGGTAGTAAGAAGTAGACCGTAATAAGAAGGCGGGCGATTAAGTTATATCGGCTCGGATTCGGCAACGTACTACCTTACTGCTAATGACTTAGAGGGGATCTTTCGGCTGCAGCTTAACAACTATTCAACCCCATCGCAGCGACTATCTTTATAAAAAACGATGATCTTAGGATGCCGGTGTTGCTCTTCTGTCTCGAGTTTTCCGCCGTTCACCTGTGGTCAACGCATCGAACAGTGCTTGCTTAACACCGTATATATCGCGTCTGTCATTGTGTCTATTACGTCGGTCTGAATGGTGCTTATAACGGCATTGGCAAGTTGGCTGATCGCAGCCAGGTAGAGGAATGTGTGGTGCTTCGTGCGACAAATAGCGTTGATGTTGAAGTTTTTCTACGTGGCGGCAGCAAATGAGTCCCTGCTCTATGGATACGGCATGGTAGCGCTGATCGATAAGCTGACCGTTACTATTTTGACCTTGACGATACCGCCAAAGCAAATAGGCAATACCTGCCAAGACTAGAAGCAAAAATCCCGTTGCCATCGTTTTATTATCCCTTTGCTCGCTTTGCGAGATCCCTTTTTAAGCCACATGAATAAACTAGCGGCATTTTAATCAAAGAGATAGCATCTGAAGGTGATCTTTGTCACATCTCGCTGGCTGGTCTGACAAGTTAGTTTTTGCTGTATAACGATTTCATGTTTCAGGAAATAGTGAGCATGTGTGTCATAGTCGCAATGGCTCGGCCAGTCTCGGTAGCTCTGTATCTGACACAAAAAAAGCCGCTATTGCGGCTTTTTTTTACCAGGAAAAACTATTACGCCGGTCGTTTCAGACCCTTATTAACATCTTTCAGATCTTGTTCTGTTAAGTTACCAGCGGCAAATTTCAGGCTCAGTACGCTGAGGACATAGGCGTAACGGGCACTGGAAAGCTGCGCTTTGGCATCATAAAGGTTTCTAGTGGCATCAAGTACATCGACAATGGTACGTGTGCCAACTTCAAAGCCTGCTTCCGTTGCTTGCAGGGCACTAACCCGCGAGACGACGGTTTGTTCGAATGCGCGGATCGCACTGATGGAAGCGATAACGTCGTTATAGCTGCTGATGGTGACGCGATTGACTTCACGATAGGTTTCATTCATCTGCTCGCTAGTGGCAACATACGCATACTGCGCTTGCTGTTCGCGAGAGGTGATGGCACCGCCGGTATAGATAGGCACTGATACCTGCAGCCCTATGGTTTGGTCATCATAGCTGTCAGGGCCGTTGTTTAAGTTGCTATCAATATTCGAGGTGTCATATTGAGCAAACAGCGACAGCGTGGGCATATGACCTGCCGCGGCCAAGTCGATGTTTTGCTTAGCGATATCGGTAGCTACACGAGCAGAGGCCAGTGACAAGCTTTTATCTTTCGCGATTGTTTGCCAGTTCTGCGCTGATTCAGGCTGCGGTTTCGCAGGTGAAAACAGGTCGGTATTGAGGATGTCGAGGTCTCGATGGCTGAGGCCAGTCAATACTCGAAGCCCTTCGTAACTGTTTTCCAACACGTTGACTTGGACAATTTCATCGGCAGCAGAACGGTCATATTCTGCTTGTGCTTCATGCACGTCGGTAATGGCAGTCAAACCTACTGCAAAGCGCTGTTTGGTTTGCTCTAATTGACGCTCAATGGCACGTTTTTCTGCTCTGATGAATTCAACATCGTCCATTGCCTGTAGTACTTCAAAATAGGCATCTGCCACGCGGAGTATTTGGCGCTGTAGTTCGAGGTTGTAATTAACATCGGCTTGGTGGGCTGACTTCTCTGCTAAATCCAGGCTGATCCAACTTTCCTGACGATAGATCTCTTGGGTCAGTCCGACGCTCGCGCTGGTGCCGTCACCTTCACGAAAGTTACGGTTACTGCTGGTATCGGTGTACTGACCGGTCACTGATATTTGCGGTAATAAGGTCGCTCGCGCTTCCTTTATCGCTTCAAATGCTTGCTGTCGCTGGGCGGCGGCTCGGAGAATGACAGGATCGGCTTCTAATGATTTTTCATAGATTTGCCAGATGTCATCGGCGAAAGCAGAACTGGTTAAAGAACCTAGCACCAGTGTGACTGCAAGGGAAAGGGGCTTCTTGACCATTGTTATCTATCTTCCTTTAAGTCTCTTTAACTTGACTTTATGACTTGGCTTTTGAGCAACATCGGCTGCTTTTTTTCAGCAGTATACCCTTGAGAACTCACCAATTCTTTGCCTGAAGTGTAACAGAAATTTTTTTTGGTGTGCTTGTTTGCTTGTAGTCATGTTAGGCGGCGCAGATAATGAGTTTAGTCAGAATAATCTTTGCTTTGAGGAATATCCGTTGAGTTCATCACAAAGCCTACCCGATCGTTTTACTGATAAAGATGTCGAACTGCTTGCGAAACAGACGCTTTATGCTGGCTTTTTTTCTATGGTGAAGTATCGCTTGCGCCATAAATTGTTCGCGGGTGGCTGGAGCGAGGAGATGGATCGCGAAGTGTTTGAACGTGGTCATGCCGTCGTGGTGCTGCCCTATGATCCAGTGAGCGATAGTGTGGTGATCCAGGAGCAATTTCGGGTGGGCGCCTGCGCGACAACCAGTCACCCGTGGCTATACGAGCTGGTGGCAGGCATTATTGAGCCGGGCGAATCTGCAGAGGAGGTTGCCCATCGCGAGGCCGCTGAAGAAGCGGGATTAACGCTGGGACGGGTGGAGCACCTGTTTAGTTATCTGGTTAGCCCAGGAGGCACAACCGAGCGGATTGAACTGTACGTCGGCGAGGTTGATAGTCGCGGTATCGGCGGTCTGCATGGTTTAGCAAATGAGCACGAAGATATCCGGGTGCAGGTGTTACCTCGATCGCAGGTGCTAGCGATGTTGGCTGATGGGCAGGTAGAAAATGCCGCGACGATTATCGCTTTACAGTGGCTGCAGTTACATGGTGATGCGCTTAAGTCGCGTTGGGAAGTGGATTAGCTGATGTCTCGCAGCGGCCGCTATCAACCTGATGTGTCAGCGTTTTTACGTTGCTGTGAGCATAACTATGCCAGTTTACGCTTTTTGCTGGTGAGGCTGGATAGCGCCGGTGATACCCTATTTTGGGCGTTGGACACGCACACACAAGTGTCGATGCAGCTGGTTGAAGAAACTAAGTACACCAGCACCATCTTACTGGAACAACATCGCGCAGGTGCAGCTGCTTTTTTGTTGCCGCAAATGACAGTGAGGCTGTACCACGATGCCCGCGTGGCAGAAGTGTTAACTAGTCAGCAGATTTCCAGGCTCAAGCCAAGGTATGATTATCCTAATAAAAAGATGCATCATAAAGATGAAAAAATTCAGGTTAATCAGTTTCTTGCTGAGTGGCTGCAGCACAGCAAAAAGTTTGGCTATGGCACCGCTCCGCTGATACAGGTAGACCCCGTTTCCGGAAAATAGTGGCTAATTTAAGTGGAAATCCTCAAAGTCGAAGCAGTGCTACCTGAAGGAAGGGTATGCCCACAACTGCTTCAAATTACAGATACCCACCTCTTCGGTAGTCCTGAAAAGTCGCTACTAGGGGTCAATACACGGGATAGCTTTCATGCTGTGCTGGATCTGATCGAACAGCAACCGGCTGAGATCGACGCATTTCTGGCGACTGGCGACATCTCCCAGGATGATTCTATTAGCTCTTATTCCGCCTTCGCCCATGGTATTGCCCGATTTGCCGCGCCTTGCTACTGGATCCCCGGGAATCATGATGATCCGCGGATCATGGCGACAGAGCTAGATAATCCAACACTGCACGCCGCAAAGCAGATTGTTTACCCTAAATGGCAGGTTTTGTTACTGGATAGCCAGGTGAAAAAGCATACCTATGGCTTTTTATCTGAATCGCAATTGCTGTTTGTTGAAAAAGCGGTTGCTGAGTATCCGGATCGCCACTGTTTAGTGTTGCTGCATCATAATCCTATCCCAGTTGGATGCCGCTGGTTGGATCAGCATCAACTGAAGAACGGTAGTCAATTCCTCGATTTATTGAGCCGGTTACCTCAGGTTAAAGGGGTTGTCTGGGGGCACGTGCACCAGACCCTTGATCGGATGCACAATGGGATCCGTCTGTTATCAACGCCATCCACTTGTATCCAGTTTAAGCCGAATTGTGACCAGTTTACTTTGGACACGGTCGCTCCCGGTTATCGTCGTTTGACGCTGCTGGATGATGGTGAGATTGATACGGAAGTGTTGCGCCTGAAGGACAACCCGTTTGCGCCTAACTTGGCAAGTAAAGGCTACTGATGCAGCGATTGATTTATCTGCATGGTTTTAACAGCTCATCTCAGTCAGCAAAAGCCAAAATACTCGCCGATTACATTCTGCAATCGGCGTTAAACATTGAACTGCTTACGCCGCAATTGGCTAATACGCCTCAGGCCGCGTGGGGACAAATTCAACAACTTGTCCTCAGTACACCCAACCTTATCGGTTGTGTGGGTAGCTCATTAGGTGGCTTTTTTGCCACCTGTGTAACAGAGCAATTTAATCTGCCCAGCGTACTCGTTAATCCGGCAGTAGCCCCTGCCAAATTGCTGCGTCAGGCGTTGGGGCCGCAGCATAATCCTTATACTGGCGAGTCTTACCAGCTAACCTTGGCGCATATGGATGAATTATTGAATATGACGCCCACGATCAGTGCGCCTGCTCGCTATAAAGTACTCTTAACCACGGGAGATGAGGTGTTAGATTATCGTGATGCTTTAGCCTTGTATCATGGTGCTGAGTTTTCAATTGAGGATGGTGGCGATCATCTTTTCACCATGTTTGCAGACTATCTTCCCGAAGTTTTTCGTTTTTTCCAGCAATCCCAAACGGTGTGAGTGGTGAGGATTGACAAGATATGGCACCCTCGCCACCATGTTTTCGTGATGCGCATGGTGATAGTCGCCAATGCGCTTAGCCAGTAAGTAATAGCAACCATAGAGCCCTATTGATGAGTGACCAGCAATATACAGCCGATGCGATTGAAGTTCTGAGTGGCTTAGAGCCAGTTCAGCGGCGTCCTGGTATGTATACCGACACTACGCGCCCTAACCACCTTGGACAAGAGGTGATCGACAACAGTGTCGATGAAGCGCTGGCAGGCTTTGCGAGCAATGTGCAAGTGATCTTGCATGCCGATCAGTCGCTAGAGGTGATTGATGATGGTCGCGGAATGCCCGTCGATATTCACCCGGAAGAGGGGGTCAGCGGGGTTGAACTGATCCTCTGCCGGTTACATGCTGGGGGTAAGTTTTCCAACGATAGCTATCAGTTTAGTGGCGGTTTGCACGGGGTTGGTATCTCTGTGGTCAACGCGCTGTCTACCCGTGTAGAGGTGGCTATTCGTCGCGATGGCGAAGTACATGAAATAGCCTTTGAGAACGGCGATAAGGTATCGGAATTAGCCGTTACTGGAACCGTTGGTAAACGCAATACAGGTACCCGTGTCCATTTCTGGCCTGATCCTAAGTATTTCGACAGTTTCAAATTCTCGCTCACCAAGCTGAAACATATTCTCAAGGCGAAAGCGGTACTTTGCCCTGGATTACGCATCAAGCTGAACGACAAAGTGAATGGCGAGAATCACGAGTGGTTCTATGAAGATGGGTTGCGTGACTATTTACGTGAACACGTCAAAGCGTTTCCATCCTTGCCTGAAGACCCGTTTACAGGCGTGTTTCGCTCTGAGCACGAAGAGGTTGATTGGGCCGTCACTTGGTTACCTGATGGTGGCGAGCAGATCGGCGAAAGCTATGTCAATTTGATCCCAACAGCGCAGGGCGGTACCCATGTAAACGGCTTGCGGAATGGCTTACTGGAATCAATGCGTGAGTTTTGCGAATTTCGCAATTTGTTGCCACGCGGGGTTAAGCTGACGCCTGATGATATCTGGGATCGCTGTAGTTATATTCTGTCGGTTAAGATGCAGGATCCACAGTTCGCCGGGCAAACCAAAGAGCGCCTATCGTCGCGCCAGTGTGCGGCTTTTGTCTCCGGTGTTGTCAAAGATTCATTTAGCCTCTGGTTAAACGAACATACCGACATTGCTGAGCTGTTAGCGGATGTTTGTATTAGCAGCGCTCAGCGTCGTATGCGCGCGGCCAAGAAAGTGGTGCGGAAAAAAGTCACCAGTGGCCCACAATTGCCAGGCAAGTTGACCGATTGTGCCTCGGATGATCCCGCGCTGAGCGAGATCTTTTTGGTGGAAGGGGACTCGGCGGGTGGATCGGCGAAGCAGGCTCGGGATCGCGAGATCCAGGCGGTGATGCCGTTGCGCGGTAAAATTCTCAATACTTGGGAGGTCGACAGCGGGCAGATCCTAGCGTCACAGGAAGTGCATGATATCTCTGTGGCGATCGGTATGGATCCAGACTCTGAAGACACATCAGGATTGCGTTATGGCAAGATCTGCATTCTGGCGGATGCGGATTCTGATGGGTTGCACATTGCGACTTTATTGTGTGCGCTGTTTTTACGCCATTACAGTCATTTGGTGCAGGAGGGACATATCTATGTGGCGATGCCTCCGCTGTATCGTGTGGATGTCGGCAAAGAGGTGTTTTATGCCCTCGATGAGCCAGAGAAACAGGGGATCTTGGATCGCATAGAAGCGGAGAAAAAGCGCGGCAAAGTTCAGGTGACGCGCTTTAAAGGTTTGGGTGAGATGAATCCGTTGCAGTTGCGTGAAACGACCATGGACCCCAATACTCGCCGTTTAGTGCAATTGACCATTGATGACGCTGAGCAGACCATGTTGATTATGGATATGTTGTTGGCAAAGAAGCGCTCCGCCGACCGCAAAGTGTGGCTTGAACAAAAAGGCGATCGCGTCGAGTTATAGGGCGCCTCTTTATTGATTGGAATACGGTGGAAAAGGAATTTTCACTGTTTGCGGCTATTAATTGTACAGGTTTGACTATACTGAGATTATTGGCCGTTCGCTGGGATCAAGGAGTGTCCCTTTGCAACAGAAAAAAATTGATAGAGAGTCGTTGGGTTCTCGATTGGGTTGTGATTGTGAGCTAAGGGCGCTACTGAATAGTTTGCCCGGTGCCATATGCTGCCGCCGAATGGATCCCAGCATGTCTTTGTCGTTTGCTTCTTCCGCGATGCATCAACTTACTGGCTATCGTGCTGACGAAGTTGTGAACGGTGCCGTGCGCAGTTTCGAATCCTTGTTGCACCCGCAAGAAAACTTATCCCGATTGCGCGCTTTGGCGTTGCAGCAGCTTCATCAAACAGAATCCTTTACCTTGCAGTACAGACTTGTTCATCGTGATGGCAGTGTGCTGTGGATCTGGGAGTCAGGTCGTATTGCCGGCCATGTTGATGGCCAGTATTGTCTCACCGAATCTATCTTGGTCGATATGACCGATTTGCATCAACAGCAAAAAACCTTGGAAGACACGCTGACGCGGCAAACCCGGGATCTGGCAGCCGTGAAGCAGTTGCTGGTAGAAGCGGAAGATCGTGCGCGTCACGATGAAGTCAAATTAGCGCAGTCACAGAAAAGACTGTATCGCCAAGGGTTGGTGATCAATCAGTTAACTGCCGGGGTGATGTCATTGTCAGCCGTCGAGCTGGTGGTGAGCCACGTTTGTGAACAAATAAATGGTGTTTTGGGGGCATCCCATTGCGGTGTCTGGTCATTTGAGCAGGGGCACCAATTGTTGAAGTTAATTGTGCACCCAGACGAGAACACCAGCGTCGCTAAACATAAGCTGATCTCCCATCAACTGCATCGCCGTCAGTTCAATCATCTATTTACTGCGATTGAAGCGGGTGTTGCGTTTGCTGCCCATGATGCTGAGAAAGATTCTCGCACCAACGAATTCAGCAAACTATTTTCATCGTTACAACTTCGTTCGATGATCGTGGTGCCGTTACATCTGCACCAGAAAAGCTATGGCATGTTGGTGGTTGAGCAGTGTGATATCAGTCGCCATTGGTATCCTGACGAACTTAACTTTGTGCTCGCAGCCAGCTTAGTGATGCTTACCCGTATCATCGAGCTTGAGGCGGACTCTATTCGCACTCGTCTGCACGGTTTGGCCTATTTTGATGCGTTGACTCAGTTAGAAAATCGACAGCTATTCAATGAGCAACTTAAAGATGCACTGGCGAAATATCATCGTGATGGCCAAGGTTCCGGCTTGCTGTTTCTTGACCTGAATGAGTTTAAGCAGGTCAATGATCGCTTAGGTCATAGTGCCGGTGACCAACTACTGCAGCAGGTTGCGAGCCGACTGAAGCGCTGTTTGCGGAAGACCGACCATATTGCCCGGATCGGTGGTGATGAATTTATTGTGTTGTTGCATAACGTTAAGATGCCGAACTTGGTTGCTCAGGTGGCTGAAAAGCTGTTGCATCAAGTGATCCAGCCCTATGTGATTGACGGCGAGCGTGTCGAGATTGGTGTCAGTATTGGTATCGCTTTAGCGCCAGCTGATTCGGTGGAGGCTGAAGAGCTGATGAAGTTGGCCGATCAGGCGATGTATCGGGTGAAAGCATCAGGTGTGAGTAGTTATCAGTTTGCTAATACCCAGGTTGCGGTGGATGCTCGCAGCGAATATGCGTTGATCTCCGAGTTGCGCAGTGCGGTAGAGCAGGAGCAAATGGAGCTGGTATATATGCCGCAGATCGCACTGGAGGATGGTGCCATATCTGGTGCTGAGGCTTTATTGCGTTGGCGTCATCCGCGCTTAGGTTTATTAGCTCCCGCGATGTTTATTGAACTGGCAGAGCGTAATCAGCTGCTAAAACCGATAGGTGAATGGGTGTGTCAGCAGGTCGTTAAGGATGCGCATGCACTGAATGCACAAGGCAAAGATACCGTACTCTCCTTTAATTTATCGGCCTCACAGATGGACGACGCCGGTTTGGTTGATCGCTTACGTTTGTTGATTGAAGAGAGTGAACTTCCTGCCGGTAGCCTGCGGATTGAACTGAAAGAGGATACGCTGCTACATCATGTGGCGGAGATTGAGAATTTACTTCATCGTCTTCATCAGCTGGGGGTCGGGCTCACCATCGACAATTTTGGTGCTGGCGCATGTGCTGTTGAGACCCTCACCCGGTTGCCTATCGATCTATTGAAGATAGATCAGCGCTTGTTACGCGACACCGAGAATGACCCTGCGAAACGTAGTTTGGCTTCCACCATGATTGCTGTTGCCCAGATCATGGGGAAAGAGGTGGTGGCAGAGGGCATTGAAACCCAGGGACAAGCGGACTTCTTAACAGGTCGTCACTGCCACCATGCGCAAGGTTTCTATTACTATCGTCCGATGGTTTTTGAAACGTTTACTAGGATCTTGCATTAACTCATCGCGAATTATTTGATGTTTAGAGCTGAACTCATTTCATATCTCACGTAAATTAACCTCACTATGTTTAAGACATTGATGGATCACTGTTTGACTATATTCACTTTCATTGGACGATTGTCCTGCCTTCTGCTTTTGTGTTCATCGTTTGCCCAAGCGATGTCCAGTGAGGAATGGCAGCGTTATGAAGATCTGGTTTATCAGTCCCCCCCCGACGCGGTGAGGGAGCTGGCGACTGCATTAAATGAGCGTCAACATGACGCCGAGTCGTTTGCTTTTCTCAGTGCGTTATTGACCGATGCATATAGTGGCATTCGAAACTGGGATGAAGCAGAACGCGTGGCGCGCTTGGCGCTGACGCGATTGCCGGACACACCGTCGGAAGCGCGGGCTCATCTGTTAACCGGATTGGCATACACGCTGTTATCTCGTAGTCAGTACGCCGAAGCGAGAGAGCTTTACGGCAGTGCGATAACCTATGCCGAGATGGCAAGCAACGCCGATATTGGTGCCGAAGCGCATATGGGAATGGCAAACTTGCTTTCTACCCTGGAGCAAAACGAAGGTGCGTTAGAACATATTCGAATTGCCCACGATTTTGCGCGAGAAAGTGGTGATAGCCGGCTATTAGCAGCTGTCACAAACGAGATGGCCACCATTTACAGTTATATGGCGCGTCACCAGACCGCGATTAAGTACTATCTACAGGCTTATGAACTGTCGGCAACCCATGGCGATCCGGTAGAGATGGCTGTCAGCTTGTATAACCTGGCGAGTGCTTATCAGGCCGACGAACAATACCAAAACGCGATCGCCAATTTTGAGCTCTCTTTCGAAGCGGCGCAAACGGTAGGGCTGAAAGAGGATATGGCTTACGCCCAGATGGGGCTGGCAAATGGTTGGTTGGCGTTAAAGCGATATAGCAAAGCGGAGCGCGCTTTTCTCAAAGCGGAGCGAATGTTAAGTGATACCGGTGATCCTGCGTTCGAAGTTCAACTCTATATGACAGGTACAGAGATAAGCTTGGGTCTGGCTAAAGTGGAACAGGCTGACGTGCGGATCCAGCACGTGTTGACGGTGCTGAACAAGCATAATGATCTGGAACAGACTTGGATGAGCCAGCAATCCCAGCGGTTGAATGCCAATGTGTTAGCGGCTCGCGGTTCATATACAGAAGCCTATTTAAAGCTCAATCAATATGTTGAACAGTTACGGGAGTTCTACCATACAGAGCAGCGGCGCAGAGAAGCGCTGCTAAGAGTGGCATTCGATGTTGATCGGCAAGCGTTAGAAAATGTATTGCTGGAACAGGAGACAGAGCTACGTCAATTGGCACTGGAGCAGAGTCAGGCATCAGAGCGGCGTTGGTTTATCTGGAGTGCAGTATTTCTTGTAATGAGCCTGGCGCTGGCGGTTTCCCTGTATTGGCAATGGCTTGCTCACACCAAATTGAAACGGATCACCAATACGGATCCGCTCACACAGCTTTTTAATCGTCGTTATATGCTCAATACCCTTGGTAAATGGCTAAAGCCAAAGGGGATGCGCTTACCGAGTGTGTTTAGTTTGGTAGAGTTTGAATTACAAGGATTTGGGGTGCTAACTGATCGCTATGGGCATCAGTTGGCCGATGACCTGTTAGTTCAGATTGCTGCGGCAGAGAAGCAGGTGTTGCGGGGCAACGACCTGTTTGGTCGAATTGGTGGCGAACGCTTTTTAATTTTGCTGCCCGATACCGATGACGTCAGAGCCTGGCGCGCATGTGAACGTATGCGTGAAGCGATTGTTCATGTGTTTTCCAGTCGTATCGAAGATCTGGATTTTCTCTCATGCCGTTTTGGTGTTGCGACCTTCACCGGCGATGATAGTTCGGTTGAGCAGCTATTGCTTCGGGCTCATGAATCTATGCTTCGTGACCTGCCTAAGAAATCTGATCCTGCACTGGATGAGGCCGGTGAATTGGCCGCGGATCTGCCCTGAGGTGCCCCTCTCTGTGTGAGCCAAATCGCTTAAACATCGTTTAAAACGCGCGCCAGCGCGATCCAAATCAATCTCTGCTAAGTTAGCTTTTACACAGCTAATTTAGCGGAGGATAATCCGTTTTTTAGCGGCGCTATAGCGCATCAGTAGTATCAGGGCGCGGTCTGTTGTGAAGTGGGCGTTAAGTTTTAGATTTGGTTTAGGATGGAAGATTGGCGGGTTACTGGGGTGTTTGATCCTGGTGCTTTTTGCTACCTACGCCTATCTGAACCACCGTAGTCTGAACAACTACTTTACCGTTGAACGTCAAAGCCAAAGTCAGTTACGCAGTGCACAGCTCGAAGGCATGCTTGCAAATATGCTTGAGCAACTGCAGGTGCTTAGTCAAAACCGTCTCAGTCAAGTTGGCCTCAATGAACTTGAAAACGACCGCCTCACTGAAACCAGCTACCAAAACATGTCCACTTTTTGGAGCGACTTGCGCAACAATTTAGGCTATTCCGTTGATAGTCTTATGTTATTTGATAGTCGAGCTAGATACCTAGATAGCTGGGGCTATCAAACCCTGCCGCTGGACAAACTCTCCAGCGAGATGCTCTATTCCCCTGTTGCTCGCAATTATATTCACTGCAGTGACCGCTGCTATTTAGTGGCTGTGGTGCCTTATCGCTTCTCTTCTGGGCTGGCTGTTGTTCAGCGCTACAGTCTGGTGTACGTCATTAAGCTCAACCAGTTGATGCCGGTGATGGAGAAGAAGTTAGGTTCGACGCTGTTTACCGTGCGCGCCAATGGCGAAAAACTTGAGCTGCTGGAATCAACATTCCGTGAGCGGCAACCGTTGAAGCAGCTATTGTCGGACTGGCAAGTGAGCGAACTGGAGAACAAACCAGTGATAGTGGAGATGGATAAACGTGCCCTTGAGATGCGTTTATCTGCCTTGCCATTGGCGGTTGTGGACAATGATGCGCTGTTTATTGGTTCTCTTGTCGACATCGATGGGGTGGTGAAAGCGGTAGGTAAAGCGCAAGCCATCAACTTGGTATTTGGTTTTGTCGCACTGTTTGTTCTGCTTATTTCACTGCTGCTGGTTTTACGCGGCCCACTGCTGCGTGTGCGTAAAGTGATCGCTATTTTGCCGCAGCTTGCGCAATCGCGTTACCGCGATGTGCATAATGAAATATCCTCTTTGCCGAAGACTCACTTCGCTGATGAAACCGATGATCTGGCGAATGCTGCATCTCAGTTAACCGATCAGCTCGAAAGCATGGAGAAAGAGCTGACCCATCGAGCGGAAGAGTTGGAGTGGTTGGCGAGTCATGACTCACTGACGCGATTGATTAATCGTCGCCAATTTGAAATTCTGCTGGGGCAACGCTTATTACGAGATGAACGTGGCTGCCTGTTCTTTATCGACTTAGATAACTTCAAATATATTAATGATTACAGTGGTCACAATGTGGGTGACCGCATGCTCCGGGCTGTTTCCGGGGCTCTGGAACAGGTGCTGTCACCAAATGTTCTATGTGCTCGCTTTGGTGGTGATGAGTTTGCTTTCTATCTGCCGGGTGTTTGTAGCGAGTTGGCCGAGATGGTCGCCGCGAGAGTCGTGCGTGTTGTTTCACAGCTGCGTATCGGTGGTAAAGAACAGCTGCATTCCGCTTCTGCCAGTCTGGGTATTGTGGCTTATCCAGAGCAGGGGCGTTCGCTGGATGAACTGTTAGCCCATGCCGATTTGGCCATGTACCAAGCCAAGCAGCAGGGCAAGAACTGCTACTCCTTGTATCAGCGGGAAACGATTAAAGAGGATAGCCGCCAACGTGGTTATTGGCTGGAGCAAGCGCGACGGGCTATTGACCAAGAAAGGCTGACCTTGGTGTTCCAGCCTATTCAGGGGTTTGCCAACGGCCAAAATAGCCATTATGAAGTGTTGTTACGCTTTAAAGACGACAGCAATCGACTGGTCTCCGCTTATCCGCTGATCGTGGCCGCCGAAGACGGGGGCTATATCTCCCGCATCGACCTGTTTGTTATCGAAAATGCGGTACAGACCCTACTGGGGTTACCATCATCACAGAAAGAGATCAGCCTATCGATCAACCTGTCTGGGCGTTCGTTTGCCGATCCACGGGTGATGCGTCAGATCGAAAAGATCTTAGAGGAATCAAGGGTTGATTGTCGCCGTTTGATCTTCGAGATCACTGAAACAGCCGCATTGAACAATTTGCCTCTGGCTTGCGAGGCGATAGATCGCTTGAAGTCGCTGGGTTGTCGTTTTGCGCTGGATGATTTCGGTGTCGGCTTCTCCTCTTTCCACACCCTAAAAGAGCTGCCGGTGGACTACATCAAAATTGATGGTTCATTTGTGCGAGAGCTGCTAAATAAGCCCTCTGATCGGGTATTTATTAAAGCCTTGGTTGAGATCGCTGGCCACTTTGGCTACCAAACCATCGCCGAATATGTCGAAAATGCCGCGCTGTATGAAGTACTTAAGGAGTTGGGTATCGATTACGCACAGGGCTATTATGTCGGTAAACCTGCGCCGATGTTGCATACGGTGCAACCTATTTTGGTTGAGACGAGTAGCGCCTGATAGCTATCCACATTTCCTACCACCGATAATTGTTCATTGTGATGTGATAAAGCCCCTGTGTTGGCCTCTTTGCTATTCAAGCGCGCGCTAATTTCTGGCATGGTATAGCAGCCCAATTAACCCTAGAAAAAGTGCCTTGTCAGATGAGCGATCCCGTCGCATTCAGCCTTGATGGTGTAGAGCAGGTGCCTCTACGTCAGTTTACCGAAGAAGCCTATCTTAACTACTCCATGTACGTGATCATGGACCGAGCCCTGCCGCATATCGGCGATGGCCTAAAGCCGGTACAGCGCCGTATTATCTATGCCATGAGCGAGCTAGGGCTATCCGCCGCGTCTAAGCATAAGAAGTCTGCGCGTACCGTTGGTGATGTGTTAGGTAAATATCACCCTCACGGAGACAGCGCTTGCTACGAAGCCATGGTGCTGATGGCTCAACCCTTTAGCTATCGTTATCCATTGGTTGATGGTCAGGGTAACTGGGGTGCGCCCGATGATCCGAAGTCGTTTGCGGCGATGCGTTATACCGAGGCGCGGTTAGCCAAATTCTCTGAAATCCTGCTGTCAGAACTGGGGCAGGGAACCTCTGATTGGACGCCGAATTTCGACGGCACCATGAAAGAGCCGAAAGTGTTGCCGGCACAACTGCCCCATGTATTGCTCAATGGCGTGACCGGCATTGCCGTGGGGATGGCGACCGATATTCCGCCACATAATGTCCGCGAAGTGGTCGATGCATGTGTCCATTTGCTGGATAACAGTAAGGCTGATCTGGATGCCTTGATGGCGTTTGTGAAAGGCCCTGATTTCCCCACAGAAGCGGAAATTATTACGCCGCAGAGTGAGCTGAAGAAGATCTATCAAACGGGGCGCGGTAGTTTGAAAATGCGCGCCGTGTATCAGATGGAATCTGGTGATGTGGTGATCCATGCATTGCCCCATCAGGTGTCTGGCGGCAAGATCCTTGAACAGATCGCGGCACAGATGCAGGCCAAGAAGCTGCCGATGGTCAGTGATCTGCGCGATGAATCAGACCATGAAAATCCGACCCGTTTAGTGATCTCGCCACGTTCAAATCGTGTCGATGTTGAACAGTTGATGCAGCACCTGTTTGCCACCACCGATCTGGAACGAAACTACCGCGTTAACCTGAATATGCTTGGCCTGGATGGCAGACCACAGGTGAAGTCGCTCGATGTCATCTTGAACGAATGGCTGGTCTACCGCCGAGAAACCGTGCGTCGTCGTCTGCAGTTCCGTTTGGATAAGGTGTTAGCGCGCCTGCACATCCTCGAAGGTTTACTCACCGCTTTCCTCAACATTGATGAAGTGATTGAGATTATTCGCACCGAAGAGCAGCCGAAAGTGGAGTTGATGGCACGGTTTGGCTTGAGTGATATACAAGCCGAAGCGGTACTCAACCTGAAGTTGCGTGATTTAGCCAAGCTCGAAGAGATGAAGATCACTGGCGAGCAAGCTGAGTTGGAAAAAGAGCGACAGCAACTAGAGCTTACCCTTGGTTCAGATCGCCGGATGAAGACGCTGATTAAAAAAGAGCTACTGGAAGTTGCCGAAAAGCATGGCGATGACCGCCGTAGTCCGCTGGTTGAGCGTCATGAAGCCAAGGCGTTATCGGAAAAAGACTTGGTGCCAAGCGAAGCTGTCACCGTGGTCGTTTCCGAGAAGGGCTGGGCACGCTGTGCCAAAGGGCATGATATTGATGCCGAGAACTTAAGCTACAAATCGGGTGACGGCTTTAAAGCGGCAGCGATCGGTCGTAGCAATCAACCCGTGGTGTTCCTGGACAGTTCAGGTAAAGCCTTTGCTACCGATGCTCACACCTTGCCATCGGCCCGAAGTCAGGGCGAGCCATTGTCTGGTCGCTTTAGTATTGTTGCCGGTGAAACCATTGAGCATGTGTTGATGTCCAGTGGGGGGCAGCGCTATCTGATGGCTTCCGATGCGGGCTACGGCTTTATTGGTAGTTTCGACAGCATGGTGGCGCGCAATAAAAATGGTAAAGCCCTGCTGAATTTGCCTACCGGCTCTAAGGTGTTGGCGCCAAAAGCGATCACCGATATTGCTGCACAACTCTGTTTGGCCATCTCCAATGAAGGCCGCATGCTGGTGTTCCCGTTGTCGCAACTGCCAGAATTGAACAAAGGTAAGGGCAACAAAGTGATTAGCATTCCATCTGCGCGTGCTGCAAGCCGGGAAGAGGTGGTGACGATACTTGAGGTGGTGCCAGAAAATGCCGATGTGACCTTGTGGGCAGGTAAGCGCAAGCTGACGTTGAAACCGGCCGATATCGAGCATTACCGTGGTGAGCGAGGTCGCCGTGGCAACAAGTTACCACGAGGCCTGCAACGGGTGGAAAGAGTAGAGTGGCAGGCGGCGGATGCGACCGGCTTGAGTGACACTGAAAATGGCGCAGAGGATCCGGTTAACCCGCCAACTGGTATTGCTGGCGAAAGTGATAACCTGTTTTAGTGCCTAGGGTCTGTTGGCCTTTCGTGTATGAATTTTGTTCGAATGAAACACGTTCTGAGCGACGGTCACCCCTGATTGATAACCAGATATAAAGCGGCTACGGCCGCTTTTTTGTTTTCGTCGCCTCTATTTTCCCCTACTCGTCTCTATTCGCCTCTATTTGTTGTTATTCGTTGGCGAAGTCAGGGTTGCTTTGGCGATAGCCCTGCATCAACAACTGCCAGTCATCTTCCTGCCAATGCCACTTTTGTACGCGGTTCGCCTCTTTACGACAGGAACGTAACAATCGCATCAGATTGTCATTTTGCCACTGGTGTGCAGGGGAGCGTTGCTCACCACGGTCAAAGTCGATAAGGAAGAAACGCCCCTGGTTGTCCTGCAAAATGTTATGGATGTTTAGGTCTGCATGATAAATGCCGGCGGCATGAAACTGACCAATTATTTCGCCTACTTGTTGCCACTGCTTGGCGGACAGGGCCTGCTGTTGCAGTTGCTGAAACAGATCTGAGGCATTGGCGATCCGTTCAATAATGAGATCGGCGCGATAAAACAGGCCGCGACGGCAGATGTGGCCAGCGATCGGCAGTGGAACCGGCAGGCCAAGTTGGTGCATCTGCTGGAGCAGTTGAAACTCTCGCCAAACGCGAGTGTTTTTCAAGCCGCTATAGAAGTATTGGTCATCACTGATATGGGCGATCATGCCACCGCGATGGTAGTGTCTGAGCACCCAGCAGTGGCTTTGAAAGTTGATAAAATAGGTCACGCCGCGGCCATGACTTTCACCGCTGATGGCATCGAGTGAGCGCCAATGATTAGCTGAAAACCACTCCCGTGAAGGTGGTGGGTTTAATGGAGAGTGCCAAAATACCAGATGGTGGCCATCTTGCTGGTGCTGCATCTAATTCGCCTTCAGCGCGGGGTAAGATCAAATTAAAGTCTATTTTATGTGGCTGCGCAGTTAGTTACCATGATTGGATAGGCTTTATCATCGGCCAAATATGCGCTTGATGAAGAAAAGCTCGATAGATTAGTCGTTTTTCGATGAGATCAGAGCTGTCGAGCGTGCCCGGTACACGTATACTGGCCCTCTTAAGGGAAGAAAAGCGAGGAATCATGCTGGCTGTTATTCGGGTAGTGCTACTGCTCATCTATTTATTGATTTTTACAGTGCCTTGCGTGCTGTTTTGCCTGTTACGACCATTTCATCCAAATCTCATGCATTTGGTCGGTCGGCCTTTTAGCTGGATGCTTTTTATTCTCGGATTGCGATTAGAAGCGAATGTACCTGACTCGGTTAAATCGACCGGCAGCGCGGTCTACGTGGCGAACCATCAAACGGCCATCGATATTTTGGCGATCGCCGGTGTGTTACGCCCCCGTACCGTGTCCGTTGGCAAGCAAAGCTTGGCTTATATTCCTGTATTCGGCCTGCTATTTTGGATCACCGGCAACATCTTGATTAATCGTAGTGACGGCAAAAGTGCTGCCGGCACGATCCGCCAGGTGGTTAAGCGCATCACTGAGAAACAGATGAGCGTGTGGATGTTCCCTGAAGGCACTCGCAGCAAAGGCAGAGGACTGCTGCCGTTTAAAAGTGGCGCATTTCGGGTGGCGATGAAAGCTAAGGTGCCAGTGGTTCCCGTGGCGGTCTCGTCGATGGATGGTATTGGTTTAAATAAGTGGTCTAATGGCGTTATTCGCGTTGAATTTCTTGAGCCTATTGATACCACAGACAAAGATATACGCAGCTTGATGGCTGACACCCACAGCTTGATGTCGGCAGAGCTGGACAAACTCAATGGCGCAACCGAACAGTCTGACGCATTAGCATGAAGGAACCTGACATGACAGAGTTAGAGCAAGAGATCGCTGAACAGCTAGAGATAAACCGAGAAACAGTAGAAGCGCTGCTTGAAGATGGCAGCCAGCCAGATGCGGAATACACTTTCGAGCATCACTTCGCCAGTGATGATTTCGACCAGTTGGAAAAACTGGTTTTGGATGCTTTCAAGCAGGGCTTTGAAGTGACCGATGCGGAAGAGTTGGAGATGGAAGACGGTGAGCTTCTACTTTGTTGTGACGTGATCGCCAAAGGTCCATTGAATATCGAGAAAATCGACAAACAAACCAATGAGATGTTCGCGTTCGCCGAAAAGCATGACGTGCATTATGACGGCTGGGGTACCTACTTCATCGAATAGATCGGTTACCTTCCCTCCTTCCAAATAGAAATTCTTTGTGAACTAAGCAACGAAGTTAGCAGCCCTTTTGGCTGTTAACCTTTTGCTTGTGCTAACTTTTCAGCTAATGACTTAATTATCGATCCCTGATGATCGAGGACTTAGCTATGAGCTGGATTAACAACCTTAATTTTCGTGGAAAGCAGCTGTTTCTATCGTCGCTGTTTGTACTTGTCTTAGTGATTGTCTTTTCCGTGGCGTACAGCGCGATAACTGCGCTGGCGGCAGATTCCGATGAGATAAGTAAGCGCTTGATGCCCCGTCTTGAGCTGTTGCTACAGGCCGACCGGGATCTGCACCAAGCACAGCTGGCTGAGCGCTCGTTAGTGTTTGTTCCGGTGGATGATCCAAGTTACGCCGAGTTCAAAAAACAGCATCAAGAAAACATCAAGCAGAGTGGCGATCGAATGGCGAAGTTTAATGAACTCAGCCTAGATACCGAATCAAAGCAGCTATTTGATAACTACCTTCGCCTACGCCAGGTATGGCTCAAAAGTACGCAGCAAGTTTTAGCTGTGGCTGATGACGACTGGGAACAGGCAAAAACGCTCAGTTTGGGGGAGGCAGAGCTGCAGTTCCAAGCCATGCGCAATGTTGTTGACGCCTTGACTGAGCTAGTCGAAAAGCACGCCAATGAGAAAGTAATCAGTTCCGATGAGAATGCCGAATCCGCCATTAGCCAGCTATTGTTTTGGGGCATCGCCGGGGCGATTGTTTGTATCATCTTGGCACTTTGGGTGGGGTCTGTCGCTGGTAAGTCTCTTATTCATATTCGTGATCGGATGGCTGAGATTGCAGATGGTGAAGGGGATTTGAGCCAACGCCTCAATGTATCCGGTAAAGATGAAGTGGCTGAGCTTGCCAGTACCTTTAATCGCTTTGTTGGCAACCAATCAGATTTAATTAAGCAGATCCAGAGCCTGGTTGCAGGATTGAATGATGAACTGGAACAGGTGGGCAGCTTAGCTGGCCGTGCTCGTCAGGCTGCCAATGAGCAGCAAGGCGAGAATGATCAGGTTGCTACCGCCGTCACCGAAATGGCAGCCTCGGTGCAAGAAGTTGCACGCAATGCCAATGATGCGGCCGAGGCGACCCATCAGGCAGACTCTGATGTTGTGAATGGTCGCGCCGTGGTCGATCAAACCATTGGCGGTATTGAAGAGTTAGCCAACAATATTGAGCAATCAGCAGAAGTGATCCAACGGGTTGAAAACGGCAGCCGCGATATCGGCACCGTGATGGATGTGATCAGTGGTATCGCCGAGCAGACCAACTTGTTGGCGCTTAACGCGGCAATTGAAGCGGCGCGAGCAGGTGAGCAGGGTCGTGGCTTTGCCGTGGTGGCCGACGAGGTAAGAACGCTGGCCCAGCGCACGCAGGATTCGACTAACGAGATCCGCGAGATCATCGAACGCTTGCAGTCACTCTCCCACGAAGCCGTTCAGGCGATGGGTGAGAGCCAAGGGCGTGCTACGGATCTGGTGCAACACGCTGGACAAACCGGCCAAGTACTGGAACAGATCACTGCTGCAGTACAAGAGATTGCGGGCATGAACACCCAAATAGCCACCGCTGCGGAGCAACAGTCCAGCACTGCGGACCAGATCAGCGAAAACGTTGTGCGGATCAAGCACATGGCCGAAGAGACCGATGCTATCGCTCAGGACGTATCTAACTCCAGCGAACGGGTTCAGGCGCAGAGTGGTGACATCGCTGGTTTGGTGAATCGGTTTAAAGTGTAAGCCGAATACCGTGCCTATTCTCACGACTAATAGCCCGCTCGATGAGCGGGATTTTTTGTGATAAGCAGGCTAAAACGGGTTCAATCCGTCAGTTACAATGAAAGTACTCATTCATTAGTAAGTCGGGCAGGGCATCTAGTGGATTGGGGGGTAGGTATAGCAAGCTCCCTTATCCAGATAGAACGTCTGTGTATATCTATCTAGCGTTATGCAAAAATACTACTAATCATATGAATAAAGCCAAGATCGCAGCCGTAATAAAATCTAGATTTGATCTGGGATATATCTTGGAGCTAGAGGATGGCAAAGAAGCGCAGCTTAGAGTTCTTGAGCAAAGAGGCCGAGAACTCGATCTTCATGTAAAAGGTGAAGAAGAAAAAATCTACGGAGAAACAATCTCCGTTTATGTGGTGTATCGCGATGAACGAATTTGTTCTGTTAGCCAGTTCTCGCCGGAGGAGCGAGAATTCCGAGAAGCTGAAAAGGAAAAACGAGCTAAAGCAAGAGAAAGGTGCCAAGTTGGCGACGAAGCTCTTATGGAGGTAGAAAAAGACTATGAGTGGAGTTATTTACTAAAACAGGTAAATGGTTACTTAAGTGGTGCTATACAAAAGCCTTGCGACCATTTAGTTATCGGCCAACAAATTAATGCTGTAGTTACTTCAAAATCAAATAGTGGTGCGCCTTATATGCAAATAAAGTCTGGTGAAGTAAATGCATAACAAAGCAAGCCAAAATCGTGGCACGTTGTGCCACTGGACTCGCGCAAACACTCGCCTTTGCTTGCGGCGTTAAGCCACAGGAATCATCGTGCTAGGAAAAGCAATATCAAAGAGGGATGCGGTAACAATTGTTACGATGCTTGAGACAGGACTGATTTGCTATAAGCATTACATGTGCTGGGCGGACGAGCGAATCATGGTCGAAGATGATCCAGATTTGTGGCTCATAGAATTAGCAGCAACCAAGCACACCCAAACAGCTATAAACCATCTGAATTCGTATGCTTATTCTGAGCCATTCGAACAGTTTAATTCAAAGTCGTGTAGCGACGATTTTGTAGCCAGTCAATGGGTTAGATATAAGAGAAAAGAAATAACCTGGGCTACATTTCTTCGCGAATGCGGAGACTATACGGATGGAAATTACGCTCGAGAAGACTGTGAATATTTTTACCTCATGCTAAATGAAATTGAAGATACAGATTTCTCTGAAAAAGTAGAAAATAAGCAGTCTAGAATGGTTTGCACAAGGTTCGATGACGTAATTCAAATCATAACTCAAAAGTACAATGAGTTTTTGCCTTACCTTAACAAATACCGGTCGTCATATGGGGCTTAACAAACAGCTCAAGCCGACCTTGTAGTTGACCCGTTCTAGTCTGCACTCAAGTCAAACGCGGTGAGTTAAGCTTTTACTGCTTTGCTCTCTTATACATCACCCACGCGATCAATGAGTTATTCCCCGCAAATAAAAAAGCCCGCTGAATCAGCAGGCTTTGGTATTTTTTGTAACTAACCTGAGTTTACAAAGCGGCGATTGTCGCTTGCTGCTCTTGCAGTTTGGCTAACTGGTTTTCCGCGTCAGCCAGTTTTTCGCGCTCTTTGACGATAACCGCTTCGGGCGCATTGCTAACAAACTTGTCGTTGCTCAACTTGCCTTTAAGGCGACCTAGCTCTTTGGTGAGCTTTTCGACCTGTTTGCCCAAACGTGCAAGCTCGGCATCTTTGTCGATAAGCCCTGCCATTGGGATCATCACTTCCATCTCACCGACCAGTGCAGTGGCTGATGCTGGCGCTTCCTGGCCTGCTTCAAGCACTTCGATGGTTGTCAGTTTGGCCAGCGTGCAAAGGAACGACTCATTCTGTGCTACGCGACGTTGATCGTCAGCGCTGGCATTGCGCAGCATGACATTCAGCTCTTTGTTCGGGCTGATGTCCATTTCGCCGCGAATATTACGGATACCAACAACAAACTGCTTCACCCACTCCAGATCGGTTTCAGCGGCATTATCGATCAATGCATCTTGCTTGGCCGGGAATGGCTGCAGCATTAAGCTATCACCTTCGACGCCCGCTAGCGGCGCGACGCGCTTCCAGATGGTTTCGGTAATGAATGGCATTAATGGATGCATCAGACGTTGCAGCTGTTCGAGCACAGTGACCAAGGTTTGGCGGGTACCGCGCTGCTGCGCCTCAGTGCCTGACATCAGTACCGGTTTGGTTAACTCCAGATACCAGTCGCAGAACTGGTTCCAGGTGAACTCATACGCGGTACCGGCGGCTAAATCGAAGCGATAGGTATCGATATGCTGGCTGAACTCTTCTGTGGCACTTTGTAGTGCAGATAAGATCCAGCGATCTGGCAGCGACAGCTCAATCTCGCCGCCGTTGCGGCCACAATCTTGATCTTCGGTATTCATCAGCACGTAGCGGCTGGCGTTCCACAGCTTATTACAGAAGTTGCGGTAGCCTTCCAGTCGCTTCATATCCCAGTTGATATCGCGGCCGGTTGACGCCAATGCCGCCAAGGTAAAGCGCAGCGCATCGGTACCGTGGGATTCAATCCCGTCGGGGAACTGCTTCTTGGTGCGCTTGCCAATTTTTTCGGCGAGCTTCGGCTGCATCATATTGCCGGTGCGTTTTTCCAGCAGGCTGTCGAGATCGATACCGTCGATCATATCCAGTGGGTCAATCACGTTGCCCTTGGATTTCGACATCTTATTGCCTTCGTCATCACGGATCAGGCCGGTGACATAGACCGTCTTAAACGGTACTTGCGGGTGACCCTGCTCATCTTTGATGAAGTGCATGGTCATCATGATCATGCGCGCCACCCAGAAGAAGATGATGTCGAAACCTGTCACCAATACATCGGTCGGGTGGAAGGTTTTCAGGTCCGGAGTCTCTTCTGGCCAGCCCAGGGTTGAGAATGTCCACAATGCTGAACTAAACCAAGTGTCGAGTACATCGTCATCCTGACGCAGTTTTACGTCGTCAGACAAACCGTGTTTGCTGCGTACTTCCGCTTCATCACGGCCAACGTAGACTTTACCTGACTCGTCATACCAAGCGGGAATACGGTGTCCCCACCAGAGCTGGCGTGAGATACACCAGTCCTGAATGTCGCGCATCCAGGCAAAGTACATGTTCTCGTACTGTTTTGGCACAAACTCGATACGGCCATCTTCAACCGCTTCGATTGCGGTTTTTGCCATCGGCGCCACACGCACGTACCACTGGTCGGTCAGCATAGGCTCAATCACCACACCACCACGGTCGCCATAAGGCACGGTCAGGTCATGGTCTTTGACTTCATCTAGCAGGCCTGCGTCATCCATTGCAGCAACAACGGCTTTACGTGCGGCAAAGCGCTCAAGGCCGCGGAACTGTTCCGGCAAGTGGGTGCTGTATGCGGCGGAGGCTTCGCCATTGGTGTCGAATACTTCAGCTTCGTCACGGATCATCGCGTCGAAGGTCAACACGTTGATCATCGGCAGTTGGTTGCGCTTGCCGACTTCATAGTCATTAAAGTCGTGAGCCGGAGTGATCTTTACACAGCCGGTGCCTTTCTCCATGTCGGCGTGCTCGTCACCAACGATAGGGATCTGACGATCGACAAACGGCAACACCACATGCTGACCAATCAGGTCTTTGTAGCGTGGATCTTCCGGGTTCACTGCCACCGCGGTATCGCCCAACATGGTTTCTGGGCGGGTGGTGGCTACCACCAGGTAATTTTTACCTTCCGCTGTTTTGGCGCCATCCGCCAACGGATAGCGGAAGTGCCACATGTGGCCTTTTTTGTCTTTGTTTTCCACTTCCAGATCTGAAATAGCGGTATGTAGCTTAGGATCCCAGTTAACCAAGCGTTTGCCGCGGTAGATCAAGTCATCCTGATACAGGCGTACAAACACTTCCTGTACAGCATTGGAAAGACCAGCATCCATGGTGAAGCGCTCGCGCTGCCAATCCACAGAGGTGCCCAAGCGGCGCATCTGGCGGGTAATGGTGCCGCCGGATTCTTTCTTCCAGTCCCAGATCTTATCGATGAATGCATCGCGACCAAGCTCTTGGCGTGTAGGGCCATTTTCAGCAGCGAGCTTACGTTCAACGACCATCTGGGTGGCGATACCGGCGTGGTCTGTACCCACTTGCCACAGGGTATTTTTGCCTTTCATTCGCTGGTAGCGAGTTAAAGCGTCCATGATGGTTTGTTGAAAAGCATGACCCATATGCAGGCTACCAGTGACGTTTGGTGGCGGGATCATGATGCAATATGGGTCGCCTTTACCGGCGGGTGCGAAGTAGCCTTTTGCTTCCCACTCTTGATACAGGTCTTGCTCGATATTTTGCGGCGTGTAGGTCTTATCCATAAATCTTATGTCAGCTTGAAGCGGAGTTTGGAGCGGCCAGATCGTATGTGTCGATGGCCAATCCCGCAGTCCGGTATTGTTTGTATCGCTCACGGGCCAACTGTTTGTTGGTCGCGTCAGCGGGGACGAAATCGATAATGAGGCGCGATTTTACCGCAAATGAGGGCATTTGTGGGCAGAGATTAATCAGAACAGTGCGTTGTCCTTTCGGGGCATCACAACCTATCTCTACGGGGGCACCGCCAGCAGGCCCTTCGCCCGCTAAATTGTGGGGCACAAAGCTATCGGGATCGAAGCCAAAAAGCAGTTCATCAACCGCTTCTGCCTGCGCTCTATCTGCGGCCAGGATATAGACTTTTTCTTTGTCTAAATAACAGCGCTCAGCCAAACGGCAGGCAGATAAAAGCAACGCAGGCGCACTGGGCGCCTGCGGATCTTCCGGTAGCAGGTAAAAAACTACCTGCGTCATATTAGTCTCCCGGTGTTTCTTCTGCCCGGTTGAGCAGGAACTGGGTCAACATAGGAACAGGGCGGCCAGTTGAGCCTTTATCTTTACCACTTCGCCAAGCGGTACCTGCCACATCGAGGTGTGCCCAATGGTACTTTTTGGTGAAACGAGACAGGAAGCAGCCTGCGGTGATTGCGCCCGCTGGGCGGCCACCGATGTTGGCCATATCAGCGAATGGGCTTTCCAGCTGTTCTTGATACTCGTCCCATAGTGGCAAACGCCATGCACGGTCGCCACTCTGCTCTGATGCGTTGAGTAACTCATGGGCAAGTGGGTTGTGGGTGCTCATCAAACCGCTGGCATGTTTACCTAACGCAATCACGCAGGCGCCAGTCAGTGTGGCTACATCTACCACTAGCTCAGGCTCAAAGCGTTCAACATAGGTAAGGGCATCACACAGTACCAAACGACCTTCTGCGTCAGTATTGAGGACTTCGACGGTTTGGCCATTCATGGTGGTGACGATATCGCCCGGGCGGTAGGCGTTGGCATCCGGCATATTTTCACAGCCAGCTAATACGCCAATGACGTTTAGCGGTAGTTGCAACTCTGCCAGTGCTTTCATGGTACCCAGTACGCCTGCGGCACCTCCCATGTCGTATTTCATCTCATCCATGCCATCGCCTGGCTTTAATGAGATACCGCCGGAATCAAAGGTCAGGCCTTTGCCGACCAAAACGATAGGCTGGCTATTCGTGGCTTTATCCCCTTTGTAATGGATAAGGCTCATCTTGGCTTCATTAATAGAGCCGCGGCTGACTGCCAAGTAGGAGTTCATACCTAGCTCGGCCATCTCTGCTTCGCCGATAACATCAACATCAATTTGTGGATATTCTGCGGCCAGTTTTTCAGCCTGTTCGGCCAGATAAACTGGATTACAGATATTTGGCGGCATGTTGGCTACGTCTTTACAGGTTTCGATACCTGCTGCGACACTTAAACCGTGATTGATTGCCTGTTCACCAATGGACAGTTCGCGTCTGGTGGGGACGTTGAAAACTAATTTGCGTAGTGGGCGACGCGTCTCATCTTTCTTGCTTTTCAGCATGTCGAAGCTGTACAGATTATCGCGGGTGGTTTCCACCGCCTGACGCACTTTCCAATAGGTATCACGCGCTTTGACATGGAGTTCGGTAAGGAAACACACCGCTTCCATGGAGCCTGTTTCATTGAGTGTGCTGATAGTTTTGGCGATGATTTGGCGATACTGCTTTTCATCCAATTCGCGCTCTTTACCGCAACCAACCAGCAATACACGTTCGGACAGGACGTTAGGCACATGGTGTAATAGCAACATCTGCCCTGGCTTACCTTCTAGATCGCCACGGCGTAACAGGTTACTGATATAACCATCGCTTATCTTATCGAGCTGTTCAGCGATCGGTGATAAGCGGCGTGGTTCAAAAACGCCAACGACAACACAAGCGCTACGTTGTTTTTCCGGACTTCCGCTTTTGACACTGAACTCCATGGGGACTCCTCAAACCTTACAGACAAATCAAGGTGTTTGTTAGATAATGCAGCTAACGCACTATCGGTGCTAAGAATTAAAGCCCGCTTTGGCCGCGAACTTTTGGTTATGTACTATAGTCGAAGTGGTGGCAAAAGCACTGATTTCAAGCTTAAAAATATAAAAACGGTGCGTTAGATTAAATTTACGCATAACGTATCCAAAATGAGCAGTTTGTAGGCAGATATTACGTGATTCTTTTTCGTTACTTGGCAAGAGAGCTATTCAAAGCACAACTCACTGTGCTAGCTGTATTAATGCTCATTTTCCTCAGCCGTGAATTCGTTTCGGTGTTAACTAAAGCGGCCGAAGGAAAGTTTCCCGCAGATTTAGTGACCAGTCTGGTTTTATTAAACTTACCTGGCCTGATCTTGATGATTCTGCCACTCAGTATGTTTCTGGGGATCTTAATTGCGCTTGGGCGTATGTACGCCGAAAGTGAGATGGTGGTGTTGCGTGCCTGCGGTGTTAGTGAGTGGTACGTTGCACGGGTGACGTTGGCGGCCGCGGTATTCCTCGGGCTGATTGGTGGAGCAACCAGCCTCTATTTGAAACCTTGGGCAGAAGAGCAGCAGCTTCAGCTGCTAGAAGATGCTGACGCCAGTGCTGGCTTGAGTACGTTAGTGGCCGGGCAGTTTAAGCAAACTTTCGATGGTAAGTCTGTGGTTTTTGTCGAGAAGATGAGCCGCGATGGGCGGACGTTATTTAAAGTGTTCCTAGCGCAAACACCCTCCATAAATGAGCGGCACAAGAATTTTTCTATTGTGGTCTCTGATATGGGCTCCGTGCAGGAGGCCAAGAACCAGCCCAGCATGTTGGTGCTGAATGAGGGCACGCGCTGGGAGGGGCATCCCAGACGTTTGGATTATCATATTGTTGATTTCGAAGAGTATCAGGTGTTACTCAAAGAGTTTGATGTTGATGAGCGCGGACGAAAGATAGATGCCTGGCCATTGGCAAAATTGTTTGAAGATGGGTCGACAGAGGCGAAGGCTGAGATCCAATGGCGCTTAGCTGTGCCACTTTCCATTCCTATTCTGGCATTGATTGCCGTGCCGTTAGCCGCGGTTAACCCACGACAGGGGAAATTTGCCAAAATGCTCCCCGCCATTCTTTTGTATCTGGGGTATTACGTCTTGTTAATGTCGGGTCATAAAGCGCTGGAGGATGGTGCCTTACCTGCGTCACTGGGTTTATGGTGGATCCATGCTTTGGCCGCGTCATTTGGCGCGGTATTGATTATGCGTGGTAGGCCGATTGGTGTGCGCTTGGTAGCGAGATTAAAGGGGATGAAGGGATGATTAAGATCCTTGACCTGTATATTGGTCGCACTATCGTCACTACCTCCTCATTATGCCTAGTGGTACTGGTTGGCTTATCTGGCATCCTCAAGTTTGTTGGCCAGTTGCGACGAGTGGGTAAAGGCACCTATGAGATGAGTGATGCCTTGCTTTTTACTGTGCTCAGCGTGCCACGGGATATCGAGATGTTTTTCCCCATGGCAGTGTTGTTGGGGGCGCTGATTGGTCTGGGTATGCTGGCTTCAAACAGCGAGCTCATTGTCATGCAGGCTGGGGGCTGGTCGCGTTTACAGATCACCGGATCGGTGATGAAAACAGCGATCCCACTGATGTTACTGGTCATGGCCTTAGGAGAGTACGGCGCGCCGGTGGCTGAACGTATGGCGAAAGAGCTGCGGGCACAGGAACTATCTGGCGGGAGTTTAATTACCTCTCAGCGAGGAATATGGGCCAAAGATGGCGACAGCTTTATCAATATCGGTGAAGTGGTTGATGAGAACACGCTCGGACAGGTGACTATCTATGAGTTTGATCGCAAGCTGGATCTGCACCGTATCGTAGCCGCGCGCGCCGCCGAGTTTAAAGGCAGTGTGTGGCAGTTAGAGGATGTGACATTTACTCAGTTTGAAGAAGATAAGGTGACCAATCGGCATCAGCCCACAGACTTTTGGACCTCCTACCTCACCCCGGAAAAGCTCAGTGTGGTGACGGTTAAACCGGAAGCCCTCTCTTTAGCGGGCTTGTCTGACTATATAGCCTATCTGGAAAACAGTAATCAAGAGTCAGCCCGTTACGAATTGGCTTTTTGGCGTAAGTTACTGCAACCCGCTACCGTAGCGGTCATGATGTTGCTGGCACTCTCTTTTGTTTTTGGTCCGTTGCGCTCAGTCACTATGGGCGCAAGGATCCTGATGGGGATAGTGGCCGGTTTTACCTTCTATATCTGTGAGCAGGTATTTGGCCCCATTACGCTGGTGTATCAGATACCACCGGTGATCGGCGCTATCCTGCCTGCAACTCTGTTTACCGGCATAGCGGTATTTTTGCTGCGGCGAAAACACTAGCAACTGTCAAAAACAGAAACGATTGGCAGCCCCTGATTTATGGGGTTTGCCAATTTCTAAATTGATTTGCTTCTTTACTTAGAACAATCACTTCGCAATCCGCCATATGATCCTGTAGCGCCAATTTTTGCTTCCGGTCCATGATGACCAGCAGGTTGCCTATGCCCATGGCGGCAGAGAACAAGCGGATGATCGCCTGCATTAACGTGATTGCCGTGCCATCATCATTCTGTACCCGTAAGCGCCATGCCCGCATACCGATGGTTTGGCCGCCATGGCTCCAAAACCAGACGTAAAAACTACAAATACAGACCACCAAAAAGAAGGTGAACCAAGGCTGAGCGCCCAAATAGTCTGCTGTGTCCTGATAACCTTCTAAAGAGATAGCACCAAATTTTTCCAACACAACCACGAATAGCATGGCCAGCGCACCTGCAACCATATAGATCGCCATGACGATTAAAAAGTCATAGATCATAGCGCCTAAGCGTCGAAAAAAGCCTGCACGGGGAAACTCTTTAAACGGATTTTCAGCCATGATTTACCTGTATATTGAGTGAACTAGCCAAGATTCTTGATTCAGTGTATCAGATGATTTTTCGCAACTCTGTACGAATCTTGAGCGGTTAGAAAAACGGGGCTTGTCTAGCGGCGACGAATACGTATAATAGCCGCACTTCGTTACCGAGATGATTGCAAAATCTGCTCAGTAACACAGGCGGAAGCCTTAAAATTCATTGCCAGTGTGATGGAATTGGTAGACATGACGGATTCAAAATGCGTAGTGTCTATTAAGAAGAATCATCTAAGGCATTGAATTAACTCTATTAAAGAGTAAGATTTTAAAGTCAGAGACTTTGCAAAGATTTGCAAAGTTTTTGAGTCTGACACGAGATGTCAGAGCCACAGAGTTTTGCCAGTGTGATGGAATTGGTAGACATGACGGATTCAAAATCCGTTGCCTTTGCGGGCGTGGCGGTTCAAGTCCGCCCACTGGTACCAAATACGAAGACCCAGCCTTATGGCTGGGTTTTTTCGTTACATAGACTCAATTCGAAGCTGCCGTCTAGAAGAGTGTATCGGAAAATTGACTCTCCCGTTTGCGTGTTTAATGCCTATGGCAGTCCAAACAGCCCCTTGTAATTGATTTTAAGCCTTTTTACTCCCCTAAGGACAATTTCGCGTTAACCCTGTTAATGGGATAGTAGTTGCTTTTTGCACTACTTTAACTAGGGTCGAGATAGATACCACTGACACCAATAGCGACGTTGACCCAGTTGACGCTGGTAGCGGGCTTCTACAGTGCGGAAGTGCAAACAACCTAACGGTGATATTGATAACGAAACCTATTGCCTCCAAACCTCCCTTCATATCGATGTTTAGCGCCGAATCAAGACCGAGTTATAAAATAGTTGAAGTATGACGCTCCTAAAGATCGATTACCTAATGTAATATCAGTTAGTTATAAAAGACGATTAGGGATGTCTGTCATGTCAAAACCGAAGACAAAGAAGAGGCAGCGTAAAAAAGGCTTAAGCTTACAATCGAAGATCGCAAAGCAAGTTACAGCAGTAAAAAAAGAACCGCCAGGTAAAGTGTTTTCAAGACCCGGTGGTAGAGCGGTTAGAACTAAAATCATTCCTGCAGCAATCTTATCTCAAAGCCGGAGCCTTCCAAAAAAGCAAGCTCTACATGAGCTTCAAAACCTTTTAGTAGATAAAACTTCGAGGGATAAAGCTATTGAGTGTAGATTTCCGCAAAATTTCCAGATTAAAAGCAATCTTAGGTACAGAGAATCTGAACATGGTGTCGGCTTCGATCTTGCGTTTGAGGCCAGAATACTACAAGAATTTTCTAATGAAATCTCAGAATTCTTGAGGCTTAAAGATGATTTCGATAGTTGCATATTACTCTCCAAACTTGATGAAGCTGAAGAAACTTTACTTAAAATTAAAGATGCTTATGGATATAGCAACTGGTATTTTTCATCTAGGCTCAATTTATTTTATGAAAGGAATGAGCATAAGAAAGTAACGGACTATAGAAACGAAGTTTTTGAAAGGTTCAAGAAAGAGGATTTTAATAGCTTATCTGAAGTCTATGTAAACTACCCTTTCATTCGATGTGATAAAGGAGTTTCTTTTGACAGATATGCTTTCTCAATAGAACACCAATCCGAAGAGCTTTCGCTTGAAAATGATCTCTCCAGCGTAGAGGTTGTTCACTTTTCGCACTTCTATTCTCCTTCCCATGTATACAAAAAATACTCTACATTAATAAGTGAAAACTCTTCAAATAATATTATTGATAGATATCTAGGATTTAAGAGGATTCTTTATTCGTGCGTCTTACATGGAGAAGAAGTCTCTGAGTGTATACTTTACATAGACTCACTAGCAAATGAGATTAAAGATAAATCTTTTTTTAATATATATTCTTTTATGAGTGATTGTCGTATTGAGCATGATCTTCTTGACTCAATGCTTATCGATATATGTGATTTGTATGTTGAGGGAAAATATAAAGAGGTAGTAGAAAAATCTGAGATCTTACTTAACTTAAAACCTACTTTTACCTCAGTCAATGAAATTTATATTAAATCACTAATTAGGTGCGGGCAAAGATCTAAGATTGGGTCGTTGTTAGGAACTATTTGTAACAGTATCATAGATTTATATACTAGTAGTGATAAAAGAAAGATTATAACAGATCTTAAAAAATATTATTTGAGGTTCTACCATTGTGACTGGTCTTATTTTATTAAGTTACAGTTTAATAAATTTTCCACTCATAAGAATGAAAATAATATTGAGTTTTTATACAAGTTTCTAGATATAAATTGTTCATTGGCGAACCCATTTTCAACAATTAGAGCGAAAGACAGTAACGAGCTTGAAAATAGATCCGTTTCGATGAATCTACTAAGCTCATCTCCAGAAGTGGTAAAAAGTCTTACTTCGGTAGATAAAAATAGAAAGTTAAAGATATTGGGAGACTACTATTTCACTAAAGAAGATTATAGAAAAAGCGAGGAAAACTACCTAACTCTATCGAAATGTAATGATTTTCTATTCTCTGAACATGCCAAATCACAATTAGTTTCTTGTTATTTTAAAACAAAAGACTTTGGTAAAGCTATCCATGAGCTTGCGATATTGATTATCGAAGGTAAAGGTCAAAACTTATTACCTTTGAACGAAATATATAGCTATATATATAAAGAAAACAAAAAAGAATTAAGAGTTAAAGAGTTATACGAGCGAGCAATAATAGCACACCAGTACTTCACCGTATATAATAGCGAAGATGGTGAAATTGTAAGCTTGCTCTGTGAAGATATATTAGAAAAAGAGCAAATATATACCCAGGTAGATTTAAATATACTAAATGATAAGTTATACATATATTTCTTTAGAAATGTCCTTACACCAGAATTTCTTGAAAAAATTGATATTTTCAGCTCTGTAGAAGATGTGTATATATTTAGGTTCTTCGTCCTAAAGAATCTTATCTCTATCACGCAAGACACAACTCTTAATAGTGAAATGTTCAATAATATTGAGCAATTTGTTAAGGAAACTTGTGTTTGTGAGGTAGGCCTTGGAAGAATTGAGGTTGATGTTCTCTCTATTAGAAATGAATTATCTGAATCACTTCTTGAAGCTTTTGAAGAAATAAAAAATTCGGATAAAAATCCTTTTCTAGAATCAGATTATATGGAAGTTACTGGCGAGAAAGGTACGTATACAGTTAGCAGTAATAAATTCTTTGTCGATGTTTTAGATCTTTATTACCAGATACGAGACGTTTTTACTCTAAGCCCTTCGCATGGGCTTGATTATTTTCTAAATATGAATATTAGGCATGGTGGTATTGTAAACTTATTATGGGGACCAGCTAAAAGTCATAAAATATGCTATCAAAAAAATGATAAGGGATACTTTGAAAAAGAACGATATTGGTTTGATCAGAATCCTTATATTACAGCAGAGGCAAGAGAGTTTCTTGACTCCTCTCTTAGAAAATTCTCTAAACAGCTTGATTTTGAAATACAAAAGATTAAATCATACATTCATATAAACACCGGCGAGTTTCAAGATGAAGGAAAAGCGTTCAATTATTTCACTGATCAGGACTTTGTTGAAGGGATTGCGAGAAGTATTAATAGTGAAAGTACTATAGATGAATTTTTGGATGTAGTGCTTAAGGATCTTATATCCGTAACAGAGCATTCTTTGTGTGAATTAATTACACATATAGATGTTGAGCTTAGAGGGAATATAAATAGTGTTTTCGACTCTCTTAAAGATCAGTTTGAAAGTATTGGTTATAAATTCGATGAGCTGATGAGAAAGATTAAACTTGCTCAAAGAGAAGTGAACGAGAAAATTGATGAGTTAATAACTTGGATGAGCTGGAAAAATGAAACTAAACAAAGTTTTATGTTTGGCTCAGCTATAGCATCAGCGAAAGAAATGCTTTCTAGTTTACACCCAAATAGGAAGATAGATATAGAGTATTTAGACGAATATCAAAGGCTTATTAAGGGTGAATTCTTTAGAAAATTTACTATGGTATTCTTGATACTATTCGAAAACGTCGTTGTACATTCAAGTGAAGAAAATGACATTGCTATTACTATTGAAATAAAGAGAGTCGACGGCCAGATATTAATCTTAGTGTCGAATTTTTTCGAAGAAAAAGTTTCATTGGAGCTGAAGAATAAGATAGATTCGCTGAATGGAAAGATTAATGATAGCTTTATTTCTGAAGCAAACAGAGAGTCAGGTAGTGGGCTTTTTAAAATAAAAAAGGTGATTACCAAAGACATGAAAATTGCTAACTTTCTTAGCTTGTCCTTAGATAGCAATATATTTAGTGTTCATCTTTATTTAGACGAAGGAGATGTAAATGAAACGCATACTTAACTTCCTCATAGCAGATGATAACTACGAAAAAAGACAAGATCTTTCAGACTTAGTAAGTGAAAACTTTGTTGAGTGTAATATAGACTTTTCTGAATCGTTTAACAGCACATCTAAAATGCTCCGAGAACAAACTTATGACCTTGTCCTACTTGACATGTCAATGCCAAGTTTCGATCCCAGAGATGGTAAGTCAAAATCTCCCGTAAAAGCTCTAGCCGGGAAAGATTTGATGTTAAAAATGAGATATAGGGGAATTAGTTTCCCAGTAATAGTTGTTACTCAATTTGATATTTTCGGACGGCATAGTGATGCAGTTGGTATAGATAAATTGGTTGACGACTTGAGAGATGACTTTCCTGATAACTTCATAGGGTGCGTCTTCTATAACACTCAGAGTAAAAGCTGGAAACAAGAGCTATTAGATATGATAAGTGGAGTTGTAAATGGGTAGATACTTGATAGTAGAAGACGACGATGCAAAGTATGAATCCATAAATCGTGCTTTGGTAGAAATAGGCATAAGGAAGGAAGACGTAGAGCATGCGCCAACAGTAAATGCCGCCACCATATTATTGAGATCAAATCTTTATGAATTACTGATTTTAGACTTGAATTTACCTATGGTTAGTGGAGGTAAACCAGTCGAAAATGGGGGGGTCACCTTACTTAATAAATTAAAAAATAGCTCATATAAATATAACTTACCTTCAAAAATAATAGGATTAACTTCATATCCTGGGTTAAAAAATAATTATGAAGATCAGTTTGCTAGTTTGTGCTTCGCTATTTACGACTACGAAAGGATTGAATGGAAGGATGCTTTAAGTAACGCGGTAAATTGGAGCATACAATCTAATGCTTCTAGCCGGAGAGTTTCAGGAAAGAAAATTTTGTTATCTGTGCATGGCATACGTACCTTAGGAAAATGGCAAGATGAATTAGAAAATATGGTAATTGCGGCTGAATTAGATTACGAAGTTAAGAAGTATAGATATAACTATTTTTCTGCTTTTCAACTTGCTATACCATATTTTAGAACGAAGGTTATTCAGCGATTGTCAAAGGAGCTTGAACATATAAGTGATCATAACCCAGATAGTACGATTGTAGTTTTATCTCATAGTTTTGGTACCTATGCTGTGACTAAGGCGTTAGAAATTTTGCCAAAAAGCTGTGATCTAAAAATTGATAAGTTGTGCTTTGTAAGTTCTGTTTTGAAATCTAGCTATAACTTTGAAGATATAAAGAGAAGATTTAAAATATCTAGTGTAATTAATGAGTGTGGAATTGATGATAACGTGTTGATCTTAAGCCACTACCTGTGTTGGGATATGGGTATGGCAGGTCGAACAGGCTTTGTTGGTACTGAAGTAGTTAATAGATATTACAAGGGTGGGCATGATTTTTTTAACCGTGAAAGTGATTTTATTGACTTATTCTGGATACCAATTTTTAGAGATGAGCTTGACGAGCATAATGAACGGGATTTTGGATATTTTAGAGAAAACATTGAGATAATACTTACAACCAAATTTGTTCCTGTAATTCTTTTTATGGTTATTTTTGTTTATATTCTTAAAGAAGATCTATTTTCTTTTATATCGATGTTTTTTGATTTAACATATTAAACATTAAGGTGGTGATACTAGCCTCTATATAAATAAAACCTTCTGAAAATATGGTTTTATACTTTTACATAAAATTATTCATATTGGCTAATATTATATGGAGAATATTTATATTTTTTTAGTGACCAGATCAAATTTACGGTGTAAAAACGCTGTTCAAATCCCTTCTTTTCCCACTTAGCGAAGTCTACTTCGACAACCTCATTGGGTATTACTTCTACTGCCATGTCCCCACTCATTTCTTCCAAATAACACTTCTCAAAGCAATGGATTAAGTCTGTAACCGCGCTGGTACGCTCTGTTCGATTCAAAACTAGAGTACTCCTTCGTCATCAAACTGCGCCGTTGCCAATGCTACGGGTCCACTCTCGGTAAACTCTATGAGACTTAGCTCATCGATTCGAAAAGAGGACAGCCAATTTTAGTTGACGATTTTCTTCATCTCCTACGTTTTTTGAGTGTTATCAATAGTAAGGAAGCTGACATGAGTCATCCCCGCTTAGAGCTAATATAGTAGGAAGAAACGCCTTATTACCATTGTCTTTGTCGCTGTGTTCGCCGTGCTTTATTGTCCGAAAAAGATAGGTTGCCGATACGGATTACAGCCATCGTAGGCAGTTTCTATAGTTTTTAAGCTCGATAGTTAGAATCGAATGGGTAGTAGCATTACAACATACTTAAAAAAGCACCCATAGAGTCCGCTACGCTGTATGTTACTGGTTCTAATTCGTCAGACTCATTGTGATCCCATAAGACTATCGATGGGTCATCTTTTTGTTGTCGAAAGTCCATACATAGAAAGTCCCCCCCGAAGATAGCTGCAAATGGTATGAGTGTTGTTCCTATCTGTTCTTCATCATCAGTTAATCGATCTTCTATCTGGGCGATAACTACGCTGATCTCGTATTGACCATGCACCGCTTCATTTCTTGGATCGTCAAGTAGACATAAAAATTGCTCGATCAATCTATCTTCACTGTCAGCTTCTATCACTAGTTTGTTTGGTCTGCCTCCATTCGAACTATTAATGAAATCAATAAACTCCATAGGAAGTTTAACTCTATGAAAAGATTCGAATTCTTTGACCCGTTTGGCACTTGGTGGAGGTAAAATAGTTTCTCTTTTTATGTTCATCATCTGTTCCTATCGTTTAGCATCAGCCCAGTTTCCTTTGGATCTTCCACCTGAGTGATTGATGGAATTGTGAGGGCCAAACGGAACCAACTCCATACGCCCAGGAATCTCAGAATGATGCCAAGTGAATCCTTCTGGTTTACCACCAGGTATTCGAGAGTCTAACCACTTAAACTGTTTGTAATCACTTTGTTTCCATAGTTCAGGTGGAAGTTCGTCTAATTTTTCAATTAACCCTGCAGCTTCGAAATCAGGGTACTTGGTTCCGACCTTATATGGTATGTCTGGTATCAAACCTCGCGCTATGGCATCTGCTTTTATTGCGCGTTTTTCTTTGATAGTTAAAGATGCGCCGTCGGTAAAGCTTTCCCAAGACCAAGGTTTGTTCGAATTTATGAGTGCCGCATATTCATCAGATTGCTTAGCTAGTTTTGAACTTTGCTTACTTACTGTTGTAGTGGACTTTGTTACTGGTACATCCGGCGTTGTCTTGTTTACTTTTGTACCTAATTTCGCTGCGCCTTTGCCCCCCATAGCTATATCTGCGGCGATAACAAGTACGTCAGATGCTATCTCGTGTGGGGGTTGGTTTACAAAGTCTTGAGCAATTTGGGCGCGTAATTCAGGGTCTTGGTAAAGCTTTACTACGCCATCTTTTAAGCTGTTACGCGTGTCGGGGTTGATAATCAAGTCGCCTAATCCTGCCACGCCGCTCACAAGCCCCGTTCCTATTCTTGCTGGGAGCTTCAATGCCGCAGCGGCGAACCGGATAGGCTCAGGGGTCGAAGGATCTGCACCTATTTGATCAAACGTTTCACTGGTATCAGATTCCCATGCAGCAACATCTTGAAGTAATTCGCTGACCTCTGAGAATCCCCATCCCACACTGACAAGTAGCTTCTCTGCGACAGACGTATCGCTCCAGATCTGATTTTCCCAAGGTACATCGGATGCTACCAGTGGGGCTGCTTTACCGCCCTGAGAGGTTGGTTGTGTAACACCTGGTCCGGGGTTGTTACTGCTAGGTGATGACGCTTTCGCACGCTTAACTGCTTTTTGGCTAGACCCAGCCATAGGTTGAAGCTGAAAACTACTTGGATCTTGCTTATCGACTAAATAGTTGGCTTCCTGGAATACCAAGACATCGCCGTTGGCTATTAGGCCGGTTAACTCTTGTAGTAACGTCTCGTCTGATTTCAGATGAAGTAACGGAGGGGTGTCTTTTAGTTGGCAATAGAGCGCGCGAAGGTTAAAAGGCACCCCCCAACTCTCAGAATGGCTTTGCAGTAGCAAACGAGCATAGTAGTCGTCCCGGACATGCCATATCGCATCCATCTCGTTTCGACCATCCAGTTGATGGCGTGCCAGAAAGAGATAGCTAGCAGATAAGCTATCGATCAATAAAGTTTGATTGACTCGGGCGCGTTCACCAGCAGGGGTTTTAGTAAACATAGACGCCCCTCGTGGTGAGGTGCGTGTGCTTTTCCATAAGCTTCACGTCCACATTCCTTGTGAAATTAACTGTCAACTATCATCAGAAGAGCGTTTAGCATATCAGGCCACATGTGAGTTTCAACTTTTCCAGAAAATTAAGCGCCTGCTAATCCTTTGTTGATGTTTAACCCCTGTGCAGTAATGAATGTGGTGTTTTCAATCTTTAGATTCCCTGATTATCATTGAGGTTTGGTTAGTTTAAGTGGCTGTTATTGCCAAAGAAAAGAGCAAGTTAACCATCAATAAGGGATATGTATCCTGCTCAGCGAGGTATTCGCCATTAATTCGTGCTGCTTAGCATGAACAGTCTACTACGCTAGTATTGCGATTATGCTGCATTTCTCTTGAGGGCGGAAACTGCTAGCCAATCACTTTTATCTCGTCGGCAATCCCCAACAAGGCAATGGCTGTTGCCTGAAAATTGATACCAAGCAATAAATGTTCGATTGGGTAAGGTACACACCATCGTTGGCGCCGTTGGCGGCTAGGCTTAAACGGCAAGCTTGTGTCGACAAAGGATGTTGCCGTGGCCTCTTTTTATCAACGTCTACCCTTTCTCTTGTTTGTGGTTGTTCTGAGCCTTTCGTCCGGTCTTGGTATTTGTACTGAGCTCGCAGGAGATCCTTTGAGCAATTTGGTGACGCAGTTTCAAGCGATACAAGGCAAAGATTTTCCATGTCAGTGGCGTTCAAAAGGCCCCTATAACGGGCCTTATGTCATGGTCGAGTGTCAGCCAATCAAGGTGGATATTGAGTGGGAAGTAGCTGAAAAACACGAAGGCCCAGATTTCACCGATAAGATGTTTTGGCACATAAAAGAGCGCGGTATAGGTGAATTACATATTTTTCAGGCCAAGCCAGATTGCAAAATCACATCAAAAAGTTGCGTTGAAATTTTTCGTGCTGTCGTACCTGGGTTTTCAGCGATCAGGCCTGAAAGTCGCCAGACTAAAATCGTCAGAAACTACGCTCAATTCTGGCGCAGACAGGATGATGGAGATGAGTTTTATCCCTATTTCGACTCGTGGCGGCATGCGAATTTCAAGGCGAAAACCTATTGGCAAAGCGCGTGGTTCTTCTTGGAGGCAAAAAGAGGCAGTACGGTTCATAGTGATAGTCATATCAATTCCCCGCAGCTCCAGTGGTTTCAACATGGCGACTTTTCTGGCGCCAATAATATTGGCCAGCTTGATCTGGTGAATGGCGCACGTGCTAATGAAGAACTGTCAGATGGACTCTCTATGGTTGATTTGGCGCCCACCTATGAAGAGTTCTTTAGCTTGCTGCAGGGTAAGAAAATTGAGAAAAATTTTAGAATAGATTTCTCATCAGATTGGGCTTACGGCGAAGCGCATAAGCGCCACGTTCAGGGGGATTTGAGTTACACGCTGTCGGCCACTCGACCCGGTATGCTGGTTGTTTCGCCTACCGGCTCATTTGAGGCTTTTCGAAATACCTCTAAGAAGTCGTTTGCCCCTCGGCAAAAGTCCTATCAAATAAAGAATGAAGGCGAGCAGGAGCTTAGTTTTAGTATCGCTGCTGACCAACCGTGGGTAGGCGTTCAGCCAAACAAAGGCAAACTAGCCCCCGATGAAACACTCGATATTCAGCTTTCTCTCAGGCCTGAGGCGGACAAGTTGCCAGCGGGCAAACATCAAGCGCAAGTGATGTTTGAAAACTCCTTATCTCACCTTGGCGATGGTTTTAGGCTGGTTGTATTGAAAGAGCGGCAGCGTTGGCGCTTGGTGATTGAGCAAAAAAATGATCTGGTGTTTGGCGACAGTTACCTGTTCGGTGGCATTGCGACAAAAGTAAACACGGAGATCGATTTTGAAATTGAAGATGGGAAGTTTAAAAATGGTAGTGGTAGAGCCTTTTTCGTGTCCCATCAATCCATCGCTCACCCTAAGGGCGGGTTTAATTGCAGCGTTAAAAAGGACCAAATTTATACCCCCCGTTTTGATGTTTCCGGCAGCGTTTCGGGCGGGTTCGTGAGTTTATCTCTGCCGTCAAAAAATATGGGCTATGAAGTGCAGTTCACTTGCGATGCCAACCCTAAGCCGTTGAAAGCATATTTCTACAGTTTTTACCAAAAAGCGAATCCAAAGGCGCTTAAAAAAGGGCAAAAGATCGCGGATTGGCCGAAGAAAATTCGCGAATATGTCGAGTCTGAGGCGGCTACCATCAGGACGAATGCTCACTTAACTTTTAACCAAGCGCTGTATCAGTTCCAAAAATCCTCTTGGAATACCATGCCATTGAAGCACCTGTATAGCCATCAAGAGGGAACCCCGGCTAGCGTCGACTACGACAAGTTGGTGTTGTATGAGCAGGATAGGTGACGACTGTTCGTGGCGCTTTCGGGTTATCTTATTTCCGTATTGGGAAATGGCTGTCCGCATTGATTTTGTTATGCGGCAAAGGCGTAAGCCGATAAGGTAAAATGAATAGGAAAGGCGTCGCCCTTCCTATTCATCACTGGCCGACTAAGACGCGTCGTTCATATCCTTATCATGCTTTCTCCGTCCGTCTTATCATGGAGTTCAAACGTGTTGTGAGGCGTGAGCTAATTCAGCTGTTTCACGGTTTCGGGCAACTCGGTCTTGGGGAACTGACTCATCAGCAGCTTTTTCTCTGATTTTGCCTGCTCAACATAACCCTGCTCGAGATAAGCGTTGATTAGCGCGAGAGAGTACTTGGGGTGGGAAAACTGTTTGCCGATCCGAGCCATGATCTCAAGCTCGACAAGCTTTTGCTCTGGCGTGTCTGCAAGCTGGTAAGCATAAAAGCCATACAACGCCATATAGTTCAGGTTGTAGCTTTCCTTTGCGCTGGCCAAAGCAATGTCGATGATAAAGGCGCCTTCGGTTCTTGCCCGCGAGATCAATTGAAACGTGGCTTCATCTCGATATAGGGTTCTGGTTTTTGGTGTCAGACCCAGTTTTACCACCAAGGCGTCAGCCGCTTTGGCCACAGACATGGGATTTTGTGCTGTGATCAGCTGACCATCTTCGGCCACAAAAGGCAGCATCGGCGCATTGGACTGGAAGATCGCGCCGCGTGTTTCCAGTTCGGTTTGTAGCATAAATGGAAACTTACCCAGCAACTCGGCGCTGAAGGCGTGTTCCTCTTTCAGGGTGAAACTGTTTACCCGTTTGCCCTTAACAAAGTAGTCACCATTCTCTTGTTTGATGTTTAACAACGCCGCCGGGCCATGGCATACCGCGGCGATCGGCTTGTTTTGATGGGCAAATTGCGTCACCAATGTCTGGGTATCTTTGTCAAAAGGCAGGTCGAACATGGCGCCATCTCCACCGATAACCATCAGCCCCTGATACTCTTGGGTCAGCGCCTGTTTGGCCGACAAGGTATTAGCCAGCTGGCTCAGTGCCGGCGTTTGTTGTTTAAACCGCTGAATGTACTCAAGGTCGTCTTTCTTGTTGTGAACAGGAACCGCGCCGCCTTTAGGGCTGACGATATCCAGCGTGATCCCATTGTTTGCCAGTACCAGATAGGTTTGGGCCAGTTCCTCAAGATCGTAACTGATGTTGCCATCGCTTTCGTTGCCGTATCCAGATATCAGCAATGCAACGCGGGTGTCAGAATATGCCGCAAACGAAACCGTAAATAAAATCAGTGCTAACAGGGAATAGAAACTTTTTTTCATGATGTGCTCCTCCGATATTAGGAGCACTTTAGCGATGCCTTTGTCGTGATTTTGTGAAGAAATCAGCCATAAATTAGGTCGGGTTGTAATGAATGGTCAGTGTGAACGCTGATGTTGTCTCTTTTGATGAAGAGTGTTCAGAGTTTAAGGAGACTGCGGGGGAGGAGTGCGTTTCCATCTGCCAATGGTTGACGGCACAGATACGCTCAATCAGGTTAAGACCCTGACCGATGCCAGTGCTTAGTTGAGCTTTAACTCCTGCTGCTTCAGGTTGCACCGGGACCGGTGTTGTCGTGTGGTTAATAAAGGAAAGCGAGGTTGGCGTAAGCCTGATTTCGACGTCGCTTCCAGTGGCGTATTGCACGATATTGGAGATGATATTATTGAGCAGGATCTGTGTCAGATTCAGGTTCGCGTGCAGGTAAATTCCTTCTTGCAGCGACAATTGCAGCGAGAGCTTTTGTCCTTTCTCAGAGTTGTTTAACTCAAAGTGTTCAAGCAGTGTGTTTTCCACTAACTGCGTCATATCTAATTCAGATTTCTGCTTCGATTCGTTTCGCGCCAGCGCTAATAGTGTGTGAGTTACCTTTTCCAGTTCAAAGATCGCGCGTTGCGCTTGCTGATAGTCGCTTTGTGTTAGCTGCTGTGAGTGACTTCGGCTGTCGAGAAGATTCTTGAGGATGCTGATCGGAGTTCGTATCTCATGGCTGACATCGCGGGTGAAATTTATCTCCCGCTGCAGCGCGTCCTGCAGGTTGAAAAAACTGGTTTCGACCGCGTTGGCAAGCACCCGTATTTCATTGTCTGGATAGTTGTTGGCGAACGTCGCGCCATTGCTTTCGGTGGGTAAACAGCTTACTTGGTCGGCCAGCTTTTTAATCGGTCGGGTTAGTCGTCGAGCAATCATAAAAGCGATGATGGAGACCAATGCCGCGCCAGCTAGCGCCTGCAGGGCAAGCCAGCCAAGCAGGTTTGGAAGATAATCTTTGCTGACCTCAAAGTCGTCAACCTTGGCCATTAACACATAATCGATCCCTTCCAGTTGTAACACATGAATATGCACCGTGGAGCCATCATTTAAGTCAAATTCAATGCGATCCTGCTTGCGTTTGCGGGCGTCTATTAGCTCTTGCGGCATACCCTGCCAATTGTGATGCAGGCTAACAAAGCCTGACCGGGGCTGGGGCAGGGTGCCGCTCTGTTGATAGGACTGCTCAATAAAATCCGCTTCGGCGGCGACCAGTCGGTTAAAAATATTGTCTTCAACCATCCAAGAATAGAGCAGGATCAGCAGGCTATAAATCAGCGTAATACTAATGGCGACACCTAACACAAGGCAGGTGATGGCGGAGGGTAAGCTTTTTTTCATTCGAGCCATCTGTTACTACTCGCTTGGTAGTGCCAATCTGAAGCCAATGCCATGGAGCGTTTTCAGCATTGGGTAAGTAAAAGGTTTATCCAGCACATTCCGCAGGGTGTAAATATGGCTGCGTAGAACATCCGTTTGTGGCGCTTCATCTCCCCAGATCTGCTCGGTCAGTTGTCGTTTGCTGACCGCGTTTGGGTAAGCGTCTGCTAACAGCTTCAGAATGGTAAAGTCAGTGCTTGAGAGCGATAGCGGCTGACCCGCTCGCGTCGCTGAGTGCTTATGAAAATTGACCTCAAGCTCACCGATGGTCAGCGTGCTTTGCTGATGTAGTTGATGACGTTTTCCCAACGCCAGACAACGAACATACACCTCTTGCAGTGCAAACGGTTTGGTCAGGTAATCGTCAGCTCCGACACCAAACCCTTGCACTTTTTCATCCAAACTGTCCCTTGCGGTCAGCATCAGCACCGGAATATTGGTACTCAGGTTTTGTTTGATATGGTTACAAATGCTGAGGCCATCCATATCGGGCAGCATCAGATCGAGTACCACAATATCGTAACGCTGTGCTGCCAGCAGTTGCAGTGCGGTTTTGCCATCAGCCGCATAGTCGACCACTAACCCCTTGTCGGCGAGGTAGTCGACAAGCTGTATTGCGATATCCTGATTATCTTCGACTACCAGAACGGCATACTTAGGCGTCATTGGCTTGTTTTTCCTCTATCAGAGTTAGCGCGCGTGCAATGCCTGCATCTCTTTGCTTCTTTATATCATCTACTGAGCGGTTAACCACATGATGGGGTTCGACACTGCGTCGTTCGATGTCGCCATTTGGCCGTATCAGCGTTCGGGTGGTGACATAGGCTCGCAACTTAGAATGGGGCAGGTTAAACAAATTACCCTGTGCGGTTTGATTGGCAAATCCCCCGGTTTTCTCACCAACCAGAGTAGCAAACTGATTGTCTTTCAGTGTGGTTGCCAACACGATAGCGGCGGAGTAGGTTATCGGCCCCACCAGCAGATAGACCTCGCCGTTAAATCGCTGCTCTGTTTCGATAGGCGTTTCCCACTCTTGCCATTGGGTGGTAATGAGTTCACCCACTTCACCTTTGTAGTTAAACCAGCCCCGGTTATCCCGGTTTAACTTCTCTCGTACTGAAGAAACCAGCCTGAACGGTTTATCCGCCAGATAGCGGCTCAGGTAGGTGACGGTGTCGGTATTGCCGCCCGGGTTATCACGAATGTCGATGATCAATGAGTGAATTTCATCCCGCTTTATTTCAGCAAATGCACCGTCAATAAAGTCTTCAAATTCATTTGGTTCTATATCGAAGTGGGCGAGATTGAGTAAACCTACCCCCGCTTGCAGCTGCTTATAGTAGTGTTCGCCCTGTTGCTCGTTGCTGTCTGCAGAAACTCGCTGCCAGGACTGATCTTTGGTGATGGCAAGCGAGGCTGATCTGCCATCGAGCTCAAATTCGAAGCTGTCAATGAAGCCGAAAACTGCCCAGAGTGACAGAGCGAACCGCTTGGCAACGACCTGCTCTCGCAACCGGCGAGATTCGCCACCGCTGTATTGCTGCAGCGTATTGACAATGGAGGAGGCTGTTACGCCGTTGATGGTAAGTACCTGGCTGCCAGCCGCTAGCTTCTGCTTCCCGCTTTGATAATCATATTTTAGGTAGATCACCCCTTGTTGTGAGATCACCACATCAAAAGGAAACGGCTTGTGGCCGTCCTCTTTGAGTTGTTTGTACTCCTGATATGGCCAAATCAGGAATGAATGGCCGTCATTTAAATGGTGGTTAAGCCTGCCAGCGATGCGATAAAAATCGGTCCTAAGCAGGGGCTGCGTGATCTCAGCTTTGACCTCTTTGACTGCAGCCTTAAGTGAACCCATATCCGCATAACCATCGAGTTCTGGGTGGCGTTCCAAAACGCCTGTAACAAACGCATCTATGTCCTGATGCATCTGCTCGACGGTCAGCTCTTTCTCCATCAGGGATGGATCTTCCAATGGCGGCAACAGGTCTAAATGATCTGGATGACAGCCAAACAGCCATAGTGCTGAGAGGAGGGTGAAAAATAGAGGTTTGTTCATCATCGTGGCCGTATTAGCTAAATATGCCCATAGGCTAACGATATATTTGTGAAGGTTTTGTCGTGGTCAGTTGCAGTAAGGGCACCACATTGTGCCTGAGCATTTTCACACTCAACACCTTGATGATAGGGTATTGGTTCAAACAATATGGCCAAAAGCAGATGATGAATGTCGATAAAAAAAGCCGATTGATAGGACGGATATTCAGTGTCGCTTTTGGTATTGCGTTAGCAAAGACCTTGTACGATGGTGGTTTCCACTATCACGCCATTGGGCACGAACATACTGTGACCGCAGCTAGTGCCCCCATTAAATATTACTTTTCCTTGCTGTGGTACGGTCTGGTTTTTGCGGTGGCTACCTACGTCGGTTTTATCGCCAAATCGAAATGACTACATCGCGTTGAGGATTCTGTGTGGCTTATTACTGCATCATTGTCGGTGGTTTATTGATTGCCTGGGCTGTTGCTTTGTTTACTTGGCGCGTTCTGTTTTATGTTAGAGGGCAGCGGCTGAAAGGGCTTGTGATTGATAAAGTACTGCGAAATTTTAGCCCTGAAACCCGTGGCGGAAAATCACGGCACCTGAAGATTGAATACGTGGATCCGCAGCAGGGGAAGAAACTTTATGTATGCGATAACTCGCTGCTCACCGGGCTATACCGAACGGGTGACGGAGTGATGCTGGTTGTTGCAGGTCATAGAGTGATGCTGGCAAGTTGGCTAAGTGTTGCAACGCCACCGATGGCGCTGCTCTTATTGGGTAGCGTGACGTTTTACATTGGCTGGTCAGGTTATTGATAGAGCATTGAAAACCCCTTTTTTCGTTAAACAGCCCTAAACGACTTAGCAACAGCTTATATCAGCCCCCAGATGCTTTTTTGTCACTCGCAAATAAGCGGTAGGCGAAGCCCATGCCGACGGCATAGGTTGTCTCGTCAATAAACAGTGGGCTGTCTTCGTTTTCTGCGCCTTGATGAAAGCTGACGCGCCCCCCCAGGAACAGACGCGCACGTTTTTCCATCAGGGTGAATACCAGTCCGAAGCCAACATCTGTGCCCATGTAACCGCCATTTGCATCATAGGCTTCACGGCCTGGGCGTACATATTTGTCATCGACCTGGTAGAAGTAGTCGGTTAGCTTCTCTGTGCCCCATACCGGGCCGACGGTGCCAACAAATCGTATCTCTCTGCCAAACAGGTTGTCATACTCGTAACGTAGTTGCGGCTCAAAGGCATAGCCACGCTGATTCAGATTGGAGAAATCGGTGGAGAACACTGCGCGTGCTTGCAGCTTAAGATCGAGCTTGCTCTGTTCATCATCGGCTCGGTAAATTTTGTACTTTAGCTCTGGTCCGATCCCGAATAGGTAATCCAGATCCTGCATGCCCTCGCGAGCATCGTTGTCATCGGAGTCCGCATTAAATGACCCATCAAGTGACAGATCTAGTTCCCAGCGCTCATCTTCAAATGCCTGTGCCTTGATCAATCCATCTTCACCAGCGCGGATCACATCGCCACGATAGATCAGGTAGGGCAATACTATCTGGTTAGTATGGCTTTGACCCGCCGCGGGATAGTCTGGTCCATAAATGATTGCGCCTGCCAGGCCTATCTCCCAAAGTGGCTGCTGCGTGCTTTCTGTTTGGCATGGACGGCTTGTCACACACTCTACTTCGAGGGACTCAGCGCTAGCTGGCGTACTAAATATCAACATCAATCCACTGGTCGCTAGCAATCTCTTTTTGCGTGTTAACATCTGGCTCTCTCACCTGTTTATCCTTGATTGTATGGCGCTATCCCAATGTTAGATCAGTGGGCGCTTTAATCTAGACCGGTAGATTGCACGAGTTATTACAATTGATTTTCTATGGACAGCAGTGTGCAGATACAAAAGAAAAACCCAGCCTGGTGGCTGGGTTGCATGACATAGATCTATTCAGTAACCGAAAGAATACGCTTTAGCCGTTACGAAAATCTGAGTTGGTGATTGCCGTGGTTCTTTTTTGCTTTCAGGTAATCTGAGTTACCGGGTTTGAGATGCACCGAGGTGTTGACCATCGTTTCGATCGAGATCCCGGCCGCTTTCAACTGCTCAGTTTTACGCGGATTATTTGAGAGCAGGCGAATATGGTCGATGCCGAGCGCTTTGAGCATTTCAGCCGCTTCGTTGAATTCGCGCTGATCTTCGCCGAAACCTAGTTTAACGTTGGCTTCGTAGGTGTTCAGGCCGGTGTCTTGCAGCTCGTAGGCATCGAGCTTGTTATACAAACCGATACCGCGACCTTCCTGTCTCAGGTAGAGCAGTATGCCGCCTTCGACATGGATGAGTGAAATTGCTTCGTTCAGCTGTTCGCCGCAGTCACAGCGGGATGAATGAAAGACATCACCAGTCAGGCACTCAGAGTGCATTCTCACTAAGGGAATATTGCTATTGGGCTGGGTGCCCTTGAACCGCATAGCGATATGCTCGCATCCTGACTCTAGCCCATTGAAAGAGATTATCTCTGCTTCTACCTGCGCGGCACCAACTTTCAGTGGCACCGCTTTTCTTACTTTTACCATTTTTAACTCTCTAAACTTGCATCACCGTGAATGCGAATTCGGTGCCTGCAAAAGTCATTGAACTGCGACCAGACCCAAGCATATCAAGGATTGCTTGGGTTGAGGGGGAAATTGAACGAAATCTTAGCTAACGGCAGAAGGTTCATCTGACCGTTGGCTGCCGATGGCGTTAGTTTATTCGTCATTCAATGGGCGAGGGGCTTCCTCACACATACCGTGCTCTGGTCAGGGGGATGGATTATTTTTATTACTTTGACCTGTTGTTGATGGGGATACCCACTAAAGATTTATCCGTAATTTCGGTGACTAAATGCATTCTGATCTAGTCGTCCTGTCGATCATCCCTGATTTATCTATCTGTTGTTGTTAGACATTCTTCCTGGTCGTTGAGCGTTGTTTTTTTATGCCACAGCCCGATGGTTCTGGCCTTGGCTTAGGTGGCTAATTAAACACTGTTAAAAATCTATCTTGATTAGTAAACACTTCAATTTTTAACTGTGATTGAGTTCAAAAAAAGTTGGTTAAAAATTGCGCATTATCGCCGCTGCATATTTCACCTGCTTCGCTACGTTAGTGAGCTGAGTGCCATGTGCGAATGACAAACTAATAACAATTCATACTGACTTAATCAAAGGAAAGTGTTTTGAAAACTATAAAAAAAATGGCCTTGTCAGCCTTGGTTGGTCTGGGCTTTTTTAGTGCCTCAGCCTCTGCCGAAGTTATCCTACATGCGTTTAACTGGAAGTACTCCGATGTTGCCGCTAGAGCACAAGAGATTGCCAACCTAGGTTATAAAAAAGTGTTGGTTTCACCCGCTTATAAGTCCTCCGGTGGCGAGTGGTGGTCTCGCTATCAGCCGCAGGATTATCGAGTGATTGATAACCCGCTGGGCGATACTCAGGCTTTTAAGGCGATGGTTAATGCCCTCAGTGCCAAGGGCGTTGCTGTGTATGCGGATATTATTTTCAATCACATGGCTAACGAAACCTGGAAACGTGAAGACCTCAACTACCCAGGCACTGAAGTATTGAATAGCTATGCAGCCAACAGCAGCTATTACAATTCGCAGATCCTGTATGGTGATCTGGAGGATAATTTCTTTGGTGCGAATGACTTCCATCCTGAGGGGTGTATCTCCAACTATAACGATCCGGGCAATGTTCAATACTGGCGTTTGTGCGGGGGGGAGGGCGACCGTGGCCTGCCAGATCTGGATCCCAACAACTGGGTAGTTGCTCAGCAAAAAGCGTATTTGAATGCGCTGAAGTCATTGGGTGTTAAAGGCTTCCGTATTGATGCGGCAAAGCACATGACCAATTACCATCTGAATGCGGTATTCACACCAGAAATCAAGTCAGGTATGCATGTCTTTGGTGAGATCATCACCACTGGCGGCGCCGGTAACGGCGACTATGACAACTTCCTTGGGCCGTATTTATACGACACTGACCATGCCGCGTACGATTTCCCACTGTTCGCGACACTTCGCGGCGCGTTGAATTTCGGTGGCAGCATGAGTGCGTTGGTTGATCCCGGTGCTTATGGCCAGGCGTTAGACGGCGGTCGTGCCATTACCTTCGCGATTACTCATGATATCCCGTTGAATGAAGGGTTTCGTTATCAGCTAATGGATGGCACCAATGAACACCTTGCGCATGCGTTTGTATTGGGACGTGACGGTGGTACGCCGCTGATCTACTCAGACAATAACGAGAGCGGCGACAATCGTTGGGTGAATTTCTATAAGCGTGGTGACATTCAGGGTATGTTGCGCTTCCACAATGGCGTGCAAGGCACAGGCATGCAGATCCTTAGCCACAATGAGTGTCATATCTTGTTCTCGCGTGGTAGCAAGGGTGTTGTTGGCATCAACAAGTGCAGTGGTGGACAAGATGCCTGGGCCGATGCTGGCAGCGCGGGTCTATGGTGGAATACTAACTACCGCGATACCTTGGATGGATCTAGTGTTGAGCGCATCAGCAGTAATTGGCACAAGTTCTACCTGCCGCCGCGCAGCGCTAGAATGTGGTTGAGAGACTAATAAATAGAAGACTTGTCGTAGGCGGACGGATGTCCGCCTTTTTTGTGTCTGCTGTTCTTATTATCTTGCTGGTGCCCCGTCGTCCGCCTGGATTAAGTGGCAAGCGGCACGGCCGTAGTTTCTTGTTACCTTTCTGAATCGCTTTACAGACTCTCGTTGGCTTATGCTGATATCGGAATGAGTTACCCCATATAAGGATTGCAATGAGATCAACTCACCTCACGTTTTTCGCTATAGCTTTGGGCTTGATCGTTGCGGGCTGCAGTTCGCCGCCGAAGCTGGATGCGCGCATAGAGCTCACGGCAGACCAAGGTAACAGCGCACAAGTTCTCTTGCCTGACTCGATAGTGCCGTTGCTGGAAAAAGATTGGGCCCATGGTGAACAAAGCTGCAGTGTGACGCCTGATAACGCTGTAGATGTTTATCAGCACAGTGCCACCAGCTATATCCTTCGGGTTAGCAAGTGCATCAGCTTTGAAGCACCGTTTATCTATCTGTTGATTGGTGATGACAAAGTGCTGTTGGTGGATACCGGGCCAACCGATGATGCAGCCGTTCTGCCCCTGTATCAAATCGTGAATGAACTGGTGTTAGCACAGACGGGGGGCGAATCTCGGCAATGGTTAGTTGTGCACTCCCATAGCCATAGCGATCACTACAACGGAGACGCTCTGCTTCAAGGCCAACCTAACATCACCTTGGTATCGCCGAAGGCCGACCTAATGAATGAGTACTTTGGTTTTGACCGCGGGGCGCAGGGGCAAGCCAATATTGAACTGGGCAATCGCTCGTTAAGCGTGTTGCCAATACCGGGACATCAGGAAGAATCCATTGCACTCTATGATCCTGAAACCCAGTGGTTAATCACCGGAGACACCCTTTATCCGGGGCTTATCTACGTAAAGCACTGGCAGGATTATCGCGACAGTGTGCATCGGCTGTATCAGTTCACTCAAACCCATCCAGTCAGCGCTGTATTGGGCGCACATATAGAAATGACCACCACGCCTGGGCTGTACTACCCAATCGGCACCTTGTATCAGCCCAATGAACTACCGCTACCATTAAGTGTTCAAGCCCTAGCACTATTAGATAAACAGCTGCAAAGCACAGCGCAGCCGAGTGAGATCACTTTTGACCGCTTTGTTGTCATGCCTATGACTGCGTTGCAGATACAGCTAAGCAATAGCGCACGGCTGCTGAGTCAGTGACCTTGTGAGATTGTGTTCGATAAAAAATTAGCAAGTCGTTGCTACTGAATTTCTTTGAGTAGAGTTAAGGAGATACTCAATTTTTGACTATGCTTTTTGCAAGAGTCTGTCTCTTAACTTCAATCCCGATAAAAGGTGAAGCAATGAATAAAGTACTTTCTATATTGATAGCTCTGGTTCTGGTGGGGTGTTCTGCAAAAGGTTCAAACCCCTCAGAGCAGCGAGCAGAGATTCAAAAAATGAATCAGGAAGTTATCAGCGCCGTATACAAACAGGAACCTGCGGCGAAGAAACTTATGGGTTCTGCTGCGGGTTACGCTACTTTTTCAAATGCTCAAGTCAACGTGATTTTTGTCGCTGGTGGTGGTGGCTACGGCATGGCTAAAAACAATTCGACTGGGAAAGTCACCTATATGGAGATGGGCGAGGGCGGTATTGGCCTTGGCCTAGGCGCTAAGGATTACCGGGTGTTGTTTGTTTTCCATACTCAGAAAGCCTTGAACTCATTTATTGATGATGGCTGGGTTTTTGGTGGTGAAGCTGATGCCGCAGCAAAGACTAAAGATAAGGGGGGCGAAGCCAGCGGTGGCGCAAAATTTGGTGATGTTACCGTGTACCAGCTGACAGAGGCGGGATTAGCAATTCAGGCTACGGCAAAAGGCGCAAAATACTGGAAAAGTGATGAGTTAAATTAGGGGCACTATTTGTCCTGTTTTTATGCGACGACTTAGCCTCGCTTAATCGGTTGAGGTTAAGTCGTTGAATATAGATGTCAGAGTTATGTTTTGTGATTGCGCTCGTTAATTGATCTACATCAATTGATTTAGATCAAGAGTTCCACCTGTTAGCCGCTAGATAATTTCATCGAAATAACAACAAGTGGTTAACACGATGAAAACAAAAATAGCGTCTTCTGTTCTCTGCGGTTTAGTTCTCATGTCCCCTCTTGCGGCACAAGCTCACCAGGCGGGAGACTGGTTAGTACGCGGCGGTATCATCAATGTCTCACCTGATGATAGTTCCGGTAATGTCTATGTCGATGGCTTGGGGTCAACCGATATGGGGGTCGGGGTAGATGATGATACCCAGATCGGTCTTAACTTCGCCTATATGTTTACCGACAATATTGCCGTTGAACTGCTGGCGGCAACGCCATTTACCCATGATGTTGATTTGGAAAATTCGCAGTTAGGGTTGGGCGATGGCAAGCTGGCTGAAGTCAGTCATCTACCACCGACGCTTTCTGTGCAGTATTTCTTTGGTACTAGCGAGTCGGTGTTCCGCCCTTATGTGGGGGTCGGCCTCAACTACACCGTATTCTTCGATGAAGAGTTTAGTGGCAGTCGTAAAGAGCAGGGGTTCAGCGACTTGGATCTGGATAGCTCTTTCGGTTGGTCGGCACAGCTGGGCGCTGATTATTCGATCAATAAAGATTGGTTCGTCAATGCGCAGGTGCGCTATATCGATATCAGCACGGATGCCGACTTTAAAGTGGGCGGCGCTAAAAGCAGTGTGAGTGTCGACATTGACCCTTGGGTTTATATGGCCAGTGTCGGTTATCGCTTCTAATGGGCGAATACAGAGTAAAAGAGCGGGCTGGTTAGCCCGTTTTTATTGTGACCACCCATTGAAGCTAAGGCGCTATATAGGGCAGGTGGATGGTAAAGATCACGCCGCTACCGAGTTTGCTGTCGCAACGAATCGTGCCGCCAAGGTTTTGCGTTACCAGGTTATACACGATATTCAGGCCTAAGCCGGTGCCGCCTTGGTTGCGTTGGGTGGTAAAAAAGGGATCAAAAATATGCGGTAGATCCTGTGGTGAAATACCTTGGCCGCTGTCTTGATAGGTGACAATCACCCAGCTTTCAGCCGCTTCGACCTCTACCCTGATCTCGCCCTTGTCCTTAGGGTTAAACCCGTGTTTATAGGAGTTGGTCATTAGGTTCGAGATCACTTGCCATACGATCCCCGGATAGCTGGTGATCTTCAGACTCTTATCGCAGTTAAGGTGGGTGGTGACATCAAAGCGCTTAAACTGTGGTCCTAAACTGACAAAGACGTCTGAGATCGCTTTTTGTAGTAGAAGTTCCTGTTTATGTTCCTGGTGTTGATCTGCGGCCACCTGTTTAAAGGTCTGTACCAATTGTGCTGCCCTATGCAGGTTATTTAGGGTGAGGTTAAGCGCATGGTGGCCATCATTCAGGTAGTGCTCGAGGTCGCTGCGTTTTAACTCGTCATTGGTTAGTTTACGCTGCTGCAACTCAGTTTTTTCCAGCACCATGGAGGATGCTGTGATCGCAACGCCAAGTGGCGTATTAATCTCATGGGCAACACCTGCTACTAAGTTACCCAGCGCTGCCATCTTTTCACTTTCAATCAGCTGTTTTTGTGTTTGCTGCAGGGTGTCATAGGCCTGTTTTAATTCTCGCTGTTGAGTGCGCTCATTACTGACGATACTGGTGTAGTCATTGAACCATTGCACCAGTTGGTTGATCTCCTGAATGGAGTATTGGGTGGTAATGGGATGCATTGATTCGCTATTGGGTTTGGCTTCGGTGACGGTGCGTATTGGTAGAATGATCCGGCGCGCAATATAGAGCATCGCCAGTATCATCAGCAGTAGAGAAAAAGCGATACAACCTATGGTGAGCTGGCTGATAAGGCGCGCGTTGGCCTGCAGGCGAGACTGCGGTATGACACCTATCGTACGCCAGCCCATATTGGTGATCTCTGTTTCTAAGTGGCGCTCTAGTGGCTCGGATGCGTTGAAGAGCGTGGCTTGAAAGCGGGCTGTATCATCGCTTGCTGCTGTGTTCAGAGCTAATGTTTGGCCAATTTTGGATTGTGATGGGTGATAGATGATCCGGTTCTTCTGATCGACAATAATGTGGTACATCCAGTCTTGGTTTTGCGAGTGGGTGTAATCATAAAGTGCGCTGATCGAAAACTTCAGTATCAGAAAACCAACGGTTTGGTAGGCCACCAACTGTTCATCAAACTCTTTTAGCGAATAGAGTGCGGGTAAGACTAAGCCGTAGGGAGACTGGATATGTGTGTTGTGCTCAATTCCCGGCCAGCACAGTACCTGCTCGCGCTGCTGACATTGCTGCAGCCAATTCGTAAACAGCGCGGTGTCGTAGGTGCCGTCAGCGGAAACGTCACCTACGCCGAATATCGAATCATCGGTGATGATTTCAACCGCAAGCAGATCATTGGCGCGGATCATTGAGCTGAGCTCCGCTTCGATTCTTGACTGCAGTTTGAGTTTTTCGATACGGCTTAACTCTGTTTGTTGTTGTGTTTGCAACAATAGCTCTGCGACCGCGTCATTTTGGGCGATGCGGTTAGCGAGCCTTTCGGTATTGGTTGCCATTAATGCAACAGAAGCGGCACGTTCTTCAATCAGTTCTTGAGTCAGTGTTTCTGCTTGTTGGGTTAGCCCATTGACGGAGAGCTGGTAAGTGACAACGCCTAGTACAATTAAAGGCAGCAAGGTTGCGACCGCCATATAGGTAAGTAACCTGTTTTGCAGTCGGTTGAACCAGGCTGGCCCTGAGATCATCGTGTTACAGTTCCGTTGTGGTGATCAGTTTGACGTCAACTAACACGCTATCTTTTACCTTTTGCTTATTCAATAAGCTTACAACGGTTTGCACGCCCACATACCCCTGCTGGAAAGCCTGTTGATCAATGGTGGCAACCATTAACCCTTGTTCTATGGCCGAGCGGGCGTCGGGCACATTGTCATACCCAGCAATCTTTATCTGTTGCAGATTGTTTTCCTGCAGGTAAAGAGCCGCGCCCAGAGCCATCATGTCATTGGCACAGAACACCAGAGACAGATCCGGGTGCAGCGCATGCACCCTTTTTATCACTGCGTAGGCCTGGTCAAGGTGCCAGTTTGCCTGTTCCGAGGCGACGACGGTGATCTGCTCTGCTTCGTCGAATGCTTGGCGGGCGCCGTCTCTCCGCTGACGGGCGTTTTCGGCGGCGCGGGGGCCTTCAATAATCAGTGCCGAGGCTGCTTGCTCGACGCCACGACTAAGGTACTCGGCCGCCAAGTACCCCCCTTGATGGTTATCCACGGAGACGAATGGGATCGGTTCAAGACCGCTACGCGCCAGCGCATCCTGGTCGATACGGTTATCAATGTTAACCACGCTAATGCCGCTTTGTATCGCCTGCTTGAGTACCGGAATAATGCGAACAGAGTCAGCAGGCGCAATAACAATGGCATCGACACCTAATTTCAGTTGTTGTTCGATAATATCAATTTGTTGTGGCACCAATGTCTCATTGGTGCCTGATTTGACGATCAGTTCAATACCGCTCTCTGCCGCGGCTAACTCTGCGCCACGTTGTAGCTCAATATAAAACGGATTCACCAACGACTTCATTACCAGTAGCACCCGAAAGGGTTTGGCTTTCTCGGTTGTGGGTGAAGGAGGCGTTGGCGCTTCATTACATCCAGCTATCACCAAGGCGCAGAAGATGATTGAGACACTAATCATTTGTTTTAACATTGAATACCACCCACAGATTGACTGTCGTAATTCAGCTGTAAGCATAGTTAATCGGCTGTCATAAGGGGAACTAAGTTGATTATCCCTGGCGAGAAGAGGGGGAAGTGAGAGCCAGCAGTATTTGGTGAGGCTATAAGAGGGGGAGTCACCGGGTTAGCGGAGCTTATGGTCAGGTATATTGGCGAAAAAAAACGGGCCACTATCTGGCCCGTTCATTCTGTAGCTATATAGCGAACACTGCTAATTACAGTGAAAAGCCGCGATACGAGACGCCGACAAAATACTCACTGCCAGGGGTGTTGTAGCCCAGCACATTTTGGTAGGTTTCATCGAACAGGTTGTTGGCTTTTGCCCGTATGGTCCAGCTTGGCGTGACATAATATGCTAAAGCGATATTGACTAGCTGATAGTCATCTAAACGCTGCCCGGCATCGCTACGCTCACCGTGATACTCATACTGGCCTAACAGCTCAAAATCTTGCCAATCATAACTCACCTGATAACTGGCTGTTTTCCGAGCGCGACGAATTAATTGTGAGCCAGTGCTTTGATCTTCTGCATCAACGTAGCTCAAGGTGGCTCGGTGATCGAGTCCGGCTGTACTGAAGTTAATAGTGGATTCTCCGCCGGTGATCTTCACTTCGTTGATGTTCTCTGGACTGCAGTTCCAGAATTCGTCACAGACCCATTCGATGAGGTCGTCTATCTCTGTGTAGTAGAGACTGGCGGTCACTTTGATGCCGGCATAGCTTGAACGCAGCAAGAGTTCATAACTGTCGGCAGTTTCAGAGGTTAGACCTGGATTGCCTTTCGAACCAAATGACTCCGGATAATAAAGATCATTAAAAGTCGGTGCTTTGAAGCTGTGCCCCGCATTGAGCGCCACCAGCAGTTTGTCGGTCACGTTATAGCCGATGCTGGCATTGTAAGTGGTTTCTGAGTCGATATTTTCGACATCATCGTAGCGAATGGCTGCTTCTGCGATCCACTTTTGATCTTGAAACAGGGCGTTGCCAAAGATCGCCGATACGTCGCGGGAATCTTCCTCATAGTCGGTGTTGGCGTTGATATCTTCGCGATAAAAATCAACACCGGCAGAAACCGTGAACGGGTTGTATAGCTGATAGTGGTTAACCCAGCTAACTTGCTTACGACGCGTTTCAAAGAAGTCGCCGTCGCCTTTGGCAATACCGTTGCCATAGTTCTTGTTGTAATCCCGACTTTGGGAGAAGGCGAAGGTACTTAGCCATTGTTCTGTTTGGTAATTACCTCGCAGTTGCCAAAGGTAATTATCGTAATCATTCTTGTTGGCACCGTAGCTGTTGTCATAGTCGTTGCTGCCATCATCAACCTGGCCTATCCAGTCAACGACGATCTGCTCGTTGATGCGATAATCACCGCGGATCGCGGCAGATAAGCGATCGTAACCGTCGTCGTCATACTCGGTATCTTCACGGGCATCAAAGCCACGGCTATCTTCGGCGCTCAGGCTGATGGTGGTGGTACCAGCATCGTAGCCAACACCTATCTGACCATCACCGCTGACGTATGAGTCGCTGCCGGTTTCGGCACCTAACTGATATTCACCTGCACTCATGCGACGGGTAAAAATATTGATCACGCCGCCTATCGCATCGGATCCCCACATCGAGGCTCTTGGCCCTTTAACCACTTCGACACGTTCGATCTGTGCCATGGGCAAGTTCTCGATCGCTTTGTTGCCAAGGGTAGCGGAACCACTGCGAACGCCATCGATCAGGATCAGGGTTTGGTCAGAGCCGGTACCGCGGGTAAACAGCGAGGTTTGTTGACCTGCGCCCCCTTGCCTGGCAACGTCCAAACCGGCGACAGTGGCTAATAGATCGGCCAGTGATTTTGGTTGCAGCTTGTCTATCTCATCACGGGTGATCACTTCGACCGAGGCCATGACCTGGTCCACATTCTGTGGTGTTCGGCTAGCTGTGACGATGATGTGTTCAACCGCCGGATCATCGGTGGGGAGAACTTCATCTGCCACCGCATGATTGCTGATAACACCGCCCAGTGTTAGCAGACAAACCTGGTACCAAGGGGTTTTGTTTGTTGTGGTTCGAAACGTGTTGTGCATTGTTTTCCTCATAAATGACGCCCTCCGCGTCAGGTTCAATGTGTAACGGCTTACCTGCCGCAAAATAGCTTGGGTCGGTTCCGGACTCTGTGATCATCGATCTCAGTTACCGTTGCGGGGGCAGTGCCGGATTTTCACCGGCTTCCCGAATGGCATCAGTGGCTTGCACTGTGCCGCCCAAACCTGTTGTTTAACCGGTTACTTAACCGATCGAATGGTTCTTTCTATCTGTTGTTGCCCTGTTCCGCGTAAAGGCTACGTGCGGTCATCAGTGATTCACATAGTCGGTGCATGCCATCGAGTGCGCGGGGTGAAAAACGGTGCAGTAGATCGCCATCAATACCATAGATCTGTTGATGTTTTACGGCTGGCAGTTCCTGCCAAGCTTGCCAATCGAAATCGGTCGCGCTGTTACTGCCATGATCATCTGGGTGCACGATCACCTGGGCTTCGCTCAGTAGGACTTGCTCTAAGCTGACTTGCGGGTAGGCTGTTTTCGCCTCGGCCATTACATTGACGCCGCCACAATGGTCGATCATTTGATGGATCCAGCTCTGTTTCGACACGCTCATTAGCGGGGTGCCCCATAGCTGATAGAACACCTTGATTGGCGGTTGGTTTTTGTAGGCTCGTCTTAGTCCCAGCATGCGCTGGCGGTAGGCGGTTGCCGCTGCATGCGCCTGCTCTTGATAGCCAAGCATCTCGCCAAGCTGTTCCATTTCGTTGGCAACCTCTTCCAGCTTGCTCGGTTCGCTGTGGTAAATGGGATAACCCATACGCTTGAGCTGTTCGATATCACCGGGCTGATTTCCACCTTGCCATACCACGATGAGATCGGGCTTTAGTTCTATCACGCGATCGAGCTGTATGCCGTGATAGCCACCAATACGAGGGATCGATAATGCATCTTCCGGGTAATCTGCATACTCTGTTGTGGCGATGATCTTATCGCCGGCACCGATGGCATAGAGCATCTCAACTGCGTGGGGAGACAGGGCGATAATGCGCTGTGGCGTCGCGGCATAGGCGGTGAGTGAAAATGTGGAGATGGCCAATAGAGCCAGTGTTGTTTTTATCATCTGTTCGTTCCCTGAAGGCTTGGCGTGTCAATGGAAAGGAAGCTGTTGAACCGGGTTAAATCTAAATGTGTTTCGAAAGCGTCGGCAAGTTTATTAAGTTCCTGGTCGCGCAGTGTATCAACATCTACCGTGGCCAGCGTGTGACCACAAACCCAGGAGAGTACGGCGGCACAGGCGGCTGGGTGATCGAGTAATCCGTGCAGGTAGCTGCCGATGATCTGATTATCCTCATCGATCGCCCCTTCCGGCTGACCATTGAGTGTCATCAGTGGTCTTGAAAGCGCTTCCCCTTGGCTATCGCCTGCGTGTATTTCATACCCCTTTACTGCTGCCTGATGTTCGTCGAGTTGCAGCTGCCCTGAGCGGTTTTCCAGGGTTTTAGCTGTCGTCAGGATTGTCTCCATTTTCAGGTAACCCAAGCCAGCACTCGTTCCTGGGGAACTTTCTATGCCGTTGGGATCTGCAATTTGTTGTCCCAACATCTGGAAGCCACCACAGATCCCTAGCACTTTACCGCCGTAGCGCAGGTGTTTATCGATCGCCTTATCCCACCCTTGCTGACGTAAAAAAGCCAGATCGTCACGCACGCATTTGCTGCCGGGTAGGATCACCAGATCGGCCGCAGGCATTGCATCCCCCATTTTTATCCAGATAAGGTCGACGGCGGGGTTTAAGCGCAGGGGGTCCAGATCGGTATGGTTACTTATTCTGGGCAACACGGGAACGACAATTCGCAGCTGGGCTTGCTCTTTCAGCTGCGCGGCGTTAATGGCGTCTTCTGCATCCAGTTGCAGATCATGCAGATAGGGGATGACACCGAGTACCGGCTTGCCTGTTTCCTGTTCCAGCCAATCCAGACCCGATTGCAGCAAACTGATATCGCCGCGAAAGCGATTGATAACAAAACCAACGACGCGGGCCTGTTCACTAGGAGATAGCAGGGCCAGCGTTCCGTGGAGGTGGGCGAATACGCCACCACGGTCAATATCGGCAACAATAATCACCGGGCAATCCACTGCTTCGGCAAACCCCATATTGGCGATGTCTCTATCCCGTAGATTGATTTCGGCAGGGCTGCCAGCCCCTTCAACCAGGATCAACTCATACTGCTCAGCCAATCGCTGATATGAACTCAGCACCGCAGACATAGCCACGGTTTTATACTGGTGGTAATCAGTGGCATCCATATCTGCAACCGGATGGCCGTGAATGATCACCTGGGCGCCGATATCCGTATTGGGCTTTAGCAACACCGGGTTAAAGTCGGTATGAGGAGTAAGCTTACAGGCTTCTGCTTGCAACGCTTGCGCGCGACCTATTTCACCACCATCGGCGGTGACAGCACTGTTGAGCGCCATATTTTGTGGTTTAAATGGCGCGACCTTGACGCCTGCCCGCTGAAACAGGCGACAAAGCCCTGCGACAGTGATGCTTTTGCCTGCGTCCGATGTCGTCCCTTGCACCATCAGTGTTGGGGCTTGGGCAGAGAAGGATTGTCTGGTGGTCAAAGCCTAACTCCCCATGCCTGCGCTGCGGCGACGTAAAATAATCAGGAAAAACAGGCTACCGAGTGCCGAGGTGATAACGCCGACAGGCAGTTCTTGCCCCGGTAGCAGTTTACGCGCCAGCACATCGATCCAAACCATAAATAGTCCCCCGGCCAAGCAAGTGGCTAGCAGGCTGCGCAGTACATTAACGCCTAGTAACATGCGTACCAGGTGAGGGATCATCAGGCCGACAAAGGCGATGCCACCGCAATAGGCCACCAGTGTGGCAGTGATTAAGGAGCTGAGCAGCAACATTACCACGCGCAGGCGGGCGACATTGACACCTAAGGTTCGTGCGCTCTCTTCGCCCGCTAAAATGGCGTTTAACTGCCGGCTGAAGCCGATAAAAAGCAGTAAGCAGCTGCTGGTGACAACGACCGGCAGCCATATATTATCCCAGCTGGCGCGGGTAAAACTGCCTAAGGTCCAAAACAGCACCGATGCGGTGGCCTGAGGATCGCTGGTGTAGAGTGCCAAGCTGGTCATGGCACTGAGCATAAATGAGGTGGCCACGCCCGCCAGTAGCATGCGCTCCACTTGTCCCGGACCGGAGCGACTGCTCATCGCCATCACTAAGATAACGGCCAGAGCACTGCCACAAAAGGCCCCCAAGGGGAGACCGATGCCATGGCCTATACCTAGAACAGCAATGACGATCACTGCCCCCAGCGAAGCCCCAGAAGAGATGCCGAATAGGTAGGGGTCAGCTAACGGGTTACGAGTGACGGTTTGTAATACCGCTCCAGACAGTGCTAGCCCCGCGCCGGCAACAAAGGCCAAAATGACCCGAGGTAAGCGAATATCGATAACGATACGCTGTTTGATCGCGCTGACATCACAACTGCCCCCCAAATGATGGCACAGAGCATGCCACACATCTGCTGCATCGATCTGGGCAGCGCCGAAGCTGGCTGCGAACAGCGGTGTTGCTAATGCAAATAGCAGTAGCGCCATTATTACCAACCAGCGAAAGGCGGGCCGTTGCCATAACTGCTCAGGCATGGTCACCTCCCGGTGGTTTATTGTTTGCGGTTAAGTAGCCATAGTGGTAGGTAATGCGCGGGTGACCATGGTCCGGGTGTTGATCGATACTGCTGCAGACTCCAAATACCTCACCGAGCATGCGTTCGGTTAATATTTCGTCAGGGGTTCCTTGGCCAATCAGTTTGCCCTGATCGATCAACAACAGCTGATCACAAAAGGCGCTGGCCAAATTCAGATCGTGGATCGATGCGATCACAGTGATGCCCAAGTGTTTGGCTAGCTCCAATACCTGAATTTGATAACGCACATCGAGATGATTGGTTGGTTCGTCCATCAGCAACAGCTTAGGACGCTGCACGATAGCGCGGGCGATCAGCGCGCGCTGTTTCTCGCCCCCAGACAGATGTTCAAAGGGCTGCTGTGCTAATGCCGTTAAACCCACCTGCTCAATGGCATCATCGACCAGTTGCAGATCATGGTGGCTATCCAATGCAAATGCGGCTTTATGGGGAGTTAACCCCATCCGTACTACATCACGCAATCGCAAGCCGAAGTTACCGGTGGTTTCTTGCAGTACCACAGCCACTTGCTGCGCAACGGTGCGCGCCGAGTGCTGCCATAAATTCTGACCGTTAAGGCGTACTTGACCGCTGGAAGGCTTATTTACTCTATATAGACATCGTAGCAAGCTGGATTTGCCTGCGCCATTTGGCCCGATCAAGCCAACAAATGTGCCACGGCTAATCTGGAAATCTATCTGTTGCAGAATATGGCGACCATCAGCTTGCCAGCCAAGGGCGTCCACCTGCACCAGCGGTTGCTCTTGATTGGGCATCAGTGGTATCGCCTGTCATGCTGAGGTCGATACAGATGTTTAGCTTGGATATGCGCCACATTGCTTCCATTATTGAGCGCGGATTTTTAGGCGGGTTGACCGGAATTGAAAGCTATAGATCTGGTTCCGGTAAACACTGCCCTGAGTAACCCGCTCAGGTGTTATCACGCTATTGCGTGATACAAGGTTCAGTTTTAACGGATGGCAGGTCTCCTGGCTCACAGCTTCTGACTGCACGCCTTCCCAACCCGTGGAGGTCAGTGGCGAGTGTGCAGCGTTCTGTTTACAGTTGCGGGTACAGCCGCGGTTTTGCACCGCGTTCCCTTTTAAGCCTGTATGGCACCATCGTTACCGCTGTGGTTATCGATCGCTTACTTAGCCACAACGAATTGGTGGCGAGATTATCCGGCATATTGCTGGAGACAACAAGTTATTAACAGGTATGAACCGTGTGCTGACTCAGTGTTGCCACTGTAAGCCAACGACAGCGCCATTCTCATAATATCCGGTGCGCACCGGATGCAATGGTTTAGCGGCCAGGCCTTGTAACAAAATAGCCAAAACCGAACCATGGGTGACGACAACTATGGCTTGATTCACATGAGGCTTGACGATTTCAGCGAGAGTATTTTGGCTACGTTGCCAGACCTCTCTGACACTTTCACCGCCGAGCGGAGCTGCATCGGGAGAGCCATCCACATGCAGATTACATAGTGCTAACTGATGATGATCCATATCGGTCAGCTGCATCCCCTGTAGTGGGCCAAAATGGCGCTCTCTGAGTCCGCTGAGCGTGGTCAAGGGCAGTTTATGTTGCGCAGCTATGCATTGAGCGGTATGACTGCAGCGGGCTAAGTCACTGCTATACACTGCAGCTAAACAGGTGGTTTGCAGCAGCTCAGCAGCTTGTTTTGCTTGCTGTTTGCCGCGCTGAGTCAAGGGGCTGTCTAAGTGACCTTGCAGTCGCTGTGTTTGGTTCCATGTTGTCTCACCATGCCGCACCAAGTAGATATCTGTCGTTGCCATGAGTAAGCACTGACCCCCTGTCAGGTATTTGGTAACAGCATCCACGCCAGCCAAGCACTCATACTGATGCTTGCTACTATCGTAGACAAAAGCACAGCGGCTGCCACTTCAGCTTCGCTTTGCTGATGCTGGTGGGCGAAGGCGTAAGCATTGACCCCGACCGGCGTTGCTGCCAGTAGCACGGCAACAGCACCGTCTAAAAAATCGAGCTGCCATAGGAAAGTTACCGACCACCATACCAGTACCGGCATTAAGCCGACTTTGAGCAAGCTCATAATTAGCACCCGTGGTCCGAGTCCTGTTAGGGAGTATTTGCTGATAGCGATCCCTAATACCAACAAGGAGCAGGGGATCGCGGCGTCCCCAAGCCAGCTAAGAAGTTGCTGAATTGGTCTTGGTAGCATCAGTCCCATGCCGTTGGCAACAAACCCCAACAGCAAAGAAGCGACTAAGGGGGTGGTGAGGGTTTTCCTCAATGCACGAAAAAACAGTCGCCAATGAGCCGTGTTGCTTCGTCCTAGCTCCAGAGCGATACCGCTGATGGTAAATAGCAACGCACTGTGCAAGGCGATGATCATAAATGCCGGCGCCATACCGGGTTCACCAAATACAGCTAATACTGCAGGGATCCCTATCAGTACGTTGTTGGAGTAGGTTGACCCCAGCGCCACACAGGCGCGTTGTGGATGACTTAGGCGATAACCACAGGCAAACCAGGCGATGGTGAAGATGATGAATTGGGGCAGGTAATAGCTGGCAAACAGCCCCCATGGAATGGACGAAGGCCACTGGGTATGCAAGCTGCCGTTAAATAGTAAGGCGGGCACCAGCAGATTAAAGGTGAGCGCAGCGATCCCTTTGTAATGGTGCTCGGCAAAACCTGCAAAACGTCCTAGGCAGCCGCCAATCAATATCATCAGAAAGACGGGCAGTAATATGGTGAAAACGGGTGCCATGATGCCAGTGGGTTACGAAGTGATGACATTACTTTAGGGCGGATCTCATTTAAGAACAATGAATTAGGCTTCTCTTAGGTTGTCTTTCGCTATTTATTGGCTGTGGCTAAAAAAAGAGCGAAATAGATCACACCTTGAACCAATAATCATACTGGTAGTGCCATGGCCTCACTTTTTTCTCATAAGGTAGGCAGACAAAAATTTATAACGAAAAGAATCGCACTAGCGAACAAACACTGGGAGAAGCGCAATGAGTGACAAAAAGGAGCTATTTCATCCGTCTGCTGAAGTGATAGCGAATGCCACAATCAAAGATTACGACAGCCTGTATCAACGTTCGATTGAAGATCGAGAAGGTTTTTGGGCTGAACAAGCCAATGAGCTTGAATGGTATGAGCCCTGGGATAAGGTGTTGGATGACAGCAATAAGCCATTTTTTAAATGGTTTAGTGGTGCTAAAACCAACATTGTTCACAACGCCATTGATCGCCATCTGCATAATGCCACCCGCAATAAACTAGCCATCATATGGGAAAGTGAAGCCGGTGAGATGTGCAGTTATTCCTACTATGCATTGAACCGTGAAGTGAGCCAGATGGCCAACACGCTGAAAAGCATGGGGGTGAAGAAAGGCGACATCGTTACTATCTATATGCCGCAGATCCCTGAGCTGGTGTTTGCTATGTTGGCCTGTGCCAAGATCGGTGCCGCTCACTCGGTCGTTTATGGTGGTTTTAGTTATGAGGCCCTTGCTGCGCGGATTGCCGATGCCAACAGTCATGTATTGATCACCGCGGATGGTGGCTGGCGCCGGGGTAAACCGACCAATTTGAAAGCGATCGCCAATGAAGCGATGAAGCGCTCGCCGACGATTGAAGTGTGCATCACGGTTAAATACAACCAACTGGACGTGGAAATGGAGTCAGAGCGTGACTTCTGGTATCACGATTTGAAAGCCTTACCGATCGCATCACCTAAGTGTGAAACGGAAGTGCTTGATTCCGAAGATATGCTGTTTGTGCTCTACACCTCGGGCACCACGGGTAAGCCGAAAGGCATGGTACATACCCACGGCGGCTACAGTGTTTATACCGCGACCACTCACCGTATGGCATTCGACATTAAACCTGACGATCGTTGGTGGTGTGCAGCCGATCCCGGCTGGATCACTGGCCACAGCTATATCGTCTATGCGCCGTTGATCAACGGCTCGACCATCATGATGTATGAAGGTGCGCCAAACTACCCGTACCCCAATCGCTGGTGGCAGATGGTGGAGAAATATGGCATCAACGTGATGTATACCTCACCGACCGCGATCCGTGGCCTGATGCGCTTTGGCGATCAGTGGCCGAAGCGTCATGACCTTTCTAGCCTGCGTCTGTTGGGGAGTGTTGGCGAGCCGATTAATCCAGAAGCATGGCGTTGGTTTTACGACGTGATTGGTGGCAGTCGTTGTCCGATTATTGATACCTGGTGGCAAACTGAAACCGGTGGTTTCATGATCTGTCCGTTACCTATTACCCCGTTAAAACCGGGCTCGGCAACCAAGCCGTTTTTCGGTAATGAGATTGGTGTGGTGGATGACAATGGTGATGAAGTGCCGGCAGGGGAAGAGGGTAAGCTGGTGATTAAGAACCCTTGGCCTGGTATGGCACGGACGATCATGGGGGATGACCAACGCTATGCAGATCTTTACTGGGGTGATTATGGCGACAAGGAGTATTACAAAGCCGGTGATTCGGCGAAAGTCGATGATGATGGCTACATTTGGGTCATTGGTCGCATGGATGAGGTACTCAAAGTTTCCGGTTATCGTTTAGGTACCGCAGAAATTGAGAGTGCGTTAGTGAGTCACCCATTGGTATCTGAAGCGGCTGCTATCGGTTTACCCCACGAACTGAAAGGTAATGCTATCCATACTTACGCCATTCTGAAAGAGGGCGTTGCCGGTACCAATGAACTGGCGCAGGAGTTAAAAGCGCATGTGGCGGCAGAGCTTGGTCGTATTGCTCAGCCGGAAGATGTCACTTTTGTTGATGCATTACCGAAGACACGTTCAGGCAAGATCATGCGGCGAGTATTGCGCGCCCGAGCCTTGGGGCAGGATGAGGGCGATCTCAGCACGTTGGAGGAGTAGTCCACGTTTGTAGCAGTAAATGAAGGCCGGTTTTGACTGGCCTTTTTTCTGAATGTTTTATTGACTGTGCTGATGTTTAAGGCTGCGAGAGGAATTGAGATGACAGAGAGCAAGATCGCCTTTGTGACTGGTGCAACCGGATTTCTCGGCGGTCACTTGGTGCGTCAGTTAACCGATGCGGGTTGGACTGTCTACGCATTAAAACGTGCCAGCAGTGATACCAGTGCGCTTGCTGATCTTGCTGTTTTTTGGATTGAAGCCGACTTGCTGGATATCGACAGCATTGAGGAGGCATTGCCAGCTCATTGTGATGCCCTGTTCCATGTCGCCTCAGATACCAGTGTGTGGCGGCGCCATGATGACAGGCAAACCCGCATTAACATTGATGGCACGCGGGCGTTACTGAAAATGGCTGAACGGCAACGTATTGGCCGCTTTATCTATACTTCGAGTATTTCAGCTTATGGTTTTCATCAAGGCGTCATTAATGAGCAAAGCCAGAAGCTAGGTAAAAACAGCGGTGTTAACTATTTACATACCAAATGCTGCGCAGATCAAATGGTGATTGAAGCCGCTGGGCGTTTGGACACGGTGGTGCTCAACCCTTGCCATATTATGGGGCCGGGTGATCGACACAATTGGATGCAACTGTTTCGCTTGATCAAAACCAACAGGCTGCCAGGGATCCCTCCCGGCGGCGGCCCTTTCTGCCACGTGGCAGAAGTGGCACGTGCCCATATTTCGGCTTATGAGCAGGGGCGACGAGGTGAAAACTATATTCTTGGTGGGCAATACCATCAGATGAAAGAGGTCTGTGAGCAGATCGCAAAGCTTCAGCCGGTGCCACTGTCAGCCAAGGTCATCCCTGCATCATTCTTACTGCTGATTGGTTACTGCAAGCAGGCATTGGCAGCACTGACCAACAGGGAGCCAGATATTACGCCAGAAAAAGCTGCCATGGTGTCAAAAAAAGTGATGGCGGATAGCCATAAAGCAAGGGAGCAATTTGGTTATAACGATCAGGTGCCACTCACACAGATTTTGAGCGAAACTAACGACTGGCTCGTTGCAAAAAAACTTATATAGTCTTGCATTGTTAATAAGTGTGTCAGAAAATTTAACACTGTTTTGTACGGCTCGTCTTGGTTCACACTATTCCCCGTAACTTATTGCTTTTCCATCGATTTTTATCATATTTTCGAAATATTGCCTAATATTCTTAGGGTGGTTTGCCGATAGAGCTTTGAAGTTCTGAATAACAAATCTGTTACTGCTGTTAACGCAACGAGGTTGGGTTGTCTTTATGAATCTGCTTAAAACACTTTCTATTGGTAAAAAAATTGCCATCATTACCGGCGTATCGGTAGCAAGCTTTGTGGTGTTGCTATCGGTTATCAGTACCAATGTGAGTGATAACTCAGAACGATTGTCTGAATTGAAAGAACGTTTGTATCCGATCCTGCAGGAGGCTCAGTCGAGCGTTGTTGCCGTTAATCTAGTGGCCGAAGGGCTGAGAACGGCTGTGATGATTGGCGAAGAAGATATGTTGGAGGGCGCGGATGAACAGATGGCTGCGCTGAAAGCAAGTTTAGAGGTGTTGAACGGCTACGGCGCTGACAGTAAGGCATTAGCTGATATATCCAGAAATTTGAATAGCTATTTTAATAGCGCCAGAGCATTAGCCTTTGGCATGATTGAAGGCACAGTGTCGATGGAGCAGATGGCCTCCCAAGCCGCAGCCAGCAACGCTGTCCTGGAAAAACTTCAGAATCAACTTATCGAGTTTCGCAGCCAGGCGCAAATGGCTGTAGACGAGCGTGTTGAACAAGCGAATCAAGCCAGCCAATGGACCTTGGGCTTTTCTATCAGCCTGGGGGTGGCGACGGTCATTTTGATTCTACTGATTGGCTGGTCTGTGTCTGCCAACATTACTAAAGGGATCCGTCAGGTTAGTCGTTCACTAGAGGAAATTGCCAGCGGTGATGGTGACTTAACTGTCCGGGTTAACTATGACGGCAAAGATGAGTTGGCTGATCTGGTGAGCTACTTCAATCAGTTTGTCGACAAATTGCAGGGGTTGATCCGACAAACGGTGGATAGCGCGTCATCATTAGGTGATATGGCTGAGCAGTTATCTCGGGTCAGTGCACAGGCGAATGCCAATATCGCTTCTCAGACCAATGCGATAGATCAGACAACCGGCGCATTAAACGAAATGTTTGTCAGTGTTGGTCATATTGCAGAGCATGCGGCAGAGGCCTCTAATTCCGCATCGCAAGCCAGCGGTGACTCCAGTCAAGGACTGACATTGATGGAGGCAAGTGTTGGCTCTATTAACGAGTTGGCTGTTGAAGTCGAAAAGACAGCTGGCGAAATCTCTCGGCTGGAAAGCTACACCAGTAACGTTGGCAGCATTCTCGATACCATCCGCGGTATCGCTGAGCAAACCAACCTGCTGGCATTGAATGCTGCGATTGAGGCGGCGCGTGCCGGTGAACAGGGCCGAGGTTTTGCCGTTGTTGCTGATGAGGTGCGTTCGTTGGCGAGTCGCACTCAGGATTCAACGCAGGAGATCCAGCAGGTACTGGAAGAGCTGCAAAACGCGTCAAAGTCTGCGGTTGAATCGATGAGCCGGGGTACAGATATGGCAAGCCACAGCGTTGAGCAGGCAGAGCACACCGGAACATCACTCAACAGTATTACTAACCAAGTAGAAGCGATCTCTGGTCTTAATGACCAGATTGCGGCAGCAACAGAAGAGCAAAATCAGACGTCAGAACTGATACGCACTTATGTTGAGGAGATCCAACTGATGGCGCAGGACGCGATGAGTAGCACCTCTGAGCTGGAGGGCGTTAGCCAATCACTTGTGGATGTGAATGAACAGCTGTCGCAAGTGGTTAATCAGTTCAAGGTGTAGATAAACCATAGGTGCCGTTAGAGCGCCCATCCTATTTCCGTTTGGAGAATGAAATGAAACTAAAAGCACTTACCGTGTTGATAGCTGCGGTGTTGGCCGCGCCATCAGCATTTGCAGAAGATGATCAAGCGCGTATTGATAAGCTTGAACAGAAGGTCGCCGAGTTGGAATCTCAGGGGCAAGTTCATAGCTGGCTCAATCGTTTTAACGTCAATGGTTTTGCTACCGTTGGTATGGGGCGTGCAAGTAATGATGCTGGCTATGCCGACTATGACAACGACGGTTTTGACTTTGAAAATGACAGCATATTAGCGGTACAAACCACTTATGATGTTAATGATGAAATTTCTGCCACTTTGCAACTTGTGACAAGAGGCCGCCAAGATTGGGATCTAAAAGCCGAGTGGGCTTTTCTCTCCTATCAATTTAATGATGCTACCACTATACGTGGGGGCAAATTAAGACTGCCTTTGTATATGCTTTCCGATTATCTGGAAGTAGGTTATGCCTATCCTTGGGCAAGACCGTCGGAAGAGGTGTATGGCGTGATTCCGGTTTCTACTTTCACCGGTTTTGATGTTATTCACGTCATTGACTTCGATGAATCTGCTCTCACATTTCAGCCTATTTTTGGTGAGTCTACTGTTGATGCCGATGATAGTCGCTTAGGGTTGGAAACCAACTTCAAAAAGGTTTACGGCTTAGCAACGACTTATGATTGGGATGAGTTGACGTTACGTGCCAGCTATTTTCACTCAGAAACAGATATTGATCCGGTACCTTGGTTAGATGATAAGACCGGTGAGTTTTATGGCCTTGGTGCCAGATGGGATAATGGCGACTGGATGGTGATGGGGGAGTTTACCCGTATTGAAGTCGATGGCCAGTATCCAGATACCGACTCTGCATATATCGGTGCCACTTATCGTTACAATCAGTTTTCACCCTATGTAATGATTTCATGGGTTGAGAGCAAAGATAATGGTGAGCGTACCATCCCTATTCCTGGTGTGGTTTCTGCATTAGACGTTGAACGCGGAACAACCAGTGCAGGCGTGAGGTGGGACTTTATGCCGAACGTGGCGGTAAAGTTTGACCTGACTTATACCGATGATTTTGATGACACCAGTGGTGCTTTATCGGGGAACATCGGGACAATTGATATTCCAAGTGTTGGTCCTGTGCCGGTAAACACTGGCGAGTATGATGAAAGCTTCATCTACTCCGTGCTGATAGATGTGGTCTTTTAAGGAGAGTTGATAATGAAAAAATTATGGGTAGTTTCTCTCCTTTGCTTGGCTAGCTTTTCCGCACAATCTGCGGTCGTGCTTATCGGCAATCCTGCCGCTGACGAACTGTCTAAATCTGACGCCAAAAAGTTGTTTTTAGGTAAGATGAAAAGTGTTCCTGGGGGCGGCAAGGCGGTGTTGGTTGAACTGCAAGATGGTAACCCATTGCGTATCGAGTTTCATGACAAGGTGACGGGTAAAAGCGAGTCGCAGTTGCAGTCCTATTGGTCGCGTTTGATTTTTACCGGCAAAGCCAGTGCGCCAGCGCAGATGACCTCAATTGATCAGGTGAAACAAAAGGTAGCTGCGAATACGGGCGCCGTTGGTTACATTGATGAAGCGGATGTCGACGGAACAGTAAAGGTCTTATATAAACCGTGATGCCGTTTCGCTCTTAAAACAAAAACGCCCGCTTATCAGCGGGCGTTTTTTTCGAATCATTTTGAACAATGTATTACTTGTTCAAACGATCCAGCATTTTTTGTGCGCGCAGTGAACCTGCCGCTGCAGCTTTTTCGAACCAAACTTTTGCTTCGTCGTTGCTCTTTTCAACACACTGACCAACTAAGTACATGCCGCCCAGTTGATTCATTGCTGCAGCATCTTTGCTTCCAGCCAATTCATTTAATGTGCTAACCGCCGCGTCACAGTTACCTGCGCTAATCGCTTGCTTTGCGGTGGCAAGGGTATCCGCGTGAGCTGCGGTGGTGATAGATGCTGCGAAAACCAATGTCATGACTGCGCGCTTCATTACTACTCCAAAAAACGGTTAAGGGCTTAAAACGAGCGACATCATGTTAAAAATTGTGACGCTTGTCAAATAATTGTTTATTTGGTGAGCATGATCTCAATTAAATTTTAAGCATATATTGCCGAGATCGCGTTTGCGATCGTTGCTTTAGGTCGACTTGCGTTGGCGAAATACCCCTTCTTGCATCGTAGAGGCGACCAGTCGTCCTTGTGTATCAAAAAACTGTCCTCGTACGACTGCGCGTCCACCGCCGCTGGATGGGCTGTCAACGTGATAAAGCAGCCAGTCATCCATTCTGAAGTCGCGGTGAAACCACATTGAGTGATCTATGGTTGCCATCTGAATCGAGGGTTGCATAAAGCTCACGCCATGAGGTTGTGCCGCTGTTGGTAAAAAATTGAAATCAGATGCGTAGGCCAGCAAGTACATGTGCATGCGAGGATCATCTGGAAGAGTGCCGTTGGCTCGGAACCATACATCCCTCACTGCTGGCATTTTTTCTGGTTGCAGTGGGTTGAATGGCGTAGCGCTGCGCATCTCTATAGGCATTTCACAGGCATATTGATCGCGGATCTTTTCCGGCAATAGATGCAGATGTCGCTTTGCAAAGGCTTGTTGGGATTCCAGTTGCTCGGGCGCAGCTACGTTAGGCATTGTTGTTTGATGGTCAAAGCCAGCTTCTTCTTGATGAAAACTGGCCGTCATATAAAAAATGGGTTTGCCGTATTGAATAGCTTTGATACGGCGCGTGCTATAGCTGCGTCCATCACGGATCACCTCTACGTCGTAAACGATGGGGCGACTCGCATCGCCTGGTAATAAGAAGTAACTATGAAAAGAGTGAACTTTACGGCTGATATCGACCGTTTGCTTAGCGGCTGCGAGAGCTTGGCCTATCACTTGCCCACCAAAAACTTGAGGAAAGCCAAGGTCTTGGCTTTGTCCTCGATAAAGCCCCGCTTCTATCTCTTCTAATGTCAGTAAGGAGGTGAGTTGATCAAGTACTTGGGTCATGTCGCTGATAGCCTTTTCTGGTCATACCTCTGTATTTAGCGTTGTTTTATCACTGTCGGTCAAGGGGTTTCGCTGTTGCCATCAGTTCTATGACTAGCTCCGCCATTTGCCCTTGAACGGCTGCCAAGTGTGGAGCAAGCTTGATTGGCACTGAAGGATGGGCTCGCTGGCAGGCTTCTAGCTCTTCAGGGATATCTTCAACAACGTGTCGTCCTGCGGCCAGAAAATAGGGCATCACATCGATCTCTGTTGCTCCCAGAGCAATTAAGCGCTCAAAGCCCTCTTTTATTGATGGGGAGGCTAACTCCAAAAAGGCCGCTTCGCACAATGCGTAACTTTGATGCGCTGCGATGACATGACCCAGAGCGATCACTTCTTGGTTAGATTCTTGGCGGCGGCTGCCATGAGCTACGAGGAGCAGTGCTCTTTTCTGGATATTTTGGGATTGGGTTTGCATATCTGTCTCATTTATTTTATTTCAGTGCGCGATCTTCTTTCGAAACGTCTAAACTCTTATCCATAACTGTCGATAATAGTTAAGAAAATAGCGAATGATATAAGGAAGTAGTAAGTCGCAATACAGTCATCTAGCCCCTTTGGCCCTGTTTTATTGCTGAGTGAAAACATGAATAAACTATCAATAGTCCACCGCATCTATCTAGCTTTTGCTGTGTTGGTTCTGCTGTTTGCCATTGCCGGCGGCATCTCGTTTCTTCAACTGAATAGTGTGAAGTCGAGTTTTTCGTCTGTGACCAATGATGCCAATCTACTTACTGCAGATGCCAACCTCGCTAAGATCCATGTGCTTGACTTGAATCGGCTAGCGAACAATGTGGCTTTGAGCGACAGCACTGATAGTTTGAGCGCTACTATACAAGCTATTGAAGCTGAATCATCACGTTATCTTGCTAGCTTAGATCGCTTGGCGTCTCACGCCGATGTTTACGCTCATTCTCAAGTTTCAGATCAACTGGGTATCTTGAAAGGTCGCTTAGATGAGTATTCCCAGAGTGTAGAAATGATCCGTGAAAACCGTAGCAAGGTGTTGATAGAGAGCGATCAGATTGCAGAGGAGCGTAGCACTTTCCTTTATAAGACCTCTATCGCGAAGAAGGCTGTTAATTCGGGCAGTGCAAGTATGGCTGCGTATGATGGCTATATTCAAGGCCTATTGGATACCTTCAATTCGACTTTAGAGTTGATGGAGTTTATTACAACAAATCTGTTGGTGTCTGACGACATCGACAAGATGAATGAGATGTTGGATCGGATTAAGGTTAATGCGGTAACGCTTGATGATTACTATCTTTCGATTTTGGATGAAGTCGAGGGTTTGGATGGTAATGCCGATGTTAAAGATGGGATGGAACAACTGTTTTTCGCGGTTAATGATCCCAACGGAATTATTGCTCGACATATTGCTAATGTTAACCGTTCGAAGCAGGTAGCTGCCGCCCTCGATACCATGGCGGATGAGTTAGTTGGCGATCTTTTTCTCTATGATGACATGGTTGATTACAGTCAAGAGATCACCGCTAGAGCAGAGGCAAAAGCGACCAGCGCGGTGTCCACTACCATCACATTAACCTTGGTGACATTAGTCGGTGCAGTGGCGGTTGCCTTGGTGGTAGCTTGGTTAATGGGACAAGCGATCCGCGTGCCGCTCAACAAAGTGATGCGCGTGTTGGATCTGATGGCTTCGGGAGATTTCCGTCAACGTATTCAACATAGTGGCGGCGATGAGTTTTCTCAGGTGGCAGATTGGGTGAACAAGCTGACTGATAATATGAACGAAGTTATCGCTCGCTTGCGCGAGTCCTCGGCGCGTTTAACGCAAGTGGCGGCTGACAATAGCGATACCACTTTGCGTACCCGTGCGGCATTAGAGCGTCAGAATGCCGAAGTTCAAGGGGTTGCTGCTGCGATCACCGAGATGGAAAGTGCGGTGGCTGAGATCGCCAGAAATACCGATGCTAGCCGTGAGCGGACGCTGGAAGTAGAAACTGAAGCAGATGGTGGTCGCACTGTGATGGCAGAGAGCATCACTATCTTAGGTACACTGTCGCAACGTTTAGATGAGTCTAATTCGGTTATTCAACAAGTGGATAACCTAAGTGGTGAGATCAACAAGATCGTCGAAGTGATCACTGGAGTGGCTGATAAAACCAACCTGTTGGCACTCAATGCGGCGATCGAGGCGGCCCGAGCCGGTGAGCAGGGACGAGGCTTTGCCGTTGTTGCGGATGAAGTACGACAGTTGGCTAGTCAAACGGCCAGTTCAACCGAAGAGATCCAAAACATCATCGGTCAGTTGCAACGTCAAAGTAAGGAAGCAGTGTCTACCATGGCATCCAGTGTCGGTGAGATGAATAACACCCGTGACCATATTGAACATGCTAACCAATCAATGGAGCAGATCCAGGGCAGCATGTCTTCTGTACGTGATATGGCTAACTTAATCAGCGAAGCGGCGAGTCAACAGCAGTTGGCGGCTGAAGAGATCACTCGTAATGTGAATGTGGTCTCAGAGGTTTCCCATGAGAATTTTGAGGAGATTGAGAAGATCGCAGCCACCACGGAAGAGTTGAATACCATGGCGGCAGAGCAGGACTCCCTACTTAGTCGATTCTCGGTTTAGCACGCTTGTCATTAAAAAAGGCAGCTAGTCGATAGCTGCCTTTTTTGTTTTTCAGATGGCTTAGTGGTTAATAACGTTAATGGATTTCTTCGGTTTTGGCTTTGAAATTAATAATGTTATCCACGCTCGGCATGATAATCGGACGTAAGTTAGGCTGGCTGATAGCCAGTTTTTCCTGGCTCTGCAAACGCTGCCATCGCTGTTCATCAATTTGAGCTTCAAAGTAAACAGACCAACGATTAAGCCCCTCGCCACTGCCTTGGGTGCAAAGCCCCTGATCATTCGTGCCATGACTCTCTCTGACCGCTTGCAGCTCCGGTGGCATCAGGCAGGCATCAGCCATCAACGCTAAGGGTTGCCAGCGGATCTCTTGATTATGCACAAACGGATTAAACTTGTTGTCGCAGGCAGTTAGCGAGCTTTCAAAGGTATCTGCCAGTAGCATAAATTGCCCGGTTTGCTGATGCAGGTGTTGTCGCCGTTCATTACATTCTCGACTTTCTTCGGCAACATGTTCACGCAGTTGGCTGGCAAGAAAATCTAAACGCTGAAATAGCCCATCCGTAGTAAGGTTTGGGTGGGTTTCCGCTTCGAGCTGGTTGGATAAGGCAGCAACGGCATCTCGTAACTTGGCTTCGTATGTTGCCTTACGTTCACTATGGCGTCGCCACTGGATAGCAAACAAAGCACTCAGGATGAAACAAATAACGAAGGGTACACTGGCCAGTTGCGTGCTGAGCGCGGGAAACCAAAACAGAGTGACAGAGATGACGGCGAGAACGACTGAGCTAATCGTCGCCAAGCGTGTCGAGCTCAGTGATTGCTTACAATCCTTCATCTCAGCCAACCCTTGATCAATCTTATCAGGGAGTAATGCGGCTTGTTGTGATTCCAGCTTTAAACGCTGTTCGTCGTTTTTGAGCTGTTGCCATTTTGATTGCTGGTGTCTGGCTATCTGCTGCAGCAGCGTTAACTGATTTAACGCACTGTCTTTACTCAACTCATATTGTTGCCAGCTGGGCAACGGTTTGGCTTCTCTCGCTGCTAATAGTGGCTTTGATAGTTCATCGGTGCAAAATAGGGTGACTTGGTTTTCACTGCGAAATAGCGGTGATACCTCTTTCTGAATGCGAATATCGAGTTGACGAGTGAGTTGACTTACAAGCTCAGGACTAAAACTTTCACTGAGTGCCCTCACAGTACGATAGTAGTAGCTGTGATCCTGAACATAGAGGATCTTTAGGGCATCAACAGCCAGTTCGACATGATCATCATTGTGGCTAAGGCGGATGTCGCCGTCGCGAATAATTTTTTGTAGCGTACGACGAACCGTCTCGGCTAATACATCACGATTGGGATCCAGTTTCATTGCCATGCGCAGTTGGCGTTGACACTCATCGTGTTGATGAAGGTGGAAACTGGCGCGAGACTGGTGCAGAAGGCCTAGGCTGCGAAGCAGGTGATAGTCGTTGTGATATTGCTCGAGTTGCGATAGCAGCAGCTTTGAACGTGTATTGGCTTCGTCCAATATTCCCTGATCGCGATTACTTTCACTCAGTAAGCGTGATAACCAAAAGTTAGCCGTTAGGTGGCCATCATCTAGACTGACGATCCGGCGCAAATTGGCGATAGCACCTTTGCGATGACCAAATCCCAGGTTACGCATTGCCCAGCGAAGGTTTAATTTAAGGTTGGCACCGTCACTGGAAGCCAGCAGCTGTTCATCATCAGCCGGATCCGGGGCGTTGCCGAAAATAACTGCCAGCTGCCGTGCAAGTAATGGATTACCTGTGGCGTCGGTGTCGGGGGTTAAGCCCGCAACGTTCAGTAGGCTATTGCGGTTTTGCAATACCTGTTCATGGCTGTCGAGGTGCTTGCCGAGGATCCGTTCTATATCCTGGATGATTTCATCCGCAGAATGAGCCGAGCGAACCAGTGGACGGAGGTGATAATGAGCGCTGGTAGAGATACTGGGATCCGCGAGGGTGTCGTGCTCAGCGTTTTTGGCTCGCAATTTAACGTCGAGTACCGGTACGACTAAACGTTGTGCACCGACACTTAGATGTTGGTAGAGCGCAGATTCAGTTAGCGAACGCTTGCGTGGGGCAGCTTCCTGCTCCGGTTGACGATCAATGCTTAGCAACATAAACATGCCAGCATCCTTGATGTCGGCTAAGCTGGCTTTGCCTTGGCCACGGTTGTCCAGACGAGAGATCCTATATCCGCTATCGAATAGCGGACTGTCGCTGAAGTGGCGCTCTATGTCATCGACAATCACTGCGAGCGCATCATGATCGTAAAAGAGAATAATATTCGGCGCGATGGGGCTCATCACTCTAGTCCCTTAGTTAAGCTAATGGTCAATTAGAACGGCAATAAATAACGTGAAAAAAACCGTTTGCACATAATCTACCTGCTCACTGGGGATTGCAATAGAGGGGGCCTTATTCGCTGCTCAGTTCGCTCTTTTTATGGTTTTTAAAGCAGCAACTCTCCGGGTAAGGATAAAACTCTTCAAAGTGGCCGCGTAGTGATTTGGATTGCACCTGTTTCCACCAGTCGGCCTCGAATAAGTTGGGATGATATTGTTGAAGTACCTGCCGATGCTTAAGGTGGGTTGTTACAAAGGTCGCAAACTCTTCAGGAAATATGTCATTCTCGGCAACCGAGTACCAGGGCTCAGCTTGCATCTCTTGTTCTGGATACAGCGGTTCTGGAATGCGTCGGAAGTTACAATCAATGAGATAGCAAACTTCGTCGTAATCGTAAAAAATCACTCTGCCATGGCGAGTGACACCAAAGTTTTTCAGCAGCAGATCGCCAGGAAAGATATTGGCGGCAGCCATCTCTTTTATCGCCCAACCATAATCAATTAGCGCGGCATTCGCTTGTGATTCACTGGCTTGATCCAGATAGAGGTTGAGTGGCACCATTCGACGTTCGATATACAGATGTTTAATGATCACCAGATCATGGGTTTCAGTGATGCTACTGGGGGCTGTTTGCCTTAGTTCTGCCAATAAAGCATCACTTAAGCGGCGTTTAGGGAAGCGGAAATTAGCGAAGTCCTGCGTGTCGGCCATCCTGCCGACCCTATCATGCTGCTTTACCAGCCGGTATTTTGCTTTTACCTGTTGTCTACTCATCCCTTTGCTGGGGCCAAACTTGTCTCGTATTACCTTGAATACCACATCGAACGAGGGCAGGGTAAATACGCTCATTACCAGCCCTGGGATCCCGGGGGCAATATCAAACTGATCGCTACTGTGTTCCAGGTGGTGCAGGTAGTGGCGATAGAATTGGGTTTTGCTGTGTTTTAAGCAGCCGATGGCGCTGTACAGCTCCGCGTCACTTTTATGTGGCAGCAGATGGCGAAGAAAGGCCACTACTGATGAGGGGGCTGGTATATCGACCATAAAATAGCTGCGGGCGAAGCCAAACAGAATGCTCACCTGGTCACGCTCAGTTAACACGGCATCTACCATGACCCCTTCGCCTTCGCGATTGATTAAGCAGATGATAAAGGGGTGGCTGATATGTTCGCTAAACAAACGCCCCACCATGTATGCGCCTTTATTGCGGTAAAAAATCGGTTTGAGTATCTCAAGTGTTGGGATCCCAGGGAATCGTTCCAGCTGTTTTCGTAAGAGAACGGTGAGTTGTTCGATATCTGCAGCTTTATCGTGCCAGTTATCAATAAAACCACTGGAGCTTAGGATCTGCTCGGCGATGGTGCCGAGAGGCACCCCGACGAGTCGATAGTGGTGTAGTGGCGCATCTTTTTCTGGTGGTGGGCCGCCGGCCCAGACAAAGGCATGGGGGGGAGTTAAGAATTGATGATGGAACATCTTGCCGTAGGTGGAGTTGTAGAAACTCTCGGCTAACTCGCGACAAGGACTGTTGACGGTTTGCTGTTGGTAGCTTTGTTTAATGGCACGCCATAGTTCTACCTCTAAGCAGTCTTTTTGCTTACGCAGTTTGTTGGAAATCTGTGCAACACGGCCATCATAGATCTGCAGCCGCTCTCGTGACGCGACCTGCACACCTAGCCAATCGGCGTTGACAAAGCGTTGGCCAGATTCCCTGGTGATACTCAAAAAACGGTCGTAGCAAAGGTTAAAGCTTTCCAGGATCTGAGCGGCTAATTCGTCGGGCAGTGCCATCAATAACACCTTGTGGTAAGACCAGTTTTGTAGTTTTCAGTGTAGTCGGTGCAGGCGAGCTGGCGCAAGCTGGTCTATCTAGGCAGAATAGGGCATGAATTTGGTCACTGTTGTTGAACCATGGAATTGATTTTTGTGCTGGTTTCACCAGCGAGGCCCGCCAATGTAGGGGCCGTGGCTAGAGCGATGAAAACCCAAGGTTTTGCCCAGCTGCGTATTGTTGACAGTGTGGCACATCAAGATCCCGAAGCTGGATGGGTGGCCCATGGTGCTGAAGAGCTGTTAGCCGAGGCAAGTTGTTTTGCATCGGCCGATCTGGCGTTGAGTGATTGTGACTTTGTCATCGCAACCACCGCTCGACGACGGGGATGTGCCAGAGACTATTGGTCGCCGCAGCAAACGCTACAGCAGCTCGAGTCCAAAGCGACTGCGATCCAACGTGTAGCGCTGTTGTTTGGCTGTGAAGAATCGGGATTACCCAATACCCTGATTGATCGTGCCGACCTGCTAAGCTGCATTCCCCTTGCGCAACCTTATCCATCGCTGAATTTGGGGCAGGCTGCCATGGTTTATGCGTACGCATTATCACCCCTAAAAACGCTATTGTCGGGTGCAGGGGAAGGGCGGGACGATCTGACTGACTCGGGCGAATGGCAAGCGCTTAAGCAACGTGTCGCGACGTTACAGGAAAGCCTACTCAACAGCGAAGATCAAAAACTGTCAGAGTGGCTACATGACCGTTTGGGATTGGTAGAGGGAAGAGATATTCGTATGCTGCATACGTTATTAAACGATATTGAAAAAGCGCTGCCATAGATGGTTGATCCTCAGAACGACGTTACGCCATCTCGATCAGAGCCTCCCTTGGTTTCAGTTATAACGCCGGTTTTTCGCGGCGAGAACACACTGTTACGCGCAGTTGAGAGTTTGTTGGCTCAAGACTACAGCCATTGGGAGCAGTGGATTGTGGTTGATGACGGTGTGGATTATCAACAATTGCTTGCCAGCCATGGTATCTGCGATCCCAGGATCCACTTTATTAGCTCTGGAGAGATTGGCTCAGGCCCTAATCACACACGCAATTTGGCATTAGCGAAAGCGCGAGGGGCGTTGATCGCGCCCTTGGATGCTGATGACCTCTACTATCCTACTCGGTTATCGACGTTGGTGCCTCTGGCAATGGAGTATGGTGTAGCTGGCGATAACGTTGATGTTGTCGATGAACAGAATGGTCAACTGATGGCCACTCTGTTGCCGCAATATCAGGGATATCGTTTATGGTCGGCCGCTGGCTATAGTCAGACCAAGACACCACTAATATTTTTATTCCGTCGTGACTGTGTTGGTTTGGGATGGCACCGTGATGTTCAGTTAGGCGAGGATACACTGTTTAACCTTCGTGCCATGGAGCGCGCTAAGGGCTGTGTTATGTGGGGCGAGCCGCTGCATCAATACCGTGTCAACAGTGAGTCGATTTGCCACAGCGATAATGCGGCAGAGCGCGCAGATATGGCTTATCAGCACTGTTTGGATCGCCTACTTTCCGACGCGATGGGCTTTGGCAGTGAGCCGTTTAAACGCATAGTCGAAACGATGTTACGAGACAAAAAGCGGGTTAATCTGGCTTATGATGCAGCACTTAAAAACGGCTTTGCAGGTAGTTATCAACATTTTTCGTTAAAACATTATCCATTGGATAAACAATATGTACCGCAAGGTACAGAGGAGTTATGCATTGAGTGATTTGGCGATGGTTGTATTAGGCGCCGGCAGTGCAGGGGCCACTGAGCTGCTGCCGTCCAGCTTTGTGCTGGAGCAGGAGGCGCGTCCCATTTTGCTGATTGATTGTGGTGCGGGTGTGCTTGATGCGTATCGGCGCCAGTATCAGCAACTACCGGAAGCGGTGTATATCAGCCACCCGCATATGGATCATGTGGCGGATCTGGAAAAGTTGTTTATCGCCGCTTGCTTTAACGATAAGCCCGCCCCGCGGATCTATGTGCCGGCGGCGATTGTGCCGCGTTTGACCCGCATGTTTGATAATCACCCAGGGCAACTGGCTGAAGGGGGGGCGAACTTCTGGCAAGTGTTACAGTTAGTCGCGGTGGATAGCGGATTTTGGCTGGCGCAGCATAACTTCAGGGTGACTCCTGCGCGTCATCATCAATTGGATTTTAGTTTTAGCTTGTCGTTGCCTGGGCGCTTTTTCTTCACTGCCGATACGCGACCTATTCCTGAAGTGTTGCATCACCTTGCTGCTGGCGGAGAGCCGATCCTGCACGATGTCAGTTTAGTTGCTAACCCTTCCCACACAGGAATAGAAGATATAAAACGCGACTATGATGCGCGGCTCTGGCCACGGCTTTATCTCTATCATTATTACGCTGAGAAAGATGCTGCGTTAATGGAGGCTGAAGGATTTAATGTGTTGCGACCGCGACAACGATTGATACTTCCTGCAGAGCGTACGTCTGATGTGGTGACAGCATAAAAACAGTGCTCGAGTGTCATTTTTTCTAGACACTGGTCAGTTCAGGTGATTTTTATCACATGCTTGACTTTTATGTGAGGTCGTTTTCTGGTAAAACACTCACTCACCTTTTGTAAGGCTATAAAAGCAGAACATGAGCAGCACAGTGCGCAACACCATTATTATCACCATTACCCGCACCCATGGGGAGACGGGCTGAGTTTTTGCGCACTAAGAACAGAATCACAGCCCGGGACCCAAAAGGTCGCGGGCTTTTTATTTTTCAGGAATGTAAGGGCGAGGTAGGAAATGCGAGTACTTAAGTTTGGTGGCACGTCACTGGCAACAGCCAGTCGCTTCCAGCAAGTGGCTGCGATAGTCGCCGACAAGTTCAAGTCAGAGCAGGTCGCATTGGTGTTGTCGGCGCCATCAGGAGTTACTAACGCACTGGTGGCTGCAGTACAAACGACATCTCAGGGCGTTGATGCCCAACAGCACATCGAATGTATTGAGTCGACCTTTACCAACCTGATTAACACCCTGAATGAGGAGTTCCCCGGGTTCGCTGCCGATCAGCTACTGCAAAAGCTGCATCAGGAGATGGGGCAGATGAAGGAGCTGTTGCGTGGCGTTAGTTTATTGAAGCAGTGCCCGGATAACATTCAAGCGCAGATCTTGGTGAAAGGCGAACGTATGAGTGTCGCCACCATGATTGAGCTGATTAAAGCGAAGGGTTTGAACGCTGAAGGCATTGACCCTGTGCAGAAGTTTGTTGGCGTGGGCGACTACCTCTCTTCGATGGTTGATATTGAACAGTCTTCCGCACGTTTTGACAAAGTGTCTTTACCGACTGATGCCGTATTGGTGATGCCGGGCTTTACCGCGGGTAATGATGCCGGCGAAATTGTTACGCTGGGGCGTAATGGTTCGGATTATTCTGCTGCGGTACTGGCTGCTTGTCTGAAAGCATCATGCTGTGAAATTTGGACAGATGTGGATGGCGTTTACAGTTGTGATCCGCGCCTGGTGCCCGATGCCAAGCTGTTAAAAAGCCTCAGCTACCAAGAAGCGATGGAGCTGTCCTATTTTGGTGCCAAGGTACTACACCCGAAAACGATCGCACCCATCGCTCAATTCCATATCCCTTGTTTAATCAAAAATACCCATAACCCTGCTGCTGAAGGCACCTTGATCAGTGCGCAAAGTGACAGCGAAGGCTTGCAAGTTAAGGCGATTTCGAACCTGAGTGGCATGACCATGGTGAGTGTCTCTGGTCCTGGTATGAAAGGCATGGTGGGTATGGCCGCCCGTGTATTTGCCACCATTAGTCAGGCCGGTGTGTCTATTACCTTAATCACCCAGTCTTCCTCTGAGTACAGCATCAGCTTCTGTATCCATAGCAGTGAAGCGGAACTGGCACGGCAGGTCTTGCAAGATGAGTTCTATCTGGAACTTGAAAACAAACTGCTGGATCCTATTGAGATGCTGGATGGCTTGGCCATCGTCTCACTGGTTGGTGACGAGATGAAGAAGTACAGTGGTGTTGCCGCTAAATTCTTCCGCGCGTTAGCACAAGCCAATGTGAATGTTGCAGCCATTGCTCAAGGCTCGTCAGAGCGTTCTGTGTCTGCAGTGATTAATGATGAACGCTGTAATCATGCGATCCGCGCCTGTCACGAGAACTTTTTCGACACACTGCATTATATTGACGCCTTCTTGGTGGGGTGCGGCACGGTGGGCGGTGAACTGCTCAACCAGGTGCAGCGTCAGCAGGAACGTTTGCGTCAGCAAAACATCGGTTTACGTATCTGTGGTATCGCCAATAGCAAAGGCTTGACCTTATCCCCTGAAGGATTGGCGTTAGATAGCTGGAAGCAGGCGGTTGCCGAACAAGAGAAAACGCCATTTACACTGGATGAATTGCAGCGTTTCATCAAAGAAAATAACCTGATTAATCCAGTATTGATCGATTGCACCAGCAGTCAGTCTTTGTCCGACGACTATCTGGCTTACTTGCAAGCTGGATTCCACGTGGTGACAGCGAATAAGAAAGCCAATACGGGAGGGATGAACTACTACCGCGCATTGCGTCAGGCTGCATTGCAAAGCAAACGTCAGTTCCTCTATGACACTAACGTTGGTGCAGGTTTACCTGTGATTGATAACCTCAAAGGCTTGCTTAATGCAGGTGACCAGTTGTTAAGCTTTGGCGGTATCTTATCGGGTTCACTGTCTTACATCTTCGGCAAACTGGACGATGGCATGGCGTTTTCAGAAGCCACCGCTATCGCCCGTGAGAATGGCTTTACCGAGCCGGATGCCCGCGATGACCTTTCCGGTACTGATGTTGCGCGTAAGCTGCTTATTTTGGCGCGTGAAGTTGGTCTGGAACTCGATCTGGAAGATATTGATGTGCAGCCTGCGTTACCGCCTGGTTTTGACCAAAGCGGTGATGTCGAAAGCTTTATGGCACGTACTAAAGATGCCGATGCGTTCTTTAGCGATTGGTTAGCCAAGCTGAAAGATGAAGGCAAAGTGTTGCGTTATGCCGGTACCATTGATGAAGAGGGCAATTGCCGTTGTGGTATTGAAGCGGTTGGGCCTGAACATCCACTATTCAGCATTAAAGACGGCGAAAACGCCCTAGCGTTTTACAGTGAGTATTATCAGCCTCTGCCATTTGTCCTTCGCGGCTATGGCGCAGGCGCCGCAGTAACCGCAGCCGGAGTGTTCTCTGACGTGCTGCGAACGCTGCCATGGAAACAGGAGCATTAAGCCATGGGCTTGAATGTATATGCACCGGCCTCTATCGGTAATCTAAGCGTTGGTTTTGACATTTTAGGGGCGGCCTTATCGCCAATAGATGGCTCCCTGCTGGGGGACAGCGTCAGCATTGAGAGCAGCACCACGGGAGATTTTTCTCTGCAGTGCGTGGGGCGCTTCGTTGACAAACTACCGGCGGATCCCAAGCAAAACATTATCTACGATTGCTACTTGGCCTTTCGTAAAGCGATGGCCGATATGGGGCGTACCGATGAAGTTGCTGTGAGTATGGTGCTGGAAAAGCACCTGCCCATCGGCAGTGGTTTAGGCTCCAGTGCCAGCTCTATTGTCGCAGCGTTTTATGCGCTGAATGAGCATTACGGTAAGCCATTTTCTGAAGCGCAGCTGCTGGCGATGATGGGTGAGCTGGAAGGCCAGATTAGCGGATCTATCCACTATGATAATGTCGCGCCATGCTACTTAGGTGGCATCCAGCTGATGCTGGAACGAGACGGCAGGATCAGTGAAAGCTTACCTGTGATTGAAGATTGGTATTTTGTCTCTGCTTATCCTGGTATTTCTATTTCGACTGCTGAAGCTCGTTCTATTTTGCCAAATCATTATAGCCGTGCCGATATCATCGACCATGGACGTTACTTAGGTACTTTTATCCACGCGTTATATCGTGGTGATGGCCAGCTGGCTGCCGAATCGATTCGTGATGTGGTGGCAGAGCCTTATCGCAAACAGCTTATTCCTGGCTTTGACGCTATGCGGGAACAGATGATGGCAGATGGCGCTTTGGCGGTGGGTATCTCAGGATCAGGCCCTAGCGTGTTTGTTATTACCGATTCAAAAGAAAAAGCCGAACAGATGCATCAGTGGATGCAAGCTAACTTTATTCAAAACGATCGTGGCTTCAGTCATGTCTGCCAGATCGATACCCTGGGTACCCGGGTTCTGGAGGAAACAGCATGAACTTGTACAACATCAAAGACCATTCTGAGCAGGTCAGTTTTCAACAAGCAGTAAGACAAGGCTTGGGCCGTAACCAAGGTCTGTTCTTTCCAGCTGACTTACCTTTCTTCGACAATATCGATGAACTGTTGGCGATGGACCTAGTGAGCCGTAGTAAGGTGATCCTTGGCGCATTGATTGGCGAAGAACTGTCAGATGAAGCATTAGAAGGCATGCTTGGCCGGGCGTTCCATTTTCCCGCGCCAGTTAAAAAAGTGACTGATAAAATCTCAGCGTTGGAGTTGTTCCATGGCCCAACGTTAGCATTTAAAGATTTTGGTGGCCGCTTTATGGCTCAGTGCCTGCGTGAGTTCGGTGGCGGCCAGAAGATCACCATCTTAACTGCTACCTCAGGCGACACTGGTGCTGCTGTGGCGCATGCTTTCCATGGCATCGATAATATCGATGTGTTGGTGATGTATCCGAAAGGTAAGATCAGTAAGCTGCAAGAAGCGCTGTTCTGTACCCTAGGTGACAACATCCATACCTTGGCCGTTGAAGGGACTTTCGATGATTGCCAAACGATGGTGAAGCAAGCCTTTGATGATGTTGAATTGCGTGAAGCTGTTGGCCTGAACTCTGCCAACTCTATCAATATCAGCCGTTTGATGGCGCAGATCTGTTACTACTTTGAAGCCGTGGCGCAGATGCCAAAAGAGGCAAGAGATAATCTGGTGATCTCGGTGCCTAGCGGCAATTTCGGTAATTTGACTGCTGGCCTGTTAGGCAAAGCGATGGGATTACCGGTGAAGCGCTTTATTGCCGCGACCAACGTTAACGATACGGTACCTCGCTATCTGCAAACGGGTGAGTGGGCGCCAAAAGAAACTATCCCGACTCTGGCCAACGCCATGGATGTGAGTGCGCCAAATAACTGGCCACGCATTGAAGAGCTGTGCAAGGTGAAAGGTTGGGGCTTGGACCAATTAGGTTATGGTGCTATTGATGATGCCACGACGGTCAGCACCCTGCAGGCGATGAACGCCGAAGGATATCTGTGCGAGCCCCATGGCGCGATTGCTTATCATGTGCTGAATGAGCAACTGCAGGAAGGAGAATATGGCCTGTTCCTGTGTACTGCGCATCCAGCTAAGTTCAAAGAGAGTGTCGATGAAGCACTGTCTATGGATCTGCCACTACCTAAGCCACTGGCTGACGCCGCAGAGAAACCATTGTTATCAGAGACTATTGCTGCTGATTTCAGCTTGGTTCGCGCAAAGCTGATGAGTTTGTAGTGCTAACTTCGCTTTAGTGATAGTTCAGCAAAAGGCAGCCAATCAAGGCTGCCTTTTTTAATGGGGATAACTGACGCCTACAATCCATTCTGATCAGTGACTTCACTGGGGCTAAGGTAGTTTCAAGCTACAAAAAAACCGCCTGCTGGCGGTTTTTTTACACAGGTAACAAAGGTCGGTGGACGTCGACCTGAGTATTACAGGCTTTCTGTAAATGTACGAGTGATCACGTCACGCTGCTGTTCAGGAGTCAGTGAGTTAAAGCGCACTGCATAGCCTGATACGCGGATAGTCAGCTGTGGGTAGTTCTCTGGGTGTGCAATCGCATCTTCCAGTGTTTCACGGCTCAGTACGTTCACGTTCAAGTGCTGGCCACCTTCAACTTTAGGTGCTGCCATTTCCATTGCCACTTCTTTGTACTCGATGTTGCCTAGCTTAGATAGGGCTACAACTTCGTCTTCGGCGTACAGGTCATCTTTGACACACAGGCAGCGTGCTTCGCTTGCTGCTTCATCCAACAACCAGAAAGAGTTGATCAAGGCGTCGTTGTCGGCTTTAGTGATTTGGATACCGATAGTCATAATATTACCCTCAAAAGAGTTAAAAAAAGGATTTCAAATTCTGAATTGATTTGTATCACGAAAGAGGTATCTGAAAATTGATCCAGCGCAATGAAAGTGCTGGATCAGGGTGTTATGCAGCTTTTTTTATCAGGCTGCGTAGATACTGGATCTCTGCCGGCCACAGCGTTTCATCAATGGTTTCCAAGACTAACGGAATATTATCAAAGCGAGTATCTGGCATGATGTACTCCCATACAGCGTTACCTATGGTGCCCATGCCCAGACTATGGTGGCGGTCAACACGGCTGCCTAGCGGGTTCTTAGAGTCATTGAGGTGCATAGCGCGCAAGTACTGAAAGCCAACGACCTGTTCAAACTGTTGAAATGTTTTTTCACAAGCTTCATGACTGGTTAAGTCATAGCCCGCAGCAAAGCTGTGGCAGGTATCGAGACAGATACCGACGCGAGATTTATCTTCTACCTGCGCGATAATTTCGGCCAACTGCTCAAAGCTATGGCCAAGATTGCTGCCTTGGCCGGCGGTATTTTCGATCACGGCGCAGACGCCTTGCGTCTTATCTAGAGCGATATTGATCGATTCAGCAATGCGGCTCAGACATTCAGAGACGGTGATCTTCTTCAAGTGGCTGCCGGGATGAAAGTTCAGTAGTGACAGCCCAAGCTGTTCACAGCGCTGCATCTCGTCAATAAAAGCAGCGCGGCTACGTTCAAGGCCTGCTGCTTCTGGGTGTCCCAGATTAATCAGATAGCTATCATGGGGCAGGATCTGATCACTTTTGATGTTGGCTTTGTCGCAGTTAATTTTAAACTGCTCAATGTTTTTTTGTTCCAGCGGTTTGGCGTCCCAGCGGCGCTGATTTTTGGTAAATAGGGCGAATGCGTTCGCACCAATTTTTTCGGCGTTGAGGGGGGCGTTTTGTACGCCACCCGAGGCACTAACATGGGCACCAATAAACTTCATGGCGAGCTTCTCTAGGTTCTGATAATGATTGAGCGACAGTGTAACCTCCTTGCTTAGACAAACAAGCGGCTGTCAGCGGGATTGTTTGGCCCTGATTAGTGTTGTTGCATCGCTTTGGCTTAGTTACTCTGGCACACAAATTTATATACTAGGGTGACTAACGTGGGTTTCGCGAGCTGGCAGGAGTTAATCGAACAAGAGCAACAGCAGGCCTATTTCCAGCAGACCTTGCAGGCGGTGGAGCACGCAAGGCGATCTGGTGTCACTGTCTATCCACCCCATGAGCAAGTTTTCGAAGCCTTTCAAGCGACTGGACTAGAGCAATTAAAGGTGGTGATCTTGGGGCAGGACCCATACCACGGCCCAGCTCAAGCTCATGGCCTCTGTTTTTCTGTGCAACATGGGGTTACTCCGCCCCCTTCTTTAAAGAATATCTATAAAGAGTTAGCCAATGATGTTTCGGGTTTTCAGATCCCCACACATGGCAATCTTCGCCCGTGGGCTGAGCAAGGGGTGTTGTTGCTTAATACTGTGCTGACGGTGGAAGCTGGCAAAGCCCACTCCCATGCCAAGTTCGGCTGGGAGACATTTACCGACGCAGTGATCGCTAAAATTAATCAGCATCAGCAAGACATCGTTTTCATGTTGTGGGGGGCGCATGCCCAGAAGAAAGGCCGGATGATTGATCGCCAACGTCATACCGTACTTGAGGCGCCGCATCCATCACCACTGTCTGCTCACCGGGGTTTTTTTGGCTGTGGCCATTTTTCTCAGGCCAATGACCGCCTTGTCGCTCTCGGTAAAAATCCCATTCAGTGGCAGGTGTAGTGGGTCAAAAATAGGGGATTCATGACTGAAATGAATATTTTGTGAAGCAGATCGCTAGAACGTCTGCCTATTCAATGAGTTCTATTAGTTTTGGTCAAAAATGTGTCACTTTCCTCGGGCTATGATGGGAACATATGACTCAGATGTCGGTCACAATTTTATAACAGGTACTCACCTCGTGGGGATGAGCTGCTTATACTGGTTGTTCAGCTTTTAACTCATGGCTTATATAAATCAACCATTTAGACCATCGGGAGAGGTCCTATGCTCGAACTAATACACAATGACCATAAGAACTTGGCAATACTAATCCAGTTGCTGAGAGAGCGTCATGCCGCATTGGTAGAGAAGGGGGAAGTCAATTACAGCCTGATCCGGGATGTGGTGGATTACATGCAGGAGTACGCTGACAAGTATCATCATAAAGTGGAAGACGTGGTCTATGACTACTACCTCACCCATAAATGCCAACAGAGCAGTGAAGGGAATAAGTTGTCGGTTGAGCATAAAAAGCTGGAATTGAATACCGATGAACTGCGCACCATGCTTGATATGATCCTCAATGATTGCGTGATCCCTCTGGATCAATTCGCCGATAAGCTCGGTGAGTTTATCGCGATGCAACAAGCGCATATGGATTATGAAGAGCAACATATTCTGCCAGAACTAGCAGCGGTGATGACTAAAGATGATTGGCAGGCGGTAGCAGACAAATTCCCGGTATGCCCCGGAGCTACTCTTGAAGAGGCGAAAGCGACGGCACAGCGCCTTGATCCTTTGTTTGGACAACAAGTAGCAGAGCAATACAAAGATCTAGCCAAGCGTCTACAGACCCGAAATGAGTGTGTTAGCGTTTAGGCTTATCGCCTGATATTAAGCGATTTGGATGAAATAAAAAGCCCCGGACAGAATCCGGGGCTTTTTTTATATTTCTAAGTCATCTAACTCTAAATCATGTGCCCAATCAATATCTTGCAACTCTTTCTTTAACCTGAAACGCTCTTGAATAGATTCGATTTCACGCCATTTACGTTTTTTTTGTCTGCTCCCCTTAGGCCCGCGCTCTTGTCCGGCAACTTCTAATGCTAAACGCTCCATGCTTACCTCCGGTTTTATATTGTTGGCAATTACGGTGATATCATAACCAGGTTAAAAATAAAACGATGATGTTGCGCTTTTGTTATTGCGTCACACTTTCTTTGGTTATTTTCACTTGTCAGATCCCGTTGTTTATCCCTGAATGCCTAACGTCTCTGCGCTTTGTGCGCCACTTTGTTGTTTAACAACGATCAATTCCGTTCTTCGCTAGTTGTGTTATCTTTCACCGTCTCCTTAGAACAAGGTTTTTGGGGAGCTAAGGGCACCATTGGGTTCGCTAGCACAAACTCAGTGACAAGCTATATTGATAGCGACTTGCCCTCGCGCAACACTTGTTAGCCCGAATGAATTGAATGCGCTCGCCTATGGCGTGCGTGACCGGAACTGATCTCAAGACTTTCACTGGAAAGGAGCACCTATGCTTCAGGCAATAAACCCGACTCAAACCGCAGCATGGAAGGCGCTTAGCGACCACGCTGAGCAGATGAAGAAAACTGACATTGCAGCCTTATTTGCAAATGATGCGGCTCGTTTTGACAAATTTTCACTACAATTCCACGACATTCTTTTCGACTATTCGAAGAATTTGCTTACCGAAGAGACGCTGGCCAAGTTGTTGGCGTTAGCTGAGCAAACAGAGCTGAAAGATGCGATCGACAAGATGTTTGCCGGCGATGAGATCAATGCCACGGAAGGGCGTGCAGTACTGCACGTCGCCCTGCGTAACCGCAGTAATACACCAGTATTAGTTGATGGCGAAGATGTCATGCCAGCCGTGAATAAAGAGCTGGCGAAGATGAAAGCTTTCTGCGAGAAAGTGCATTCAGGTGAGTGGAAAGGTTACACCGGCAAAGCGATCACTGACGTTGTGAATATCGGCATCGGCGGTTCAGATCTTGGCCCGGTGATGGTGACTGAAGCGCTTAAGCCATATTGGAAAGGGATCACGCCACACTTTGTTTCCAACGTCGACGGCACTCATATTGTTGAAACATTAAAGAAAGTGGATCCAGAAACGACCCTTTTCTTGATTGCATCGAAGACATTTACTACTCAAGAAACCATGACCAACGCCCACAGTGCGCGCGATTGGTTCTTGAAGGCAGCCGGTGATGAAGCGCATGTCGCTAAGCACTTCGCCGCTTTGTCTACCAACCAGAAGTCAGTAGAAGCGTTCGGTATCGATAGCGCCAATATGTTTGAGTTTTGGGACTGGGTTGGTGGTCGTTACTCCTTGTGGTCAGCGATTGGCCTATCCATTGCGTTGACCGTTGGTTACGACAACTTCGAACAGTTGCTTCAAGGCGCTCACGATGTTGACCAACATTTTGCTACCGCAGAGATGGACAAAAATGTGCCTGTACTGATGGCGCTAGTTGGTCTTTGGTATGGCAACTTCTTTGGTGCCGATAGTGAAGCTATTTTGCCTTATGACCAGTACATGCATCGTTTTTCTGCGTACTTCCAGCAGGGCAACATGGAAAGTAACGGCAAGTATGTTACCCGTGATGGTGAAGCGGTAGATTATCAAACTGGCCCAATTATTTGGGGTGAGCCGGGTACCAATGGTCAGCATGCGTTTTACCAGCTTATCCACCAGGGCACCAAACTGATCCCTTGTGATTTTCTGGCACCAGCCGTGAGCCACAATCCGATTGGTGATCATCATCCGAAGCTGTTGGCTAACTTCTTTGCGCAAACTGAAGCGTTGGCGTTTGGTAAAGACCGTGCCACCGTGGAAGCTGAGTTGAAAGCGGCAGGCAAATCCGACGCTGAGATCGCTGAATTGGCACCGCATAAAGTGTTCTTGGGTAACCGTCCAACTAACAGCATGCTGTTTAAACAGTTAGACGCACGTACCCTGGGTCAATTACTTGCGTTCTACGAGCACAAGATTTTTGCCCAAGGCGTTATCTGGAATATCTTCAGCTTTGACCAGTGGGGCGTAGAGCTTGGTAAGCAGCTAGCTAACCAGATCCTGCCTGAACTGACTAACGATGATGCAGTAAGCAGCCATGACAGCTCGACTAACGGTTTGATCAACGCTTATAAAGCGATGGCGAAATAGTTAGCGCGATGATTGCTAGAAAAAAGGCCGCATTTGCGGCCTTTTTTGTGTTTGCAGTAAAGGAAAGCGAGCTAAGGTGGCTATAGCTGTTTGTTCAAAATGGCTTCTAGCTTCAGTTGGTCTGCGGCAAAGTTACGGATCCCTTCGGCCAGCTTCTCAGTAGCCATGGCATCTTGGTTGAGCTGCCAGCGAAACTCCGCTTCAGTCAGCGGCTCAGGTTTTGGCTTAAGTTGGGTTGGGGAGTTTAGCTTCCGCACGATGCTTGTGTTGGCTTGGCTTAACTCTTCTAGTAGTCCTGGACTGATCGTCAGTCGATCGCATCCGGCCAGTTCAATGATCTCGCCACTGTTGCGAAAGCTGGCTCCCATCACCACGGTTTGATAACCATGCTGTTTGTAATAGTCATAAATGGCGGTGACAGACTGCACGCCAGGATCTTCAGCAGCGCTGTACTCTTTCTTGTCCGTATTCGCTTTATACCAGTCGAGGATACGGCCAACAAAAGGCGAGATAAGAAAGGCACTTGCTTCAGCACATGCTCGGGCTTGAGCAAAGCTAAATAGTAGTGTCAGGTTACAATTAATCCCTTCCTGCTCCAATTGCTTGGCGGCACAGATCCCCTCCCAGGTAGCGGCGATCTTAATCAGAATACGGTCATTGCTAATTCCGGCTGCGTTGTACAGCTTGATCAACTTGCGCGCTTTCTCCAGCGTTGCCTCAGTATCAAAAGAGAGGCGGGCATCCACTTCTGTTGAAATACGGCCGGGTACCAGTTTTAGGATCTCCAGGCCAACATTGACGGAGAGCTTGTCACTGGCATCAATCAGTTGCTGAGTGGGATCGGTGCTTTGGGCTTTGGCCCAGGCAATAGCATCATCGATATAGGGCTGGTAATCAGGGCTCTGTACGGCTTTCAGCAGTAATGATGGATTTGTGGTGGCGTCTTGCGGCTGGCTGCGGGCGATCGCGTCTATATCACCGGTATCCGCGACCACTGTGGTCATGGTTTTGAGTTGTTGCAGTGTATTCGCCATGGTATTCCCTGAATGTTGTTCGTTAGCTTCTCATATTGTTATTCTGCCGGTTGCTCCTGCTTCCGGGGGCTTACTATAGCCGATGCTTATCCTTTGACAAAGGTGTGATGATATCGGTGTCGTTAATCTGATTAACTGGATAGACTTGTCGGCGGATGATTAGAATCAGGTGATGCTAAATTACCTGGGCGTTTACGCTTTAAATGGCTTGAGTTGTGCCATTGATGGGGATGCATGAGTGCAGTAGCAAACCAGTTTTATAAACGCCAGCGTTTGTTGGTGGTAGATGACTGCGCACCAATCCGTACAGCCATCAAAGGGATGCTACAAACCTTGGGCTGTGAAGATATTCAAACCGCCGCTAATGGTGAGCGTGCCCTGGCACTGTGTGAAACCCGTCCGTTTGATATTGTCTTGTGCGATTACAATCTCGGTGATGGCAAAGACGGTTATCAGTTGTTTGAAGAGCTGAAGCAACGGGCGCTGATCCAGCCGGAAAGTCTGTTTATTTTGATCAGTGCTGAAAATCGCCGCCAGGTGGTACATGGGGTGATCGAACTACAACCTGATGACTACCTGATTAAACCGTTTAGCTACGTCAGTTTAGGGCGCCGCCTTGCCCGTGCATTTATCAAAAAGCATTCATTAGCTTCAGTTTACCAAGCGCTGCGTGATGAGAACCTCGAAGATGCAGCAGAGCAGTGCTACCTTGCTGTGAAAAATGTGCCAGAGCATAAGCTCTTTGCCATGCGCATGCGCGGTGAGCTGTTGGTTAAATTAGGCCACTATCAGCGGGCGTTTGACCTGTATGCGGAAGTGCTGAGTGAACGTGACCACCCTTGGGCGATGCTCGGCTTAGCGATCACGCGCTTTCATTTAGGCCAGATCCGCGAAGCTAAATTGATGTTTGAGGCTTTATTAGAGCGAGCCGAAGTGCGGGTAGAATCGTTTGATTGGCTTGGACGGGTAGCTATCAGGGCGAAGCAGCTGGAAGCAGCACAGGAGTTTTTTGTCGAAGCCAGTAAACTCTCGCCGAGAAACATTGAACGTCAACGTGCTATTGCCCATTTAGCGATGGCGAATGATCAGCTAGAGATGGCGGTTAAAGCGCATAAGAAAATTGTTGAAGGGATCCGGCATTCGGTGCACGAAACACCACTTCATCACCTTAATTACGCCCGCTGCCTGGTCGATCTGGCGATCGAGAGTAATGATTTAGTGGCTGTGCGTTGCGTGAATCGCGCACAGGACGTGCTACGTGATACCTGCCGCCGCTTCAACAGTGAGTTGCTTGATTCGCAAAATCAGATTTTGAATTCCCGTATCAGTGTGTTGAAAGGCGATATCGAAACCGCTCGTGTGTTGCTGGATCCGCAGCTTATTGCAGAGCCTTTACACAATATTGAAGATCAGTTAGATAAGGCCAAAGCCTTGTTTGGGGCTGGAGAACCGGAGCAAGCGGAAGAGGTGATGTCGCAGATAGCGCAGATGAAGTCCGATGATGAACTCTCTGCGGCTACGCTCGGGGTGATTGTTGAGCGAGAGTCACAGCGGCAGCGGGTATTCAATGACAAGATCCGTCAGCTCAATAGTGATGGCATGGAGCTCTATCAGATTGGTGCGTATGGCGAAGCATTGGATTGCTTCATCGAGGCATTTGATATGATGCCTCACAGCGCCAGCTTGGCGCTGAACTTAGCACAAGCCTTAAGCAAAGCCTGGTCGTCAAAGCTCTCTCGGCTACAAGTTTTGGCGCTAGGGAAGCGCTGTAAATCTGTGATTGAACAATCGCCTTTGACTGAGCATAACGCCAAGCGCTATGACGCCATCAAGAAGGAGTTAGAGAGCGTCCTCAGTTCTCCGCGCTAACCTGCTACGCTTTGCTATATTTCTTCCGTAAACAAAACCACCATGCTTCCAATACAGATAGTCTCTGGAGATATCACCAAGCTTACCGTTGATGCCATAGTCAATGCCGCTAATCCCAGTTTGTTGGGGGGCGGTGGCGTTGATGGCGCTATTCATCGTGCCGCAGGGCCTGAATTGCTGGCCGTATGTCGCCGGTTGGGAGGTTGCGCTGCTGGTGACGCAAAGATCACCCCTGGTTTTAACTTGCCTGCTAGCTATATCATTCATTGCGTTGGCCCGGTTTGGCATGGCGGCACGCGAGGTGAAGCTGAACTGTTAGCCTGCACCTATCGGCAAGCGATGGCATTGGCGGCCGAACACCGACTGCAGAGCGTTGGTTTCCCTGCCATTAGTTGTGGCATCTATGGTTATCCGTTGGCGCAAGCAACTCAGGTGGCGCTCCAAACCATTGAGCAGTGCCGCCGACAAGGTGCTGGCTTGCCAGAAAAAGTGTTTCTGGTTGCCTTTGCTGACAACGATCAGCAAGTGATGAGCCGGGTTCTGGCAGACTGCGGCGCAGAATAAGTTAGATCATTTATTATCAGTCAGTGGCTGATGGAGGAAAAATGCTGGATTTTATTAACCTTATTAACGGCGTGTTGTGGGGAAACCTGTTGATCTATCTGTTACTCGGAACAGGTATTTTCTTTACCGTGCGTTTAGGGTTTATTCAGTTTCGCCACTTTGGTCATACTTTTACCGTTTTACGCCATTCACGCAAGAGCAGCAGCCACGGTATCTCATCATTTCAGGCGTTATGTACGAGTCTGGCAGCCCGTGTCGGTACGGGTAACTTAGCCGGCGTCGCGACGGCGATCATTGCTGGTGGCCCGGGTGCTGTTTTTTGGATGTGGTTGATTGCATTGATTGGGATGGCCACCAGTTTTGCGGAATCGACGTTAGCTCAGGTCTATAAGGTGGAAGATGATCAGGGGCTCTATCGTGGTGGTCCTGCCTACTATATGGAAGCCGGCTTGGGTAAGCGGTGGATGGGAATACTGTTCGCCATCGCGTTGATCCTCTGCTTTGGTTTGGTATTTAACGCCGTGCAAGCCCACGAGATCAGCAAGGCGATGGAGCAAGCATTTGAGGTGCCGCGAATCGTCAGTGCGGGGGTGATGGTTGTTTTGGCGGGTTTCATTGTCTTTGGCGGCATGCGCACTATCGCTCGGTTTGCCGAGTTGGTCGTTCCGGTGATGGCGTTGGCTTATATCATTATCGCCTTTGGTGTTGTGCTGTTTAATATTGATCAAATGCCACGGGTGCTTAGCAACATCATAGGTAGTGCATTTGGCTGGCATGAAGCGGGTGCCGGGGCATTGGGGTATACCGTGATGGCAGCGATGATGAACGGTATCAAGCGCGGCTTGTTCTCCAATGAGGCCGGTATGGGTAGCGCACCTAATGCGGCTGCCAGTGCAGAGCCTTATCCTCCGCATCCGGCATCTCAGGGTTATGTGCAGATGTTAGGGGTGTTTATCGATACGTTGGTGATATGCACGGCGACCGCAGCGGTAATTTTGATTGCCGATACCACAGGTGCTGATGGTGTGAGTGGTGTGCAGTTGACCCAGCTGGCACTCTCTTCGTTGGTTGGTAACTGGGGGGCGGGTTTTGTTGCCGTGGCTTTGCTGTTTTTTGCCTTTACCTCGATCGTGGCAAACTATGCCTATGCTGAAAGTAATTTGGTGTTTCTTGAACATAAACATCTTGCCGGTTTGAACTTGTTCCGCTTATTTGTGTTGGGAATGGTGGTATTTGGTGCCTTGGCGCAAAGCGATCTGGTGTGGAGTTTGGCTGACACCAGTATGGGCTTGATGGCGATTATTAACTTGGTCGCGATCTTGCTGTTATCGAAAGTCGTGGTCGCTTTGGCGCGTGATTACCATCAACAACAGCGCGAAGGCAAAGTGCCAACGTTTGATCGCAAGCAATTTCCTGAGCTGGATAAGCAGATCGCTCCTGGTGTGTGGGAAAATAAAAACTAATTAGATTATCGCTGCGGTATCGAGCAATGATCGATGTGATAAGAAAGGAGACGACCAGTCTCCTTTTTAATGCCCAAGCTTTTAATTCAGAGGGGCTCAGAAATAGAGCCAAAACTAACGCTTTTTTCCTGATCGTCTATATTAAAATTATCTTGTGAACGGATACGCGAGCTTAATATGACAAGGACAGTGCTTTCCCTTCTCCTTTTTTTGCCTTTAATCAGCGCCGAAGCGGTTTCTGCTAACGACTTTGAAGTGCCATGTGCGGCTTTGAATCAGAGTTGCTTGGCACAAAACCGATCTCGCCTAGAGAGTGGTGATGCCGCAGCACAATACTGGATGGGGCGTTATCAGTTTTATCATTGGTCTGACTTTGACACCGCCTATGGTTGGTATCAGCGCGCAGCGCTGCAGGGTTATGCGCCTGCTAAGCGCACGTTGGCGCTATATCATCTGCATGGTGCAGGCGGTTTGGAGACGAATATCTCGCTGGCTTTCACATTGCTTATTCAGGCATCGGAGCAGGGGGACGCTAAAGCGTATTTTTTACTTGATAAACTGGATAAGAAATCCGCGCTGGTGGCGCTAAATAGTCGCTCGTAGAGAGCACAAAGGACTTGGCGCGGCAGGCCGCTATGATATAGTCAGGGCTTGATTTTCTGCTCTGGAATGCCTGATGCTCGCTGTTATTTCGCCAGCTAAAACGCTGGACTATGAAACCCCGCCAATCACCGACTACTACTCACAACCAGAGCTGCTGGAACACTCACAAGAGTTGATCCAACGTTGTCGTCAGCTGACGCCAGATCAGATCGCTTCGTTAATGAAAATTAGCGATAAGCTGGCAGGATTGAATGCCGCCCGCTTTCAGGAGTGGCAGCCGGATTTCACTCCGGAGAATGCCAAGCAAGCCCTGCTAGCATTTAAAGGGGATGTGTATGACGGGATGGATGCCACCAGTTTTAGTGATGATGACATTGCTTGGGCACAGGACCACCTGCGCATTCTGTCTGGGTTGTATGGTTTACTAAAACCGCTCGATTTGATGCAGCCTTATCGCTTAGAGATGGGAACCAAATTAGATACCGCCAGAGGCAATAATCTGTATCAGTTTTGGGGCAACATCATTACCGAACAACTCAGCAAAGCCTTGTCAGCACAAAACGACAGGGTGTTGATTAACCTAGCCTCTAACGAATATTTTAAATCGGTAAAACTTAAGCCGCTGAAAGCCTACGTGGTCACACCTGTGTTTAAAGATCTGAAAAATGGGCAATACAAGGTGATTAGCTTTTACGCGAAAAAAGCCCGCGGCATGATGGCGCGCTATATTTTGCAAAACAGGATCCAGGACCCTGAGCAGTTGAAGCTGTTTGGCGAAGGTGGGTATTACTTCTCGGGCCCAGACTCCACTGAATATCAGTGGGTATTTAAACGCGATCACACTTAGGCAAGCCGTTCATCTTGATGGCAAACCACAGGTCTTGGATATTGTGTTTTGCCATCATAACTATGTGACCGCGACATGGGTATTCGCCGCACTCAGAGCCGAATTTGCTTCTACCATTAGAGTTATCCGTTCACTGACTTCATTCATCTGGACATTTAGTCTCAGGAGACTCTCATTATGCCAAATATTCAGCTTCACAATATGCAAAAATCGGTAACTTCATCTGCTGTTTTTATCATTCTCTTTATCGTGGCTTTTTTTGCTAACGCTTCAGAAGTGGCGAGTGGGGACTTGCGTGCGGCGATCCGCAGCGCGGGTTTTTCTTGTCACCAAGTCATTAACGTAAAAAGTGCCGGTGATAATGACTGGGTTGTAAAATGTAATGCTGGAAAATATCGTGTTAAGCGAGATCCAAATGGCCAATTTACCGTGAGTCAGGTTGAGTGAATAGAGGTAGTCTAGGAGCGCAACCGCAGAAAGTGTCGATGTATGTTGTTCAAATGGAAGATTATTCTCCCGCCCTGTCGATGTCTGGGCTAAACGAGGGGATGACATCAGTTTGCCGCTAGAAAATCGAAGAAGAGAGTGATGATGTGGGATCAAGAGTATGCCACTGAGCAGTATGTGTATGGCAAATTGCCCAATGATTTTTTAAAGGAGCGCTATCAAGCCATTCCAATGGGCAGGGTGCTTTTACTGGCCGAAGGAGAAGGGCGAAACGCCGTTTTTCTGGCGAAGCAAGGGTATGCGGCAACGGCCGTCGATATCTCTTCGGTCGGCCTGGAGAAAGCTAAAAAATTGGCTGAACAAAGCGCTGTGGATATCGAACTTATTTGTGAAGATTTGGCCACATTTGAGCTCGGAGAAAGTCAATGGGATGGCATAGTGTCTATCTATTGCCATTTGCCACCAGCGCTGAGGCAAGATCTGTACAAACGTATTGAACGTGCACTTAAGCCTAACGGTGTTTTTTTACTTGAAGGCTATCGGCCAGCGCAATTGGCATATAAAACAGGCGGACCACCTGTTGCAGAGATGATGATAGCAAAGGAAACGTTAGTTAAAGAGTTGCCTAATCTGACATTCAGTCACCTTGAAGAGCTGGAGCGCGAAGTGGTGGAAGGTATTAATCATCATGGTGTAGGCGCCGTAGTGCAGGCGATCGGCACGCTTAGGCAATAGCTCTGAACCTCCGACCTAACTCATTATGAACCCCATTGTCAGGCGTCACTTTGCCTGATATTGCCATTGGTCTCCGACCTTGATTGTTTTTGATACACCATCAACCAATATCGCATTTTGGCCGAAAAATGCGCCTGCTTTTACGTCGCCTAGGGTGGCCATCTCGGTCAATGCGCGTAGCGGCTGTCCCGTTGGTTCTTGGCGCTTACCTGACTGTTGAACAACCGTGATCATTGGGCAGCGCTCGCACGGTTTGCGCAGTGCCAAGCTGTAGTCATCATGGCTCACCTCTGAGACATGATTTTCCTGAAAGGCTGACCAACCGGTGACAATGATATTGGGACGAAAACGACTCATCGGTATTGTTGGTAACCCTTGTGCTGCCAGCACATTGTTGAACACCTCCAGTGACGCTTGATTAGCTAGTAGGTATGGATAACCATCGGCGAAATGGGTATTGGCACTTTCCCCTTGGCGAAGGTGGCTCTGACTGACCGGTCGCTGGGCTTGCTCAGCGAAACGAACCAAGCGTAACGGGCGGGGCCATTGTGTACCAAGTACCTTGGCTAACCATTGCGAAACTGAGTCACCTTCATCCGTTGCTTCCACCTGATCTTTCCAGACAGTGACATCCATCAGCGGCAACGGCACGTGTGTCGTGCGCTTAAGGGGGATGCTGAATGGTTCATGGCCTTCGGCACTTAGGAGCAGTTGTTCTGGTTCTATGGCTGTTTTGATCGCTGCCAGGGCGGGACATTGACGCTGGGTGACGAAACGCCCTTTGCTATCGACCAGCATCCACTGCCGATCATATTGCAAACCTTCGACGCTTAACTGCGCTTCAGTTAAAGAGATGCCAGCCAGTGATTTCACCGGATAGATATACAGATGGGTGACCACACATGACATGACAAGACTCCGTTGATAAAGGCGATGCAGGGGCATAGGTTAGTCTAAATTAGGTAACCCAGGGTAGAGGGCGGCCATCACCTGGCTCGGTTCTAGTGGGTAACCGAGCGTCGCTAACTGCGCTATGGCTTGCTTTGGTGATTGCAGCACATGTCTTTGTGAATGTCGACTGACACCCGCCATCATCTTATCGAGCAGGTGTACCTGCAGGTTTTTTAGCGACACGATGTTGATGCTGTGTGCCATCTCATGGGTTTCACACCACTGCATCAGCTCGTTTAACGCCGGCATAATCTCTGGGCCACCAAGTTGCCAGTGCCGGATATCCGTGACGCGAACCCAAGGCTTGCCAGCAAGGGGTAATGCTGCCGCGATCACTCTGTCTCGATAACTCTCCGAGAATAGCTGATTGACACTACCTTCGACGGTGATCCAGAGAACCTGACCAAATGCGTGACATTGTGCTTGCCCATGTTCTTGCATTGCCAGTACTCCCCTATGTGCTGGTTATCGTTAGTGGTTATGTGAAGCACAATGTGAGTGGTTATTTTCACCACCATGGTCACCTGGGGCCACGATAGCATCGAGTTCTATGGTGAGGTGTTTGATCTCAGTAAAAGGTTTGAGCCGAGCGCGGAAATCGTCAATTGAGTTTGCCGCATGGCTTCTTAGACTGATGACGGCGGCATATTGATTGGGCGCTGTTTGCCACAGATGCAGATCGGTAACGCGGGTTTGTTCTACTGCGTGCAGTGCTTCTACGATCGCCTCACATCGAGCCTTTTTGGGGGCATGGTCGAGCAACACTTCGCTGGTTTGTTTCAGTAGCCCTAATGCCCAACGGCTGATGACAACTGCACCAACAATCCCCATTAAGGGGTCCATCCAGTACCAACCCATCCATTTGCCTGTCAGCAGCGCTAATATCGCTGTTATTGAGGTCAGCGCATCTGCCAGCACATGCATGTAAGCGGCACGTAAGTTGTGGTCATGATGATGCTCTTTATGGGAGGCGTGGCCATGAGGAGCATGCTCGTTGTGAGCATGATGTTCAGTATGATGATGGTTATGCCCGTGGTGATCATGGCCATGGTGGTGGCCGCCTGCCCCCATCAATAGCCAGGCGCTTAACAGGTTGACCGACAGACCGATAATGGCCACAACAATGGCTTCATTGAAACGGATCTCGGAAGGAGATATGAGCCTTTCTACCGATTCCATCGCCATAAATAGTGCGACCACCGCGAGGGCGACCGCACTGGCAAAGCCACCGAGTGAGCTGACCTTGCCTGTACCAAAGGTGAAAGTGGCGTTTTGCGCATGGCGGGTGGCATAGCGATAGGTAAATAGCGTGATAGCAAAGGCGGCAACGTGGGTCGCCATGTGCCAGCCATCGGCCAATAGTGCCATCGAGCCATATACGGTGCCTGCGATGATCTCGATGACCATAGTGACAGCCGTCAGCCAAAGCACATACCAGGTACGTTTTTCTCCCTGAGTATGGTCTGGCTGATATCTATGTTTGGGGCAGCTTGGTACCACGTTTTTCTGGTTCATAACTCACTGTGAATGCAGACGCTTTAAGAGTCTGTTGTTTTAGCTGCACTGCTCTTCGCTGCCGACTTTTTTACTGCGCGTTTTAGTTGCTTCTTGGCTTTGCGCTTAGCTTGTACGGCGGTGAGCTTCTTCTTACCGGCTTTGCCTTTCCCTTTACCGGGCAGTCGGGCTTCCCGGTTTTGTGGCGCCAAGCCTTTTATGGTTCGACGTTTTAACTGCTGCTCGGTATAACGCTCGATACGTGACAAGTTGGCCATGTCGTGGGCTTCAATCAGACTGACAGCGATCCCTTTGCGTCCGGCCCGTGCGGTACGACCAATCCTGTGGACATAGATATCGGCGGTGCGTGGCAAGTCATAGTTGATGACATGAGAGATCTCTGGGATATCCAGCCCGCGAGCGGCCACATCGGTGGCTAGCAATATATGAGTATCGCCGTCGCGGAATTTCTGCAGTGCCTCGTTCCGTCGATCTTGTGCCATTTCACCACGGATCCAACTATGCACAATATTGGCATTGTCGAGGGCTGCAGACAGCTCCATCAGGCGGTCACGTGTCTTAACGAAGACAATGGCACGTTGCGTTTCTTCATTTGTTAGGATGGATGCGAGTAACGCTTGTTTATGTTTAAGGTTGTCTGCTAGGTGCACCCACTGCACAATTTTATTGGCTTCGCGGCGTGGAGGCTCGGAATGAACCAAGGCTGGCTCTTTGAGCACATCGCGGGCAAATTTCTCTAAACCTTTGCCTTCCAAGGTGGCTGACAGTAGCAACGTTTGCTTGCGCCAACGGGTCTCGTCGGCGATGCGATCCATTTCAGCGATGAAGCCCATATCTAGCATGCGGTCGGCCTCGTCCAGGATCAGGCATTCAACCGCACGACAATCAAACACTTCGCTGTTGATATACTCCATTAATCGCCCAGGTGTCGCGACCACCAGATCACAACTGCCGTGCAAGGTACCGACATGTTTTTCATATTCGACCCCGCCGGTGATTGAAGCGCATTTCAGCTCAGTAAACTGGGTCAGGGTAATGGCGTAATCCAGCACTTGCTGGGCTAATTCTCGGGTTGGCACTAAGACAAGAATTCGGGGCGGCCCGGGTTTTCTGCGGGGAAAATCGATCAAATGCTGCAGTGCCGGTAACAAGAACGCCGCTGTTTTCCCCGTGCCTGTTGGGGCGGACGCCATCACGTCACGATCATCTAAGGCGAACGGGATCATCTCCTGCTGCACTGTGGTTGGGCGAGAGTGGCCTAACTCCGCTAAGGCACGGATCAGTTCGGGAGCGATATCTAAGGATTCAAAATCTGGCGTCATGGCTGGTCATATTTTACGGCACAATAGCTCTATTCTAACTCAGGCTGCGGCAACCGGCAGCAGCTATCTGGCTGTGAAGTAAATAAAAACAGCATGATTTGAAAAAAATGGCCTAACTTATGGCAGCCTTGGTTTGCGCAAGCTTGTCAGCGTGTTAATGTTTTTCGTTAATTAGTTACTAAAGCTTGGTGGTTTTTGCTTGCCCGTGTAGGCAATACGGCGACCATGTTTTGAATTATCTAAATGAGGTAATCGCTTGTCCCGTCCACTGAATACCGCTGATACGCTCGGTTTAGGTTTTATGTTATTGGCCTTTTTCTTAGGGGCAGGAAACTGGATCTTTCCGCCGATGGCGGGACAGCAAGCGGGGCACGAAGTGTTGCCTGCTACCTTGGGCTTTTTGATCACGGCCGTTGGCTTACCGCTACTGGGAGTGATCTCGCTGGCTGCTGCTAGAGGTGGTTTAGCCCAGTTGGGCCGTTACTTGCCTGCGGGCGCAAGTTTACTGTTGGCGTTAGCGATTTACATCGTGATGGTGCCAGGATTTGGTATTCCCCGCACGGCCTTGGTTGCTTTTGAGATGGGGTTTAAGCCTTTTTTCACTGAAGTGAACCAAGATTTTTTATTGGCCGGTTTCTCTCTTGGCTATTTCTCTTTGACCTTCTGGTTGGCGTTAAATCCGAGCAAGTTACTCAATCGCATTGGTAAATTTATTGCGCCGTTGATGTTGGTATTGATTGCAGTACTTGGCTATGTGGTGTTTACCGCACCACTGGCACCGATTGGTGAGGGGCAGGGTGAGTTTGTTGCGACGCCGTTTACCAAAGGGTTTCTTGAAGGTTATATGACCATGGATCTGCTGGCAGCCATGCTGTTTGGCGTATTGATTATTAATACTTTGAAAGACAAAGGTGTTGAAGCACAACGTCATCAATACAGCAGTTTGATTTTAGGCGGCTCTATTGCCGCTATTGGTTTAGCCTGTGTTTACATCATCTTGTTCTACATGGGGGCAACGAGCCATAGTGTGGCGCCAGGCGCTGCCAATGGCGGTGAAGTGTTTACCCTTTATATGTCAGCATCGATGGGCTTGGGTGGGCAACTGGTACTGGCGTTTGTCGTGGGGCTTGCCTGTCTGACAACGGCTGTTGGCGGCACCAGTGCCTGTGCTGAGTATTTTGTTGAGCGCTGGCCAAAGCTTTCCTACCGTCCGACGCTGTTTGTTTTAGTCGCCATCTGTACCTTGGTCGCCAATATCGGGTTATCGGCACTTATTGGTGCTTTTATCCCAGTGCTGTTTGCTGTGTATCCATTGGCGATTGTCTTGGTATTACTCAATTTGTCAGCCAAATGGCTACCGGCTCCGACGCGTACGTTTTGTTGGGCTGCGGTATTTGCTTTGCTCTTTGGTTTGTGTGACGCGGCAAGATTTCTTGGCATACTCGATAAGATCCCAGGGATTGAGTTGTTGGATAGTGTGCCGCTGTTCGATTTAGGTTTAGGTTGGGTTGTTCCGGTGTTGTTGGTGGTGGTGTTAACTGTGATTGGGCCGCGAGAAGAAGCCCCTACAGAAACCTCGGCAGTGCAGGATAATGGCGATTCGTAACTTATAATTTTATTAATTTATCAAAAAGTTAAACTAAAATGTCAGAGACTAAACAGCTATCTACCACTGATATATTTGCTTTAGGTTTTATGACCTTTGCTTTCTTCTTGGGGGCGGGAAATATTATTTTTCCACCGTTAGCAGGGCAGCAAGCGGGTACGGAGTTTGTGCCAGCGATGGCGGGCTTTCTGTTTACCGCAGTGGGGTTACCGTTGCTGACTTTGTTGGCCTGTGCAAAAGCCGGTGGTGGGTTGCCCCGCATGACCCGCCTGTTACCTAAGGGGGTGGGGATTGCCATCACCTTGGCTATTTTCATTGTTATTGGCCCCGCCTTCGCTACGCCCCGCACCAGCCTTGTGGCTTTTGAAATGGGTTTTAAGCCATTCTTATCTTCAGCAGAGCCACAAGCTTGGGTGTTGCTGACCTATTCTATTGGTTTTTTCATTGTGGCTGCTTCTTTGGCTCTGCATAGGGGGAATCTGATCGACTATATCGGTAAGATCCTCACGCCTGTTTTGATCCTTTTGCTATTGGTGTTATCGGTCACTGTATTGATGAACCCATTGGGAGATGCCGTCGCACCAGTAGGTGATTACGTCAGCCAACCGTTCACTAAAGGCTTTCTTGAAGGTTATAACACCATGGACACCTTTGGTGCCTTGATGTTTGGCATGCTGATCGTTGACGTACTGCGCAAGAAAGAGATCAGCGATGTGAAGTTGCAAACTCGCTACCTGATATTTGCTAGCATTATTGCTGCTAGCGGCTTAGCTTTTGTTTATATGTCATTGTTCTATTTGGGTGTAACCAGCAATGATGTCGCGCCCAATGCAGCCAATGGTGGCGAGGTGTTTGCACGTTATGTGCAGGCGATGTTCGGGGGGCCTGGTAAGCTGATTTTGGCCGCCGTTGTGACGCTGGCTTGCTTAACCACTGCCGTTGGGCTGATCAGTGCATGCGCTGATTACTTCAATCGTCTTTGGCAAAAAGTCAGTTATCAAGGCTGGGTTATTATCATCGCCGTGTTGTGTGCCATCGTGGCAAATGTGGGTCTGACTCAGTTGATTGCCGTTTCTGTACCTGTGCTGTTTGCGCTTTACCCTGTGGCGATTGCCTTGGTTATCCTCAATCTACTGGTCGATAAGTTGCCCAATCCGAAGTTGGCATTCTATGCCGTGCTGTCTATTGCGCTATTGATGGCTCTGCTGGATGCGATAAAGGTGACTGGATTGGTTGAAGATGAAGGGCTGGCATTTGCTCAAGCCCTGCCTCTGTTTAGTTATGGCCTTGCTTGGTTGTTGCCGGTGACCGTGGTGTTGGTTGGCTCGTTTATGATGCCTAAAGCTGCGGTGACTAATTCTTGATGAGATGAAGTTGTTTTGCATTAAAAAAGCCGCTTGCCATTGGAAGCGGCTTTTTTATTGACGGCCTAAATGAGCCAATGAGATCTCACTCTGCGCTGAGAGCATTCAGTTCGTTGAGCAACTGATCGCACCAGGTCGCTATACGGTTGTCACTGAGCTCATATTGGGTTTCATCGTCGAGTGCTAAGCCGACAAAAAATTTGCCATCTTGGGTTAACGCTTTCGAGCCAGTAAACTGATAACTATCATCATTTGGCCAGTAACCTAGTATCTCTGGAGCTTGCGGTGCAATGGCGTCGTGCAACATGCCCATCGCATCTAAGAACCATTCACCATAGCCCTCCTGATCTCCCATGCCAAAGATAGCCACTATCTTTCCGTTCAATGAGAGGTCATCAATGTCTGACCAGTGCGACTCCCAATCCTCTTGCAGTTCACCATAGTCCCAGGTGCTGATGCCGAAGATTAACATCTCATAGTCGGCAGTCTTAGCTAAAGACACCTCTTTGATATTGTGGAGATCGACGAGATCATGACCCAGTTGATCGCGGATCTTTTCTGCCGCCATTTCGGTGTAGCAAGTGCTGGAGCCAAAAAACAAACCTATTTTCATCACATCACTTCTTTAAACTAACGCTTTACCCAGACTATCACTCAATGGTATCAAATCCCTTTCCCCTGCACATAGCGGTATCCATGTTAGAGCCTCTGCCTTCCGGTTATTTTGATGCCCCCTTTGGTCGCGTCGCCATCTTTGATAACGGTGGTGAGTTAGAGAAACTGATCTACCTGCCTGAAAGCTCAGCGCTAGGTGCTCCAAGTGCATTGACCCGTGAGGTTAAGCGTCAGTTAGCGGCGTACCTCAAGGAGCCTGCTTTTCGCTTTGATTTGCCGTTACTGCCGCAAGGCACCGAGTTTCAATCCAGGGTATGGCAGCAGCTGTTAGCCATTCCGGTTGGAGAAGTGCAAACCTATGGTGAGATGGCGGCGGCACTGGGCAGTGCCGCGCGCGCAGTGGGGGGCGCGTGTCGGCGTAATCCGTTACCGTGGGTTGTGCCTTGTCATCGCGTCGTTGCCAGCGGCAGCTTGGGCGGCTTTTCTGGCGCAAGACAAGGACCTATGCTGGAGATTAAACGTTGGCTGTTGTGCCATGAGGGAGCGGTTAGCAGTGAATGATAACCTAGAGTGCGATAAATATATTCGGCGGTTCCGGGAATATTTGTTGTTAGAAAAGGGATTGAGTAAGCACACCATTGCGGCCTATCAAACCGACCTGAATCACTTTTTCAGTTGGCTGCAAGGGCAGGAGCTCACGCCATTTGTGTTAGATCATCTGCATCTGCAGCAGTACCTGGGTAGTCGATTGGAAAAAGGGCTGAGCGCTCGCAGTAATGCCCGGCTGCTCAGTACGTTGCGTCACTTCTATAAATTTGCTCGTCGCCATGAATGGACCGATCTGGATCCGACCGCGCTATTAGAGGGGCCGCGTTTGCCTGCTGGTTTGCCGAAAACGCTCAGTGAAACGGATGTCGATAACTTGTTGCAAGCGCCGTTGTTATCTGAGGCGATTGGTTGGCGTGATAGAGCGATGTTAGAGGTGCTCTATGCTTCTGGTTTACGCGTGTCTGAGTTGGTTAACTTGCGCCTATCGGAAGTTTCACTGCGGCAGGGATTGGTGCGGGTCAGTGGTAAAGGCAATAAAGAGCGCTTGGTGCCGCTAGGTGAAGTTGCGTTGGATTGGCTCCAAAAGTACCTCGCAAATGGGCGACGAGAGCTGTTGGGGCCACATCAAGAGAGCGATGTGATTTTCCCCGGACGCTATGGCCAACCGATGACCCGGCAAACCTTTTGGCACCGGATTAAGAAATATGCGCAGATGGCTGGGATAAACACCGACTTATCACCTCATACGCTGCGTCACGCTTTTGCTACGCACCTGTTAAATCATGGTGCCGATCTGCGTGTAGTGCAGATGTTGTTGGGTCACAGTGATTTATCAACAACACAGATCTATACCCAGGTTGCACGAGAGCGCTTAAAGTCGTTGCATAGTGAGCACCACCCCAGAGCGTAAAATCGCTGCTGGTCAGTGGCTAGCAGCGGAGGTAAACTGCGGGCTAGCTATTTTCTGAGAAGTGGCTTTTGGCAATTACCCAAGTGGTTTGTAAATACCCACTTCGATATGTAATTTTTCTCGGTGAACGGGGTCTAATAGGTATCCCATTGAAGCAGGTTTTTTTGATGACTGGTAAGAAGATATTTAAGTGGTTGCTGTTGGTGAGCGCAGCGTTATTGACGTCGGCGTATTTCGTGGTATCAACTGCGTCGGAATCGACAGCAAAGTTTGATCCTGAGCAGCAGGTGCTTGCGGATAAGTTGAATGCGTTACTGAATACGGAAGTGATTACGTTAACGCCATCGCCGATCCAAGGCTTTTATCAGGCGCTGACCGATGCTGGCGTGTTCTATATCAGTTCTGATGGCGCTTTGCTGATCCAAGGGAAAGTGTACAACATTGATGGGCAGCCAAAAGATTTGACTGAGTCGGCGATGGCCGGAGAACGGTTGAAGCGCTTAGCTGCTGTAGAAGATAGTATGATCAGTTACCCGGCAAAGAATGAAAAATATGTGGTGACTATCTTTACTGATATTGATTGTGGTTATTGTCGCAAGCTGCATAGCCAGATGGAAGAGTACAATGATCTGGGTATTACCGTACGTTACTTGGCTTACCCTCGTTCGGGTCCGAACTCTCCAAGTGGTGATACGATTGCCTCTGTATGGTGTGCTGACAATCCAGCGCAGGCGATGACCAATGCCAAATCAGGTAAGGCTCTGAAGAAAGCTAAATGTGATAACCCAGTTGCGCAACATTATAAACTGGGTGGCGTGTTCGGCGTGCGCGGAACGCCAGCGATTATTCGTCCGAACGGTGAGATGTTGGGCGGTTATCTGCCGCCACGTCAGCTGCTTGCTACGCTTGAACAGCAATAATATTTTTAGATGTCTATGACCATAGAGCGTCGGCCGCTGCCAGCGGCTGATGCTGTTATTGCTGGATTACCGCCTCTTCTGCAACGTATCTACGCTAGCCGTGGTATTACTGCCGCGCCGCAGCTCGAACGACAAACCTCCCACCTGGCTCGACCAACCGAGCTGAAAGGCATGCAACCGGCAGTGGTGTTGCTTGCCGATGCACTGAATGCGCAGAAGCGGCTGTTAATTGTTGGAGATTTTGATGCTGACGGTGCGACGTCGAGCGCTCTTTGTGTCTTGGCGCTGCGTGCTATGGGCGCAAAGTTTGTCGACTTCCTGGTGCCCAATCGTTTTGATTATGGTTATGGGTTGAGTCCTGAGATCGCTGATGTTGCCCATCAACAAGGGGCAGAGTTACTGATCACTGTTGATAATGGTATCTCGAGCATTCAAGGGGTGGCGAAAGCTAAGCAGTTAGGTATGCAGGTACTGATTACCGACCACCATTTGCCTGGTGAACAACTGCCTGCTGCGGATGCCATTGTGAATCCCAATCAGCCTGGCTGTGAGTTTCCGAGTAAATCGTTAGCGGGCGTCGGTGTGGCGTTTTATCTGCTGTCAGCCTTACGCACAGAGTTGCGCCAGCGAGGATGGTTTGCCCAGCAGCAGTTAGCTGAGCCCAATCTGGCTGATTGGTTGGATATTGTTGCTTTAGGTACCGTCGCTGATGTGGTGCCGCTGGATCAGAACAACCGTATTTTGGTGCATCAAGGCTTGCAGCGGATCCGCAGCGGTCGATGTCGTCCAGGGATCCAGGCGTTGATTGATCTCTCTCAGCGTAAACAGCGGGAGATGACGGCATCTGATCTGGGTTTTGCTTTAGGGCCGCGCCTCAATGCAGCCGGACGGCTGGATGATATCTCTCTTGGTATTAACTGTTTGCTTTGTGATGATTTCCAGCAGGCTAAACAGATGGCCGAGGAGTTGGATACGCTTAACCGTTCTCGTCGAGAGATCGAGCAGGGAATGGAGCAGGAAGCGCTGGCGGCTCTGTCGGCATTGGATGTCGATGAAGCGGATCTGCCGTTAGGCTTATGTCTGTTTCAACCAGACTGGCACCAAGGCGTGATAGGGATTCTCGCTTCCCGTATTAAGGAGCGTTTCTATCGTCCGGTACTGGCATTTGCCGATGCTGGAAATGGTGAGTTAAAGGGGTCTGCGCGTTCTATCTCTGGTTTGCATATGCGCGATCTGTTGGAGCAGATCGACAGTCAGCATCCAGCGTTGATTATTAAGTTCGGTGGTCACGCCATGGCGGCAGGCTTGAGTATCCACGCTGATAACTATGCCCGCTTTCAGCAGGTTTTTGAGCAAACAGTTGCAGCAACGCTCACACCGAGTGACTTAAGTAACGTGGTACTCAGTGATGGTGAACTTTCGCTATCAGAGCTGACCTTGGATACCGCGTATCAACTGCGGGATGCGGGTCCTTGGGGACAAGCATTTCCTGCACCGGTATTTGATGGGGAGTTTTGGTTGTTGCAGCAGCGCATTGTTGGTCAGCGCCACCTGAAAATGGTGTTGTCGCCTGACAATGGTGTTACTGCCATCGATGCTATCGCTTTTAATGTTGATACTGAAACTTGGCCCGATCCCTCGATCCGCAAAGTACATGTTGCCTATCAGTTGGATGCTAATGAGTTTCGTGGCAATGTGACACTGCAGTTTGTTGTGCAGTATTTGCAAGGGATCGCTGGCTGATCCCTCGCGCAACGCTACTTTCTACCGCGTATTTTCCCTGATCCTATTTCACTTCATAAGGGATAGCGAGATGGCCGTGTACTGGAAACAGCAGATCGTATAGCCAATTATAAGCAAGCGTGTACACCAGATAGAGTACTACGAGTCCGATATCCATCATCAGCGCATCCAGCAGAGATAGCTTTAGCCACCAGGCGATGAGTGGCGTTGTCAGCCAAAGAATACCCATCTCGATACCACAGGCGTGAAGGCAACGTTCGATGAAACGTTTATCTGTGCGGCCATAACGTCGGTAGATAACACGATCAAACCAGCCGCTAAAAAGATAGTTCCAACAGGCACACAAAGATGCAAAGCAGAGTGCCAAAACTCCTAGTTTGAGCATCGGGTGGCCTGTTAGCCAACTGATTAGTGGCATCAATACACCTAGTGATCCCAATTGGTAACCGATGCTATGACGGATCCTATCGTTGCGTGCTCTCATTTTCATCTCTGGATGTCGATAATGGGTAGATAGTATTCGATAGCCAGCTGTATCAAAGTTACAATGTATCTATAAATTAGATACATTGAGCGGGGATGATGAGTAAACTGGCAGGTCACTACACCCTGGAGCAGCTGCGGGTGTTGATCGCAGCGGTAGACAGCGGCTCCTTCTCTGCGGCGGCGAGAAAGCTAGGTCGAGCGCAGTCCGCGATCAGTCATCAGATACAAAATCTGGAACTGGATCTCAATGTGGTGTTGTTTGAGCGCAGCGGCCGTTATCCGCAGTTAACGGCTGCTGGACGGGCGATCCTTGATGAAGCGCGTTTTCTATTGTTACGAGCGGATCACCTTTCCGGGATAGCGGCATCGTTGCAAGCGAAACAACGGACACGATTGGTGATCGCTGCTGACGAGATGGCGTTGGACGGAAGTTTTGACAAAACCATGCTGCATTTGTCGCAGCGTTTTCCTACGCTTTCGGTGGATTTGGTTCATCCGGTGCTGGAAGAGGTGGCGGCCATGGTGAGAAACGGTGAGGCGCAGGTTGGACTGACAGTGCAGATGTCCCAGGTTTATGATGATCTCGCTTTTGCGCGCCACGGTATGACGCAGATGGTTTGTGTCGCAGATCCTGAGCATCCGTTAGTCGGGCTATCAGCAATTGAAGTATCCACGTTAAGTCGCTATCGGCAGGTGCTGGTGAGTGTCAGGCGGCAGCAAGCAAGTCATTGGCAGTTATCACCCTCCTGCTGGCATGCGGGTAACATTTGGAGTGCCGTGGAACTGGCCAAAATGGGCGTGGGATGGACGAGCGTACCGGAATATGCTGCGCGGGCAGCCTTGGCTCAGGGAAAGCTAAAAATATTGCATACCACAATGGAGGCCCCTGTGTGGGAGCAAGCGACGGATCTTATTTGGCGTTTTGATCTGCAGCGTGACGAGGTGCTGAAGTGGTTGATGGGAAAATTAGCGGGGGTGATTCATTGAGTAGGGTAAATGACAGGCAAATAAAAAGCCGGTAGCAAATTGCTCACCGGCTTAATTTCTCTAATACTCAGCGGTTAGGCTGAAATTAGACAACAGTTACGTTTTCGGCCTGTGGACCCTTCTGACCTTGAGTTACAGTGAACTCAACTTTCTGGCCTTCTTCAAGAGTCTTGAAGCCAGCGCCAGTGATAGCACGGAAGTGAACAAACACGTCAGGGCCATTTTCCTGCTGGATGAAACCGAAACCCTTGTCAGAGTTGAACCATTTTACAGTGCCAGTAACAGTAGACATAAATCTTTCCTAGAACATTAATTAACAGTGCCAAATTTGGCTTACCGCTTGTTTGCGAAGTTCACTAATTTGAACACAAGACGACTGGGTCAGGACAGAGTCTACAGACATAGCATCGTAACGTAACAAATAATGTAACCGCGCATCCGAGCGCAAAGTCGATACTAAAGCAATCCCTGACCTTGTCAACAAATGGATGGGTAAAAAATGTGCAAATTGAGCTTGATGGATGTTCTTGCGCTAAATTAAGCTCTTTCAATCAGTTCTCTGTGGTCATTAAGGCATCAATGAATGGGTCAGCATTGCGTTTAGGTATCGATCTAGGTGGTACTAAAACTGAAATTATCGCTTTGGATAGTAATGGCGTTGAGTTGTATCGTCAGCGGATGATGACCGTTAAAGGCGACTATTACGCCACGTTGTCAGGGATCAAGCAGCTAGTACTGGAGGCTGAATCTGTATTGGGCCAGCAGGGAACCGTTGGTGTTGGTATCCCTGGTACGATTTCAGAGGTCACTGGCAGGGTAAAAAATGCCAATTCAACTTGTTTGATAGGTCAGCCCCTCAGGGAAGACCTAGCACAGCAACTCAGCCGTGAGATCCGTGTGGCCAACGACGCAGATTGCTTTGTTAGCTCTGAAGCTGGCGACGGTGCGGGCGCCGATTATGACAGTGTGTTTGGCGTGATTTTGGGGACTGGGGTCGGTGCTGGTGTGTCTGTGCACGGGCGTCTACTGCCATCACCTAACGGTGTGGCAGGTGAATGGGGGCACAATCCTATGCCTTGGATAGATGATGCCCAACGGACTGCAGTGGGTCGTTGTTATTGTGGTCAGCAGGGTTGTATCGAACAGTTCTTAAGTGGCCCAGCGTTGGCTGCTCGCTGTTTTCGTGAAACAGGCCGTCAGCTTTCTGCTAAAGAACTGGCGATGGCTTTGAACAGTGACCCAGCTGCGGACTCAGTATTTAAGCGTTACGTTTTGGATCTCTGTAAAGGGCTGGCTCATGTTATCAACCTGCTTGACCCACAGGTGATAGTTTTGGGTGGCGGAGTGTCGAATATTGATCGTTTATATGACCTGATACCTGACAGCCTAGGGGACTATGTTTTTGGTGGCGAGTGTTCAACGCCGATAGTTAAAAACCGGCATGGTGATTCCAGTGGCGTGCGCGGAGCTGCTTGGCTTTGGCCTTAAGCTGCAAGGTTGCTTTGAAAGGAACAAAGCGAAGCCCGATGTTGCCATCGGGCTTCTTTATTGGTGGTGTCGAGGTTAGAACCCGACAAAAAAGTTAATAATGATGGCGTTAATAATGTCGATAAAGAAACCACACACCAGCGGAACCACAATAAACGCGCGGTGAGCAGCACCATGTTGTTGGCTGACGGCGGTCATGTTGACGATTGCCGTGGCGGTTGAACCTAGCGTGATGCCGCCGAAGCCTGAACAGATCACACTGGCTTCGTAATCTTTGCCCATTAGCCTGAACACTACCCAAACGGTGAAGAGCACTGACATCAGGATCTGTGCAGTCATGACGGTAGAAAGGAACAGCAGTGCGCCTTTCAGTTCCCATAGTTGCAGTGACATCAGAGCCATCGTCAGGAACATGCCCAGACAAATATCAGAGATCAGTGACAAACCTTGCTCCTGCCCTGGCCAGCGCAATTTAGGGAACATAGGGGAAAAGACGTTTCTGATGACGATACCGGCCACTAGGCAGCTCACGAACTTAGGCAGGCTGATGCCTATTTCGGTTAATCCCATATCGAGGAAATGGCCAATAATCAGGGCGATGTTGAGCCATAGCCAGGCCCATAAAATGCCGTAGTAATCGACACTGGTATGGCTAGCATCGTGGGTCACACCAATATCTAGCGTGCCGTGATCACCGGTTTTTAGTTGGTTTCTTTTAATTAAATAGCCAGCGATTGGCCCACCAATACAGCAGGCGCTAATAAGGCCAATAGTATTCGCAGCGATACCAATTTCAGATGCGTTGGTGATACCCAGTTCTTCAACAAAGGTGGGAGTCCAAGCGATGGCGGTACCGACCCCTCCGATTAATGAGATAGAGCCGGCCATCAGACCCGATTTAGGATCCATGCCGAAAAGGTCAGCGATACTGACCCCGACAATGTTTTGCAAAAAGATAAAAGTGGTCGCCAATACGGTGAGAATGACCAAAGGTTTGCCACCGGATATCAATGTTTTGATATCTGATTTTAAGCCGATACCGGCAAAGAAATAGAGTAACAGCCAGTCACGTACATCAAGCTTAAAGCTAATTTGCCAGTCGAAGATAAAGTAGAGTAATCCCACCCCCATAGCACAGAGGAAACCACCAATGACGGGCTCTGGAATACTAAACTTTCGTAAGGTGGGTGATTTCATCAATGCCACTTTACCGATGAACAGTAAAATGATGGCAAGGGTAAAGGAGACAAAACCGTGGACGGTAATTTCAGTCATCTAAAGCGTTCCTTGAGCCTGTAATACGGTATTTCGATAGTAACTAATTAAAAACGTTCCCTAAATCAATTTAGTTCAGCGGCTCTAATGCCGCCAATAAGGCTGCAGGATTGGCGATGAGGTTGCCAAACTCGTCGCTGAGCCGTTCACTTTCTGCAATCGCCATTCGCCAAGCTTTCAGCCGCGTATGATCATCCATAGTCGAGAAGTCTTTTCTATCTGGAATTTTTCTGTTGGGTAACTTGGCAATAAATTGTTCACTGGGTACCAACATAATGACATTGTCATAGTGCGCTGGATTAGGCTTTCGCCAACGTAACCCTTTGTCGAACCAACCTGGAATGGTTTTACTAGAAAAGTGTGGATACAGGACGATACCGTCGTGACAAAACGGCAGGTCAAAGTGGTAATCGGTGATACCACCGTCGCGATAGTTGCCAGGCCGTGCACCGGCAATGTTTTTTATTCCTTCCATTATCATGGGTATTGAGCCGCTGGCCATGACAGCATCAATCAAGTTGCTTTGATTGAGTGCGACGGTTTGTGTCGGCAGATCCCTGACAGAGAGAAAGTCTGCCTTATCCTTGGGGTGGTGAAATATGGTGCGTTCAAAAAAGCCACCTAGTAAGCGACGGTGAACGGCATTCGCACTGGCTGTCAGGCCCAGACCTATCATCTGCAATGCCTTTCGTTCGCTGCTATTAATATGTTTGGCTCGAGCAGCGATGACATTAAGACGCATGGTGGGGTGGTTCAGTATCTGTTCGATGCTGTTTTCAGTGAAAACGTGGGCTAACAGTTGTTGGCTGATTTCTGTGATCTGGTTGGTGGTGGCATTTTTGGGGTAGGTGAGTTGGGTATACCCCTCAAGAAAACGCCGTGTCACCGCTGGGGCATCATTTTGTGCCAAACAGCTGAAGCGAAAAGCGCCAGCGCTGGAGCCTAATAGATGCAGGGGCGTTTTTCTGTCGCGAAAATACTCCCCGCCTAAGTAGCAATCTAGCGGCGCAAGCACGAACCACTTAGGGCCGCCGCTGGCTCCTACTAGCACCGTTATATCATCGGGAGACAAGCCATTTTGCGTAATATGTTGGCGGGCTTTTTTGCCAGCCAAAACCCTTAGCGCAGTTGCCAATATGTGGTTTCCTTTTGCTTCCTTACACCTTGATGAACGTTCTAATAGGTATTAAGAATGTTCACAATAATACTGCGAATATTACTTTAAGCGCTGTTAGGTAGATGTTTGCAATTGCTCGTTAAATGTTCGTGTGTTTTGTTGCGTTTTGGTCTCTCGTGACTTTCCCTCTTGTGGCTGCAGCCTAAGGCTTTGACTCATTAGTGCCAACCAAGCAATCATTCCGAAGAAAAACATGGCAGTGATTAAATTGCCAGTCATAATATCTGTTAAACCAAACACTAAAAATCCTGCAAACAAGCAATAGTTAGCTAATTGAAGCGGCTTGTGTCTGGGCTCGCTGTTTAGGCTGCGAGAGATAGCCCAATAGCAACCAACGTAGACGGCTAGTAAACCGAACAGTCCCACCAAACCTTGTTCCACTAACACATAGAGCCATTCATTGTGTGGGTGACTTATCCAGACAAAAGTCGGATCAATGGAGCCTTTCTCTGCCAGCGCGTTAAGCGCAGGTTTGAACTGGTGAATACCGACACCGAGCCAAGGGTTAGTAGGAAACATTTCAAACAGAGATATTCGCCATATTTCAAGTCTGGCGCCAACGGAAGAATGGATATGGCCTTCGATGATGTATCTAGAGATCTCACCGATCGCTAAGTCGACCCGCGCACGTACCATGGGGAATATGAAACTGACGGGGACGCTTAAGGCTAATAGACCTAAGCTACGCCAATACAACCTTGGCCGTTTTGCCATATAACCGTGAATTAGGATCCACCCCAGTATGGGGATTGCTAGCCAACTGCCGCGGGAGCCTGACATGATCACCGCTGCCAACCCAAGAATCGATGCCCCCCAAGTCAGGGCTCTGCGTTGTTTCGATGTCACTGGCCACAGTGGTGCTGTTGCAATGGTCATTGCCACCAGGATGACACAGATATCTGAGAACAATATGGCATTGGTAAACCCTTCAGCTCGGTGCAAATCAAAAATCAGCCGCTGAATAAGTGCCATCAGGCCGGAGATTATTGCGGCAGCAGGAAATGCCAAGCTGGCGGCTCCCCATGAGAGTTTTATATTGGCCAATGCCAATACGGTGGCGACTGCTGCCACTGGGGCTAAATAGGTGCCCGCACGCAGCGATTGATGTAGGGTTTGAATTGGGGCTGCATCAGCCACCATCAGTATATTAATGCCTAATAATATGGCATAAGCGAGAAAGATGGATGAGACCACCCGCAATGGCCCTGTTGGGAGACTTGGTGCTTTTTGTTGTGCCCATGCTAGGAAGCCTGCAGCGATGAGTAGTAGCGTTAGGCTGGTTCCGTTTCGGTCTGGCATCAACGCGATAAAAGGTAATAACAGCAGTGTGCAATAACTGTATCGAGATAAAATCAAAATGAATTTCCTACTGTTGTGACGAGTTCATAGTATCGGTACATCATTAAAAATTCGATGGGTAATGTAACAGTAAGTGGTCACTATTGTTATAATCGCTGGTTGTTATTTAACCTTGTGGTTTAATTTAGATCAGTCTATTGACGAGTTTCACTGGCTGACTAGGGGCTCTGTCTGTAGAATCCGCGCCCGCATAGCTTAGCTATAAACCAACATCTTTTTTAAGGGCCCCCTATGAACTACAAAGCCGCTTTGTGTGGTGCAGCTTTGGTGTTTGCCGCACCAGCCAGCGCTGAAGATTTTTTCTTCTGGTCTGATACCAGTTTGACACTGCTTCACGGAACGAACTTCGAAGTTGATTCTGAAGATCAGACAACCGTGACATTTGAGCATGTGAATGGCCACAAGTATGGTGATTTTTTCATGTTCTTTGACTACATCACCTATCACGACAGCCCGCTAAATGACGGCCAGTATGGTGAAATCTCCCCACGTTTCAGTGCCGGCAAGATTTTTGATAAAGATCTTTCGTTTGGCATTGTTCAAGATGTGCTCGCTACATTTACTTACGAATTTGGTAAGGGCAATGTAGAAAGTGTGCTTTATGGTCCTGCGGTTGATCTGGCGCTGCCAGGTTTCGATTTTTTCCAATTGAACCTCTACAAGCGTGACCCTAACAACAATGACAGCGAAGGCTGGCAGTTAACGCCAGTATGGAAGGCGACATTCGAAGTAGGTCAATCAGAGTTAGTTGTTGATGGCTATATCGATTGGGTATTCAAATCAGATAACAGCAACTACGAAGAAAACCTGCATATCAACCCGCAGATCAAGTATGACTTAGGCATGAGTCTTTGGGGTGCGGAAAGCAAAGGTCAGCTTTATGTCGGTATTGAATACGACTACTGGAGCAACAAATACGGCATCAGCGATGATGTACCATTTGATGTCGACCAGGAAGATGCTGTCTCGGCTATCGTGAAATATCACTTTTAAGTAAGCTGATTATTTCAAGCATAAAAGGCGCCTTTTGGCGCCTTTTATGTACAGGATGTACGAGCTATCTCCCTCACTAATAAACCTCTGCTCTTGTTCTGCATAACGTCGCAACAACCCATTACTTACCAAACCATAGCTGCGTTAATTCATTTTTGTAGCCGGAGATATCTAGTTGCTGTTGCTGACACCAAATATCGTCGTAATAGGTATTGAGGTAGCGTTCACCACTGTCACAAATCAATGTCACAATAGAGCCGGTTTCATTCCGTGCTTTCATCTCGGATGCGAGTCGTAAGCTGCCGTATAGATTGGTTCCGGTAGAACCGCCGCATTTTCGGCCAAGCTCCTGCTCTAACAGTCTTATCGCAGCGATGCTGGCGGCATCTGGTACCTGGATCATACGGTCGATGACATCAGGCATAAAAGAGGGCTCTACGGTTGGGCGACCAATCCCCTCTATACGTGAGCCTTTACCTGTATTAATGCCGCAATCACCACTGTTAAAAAAGGGATAAAAGGCTGAAAAGTCAGGATCAACGACACAAAGCTGCGTGTCGGTTTTATGGTATCGCGCATGACGTCCCAATGTGGCTGAGGTACCGCCGGTTCCGGCACTCATCACTAACCAGCGCGGTATCGGGTGAGGTTCGTCGGCCATCTGGGCAAAGATGCTTTCGGCGATATTGTTATTCCCCCGCCAGTCGGTTGCACGTTCGGCATAGGTAAATTGGTCGATGAAATGGCCATCGGTTTCCTGCGCCAAACGTCTCGCTTCCGCTGATATATCCCCGGCGTTTTCTACTAAGTGACAGCGACCTCCATAGAAGCTAATTTTGTCGATCTTTTCTTGTGAGGTGCATGCTGGCATGACAGCGATGAAGGGTAAATTAAGCATGCGGGCAAAATAGGCTTCTGAGACGGCGGTGCTGCCACTGGACGCTTCAATTACCGGGCGTTCGGCTTTGATCCAGCCGTTGCAAATGCCATAGAGGAACAGTGACCTGGCTAGCCGATGTTTCAGACTACCAGTTGGATGGGTCGATTCATCCTTCAAGTAGAGGTCTATCTCTGGGCAGCTAGGAATATTGAGTTTGATTAAATGGGTATCGGCACTGCGATTGAAATCCGCTTCAATCAGGGCGATCGCTTGCTTTTCCCAGAGGCGGTTTGAGTTGCGCATATGGACTTCATCGGTCTGTTATCTGAACACTGAGTTAGCCTAAAAGCTTGTGGCTATGGATACCATGATCTCTATTTATCTTTGTTGTCAGTATGTGTAACAAGTTGTGAAGTGCTGTAGCGGTGGTTTTTGCTTGTCAAATAACCGCATGTCGCTGGTAAATATCTGTATCTTCGGTTGCGGTTCCGGTAGAATCCGGCGGTTAAATTTCCATGGTATACCAGTTATATGTTCGAGATTAATCCGGTACAGAACAAAATCAATGATTTCCGCGAGCGCAATGAGTCGCTGGTGGGTTATCTGGATTACGACGTGAAGAAAGAGCGTCTGGAAGAAGTGTCCAGAGAGCTCGAACAACCGGATGTCTGGAATGAGCCGGATCGGGCGCAGGCATTGGGTAAGGAACGTGCAGATCTTGAAGCCGTTGTTGATACCATTGTCCAGATGCGGCAAGGATTGGAAGATGTTGAAGGCTTATTAGAGCTTGCCGTTGAAGCGGAAGATGAAGATACCTTCAATGAGGCGGTGGCTGAGCTCGATGATCTGGAAGCCAAGCTGAACAAGCTGGAGTTTCGCCGTATGTTCTCCGGAGAGCAGGACGGTATGGACGCGTATATCGATCTGCAGGCGGGCTCTGGCGGCACAGAGGCGCAAGATTGGTGCAACATGCTGTTGCGAATGTATCTGCGCTGGGCGGAAGATAAAGGTTTTAAAACTGAGATAATTGAACTGTCAGAAGGTGAAATCGCTGGGCTGAAAAGTGCCACCGTGCGAGTTCAAGGTGAGTATGCTTATGGTTGGCTCCGCACGGAAACTGGCGTACACCGGTTAGTGCGCAAAAGCCCTTTTGATTCCGGCGGCCGTCGACATACCTCGTTTGCCTCGGCGTTTATCTATCCTGAGATTGATGACTCGATTGAGATTGAGATTAATCCGTCCGACCTTCGAGTCGATACCTATCGTGCTTCTGGAGCGGGTGGTCAGCACGTTAACCGGACCGATTCCGCGGTACGCCTAACGCACTTACCAACTAATACTGTTGTGCAATGTCAGAACGATCGCTCGCAGCACAAAAATAAAGCGCAGGCGATGAAGCAGTTGAAAGCAAAACTGTTTGAGTTAGAGATGCAGAAGCAGAATGCCGAAAAGCAGGCGCAAGAAGAGACGAAAAGCGATATCGGCTGGGGTAGTCAAATCCGTTCTTATGTGTTGGATGACTCCCGGATTAAAGATCTACGTACCGGGGTGGAGAACCGAAATACCCAAGCGGTACTGGATGGCAATTTAGACCGATTTATTGAAGCAAGTTTAAAATCTGGCCTGTAATGGCTGGCATCAAAATTTATCCTAAAGGTTGAGAAATGACTGAGCAGGTACAGGACGAAAACAAACTGATCGCCGAACGGCGTGGCAAACTCGATCAGATCCGTCAGGATTGTAAAGCCAATGGTCACCCTAATGATTGGCGTCGAGATTGTTTGGCCAACAACCTGCAGGCTGAGCACGGCGATAAGAGCAAAGAAGAGTTGGAAGCTTTAGGTTTGCAGGTAGCGATTGCTGGTCGGGTGATGGCAAAGCGTGGTCCTTTTCTTGCCGTACAGGATATGAGTGGCCGTATTCAAGCTTATGCCGCTAAAGACGTACAGAAAGAGTTGAAAGAGATCGGCGGTCTGGATATCGGCGACATTATTGGCGTAAAAGGCGCACTGCATAAATCCGGCAAGGGTGATCTTTACGTCAATATGGAAGGGTACAAGTTGCTCACTAAGGCACTGCGCCCGCTACCAGAAAAATTTCATGGTTTGACCGATCAGGAACAGCGCTATCGCCAGCGTTATGTTGATTTGATTATGAACGAGCAGTCTCGCCAAACCTTTATGGTGCGTTCAAAAATCATTGAAGCGATCCGCCAGTTCATGAATCAGCGCGATTTTATGGAAGTAGAAACGCCGATGATGCAGGTGATCCCTGGTGGTGCATCTGCCCGTCCATTCATCACTCACCACAATGCGCTCGATATCGACATGTACCTGCGTATTGCGCCTGAGCTTTATCTGAAGCGTTTGGTCGTTGGTGGGTTTGAGCGGGTGTTCGAAATCAACCGTAACTTCCGCAACGAAGGCCTATCGCCACGTCATAATCCTGAATTCACCATGATGGAATTCTATATGGCGTATGCGGATTACAATGATCTGATGGATCTGACTGAAGAGATGCTGCGTAGCGTGACTCAGCAAGTCTTGGGTAGCAGTGTGGTTAAGTACGGTGAAGAAGAGTTTGATTTTGGTGCGCCGTTTATTCGTTTGCCGATGAAAGAATCGATTTTGCAATACAACCCTGAAGTGACCATGGAGCAATTAGCCTCTTTGGAAACGGCGACGGAAGTGGCTAAAGATCTGAAGATCGAAGTGCAGAAGTCGTGGGGCTTGGGCAAGGTTATCTGTGAGATCTTCGAAGAGACGGTTGAGCATCGCTTAATTCAACCTACCTTTATTACCGAGTATCCGGCGGAAGTGTCGCCGCTGGCTCGTCGTAATGACAACGACTCGTTTATCACTGACCGTTTTGAGTTCTTTGTTGGTGGTCGTGAGATCGCTAATGGTTTCTCGGAGCTCAACGATGCACAAGATCAGGCGGATCGGTTCCGTCATCAAGTGGAGCAGAAAGACGCCGGTGATGATGAAGCGATGTTCTTCGATGAAGACTATATTACGGCGTTAGAGCACGGCTTACCGCCAACAGCTGGGCAGGGCATTGGTATCGATCGTTTGGTGATGTTGTTTACTGACAGTCATACTATTCGTGATGTGGTGTTGTTCCCAGCATTGCGTCCACAGAACTAATTTGACGCCACTTTTTCAGCGCGAGTTTGTTTCAAACAGCGCGCTATAAGTGCTAAATGATTGACGTTAAATGGGAGGCCTTAGGCCTCCCATTTGTTTTCCATCGATTTATCAATGCCTATGCCTGTTTAAACTGGTTTTTGATAGGGTGTTTTACGGCGAGATCCGGTTGACTTTCAACCTCATATAGCCGAGTCTGTCACTCTGCGTACAGCCAGGTTTACTGAGCTTAACTTGGTAAATTTGATAAATAATATTGACAATGGCTGTATTGATAATTTCAAAGAATAAGAGGAAGAGACGGTGAAGATGCTCTCTGGCGCCGAAATGGTGGTCCAAAGCCTGAAGGACCTCGGCGTAAAGTCTATATTTGGCTACCCTGGTGGCTCAGTTCTGGATATTTATGATGCGTTGTTTCAGCAGCCAGATATGGAACATATTCTGGTGCGTCATGAACAGGCTGCAGTGCATGCCGCGGACGGTTTTTCTCGAGCCACCGGTAAGGTGGGTGTGGCGCTCGTAACCTCTGGCCCTGGCGCGACAAATACGCTGACGGGTATTGCGACCGCGTATATGGATTCCATTCCGCTGGTTGTTTTGTCGGGACAGGTGCCTACGTCTCTGATCGGAATGGACGCTTTTCAGGAAACCGACATGTTCGGTTGTTCTCGTCCTATCGTTAAGCACAGTTTTTTGGTGAAGAAAGCAGAAGAGATCCCAGACGCGATTGCAAAAGCATTTTATATCGCGTCGACTGGGCGCCCTGGCCCAGTGGTGGTGGATCTGCCTAAGGATTGCCAGAATCCGCTGCATAAATTTGAATACAATCTGCCGACCGATATTAAGATGCGCTCCTACAACCCGACTACCAAAGGGCATGGAAGGCAGATTAAGAAAGCGTTGGATATTCTGCTGCAGGCTAAGCGACCTGTGCTATACGCAGGTGGTGGAGCGGTCATCGGCGAAGCTTCAGAAGCATTAACTGCGCTGGCTGAACGACTCAATTTACCGGTCACTAATACCTTGATGGGATTGGGGGCGTTTCCAGGTACCCATGATCAGTTTCTTGGTATGTTAGGGATGCATGGTACCTTGCAGGCGAATAAGGCGATGCATCACAGCGACTGCATTCTAGCAGTCGGCGCACGCTTTGATGACCGAGTGACGAACAACGTTGCCAAATTCTGTCCTGATGCGACGGTATTGCATATTGATATCGATCCTGCATCGATTTCCAAAACTATCATGGCTCATGTGCCTATTGTGGGTGCTGCCGATACCGTGCTGAAGCAGATGCTAACGCAGTTAGATGGTTCTGGTGCTTCGTTGGATGAAGAGAGTCTGGAAAGCTGGTGGCAAACTATCGACGGTTGGCGCAAAGCCCGCTGTTTGGATTACGTCAAAAGCGATGAGAAAATAAAGCCACAGCAGGTGATTGAAGCCCTGTACCAGGCAACTGATGGTGATGCGTATGTCACCTCTGATGTCGGACAGCATCAGATGTTTGCAGCGCTTTACTACCCGTTTGATAAACCACGCCGCTGGATCAACTCTGGTGGTCTAGGCACCATGGGCTTCGGCTTCCCAGCCGCTATGGGTGTAAAACGTGCGTTTCCTGATGCTCAGGTCGCTTGTGTTACGGGCGATGGCAGTATTCAGATGAATATTCAGGAGCTATCCACCTGCTTGCAGTACGACATCCCAGTGAAGATTGTGTCATTGAACAATGCGCAACTTGGCATGGTGAAGCAGTGGCAGGATATGTTCTATAGCAATCGCCACAGCCATTCCTACATGGAGTCGATGCCAGATTGGGTGAAGTTGGTAGAAGCTTACGGCCATGTTGGTATCAAGGTGACTAAGCCTGAAGAGCTGCAGCCGGCGATGGAAAAAGCGTTCGCAATGAAAGACAAGCTGGTGTTCCTAGATATTCATGTGGATCAAGCGGAGCATGTCTACCCGATGCAGATCAAGTTCGGGGCGATGGATGAAATGTTTTTATCGAAGACGGAGCGAACCTAATGCGGCGTATTCTTTCTATATTGTTGGAGAATGAACCTGGCGCGTTAAGCCGCATTATCGGCTTGTTCTCCCAGCGTGGTTACAATATTGAGTCATTGACGGTAGCACCGACCGATGATCGTAGCTTGTCACGGATCACTGTGACTACCTTTGGTGATGACCATGTGATTGAACAGATCACCAAGCAGGTGAATAAGTTAATCGACGTGTTAAAGATCACCGACCTGTCTGAAGCGGCTCATATTGAGCGTGAACTGATGTTGGTGAAGATGCGTGCTAGCGGTGATACTCGCGAAGAGATCAAGCGTACCAGTGATATCTTCCGTGGTCAGATCGTTGATGTAACACCGACTCTCTACACAGTGCAACTTGCCGGGCCGTCAGATAAATTGGACGCTTTCATTGATGCTGTGAAAGAAACGACAGAGATAGTTGAAGTCGTCCGTAGCGGTGTTTCAGGCATCTCTCGTGGTGAGCGGGCATTAAGACCCTAATATCTATCGCTCATCGACGTTAATAAAAACCACCTGCGGGTGGTTTTTTTATGCGTGTGAGCCAGCTTGTTGGCTGCGTTACGTGAGTTAACGCCATGTGTATATTTTCCTGTGGCAGAGAGCGCTGAAAGGGCGTGGAAGGAGCGTGTCAAATGGCCATTTTTGTTCGCGAAAATTGACTCGTCAGCTACGCAGCAGTACTGCGATCGTGCTAGCCATATTATTTTGTTTTTAAGCAATTTCTGGAGCAAGTTTAGTTTTAGGTCTACGCTCAATTGTGTGGCTTGCGCTGTGTCATGGAGGATTGAACATGCGCTCACCTTTACTACTTTCTATCTGTTGTTTGCTGTTATCACCCGTGGTTGGATTCTGGGTGTATCAAGCAAGTCAGGAAACCAGCTTCGCGTTTCTAAGCGCGTCTGCGCTGCTGTTCTCTTCCTGTATGCTGGGGTTGGAATATTTGATGAAGCGGCAAAATATACCGCTAATATCGAGTTCCGAAGTGAAGCGACGGCATAGTGATGGCAAGCGGGATCCTGTTCGCCATTGACCAACTTGCTTACGCTTGCTTAACTAGCTCTCTTGCTCTGCTAATGGGTAGGGCAGAGGGGCTATGGTTACACGACTGTCTGCTTCCGTTTTAATCCGATACTCACTGTCTGCTGAGCTATCAGATGGCATCACTGCCAGCAGTTTACCTGAGCCATTGATACTGACAGCCGATAGCACAAGCCCGGCTGGTCGCCAGCTATCGTTTGTTGCCTGTTCTAACTCACTTCCGGCCTGTACTTCCGCGCCAAAGTTGCCTTGAAGAATAAACATGGTTCGCTTGTTTTTTCCTAGGTATTTCATTCTGGCGACGGTTTCCTGGCCGATATAGCAGCCTTTTTTGAAGCTAATACCGCCGAGTGCCTGCAGGTTTAGCATTTGCGGGACGTATTTTTGTATTAAGGGGGGCTCTAAGTTGGGGTAGCCCGCTTCAATGTCCAGCAATTGCCACAATTGCTCACTCTCTTGTGGTGCAGCATTGAGTGGCGCAGGAAGAACCGCGCCCGTTGGTAATAACAGTAAATATCTAGGTTTGGGGGATGGAATATAGAAAATTAGGCCGTCAGAGCAGGCTACGACGGTTTCGCTACTGTCTGGTAGTTTGCCATAGCAGGTTTTAAGCAGTGTGTTGGCTTTGTCCCCCATAATGCCGAAACGCTGCCACTGCTCTGTCTGGTCGTTGATCTCTGCTTTGGCAAATGCAGCAAACTTCTTCAATTCAGCTAATGCGGGGGATTGGCTTTCTTGCCCATGCAGCATGAGCAGTGTCTCGGCATTTTCCGAAAGCAAGAATGTTGTCCACACTTTGCCCTTAAAGTCGCACTGCGCGCCCCATTGATAGTGCCCAGGTAGCAGCTGGTTGACATCACAAGTCACTTGTCCCTGCAGGTAGCTGCGCCTATCCTCACCGGAAATCTCAGTGATCGCCAACGAATTGAGTGGAGCGACAACAATATCAGCTAACAGCTTGTTGTTAGACTGTTCTAAAGAGGTGGCGGCTAGACTCATGACTTTGATCCTTAACGATTTGAAGCTACTAATTGGGGGCTCACAGTTTCGCTTTCAAGGGATACGTCTGCGATTGGGCCTATGTTAGCATGAGCCCTGTTGATCAAATAACGATGTGATGACTCCATATGGAACTTAGAGAAAAGCTGGCGCGACTTAAATGGGCTTGCCGTAGAGGCATGTTAGAGCTGGATGTGATTCTAGAGCCCTTTGTTCCTGAATATCCTAACCTTTCTGCACAGGACCAGCAGACTTTCGAACGTTTGTTGACTAGAGATGACCCTGAGCTTTTTGCTTGGTTTATGGGGCATGAACATTGTGATGATGAGGCGTTGGCGGCCATGATTAAACGGGTTCGTGACCACAGTGGAGCGATTTGAACTCGTTATTCAACCTAGCACCATAGCATTGAGGTTGTTTTGGTTTTTGCTCTGTTTTGTCGTTGTAGTGCTTTGCGCATCTGCATCGAATTTGCTGAGCGCTCTAATTGTCGCTGTTATCTGCGCACTGTTAGTTGTGTGGGGGATAGGTTTCCAACGCCAGATCCTAAGCACTAGTGGACGCATCGTTGTCGGCTACGATAACCGCGTTACATTGCTTCTGCCGGGTGATACGCCGTTATCCGTCAGCTTAACAGATCGCTGCTTGGTGAATGATTGGTGCTGCCGTGTGGCGCTTTGCAGTGCTGAAGATAAACGTGATTTACCAAAAAATTGGCGACAACCTTGGATCTGGCGCGATAGCCTGTCAGATACAGACTACCGCCGACTGTGCCGTGTATTATTGTATCAGCGGCATACCAACACCACTCACGGAAAGTCGTCTCAGACCTAAGGTGCTTTCCTGGGATCCAAAATCGTCGGTTTACTGGCAGGCAATGTTTTTGGATAATCCAAGGTGTAGTGCAGGCCACGACTCTCTTTACGCTCCATAGCCGAGCGGACGATCAGTTCCGCTACCTCGACTAAGTTTCTTAGTTCCAATAGGTTGTTACTTACCCTGAAGTAGCTGTAGTACTCAAAGATCTCCTGCTTGAGCAATTGTATGCGGCGTAGCGCACGCTCTAAACGCTTAGTTGTTCGCACAATACCAACATAGTCCCACATAAATAGCCGAAGTTCGTGCCAGTTGTGCTGTAACACTACCTCCTCGTCTGAACAGGTGACCTGACTTTCATCCCAGGCGGGTAATGTGGGGGCACTTGGCTGCGAATCTAACCTTTGCAAAATATCTTTGGCGGCGGCATGGGCAAAAACAACACACTCTAATAACGAGTTGCTGGCCATACGATTGGCGCCATGGAGGCCGGTGTAGGTGACCTCACCGATCGCGTAGAGGTTGTTGAGATCGCTACGTCCATGCAGATCGACCATTACACCACCACAGGTGTAATGTGCGGCTGGCACTACCGGAATTGGCTCACTGGTAATATCGATGCCTAGCTCTAGGCATTTAGCATAAATGGTTGGGAAGTGGTCTTTGACAAATTCATCGGGCTTGTGGGAGATATCGAGATAGACGCAATCAGCGCCTAATCTCTTCATCTCATGATCTATCGCTCTGGCCACAATATCCCGGGGTGCTAACTCTTCCCGCGGATCGTAGTCAGGCATGAAACGGGTGCCGTCAGGACGTTTCAGCTTCGCGCCTTCGCCTCGTAAGGCTTCGGTGAGTAGGAAGTTACGGGCTTCGGGATGAAACAGACAGGTTGGATGGAATTGATTGAACTCCATATTTGCCACCCGACAGCCAGCACGCCAAGCCATGGCGATACCATCGCCACTGGAGACATCCGGATTACTTGTGTATTGGTACACCTTACTGGCACCACCCGTCGCAAGGACGACGAAACGGGCGCGGATCACTTCGACGACCTCTTTGTTACGGTTCCAAACATAGGCGCCGTGGCAGAGATCGTTGTCGGTGCCCAGTTTCTGGCCGGTGATCAGGTCCACAGCATTGTAGCGCTCGAGCAGGGTCACGTTATCGCAAGCTTTTACCCGATCAACCAAAGTGGTTTGTACTGCTTTGCCGGTGGCATCGGCGGCATGAAGAATGCGGCGATGGCTGTGGCCGCCTTCACGAGTGAGATGGTAAGTGGGTTCATCGCCGGGTGAATCGACCTGGTCAAAGGGCACGCCCAGATCGATTAGCCACTGGATGCTTTCTCTAGCGCTGCTGGCGGTATATCGCACCGCCGCTTCATCGCAAAGGTCGGCACCCGCCGTCAGTGTGTCTTGAACATGAAAATCAACGCTATCGCTGGCATCGAAGACCGCGGCGATGCCGCCCTGAGCGTAGAAGGTTGCACCTTCACGCACAGGCCCTTTACTAAGGACTGCAACGGTTGCGTGTTGACCCAATTGTAGCGCTAGGGAGAGCCCCGCGGCACCACTACCGATAATCAACACATCATAGCTGTGTTCAATTTGCTCCGTCATACGTTATCATGGTCAATTAATTCAGATGCCTATGTTAGCTGAACTGTGACCTGAGATACACTTTCTGTCATCAAGTAAAATTATTTAACATTCTTTCGAACTAATTAATTTAACGGCAGTCTATGAATGTGTGCATGCTTAGAGCCTCCAGTTCGGAAGCGGTAATTCAAGTGGAGTGGAAGCTCGAATGAGCGAGCAGCAAATCGACCAGAAGCTGGTCGAACGTGTCCAGCAAGGGGACAAGAGAGCCTTTAATGTGTTGGTACAGAAATACCAGCACAAGGTAATTAACCTGATTTCTCGTTACGTTAAAAATCAAGGCGATGTGCCTGATGTAGCGCAGGAAGCTTTTATAAAAGCATATCGGGCATTACCTGGTTTTAGAGGCGAAAGTGCGTTTTATACGTGGTTGTATCGTATTGCTGTGAATAGCGCCAAGAACTACTTGGTATCACAGGGGCGGCGACCACCCGCGAATGATATTGAGCCTGAAGAGGCTGAGTATTATGAAGGGGCTAGCGCACTACGCGATGTATCAACGCCAGAGAGCTTGGTGTTAACAGATGAGATCAGACAAATGGTCTTCGATACTGTTGATACTTTGCCCGAGGATTTGAAAACCGCGATCACCCTGCGTGAGCTGGAAGGATTGAGTTACGAAGAGATCGCTGAAGTGATGGAGTGTCCGGTTGGTACGGTGAGATCACGTATATTCCGGGCTCGCGAAGCGATAGACAAACAAGTTAAGCCGTTAATAGAACGTTAACGTCAGAGGTAGATAAAAATGGCTGCAGATAAACAGCAACGTCTTTCATCTTGGATAGATAATCAGGTTGATGACGCTATCAGTGATGACATGATCGATGCGTTGCTCGAAGATCAAGAGTTGCAGGATACCTATTCGCGCTATCAATTGATTGGCGATGCTATCCGCGGTGAGATGCCGCCAGCAATCGATATTGATTTGACTAGCCGAGTTGCGGCAGCTTTGGAAGATGAACCGACTATCCTTGCGCCTAAAAGCGAGCCGTCGGCGGCTGTGCAATCGGGCAAGGTGGTGCCGCTATTCAAGCAGCTGGGGCAATATGCGATTGCCGCGACTGTCGCTGCGGTAGCCGTGCTTGGTGTGCAACAGTATAACCAGCCTGGTAATAGTGAAATTCCAACACCTGTACTTAATACCACGCCATTAACTGGTTTAGCTGCACCGGTCAGTTTATCTGCTGCACCAGTAGAAGCGGAGCCGAGTGACGAAGCGAAAGCGCAACAGATGCGAATTATTGAGCAGCGCCGCCGTATCAACGCTTACTTGCAAGATCATGAACAGCAGCGCCGTTTACAGCCGATGGAACAGCTTGATCCTGCTGATGTGTTAGCCACAGATACTGATAAAGGATCTGAAGAACGCTAGATGAAGTTACCTCTAATCAGGTCGTTGTTCACCGGCCTGTTACTCTCCTGCACTGTTTTTTCTGCATCGGGCGCTGAAGCGCCCGAACTTCTTTTAAGTCGTATGGTGGATGCTTTCCGCCAGCAAACCTATGTAATCTCTATGGTACAGAATTTCGGTGGCCGAATTGAGCCGTTGAGATTCGAACATGGTTTTGTTGATGGCGTCGAGATTAGTCATTTGAGCTACCTCAACGGGCCTATGCGGGATATCGTGCGTAAAGGGGAAACTGTTTCTTACTTGGAGTCCGAACGCACTGCTTATTCATTGAAAGCTGGGCAGATGGATGGTCCCATACCTCGGGCTTTTTTACGTGGTTTTAAGTCTATTGCTGAGAACTATCAGTTTGTTTTGGGCGGACGTAGTCGCACCGCTGGTCGTATTGCCCAGTTGATCCGCATTACACCTAATGAAGCGGATCGGTTTGGTCTTTTAGTGTGGGCAGATATTGAAACTGGTTTCATGCTGCGTGCAGATGTGATTAGCAGTGAAGGGGATCTGGTCGAGCAACTGCAAGTGGTATCTTTGCAACTGTTAGATGAACCGTCGGCTCATCTCAAAGCTATTGCTACCTCAGAGTTCCCACAAACGGTTGTTACGCCAGCCAAGTCAACAGAACGAGAGTTGGTTGAGTGGCGGGTGGGCTGGACACCCTCAGGGTTTGAACTTGTTGGTAAAGACCAGCATCGTCTGGCGCTGATTAATGACGTCGTCGATTATATGATGTTCAGCGATGGGCTAATAAAGTTCTCTGTCTATATCAACAAGGTAGATGACACAGAAGAACGTGGCAGTTTGGTCACTCGAGGCGCTCTTTCTCTATTTAGTTTGATTAATTCCGGTATTGAGATCACCGTTGTTGGCAGGTTGCCGCCGGAAACAGCCCAACGTATCGCTGAAACCATTTATCCTGTGGTGAACAAACCTAAGCCTAAGGAACGGCCTTAATGTTTGTTGAAGAAGCACGGGTAGTGCGATGTCATGACGGCTGGGTTGAGCTGGAAAGCCTGCAAAAAAGCGCCTGTGATGCCTGTAGTGATAAAGGTTGTGGCAATGGCGTGGTAGCAAAAGCGTTTGGCCACCGTTTGCACCGAATGCTACTGCCAGATCCCGGCCATTTGCAACAGGGACAAACTGTTCGCGTTGCATTACCTGAAAGAACCTTGATTACCGGCGCTGTTTTAGTCTATCTATCGCCCATTGCTGGCGCATTGTTTGGTGCCATCATTATCTCTATGGTTCAGCAGCTTAGCGGTAGCCATAACGAACCAATGCAGATTATTGCTGCTGTGTTAGGCGGTGTTGCTGGCTGGCTATTTGCTCGTCACCGGGCACGCCAATATGAACGGGATCCTGCCTGTCAGATTAAGATTTTACAGGGTGATGAACTGCCATTGACGCTTTCTTCGACACAGCAAGATAGCGACGTTTGATTAAACAGGGTAGAATTGGCCGCTTGTTAACGCACTCCTTCGGTTTAACTGGTTTCTGCCTACATGAAGCATATCCGTAATTTTTCAATTATCGCCCACATTGACCATGGTAAGTCGACCTTATCTGATCGCCTTATTCATACCTGTGGTGGCTTAAGTGACCGCGAAATGGAAGCTCAGGTTCTGGATTCTATGGATCTGGAACGGGAACGTGGTATCACAATTAAAGCGCAAAGCGTTACGCTTAACTACAAAGCGCAGGATGGTGAAACCTACCAGCTGAATTTCATTGATACACCGGGACACGTCGACTTCTCCTATGAGGTTTCGCGTTCCCTGGCAGCCTGTGAAGGTGCCTTGTTGGTGGTAGATGCAGGTCAGGGGGTAGAAGCGCAAACCGTTGCGAACTGTTACACCGCCATTGAGATGGATCTGGAAGTTGTTCCTGTCCTGAACAAAATCGACTTGCCACAGGCAGATCCTGAGCGGGTGGCGGAAGAGATTGAAGACATTGTTGGTATTGAAGCCACTGATGCTGTGACCTGTTCAGCGAAAACCGGCTTGGGCGTAGACAAAGTGCTTGAAACCATTGTTCGCGACATTCCAGCCCCTGAAGGTGATCCAGAAGCGCCAACTCAGGCTTTGATTATTGATTCTTGGTTTGACTCTTACCTTGGCGTCGTATCTTTGGTGCGGATTAAGCATGGCTCGTTGAAGAAGCACGACAAGATCAAGGTGATGAGTACCGGCCAGGTCTGGGGCATCGATCGCATCGGTATTTTTACGCCGAAGCGAGAAGATACTGACGGTTTGAATTGCGGTGAAGTGGGTTGGGTGGTTTGTGGCATCAAAGAGATCCACGGCGCGCCAGTGGGCGATACGCTGACCTTGGCACGCAACGGTGCAGAGTTACCGTTGCCAGGATTCAAAAAGGTAAAGCCTCAGGTTTATGCTGGCTTGTTCCCAATAAGCTCGGATGACTATGAAGCGTTTCGTGATGCCTTGGCTAAACTGAGCCTGAATGACGCATCACTGTTCTATGAACCTGAAAACTCTAACGCTCTTGGCTTTGGTTTCCGGATTGGATTCTTGGGCATGTTGCACATGGAGATCATTCAGGAACGCTTAGAGCGTGAGTACGACCTTGAATTGATCACCACCGCACCGACGGTGGGCTATCAGGTAGAAACTACCGATGGCGAGCTACTTAGCGTCGACAATCCGTCTGATCTGCCGCCAGTGAATAATATTCACGAGATCCGTGAGCCGATCGTTGAAGCACATATCTTAGTGCCACAAGAGTACTTGGGTAATGTCATCACGCTTTGTATCGAAAAGCGTGGTGTGCAAAAAGAGATGAATTATCACGGTAAGCAGGTGGCGCTGACCTATGAGATCCCAATGGCCGAAGTGGTGATGGATTTCTTTGACCGCTTGAAGTCTACTAGTCGCGGTTACGCATCGTTGGATTACAATTTTGTCCGCTTTGAACCGGCGGATATGGTACGAGTTGATGTGTTGATTAACGGTGATCGTGTTGATGCGCTTGCTATGATCACCCATAAAGATAATTCGCTGGGTCGTGGTCGCGATCTGGTCGATAAGATGAAAGAGCTGATCCCGCGGCAGATGTTCGATATCGCTATTCAGGCAGCTATCGGTAACCATGTTATTGCTCGTAGTACGGTGAAGCAGTTGCGGAAGAACGTAATCGCCAAATGTTACGGCGGTGATGTTAGTCGTAAGAAGAAGCTGCTGCAGAAGCAGAAAGAGGGTAAGAAACGGATGAAGCAGGTGGGTAATGTGGAAGTACCACAAGAAGCCTTCCTCGCCGTTCTTCAGGTAGGAAAGAAGTCTTAAGGAAGTAAGATGGCGGGAATATTTTCATCTATTTTGGTATTTGCCACGCTGATCACCGGTATTCTGTGGTTGATCGACGCGTTGATGTTCGCGCCAAAACGTAAGTTGGCTGTTGCCGCCGCCGAAACTGCGGCAGGCACAGAGCTTGATGAAGAAGCTAGAGAACGCGTGGCACCTCGGCCAGGAGTGTTTGAGTTCGCGGAATCACTTTTTCCTGTCATAGCGATCGTGCTGGTACTGCGCTCATTTATCTATGAACCGTTCCAGATCCCGTCAGGCTCAATGATGCCTACTCTGTTGGTGGGCGACTTTATCTTGGTCGAGAAGTTTAGTTATGGCCTGCGTGAACCCCTGAACCGGACTAAGTTTCTGGAAACAGGTGAGCCTAAAAGGGGCGATATTGTGGTGTTTAAGCACCCGCCTCAGCCGCAGATCGATTACATCAAGCGTGTCGTTGGTTTACCGGGCGATCGCGTCATCTACAAAGACAAGAAGCTTTATATCCAGCCCGCTTGTGTTGATCAGGTGCCTTGCCCAGAGCTGAAGCTGGTTGCTTCCGATGTGGTCGGTCGCAATGAGTTTAAAGATCCAGCCGGTGGTGTTGTCGATCGTCTTGAAGAAAAGTTAGGTGAGGTCAGCCATCAGATCCTTATCTACCGTGACCGTGGTGAACCTTGGGTCAATTATTTCCGTCAGCGAGGCTCACGTCCCGGTGAGTGGTTAGTACCTAAAGAGCATTATTTTGTCATGGGTGATAACCGCGACAATAGCCTTGATAGCCGCTTCTGGGGGTTTGTTCCTGAAACTCATTTGGTTGGTCAGGCTGTCGCTATCTGGATGAGCTTTGAATTTGACCGTGATCCCAACAGCTTTTTCAGCTGGGTACCTACTGGTGTTCGCTTTAGTCGTATTGGCGGTATTGAGTAGTGCAACTGTATAGTAGCGTGGTTAACTATGGATAATCTTGCTCGTTTAAGCCGTGCATTGGGATATGAATTCAAGGACATTGCGTTGCTTGAACAGGCACTATCTCACCGCAGTGCCGGTAGTCGTCATAATGAACGGTTAGAGTTCCTTGGCGACTCTATTCTTAGTCTTGTGATCTCAGAGAAACTCTATGCGCAGTTTCCGAAAGCGAGCGAAGGTGATCTGAGCCGATTAAGGGCAACGCTGGTTAAAGGCACCACGCTGGCTGAACTGGCGTTAGATTTTAAGCTCGGAGACTATTTACGTTTGGGCTCTGGTGAGCTGAAAAGCGGTGGTTTTCGTCGCGCTTCCATTTTAGCGGACGCGGTTGAAGCTATTATTGGTGCCGTTTACCTTGATGGCGGTATGCAGGTGTGTGAGCCCTTAGTACTGAGCTGGTACGATAGTCGGTTGCAGGCGATCAAGCCTGGTGAACACCAGAAAGATGCCAAAACGCAACTGCAGGAACTCCTGCAGAGTCGCAAATTACCTCTACCGGACTATGCTGTGCTCAACATTGAAGGTGAAGCACATAATCAAACATTTACTGTGTCCTGTCAGGTCAGCCCGTTGAATGAGGCGGTCACCGCTTCTGGTCCGAGCCGACGTAAAGCAGAGCAAGATGCCGCTGCCCAGGTCCTGGAGAAGCTTTCCCATGAGCGATAATACTCGCGCTGGCCTCGTTGCCATTGTTGGCCGCCCTAATGTTGGTAAATCAACATTGCTTAATGCGCTGCTGGAGCAGAAGGTTTCAATTACTTCAAAGAAACCGCAAACCACACGTCATCGTATTCTTGGTATTTTGACTGAAGGCCCGGTGCAGGCTGTGTTTGTTGACACCCCAGGGCTGCATATTGAAGAGCAGCGGGCGATCAACCGTTTTATGAACCGTGCGGCGTCTAGTGCGTTGGCTGATGTTGAAATGGTTATCTTCGTGGTTGAGGGCACCCATTGGACAGAAGATGACGAGATGGTGCTAACTAAGATCCGCCAAGCGCAAAAAGTGCCGGTGGTTTTGGCCATCAATAAAGTGGATCAGGTGAAGGACAAAGCTGAGTTATTGCCCCACATTCAAAAACTGGCTGCCGATTTTTCATTTGAACGAGTGATGCCGATCTCAGCCAGTAAAGGCGAACATGTTGATGAGTTGCGTCAGTTCGTTATTGATTCTCTCCCTGAGTGTGAGCATTTCTATCCGGAAGACTATATTACCGACCGCTCGCAGCGTTTTATGGCGGCGGAGATCATTCGGGAAAAACTGATGCGTTTTACTGGGCAGGAGCTGCCTTATTCAGTCACGGTAGAGATCGAACAGTTTAAGATGCAGCCCAACGGGGTTGCTCAGATCAACGGCTTGATCTTGGTTGAGCGGGATGGCCAGAAGCGCATGGTGATAGGTAAGGGCGGAGAGAAGCTGAAAACCATTGGCCGTGAAGCACGTCTGGATATGGAGCCGCTATTTGATTGTCGCGTCAATTTGAACCTATGGGTAAAGGTGAAGAGTGGCTGGGCAGATGATGAGCGGGCATTACGTAGCTTGGGGTATGGCGAGGACTAAGTGACGGCCGAGTCGGCATCCGCTTTTTTACTGCACCGTCGTCCATATCGGGAGACCAGCTTGCTGGTTGACCTGTTCCATCTGGATCTGGGCTATGTCAGAGCGGTATGCCGCGGCGCGCGTTCTAAGTCGAAAGGAACCGCTGCGTTAATGCAGCCCTTTACACCACTACTCGTCGAGCTTTCTGGACGTGGTGAACTGCTCTCCTTGAGGCATGCTGAAGCCGATGGACCCGCCTATCAATTCACCGGCAGTGCGCTTTATACCGCTCTTTATCTGAACGAATTATTGGTGCGCTTGTTACCACAGAGTGAGCCGGTTTCTGAACTATTCTCCTCTTATAGCGATGCGTTGGCGGCGTTAGCGCAAATGGCAGCAGAGATGGTGCCAGATCAGATCCTACGACCATTTGAACTCCTACTATTAGACACCCTAGGCTTTGGCATTGACTTTCAGAGTGATACTGAAGGGCATTGTCTATCTGAGCAGTTGAGTTACCGCTGGCTCCCTGAGCAGGGATGGCTAGCACAAGTAAGCCATGGTGACGTTGCCGTAACGGGGGTCTACCCAGGAGCACATCTGCTGGCAATTGCGCGAGGAGCGTTTGATAATGAAGCTGTTCAGCGCAGCGCCAAGCTGATTTGTCGCCAGGCACTATCATCACAGCTAGGCTCGCGCCCATTAAAGAGCCGTGAACTATTTGCACATTTTTTAAAAGGAAAACGACCTTGAAAGAGATTTTGCTGGGCGTCAACATTGACCATATCGCCACGCTCCGTCAGGCCCGAGGCACAAATTACCCCGATCCTGTTCACGCGGCTGCAGTGTCTGAAAATGCCGGTGCCGATGGCATTACTGTGCATCTGCGGGAAGATCGCCGACACATTCAGGATCGTGATGTGGCGTTGTTGAAGCATACGCTGAAAACCCGCATGAATCTGGAAATGGCTGCGACCGATGAGATGGTGAAGATCGCCATTGAAACTCAGCCAACGTTTGTCTGCCTAGTGCCTGAGAAGCGCGAAGAGCTGACCACTGAAGGCGGCTTGGATGTGGCAGGACAGTTGCCACGGATGACACAGGTAGTGAGTGAACTAGCCGCGGCGGGTATTAAGGTGTCGCTGTTTATCGATGCCGACAAAGCCCAAATTGATGCAGCGAAGGCCTCTGGTGCGCCCTATATTGAATTGCACACTGGCCATTATGCTGATGCAACCGATGAGCAAGTCCAGCAAGCAGAGCTTGTGCGTATTGCTGAAGCGGCGACCTATGCCGATGGTCTCGGCCTGACAGTTAATGCAGGCCATGGCTTGCATTACCACAACGTCAAACCAATCGCGGCGATCCCTGAGCTGGAAGAGCTTAACATTGGCCACTCGATCATCGCCCGTGCTGCTTTTGATGGACTGGCAACAGCCGTTGCTGATATGCGCCGGTTGATGAAAGAAGCAAGACTGGGTATTTAGAGATGCCAGTTGTTGGGCTGGGAACGGATATCGTTGAAGTCGAGCGTATTGAGAGTGCGCTTGCTCGTAGCGGCCAGCGTTTTGCCGAACGTATTTTGACCGCCGTTGAAATGGAGCGCTTTCTGCAAGCATCGCAGCAGGCGCGCTTTTTAGCGAAACGGTTTGCTGCAAAAGAAGCGGCGGCAAAGGCGTTAGGTACAGGTATTGCTGCTGGTGTCAGTTTTCAGAATATGCATATCGGCAATAATGCAGCGGGTAAACCTGAACTGACTCTGACGGGCGCGGCTTTGGTACAAGCTGAGCGCTTGGGGGGGACTCATTGGCTGTTGAGTATCAGTGATGAGCGCCACTTTGCGGTTGCAACCGTGTTGATTGAGGCCTGAGTGGCTCAGGCCTTTCCTTCTATATCCTAGTCGCCATTAAGCCTGTGTGGCTTTCGCCGCTTCCAATAGCAGTGAAATTTCATCATGCATCTCCAGCAGCTCAGGCTCTAGGTCCGGTAGTTCAATTCCCTGCTTGAGTAGTGTTTCCAGTTGATTTGCTAGTTTGTTGAGCTGCGGTACGCCAGTGTAACAGCAAGCGCCATTGAGCTTATGAACATGGTGCAGTAGCTGCTCTCGGTCTTGTTCCTGATAGGCGTTATCTAAGGATGTTTTGACCTCAGGCAGGCTATCCAGCAGCATCTGTAGCATCTCTTGGGCGAGAGCTTCTCTGCCGCCAGCACGTTTGAGGGCGAGGCTCCAGTCGATCCCATCTATTGTCGCCAAGCTGGTACCTTGACTGTTGAGCTTCGGGATCCACCGTAGTAGCAGGCGTTGCAGCGCCTCCTCATCGATTGGTTTGGTGAGATAGTCATCCATTCCTTTAGATAGCAGTCGTTCCTGTTCGCCACTCATGGCATGGGCGGTAACTGCGATGATCGGGGTTGAACGATTTAACTCTGTTTTGCGGATCTCCTGGGTCGCTGTCACGCCATCCATACGTGGCATCTGAATATCCATCAAGATCAGGTCATAACTCTGCTTTTGCGCTTTCTCGACAGCGAATTCACCATCTTCACAGATCTCAACTTCGTTGACGATATCATCCAGCAGAGCGGCAATCAGTTTCAGATTCGCCGGGTTGTCATCGACGGCCATCACTCGGGCATCATGGCGGGTGATTTTACTCTCGACCTTCACTGGCTGTACTTTTTCTGCTGGCTTAAAGTTGCCTACTAAGCGGCAAACTTTAGAAGGGGATACCGGTTTGGCCAAGCTATAATCGGCTCCCTGTTCACGTAATCGGTCGTGGATATTCGGATCGCTGTGATTGGTGATCACGATGACTTGGTTGCTGCATACTTTAGCCTGTCGGATCAGTTGCCCCATCTGTGACATATCTTTTTCGCATGAGGCGCAGCTGATCAATGTGGCCAGGAAACGCTGACCGGAATTGAGCTGATACTGCCATTCGAACGGTTCGCTGACACTGACGACATTGATATTCCAATTCAGCAGTGGTTCAGACAGGGCACGACGGCTGGCAGCTTGGGGCTCGTAAATTAACACGGACTGTTCGAATACTGCATCTAGTGGTAGCGGCTCTCCTAGTGGCAGCGGACTGCGGGTACAACATAAGGTAAACCAGAAGGTAGTGGATTCTCCGGGCGTGCTGTCAAAGCCCATCTCTCCGCCCATTTGGTGAACCAAGCGTTGTGAGATCACTAAGCCTAAACCGGTGCCGCCGAAGCGACGAGTGATGCTGGTATCCCCCTGGCCAAAGGCCTGGAACAGAGATTTCTGTTGCTCTTCACTTACCCCGATCCCTGTGTCTGTCACCATGATCTTGAGGGTGACTTTATCCTCATGCTCTTTCAGCAACTTACTACTGATCTCAACCGAGCCTTGATCAGTGAACTTCACCGCATTACCTACTAAGTTGGTGAGTACCTGCTTAATACGGAAGGCATCACCAATCAGGTTGTCCGGTACTTTATCCATCACCCGCACAACCATTTCTAAGCCTTTTTCATGGCTGTTGGGTGCCAATAACGTGGCCACTTCATAAATTGTATCGCGCAACATAAACGGCATCTGCTCAAGCTGCAGCTTGCCCGCTTCGAGCTTAGAGAAGTCGAGAATATCGTTGATAATGGTTAGCAGGTTGTTGGCGGACTTTTCAATGGTCACCAGATAATCTTTTTGCTGTGGTGTCATTGGCGTTTTCAGCAGCTGACGGGTAAAGCCGATCACCCCGTTGAGCGGCGTACGCAACTCGTGACTCATATTGGCAAGGAATTCGGATTTCACCCGGTTTGCTTCCTGTGCCCGTTTTTTCGCCATATCCAGTTCAATATTCTGGATCTCGATCTGTTCTAGCGTTTCCCGCAGATCAGAGGTGGCCTGATCGATGTTCTGCTGCATCTCGAGGTGGGATTCATCGAGAGATTTGGCCATGGCATTGATGCCCTGACGCAGTTCATCGAGTTCGCCGATCAATGGACCGGCGACACGGGTGTCGAGTCGACCACGGCGGATCATATCTACCGCATCTACCATCTCCGAAATAGGTTCGGTGACCTGTTTTACTAAACGGAAGGTGAACAGTAAGTTGAGGATCACGCCGACCATTACAATGATACCTGCGGCCAGTGCGGATCTATGTTGCGCCAGTACAGCGCCATCGGAATTCAACTGTGCAACGACATAGCCGATGATCGGCGTGGGTTCATCTGGCTTCAGGCCATACAAGTTAGACTCTTGATGGATCGGTGTGCGCAGGATCAGATCGCCGTTGCTGGTGTACTCCAGCATGGTATTCGGTGGTACGGTGGAGCCTGGCGGCAAACGTAATGTATTGAAGTTGCGTATGTAGTTGCTGGTAACAAAGACCTTATGGCGAGTATCGAAGATGGCGATGGCGCGCACAGTTTCAGAGTGACGACGGTGAGACACACCGACCAAGCGTTTAAGCATCTCGCGGCTGTTGTGCAGCATGCCATACTCACTGGCGATAGCCAGTGGTTCGACAATATTACTGCCTCGCTCAATTAACTCTTCGTCAAGCTGTTGAAAGCTATGAAAGGTGAAATAACTGCCGAGTAAGACTCCGATCAATACCGTCGGTGCCAGCGTTAATATGAGCACCCAAGAGCGTAAGCCCAGTGTCGCCATGGTGTTTCCTTCACCCCTGCCGTTACAATGCGGGTAATAATGTCATATTCGATAGAAAATGAGTACCGCCTGAACAACGAAGGCGTGACGAGGTAAACGTTTCATGGTGCAGATATTTAAGCCGAGCAAGCGGTCGAAAGCTGCTAGCAGTAAACAGCCACTACTGTTGCAAGTGGATGATCTTAATCATCAGGGGGAAGGCGTTGCCAGAGATAACGGTCGCGTCGTGTTCGTCGATGGTGCCCTGCCAAACGAGCGTGTTGAGGCTCGGGTTACGGACAGCCGTAAGCGCTTTCAAACCGCCAAGCTGATTAAAGTAGTCGAGGCCTCTGCGCAACGGGTCACTCCATTTTGCAGCCACTTTGGTGATTGCGGTGGCTGTGCATTGCAGCACCTGTCTGCCGAAGGACAGCGCGTTGTGAAGCAAAAACGGCTCGCCAGAGTGTTGGCTGATCACCATGTCGCTGAACCTGAAGACTGGCACGCACCTATCTCTGGAGAGACGCAGGGCTACCGTCGTCGCGCCCGAATTAGTATTTGGTTTGGTAAAGGCAAGAACGAATTCAAAGTGGGTTTTCGTCAGCGAAGTAGTAAGGCATTGGTGGAGATCGACAGCTGCCCGGTATTGGCTGAATCTTTGCAATCTAGCTTTAAGTTATTGCGCCAACTGTTAGTGCGTTTAAAGCGTCCGAAAGTATTCTCGCATCTGGAGGTTTGTCAGTCGCAAGAGGGGACGGTATGGATCCTGCGCCAACTTGATCAACTGCGGAATGATGACTTGACCCTGGTACAGCAGTTTGCTGAGCAACATTCACTGCAGCTGTTAACTGAGAGTAATAGTGGTGCACTGCAGACGCTAACGGGAGAGGCCGCGCCAATCTACCATTATCAGCTAACGGTGGCGGAGCAAGCTCTGGATGTCGGTTTTGCGCCTAATCACTTTATTCAGGTCAATGAGCAGGTCAACCGTGCCATGGTGACACAGGCGGTTGACTGGTTGGCGCCAAGAGCGGGTGAAACCATTGCCGATCTGTTCTCCGGTGTGGGCAATTTTAGTTTCGCCATCGCCTCTGTTGGTGCCAAGGTGATTGGCGTGGAGGGGATTGAAGCGATGAATCAACGGGCGGCGGCTAATGCCGAGCGCTTGGCGCTGACCGACCGCTGTCAATTTGAAACGATTGACTTGAATGGCGACTTAACCGAGTTTGCACAGAACCATGGCCCTTTTGATGGTGTACTGTTAGATCCTGCTCGCGCAGGCGCACAAGCGGTTGCTGAGCAGATACATTTGCTCGCTCCCCATCGGCTAGTTTATGTTTCTTGTGATCCCGCTACCTTGGCAAGAGATACTGAAATACTCTGCTCTCAGGGGTATCGAATTGAGAAAGCGGGGATCATAGATATGTTTCCACACACAACACATCTTGAATCTATGCTCCTGTTTCGCAAAGATGGAAAGGCTAAGGTAAGGAAATAGTCATTATGGTTTCAGTTCGCGACACGCAAACAGGCAAACTCAATCAGAGTATTGATGATTGGTTGATTGGCTTGGGTCTAACCAAAGATACCCGTGAGGGCGTGAAGCAGGCTTACGCCTTATGCCAGCGATTGGTTGCTGAGCACGAACAGGGTGAATCGTTACTGCTCAGTAGCCGGGAGATGATCGCGATCCTAGCGACCATGGGAATGGATCTGACCGCTTACCGCGTGGCGATGTTATATCCGCTGGTGCAGGAAGGTATTGTAAGTCGTGAGCAGGCCGATGAGTTTTATGGCAAAAAGGTCAGTCAACTTTTGGATAATGTAGAGCGTATGGAAGCGATACGCTCTCTGCAGATAGTCTCTTCGAGTCAGCCGACTTTGCAGCAGGTGGACAATCTCCGTCACATGCTACTCGCCATGGTCGAGGATGTACGTGCGGTGGTGATTAAGTTAGCCGAGCGGATCTGCTATCTGCATTCGGTAAAAAATGCCGATGAAGAGACGCGGGTGATGGCCGCCCGTGAAACCTCCGATATCTATGCCCCGTTAGCGAATCGTTTAGGCATAGGACAATTGAAATGGGAGCTGGAAGATTTCGCCTTTCGTTATCAGCACCCACAGACCTATAAACAGATCGCTAAAATGCTCGATGAGCGGCGTCTGGATCGTGAAGAGTATATTGCCAACTTTCTGCAAAGCCTGGAGAAAGCCCTCAAGCAGGAAGGGATCAACGCTGAGGTGCAAGGGCGTCCAAAGCATATTTACAGTATTTGGAAGAAGATGCAGCGCAAAGAGTTGGCGTTTGACGAGCTGTTCGATGTACGCGCAGTGCGGGTTGTTGTGGATCGTCTGCAAGACTGTTATGCCGCTTTAGGTGTCGTACACACACTGTTCCATCATTTGCCCAGCGAATTTGATGACTATGTCGCGAATCCAAAATCTAACGGCTATCAATCGATCCATACGGTGGTGCTTGGGCCGCAAGGTAAGACGGTCGAGATACAGATCCGCACGGAACAGATGCACCAGGATTCCGAGTTGGGCGTTGCCGCCCATTGGAAATATAAAGAGGGCGGTGGCGCTGCAAAGAGTGGTTACGAGGAGCGCATCGCCTGGCTGCGTAAGATCCTTGCTTGGCAAGATGATGTTGCCGAGAGCGGTAACTTGGTTGAAGAGCTGCGTAATCAGGTGTTCGAAGATCGAGTGTATGTATTTACCCCCAAGGGTGACGTTGTCGATCTGCCGACGGGCTCAACACCGCTCGATTTTGCTTACTATATCCATAGTTTGGTGGGGCATCGCTGCATCGGCGCTAAGATTGGCGGCAAGATAGTGCCATTCACCTACATGCTGCAAACGGGTGATCAGGTGGAAGTGATTACTGCCAAAGAGCCCAACCCCAGTCGTGACTGGCTCAATCCCAATCTGGGCTACCTGAAATCATCCCGCGCTCGCGCCAAAGTACAACACTGGTTTAAGCAACAAGACAGAGACAAGAATATTGCTGCTGGCAGAGAGATGCTTGATACCGAATTGAGCCGTGTCGGTCTCAAGTTAGCGGATCTGTCAGAAGCGGTGGATCGTTTTAATGTCACCAATGTTGATGATCTACTGGCGGCCGTTGGTGGGGGAGACGTCAAACTCAACCAAGTAGTCAATCACCTGCAAAGTAAGTTGCAGAAACCTTCAGACGAAGAAGCGGATGAACTGGTATTAAAGAAAACCGCTAATGTGACACGTAAGCCACCGAAAGATGTGTTGCTTGTTGAAGGGGTCGGCAATCTGATGACCCACATGGCGCGTTGCTGCCAGCCTGTGCCTGGTGATCCTATCATGGGGTATATCACGCAAGGGCGGGGGATCTCTATCCACCGTCAAGACTGCGATCAGCTGGCGGATCTATTGGAAGCGCAACCTGAACGCGGTATGGAAACTGCGTGGGGTGAAAATTACGCCGCCGGATATTCGTTGACTATTCGCCTGTTAGCTACCGACCGAAGCGGCTTATTGCGAGATATCACCACTATTTTGGCTAATGACAAGATCAATGTGTTGGGGGTGAAAAGTCGCTCAGACGTGAACCAGCAGACGGCGATCATCGATATGGAACTGGAGATCTATAACAAGGATTCTTTGTCGAGGGTATTAACGCGGTTGGGTCAGCTTCCCGATGTGATGGAAGCGAAGCGCCTTTGAGCGATTTTTTGTCTAAATGAACCGATGAAAGGATCTGCTCGTGAGTAATAAGCCATCTATCGATAAGCTCGTCGACATCATGGCGCAGTTAAGAGATCCCCAGGGTGGTTGTCCTTGGGATCTTAAGCAAAGCTTCACCTCAATCGTGCCTTATACGCTGGAAGAAGCGTATGAGGTGGCCCATGCCATTGAAACCGAGGATTGGCCTGAGGTGCAGAATGAACTCGGGGACTTGCTGTTTCAGGTGGTGTTTTATGCCCAATTAGGCAAAGAGCAGGGGCTGTTTGATTTTGATGCCATTGTTGATGGCGTCAGTGAGAAATTAGTTCGCCGCCATCCCCATGTCTTTGCGCAACTGGATGTCGCAGATGAAGCTGAAATAAAGAAAAATTGGGAGAATTTTAAAGCCGCAGAAAGGGCTGAGAAAAGCCAAGATGTTGCGCCAAGTGCGTTGGATGATGTTCCTGCTGCGTTACCGGCTTTAAGCCGAGCAGCTAAGTTGCAGAAGCGGGCGGCACATCAAGGGTTCGATTGGCCTGATATCAGCGGTGTAGTCGATAAGCTGGCGGAGGAACAGTTGGAACTGGTTGAAGCGCTGGCCAGTGATGATATGGAGCATATCGCTGAAGAGTTGGGGGATCTGCTATTTACCGCGGTAAATTTAGCACGTCATCTGAAAAAAGATCCGGAACAACTGCTGCGTCAGGCTAATAATAAATTTGAAAATCGTTTCCGTTATGTAGAGAAAATCTTACGTGTCGAGGGTAAAGAGCTAAGTGATTACTCACTAGAACAACTTGAAAACGCATGGTGCGAAGCCAAAACCGAACTCAACCCGTGACAGCGATCACATTGATGTGGCGCAATGCTGACAATTTATTTCACCGTTAGAATCGCGTTTCGTTGAGTGGGAGCCGTGGCTTTGTTATACTATTGCCCCGTCTTGAGTGTCCCTTCAACTTTCAATTTCTCAGGTTCAGAATGACGACGAACTATATATTTGTGACAGGCGGGGTTGTGTCCTCCCTCGGTAAGGGTATCGCTGCTGCATCATTGGCTGCCATCCTGGAAGCACGTGGCCTTAAGGTCACCATGATGAAGCTAGATCCCTACATCAATGTTGATCCAGGGACCATGAGTCCGTTTCAGCATGGCGAAGTGTTCGTCACCGAAGATGGCGCAGAAACTGACCTAGATTTAGGCCATTACGAGCGTTTCATTCGTACCAAGATGAGTCGCCGTAATAATTTCACTACGGGTCGTGTCTACGAAGATGTCCTTCGTCGTGAACGCCGTGGTGACTATCTAGGTGCAACTATTCAGGTGATCCCACATATCACCAATGAAATTAAAGCCCGTGTGCTCAAAGGTGCCGAAGGCCATGATGTCGCTATTGTCGAGATCGGTGGCACTGTGGGTGATATTGAATCGCAGCCGTTTTTAGAAGCTATCCGTCAGCTGGGTACTGAACTGGGGCGTGATCACGCCATGTTTATGCACCTGACATTGGTGCCTTATTTGGCTGCCGCTGGCGAAGTGAAAACCAAGCCGACTCAGCACTCAGTGAAAGAGCTGCGCTCTATCGGTATTCAGCCTGATATTCTTGTTTGTCGGAGTGACCGCAATATTCCTGCAAATGAGCGCGCTAAGATCGCCTTGTTTACTAACGTCGAAGAGCGTGCGGTTATCTCTTTGAAGGATGTTGATAGCATCTACCGTATTCCAGCTCTGTTGAGTGGCCAGGGGCTTGATGCCTTGGTGGTGAAACGCTTTGGCCTCGAGTGTGCGGAACCCGATCTGTCTGAGTGGGAACAGGTGCTCTACGAAGAGAGCAATCAGACCAACGATGTCACCATCGCTATGGTAGGCAAATATGTTGAGTTGCCTGATGCCTATAAATCTTTGAATGAAGCGTTGAAGCATGGTGGCTTGAAAAGTCGTCAAAACGTCAATATTAAGTATGTTGACTCGCAAGATGTCGAAACCAAAGGTGTCGAAGTGCTCGAAGGTGTCGACGCAATTTTGGTACCCGGTGGTTTTGGTGAGCGTGGCGTTGAAGGGAAAATCCTCGCTGCTCAGTATGCCCGTGAAAACGGCGTGCCCTATTTAGGCATCTGTCTTGGTATGCAGGTAGCGTTGATTGAGTACGCTCGTCATGTTGCAGGCATGGAAGGCGCCCACAGTACCGAATTCGATATTGAGAGTGCTTATCCTGTGGTGGGGTTGATCACCGAGTGGTTGGATGCGGAAGGTAATGTTGAACAACGTACCGAGCAATCTGATCTTGGTGGCACCATGCGTCTTGGGACTCAGCTTTGTCATTTATTGGATGGTAGCCGTGCTCGGGAACTTTATGGCAACGCTACCGTCGAAGAGAGACACCGTCACCGCTATGAGGTGAACAACAATTTCCGTAAGCAGTTGGAAAAAGCGGGTCTGAAGATAACAGGCCTAAGCGCAGATAAGAAACTGGTTGAGATCATTGAGATCCCTGAACATCCTTGGTTTGTAGCGTGTCAGTTCCATCCGGAATTCACCTCTACACCGCGCGATGGACACCCATTGTTTACCGGTTTTGTGGCGGCGGCTGGAGATTATCAGAAGCGCCACCTAAACTAATTTGACTAAGAATTTGTGGACTCTCACCCCTGTGTGAGTCCGTGCTGTTTTTTAATTAGTAATTCGTAAATTAACGAGGAAGACCATGTCTAAGATCGTCAAAATTATTGGCCGTGAAATCATCGATTCACGCGGTAACCCTACTGTTGAAGCTGAAGTTCACCTGGAAGGTGGTTTCATCGGTTTGGCTGCTGCCCCTTCTGGCGCATCAACCGGTTCTCGCGAAGCGCTGGAATTGCGTGATGGCGATAAGTCACGTTTCCTGGGTAAAGGTGTACTGAAAGCGGTTGCTGCAGTTAACGGTCCAATTGCTGAAGCGGTTGTAGGTAAAGACGCTGCAGACCAAGCTGCTATCGACCAAATCATGATCGATCTCGACGGCACTGAAAACAAAGCTAACTTCGGCGCAAACGCTATCTTGGCTGTTTCTTTGGCTAACGCTAAAGCAGCTGCAGCAGCTAAAGGTATGCCTTTGTACGAGCACATCGCAGAACTGAACGGTACTGCAGGTCAGTTCTCTATGCCTCTGCCAATGATGAACATCATCAACGGTGGTGAGCACGCTGATAACAACGTAGATATCCAAGAATTCATGATCCAGCCAGTTGGCGCTAAGACTTTGAAAGAAGGTTTGCGTATCGGTGCTGAAGTATTCCACAACCTAGCAAAAGTACTTAAGTCTAAGGGCATGAGTACTGCTGTAGGTGACGAAGGTGGTTTCGCACCTAACCTGGAATCAAACGCTGCGGCATTGGCTGCGATTAAAGAAGCGGTTGAAGCTGCAGGTTACGAGCTGGGCAAAGACGTTACTTTGGCCATGGACTGTGCTGCTTCTGAGTTCTATGACAAAGAAGCTGGTAACTACAACATGAAGGGTGAAGGCAAGATCTTCACTGCTGAAGAGTTTAACCATTACCTTGCTGGTTTGGTTGAGCAGTACCCAATCGTTTCTATCGAAGACGGTTTGGACGAGTCTGACTGGGATGGTTTCGCACATCAGACTAAGCTGCTTGGCGACAAGATCCAGTTGGTTGGTGACGATCTGTTCGTTACTAATACTAAGATCCTGAAGCGTGGTATCGATAACGGTATTGCTAACTCTATCCTGATTAAGTTCAACCAGATCGGTTCACTGACTGAAACTCTGGCTGCTATCAAGATGGCTAAAGATGCAGGCTTCACCGCTGTGATCTCTCACCGTTCAGGTGAGACTGAAGATGCAACTATCGCTGACTTGGCTGTTGGTACTTGTGCTGGCCAAATCAAGACCGGTTCTATGAGCCGCTCTGACCGTGTTGCTAAATACAACCAGCTGATCCGTATCGAGGAAGCTTTGGGTTCAAAAGCACCTTACAACGGTTTGAAAGAAGTTAAAGGCCAAGCGTAAGCTTAAGCTGATCAAACTCTGAAAAAGCCGCCCTGATGGGCGGCTTTTTGCTATCAGCTCTTTTCCCACACCATCCCCTCCCGCATAATAGCGACAGAATTTTATCTATAGGCTTGCTATGCGGTTGCTCTGGATCATATTGCTGATTATTTTTGCCTTGTTACAGCAGCGTCTGTGGTTTGGTAAAAATAGCATTCGTGATGCCGTGTCTGTGCATGATAGGGTCGCCGTTCAGGCTGAAGCGAATAATCGGTTACAACAACGTAATGAGCTGATGTATGCGGAGATCAATGATCTGCGTAATGGCAATGAAGCGATCGAAGAGCGTGCTCGCAACGAGCTCGGTATGATCAAGCAGGGTGAGACCTTCTACCGCATTATCGAAAGCCCTAAGCAAGTAAACAATGAATAAAATATATCCCTCATTGGTGGCCATTGTGCCTGCCGCAGGCGTTGGCAGCCGCATGGAGGCGGATCGTCCCAAGCAATATTTGACCTTGGATGGACGTTTTATTTTAGATATCACCATTGAAAAGCTGTTGTCGTGCGCGCTGGTGAGCCAAGTAATTGTTGCGGTGTCTGCAGACGACCCCTATTTCTCACAACTGAGCATGGCCAATCATCCAAAGGTACTTAGGGTGGATGGTGGTGTTGAACGTGCGGATTCAGTGCTTAATGGCCTGAACAAAGCGTTGGCGCTGGGAGCGCAGTGGGCTTTAGTCCATGACGCCGCGCGCCCATGCCTATTGGTTGATGATATTGAGCGTTTACTCGAGCAGGTGGCTGCGGATGACGATGGCGGCTTATTAGCTGCGCCAGTCCGAGATACAATGAAGCGAGCATCTCCTGATGGCTTCGTTGATCATACTGTGAACCGAGAGGGGCTTTGGCATGCCCTGACGCCGCAACTGTTTCCTACAAAGAGTTTGCAACGTAACGTTGCTGCGGCGTTAGCGGCAAGTATTCCTGTGACAGATGAAGCGTCGGCAATGGAGTGGGCGGGGCATCATCCTAAGCTTGTCATAGGAAACGACACTAATATCAAAGTGACTCGACCGGCTGATCTTAAGTTAGCCGGCTTTTATTTACAGCATGAGGACAATCTTGGATGCGCATAGGCCACGGCTTCGATGTTCATAAATTTGGTAGTGATAAGCCTTTAGTGCTGGCGGGTGTGACCGTGCCTTATTCGCAAGGATTGATCGCTCATTCCGATGGCGATGTGGTGTTACATGCGATTTGTGATGCACTGTTAGGTGCAGTTGCTTTAGGAGATATTGGCAAACTCTTTCCTGACACTGATCCTGCTTATGAAGGTGCGGATAGTCGCGTGTTATTGCGAGAGTGCTTCGCCCAAGTGCAGGCGCTCGGTTTTGAGATTGGCAACTTAGATGTCACCGTAGCGGCGCAGTCGCCTAAGCTACGTCCTCATATAGACAGTATGCGCACACTGATTGCGGATGACCTTGATTCGACTGTGTCGCAAATTAATGTCAAGGCCACCACCACCGAAGAGCTGGGTTATGTCGGCCGGAAAGAGGGTATTGCTTGCCATGCGGTCGTACTTTTGGTGGCTAAATCATGAATCATTTAGATCTTGAATTGGCATGGCATTCGTTGGCCTATCGATTAGGTCAGGAGCCTTCCGCTGAGGCCAATTTCAAAGTGAAGCCGGAAGATTTCTTCGTTGATGAAGTGATGGGATTCGAACCGGATGGCGAGGGAGAACACCTCTGGCTGCAGATCCGAAAGAAGGATGCCAATACAGCGGATGTGATCACACGCTTATCTGGCTTACTGAAAGCATCACCTAAGGTTATTGGACACTCTGGCTTGAAAGATCGCTGGGCAGTCACTCAACAGTGGATATCTGTGCAACTGCCTGGGCAGGACGCCCCGGATCTGCGTGGCGAGATTGCGCCCGGTGTCGAGGTGATCGCACAACAGCGCCATAGCAAGAAGTTGCGCCCTGGCACCCATAAAGCGAATCGATTTGAGATCCGCCTAGGTCAAGTGTCAGATATGGCAGCAGCCGAAGAGGCTTTACGCACAGTCGCGCAGCGAGGTGCACCAAATTATTTCGGCAGCCAACGATTTGGTCATGGCGGTAAGAATCTACTGCAAGCCCAGGCATTGTTTGCCGGCAAACGGATTAAGTCCCGTAATCAAAAGAGTATGGCGCTCTCTGCCGCGCGTAGCCTGTTATTCAATCGCGTGGCTTCTAAGCGTATTGAGAGTGGCGTACAACCGTTAGCGGGTGAGTGTTTTATGTTGTCAGGCACACGGAGCTATTTCACCGCTGAGCAGATTGACGACACCATCGTCGATAGATTGACCTCTGGTGACATTCAATATTCTGTACCCCTATGGGGTAAAGGGGAGCTGTCATCGAGCTCTGATGCACAACTCATTGAGCAAGAGGTCGTTGCTGAGTTTGCTGAGTTTGCTGATGGGTTGGTGGCTCAAGGTTTAAAGCAGGAACGCCGTCCATTAATGATCCACCCGCAACAATTTAGCTGGCAACAGCAAGGTGATGATCTGTTACTCTCATTCCAGCTTCCCACTGGCTGCTATGCCACAGCGGTGCTGCGGGAAGTGGTTCGATTTCAGGAGTAGATGTAATCATGCGGATCCTATTAAGCAATGATGATGGCGTCTATGCGCCGGGATTAAAGGCACTTTATCTTGCTTTGTCGCAGATCGCCGATGTCGTCACCATGGCGCCCGACAGAAATCGTAGTGGTGCCAGTAGCTCGCTGACGTTAGAAGAGCCGTTGCGAGTACAAGCATTGGAAAATGGTTTTCTTTCTGTAAGAGGCACGCCGACTGACTGTGTTCACCTCGCGGTCAATGGCCTGTTAGAGGATGAACCTGATATGGTGGTTGCCGGTATTAATGCTGGTGCCAACCTGGGTGATGACACCATCTACTCGGGAACCGTTGCTGCGGCGATTGAAGGACGTTTTCTTGGACGCCCGGCTATCGCCATCTCTTCGGTATCTAGAGCACCAAAATACTATGATACTGCGGCAAAGGTTGCGGTTAGCCTCGTTGAACAACTGTTGGCGAACCCACTGCCATCGGATCAACTGTTAAACGTTAATGTGCCAGATATGCCATATGAGCAGCTACGAGGCGTAAAAGTGACTCGGTTAGGGCAGCGCCATCGTTCTGAGCCTGTCGTGCGCGCGTTAGATCCTGGCGCTAGAGAGGTGTTTTGGATTGGGCCTGCGGGTAAAGGGCAAGATGCCGGTGAAGGCACTGATTTTCATGCGGTAGAGCAGGGCTATGTTTCTGTGACACCGCTGCAGATAGATTTAACTGCGCATCATCAGCGCGAAGCATTACAACATTGGGTGTCAGCAATTCGTTTATGAGTGATCAAGTAACATCGCCGGGCTTGCAGCGGCTATTGCAAATTCTGCAACAGGAAGGGATCTCTGATCCCCGAGTGTTAGCCGCTATCGCAGCTGTGCCTCGGCAAAGTTTTATGGATGCGTCGTTAGCGCATAAAGCTTACGATAATACGGCGTTGCCTATCGGTGTGGGGCAGACCATCTCCCAACCCTATATAGTGGCGAAGATGACCGAACTGCTGTTGCAGGGCGGACCGATGAACAGAGTGTTAGAGGTCGGCACTGGATCTGGCTATCAGACGGCCGTGCTGGCGCAAGTGGTGCCTCAGGTTTGTTCGATAGAACGTATCCAAACGCTGCAATACCAGGCAAAACGCCGATTGCGGCAGTTGGACCTGCATAATGTATCGATGAAATTTGGTGATGGCTGGCAGGGGTGGGAAACAAAAGCCCCCTTTGATGGCATTCTTGTAACAGCTGCACCGGATGATGTACCTACCGCGCTTCTGGAGCAACTGGCTGACGGCGGTCGGATGATTATTCCTGTAGGCGGTAACGAACAAGTATTGCAACGGATCACCCGCCAAGGTGATAAATTTTATAGCGAACAGATCGAATCCGTTCGTTTTGTACCACTGGTTAAAGGAATACCAGGTTAATGAAACTTTTTTCTCCTATGTACAACTGGGTGATGGTGAAAGTCCGCCATCGTCATGCGCCTGCCTATCTGTATGGTATGAGCTTTGCCGAATCGGTGTTTTTTCCTATCCCTGTAGATGTCATGCTCGCACCGATGACATTGGCAAAACCTGAGAAAGCCTGGCATTACGCAGCTTGGTCTACGGTATTCTCCGTGCTTGGCGGTATTGTCGGTTATTGGTTGGGTTATTTTCTGTTCGATGTGTTGGTTGAGCCTGCGATTAATGCCGCTGGTTACCAAGATAAATTTGCCCATGCCATCAGTTGGTTTGAACGCTGGGGAGTCTGGGTCGTGTTCCTCGCTGGTTTTTCTCCCATTCCGTACAAGGTTTTTACTGTTTCTGCGGGCATGTTACAGATGGTGTTTTTCCCATTTGTACTGGCGTCAATTTGTGGCCGTGGGATGCGTTTCTTTTTGGTTAGCGCTTTGATGCGTTGGGGCGGAGCCAAAATGGAAGCCAAGCTAAGAGACAATATTGATTTGATGGGTTGGTTGACGGTGGTTGCTGCCGTTGGGGCTTATTTGATTCTTCGCTGATATTGGGAATGTGTGAGTAGTTTAAGGAGCGTCAGATCACAGAGAGGTGTACTTGGGCTACTGCTGTTAACAGCCGTCGGCCTGCTCTCCTGCTCCAATAAAACTCATAAGCCCGCCCCTGTCAGCGAGTTAAGTACTCCTGCAGCCTATACCGAAGATAAACGTGGGGTGTTAAAAAGCGCCACCCATACGGTAAAAAAAGGGCAGACACTTTACGCCATCGCTTTTGCTGCTGGCAGCGATGTGCGTGAGTTGGCTCGCATCAATAATATTCCTTCGCCCTACGTGATCCATCCTGGTCAAGTACTGAAATTACGTGCCTCAACAGCGAAAGCTGCACCGAAAGTGTCAAGAAAGCCGACAAAACCTAAGGTTAGCGGCAAAACTGTGACTCAGCCATCACCCACCAAGGTTGATCCCAAAAAAGGCAAGGATTACTCTGGCAATGGTGGTGAAAAAAACACCAAGCCAAAACCCGCTTCTAAAGAGGTTTATCCCTCTAAGGTAAGTGGTTGGCGCTGGCCCTCCAGAGGTAAAGTCATCACTTGGTTCAGTAGCAAGGAGCAGGGAGCCAAGGGAATTGATTTTGCAGGTAAGAAGGGTGACCCGGTTTACGCTGCCGCAGATGGCAAAGTAGTTTACTCGGGCAGTGCATTAAGAGGTTTTGGTCAACTAATAATAATAAAGCACAGCGAAGACTACCTAAGTGCCTATGCCCACAACAGTAGGCTGCGGGTGAAAGAGCAGCAGTGGGTGAGGGCGGGGCAGCATATCGCCGACATGGGAAGTAGTGGTGCTGAGCGAGTGAAGCTGCACTTCGAAATCCGATATCGGGGAACGTCGGTTAATCCGACGCGATATCTGCCAAAACGCTGATGTTATCAGCGTTACTTATTCGTAGTTTTGTCTTGAAAGTAGGACAGGATTGGGAGACTGCGTATGGGCCAGGTAAATATCTCTGAAGATGAGATGGTTATTGATTCGGTTGAAGATGAGCAATCAAGCTCAAAAAGTGCTGATGCTGGGGCGAAAAAATCAACTAAGACGAAAAAGGCATCGCTGCTAAGCGATGATGCGACGCAGGAAGATCTACAAAAGAACTTAGATGCGACGCAACTCTATTTAAGTGAAATCGGCTTTTCTCCGCTATTAACAGCTGAAGAGGAGGTCTATTTCTCCCGCCGTTCGCTGCGTGGATGTGCAGCTTCTCGAAAACGAATGATTGAAAGTAATCTGCGATTAGTGGTTAAGATCGCACGCCGCTACAACAATCGCGGTCTTGCATTATTAGACCTTATTGAAGAAGGCAATCTGGGGTTAATCCGCGCGGTAGAAAAATTTGATCCTGAGCGAGGCTTTCGCTTTTCGACTTATGCGACCTGGTGGATCCGCCAAACCATTGAGCGGGCGATCATGAATCAGACTCGCACCATCCGGTTACCTATTCATGTGGTCAAGGAACTGAATGTGTACCTGCGAACCGCTCGTGAATTGGCGCACAAACTCGATCATGAGCCTACGCCCGACGAGATCGCAGATGAGTTGGAAAAACCGGTGGATGATGTTCGCCGTATGCTGCGACTGAATGAGCGAATCAGTTCTGTGGATACACCTATTGGTGGTGAGACAGATAAAGCACTGCTCGATATCATTGCCGATGAAAATGATGGAGGCCCAGAAGTAAACCTGCAGGATAAAGATATCCAAGACAGTATCGTGCACTGGCTGGGTGAATTGAATTCAAAACAACGTGAAGTGTTAGCGCGCCGCTTCGGCCTGCTGGGGTATGAGCCATCTACACTGGAAGATGTGGGCCATGAGATCGGTCTTACTCGTGAGCGGGTGCGACAGATACAAGTGGAAGCGCTGCGTCGCTTACGCGATATTCTGATGAGTCAGGGGTTGTCAGTCGATAGTTTGTTTCGCATCTGATAACTGATTGAATGATGCCGTCAGATAATAGATAGACGGTTTTTGATTAAGCCAGCGCCGATGAGCGCTGGCTTTTTTAGTTAGTGCTTAGGGTTTTGATACTACAGCAACGCTTTTAGTTGATAGAGAGCGTTGAGGGCGTCTCTTGGTGTCATCTGGTCTGGGTCTATTGTCTCTAGTAGCGTGATCGCCTCATGGGGATCGTCAAGCATGTCTAGCTGTTGTTGCTGAGGATGGCTGCTGGCCGCGGGGGTAGCTGTCGGGTTGGCTTCAAGCTCGGCCAGTTTCGCTTGCGCTCTTTTGACCACACGTTTGGGTACGCCGGCAAGCTGGGCCACCTGTAAGCCGTAGCTGCGGCTTGCTGGTCCCTCCTGAACAGCATGCATAAAAGCGATAGTGTCGCCATGTTCGACGGCATCCAAGTGCACATTGGCCAGTGATGGCAGCCGCTCAGGAAGTGCCGTGAGTTCGAAGTAATGGGTTGCAAACAGCGTCATGGCGTTGATGTTTAAAGCTAACTGCTCTGCGCAAGCCCAAGCTAACGACAAACCATCATACGTACTGGTTCCGCGACCAATTTCGTCCATCAGCACTAAGCTGTTTGCTGTGGCGTTATTTAAGATATTGGCTGTTTCAGTCATTTCTACCATAAAGGTAGAACGACCGCTGGCAAGATCATCAGAGGCACCTATTCGGGTGAAGATGCGATCAACGGGGCCTATCGTGGCTTGCTCTGCAGGTACGTAGCTACCAATATAAGCGAGCAATGTAATGAGTGCCGTTTGTCGCATGTAGGTTGACTTACCTCCCATGTTTGGGCCTGTAACGATCAGCATTCGACGTTGGCTGGTGAGCTCTACAGGGTTGGCGATAAAAGGCTGCTTCATCACTTGTTCGACGACCGGATGACGCCCACCGTCAATATGGATCCCTGGTGTGTCACTCAAGCTAGGACGACAATACATGTGAGTGTCGGCCTTAGCGGCCAAGTTGTTCAACACATCAATTTCTGCCAAAGCGTGTGCCATCTGCTGCAGCGACTTTAGTTGCGGCATGATCTGATCAAATAACGCTTCGTATAACTGCTTCTCCAGTGCTAAAGCCTTGCCTTGCGCGGTGAGCACTTTATCTTCATACGCTTTTAACTCTGGAATGATGTAGCGCTCATTGTTTTTCAGGGTTTGGCGGCGCACATATTCAGCAGGGACACAGTCAGCATAACTGCGGCTGATCTCTATGTAGTAGCCATGTACTCGATTAAAGCCAACTTTCAGAGTTGGGATCCCGGTGCGCTCTTTCTCTCTTGCTTCGAGTTCTTCCAGATAATGACCAGCATTCTTGGCTAATGTTCGCCATTCGTCGAGTTCTGCATTGTAACCAGTGGCTATGACGCCGCCGTCTCTGATGAGTACAGGCGGTTGCTCGACGATCGCCTGTACCAACAGGTTATGTAACTCAGGTTGCGGTTGGCACTTTGCCAGCAATGCGGCCAATTTTACACAGCCTAATGGTGCCAGTAATTCATGCAGCTCGGGTAACAGGGCCAGGGTTGCTCGCAGCCGGGTGAAATCTCTTGGACGAGCAGTATGCAGTGCTACTCGTGCCAGCGCCCGTTCGATATCACTGACCCCTTTCAATAGCGACTGTAATTCGTCAATCACCATGCTTTCCAGCAGAGTTGCGATCGCTTCTTGCCGACCATTAATCAGTGCGCGGTCTCGCAGTGGGCGATGTAGCCAGCGCTTTAACATACGGCTCCCCATCGCTGTTGCCGTACCATCAAGAATTGTGGCGAGCGTGTTTTCGATCCCACCAGCGAGATTCTGTGTTAATTCCAAATTTCGCCGTGTGGCGGCGTCCAAAATGACTGCGTCATCATGTTGTTCAACTTGTATCGCATCGATATGAGGCAAAGCTGTACGTTGTGTATCTTTGACGTACTGCAGCAGGCCGCCAGCAGCACAAAGCGCTTGTGGCATAGATTCTACGCCAAACCCTTGTAAATCTTGGGTGCCGAACTGCTGGCACAACTGACTATGTGCTGTGGCAAGTTCAAACTCCCATTCTGGACGCCGGCGCTGGCCTTTGACACTATCAAGCCAGTGGGGATTAAACTGTTCGGGGTGTAATAGTTCAGCTGGCTGTGTTCTCTGTATCTCTGCCTGTAATGCTTCTCCAGTGGTCAGTTCGCATACTAGAAATCGGCCACTGCTGAGATCTAAAGTGGCGTATCCGAACGTTTCTGCGTGTTTACTTGTGCCGTAGCAGACGGCAGCTAGAAGATTATCTTGGCGCTCCTCCAATAAAGCTTCATCGGTGACCGTGCCTGGTGTAACAATGCGTACTACTTTGCGTTCAACAGGCCCTTTACTGGTTGCCGGGTCACCAATCTGCTCGCAAATAGCTACAGACTCGCCGAGCTGTACCATACGAGCAAGATACCCTTCTACTGCATGGTAAGGCACGCCAGCCATAGGTATAGGATCTCCGGCTGAACGGCCGCGATGAGTCAATGAGATATCTAGCAGCTCACTGGCACGTTTGGCATCGTCGAAAAACAGTTCATAAAAATCCCCCATACGGTAAAAAAGCAGGATATCGGGTTGTTCAGCTTTTAAACGCAGGTATTGCTGCATCATTGGTGTGTGTTGAGCTAGTTGTGCGTCACTAAATTGCATTGAGTCAGCCCTTAACATCCCGTTCCACGCTGTATATACAGTGCGTCTGGAGTTTTCATGGTGTGTTTTTGTTTGATCATCTTTATCGAATTTTCTTCTTTATTACTTTTGTATTAGGGTAGTTTTTAAGGTACTTTTGTTCGAGATGGTCAGTGACTCTCACCTCACTGACCCCCTCTAACCAACCAATAGAAGCAGCTATCGAATGGCTAAAGACAATCTTACCAAAAAACCGCTGACTGTCGCAGACTGTCACGCTCTCAATGAAAACACTCCTAATCACACTATTGCAGACCAGCGACCCCATTTAGGTCTGAGGCTCAAGTTTTACCCTAAGACAAAGACTAAAACGTGGTTTTATCGCTACAGCTTAATCTCAGGTAGTAAGAGGCAAATTAAGATTGGTCACTTTCCTGATTGGTCATTGAGTGAAGCGCGTCAGGCTCACGCTATGTTGAGGAAGATGCGCGATTCTGGCGTAGATCCAAAAGAGCATCGAATCGCACTCAAGGAGGAAAAAAAACGCGAGGAAGAGGAGCAACGCGTTCAAAGCTATACAGTGGAAGAACTGGTGGGGGATTTCTTTGAAGAGAAGATAGTTAAGAGACGGGCGGCTAAAGGTCAGTACGAGTTTAAGCGATTTTTTGATAAGGACGTTCTCCCATTTATTGGTAAGAAAGCAGCCAAAGACTTATCGACGGCCGACGTCACTGGTGTACTTGATCGTATCGTTAAGCGCGGATGCACCCGTCATGCTCAAGTTGTATTGAGAGAGTTTCAGTCCACATACGAGTATGCGATAAAGAGGGGGCGTATACCGGAAAGACGTAACCCATGCGCAGGCTTGGCGGAAGACTACGAACATAAAACCAAGGCCGTGCGTCCTTTAAAGGCGCATGAAGTACCAGAGGTTATCGACTGGATGCCGCGTTCTGGTATCGCTGCGGGTAGCTGGAAAGCATTGATGATTTACCTCTACACAGGTTGTAGAGGTAGTGAGATTGTCGCGGCAGAGTGGAAAGATATCGATTTAAAGCGCGGCTTTTTCTATTTGGATAAGACAAAGACGGAAGTCCCACGAGTTGTTCAGTTAAGTCGCCAGGCGGTCAGTTTACTTACCGAAATGAAAGCTGAGAGAACGTCTGATAAATGGGTTTTCCCAAAGCGCTACTCTAAATCGTTACATATTACCCAAAAGCGAGTCGGTGACGCGTTGAGGGAGAAGCAAGATAGTTGTCCAGTGCAAGATTGGACGCCACATTCCCTGCGTAAAACGGTCAGAACACAACTTGCTTCCATGGGCTGTAGTGAGGCTGTTGCTGAGGCTGCTATAGGTCATGGAAAGAAAGGCATAGTCGCTGTTTACAACCTCCATAGCTATGAACTTGAGTGTAGGGATTGGCTCCAAAAATGGGCTGATCGTATGGATGAACTACTCGCAGAATATAAGGGGAAATCATGAGGCCTCTTATCGTTTACACCATTGGCACCCCCGAAGCTATTGAACATGAATCCATCATGGAAGAGTTACGCTATCAAGCGCTAGAACTCATTGATGACGCCACTTTTGTTTCTGATATCGCGGTGGTTATTCGTGAGCTTAGGGCGTTTGAAGAAATGGATAGAATTAGTTCTGGCCGGATGAGTAAGGACATCAACAGGCTGTTTGAGGCGTTCGACAACATGCTCCCCGCCAGTATCAATAATTGTATTGAGTTATCCCCCGATTTTGGTGATGCGTTTGCAAAACTGCGCGAATGTGCGGCCGAAGATATTAGCTTTGGCCAAAGGGAATTTAACAGAGGTATTAAACGGCGCTATATCGACAAGGCACGGTTGCTATGCAGACGTTACGGCATCAAAACTAAAAAAACAGAGGGGTCTACTTACCATTTGGTTTTAGCAATGCTGCTTACATATTCCGGCTCTGACCTTTCTATTGAACAAGCCAATCGCAGGGCGTGGACTTGGCTCAGGGATTAAACGAATAGGCATATAACGGTGAAACTATCTACTGCAAAAAGTTACTGGTAAATCGGGTAACAACTAGGAGTTTTTTTATGGCGGATCAGCTGCAATGCTTAGTAAACATCGTAAAGGAGTGAACACATGAGCGAACAAACGAGCGTTAAACCAGATATGAGCGTAATCCAAGTCGCAGAGCGTATGCAGGTCGCTCGTGCTGTGGTTTACGACTTAATCCATGCAGGACGGCTAAAAGCGTACAGAACTAATGGGAAGCGGGGTTACTTGCGCATTGAAGAGTCGGCACTAAATGAATTTCGTAAACAGAACATAGTGACGCCAAAAGGGAAGCGTTCGAAAAAGGACATGCTAGATGAAGTGTTTGCTCAGTAAGTAAAAAGCCGATTTGAAGCACCAACTTCAAATCGGCTGCGCTTACCTCTTTCCAATGCATACCCCCTCAAAAAGGATGCCTTGGATAAAACTTAACTATCGACGAACCATACAAGGTAATTTTATGGCTGCGTACCGCTTAATCATATCCAAATTGGGCGCTTTTCTCCAATGCACCGAAAAGCTCACGGCTGAAAACTCCAACCTAGCCCCTGTGCGGGGTCATATAGATCATGATCTTTGCGACTTCCGAAGGGGGCATGAACTAAATACTACAATGGTACACCCCTCTTTTCTGGGAGGTGAACATGCCAGCTAATTATGACTTCAAAGTGATACGGCAGAAGCTATCAGGCATAGAGCTAGATATTCTCCCGAATGTGATTGGTGACTTACCCAGTAAAAAGGGTGACGTATGTCCGTCTTGTGGTGGAAAGGATCGATTTTCTTGGGCGAATAAAAAGAGTGGATGGGTTTATAACTGCCGTAGGTGTGGTGGTGGTGACGCCTTCGACCTAGTGACCAAATACCATAAGAATGACCCAAAGGCAGCGGCTATGGCGCTCGCACCGTTATTAGGTATGGACGATAACCCTGATGAAACTAAGTTAAAGGAGTTTCGCGCATTTCATCGCAAAAAGATGGACAACAACGCGCCGGAACCAACAGAAACTGAGCGCAACAAAAGGGCGGCAGAGATCGCCAGTTTATTAATCGATGAAGCACAGCCAACAACAGGCCACCCGTACTTAGAGAAAAAGGGATTAAGCCATGTTCTTGTCTATGTTACGCAACGTGCAGTTAGCCCCCCGGATATTCATCAAATTATGCCACCAGGCAGCATTGTTCTCCCTATTCAACTTGGTTCAAGTGGCGAGATAGTTAATGTTCAATTAATTGATCATGACGGGAACAAGGGCTTTCTCACTGGCGGCAAAACTTCCCATGGTTATTACAAGGTTAGAGACTGCGCTGATCCTGCGTATGTATTTATCAACGGGGGATTCGCTACGGCAATAACGCTGCGTAAAGCACTGGACGATAAGGGGCTTGCAATAAAAATAGTCTGGGCACTTTATGATGGAAACCTAAAGCATGTGGCAGACGCAATGCGCAAACTTCACCCCAACGCTGAAATCATTGTTCCCGCCGATGACGATGATTGCGGCGATGGTAAGAATCCAGGCTTAGAAGCTGCTCAAAAAGCGATTGCAGACGGGGGAAGGATCGTAAGTCCTCCCTTTTCAGCCAGCGAACGAGCGGAGCTAAAAGACAATGGTAAGCGCAAATATTCTGACTGGGATGATTATCGCCAGCTCGGTCACGATGTCGCCAGCGAGTTTAATTTTATGACCAGTACAACAGCGTTAATACACTTCGTTAAACCCACATTCCCAGATGAAAAAGACAACGGAGAAGGTCGCCCCCCGCGTGTATTGAATACCCGTGAAAACCTCCAAGCCATGTTAAAGGCCAATGGCCTAACTCTGGTCACTAATGCAATGAACCTGGAGCTTGAGATTTACAAAGGTCGTACACGGTTGTCGTTTTCAGATGATGAAGTTCGAAGCGAGCTGGTTAGTATGGCGTCCCGCTCTGGTTTACCAGTAGCAGCGATAGATAACCATTTATCAGCGGCAGGGAAGAAAAAGTTTGTTCACCCCGTCCGGCGATGGTTAGAAGCTGGCGAGTGGGATGGTGTTGAGCGTGTTAATGATGTGATTGATTGCCTAAACGCCACGGATAAAGAGACAGCTTTAATTGTGATGCGTAAGTGGCTGGTTGGTGCCGTAGCTTCGCTATATGAAACGGTATTTTCAAGTAAGTGCGTCCCTGTATTACAGGGGGATCAGAGCTATATGAAAACGGCTTACATCGCTCGCTTAGGTGCGGTTGTTGATGGTGCGTTTTTAGAAGGCGCAGAACTTAACCCAGATAATAAAGACTCGGTGTTAAGTGTTATCCGGTCATGGATAGTTGAGCTGGGCGAACTTGAACGAACCAGTAAAAACTGCCAAGGCAGCTTAAAGGCGTTCATCACTAAAAGTATTGATACGGTGCGCCCACCTTATGCCCGTTTTGATATCAAGAAGCCGCGCCAGACAAATATGATCGCCACGGTTAACGGCTGTGAGTTTCTACGCGATGAAACAGGAAGTACCCGCTATGCCGTGATCGAGTTGGACAACGAAGTTGATATTGAGCGGCTAAACACGCTGCTTGGCTGGCAGTACAAGAAGGGCAGCCTTGTATTAATTGAGCCTGAGAACTTGCGTCAATTCTGGTTAGAAGTGAAATCCATGTATACAGACGGGGAAGGGTGGAATCTTGAACTCGACCAAGTTAAACGGATCACGCAGGTAAACGAAAAGTTCAGAACCAAGCCAGCCTATGAGGAAGTCATTATGGATACCAACGCCGATGCAGACGAATCGACCCATAAACAGGCATGGATGACCGCTACACAGGTTTGTTACTGGTTGGGTTTTACGGTGAATCATAGAGCTCATGTTGGTCGAACATTAAACAACCTATCCGAAAAAGGACACATACAGGCGGGGAAAAAAAATGGATGTAGCCGCTATAAAATGTGGGTTCCTCATGGATATAGAGTATAGGGATATTTCAAAGTTTAAGAAGTTACTCCTACCCCTACCTAATGTGCCTCTAGCCCTTGCTGTGTCTGGGCTTGATGCTGGTAGGGGTAAAAAATATTACTCCTTTACCCCTACCTACTACCCCTACTAAAAAAAACTAGGTAGGGGTAAAAGGGGGAGTAAAAATGATAGTCCTACCCCCGTTCAGCCCAGTGCTGGCAAGGGTTGTAGGGATTGGTAGGGGTGGTAGGGGTAAGGTTCCCATACTTTAGGTTTTGCCCCATAGCTAGAAGGTGAATTGATGGATAATTGGTCACTGGCTGTTGCATAACTTCCCAATGCAGCGACAAGATACATGCGGAAAATATAACAAACACCAATAACTAAGCAGTGTCTTTGCCCCGTATTTACTGGGCTGGCTAGGGGTTGGCTCTAAAAGATACCCTCAGAGTAACCCCTGTTTGGATTATTCGGCAGGGTTTAAGCGTTGAAGCAACATATCATTATCAAGGCGGAACAGGCTGTATTCGTCTTCATCGATGGATAGGAAAATGTCTCGCGCCTTATACCGTGGCTCAACCAACTTAATTCCCTCCCGCATGTGACTATCATCCACGACTAGAAAGAGCTGACCAGCCTTGGAACCACCGATCCGGTAAACAGATGAACCACTCATGCAACGTCCTCCGTTAAGTCGGTCAATGTGGCGCGTTCAAGCAGCCCCTTGTATAGCTCTGATAGTGTCTTACCGCGCTTATTCACCATTAACACTTCTAGGTCTTGTGGTGCAGCGACAAAGCGCTGTAATGGGTCGAGTAGGGTGCGGGTCACGGCTGCGCGGAACAGCCTTGGTTCATGCCTTGCTGGAAGACTAATTTTGCCAATGGCAATGGCATCTGATTCTATCAATTCCAGCTTTTCATAAAGCTTGTCCATTGCTGCTTCGAACTGGGCTACATGGTCAACGAGCGATCTGTTTAACGTGAGAATGCGATCATTTGAGTTCCTAATATTCTCGGCCGATTCTAGATCCAGGACTGCGCGTAACTTAGTGGTTAAACCGTCTGCTTTCATCGTCAAATCGCGCAGCTCATTTTGATGATCGGCTAACTCAATCTTTAGCGCATTGCTTCGTTCGTCGTTGTCCTCTGCCATCGCTAAGCCAAGGTGCTTTTGTGTCGCGCCTATCTTCTGTCTGACTTCATCCATTGCGCGGCGGCAAGCTGATATCTTGCCGCGTACCGTCTGACTCTCATTGTTCATCTAGTTGCCCCTTTGCCTGATGTAGTTTTTGTTCTAGTTCGCGGATCTGATGGCGTAGCAAACCACATGGATCAGGGCGCGAATGAAGCTCTTTCAGTTGTGCCGCACAGCTCTTGGCTAACTGCTCCCATTTCTCTTCCATTGAATGACCCATTAGCTGATGATCTCCGGCATCGATGGCTTACTCATATCATTGGCGTTCGCGGGTACAGCTTCGTTCGGAACGTGACTGATATGTGCTGGCGTCTTCTGAGGGAATGCTTCTGCATGTATGCGTGTTTGCTCCGTTAGCGCCGCTTGCAGTGCGATCCGATCTTCACCCGTGGCCGCTGCTGTTGCCTCTCTCAAATTTTTAAGCTCAAGCAGAGAACCCGCTTCAAGTAGTTGGTCTGAAAATCCTGAATTGTTCATTTGGGCATCCTCTTCGCTTCCCTCCACAGGCGGGGGATAACTTGATTCAAACGCCTGCTTTTCGGCGTTGTATTGATTAAGTAGTCCGCTGTCTTTTGGGTAAGCAAGCACCTGTTCATAAACGCGGTTGATATCCCGTAGCCACGTTTCGCGGCTGGCATGGTCAACCATGATTGTTTTATTGCTGACCTTTAGCGGCTGGCGTCTGGGGGATTCCAACAGAACCCCATCACTGTTGATGTTCGGCATGTTCGTTTTCCTCATGTGCGCGGGAGTTTTCGGGCGCTGAAATTTCAGAGTTAGCCCCTACGCTATGTCTATGATCATCATGATCCGCCGTCTTCGGAGGGGGCTCCCCCATTTTTGGATCAGACCCTCCCCCCAAAAAACTGAGGTAAGCATTCACCTGTTCGGCTGATATGTATGGCTTACCGTGGCGCATTGCTTTGGCCTACTAGTGAGTTCATGTAGTCGGCTATTATGTTGCGCTCCGCCGCCTGCAATCGCCCCGCTGGTGATAAGGCTTTCTTCATCTGTGCATTACTGATCAGCTCCTGCATTCCAGGCTGATTTATCCCCGCTGGTTGGGCTGCTGTATCAAGAACGGTTCCAGCTCTATTGAGTGCCATCGTCGTATGTCTCCAGGTTGAGATCGTCTTCATCTAAGTGCTGACGTAAGTCGTCTATGTGGCTCTCACCATGTTGCCAAACCACATTCCAATCCGACTGTTTACGGCTGGATAAGGGGCGTTGGCAGACTGTTGTAATCATCGGAGAACCCCCAGCACCAAAGGGATGAACAGCAATGATCATCTGTGAGATCTCTTCGCCGCCATCGAGTAGCTTTGCCTTGGTTTTGACCCGTATCGGTACGCCTGCCATCTATGCCACCTCTAAGCCACGTTGAGACAATGCCTTATCAATCAGGGCTTCCAGGTCTGCCATGTCAACGGCCAGCAGCGCATCTCTAATGACTGATAACGCGCTCTGCGCTACATCTGGTGGAATACGCCCCCGCACCATTGCTAGGGCAATCGCTTTTGCATGGTCTTTGATATCAAGGGAGTCACAATCAACATTAATGTTTGGCATGGTTGAACGTGGTTGAGCGCCCCAGCCTTTGCAGATCTGCGCCCAATTCAGTTGATGCTCATTGCCTGGATCACGGGCATTCGCCAGCGCCATTTTGCGGAACTGCAAAAGGTCTCCCGCGATGGCTTCATTCATCGCAGAGGTGAATTTGCTTTTAGAGCCAACAGGCCGACCCCGTGGCCGTTTCGGTGTATCACTCATAGGTAAAAGCTATTTAATTGTAATTAATTAATAGTTAATACCAATTAACGTGATTGGTCAAAAAATGTACAGTCTGAGCAAGTTTTACTGATAACTCTTAAAGCACTTCACACTTTGTTACATGCAACTTGTAACGCTGTCCGGTGGCTGTCTATATTGTGAGCGTTACACACGTTATGTAACGCAAGGAGAATTCAAATGGGTACATCAGCAGAAAGAGTGCGCAAACATAGAAGACAGAAATTTATCAATGACTTTTGTGAAGACTACCTATCAGGAAACGCGGTCTGCACACCCGACGAGTTTGTGGAAGCAAAAGAGTTTCAGTTTTGTGAAAAGCACGGTGTTGGTAATGTCAGTTTTAATCAGAGCGAAGTGAATGACTTTTATAGCCAGTGCCGTGATCTGCCTGAGATGGATGAAGACGCTTATAAAGTTGAGGACTTGTTGGATCTATGGGCAGACCTAACGAACTAACAGAGCGTGACAATCGTCAATAGCTACGGTTTAGGATGGTTAATTACCTGCTTCACCGCTTGTGTTACACCATCCTAATCGCGTTCCACCATCATACGGCCTTGCATATCCGTTGCTAATTAGCTGCTGCGCTAGATCTTCTCCATCTATCGTGACTCTAGCCAGTAGTCGAAAGTATTTACCGCGCTCTATATCGTGCAGCTCTATTACGCTGCCAGCTTCAAGCATCTGTTTGGTGAATGCCTTAGCAGCCTGTGCCGCATCTTTTTCTATCTGGCACTTTCCCCGAATCTCAGGAGCATCAACGCCCAGAACCCTGATTGGCATACTCTCGCCAACAATTGCAGGCCAACCATGGATGCTGACTCGGAATGTATCGGCATCGTAAACGCTGACAACCTCAGAGACCCGCACAGGAGGTTCATGGGCGAGGACTGACAAAGGTATAAGCAGTGCAATACACGTTAAGAGGCGCATGGTTTGGCCTAATAGTGAGAAGTATATAAAAGGTAGCAAACAGAACTGTTAAGGGGTAACGGACAATTAAGGGTTGTTTTAAGGGTGACTTATTTTTAAGGCTGCTCTACATGCCGCATTTTTACTGGATACAAGCACTGCTGCATCATGGGAGTGTGCTGGGAAAGTACGGCGTCAGAAAGCTGCTTGCTGGTCATGAACTGTCGATGTCTCTGTTGGGTTATGCGAGTGGCGACGCAGGGGTCATTTTCATGGGCAATAGAATACGTGATCCTGATTACAACCGAAACCGTTAACCACAGTTATAGGCCCGTATAACTGTGTATGATTCTATTCAAATAACTCACTGTATAGGTCTGAGACTATCTTTGATTAGATTGCTAACAATTTGAAAATAAAGCACTAAAAAAATTATTTTGTACAGGACTTGATACTGTATGCTCATACAGTATACTTGCCAGTAATTGTCAGGGGCCGGCTGGCTCAATTGGAGAAAATAATGGATAACAACAAGTCTAAAGCGCTATCCGCAGCACTGTCACAAATTGAACGTCAATTTGGTAAAGGTTCAATTATGCGACTGGGTGACTCCCAGGCATTGGATATTGAATCAGTCTCTACTGGTTCGCTTAGTTTGGATATCGCTTTGGGCATTGGTGGCTTGCCAATGGGCCGTATTGTTGAGATCTATGGTCCGGAGTCTAGTGGTAAAACGACACTGACTTTGGAAGTGATTGCGCAAGCACAAAAGGCTGGCAAGACCTGCGCTTTTGTCGACGCAGAACATGCTCTTGATCCTGTTTATGCCGGCAAGCTCGGTGTGAATGTTGATGAGTTGCTTGTGTCACAGCCTGACACTGGCGAGCAAGCTCTGGAGATCTGTGACATGTTAGTGCGCTCTGGCGCTGTTGATGTGGTGATTGTTGACTCAGTGGCAGCATTAACGCCGAAAGCGGAGATTGAAGGAGATATGGGTGACACCCATGTTGGCTTGCAAGCACGTTTGATGTCTCAGGCTCTGCGTAAACTGACAGGTAACATTAAGCGCTCTAACACTCTATGTATTTTCATCAACCAGATCAGAATGAAGATCGGTGTTATGTTCGGTAACCCTGAGACGACGACGGGTGGTAATGCACTGAAGTTTTACTCTTCGGTTCGCTTGGACATTCGTCGCACGGGTGCAGTGAAAGATGGCGACGAAGTTGTCGGTAATGAAACTCGCGTAAAGGTCGTGAAGAATAAGGTGGCTCCTCCGTTTAAGCAGGCAGAATTTCAAATCATGTACGGGGAAGGCGTATCTAAAGTGGGTGAGCTGATTGATCTGGGTGTACAACACAAACTGATCGAAAAAGCGGGTGCCTGGTATAGTTATAACGGCGACAAAGTGGGTCAGGGTAAAGCGAATGCGCTGCGTTATTTCAAGGAAAATACCGAGGTAGCGCAGACGATAGAGGCGAAACTTCGCGATATGCTGTTGCTTAAGCCGAAAGCTGCTCAAGAAGAGGAGCAATTAGCTGAGATTGGAGAGGAACTCTGAGTTCAGAGAATGACACTTTAAACGCCGCCATGCGCTTGCTTGCGCGGCGTGATCACTCCCACCAAGAGTTGGCGAATAAGCTTCGCCAACGGCGCTTTTCTTCTTCTGACATCGCCACCGTCCTAGACAAGTGTGCAGAGCACGGTTGGCTCGATGAACCTCGCTTTTGCGATAGTTACATTCGTCGCCGAAGTCAGCAAGGGTATGGGCCGCAGCGGATCAGAGCAGAGTTAATTCAACGGGGTATTGATAAGACGTTGATTTCTGATGCACTAAAGCAGTGTTCTGTTGATTGGCAACTCGTCCTTAGTGATTGTATTCAGCGTTGCTTTGACAGCCTATCAGCGCAAAGAGAAGAGCGTGCGAAACAGCTCCGTTTTTTGCTTTACCGTGGATTTAATCATGACTTGATCCAACAATTGGGTGATAACTGAACTAATTCTCGATTTATTGGTCATAATGTCGACTAAAATTGGTAAATATTCATAGTGTTAAAGGCACGGGAGTGAGCATGCGACGTTTGGTGACTTTAAGTTTTTTGATGAGCTTATTGGTGGGAACTGCGGTTGCAGATACATTGCGATTGAAAGATGGACGAGTCATTGAAGGCACAATGGTCGCGCGGGATCAGAATATGGTGACTTTCAATGTCAACGGCCAAGACCAATGGTTCCCAACTGAACAGGTTGCAGGCATCGACTTCGGTGACGCTGCGCCAACTGCGCAAGCTCCTGCTGCACAGGCCCCCGCTGCACCAGCCCCGGCGCCACAAGCCTCCGCACCCGCAGAAGTGGCCGCGGGCACTCAGCTAACGGTGCGCTTGAGTGATACCTTAGATACGCGAAAAACAGGCAAAGGTCAGCGCTTTACTGCGGTATTGGAAGCCGATTTAGTGGCTTCAAACGGTAGCGTGATTGCTCCCCGAGGTAGTCAGGTTTACGGTCGTGTGATTGAAGCAGACTCTTCTGGCCGATTGGCTGGTAAGCCTTCCATCGTACTTGAGCTGACCGAAGTGATGGTGAACAATCAAATGAAACCTATTGTTACCGGCCAGCTGCAAGCCTCCGGCGACAGCGCTGGGCGCAACACTGTTGGGCGGACTGCTCGCGGAGCCGTCATTGGCGGGTTAATTGATGGCGGAGATGGTGCCAAGACGGGGGCTAAAGTTGGATTGGGTGCATCAGTGTTGTTTGGTAAGAATCATATAGAAATTCCCAGCGGAACCTTGTTAGATTTTAGACTTCGAACACCGTTTTTTGGCTAGTTTCCATAAAAAACATATAAAAGGGGCCTAAATGGCCCCTTTTTTGATCTAATTTTGCTCTGAAAATCGTTAAGTGGTTGTTCCGTGCTTGTTAGGGCATATAATTGGCGGTTTAAATTTATGCCGTGCCGCCAACGTGCTTGTTTTTGTTTGCGGTGATAAATACCTGTTTGCCGGGATCCTTGTATGTATATGACCAGTGCCGCTCTTCGAGAAGCGTTTCTCGAATTCTTCAGAACGAAAGGGCATCAGCTTGTTGCCAGTAGCTCACTTGTGCCGCACGACGATCCAACGCTGCTGTTTACCAACGCAGGTATGAACCAATTTAAGGATGCATTTCTTGGCAAAGAGCAGCGCAGTTACACCCGTGCCGCCTCATCACAGCGTTGTGTTCGCGCCGGCGGTAAGCACAATGATTTGGAAAATGTAGGTTACACCGCTCGCCACCATACTTTCTTCGAAATGTTGGGTAACTTTAGTTTTGGTGATTATTTCAAGCGCGACGCGATTTGTTTTGCTTGGGAGTTTCTTACCGATACGTTGAAACTGCCTAAAGAACGTTTGTTAGTTACCATTTACGAAACTGACGACGAGGCATTTGAACTCTGGGCTAATGAGATTGGCGTTCCTGCGGACCGCATTGTGCGTATAGGAGATAAGTCCGCTGATAAGAAGTTTGAATCAGACAACTTCTGGCAAATGGGTGATACCGGCCCATGTGGTCCTTGCACCGAGATCTTTTACGATCACGGTGAACATATCTGGGGAGGACCTCCCGGTTCACCAGAAGAAGATGGCGATCGCTTCATCGAGATCTGGAATGTTGTTTTCATGCAGTTTAATCGCCAATCAGACGGCACGATGGAACCGTTACCTAATCCATCGGTGGATACCGGCATGGGGTTGGAGCGGATTGCCGCGATACTGCAGGGAGTGCATTCAAACTACGAGATCGATATTTTTCAAACCCTGATCAAGCATGCTGCTCAGATTATCGGTACGACAGATTTAGAAGATAAATCGTTGCGGGTGATTGCCGACCATATCCGTTCATGTTCTTTCTTGATCGCCGATGGCGTGATGCCCTCCAATGAAGGTCGGGGTTATGTTTTACGTCGTATTATCCGCCGAGCGGTGCGCCATGGACATAAACTGGGGGCGACGGGTGTGTTCTTCCACCGTTTAGTCCCGGTACTCGCAAACGAGATGGGCGCGGCGTTTGATGAACTGAATAGTCAGTTGCCTATTATCGAAAAAGTGTTGAAGGTAGAGGAAGAGCAATTTGCTCGCACTCTGGACCGTGGATTACAGATCTTGGATGATGAGCTAGCAGCGCTGCAGGGTGATGTGGTGCCTGGCGAGTTGGTTTTCAAACTATACGATACCTACGGTTTCCCTGCTGATTTAACGGCAGATATTGCCCGTGAACGCTCGTTGACCATAGACCAAGCTGGGTTTGATGTTGAGATGGCGGCACAGCGTAAACGTGCACAATCCGCGAGTAACTTTGATAAAGATTATAACGCCGACCTTAATATCAGTCATTGCACGGAATTTGTCGGCTACGACAATCTGACTATGAACTCAAAAGTGATAGAGATACTGACGAAAGCTGGTGAGTCAGTCAAAAAATTGAAGGCGGGAGAAGAGGGTATTGTCATTTTGGATAACACCCCTTTCTACGGTGAAAGTGGTGGTCAAAAGGGCGATATCGGTTCGCTGCGGATGAACGATGGCGCATTTGCTGTGACTGATACGCAGAAGTCGAGTAAAGCTATTGTTCATAATGGTTATGTTGAATTTGGTGAGATATACGTTGGCGAAGAGTTAACCGCTGACGTCGATGAGCGTCATCGAAAAACAACCGCACTTAACCACTCTGCTACTCACCTATTGCATGCTGCTTTACGCCAAGTGTTAGGTGAGCATGTTCAGCAGAAAGGCTCACTGGTTGGGCCGGAACGCCTGCGTTTTGATTTTAGCCATTTTGAAAGTCTGAGTATTGGGACTCTTCGCCAAATAGAACACCTCGTTAATCAACAAATAAGACGGAATAACCCGGTGACGACGCAGTTGATGAACCTCGACGAAGCGAAGAGCGCTGGCGCAATGGCACTGTTCGGCGAGAAGTACGACGACGATGTACGTGTCGTTGGTATGGGTGAGTTTTCCACCGAACTCTGTGGTGGTACACACGTTGAACGAACCGGCGATATCGGCTTTTTCAAAATCACTACAGAGGCTGGGATCGCAGCTGGGGTGCGGCGAATCGAGGCGGTTACCGGACAGGCCGCGATTGACATGATGCATGCCATCGGCAAGCAGATGGAAGAGATGAGTACATTGGTTAAGGGTGATAACCATTCTATCGCTGATCGTGTTCGTCAGACCGTCGATCGTATGCGCTCACTGGAAAAAGAGGTTGAGCAACTCAAAGCTGAGCTTGCCAAACATAAAGGCGCAAGCTTGACCGATGAGACGATTGATATCAATGGTGTCAAAGTGCTTATCAGCCAGTTAGATGGCGCAGACCCTAAGAGCTTACGCGGTATGGTGGATGACCTTAAAAACCGTCTTGGTTCTGGAGTTGTTGTTTTAGGTGTCCCGGGCGATGGTAAGGTGAGCTTGATTGTTGGGGTTACAAAAGATCTGACTGGTAAAGTCAAAGCTGGTGAACTGGTGAATATGGTCGCACAGCAGGTCGGCGGTAAAGGTGGTGGACGTCCAGATATGGCGCAGGCTGGTGGTAGCGATGCGGCAGCTTTACCTGCTGCCTTAGCGTCCGTGAGCCCTTGGCTGACTGAACGACTCTAGAGCAAGGAGCAATAAGCGTGGCACTGATAGTTCAGAAATTTGGTGGTACTTCGGTTGGTACTGTTGAACGCATCGAAGCTGTTGCGGAGCGCGTTGTGCGTCACCGTGCCGCTGGCGACGATGTCGTGGTGGTGGTCTCAGCTATGTCAGGTGAAACTAATCGCCTGTTAGGCTTAGCCAATGCGATTGATCCCGATGGCTCAGCTCGTGAGCTCGATGTTCTGGTTTCCACTGGCGAGCAGGTAACGATTGCCTTACTGGCAATGGCATTGAATAAGCGTGGCTGTGCTGCGCAGTCTTTTACCGGCGATCAGGTTAAGATCTTAACTGACGACTCCCATAGCAAAGCACGCATTTTAGATGTTGAACATAGCTTACTTAATCAATGTCTTGGCGAAGGCGTTGTGCCTATCGTCGCAGGGTTCCAGGGCGTAGATGAGAATAACAACATCACCACCCTTGGCCGTGGCGGTTCAGATACCACTGCGGTGGCGATAGCCGCTGCAATAAAAGCTGATGAGTGCCAGATCTATACTGACGTGGATGGTGTATATACCACTGATCCGCGGGTTGAGCCTTCGGCACGTAAGATGAATACCATTACCTTCGAAGAGATGCTGGAGATGGCAAGCCTGGGCGCCAAAGTGCTGCAGATCCGTTCAGTTGAATTCGCCGGTAAATACAATGTACCACTGCGCGTGCTGTCTAGCTTCGAAGAGGGGCAAGGCACGCTGATCACCTATGAGGGATTGAATATGGAGAAGCCGCTGGTATCGGGCATTGCGTTTAATCGTGATGAAGCACGGTTAACTATACTGGGGGTTCCTGATCAGCCAAATGTTGCTGCTTCAGTGCTCGCACCTATAGGCAAAGCGAATATCGATATTGATATGATCATTCAGAATGCGGTAGGTGATAACACAGCTGACTTTACTTTTACTGTACACCGGAACGATTTTGCACGCGCAAAGGCTATTTTAGACGAAACTTGTGCAAAGTTGGGAGCTAAAGGGGTGCAGGGCGACGATCATATCGCTAAAATCTCCGTGGTGGGTGTGGGTATGAAGAGCCATGCTGGTGTTGCTGTGACCATGTTTGAGTCGCTTGGCGATGAAGGAATCAATATTCAACAGATTTCGACATCAGAGATTAAGATCTCGGTGTTGGTTGAAGAAAAATATTTAGAACTGGCTGTGCGAACCTTACATGCAGCCTTCAATCTGGATAAAGAGCCGGTGCAGTAGTCCGTTGCTGTTAAGAAAGTTTAAACTTTTACTAGCTAATCGTTGTCTATAAGCTAAGTTAATAATAATCCTGAGTTTTAAAGGCGCCCCAGAGTGGCCACTCAGAGTTTAAGGAATGAAGGAGCAAGCGAATGCTAATTTTAACTCGTCGAGTTGGTGAGACCCTGATGATTGGTGATGAAGTCACCGTGACGGTATTGGGTGTTAAAGGTAATCAGGTTCGTATCGGTGTGAATGCGCCGAAAGAGGTCTCTGTGCATCGCGAAGAGATTTATATGCGTATTCAGGCTGAGAAGGGTGATGATGAGGGTAATCAGAACTACTAGCCTGTGAATAGATTAGACAAAGCCGACTTCATGTCGGCTTTGTTCGTTTTATGGCAACAAAATGTTCGATTTTTGCACGTATAAGTGAAAACTCGATTGAAGTACCAAAAAGCTCCCAAAAAGTGTTTGACATAAGCGCCAGTTTCATTAGAATTCAGCGCCACTAAAGGTGAGGTGGCCGAGTGGCCGAAGGCGCTCCCCTGCTAAGGGAGTATGGGGTTTGTAGCCCCATCGAGGGTTCGAATCCCTCCCTCACCGCCATTAGTTTGATGTAACGCGCTCGTAGCTCAACTGGATAGAGTACCTGGCTACGAACCAGGCGGTTGGAGGTTCGAGTCCTCCCGAGCGCGCCATTAACTAAACAGTTTCAAAATTGATGTACTAGACTATGTCAATTGCACCGATTACGCGCTCGTAGCTCAACTGGATAGAGTACCTGGCTACGAACCAGGCGGTTGGAGGTTCGAGTCCTCCCGAGCGCGCCATTATTCAGAGATGCCCAACAGAGATGTTGGGCATTTTTGTATCTGGCTTATACCTTTCTTACAATGCCTTACCTATGAGTTTGTGGGCTAGAGTTATTATTTCGCTGATGAGCGTTATCTGTAGCGGTAGATGTTCTATCACCCTGAACAAATGTGCGTTTGCCCGCGGTTTTATCACTTGCTTGAAAGTTAACCATTTGCTTTTGATCCGCGTCATTCGTTTGAATGGCGAATGAGGCTAGCGTGGGTGCGAGAAATAGTGTCAAATGTGTCAGATAGCTTTTGCATAGAAAATTACAGTTTTGTGTGACTATTGCCCTGAAAACGGTATTTATGCGTGTAAAAGTGACTATCTATGCACATCTTGTTTGATTTTTACAATATGTCATGGTACTTCTAGGCAATATCGTCAGGAAACTGAAAATTAATTACAGGATGAGTTCTGATGACTAGTATCAGCGAACTGTTACTGGAAGCAGCAGGTATCATGGCTGTTGGCATGATATTCGTATTTTTGTTCTTAAGCTTACTCGTGGTTGGCGTGAAGTTACTTGCGCGATTTGCCGGTGGGCCTGAACCTTTGACTGCGAATGCGACGCCGCCCCCCCAAACTACTGGGGTAAGCCCCGACGTTGTCGCGGCGATCTCTGCTGCCGTGCACAAATACCGGAATACGACCAAGGACTAACAAGGAGCGATCCTGTATGAAAAAGCCACTAGCCATCACTGATGTGGTGCTTCGTGACGCCCACCAATCATTGCTTGCAACCCGTTTGCGTATTGAAGATATGCTGCCTATTGCTGAGAAGCTGGATAAGGTTGGGTATTGGTCAATAGAATCATGGGGCGGGGCTACTTTTGATGCCTGTATTCGTTTCCTTGGTGAAGATCCTTGGGAGCGCCTTCGTCTGTTGAAAAAGGCGATGCCAAACACTCGCCAGCAGATGCTATTACGCGGGCAAAACCTATTGGGTTATCGTCATTACGCCGATGACGTGGTAGAGAAGTTTGTTGAGCGAGCTCATGCCAATGGTATGGATGTATTCCGTATCTTTGATGCGATGAACGATGTTCGTAACTTCCAAACGGCGGTAAAAGCGGCGGTGAAGGTCGGCGCACATGCTCAAGGTACCATCTCTTACACGACTAGCCCTGTGCATACGTTAGATACTTGGCTTGATATGGGTAAGCGCCTTCAGGACCTAGGGTGTCATTCAATCTGTATTAAGGATATGGCGGGGTTATTGAAGCCTTACGAGGCTGAAGAACTGATTGGCCGCTTGAAAGAAGAATTAGAACTGCCACTGGCGTTGCATTGCCATGCGACTACAGGACTGAGTGTCGCCACCCATATGAAGGCGATTGATGCTGGTATCGATATTCTCGATACGGCGATCTCTTCTATGAGCATGACTTATGGCCACAGCCCCACGGAAACCATTGTCTCCATTGTCGAAGGCACAGAGCGTGATACCGGCATCGATATTACAGGACTGGAAGATATCGCCAGCTACTTCCGTGATGTAAGGAAGAAGTATGCCAAATTCGAAGGCAGCCTGAAGGGGATTGATGCACGTATTCTGACAGCGCAAGTGCCTGGTGGCATGCTGACGAATATGGAAGGCCAGCTGAAAGAGCAGGGTGCCGCAGACAAGTTGGATGAAGTATTGAAAGAGATCCCACGTGTACGTGAAGATCTTGGCTTTATTCCATTGGTCACTCCAACTTCTCAGATTGTTGGCACGCAAGCAGTACTAAATGTACTGACGGGTGAGCGCTACAAGTCGATCGCTAAAGAAACCGCAGGTGTGCTTAAGGGAGAATATGGTGCGTCCCCAGCAGCGGTTAATGCAGATCTGCAAGCTCGCGTACTTGAAGGTGGCGAAGCCATTACTTGTCGTCCAGCAGATTTGATCGATGCTGAGATGGATAAGCTATGCGTTGAACTTGATGATGTTGCTCAGAAAGAAGCGATCTCTTTGGCAACAGACAAGATTGATGATGTGCTGACCTATGCACTGTTTCCTCAGATCGGTCTTAAGTTCCTTAAAAATCGTGGTAACCCAGATGCATTTGAACCGGCACCAGGTACCGAGCCAGAGCCTGCGCCTGTTGTTGCAGCCGCTAGTGGCCAGGCAGAAGCATACAGTGTTCGTGTTGATGGCAGGGTTTATCAGGTAGAAGTTGCGCCTGACGGTGCATTGACCAGTGTTGCGCCAGCAGCAGGTGGCGCACCTGCTGCTGCCCCTGCGCCAGCAAGCAGTGCTTTTTCTTTGCCCGCGCCATTGGCAGGTAACATTTTCAAAGTGAATGTTAGTGTTGGGCAGCAGGTCAACGAAGGCGATGTCGTGATTATTTTGGAAGCGATGAAGATGGAAACAGAAGTCAGAGCTTCACAAAGCGGCACTGTGACCGTGCTGAACGTTAAAGAGGGCGACTCTGTTGCCGTTGGTGATGCGCTACTTGGTCTGGGTTAATAGGGACACTGAATGGAAGGTTTAACTATCCTATGGCGAGACACCGGTCTCGCCAATTTTACGCCGGGCCAAATAGTGATGCTGTTGGTTGGCTGTCTGTTGTTGTATCTGGCGATCGTTCGTAAGTTTGAGCCCTTGCTGCTCGTGCCTATTGGCTTCGGTTGTGTGCTAGCCAATATTCCGATGGCTGGCTTTACTGAGCCCGGTGGACTGCTTTATTACATCTTTGAAGTGGGTGTGAAAACGGGCATCTTTCCACTGCTTATTTTTATGGGCGTAGGTGCGTTAACCGATTTCGGCTCTTTGATTGCTAACCCTAAGACCTTGTTCCTAGGGGCTGCTGCGCAGTTTGGTATTTTTGCCACCTTGTTTGGGGCGATTGCTCTCAATATGGTGCCAGGATTTGAATTTTCGCTTGCGGATGCTGCAGCTATTTCGATTATTGGTGGAGCGGATGGTCCAACGGCTATTTTTGTTGCCAGCCGGTTAGCGCCTGATCTACTTGGCGCCATTGCTGTTGCTGCATACTCCTATATGGCGTTGGTACCCATTATTCAGCCGCCAATTATGAAAGCCCTGACGACGGAAGATGAACGTAATGTGGCGATGGAGCAGTTGCGTCCGGTTAGCCGCAAAGAGAAAATCTTCTTCCCACTGATCGTGTTGTTGATGGCCATCCTATTTTTGCCAGCGGCGACTCCACTTGTGGGTATGTTCTGTCTCGGTAATCTGATGCGCGAGTCTGGTGTGGTAGAGCGTCTATCTAAGGCCGCACAGAATGAGATCATTAATATCGTTACGATCTTGCTGGGGTTAGCCGTGGGCTCGAAATTGTCGGCGGATAAGTTCCTGACTGTGGAAACTCTGGGTATTTTGGCGCTGGGTGCGGTGGCGTTTTCTATTGGTACGGCTTCAGGCGTGTTGATGGGTAAATTGATGCACCGTTTATCCGGGGGCAAGGTCAACCCATTGATCGGCGCTGCTGGTGTATCTGCAGTCCCTATGGCCGCTCGTGTGGTGAATAAAGTTGGTTTACAAGCTAATCCCCATAACTTCTTGCTGATGCATGCCATGGGGCCAAATGTGGCTGGTGTACTTGGTTCAGCTGTTGCGGCTGGTGTTCTACTTGCGCTAGTTCAATAAGCGCTAGCTTCACCAGGTGGCTATGAGCCGCAGTTAAAAAAGCGAGCCTTCAGGCTCGCTTTTTTATGGTTTGGTCAGCCAAAGCATCAGGGTGAGGAACAGAAAGAGAATTGTCGAGCCTGTAGCAATATAGATAAACCCTTTCTTGCCCGCCTTAAGGGGAAGGTCATTGGCGCGTAAAAAAACAATCCATAGCAGGCATAGTATTATCGGGATTAAGAATAAACGAGCCATCCATTTTCCTCCTGTCGCTTAATTAGCTTCATTAGTTGCCGATTGTTCGTTAATCGTCGTAGTGGGCTCATTGGTAACCAGCAAACCTTCACGATAACCAATCACTCTAGCCACCATCATATCGCCAGTGACATTGGTTGCCGTACGCATCATATCAATGATGCGGTCAATTGCGGCGACAAAGGCGATCCCTTCTAATGGCAGACCGACGGCATTTAGGGTGACGGTAAGCATCACCATCGCGGTGCCGGGAACGCCGGCGGTGCCGATAGAAGCGAGTGTGGCTGTTGCCATGATGATGCCGTAGTCGATCCAGCCTAATGGTATACCGTAAATTTGAGCGATAAATATCGCTGCAATAGCAGGGTAAATACCACCACAGCCATCCATGTTGATAGTGGCTCCCATGGGCAGCACAAAGCTGGCATATTGGCGGGACACACCTAATCCTTCAGTCACACAGCGAGTACTGACAGGGAGTGTGCCGTAACTGCTGGCGCTGGCGTAGGCAACCAGTTGGGCAGGAAAGACCGCCTTGAAGAATTGGCGGATCGAAATCCCGCCAAACAGTTGTACTGCAGTGCCGTAAACCAGCACGATATGAATCAAGCAGGCGATATAGATGGCAACAACGAATTTCGCCAGCGGTAATAGTGAGTCTAGGCCGAAGCTGCCAAGCATCCAGGCGATAAGGCCAAATACGCCATAGGGGGTTAAGGCCAACACCATTCGGGTGATCTGGTACATCACTTCTGCACCACTATGTAAAAAGCGCTTCACGGGCTCAGCTTTGTCACCTACCTGATTGATGGCCACTCCAACCAATACTGCAAAGAGCAGTACTTGCAGGATATTGCCTTCGGCCATGGCCGCGATAGGGTTCCGTGGCACAACATCCACTAGTACCTGCGCAAATGGAGGAATATCCCGTTCTCGCACACTGCTCGCTGTTAGCGATAGCTCGGCACTGAAGTTCATCATACTGCCAATGAGTAGGCCAAGTGCGCTGGCGATCACTGCAGTTAACAAGAATAAGCCAACGGTTTTAATGCCTATTCGTCCGAGGCGGTTATCGTCACCTAGGGAGGTAACCGCCATGACCAGAGAGCAAAAGACTAACGGTACAACTAGCATGCGAATGGCATTGATAAATAGATCGCCGAGGGGTTTAAGCTGTACTGCAAACTCTGGTAGCAGTAAGCCAACGGTTGCACCCAGCACAAACCCTGCGAGTACCTTTTGCCAAAAGGGAATAGAACGGTAGACAGCGAGCGCAGGACTGGACATAGTGATCTCAAGTGAATTCAGTAGATAACTGGTTTATTCTAACCTGTTATTGAAATTGAACCTAAGCCCTAAGGCACTGCTCTTCCCTGAAGAGAAAAAGGAAGCTAATGGAAGTCGATACCCATCAAGTTCAAATCAGTAATTTTGGTGAACCGGAATGCTTAACGCTTACCGAGATCTCACTGCAGACTCAAGCACCCGTTGTCAGGGTGGCGTTTGCTGGTGTTAATCCCATTGATACCAAAACACGTGCAGGTATAGGCTGGGCGGCGAAGGAAAACGCCGACAAGTTGCCTTGGTGCCCTGGTTATGATGTGGCCGGTGAGTTACTGACAGCTGATGGCAAAGGCTCTGGTCAGCATGTTTGTGGACTGATCGGCTTTCCTTTTATGGGCGGGGCCTATGCTGAACATGTTTCAGCACCTCAAGATGAGTGGGTTGCTCTGCCCGACAATGTCGATTTGCGTCAGGCAGCCGCCTTGCCATTAGCAGGGCTAACTGCGAGTCAGGCACTGTCTCGATTTGGTGATCTTCGTGAAGCAGAAGAGGTCGTTGTGCTAGGCGCTGCTGGTGGTGTCGGGCATTTAGTAGTGCAGTTAGCCAAACAGCAGGGCGCCAAGGTGACCGCTATCTCTCGTGTGCAAAACCATGAGTGGTTACTTGCGCTAGGGGCCGACTGTTGTGTCGATTATGGCCAGCCTGGCTGGCAAGCGCTAGTAGCAGAACATGCCTCTCTTGTTATCGACTGTGTGGGTGGTGAGGTTGGTTTATCACTTGTTAAGCAGCTGCTTTGCGGTACAGATGTCGTGACGCTACCTACGGTCACTGCAGATGCAATTATTGAGGCAGGTGATGCGGCAGGTTGTCACGTCACAGGTATGTTGATCCAGCCGGATCCAGCCCGTTTGAAGCAACTGGTTACCTTGTTGGCTGATGGTGTCATTAAGGTGGCCGTTGCCGCGACTTTCCCTTTGGCCGACGCCAACCTTGCCCACCGCCAGGTTGAAACAGGCCATACAAGAGGGAAAGTGATACTGGACTGCCGAGCCCCTGCAACACCAGAATGATTGAGCTCTGGGGGCTGTTTATCGCCAGCTTTGCTGCGGCTACTCTGCTTCCCGGCGGCTCAGAGGTGATTTTGGTCGGACTCTACTTAAAGGGGAATCAGCCTACCGTCAGTCTGTGGCTGGTGGCTACGTTGGGCAATACTTTAGGGGCGGTGGTCACGGTGTGGATGGGGCGAGTGGTAGCAAGGTCGCGACCGCCGAAGCCCAAACACGCATGGCAGTTAAGATGGCACCTCAGGCTACAAAAGCATGGCAGCCCTATATTGCTGATGAGTTGGTTACCTCTGGTGGGGGATGGTTTGTGTTTGTTGGCGGGCTGGCTCAGACTTAATTGGCGTGGCGTCTTGTTGTTTATCACGCTAGGTAAAGCGCTACGTTATTCGCTGGTTTTGCTCTTGGCGACACCATGGGGGTGAACTCTCAGCGTACTTTTTTAGCGTTTGCTGCTCTGCACCCTGACTGGTGCGTATAAATTGTTAATAGTTTTGTCAGCCCTTGCGGTCACGCGCTCGTTACGGATAATGACAGCAACTTGTTTTGTCAGGACCTTTCCATGTTTCGACCTAGTCGCGTGACTCTGTTTACATCCCTGTTTCTCTCGTTGTTGGTTTTGGCCGCTTGCAGCCAGCAGCCAAAAGATCGCGTGGCATTGCCAGAAGGTATTCATTTTGTCGAAGCGGTGAGTGCTACCGTCGATAACAATGGCGATCCTGTATTACCTTACCAGAAGTACCAGTTGGAGAACGGGTTAACGCTGTTGTTGCATCAGGACCACTCGGATCCAATTACTCATGTTGATGTCACCTACCATGTCGGTTCGGCACGTGAGCAGCTAGGTAAGTCAGGCTTTGCTCATTTCTTTGAGCATATGATGTTCCAAGGTTCCAAGCATGTTGCTGACGAACAGCATTTTCGGATTATTTCGGAAGCGGGGGGAACCCTGAATGGCACGACCAACAGTGATCGCACTAACTACTACCAAACTGTGCCAGCCAATCAATTGGAGAAGGTGCTTTGGTTAGAATCCGATCGTATGGGTTTTTTGTTAGAGGCCGTGACCCAGGAGAAATTTGAAGTACAACGAGCGACGGTGAAAAACGAGCGCGCTCAGCGTTACGACAATGCGCCTTATGGCTTGCTATACGAACGCGTGAGCCAGGCACTATATCCGGAAAATCACCCTTACTCTTGGCCAACCATTGGCTATGTGGAAGATCTGGATCGGGTTAATGTTAACGACTTAAAGGCATTTTTCCTGCGCTGGTATGGTCCCAACAATGCCACCTTAACGATTGGCGGTGATATAGATGTGGAGCAGACGCTGGCGTGGGTGGCTAAGTATTTTGGTCCTATTGCCGCTGGCCCCGATGTCGATGGTGATGCTAAGACGCTTGTGACGTTACCTGATACTCGCTATATCAGTATGGAAGATAGGGTACATCTACCGCTGCTATATATCTCCTTCCCTACCGTTTATGGGCGTCATGAAGATGAAGCCGCGCTGGATCTGCTTGCTGATGTGTTGGGTGGTGGCAAACAGTCACTGTTTTATCAGCACTTAGTGAAAGCCGGTTATGCCGTGCAGGCCGGTGTGAGTCACCCTTGTCAGGAGCTGGCGTGTAGTTTCAATCTCTACGCCTTGGCTAATCCAGAAAAAATGCCCTCTTTAGCGGATATGGAGAAGGCGTTGCGAGCTGCGATTGATGACTTTGAGCAGCGTGGCGTCACGCAAGATGATTTGGATAAGGTACAAGCACAGTTTGAAGCCTCGACGATTTTTGGTTTGCAAAGTGTGTCTGGTAAGGTGTCGACTTTAGCGTTTAACGAGACCTTTGCTGACAGTCCTGATCAGATCGCTGATGATTTAGCCCGTTATCGAGCAGTGACAAAAGCGGATGTGGAGCGGGTCTATCGCACCTACATCAAAGATAAGCCCGCTGTTGTAATGAGTATCGTGCCCCAAGGGCAACTGGCGCTGATAGCGGCGCCAGATAACTTTAAGCCTGCAGCACGCCAAATCCCGCAAGCCGAGGAGATGACAGCGGCGCAGTTAGCTCTGCGTCCGGTGACTGAAACTTTCGATCGTAATAAGGTGCCTGAAGCTGGCCCTTCACCCGTCGTTCATGTACCTGACGCATGGCGAGCCACCTTGGATAACGGTATTCCTGTGATCGGCAGTGAAATAGACGAAACGCCAACGGTGACCTTGTTGCTGAGCATTGAAGGTGGACCGTTACTCGATCCTGAAGGCAAAGCTGGAACTGCAAGTTTAACCGCGGCGATGCTTAACGAAGCGACACAGCAGCGCAGTGGCGAAGCGATGGCGCTGGCATTAGATAAGTTAGGTAGCCGCATTTCAGCGCGCGCCAGTGGCCGTTACACCGAGATCGCGGTGTCTAGTTTGGCGCGTCACTTAGACGAGACTTTACTGCTGCTACAAGAGATCCTATTACAACCAAAGTTTGATTCTGCTGACTTTGAGCGTTTGAAAGCACAGACCTTGCAATCGCTTGTGCAGTCGGCGAAAGATCCTGGGGCTTTAGCTGCTCGGGCACAGTTGCAAGTGCTATATGGCGAGCAGCGGATCGGCTTACCCGATGGCGGCATATTCAGCTCGGTGCAAGGGATCAGTCTGCAAGATGTGCAGCAGTTTTATCAACAGAACTACAGCGCTAAAGCGGCGCAGCTTGTGGTGGTGGGGAGCTTAAGTAAAGCACAGTGGCTACCGAAACTTGATTGGTTAGGACAATGGGCAGGAGAATCCCTCAGCTTTGCCGATTACCAGGATTTTCCGCAGTACGATAAGTCGACTATCTATGTCGTGGATCTGCCTGAAGCGGCGCAATCGGCGATCCGGGTTGTTCGTAGAGCAATGCCTTACGATGCCACGGGGGATTATTTTAAGGCGGGGCTGATGAACTTTCCGTTGGGTGGGGCTTTTAACTCTCGCATCAATATGAACCTGCGGGAAGAGAAGGGCTATACCTATGGTGCCCGTTCCGGATTTAGCGGTGGCAAGACGCTCGGTCGTTTTTCAGTATCTACCTCTGTGCGTGAGGATGTGACAGGGTTGGCGTTAACTGAAATCCTTAACGAACTCGCGATATATAGTGAGCAAGGTATCGACGCGGGGGAGCTGGCGTTTTTACGTCAAGCGGTGTCACAGAGCGAAGCGTTGAGCTATGAAACGCCATCGCAGAAGGCGGGCTTCCTGCGTCAGATGTTAAACTATCAGTTGGATCCTAGCTTTGCCCAGACTCAGGGAGAGATTGTGGCTACTATTGATAAGCCTGCGCTGAATGCGTTGGCGGCTAAGTGGCTGCAACCTGATACGATGCAGATCGTTATCGTTGGTGACGCGGCGAAGGTTTTACCTCAGTTGCTATCGTTAGGCTTGCCCATTGAAACCGTCACTATGCAGCCTTAAATATGGTTTATCAGTACATTAGCGCAAAGGGTGAGCATAGACGCTTGCCCTTTATCGGTTTATGCTTCGGCGATAACGCCTGATCTGGCAAGGACTTCAAATTGACTGCTCAACTGACTCGCTATATCTCCCTGCTCTCTGCTCAGCCTGAGTTACTCAAGGGTATTCAGCACGGTATTGAAAAAGAGAGCCTGCGAATTTCGCCTGATGGCAAGTTGTCCCAAGAGAGCCATCCGAGTGGACTTGGTTCAGCGCTGACCAACTCTCTGGTGACCACTGACTTTGCCGAGTCTTTAGTCGAGTTTATTACCCCTGTGAGTGACAACATTGACGAGACGCTGGGGCAATTGGCAGATCTCCATCGCTTTGCCTATCAGCAGATGGGAAGTGAGCTGCTATGGCCGCTGAGCATGCCATGCTTCGTTGGCGGCGAAGCTGATATTCGCATTGCCGAATATGGTGACTCCAATATCGGCAAGATGAAGACTCTTTATCGTAAAGGGCTACACCATCGTTATGGCAGTGTGATGCAGGTGATTGCCGGTGTGCATTTCAATTTTTCTTTGCCTGCACACTTTTGGCAGCAATGGCATCAATGGCAAGCCGGAGCCGAGTCGTTACAACAAAGTCAGTCTGCTGGCTATTTGGCGATGCTCCGCAACTATCGCCGTCTTGGTTGGCTTGTACCTTACCTGTTTGGTGCTTCTCCGGCACTTTGCGGCTCTTTTTTGCAGCAGAAAAACTCCGCATTACCCTTTGAGAAGATGGGGCAGGGAACGTATTACCTGCCTTATGCTACCTCACTGAGAATGAGCGATCTGGGTTATACCAACCGCGCACAAGCGCGCTTGCAGGTGGATTACAACTCATTGACCGGCTATCTGGCGAGTGTCGACCGGGCGTTACATACGCCAGAACCCCGCTTTGCAAAAATTGGTGTCAAAGTTGATGGTGAGTACCGCCAGCTCAACAGTAATTTATTGCAGATAGAGAACGAGCTGTATGCGCCAATTCGACCGAAGCGTGTCGCAGAGAGCGGTGAGAAGCCGAGTGAAGCCTTGGCGCGTGGAGGCATTGAATATATTGAAGTGCGGGCATTGGATGTCAGTCCTTTCCACCAGACAGGGGTCAGTGCAGATGAGATCCGCTTTCTTGATGTGATGCTGGTCTATTGTTTGTTGCAGGAAAGCCCTGTGCTGGATTGCGATGGCTTGAGCGAAGCCGCCCGCAATATTACGACCACTGTGCTATATGGTCGGGATCCTAATGCACAAGTTGAGGTTTCTGGTCAGCTCGTTGGACTTAAGGTCAGAGCAATGCAGTTGTTGTCAGAAATGCGTGCGGTTGCTGAAGTGATGGATAAGGCTGCCGGTGGTTATGACTATCAGGCAGCATTGGCAAAGCAGTTGGCCAAAGTTGAAGACCCAGATCTCACTCCTTCCGCACGTCTGCTCAATGAGATGCAGCAGCGGTCCATGGATAATGGCTGCTTAGGTATGCACTACGCAGAGAGTCATAAGGCAGAATTATTGGCACAGCAGGGAAGTAACTTCTACAGCGACGATGCGCTGCACAAGGTGGCGCAGCTGAGTGTCGAGGCACAAAAAGAGATCGAATCTGAGTCTAGTGTCGATTTTGAACAGTTCTTGGCAGACTATTTTGCCTGAGTCTAAATAGCTAACCAGCTGCTATCACTCCACTATGATGGGGGCGAAAAGCTCCCAAAACATCATGATGCTCAACAGCAGTAACACCATTGGGGTGATCCTTTGCCCCACTAGCTTTCCTCCATTCAACACCCCCATGCTACGATTTAGCCAAACGGTGGCAGCCGCATAAAGCAGCATCACGATGATCTCTATACTGCTGAAAATCAGCATCAGCGTTAGAGTTTGTGACCAGAGCGCATGTTCGGAGTCGATGAATTGTGGAAACAGTGCGGCGAAGAACAGGATCCCCTTTGGATTAGCTAAGGCTGAGAACAGCCCCCGCATGTAGAGCTGCCGTTTGGTCGCGTGGTTGATAGCCGTTGCTGTCGGGTTTTGCTTTTCATCAGTAGTGCGAGAGAGCTGCCAAGCTAACCAGAGCAGGTAAAGTGCTCCTGCTCCCTGTAGTCCGCTCAATAGTACGGGATTTAGCTGCAGTAACGCTGCTATGCCTGCCATAGCCAGCACCGCTTTGATTGCCCCAGACGTTACACTACCTAAGGTTAACCAGATGGCACCGTTGAATCTAAACTGCAGTGCAGTTGATATGGTGAGCAAGATCAGTGGGCCGGGAACGATAATTAATCCCAGCGATACAGCACTGAATAACAGAAGCGAGTGCGTTGTCATTGGCGGAATGCTAGACGTATCTGAGGCAAAAAAAAAGAGCTATCTAATGTGATAGCTCCAAACCCAGGGATAGTTCTTGAACAAGCAATCGCCGTTCATAGATTGAGAGTGGATAAATACGCGCAAGTTCCTTAAATTTGGTAAAAATTTTGCGGTTGCTCTGTCGAATGACAACACCGTCTTGGTTACACTGGTGGTAACCATCCCTGCAGAAATGGATCCGATGCGAATTTTCTTAGCCTTACTTACGCTGTTGTTGGTGTCTGGCTGTGCGACTTCACCGCCATCCAACCCTGAAAACCTGTGTGAAATATTTCGTGAAAAACGTGATTGGTACGACGCCGCTACGGATATGAATGATAAGTGGGGCGTGCCGATCCAAGTACCTATGGCGATGATGTATCAGGAAAGCTCATTTCGTCATGATGCAGCCCCACCGCGGAAATATCTGCTTGGTTTCATTCCATGGGGACGGGTGAGCAGTGCCTACGGCTACTCGCAAGCGAAAACGCCGACTTGGAGTGATTACATCAGAGAAACGGGTAGTTCTGGTGCTGATCGTGAGGACTTTTATGATGCCATCGATTTTATGGGCTGGTTTATTACCAAAACTCATAAGATCAACGGCATATCAAAATGGGATGCTTATGGGCAGTACCTCAATTACCACGAGGGTTGGGGGGGCTATAAACGCGGTACTTACAAAAGCAAGAAGTGGTTGATGACCACGTCACGAAAAGTGGCCAACAGGGCTTCTAAATACTCTTCGCAATATAAGAGTTGTAAGGATGAGCTTGATAGTAGCTGGTTGTACCGATTGTTCTTTGGCTAGGAGTAGATCCATGAAAGTACTCAGGTTCACCTGTTTTTTGGGCGCTGTGCTGTTGCTATCGGGCTGTTTGGGGATCCCTGAGGGGGTTGTGCCCGTGCAAGGGGTGGATACCGATCGTTACCTTGGCAAATGGTATGAGATAGCCCGTTTAGATCACTCTTTTGAGCGCGGTATGAGTCAGGTGTCTGCAGAGTACTCGTTGCGCGATGACGGTGGCATTCGTGTTATTAACCGCGGTTTTAAAGCCGCTGATGATGAATGGCGTGAAGCCGAGGGCAGAGCGTATTTTGTTGCTCAGCCCGATGAGGGCTATCTAAAAGTCAGTTTCTTTGGCCCTTTTTACGGTTCCTATGTCATTTTTGAGCTCGACAAAGCTGATTATCAATATGCTTTTGTTGCTGGCAATAGTCGGGAATATCTTTGGTTGTTGGCTCGCACCCCAGAGATCAGTGATGAGCTGAAAGCGGAATTTGTTCATCAGGCCACGGAGTTAGGTTTTGCTATCGATGAATTGATATGGGTGACTCAATCAGCTTCAGACCGTGCAGAATGAGTGACCGTTAGCTTGAAGTAAAAAGCCTGATGTGATGCATCAGGCTTTTTTATTGGCGTCGATTTGCTGGGTTTATTGTACTGGCGGTGAATAAAGGCTTGGCATCACGCGAGCGGACTTCACCATATTGTCTTTAACCTCGAGGATCTCGATGGGGTAGCCCGCCAATCTTAGGCTGATACCCTCGTTCGGGATCTCTTCCATATATTCCAGGATCAAGCCGTTAAGGGTTTTAGGGCCGTCCGTTGGAAAGTGCCAACCCATCTCTTTATTTACTTCCCTGATATTGGCGCCACCTTCAACCACATAAGAACCATCTTGTTGTGGGTGAACCTCTTCGCTTGGTGAGGGGGCGTCGGTGGTGGTGAAATCACCAACGATCTCTTCCAGAATATCTTCTAACGTGACCAGCCCTTGAATATCGCCATATTCATCGACAACCAGGCCAATACGTTCGCGATTGCGTTGGAACTTCAGTAGCTGAACATTGAGCGGTGTGGCTTCAGGAATGAAGTACAGTTCTCTTGCTGCTCGTGCCAGCGTTGACTTGTTGAACTGATTTCTCGATAGCAGGCGCAGTGCGTCTCGAGCGTGTACGAAGCCAACGGCATCATCAATGCTGTCGCGGTAAAGCAGCAACATGGTGTGCTGGCCTTGGGTCAGCTGTTTGACGATTTTTTTCCAATCATCATTGATGTCGATGCCAATGATTTCGCTCCGTGGCACCATGATGTCTTCAACCGTGACTTTCTCCAGATCCAAAATAGATAGCAACATATTTTGGTGGCGCCGAGGGATCATCGTGCCTGCTTCATGGACCACGGTCCTTAATTCGTCTGAGCTAAGGTGGGCACTGGCGCGCTTAGTTGGGTTTATTCGGAACACCGCGAGCATGGCGTTACTGACAACATTCACCAGCCAGACTGCCGGATACATTAGCTTGAGCAGGACTTTAAGTAGCAGAGAAGCGGGGAAAGCAATTTTCTCTGGATACATGGCGGCTAAGGTTTTTGGCGTGACCTCCGCAAAAAGCAGTATGATCAGCGTCAATACACCGGTGGCAATCGCAATACCAGCATCGCCGTATAAACGCATACCTATGATGGTGGCGATCGCCGACGCCATGATATTAACCAGGTTGTTACCGATCAGAATAACGCCGATCAGTCGGTCGGGTCGGTCGAGCAGCTTATGCACTCGTCTCGCCGCGCTATGATTCTTTTTGACTAGATGCCTCAACCTATAGGGGTTAATCGACATCATTCCGGTTTCGCTACTGGAGAAAAACGCGGAGATAAGTATGAGTATGCCCAGTGTTATAAACAGGGCACTCGTCGAAATCTCGTCCAACGAGGGATTCCTTTATTACCAATTAAGTCGCTATCTTATCCGAAAAAACAAAGAATAGTGGTAAATTTTACGTCAATACCACTTCTCGCATCAGGCGACTGCCAAAATACCCCAGTGTGAGCAAGGTTGCGCCAGTGACTGTGGCGATGATAAGCCACCTTCCACGCACGCCCTGGTGGTAATGCTGCCACAACACTGAGACGTAAATCGCTAGCGCAATTGCACTCAGTATCGCTTTGTGCGCTTTGCCACTACCGAGAAAATTGTCGAGGAAAAACAAACCGGTTGCCAGTGCGGCAGAAAGCAAAATGGTGCCGGCAAGGATCAGGTTAAAGATTTGTGTTTCAACGACCATCAAGGGTGGCATCACAGGATTTAAGGCGAATCGTTTTTTCTCCTTCAGCTGACGGTTGATGACCGACAACAAGATAGCCAGCAGTGCCGCAATAGTGAGTATTGAATAAGCGAGCAAGGAGAGCGATATGTGTATCAGCACGCTGGGATGGGTTTCGATATGAGCCAGGTAGGTATGCGTACTGAATATATCCGCCAAATTGATCAGTGCTGCGAATGCGTAAGTGAAAGGCAGCAGTATCTGTACCGGTTTCTTTATATAGAGCAGGGTGATGAGTAGCGTGATGACCCAAGAAGCAAGGGATGCAATGTTCATTATGCTTAGGTTTTGTCCACTATCCTGGGAATGGATACTCAGAAATAGTGTGACCAGATGCAGCATCAGTGTAATCGCTGCAATGAGCAGCAATCCGCTCCGGTGAGGAAGTCGTCCTTGCATCAGGCGCACGCCTAACCAGCCCGCTAGTGTCAGGTAGAGGATGATGGCGGCAACGGCAAAAAAGCTGGATGAGAACAGCATAGTTGGTTTCGAAGTCCTTAAATAAGGCGAAGTCTAATTAAAAAGCTGTCGTACTAATTGTATTTAAAGTAGCGTCATCTTATTGATCTTGCGCTTCTTAAACGCTGAGTATACCGCGAGAATTCACCCTGCCAACACTTAGACATCTACCCAGCAGCGCTGGTTTAGTTATAATGCGCAACTCGTCACCAAAACCGGGCTCGAAAAAGATGTTTGAAAACCTTAGCGATCGTTTGTCCAAGACACTGAAAAATATCAGCGGTCGTGGTCGTCTTACCGAAGACAATATCAAAGATACGCTACGTGAAGTACGTATGGCATTGCTGGAGGCCGATGTTGCCTTACCTGTGGTACGTGACTTTATCGGCAAGGTTAAATCTCGTGCGGTCGGCACTGAGGTGACTAAAAGCCTGAGTCCTGGTCAGGTATTTATTAAAATCGTCCGCAGTGAGTTAGAAGCGGCGATGGGTGAGCGCAATGAAGCGCTAGCGCTCAATGCACAACCACCCGCAGTTGTGATGATGGCTGGCCTGCAAGGTGCGGGTAAAACCACCAGTGTCGGTAAACTGGCCAAGTTCTTAAAAGAGAAAGAGAAAAAGAAAGTGATGGTGGTAAGCGCGGATGTTTACCGCCCTGCTGCGATCAAACAGCTTGAAACCCTTGCCAATGATATTGGTGTCGAATTCTTTCCCAGTAGTGCAGATGAAAAGCCGGTAGCGATTGTCTCTGGTGCGATAGAACAAGCACGTAAGCAGTTCTTCGATGTGTTGCTGGTGGATACGGCCGGTCGCCTTCATGTTGATGATGAGATGATGGTGGAGATCAAGGCGCTTCATGCTGCAGTGGATCCAGTCGAAACCCTGTTTGTGGTTGATGCAATGACAGGGCAAGACGCAGCCAACACCGCTAAAGCGTTTGACCAGGCGCTACCGTTAACCGGTGTGATCCTGACCAAGACCGATGGTGATGCCCGCGGTGGTGCGGCACTCTCTATTCGTCATATCACAGGTAAACCGATTAAATTCCTTGGTGTTGGTGAAAAAACTGACGCTTTAGAGCCTTTCCACCCAGATCGTTTGGCTGGGCGGATCCTTGGTATGGGTGACGTATTGTCACTGATCGAGGATATTGAACAGAATGTTGATCGGGAAAAAGCAGCCAAGCTGGCGAAGAAAGTGCAGAAGGGACAAGGATTCAACCTTGAAGACTTCCGCGAGCAACTGCAACAGATGAAGAATATGGGTGGCATGATGGGCATGCTGGATAAGCTGCCTGGTATGAGTAATCTGCCTGATGCTGTTAAAGGGCAGATGGACGATAAGATGACCGTCCGTATGGAAGCGATTATTAATTCGATGACGCCGGGTGAGCGTGAACGTCCTGAGATCATCAAGGGCTCTCGTAAACGTCGTATTGCGGCAGGCTCTGGTACGCAGATCCAAGACGTAAACCGTCTGTTGAAGCAGTTTACCCAGATGCAAAAGATGATGAAGAAGATGAAGGGCGGCGGCATGGCTAAAATGATGCGCGGTATGGGCGGCATGATGCCACCGGGCATGAAGATGCCACGACGCTAAGCACCATCACTTCAAATGCTTAACAAGGGAGCCCACGAGGCTCCCTTTTGCTTTCTTTCATTAACCCTCATTTGATCATCCTCCCTACTCAACTACGCCAAGCTTTCTGGCTATCTTCGCTGCTACTTATATAGCGCCGCAGTTGAACGTTTTTTATCCGTCGTTTTGGTTGCAATTCTATGGATTGTGCGTAGAATTAGCGCGCTTCTAGCCCGCCCCATGCTTTTTTGGGGTGCCTGGAACCGCCAAATTGGGTAAAGAGGAACGTATGGTAACCATTCGTTTACAACGTGGTGGCGCTAAAAAGCGTCCATTTTATCAGGTTGTCGTAGCCGACAGCCGTTGCGCACGTGACGGCCGTTTCATCGAGAAAGTTGGTTTCTTCAATCCTGTTGCACGCGGCCAAGCCGAGCGTCTTCGCTTGGACCTGGAGCGTGTTAAACACTGGCAAGATAAGGGTGCGTCCCTGTCTGACCGTGTAGCACAGTTGGTTAAAGACGCTGCGAAAGCGGCTGCTTAATTAACCATTAAGAAGGAGTGGGCAGTGTCAGAGCCACTTGAAAATGTGATTCTGGGCCGCCTCGGTGCACCTTATGGTGTCAAAGGCTGGTTGAAGATTCACTCCTTTACAGACAACGCTGAAGATATCTTTGCGTTATCCCCTTGGATTTTGGGAGACCAAAAATCAGGGAAACAACTGACAGTCAGCAAGTGGCGTAGCCACAATAATGGTTTGATTGTTAAGTTCGAAGAGATTGAAGACCGAACACAGGCTGAGGCTTTGGTGGGCTTGGAAATTTCCGTGCTGCCAGAGCAACTGCCTGATCTGCCAGAAGATGAGTTCTACTGGCGGGATTTGATCGGAATGCAGGTAGTGACAGACAAAGGGTATGACCTGGGTGTTGTTACTGGACTGATGGAAACCGGTTCAAATGACGTGCTTCAAGTGAAAGCGAACAGCAAAGATGCCTTCGGTAAAAGAGAGCGGTTAATCCCGTTTCTCGATGGCCAAGTGATTAAAAACGTAGATCTCGTGCAGAAACGGATCGAAGTGGACTGGGAACCCGGTTTTTAACCGGCAAGGAGAAACCCCCATGTGGTTTGGTGTGGTGACTCTGTTTCCCGATATGTTTACCGCGATTAGTGAGCATGGGGTAACGGGCAAGGCCATCAAAAACAGCTTAATAGAGCTGCAAACGTGGAATCCAAGAGATTTCACCCATGATAAGCATCGCACTGTTGATGACCGCCCTTACGGTGGTGGACCAGGCATGCTGATGATGGTGCAGCCATTACGCGACGCTATTCAAGCAGCTAAGCAGGCTGCCGGTGATGGGGTTAAGGTGATTTACCTTTCTCCCCAAGGACGCAAGCTGGATCAGCAGGGTGTTCAGGAACTGGCAGGATGCGAAAAATTGGTGTTAGTCGCTGGGCGATATGAAGGGATTGATGAGCGCGTTATTCAGTCAGAGGTAGATCAGGAATGGTCTATCGGTGATTACGTACTCAGCGGTGGTGAACTCCCCGCAATGACCTTGATAGATGCTGTGGCAAGACTGATACCGGGGGTGCTGGGGAAAAGTGAATCAGCAGAGCAAGATTCTTTCGTTGATGGAATTTTGGATTGCCCTCACTACACCCGCCCTGAGGTACTTGATGGCGAAACGGTGCCCTCAGTATTATTGAGTGGCAATCACGAATCGATCCGCCGTTGGCGGCTCAAGCAGGCTTTAGGCCGAACTTGGCTGCGACGTCCGGAACTTTTGGACAACCTAGCTCTGACTGACGAGCAAGCTTTGTTGCTTGCCGAGTTTGTTAATGAAAACAACAACAAACAGTAGAGTGATTCAGTTTAACCTAGGATGCGAGATATGAATAAAATTATCCAGCAACTTGAAGAAGAACAGATGAAGCAGGACCTTCCTACTTTTGCCCCTGGCGACACAGTCGTTGTGCAGGTGAAAGTGCGTGAAGGTGACCGCGAGCGTCTGCAGGCTTTCGAAGGCATAGTTATTGCCAAGCGTAACCGTGGCCTGCACAGCGCATTTACCGTACGTAAAATCTCTAACGGTGAGGGTGTTGAGCGCGTATTCCAGACCCACAGTAAGCAAGTAGACAGCATTGCTGTCAAACGCCGTGGTGACGTACGTCAAGCTAAACTGTACTACCAGCGTGGTCGTACCGGTAAGGCTGCACGTATTAAAGAAAAGCTTAGCTAATTCGTTTAACACCTGGTTCCCAATGGCTAGAAGCAGCAGCCCGCACTTGTGCGGGCTGTTTTGTTTTCGGTAAACTGATCGCGTCTTATCTGTTTGTTGTGAACATGCACGACATCACTGCATAAAAATTCAATTATTAATCAATAAAAATGCAATTTTATGCATTTTATGCCTATACATTCCTCGCAATCCGTTTAATAATCGGGACTCATTTATGGGCCTGATATTAGATATGTGCCCTGATTTTTAGCTGTGCTGCGATAACTTTATCGAACAGACAGGGTGCATGTAGGAGTTTTTGTAAAATGCATAACGATACGGTTAACGACGTACACGTCAGCGCCCAAGAGGTACTGATCACCCCGAAACAACTGAAGCAGGCGATCCCAGCCAGTGATGAAGTTCTGCAGTCTGTAGCTGATGCTCGTAACGTCATCTCGAACATTATTCATCGTAAAGATCCACGCTTGTTGGTTGTGACCGGCCCTTGCTCTATCCATGATGTGGAAGCGGCAAAAGAGTACGCACTTAAGTTAAAGAAATTGCATGACGAGTTGAAAGACGAACTGTTCCTGGTTATGCGCGTCTACTTTGAAAAGCCCCGTACCACTGTCGGTTGGAAAGGATTGATTAACGATCCGAATATGGATGGCACTTTTGCTTTAGAAGAAGGATTGCATAAAGCGCGTGAGCTGCTGTTGTGGATCGCTGAACTTGGTCTGCCAATGGCAACCGAGGCGCTGGATCCGATCAGTCCACAGTACCTGTCCGAGTTGTTCAGCTGGGCAGCCATTGGTGCGCGTACCACCGAAAGCCAGACCCACCGTGAAATGGCCAGTGGTTTGTCTATGCCAGTTGGTTTCAAGAATGGTACTGACGGTAACTTGGGCCACAGCGTCAACGCAATGAAGGCGGCGGCATCAGGTCACCGTTTCATGGGTATTAACGGTGACGGTCAGGTCTCTGTGATTCAAACTGAAGGCAATCCAGACGGCCATGTAATTTTACGTGGTGGTAAGCAACCTAACTATGATTCGGTGAATGTAGCGCAGTGTGAGCAGGCAATGACTGACGCTGGATTAAGCCCGAGTTTGGTGGTTGATTGTAGTCATGGCAATTCAAACAAAGATTACAGTGTTCAGCCATTGGTGGCCGAAAACATTATGCATCAAATTTTGGATGGCAACCGTTCAATCATTGGTATCATGTTGGAGAGCCATCTTAATGAGGGTGCTCAGAGTGCCGACCTTCCCCGTGATCAATTGAAGTACGGTGTATCGGTCACTGATGCCTGCATTAACTGGGAAACCACTGAAACCTCTCTGCGCGGCATGGCTGAGCAGCTTTCAAAGCCTTTGAAAGCTCGCGTGCAGGGCTAAGACGGAATAACTGTTAGTGAATGATTCTCCAGAGGCGTTATTGCGCCTGCGTGACAAGATCGATGATGTCGACCAGCAGCTGTTACAGCTGCTGGCTCAGCGCCTAAAACTCGTGGCCGAGGTGGGGGAGGTTAAAAGTGAGCATGGCTTACCTATTTACGTCCCTTCCCGGGAAGCTGCGATGTTGGCTCGCCGTCGCCAGGAAGCAGAGTCATTAGGGGTACCCCCTGATTTGATTGAAGATATCCTGCGTCGTGCGATGAGAGAATCTTATAGCAGTGAAAAAGATACCGGTTTTAAAACCGTCAACCCTGCGGCGGGTCCTATCGTCGTGGTTGGTGGTAAAGGACAACTGGGGCGTTTGTTTGTACAGATGTTCGAGTTGTCTGGTTATGAAGTTCGAGTGTTGGGAAGTCAGGATTGGGCGCAAGCTGATGATATTCTAGCTGGCGCCAGTGTGGTGATGGTGACCGTGCCTATTACCCGCACGGTCGAGATCATTGAGAAGTTCTCAACACTGCCTGCTGATTGTATCTTATGTGATCTCACCAGTACCAAGAGTGACCCATTAAACGCAATGCTTCGTGTACATCAGGGACCCGTGGTTGGGTTGCATCCGATGTTTGGACCCGATATCAGTAGTTTTGCAAAGCAGGTGATTGTGGTTTGTGATGGCCGCGAAAGCGAACGTTACCAATGGCTACTGGATCAGTTTGCTTTATGGGGTGCCAAACTCAAATCTGCTACAGCAAAAGATCATGATGAAGCGATGGGACTAGTACAGGCGATGCGCCACTTTTCCAGCTTTGTATATGGGATGCATTTGAAGTCAGAAAATGCTGATATCGAACAGCTACTGGCGTTCAGCTCACCGATATATCGCCTTGAATTGGCGATGGTGGGGCGTTTGTTTGCTCAGGATCCAGCACTTTACGCGGATATCATCCTTTCTTCACCTGATGCACTTGGTATGTTCCGCCGTTATATCGAGCGCTTCAGTGATGCTATCAGTTGCCTAGAAAATAATGATCGCGATGGTTTTATCCATCAGTTCAGTGAAGTGGCTGATTGGTTTGGCCAATATGCCGAGCAATTTATGGGGGAAAGTCGGCAAATGTTGTTGGTCGCCCATGATCGCCGCCATATTGACTAAGTACCATGTCTGAGCTGATTAGGTTGAACAAGATTGAGATCCGCTATTGTCCTCGCTGCCGCTGGATGATGCGTGCAGCGTGGGTCTCACAAGAGTTGCTAACCACATTTTCGGAAGAACTTGATAGTGTGGCAATTGGCCCCGGCGATACTGGCCAGTTTGATATCTGGTTGGACGGGACGCTTATTTGGTGCCGTAAAGAGATGGGTGGTTTTCCCGAGCTGAAGCCACTAAAGCAAAAGATCAGGGACTTGGTTGCTCCAGAACGAGATCTTGGCCATAGCGATCGTAAATAGTCAATAACCGCCAATTTGCCTGAATAGCCTTTGACCTAAGTATTACTCCCCCAAATGCTCTTCGCTTGTTGCTGTGCTTTGATATAAAGCGCCTCTACTTTTGTTCTCGCCCATGGCGTTTTTCGCAGGAATTTCAGCGATGAATTAAGGCTGGGATCTTTGAGAAAACAGTTAATTGGTATTTTTTGCCCCAGCTCTTCCCAGCCGTAATGTTCGATCAGCCAGCTGAGTAATGCTTTCAACGTCACGCCATGAAGCGGATCTTTCTGACTGGCAGCAGAGTCGTTTTGTTCAGTCACGGCGCTGTTTTCCCGTTGTGCTAGTCACTGCTTCAGCCTCAGTCGCTACGTCTGTCTGGGCGTACTTCACTCGGATGCGACTACCATCAACTTCTTGGTTGTTAAGACTTTTCATCGCTATTTTTGCGGGACCGAACTTGGGCATCTCAACAAAACCAAACCCTTTTGATTCTCCAGTTTCTTTGTCCATTACTAACGTACATGACTGGATCTCTCCGAAGGGCTGAAATAACGCCCGCAGTTGAGACTCTGTCGTGCTGCGAGAAAGGTTGCGGATCAATAGTTTCATGGGGGTACCGAACAATTGTTTGAGGTTGGCACTATACAGCTTACGCCCTTGGGAGAACAGGGAACCGTCATGGTAGAGCGCGTTATGCATCCTCCTGCTGCTGCCATCGAGACAAGCAATTATTGCGTTGATTTTTCTTTAATCAAGATCTCGCGCTCTCGTTGATAATCTTCATAAGATTGATTGGCCTCATCCATACAGTCACGGTATCTGTCTGGATCCTCAATGCGTTGGCATTCATTTTTTTGATTTGCCCTGACGCCATGATAGGCCTGCTTTTGGCTACACCCCGCGCTGACGATGCTCACTATGAGTATCGATATGCCCACTAACCAGTTCATTATCATCATCCTTGCTAAGTCAAAAAAGGGATGCCTTTATTGTTGCGTAGATTTTAGTCTTGCTGACTTAGTACGTTAATAGTTTTGTGTTTCAAAATGTACTTATCCAGGGACTAATGACGAGAAAAAGCCGACCCCTTGGTCGGCTTTAGCGCTTCGTTAACTGCGTATGCGTGGATCAGTCGATAGCAGGTTGTAGCCGTATTGCAGCTATGTCGAAACGGTTCACAGGGCCATTGTCGCCGCCGTTCCCCGTAAATGTTTCATTGCTACTCAGGTAGCTCATATTGTAGAAGTCCATTAACTCCAATGAATAGCTACCTGCCGTTAACGTGGCCGTCAGCGGGGTGGAATAAACCAAAGGTTTAGTGCCAGCAGAAGTTAGTGCATGGGGCATTTGAATCACGCCTTCAGCGACGACGGCACCATCACTGTCTTTCACCTGTAACCATTTAACACCGTTAGTGATACCCAGGTTAATAGCGTTGTAATTGTTGTGATATTTGAGCTGGATGTCGTAGTCGCCATCATTGGCGATAGCAACATTGCTGACAACCAGGGTGTCAGTCATCGCTCCCCAGTCACCTAGGTAGCTCTCATCGATAATATCATCCGCCGGACTAACGGTTAGATTTGACGTGACATTAGCATTGGCTACAGAGATCTCCTGTGCGGCGTCATAACAAGCAGGCTGGTTATGGTGAGAGCGATTACCCGAATCGGTGTAAACGGCCTCAATGGTATAGCAATAACCTTGGCCTGCTGTCACACCGATGTTGTCAGTGACAATACCGACAGCCACATTTTCTTGGATCAGCATGCCGTTCCGGTACAAATGGTAGGCCAAGTTGCCTTGGTTACTGTCATCGTTAAACTCAACGGCGAGCAGATTGTCGGTGTTGACAAACACACGGCTGATAGTTGGCTCTAGTGGAGCAAATACGGCGGGATCATTTGTACTTAACGGCTCTGCAGTGACAGCGGTTAGGCTACTTTCTGTGTTGGTCAGCGTGCCAAACGTAACCACAATGTCATTGCTTTCACTGAGCTCTGCCCAGCTTAGCTGTTGCGTTGCTGCGTCACCGTTTAAGGTTATCGTGGCAACACTGTAAGAGCCCTCGGTATCGGTTAACGCTGGCAAATTCAGCGTGACATTGATGGTTTTGCCTTGCAGCACCAAGCCTTGTAACGCAAGAGATGTGCTATCGGCGAACATGGTTGCGTGCAAGTTGTTGGTTACAAATGGGTTGATTTCGATGCCAGTGTCTGTGGTGCTAACACCAAACACACCTTCGATGACCATACCGACATAGGCGCCGACAGACCAAAGCTGGCGCGTCGAGTTAATCACCGGTCCTGATAAGCCAGGGTTATCAAAATCAAGCAGGTTAGGTTGTAGCGATAGCCACTCCAAATTCTCCATATTTGAGATGTTGAGTGAGGCCGCACGTATCAGCGTGGTATAAGCGGCATCCGCCACTTTTGTATTGCCTGTTTGAATCGCAGCCCTTAAGCCGTAGGCGGTTACAAATGGCCAAATAGCACGGTTGTGATACACCGCGATATCAGGTTGTTGTGGGAAGATGACGGGCGCGCCCATGTCGCCGTGAGGGTAGTTAGCGACGACCATTTCTGCCGTCGCCGCATCGGCGATGCCGCTGGTAACTGCCAGCGCCTGGCCTAACCAGTCAAATTTGTGTAATGGTGCAGTGCTCTGATGACCAGCCGTCAGGCTGCTATACAGCCCTGCGTCTGCGAGCCAAAAACCATCATTGATGGCGATCTTGAGGGCATCAGCCCAGCCTTGATATTTCGCCGACGCCGTTGCATCACCTTGTTCTTGAGCCAGTTTTGCGGTTAATTGCAGCGCTTTGTAATGAGCGACGTTGGTAGACAGGGCCTTTGCACTACCCAAGCTGGCAATGTCGTTCACGATCCAGCTGGCGTAGGTTTGTTCACGCCAATCTAAGAAGGATTGCTCACCATGATAAAGTCCGTCATCGCTATCAAATGCAGCGATGCGATCATTTTCAACGGTATTGACCAGCGCTTGATAAGCTTGCGTTGCAAATGCGGCTCGCTCCGTGGCTGGTAAACCATTAAGTGCTTTCTCTGCACCTAACGCCCAGGTCACCCGATCGGTACTGATCGGCCAACTACCACCTGAACCTGTGTCTTGAACTATCTGTATGCCGCTCGCGTCTCCGGCGGCTGCGGTTGGTTTGGCCGTGCCGGCGCGATAGCCGGATAATTTAAATTGCAGGGAGTTTCTGACACGCTCAGGATCTAACAGTGCTAAACCCAGGTTGGCTGCATAAGAAAGGTCACGGGTCCATACGTAGTGCCACTTTGCGCCGGTCTCAAAGCAATCGCAGGGGATAGGGTCGCCACCGTTATAGCTATCGTCTCGGATCTCGCTCACGCTATTTTCTGCTGTTTCGTGCACAGACAGTGCAAACAATGCGTCAAATGCTAAGTTCCCGGTACGGCTTTTGGGTTTGCCTGCGACCTCTTCATAGAGCACGTAGGGGTCGCCTGGATCGCGTAGGTCTTGGGTAGTTGATTGGGCATAACTACGGAACTCGGCGTCGGCAACTTCCGCGGAAAATGTCACGGTTTCTTGCTGACCGTCGAACGTGGTGAAGCTGAGTTCTTGGCGGACTTCGTGGCCTTCGTGAGGATTGATGATTACGCCATCATCACCATCAGTTTCTGTGATGTGCAGTACCAATGCGGTGGGCTCAGAGGCATCGACATTGAAGCGATAGTAACCGGTTTCTGTGACAAAAAAGCTACTGTTTGGGCCGCCAGGATACATGACATAATCTGTGTCTAATTCCGCGACAACCGATACGTCTGGATCCAACACCCATTCACTAGACCAATCTGCGGAAGCAACCTTGAACTCATGGTTGCCAGGGGTGATCTGCATGGTCATCTGATAATTGTTGTCACCGACATATCGTAACTGGTTGTCTGTGGTCCAACCGTTAAAGCCACCACGTAGATAGATGTCATAATCCAAGGGCGCTACGTCCTGAGAAAAACTGAATGTGGGGTGAAGTAAATCATCACCGACTTCAAGTTTATAATCGTAGATCCCTGATTGTTCCAATACCATGGCCATATTGGCCGCGCCGTCCCCAGTTTGTAGAACATAACTTTCGCCAGGTACCACTTCCGTTAAATTATCGACATCGGCAGTGAATGTTGTTTCCAGCGTCCAGTTAGCATCGGCTACTTTGAACTGAGGAACGCCTGCAACCATCTCTACGTTGTGGAGATAGTAAGCATCCTGTTCAAATGTGAGCATATATTCTTCTTCAGCCCCCCAGCCACTGAATTCCCCTTTGAGGAAAAGATCAACGGCATAAGGGGGAGTAGGCTCAGGATCGATACACGCATCACCTGTGTCATTAATGATTTGCGGAGGCTCACAGGTGAGAGTGTCGTCATCGTCGTCAGAGCAGCCTCCTAGGCTAAATCCGCTGGCTAATATGAGCACTGCGGTGGCGAGACGGTGCTTGGATAACACTGTTGGATTCATAGATTCCTTCCTTTTAGTTTGTAGTCGACATCACGTTGAAAGATATAGGGTAGACCAAGGCTTAATGTAAGAACTTGTTGATATACAAAGGCTTTGGAGGAGAAAATGTTAAAAGTATGGGCAGCTAAAAAAGGTGATCACGCTCCGCTGGCAGATTACCAAGCGTAAGTTTTTGTAACTGGTTGGTTACAAGCAGAGGATTTACATATTGAGATATGCTGCTCCCCATCAGTGCGTTTATTGCTGGGGAGTCATTGGCGAAGTGTACAGAGCGTTTGAAGTAAGCTTTAGATAAGTTCTGATTTTGAACAGCAACAGGTTAAACTAGCGCGCAACGGGAAATCCAAGTTACAGCAAACGGCAAGGGGCAGTTAGATGGCGATTCAATGGTATCCGGGACACATGCACAAGGCGCAGAAAGAGATCGCTGAAGTGATGCCACAGATGGATCTGATTATCGAAGTGTTGGACGCCCGTATTCCCTACAGTAGTAGTAATCCAATGATCACTAAGTTACGTGGCGATAAGCCGGTAATTAAGGTTCTAAATAAGCGCGATCTTGCCGACCCGCTCCTAACAGCCCGTTGGGTGGACTATTTGGAGCAGGAAACCGGGGTTAGAGCTTTGCCACTGACAACGCAGCAGCCGTCTGAAATCAAAACCATCATCGAACTGTGCCGTAAATTGGTACCTCATCGGGACCAAGCTGGCAAAAATATTCGCGCCATGATCATGGGGATCCCCAATGTGGGTAAGTCGACCACGATTAATATTCTTGCTGATCGTATTATTGCCAAAACTGGTAACGAGCCGGCAGTAACTAAGGCGCAGCAGCGCATTAATCTGCAGAATGGTGTGGTGCTAACAGACACCCCGGGCATGCTATGGCCTAAGGTGGAAAACGAAAATAGTGGTTATCGCTTAGCTGTGACGGGGGCTGTTAAAGACACCGCAATGGAGTCTGATGACGTTGGTATGTATGCAGCGGACTATTTGTTGCTGGCTTACCCTGAGCAACTGAAACAGCGCTATCAGTTGCCAGAGTTACCGGAGACTGGCTGGGATCTGTTGGAAATGATAGGGCGTAAGCGCGGCTGTTTACGTTCCGGTGGCAAGGTCGAAATGAATAAAGCGGCGGATCTTCTGTTACATGAAGTACGCGCAGGTACGCTAGGAAAAATCACCATGGAGACTCCGGATATGGTGATTGAAGAAGAAGCGTTGATAGCAAAACGTCTAGCGGAAAAAGCGGCGAAAGATGCACAACGCAAAGCTAAATTTAAAGGCCGTCGTTAAACGGGCTTTGGGCCGAGAAGAATTGAGGAGGGATGGTCACGATGGAAAAGCAGACAGAAATTGAAGCGGCGGTGTTACGTCGTTTATTAGCTCATTTAGACAGCCGTAAAGATGTTCAAAATATTGAGCTGATGAACCTATCGGGTTTTTGCCGTAACTGCCTATCAAAATGGATGGTGGCGGAGGCTGCTCAGCTGGATGTGGCGGTTGACACTGACGAGGCCAGAGAACACATTTACGGTATGCCTTACAGTGAATGGAAGGCGAAGTATCAAAAAGAAGCCACTCCGGAACAGTTGGCCGCTTTTAATGCCAGCCAGAAAAAATAGTCAGGCGTGGGATGAGATCGCTGCGTTGCCAAACTTGGGAGTTGTATCGGCGAAAATGTTACTTGCAGCCGGTATCGCTTCTTTGACTGAATTACAGGCATTAGGGGCTGTTCGCTGTTTTCTGCGGGTCGAACAGCAGTTGTTAAAGCCACCCAGCTTGAATCTGCTTTATGCGCTTGAAGGCGCGCTAGTTAACACCCATTGGTGCACTGTTAAACGGGAGATGGGAGGGCAGCTTATTCTGGAATTAGATGCTGCCCGGCAAGCGCTTAAGGCTTAAAGATACGTGAGCTTAGTCTCTGCGTAGTTTAGGTTTGGTGGAGATCGGTGTGGGGTAACGCTTAACCACCCAATAGGTAGAAAAGATAAAGGTGGCTATGGTTGCAGATTGTATTAAGGTTGCTCCTTCGCTGCTTAATACGCCGCTGCTTAGCGCGGAAAAGGCCACCAACATAGAGAATTCACTGGCTTGCCCCAAGCGAACCCCAAGCTGTTGAGATATCGCTCTATCTTCACCCGTCCAGATAAATGCTTTTTTAAAGCTAAGCACCTTCAGCCCTACTAATACTACGCCGAAACAGAAGCCGGACAACATTAAAAATGGTGCCATACCAGCGTCAAATTGTGCGCCGATGGCAAAGAAAAATAGGATCAGGAAAAACTCCCTTAATGGTTTCAGGTGCTCAGCGATGGCCATCGCCACTTGACTGACTGCAATCGATAGGCCAGCTAAAAAGGCGCCAATCTCGTATGAGAGACCAAGTTGATGGGCGGCTTCCGCCCAAAACAGACACCACGCCAGAGTAGCGACAAATGTGTACTCCTGGATCACATCAAAGCGGCGGAACAGTGGCAACACGATGAAGCGCACCCCGGCAAAGGCCAGTATGGCGATGCCAACTAATTTCACTAGCAGCATCGCGAATGTGGTGAGCATCGCTTCACCTGCATCAATATTCAAAAACAGGATCACCATGATAGCCAGAATATCTTGCAGCAGCAGTACACTGGTCATCACCTCACCAATGTGTTTGTGATGCAAGGCCGTTGTGGGGATCAGCTTCAGGCCAATGACGGTGCTTGAAAACATGAGTGCCGCACCTATCACCAGCGCTTCTTTTAGCGGCATCCCCATACTGAGGGCAAAGACAAAGCTGGCGCTAAAAAATAGCAGGGAGGTGCCGAGGGTAATCAGTGCTGTTTTCTGAAATAGTAATAACAGCTTTCTGGGTTGCAGATGTAAGCCAAGTAAAAACAGCAACAGGATCACCCCCACATGGGCGATCTGTTCAATGTTGTTGGCATTAGGGATCAAGTCAAAGCCGGATGGGCCGATGAGGATCCCGGCAACAATGTAAGCAAGAATGATTGGCTGGCGAGCGTACAGGAATGCAGTGCCAATAATGGCAGCACTGACCACTATCATGGAAAGCTGTATGACTATGGTGTCAAAGCTGATCTGCATTATTTATCTTTATCCTGCGGGTACTGCTTTCATCCGTATCTGCAGAATAACCGGAAATGGGTATCAATTGGCAATATTCTTCTCAGCAAAGGCACGGTGATAGTCTTTCAAAAATGTGATCCACGTTGGAAAAAATGTGCTGTTTCAGTGAGTTATACTATCATTCAAAAATGATTAAAGTCTGTACAATTTGGGCCGATAACCTAAGCGTATAATTTTAACTTTTTTATGCCGATGGCTGATCATAGAGCCGCTCATTGATGGCAATGGGCTGGCTAGTCAGTACATAGGGCTAAGGTATGATGATGAATAAGATCCCAGACCTGATGAATCTGTTGCGTCCACAGCCGGGAACTGCCGGCCGCTTGGGTCAGCCACAGAATGATGCTGCGGGTGGCCTGAAGTCGGCCCCGGGTTTGGTTTCGCAACCCGGCGAAGATGTTTCTTTGCGCTCGCCATTTCAAGTTGCGATGCGCTCTTTGGCCGATTCAGTCTATAAAAATTTGCCATTTTCGCCGCAACAAACGGCATCGTCAGAGGCTCCGGTTGAAGAAAATACCGGTGGTTTTGATTACGAGCTTGTGGCTACCAATGTGACTTCCTATATCGAAAAGGCGGTTAACCAAGCGCGGGAGCGCGGTGAAAGCGATGAGTATCTCGAAGATATGATGGCGCAGGCTCGCATCGGTGTAGATCAAGGCTTCGGTGAAGCGCGCGACGAACTTGAAGATATGGGCATGATGAGCGAAGAGCTGGGGAATGGCATAGATAAGAGCTATGACTTGATCCAGCAACGTTTAGGCGAGTTCGAGAAAGAGCTGTTTGCTGGTGATGAAGTGGCGTTATCTTCACCGCAAGTAGAGGTTACCCGCAGTAGTTCCACAGAAAGTTATAGCAGCGGTGGCGACTTCAGTGGCGCGCAGTTAGTGGGGCAGGCTGCCTCCTATCGGGTTGAAAACAGTGCTTCTTTGGAGCTGTTCACCAAAGAGGGGGATAAGATCGCTATCAGTTTCAATGCGTTACAAGCCAGCTCTATGGGGATGGGATATGCTTCGAATGATAACGGCGAAGCACTTATTTCTAGCTACAGCAATGAGTCCTCGTTTGGCTTCTCTTTTTCCGTCGAAGGCGATCTGAGTGAAGAGGAGATGGCAGCGATCACTGATTTTATTAATCAGGTGGCTGGCGTTGCCGATTCATTCTTTGCAGGGGACTTTGATGCAGCGTTTGATAAAGCTAATGAACTGGGCTTTGATGATTCACAAATTGCATCATTCTCAATGAGTTTGGAACAAACCCAAACGATAGCGGCTGCGAAGGTGTACCAGCAGGTACAAGATCAGCCAGCAACCACACAGCCTGGGGCGGGAGCGAGTTCCTTGTATGACATCATGGAGCCACTTAGTGAATACATTAAACAGTTTAAAGAACTGATAGAGCAAAGCGAGTCTATTTTTGCAGAATCCACTGAGAAATCGACTGCGGCTATTGACCAGGTAGCTGAAAAAATTCTGCCATTTCTACAGCCAGAACAGCAGGACGCGGCCAATCGTTTTCAGGAGTTTAACCAACGGTTGCTGCAAGCTCTTGAGCAGTTAGAAGCACCGGTTCAAGCGCCGCTTGAATAGTTGCTAGCAATCCCTGTTGGGTAGCAAGAAGGGCCAGCATTGCTGGCCCTTTTTTATATCTGGCGCAGAGGTTTCTAAGGGGGGACCCCTCCGACTAGGCTAGATTTTGACGGGCTTGCTTGCTTACTAACCGCTATACTTTTCTCCACGTAGACTTGTTATGGGAGGATTTATGGCTTTTCGCCATGGCATTAGTAGGGAGCAATTTGCCCTAAAAATATCTTTGATTGCGACTTTGATAATGGTCGCTCTTGGCATCAGCTTTGGCTTGCTCTCCGGCTCTTCCGCTATTTTGCTCGACGGTTTTTTCTCTCTCTTTAGCACTGCAATGACAGGCCTTGGCCTTATCACCAGTTACCTGGTAACGCGCAACGAAGATCGGCGCTTTCAGTTCGGTTATGCCTACATTGAACCCTTGGTGACAGCACTAAATGGCATCGCTATTTTGCTCATGTGTGGTTTTGCTATTTTTTATGGTGTCGAAGCCATTTGGTCTGGTGGGCATCATGTTGTGTTGGCACTCGCGTTACCTTATGCCTTGTTAAGTAGCCTGTTGTGTTGGTGTTGTTACGCTTTTATGCGGCGTGAGAGCCGTCGCACTGGATCCTCGTTGCTAGAGATCGATAGTCATGAGTGGCTAGTGGATGGTTTGTTAAGTAGCGTCGTACTCGTCGGCTTTGTTGTGGCGCAGGGGCTAACTTGGTTTGGCTTCGAAAGCTGGGTTAGGTTTGTTGACCCGATATTGATGCTGTTATTAAGCAGTGTCGCTTTAATTCTACCTCTCAGGGTGCTATTCCGGAGCTTAAAAGATCTACTCGCGATAGCACCAGACGACGACTTTGCCCAGCAGTTGCCATGTAAGTTGGCGGTTGTTAAAACGCAGCATGAACTGCGAGGCTACCGTCATTACCTTTCTCGCTCCGGTCGGCGCTACGATCTGGAGGTTAACTTCTTAGTCGCTCAGGATTGCGAATTGTCGATGGCGGAACAAGATTTCATTCGGCGCCGCTTATGGCAAGATTTGCAACAGCAGCAATCCGATTTGTGGTTAACGGTGAGTTTCACCGCTAATCGTCGCTGGTTGTAATCGTTGCGTTGTCGTGGGGCGGTTTCTGAATAGGAGCGGATGGTAAGCCGTTTTCGGCGCCTGCCTTTGTATTAATCTATCGGTTTTAGTTTACCAGGGAGATATTTTTTGACGCATTGAATGCAAATTTTTTGACTCTAATGCTATTCGGTATCACTAACATCGTGCTATTTTTGAGCAACTAACATGACTTTATGGGTAAAGAAGTTATTTCTCTACTCTTTCTCAATTTATCTTATCGGGATATGGATATGAAACACCCGTTCCATTACGCGGCCATGGCCTCCGCTCTTACCTTAATGCTTGGCGCGTGTGCGACAGGCGATGTCGATACAGCAACTACTGGTCCGATTGTAGCCAGTTCAGGCTCAGTCACCCAAGCTCAGTGCTCACGTTGGAACGGAGGTGAAGTCAGTGTCAATGTTTCTAAAGCGTTCAGTGATGGCGAACTGATTCGAGATTTCTATTCTGGCCAGGAAACTACGGTACGCAATGGCAAGGTGGCATTGACGCCTGCCGCAGACAGCGAAGGTTTACTGCTACTGGAGCGGGTGGATAGTAAGGAGAGCGGCTTTAGCTGGGATAACGCCAATGTCTATTTTGTTATCACTGACCGATTTGAAAATGGTGATCCCTCAAATGACAACAGCTACGGGCGTAAGCCTGATGGTGTTAATGAGATCGGTACGTTCCATGGTGGTGATCTGAAGGGCCTCACTAATAAGCTGGATCATATTGCTTCACTAGGTACTAATGCTATCTGGGTGACCGCACCTTATGAGCAGGTGCATGGTTGGACTGGTGGTGGTATTCGCGGTGATTTTAAGCATTACGCGTATCACGGCTACTACGCCATGGATTACACCACGATGGATGCCAACATGGGTACCGAAGAAGATTTTCGCACCTTTGTAGACGCGGCCCATGAGCGTGGTATCCGCGTGGTGATGGATATCGTTATGAACCACCCTGGCTACGCGACTCTGCAAGATATGCAGGAGTTCAAGTTCGGTAAGATGCGTGCAACGGTTAAATCTACGGAAGAAGTGCTCGGCGTAGAAGAGCATTGGACTGATTGGGAGCCGCCAAAGGGTAAGAATTACCATTACTTCAACCGTTATATCAACTACGAAAGCAGTGAGTGGGGTAACTGGTGGGGGCCTGCGTGGGTCCGTGCCGGGATCGCTGGTTACGATTCGCCAGGAGAGAGCGAACAGAAAATGTCGCTGGCTTACCTGCCAGACTTTAAGACTGAGTCATCTTATGAGTCCGGTCTGCCTAATTTCTACAAAAACAAACCAGATACCAAAGCGGTTGAAATTCCAGGTTATACGGTGCGCCAGTATTTAGTTAAATGGTTGTCTGACTGGGTGCGTGAATACGGTGTTGATGGCTTTCGTATCGATACCGCTAAGCATGTAGAGATGGATGCATGGGCTGATCTTAAGAGCGCTGGTGTCGAAGCGTTGGCCGAATGGAAGGCAAATAACCCAGACAAGAAGCTAGATGATTTACCGTTCTGGACGACAGGTGAAGTTTGGGGACATGGTGTCAACAAATCTGGCTACTTCAGTCGAGGCGGGTTTGACTCCATTATTAACTTTACTTATCAAACTGAAGATGCGGATAAGGCGATGCGTTGTTTTAGCAATGCCGAATCAACGTTCCAGCGTTATGCTAACAAGATAAATGGTGATACTCAGTTTAATGTCTTGAGCTACTTGTCATCTCACGATACCCGCCTGTTCTTTCACAAAGACGCAAAGAATGATGTAACTACCTATAAGCGAATTGCCGCGCCGTTCTTGCTCTTACCTGGTGCTGTTCAGGTGTACTACGGTGATGAAACGGCACGCCCGTTTGGAGTCACCGGCTCTGATAAGCATCAAGGGACTCGGTCTGATATGAATTGGGATCAGATTGTTGATGAACGTGCAGAGCTATTGGCTCATTGGCAGAAAGTTGGCCAGTTCCGCAAGCGGCACTATGCTATCGGTGCCGGTAGCCATGAGCAGATCAGTGACGCGCCTTATGCGTTTGCTCGCTATGCCGGTGATGATGCCGTGGTCGTGGTGTTTGCTGGCCAACCAGAGTAACGTTGTTTAGCTTTTATTAAGCCGCCGTTTGGCGGCTTTTTTTATCTTTCAAGCCGCTTCACTAGAAGTGGCTGTTATCTTGGTGTTGTGCCGCAGTAACCTGCCTGTTATTTAGCGGTTAATTGCTAACCAAAATTGATTATGCTCAAAAAACAACCTGTGAAATCCTTCAAACTCCGCACACTTAATTATTTCCGTGATTAATTTTGGGGTGAGTCAAGTGAACAGCAAAACAGTGACTGTTATCTACTTTCTGCAGGATGGCTTGGGGCGTATGTGTCAACAGGTCTTTAATAACCTGCAGCTTGATCCTATGGGGCGGGTTAAGTTGCCGTCCGGCTTTAACGAAGGAAAATTGTTAGTGGCGGTACTTGATGGTCAAGTTGATGACATCACCGTGAACGCCGAGTTTTATGACGGGGTGAGTGAAGTGGAGTATGTATAGGCAGAGATTTTGCCTGCCTATACGCTAGATCGTTGAACCGAGTCAGGGCTATTGATCGTCGAGTTGCTCTTTTCTTGGTATCTTGTTTGTTACCCAATAAGCAATCGCTGCAGCTAAGAATACAATACCAATAGCCACGGTATATTCAGGGCTGAGTTTCTCAGGATCTAAAATTATTACCTTTCGGGCTATCGCCATCAATGCGGTAGCCATGACGATCTTTACGTGGATGACGTCATCACGCAGGTACACCGTGATATTGATAAAGATCTCGATAGCGATCAGTACCGCCATAAAGGCACCAAAAGTCGCCAGCATATCCGAGATGGTCAAGATAAAGGTTGGTGGCGTGGTCAGTTTTTCGTATAGCGTCCAACCTACGTCAATTACCCCCATGACGATAACAAATACCATCAATATGGCGAGCACTTTGACTGACCAGTGAATAACAACATGGAGTCGATTGATTAGTTTGTCATCCCTATTTAACTTCATCTATCGACTCCTAGCCTCTGTTTTTCAGTAGGTTGCTACTAGTTAGTCAACTTTCGTGTCCAAAGGTTCGTCTACCGGTGGTGCTTGCTTTCTCGCTTGGACTATTCGTTGCTGAGTCTTTTCATCACCTAAAACGGTAACTCGGTGATGTAGTGCCGCTTTGGCGAGTAAGTGGGCTGCCACTGGCGCAGTGATAAACAGGAACATGGTAATAAGTAATTCTTTTATACCGAATTCACCCGTCTGGTAGGTAAACATCAATAAAGAGGCTAACAAGGTGGCACCTATGCCTAATGTTGTCGCTTTTGTTGGCGCATGCAGACGGGTAAAAAAGTCCGGTAGCCTGACCAAGCCGATTGAGCCAAGCAACATAAAGAATGCGCCCAGTAGCAGTAAAGCCGAGGCAATGACCTCTATCCAAAATGGCATAACGATTCCTTATTCTACGATGTCGCCGCGCAGCAGGTATTTGCAGAATGCTGAGGTACTGATAAAGCCCAGCAGCGCGATTAACAGAGCACCTTCAAAATAGAGTGGTGATCCACGATACATACCTAGTAGTAAAATCAACGCGATGCTATTGATATACATAGTGTCCACCGCGATGATCCGGTCTGGTGTATTGGGCCCAACAACCAGCCGCCAGGAGTTCAGAATTAGCGCTATTAACACCATTCCGCAGGCAATCATAATACTGATGGTTAACATCCAAATACCTCCTTTAGTGGCTGCTCATAGCGTTGCTTAATATGTGCCACCATCGCTTGTTCGTCATCGATATGCAGAGCATGAACGTAGAGCCACTTCTTATCTTCAGAAAATTCGACGCTGACAGTCCCCGGTGTTAATGAAATAGTGCTGGTGAAAATGGTTAGAGGCAGTTCGCCACTGAGATCTAATGGCACCACAATAAAACCTGGTCTCAGGCGTTTAATCGGTCCCAGCACCCGTTTCATCATCTCTATGTTCGATACGACGATATCCCACAGCACCATAAAGAAATAGCGCAATGCGACCAGCGGCTTCTTCGCCACAGGTTCATCGGCACTCAAGGGCGATACCAACAATGGAATACCTATGGCTAAAAATGCGCCAAGCACCATGTGGCCAGCAGAAAAATCATTTAGCGCCAGCCATACCAGCCATAACAACAAACTATGAAATGGGGTTGGCAGCAGGGCAAAACTGCGGTGTATCTTCATTACATGGCTCCTGCTGTTAATGTGATGCCTTGGTATAGTTGTGCCGCGGCTTGTTGAGTCAGCTCAGTTACAGGCCCACCAAAGGCGACCAGTAACGGGAAGCAAGCCAGTAGTATAACCACGCCAACTATCTGCAAAGCAGGTGTTGATTCGCTGGTGACTTGGTTGCCTTGGGAGCGCCAGAACAGGGTAGTACCAGCCCGAGCCAAGGTGACTAAGGAGATAAGTCCGGCAATCAATATCGCTCCCCAAAACCAAGCCATTTGCGGCTGGTCGATGGTAGATTTCAGTAATAGTGCTTTACCGACAAAGCCGGAAAATGGCGGCATGCCGATAACCGTCAATGCCGCAATAAAAAAGCAGGTGCCAATAAAAGCTGGTTTGGCGATCTTTCTGGCGGTGACAAAGCGATCTTCCGCTTTACCGCGCAGTTGTTGCACGATACCAGCGATTAGAAACAGCGCTGCGGCGACGAGCGTGCTGTGGATTAGATAATAAAGCGCAGCCGCCGTTGTTTGTTCGGTGTTGATCGCGACAGCCATCAGCAAAGTACCGACAGAGATAATGACCAAATTAGCCACCAGTAAACGCAGGCTTTGGCTGGCTAAGACACCAATACAGCCCATGGCCAGCGTTAAGAATGCCAACGGCCATAGCCAGGCTTGTGCCATATTGGCCAGCTCACCGGCTTGTTCACCAAAAATCACGCCATGAATACGCCAAATACTGTAGATACCCACTTTGGTCATGATCGCAAACAGTGCCGCAACCGCCGGTGTTGCGGCGCTGTAGGTACGGGGCAACCAGAACTGTAATGGTAATAGCGCGGCTTTAAGGCCAAATATCGCAAGTAGTAACAGGCCTCCAGCTTTCGCCAGAGGTAACTGTTCGGTTGGCAAATAGGCCACTCTATCCGCCATGTCGGCAAAGTTAAGCGTTCCTAGGGTGCCGTAAAGCGTGCCTAAGGCAAATAGAAATAGCGTGGAACCGATGAGGTTTAAAAATACATAGTGAATATTCGCTTGGGTACGCTGTTTGCCGCCGCCATGGATCATGAGTGCATAGGAGGCGATCAACAGGATCTCGAAGAACACGAACATATTGAAAGCATCGCCAGTTAGAAATGCACCGTTGATACCCATTAACTGAAACATGAACAGCGGATGGAAAAAGCTGCCGCGAGCATCGTCACCGGCACAGGCATACAGATGAGCAGAGAGTCCCAGCACACTGGTAAGCAATAGCATCAAAGCTGCCATCGTATCGGCAACCAGTGAAATGCCAAATGGTGCCTGCCAGTTGCCCAGCGCATACACTTGAATTCCCTGATTATTGATCGTTACCAATAGCCAAACAGAGATAATTAATAGCAGCAGGTTAGCTGCGATAGCAAAGCTACGTTGCCACTGTATGCGCCCTTGCAAAGGAGGCAGGATCAGTAAGATCGCTGCGAGGAATGGCAGCAGTACAGGGAGAACGGCGATATTATCGACTAACTTCATTTCGTCTCCTGAGTTGGGACTGAAGGTTTGGCTAATGGATCCATTGGCTCTTCGCCATCAACGTGGTCGTTGCCTAAATCAGCGCGACCACGCATCGCCAAAATGACCGCAAAGGCTGTCATCGCGAAGCCGATCACGATGGCGGTTAAGACCAAGGCTTGAGGCAGTGGATCTGCATGCTGTTTTGCTTGTCCCAAAATGGCAGGTGCATCCAGAGTTAAGCCCCCGCTGCCAAACAGAAACAGGTTCACTGCGTATGAGCACATCAGTAGACCCATCACTAGGGTAAATGTGTGACCCCGTAGCATCATAAAGATGCCGCAGGTGGTCATCAGACCGACGCAGGCTGCGTATAAGGCTTCCATTAATACTTCTCCTCCAGTCGTTCGGTGGTGGTCAATTTACCCAGATGGGCGAGGATCAGCAGTGTCGCGCCAATCACCGTCAGATATACCCCTAAGTCAAAGACCATGGCACTGGCGAGCTCAAATTTACCCACCACTGGTAGTGAGAAATAATCAAACCAACTGGTCAGGAATGGGCGATCAAACAGCCAACTTCCTAAGCCACTGAGCAATGCGATTAATAGGCCGACACCAATCATGCTGTGGTAACTGATTTTAACCCGCTTACTCATCCATTCGACGCCGTGTGCGAGGTATTGCTGGATCAATGCAACTGCCGTCACCAGACCAGCGATAAAGCCGCCACCCGGTAAGTTATGTCCACGAAGGAAGATATAAGCGGAGATCAGCAGTGACAGAGGGAGCAAACTCTGAGAAACCACAGATAAGATCATCGGATGCTTTTCTTTTGCCCAAGGGCGGTTAGCCATATCTTTTGATGGCATATATAAGGTCATGCCTGCGAGCAATTTGTAGATCCCCAGTGCGGCGATCCCAAGAACGGCAATTTCACCCATGGTGTCAAAGCCGCGGAAGTCGACCAGAATCACGTTGACTACGTTGGTACCGCCACCACCACTCTTACTATTCTCCAGGAAGAAGGTAGAGATGCTGTCTAGTGGTTGGGTTAGCAGCGCATAGCTGATGGTACCCACCACACTGCCTATCAACGTCGCCAAACTGAGGTCACGGACGATATGGCTCGGTTTGGTGCGATCCATCAATGATTCTTGTGGCAGGAAGAACAGCGCCAGTAGTAACAAGATAATTGTCACGACCTCGACCGAAAGTTGGGTTAAGGCTAAATCGGGCGCAGACAGGTAGGCAAAGGCGACAGACACGATCACCCCCACCAGAGATAACATCAGCAAAGCGACAATGCGTTTGTGGCTCCATAAGACAGTCATGATAGAGCCAAGCATGAGCAGAACCGTTCCGGTGATAAAAATACCATCGGGTGGTGTGGTCTCCGCGTATGAGCTCAGATCCAAAGACAGTAACGGCGCGCCAGCCAGCAGTAGGGCAAACAGTAAGAGTAAAAACGCGTAACGCTGTAGCGAGCCATTCTCTAGTTTTGCATTGAGCTTTCTTGCCGACAGCATGATGCCGTTGACCACATTATGGAACACAACTTTGGCATCCACTTCAGGAAATTGAGCCTGAAAACGGAATAGATTTCTACGATGATAGTAGAGCGTACTACCTGCAACAACGGCCACCAGGCTCATCATCAAAGGCAGGTTGATACCATGCCACAGTGCGAGGTCAAATTTAGGTAATGGCGCGTTAAGTACAGCCATGGATGCGGCATCCAACAAGGGACCAACGGTCCATTGCGGAAAGATGCCTACGAGCAAACAGATAGCGACCAGGATCTCCACCGGTACCCGCATATATCGTGGCGGCTCGTGGGGCTTCTTCGGAATCTCTTTTGGCTCACCATTAAAGAACACATCGTGGATGAAACGCAGTGAGTAGGCCACCGCCAGTGCGCCCCCCACCGTGGCCAATACCGGTATCAACCAGGATAAAGCGCCCAGGGTACTTTGATGGAGTGTTTCGGCGAAGAACATCTCTTTCGACAAAAAGCCGTTCAGTAGTGGAATACCCGCCATTGATGCTGCTGCCACCATTGCCAGCGTGGCAGTGATTGGCATGTACTTCCACAAGCCATTAATTACCCGCATATCTCGGGTGCCACATTCGTGGTCGATAATCCCAGCAGCCATAAACAGCGAGGCTTTAAAGACCGCGTGGTTAATGATGTGGAACACGGCCGCAATGGCAGCCAGTTCAGTATTGAGACCAAACAACAGGGTAATTAGGCCCAAATGACTAATGGTGGAGTAGGCCAGCAGACCTTTTAAATCGTGTTTAAACAGGGCGATATATGCACCCATTAACAGAGTGGATAATCCCGTTAATGTGACAATGAGAAACCACAGTTCTGTGTCTGCTAACACCGGATAAAAGCGCGCTAGTAAGAACACGCCAGCTTTCACCATGGTCGCCGAATGCAGATAGGCACTGACCGGTGTCGGTGCCGCCATTGCATGGGGTAACCAGAAGTGGAATGGAAACTGAGCGGATTTGGTGAATGCTCCGCCTAGAACCAGTAACAAGATAACTGGGTAGAGCGAGCTGTTACGAATGATGTCGCCACTATCGAGTACTGCGCGCAGATCATAGCTACCGACGAGATTACCTATCAGTAATAACCCCGCTAGCAGTGCTAAACCACCAGCACCTGTGATCGCCAATGCCATCCGAGCACCTTTACGAGCATCGGTTTTGTGACCCCAGAAGCTGATAAGCAGGAAGGAGCTCACACTGGTTAGTTCCCAGAAGAACCAAAGCTGGATCAGGTTGCTGGACAATACGACGCCAAGCATGGCAGTCATAAACATAATGAGATAACTGTAGAAACGTCCAACAGCCTCTTTTTCCGAGAGGTAATAACGCGCGTACAGGATCACCAACAGGCCAATACCCAAGATCAGTAAGCTGAATAGAAAACCCAAACCATCCAGATGGAATGAAAGATCTAAATTTAAAGCCGGGATCCAGCCCAGTTGTTGCTGGATCACCACACCGTCAAATACGTTAGGCGCTGCCATTAACACCAATGCTAGCGAACAGGCGGGCAGCACTGCCGTTGCAGTAGCGCAGGCATTGCGGCCCAAACGCTCAGTGAAAAGAGGAACCAAAATGCCTATTAAGGGCAACAGGGGGATTAGGAACAAACTCATCTGTAGTGGGTGCTCCAGTATAGTGAGGAAATAAAATATTTAGCCATAATAGTTAGTTACACCAGCCATCGCTACTTAAACTCATTCTGCAATACCATGATGACAAAATGATAGTGCGATAGTTGAACGCGCATGATGATCATCTGTCTGTTCTAAAATAAGCGTCTACTCTCCGATAACCAATTAGTAAAAAAGTTCTCTAAATAGTGATTATCCACGGCTTTCGTTGATTAAAAGCAACATCTAGGCCTTTATGCTGGATGAGGAAGCACGCCATTAATTTGAAATTGTGGCAGGGTAAATGCGCAGATCTCTGGCATGCCAAACTGCTTGGCTGTGCTATGAAACTGTACTCGCTCACCATCCACAAAAGAAAGCATAGGCCATTGCGCCAGTGGTGTCGGACAGGCGAAAGCATCTGCGGTAAACAGGGCGATATTTAGACCATGCTGTGGATCCCTCGCCGACGGATAGATGATCACTTCGGCCTCTTGTTCTCGAAGCAGGGCACCGACGGCCTGCGAAGCGGTGTAATCAATAGGATCAGCGGTATCAATATTGCCCTCTGTGAATGTTACCTGACGCAGATCTACCGCCGCATGGGAGGCATAGCTGGCAGTAAATACCGTGTGTTGAGCTTTAACCGGGTTTGGCGGCGCGCTGGCCATGCTGTGCCAGAATACCAGACGGTAATAGGCGGTTTCTGCCATCGCCGTGGTGGCCGATAGGCCGCCATAGAACAAGCTAGGCTCGTGCACCGTACCAAAACGGGAGCCCCATTTTAATGGCGGATAACGAAATGAGGTAGCAAGCAGAAAGTGCAGGTGTGCGGCGTGAGCCGGCAGAGGTGGCTTAGATTGTTCCAGTAGTTGCTCGAGCAGATACTGTTCGGCCAGATCATCCACCAGTTGCATGGTGGCGATTTGTTGCTGACTTTCGACGATCCGTATCAATTCCCCTTCTACCGATGAGAAGGTGAAGTCCATAGTGAGCTTCATCCACGCCCTCGCATTGCATCAAGGAATTCAGTGACCCTGACCAGCCCCTGGACATCGCGGATCTGCTGGGCAGGAATACCGTGGGTAAGTTTGTTCTCGGTTTGCATAAAGTGGCGCATATTCGCAGTGTCGCCCCCCATCAGTGCATACAAGCTGCGATAGCAGCGGATAAGCAGGGCAGCCAATTGCCCTGGCTTGCTTTCGATATGGATGCCATTGCGGCTGATAGCACTGCGATCTTTACCTATCACTTCTGATAATTCAGACTGAGATAAACCTAACTGCTTAGCGGCATTTTTCACTGCCTTGGCAAGCACATGTTCAGGTGATGCATGGGGGATAGCGGACATAGCGACACTCCAATATGTTGCATATGCACAATATAGTTCATAATGTTGCGTTTGCATAGCTCTGTTCTTGTTTGTCTTAGATTCAGTGCGTTGGGCTCAGCATACTCATTTGATGATGAGATAGGATTTGCTGGCACTGGATAGCCTTTACCTGCACGGTTTAAATTGGTTATTTATCCGGGAAATCTCGTTCTTTGAAGAACTCCTCTAATGGTGAAAATATGATCATCCGTCGATCCAGCACAACAGATTTAGATGCTATCCAACAACTCCATCAGTCAGCCTTTGGTGAAGCAGAGGGTGAGGCCGTCGCTCAGTTGGCATTGGCATTAGTTGCTGACCCTTCTAAGGTCCTGTCGTTGGTCGCGGTAGCAGAGAACAAAGTGATTGGTCATGTGTTATTTTCGCCCATTCAGATCGTCAACTATGACAGTGTATCTGGCTATATTCTTGCGCCGTTGGCGGTTGCACCAACGGCACAAAGACAGGGGGTGGGTATGAAGCTGATCCGGTTTGGCTTGGAGTTATTAGCGAATCAGAGTGTGGATATCGTCATGGTACTTGGTGATCCTAATTACTATGGCCGTTGTGGCTTTCATACTGAGCATAAACTGGCACCTCCTTATTCGTTGCCTTATCCAGAAGCGTGGCAGGCTATTGCTTTGCAAGAGCATGCTCTGCAGGAAGTGAGTGGCCTAGTTAAGTGTGTTCCGGTCCTGATGGCACCGGAATATTGGTAATGTCATCGATTGATAAACAATCTATTGCTGTATGACGCCATGTTGCATGAACGTTAACAACCACTTGATGCAAATCAATACGTCACTTTATTTTGGTAATTAGAATTATTCTCATTATCAATCACCTTTTGTGACTGGTATAATGTCGATACAGCGGAAGAATTCAGGCTGATTAGCTGAAGTTTGATTCGCCGCAAAGCCAACTATTACGGCTGGCTGTTGACTCTTTGATCAGGGAACTATAGGAGCTCAGAATGGTACTTTCTGACGTCAGAATTGGGCAGCGTGCGACAGTCACTGAGCTTTGCTTACAGAGCATTACGGCCAGTCAGCGCCAGCGCTTACTGGCTTCCGGGCTCACCCCTGGTTGCGCCGTTGAATTGGTGCGGAAAGCTCCTTTAGGTGGTGCAGTGCAACTGCAAGTACGGGGCGCTCGCCTCTGTATAGGTTCGCTTTTAGCGCAAGCGATTACGGTGGAGGTTAAGCCATGAGTAAAGCATTTCGCTGTGTGATCGCAGGTAACGCCAACAGCGGCAAATCAACCTTGTTCAATGGCTTAAGTGGCAGCAATGTTTCTGTGGGAAACTGGTCAGGTGTTACGGTTGATAAGAAGATTGGCCATTTCGCTTGCGAGCAGCAGAACTTTGATCTGGTTGATCTACCAGGTTTATTAGATCTCAATGCCATCAATCACGATGGCTTACTTGATGAGTCGATCAGTCAGCAGTGCATTCGCCAGGGCGAGTTTGATCTATTGATTAATCTGGTGGATGCCACGCAATTAGAGCGTAGCCTCTATCTGACGCTGCAGCTTCGTGAGCTTGGCGTGCCGATGTTGGTTCTGTTGAACAAAGCAGAGGTAGTGCAGGCTCGAGATCATAAAATCGACGTTGACCAATTAGCTCAGCAGTTAGATTGTCCGGTGATGTCGATCAGCGCTAAATCTCCCTGCGATATAAAGGCTTTAGTCAGCCGTATTAATACGCTATGCCAGCAGCCACTAGTGTTAAAGCCCTTTACCGTGCCTTTGGGCGACAATGTTGAAATGGCAATAACCAAGCTGGGTGGCGTTCGTGCTGATGCCATTGCACGCCTATTGATGCTGAACGATGAGCAGGCGCAGCAGGCGCACGCGCAGCTAACGGCCGACAGCATCCGTCTTTCTGATCATCTGGCCACCCAGCGCTATGCCTTGGTCGATAAGATCTACCAGCAAGCGGTAACGGTAGCTGATGCCAGCCTATCGTTAACTGAGCGTTGGGATCGATATGCGCTGAATGTGTGGACTGGGGTGCCGATTTTCCTCGGTATGATGTATCTGACTTTTATGTTTGCCATCAATTTTGGTGCAGCATTTATCGACTTCTTCGATATTGTTGCTGGCGCGCTATTTGTCGATGGTTTCGGGCAACTGCTGACCAGCGTCGGCTCGCCTGATTGGTTGACGGCAATTCTAGCCAGTGGCGTGGGCGCCGGTGTACAAACGGTAGCGACCTTTATTCCTGTGGTGGCGTTTCTGTATGTGGCATTAAGCATATTGGAGATCTCCGGCTATCTGGCACGGGCAGGGTTTGTTATTGAAGGACTGATGCAAAAGATTGGTCTGCCGGGTAAGGCTTTTGTGCCGTTGATCGTCGGTTTTGGTTGTAATGTCCCCTCAATTACCGCGACCCGTACGCTCGACAGCCGCCGTGAACGTCTAGTGACCGCCATGATGGCGCCCTTTATGTCTTGTGGTGCACGCCTGCCTGTGTACGCACTGTTTGCCGCTGCTTTTTTTCCTGATAATGGTCAAAACCTGGTATTTGCTCTTTATCTCATCGGGATTGTCGCTGCTATTTTGACTGGGGTGTTGCTGCGTTACACCCTGCTGCCTGGTTTGGCGAGTCAGGGGATGATGGCGTTACCGGATTATGAGATGCCAACGCCGGGAGCCATCGTGCGCCGTACGTGGCACCGTACCAAGCAGTTCGTTCTTGGAGCGGGTAAAATGATTGTGCTGGTGGTGACGGTATTAAGCTTCGTCAATAGCATAGGTACTGATGGTAGCTTTGGTAATGAGGACAGCGAGACGTCGCTGTTATCAAAAACGTCGCAATGGGTGACACCGGTGTTCCACCCTATGGGGATTGCCGATGATAACTGGCCTGCGACCGTCGGCATCGTCACCGGTATTTTTGCTAAAGAAGCGGTGGTTGGTACTCTCAATAGCCTCTATTCTCACGCCGGTGAAGAGGAAGAGGGCGGTGTAGATCTGTTAGCTGCGTTGAATGAAGGGTTATCTACCATTCCTGAAAACTTGCTCGGTATCGCCTGGGAAGATCCGTTAGGGCTTGATATTGGCGACGTCAGTAACAGCGAAGAGACAGCGGAAGCTTTTGGTTTCGAAACCGGTACCTTAACCAATTTGGAAGCGGGTTTTAAAACCCGGGCGGCGGCGTTTGCCTACCTGCTGTTTATTTTGCTCTATACCCCATGCGCAGCTGTATTGGGGGCTATGTCAGGTGAATTCGGTAACCGCTGGACCGCATTCTCTGCAGTGTACACCTTTGCCTTAGCTTACGCCGTGGCGACGCTGTTTTATCAACTAAGTCAGTTTGCGCTGCAACCTTTGACTTCCACATTGTGGATCAGCCTGATCTTTGTGGTGTCGGCTCTCGTTGTCTGGTTGCTCAGAAGAATGAAACAGCCAGCAAAGATGGGCGTTGGCGATATTCCAGTCATGATCAGAGAATAAGCCTGCTCCATGGGGTTATCTTTGAATGAAAGCGGTGAGCATGCTCACCGCTTTTTTTTTGCTGCAGATTTATTTCACCGTTTACCTGTTGCCTGCAAATAGCACCATGACTTTGTCATCTTCCGTTTGACGACTAAAGCTGTAAGGCGCGGCCTCTAATTGTCTATGTTGTCCACTACCGAACGCAGGATGTCGCTGGCGAAATTGGCCTAAGATCTGCCAATGCTTGAGCAGTGCTGCTCGTGCTCCCGTGATCTCATTCCAGTTCATGTCAGAGCGGGATTTCAGCATCCACCTCTGGGGTGGATTTTTCCGGGTAGGAGTTCCGATGATGGGATAAGGTCGCTTCAACGACCGGTTCCTGTTAGCGTGATGACAGCTGAATTTTATTAGTACTGGAACAGTGACTGAGTACCGTCCTTATTCCTTACTTCTTAATCCTTGCGGCTTAATTTGGCCGCGATGACTTTGGCCGCCTTGCGGTCGTTGATATCTAATTTACTGTAGATATGGTTCACATGGCTTTTGATAGTGGAGAGAGCCACATGCATCTGTGCGGCGATCTGCTCGTTGGAGTAACCACGACCAATGCCTTGCAATACCTGCCACTCTTTTTTGGTCAGGCGTTCGTCAGGGGGTAAGACTGGGTGACTTGTTTGTTTGGCAGTTTGCATCGTCAACTGCTGCCAGCATGCGAGGCTATCCAGCGCCTTGGCGTTGTCTTTAAAGTCATTGTTTAATTTTCGCCAAAGGCTCAGGCCCTGTTCACCCAACAGCAAGAACTCGGCGATATACCTCTGTTCCAGCCAGGCTTGAATCGTCTTTGTTACGCTTTTGAGTGATGCCGAGTTACCTTTGTTCCATTCGGTCATGGCCTCTATCCAGCGCAGTTGCGCAGCCACCTGACAGGCGCCAATTTCGTCCCAGTAGGGCGCTTGCAGCGAAAAGTCATGGGGTAACACTTGTCCTGCCAGCAGGCGGTTTCTGCCGAACAGCAGGTTATCCTGCAGATCGGGGATGGTTTTGGGTGACTTGTGCCAACTCAGTTGTTGTTCAAGCTGCCGCAGTTTTTCTTTTTCACCACGCCACTGAAAGCACATCTGCAATACCGTGCGTGCGCGATGGCGCCATTGGCGACACATAAAATCATTGGCTAAACGGGCCTCCAGATCGGAGATTAAGGATGAGGTGGGTTTGCCCTGCAGTAGCGCAATGGCCAAACGCCATGTGACGTAGGGAAACAGCCAATAATCGCCTCTGGGATGGGTTAACTCTTCCCCGCGTTCCAGTGCTTTCTGTGCGCTGCTGAGGTCTCCTTGTTGCAGGTAGATCTCAACTAAGGTGCGTTGGATAGCATCGTACAGGTGGTCGCTGAGCAGTTGTCGTTGCTGCGCGAGCTCATGGGCCTGCTCGGCTAATGCCTGTGCTTGCTGGATATCCCCGCGGATCTGCGCCACATTGGCTAACCGTAAGGTTGCCGCCAGTGCGATATGGTGCTGATGTTCGGTGTTGGCCAGGGGCTGCAGGTGTTGCAGTTGCTTTGCTGCGTCATCGACCTGACCTAGCCATAGTAACGCCATGGCACGGGTAAACATGGCAGACAATCTGTCGTGGGGAAGTGTCAACAGAGGCAGTGCCTGCTCGGCATAGCGTAATGCTTCTGCTAACAGGTCAAACTGATAGTGAGTCTCAGCCTGTAGCACTTTAAATCGTGCGACCTGCGGTTCATCCCATTCTGCCAAGGGCAATTGCTGCACCCATTGGTTACTCAGACCACTGTCTTTTTGTGCTTCGAGCAACCACCAACCATAAAGCAAGGCTATCTCTGGGTGATGCTGTTTTTGCTCAGTGCTTAATAGCGAAAAAACGTCGTCGAGCAGCCTGTAATGTGCAAGATGGAAACAGTGCCAGCCGACACTCTCTAACCAATCGATTGCCAGCATGGGGCTGTGTTGTTGTTTGACCAGCTCGGCAGCGGCATGCCATTGCTGTCGCTTAAGCAGTGCGCGGCAAGCATTGTGATTGGCGATCTCCAACCGTTCGGGATCATTGATCACCAGGTAGTGGTTTAACGCCTGCCGAAAGAAGGGCACCATTTGATATTGGCCGGTGTCAGTGCGGCTGATAAAAAGCTGCTCCAGGATCAACTTACTCAGCCACGCTTTGTGTGGTTGCTGTGGATCAAGTGCGGTGAGTAACGCGTCATCAAACTGTGCAAACGGAACTAATGACAGCAGCAAATGTTGCTGGGTGAGGGGTAAGGGTTGAATCGTTTGCTGGACCAGGTAATCGGACAAGTTGGCGCCGATCTCATCAAGGTCGACCTGATCCGAGGGAACGCCGCGGCCACATAGTCGCAACACCATTCGCCAGGGGGCGGGCCAGCCCTGTAAAGCCTGTTGTGTTTGCTGTTGCCACTCGGTGGATAAGCTTGTGTCTACCGACTGGGTGAGTGCGTTCACCTGTGCCATGCTCAGTTGCAGGTCGTGACGGTCCACCACGGAAAGCTCACCCTGCAAATCATAATGGCTGAGCCAGTCTGCATGGGCATGGCGCGAGCAGAGGATCAGTTTGAACAAGCCTAAATCGAACAGAAAGAGCAGCAGTTGCTGAATGCTTGGCTCAGTGATCAGGTGCAAGTTATCGCACACCAGTAGTGCGGGTTGACTGGGTTGCCATTGCTGTAGTTGAGCTTTTAATGCGCTCAAAATGGCGTTGTCAGAGGCCTGGCTTAGCTCTTGCTCTGCGGCGATGGTGGGCAAATTCAGCACCTGGGTGAGATGGATGACAAAGGCGCTGAGCAGATTATCGCTCGGGTCGAGTTTGATGCCGAAACAACAACCTTGCCACTGGCTTAACCAATGCATTGCCAAACTGCTTTTGCCGTAGCCTGTTGGGGCGTGAAGTAGCGTTATTCGTGTGTTCGGTGGATTTGCCAGTGCTGGATTGAGTTGCCACAGGGGGTCTAACGGGCTCAGCTCGTTTGTGCAGGGGGCAGCATCCAAAGAACTAACTGCCAAGGCTTCTGTGGCGATCATTGTTTTGTGCGGCGCTCCGTGTCGTAGTCAACGTGTTGCGATAAGCTGGTATGAAAATAAAAGATTCCACCCTAAGGGTGGATGATCTCTGTTAAAGGAGATGGGGATAATCCTGCCATGCTTTTAAGTCATCTGTATAGGAATGGATATGAACCGTGAACAACAGCGCCAGCAGTCACAGTTAGATTTTGTTGCTTCGGGGCAGGAGATTGTCGTGGGGAGTGAGGCGCTATTGCCTTTGCCCTTGGCGCAACTGCGGCAAACCACCGCTGATTCAGCTTATGTCGTGGAGACCTTTGCCGGCGGTCTAACCGCCCATGTTTACCATATCCGTGTTGATGGTAAAGATTGGAACTTAAAACTGAAACGGCCTGAGAGTTTGGTTAAGAATGTCGATGGGCAAACTTCATTTCTCAACGAAGTGCAGCGACGGCGGGATTTTCAGCAGCTAAAAAACCAAGCTGCAACCAGCAAAGCGTTTGCCCATGTTGTGCCGACTGTGTATGCGTCGTTCCAACATGGGGTGATGTTATCCCCATGGATTGAGGGAAACTTGTTAACCGAATTCAATGAAGTGGTGCTGACCCAGTTATTTGATACTGTTGTTAACTTCGAACTTCAAGGGATCATCGAGTGGGATCTGTGCCCCGGTAATATTCTGTTTGATGGCCATGATATCTCGCTGTTCGATTTTGGTTACTGCTACACCTTTGATCCGCTCAGTGAGTTTAATAGTTGTGGGCTGGATGCGCCGCTATTCCACAGTGTGGAGCGGCTGGAAACGCGCAATTTCTTTGGCTATTTGCTGAAAAAAGAGAGTACTTGGTCCCAGCGGGAGATCATGTCGCTGTTCGAATTAGAGAAGCGACTGGCGTTGCAGGCCTATCAGCGTAAGTACGCAGCTCTTAAAAAAGCAGGAGCACAGCAACAGGTACTTGATTGGGTGCAAGGCTTTGTTCAGCGCTGGCAACAAGCTTTATCCACGCCTTCAGCACTCGATGATCTGTTTCTGGTAGAGAGTTTTCGTTCCCATCTATTGGACGTCAATGATGATCTGCATGGCCAATCCTGTACGCCAATGACCTTGCAGCGTTTAGATCGGGTAGAGCAAGTGCTCACAGATCATTTTGATGCTCTGAAAAAGCTGGATGGTTTGTTCTTTGGTGATGAACTGTTAACTCAGCAAGCATTGTTGAGTCGCACAACAGAGCAGCGGCGTCAGGCGAAGGCGTTCCAATTACAGTAACAGTGAACAGTTCTGACAACGGAGTTGATTAGAATAAGCTTTCACTTGGCTGCCGGTACGCTAGTTTTATGCCGTGAAACTGCGCCGCGTTGTCTGATTATAATTAGGTTGTTGCAGGCTGGCTCTGAATTGGCATCAAGCCATGATAAGCTGGTCTCCCCCGAGATTCTTAGTTGATTTCTGCTCGTGAAAATTATTACTCAGGCGATCCCCACCAATATCATCACCGGCTTTCTTGGTGTCGGTAAAACGACGGCGATCATGAAGCTGTTGCAAGATAAACCGGCCGATGAGCGCTGGGCCGTTTTAGTGAATGAATTTGGCGAAGTGGGGATCGATGCGGCCTTAATCAGTGGGGATCCGCAGGCAGCGCAGGGTGATAACGGCACATTGTTCATTCGGGAAGTGCCCGGCGGTTGTATGTGCTGCACCGCAGGCGTACCGATGCAGGTGGCGCTGAATCAATTAATCAAACAGGCTCGTCCCGACCGTTTACTCATTGAACCCACAGGCTTGGGTCATCCGAAGGAGATTATTGCTGCGCTGTCAGCTGTTCACTATCAGGATGTGATTGAGTTGCAAGCCACCATTACTTTGGTGGATGCGCGTCACTTAAGTGATTCAAAATATCGACGCCATGACACCTTTATCCAACAGCATCAGGTGGCAGATCTTATTGTTGCCAACAAGTCTGATCTCTATCTAGGGGGAGAGCTTGAGGCGTTAGAGCAATTCCTTACCGATTTGAACTTACAACATCTACCGGTTAAGCAGACCCGTCAGGGCAAGTTAGCGCTGGGGTGGCTTGCCGCACCAGCTAAAGGCAAAGATCCTGATACTGGTACGACTGGCGTCGGTGTTTCCGCAGCCGTCGGTGTGGCGACCAATGAGAGCGCTTTGAGTGATGAGCGCATCGAGCTGACTGACAAAGATCTTACTGGCTTGGTAAGGATCGATAGCAATGAAGATATGGGGATGCTCAGCACAAGTTGGATCGCATCAGGGTCGCTAACCTTTGACTATCTGCCGCTCTATGCATTGCTAACCGAATTGCCATTTGAGCGCGTAAAGGGGGTATTTCGTACCTCACAAGGCAACGTCGCATTTAATGTCGTTAATGGTGTGCTCTCTAGCTGCCCGTTAAAGCAGTGTGACGATAGCCGCGTTGTCGTGATAGGTGGAAATCGGGCCGATCATGATCGTTTTGAAAAGGGACTAAGGGGCTGTTTATCGCAGAACGGAGTATTAGACTGAGCGATGAGAATTGCTCTGTCTCGACACGCCATGGCAGGCTATCTAAACTTGGAATTCTTACGGAGGTGTTATTAGATGCGTCAGCTTGGTTTCGGATTGCTATGTTTGGTTTATTCTTCAGTGTCGTTTGCCATGATGGCTCCTAAATACCAGGTGGCGGAAGATTTGCGAGTGATGACCGATTTTATCGCTGCGCATCCAAAGGTCGCAGAAACGCTTGAATCAATCGATTATAAAGCGCGGACGATATATTTTAGCGATGGCTGCAAAGCTGTATTTGAAGTGCCTGAAAGCAGCGTGGTAGAGCTGTTGTTATCTGAGCCACCTCCGCAGTTAACCTTCAAAAGCAGTAACTGCGAACTGGAGTACGCCAATAAGCCTGATCAACCGCGGTGAATCTGTGTTGTTGGTGAGATTATTTGGGAAAAAGCCGCAGATACTGTTCCCGTAGACTGAGTTTGAATAGCTTTAAAAAGAGCAGATAAGCAGCGACGCCTGCTAGAGTGGCGGTTGCAAACGCAAGTTCTGGCAACGCTTCCACTGAACGAAATTGCAACCAAAAAAGAAGCATCGGTGGTACCGATGTGGCCATCACAAATCCCATCACTTTGGTCTCTTTCCACTGCCTTTGTAGCAGTCCGAAGCAACCGCCAGCAATCATTGCCAGTGGTAGTGTTATTAGAGCCAATAAGAATACGCTTAAGGCGATATCTGCATGAGGGGCGATTGCAGCGCTGTATATCAAAAGAAAGAGCGTGCCGAACAGCAAACTACAGAGAGTAGCTGAGCACCCCGCGAGCAGGGCTGGGCGTAACAGATGATGAGTCGCGGTTAGTCGATGGATCGTGACCTTAAACACGCGTCTCTCTTGTTGCATCTCACCAAATTTAAAATAGCTGGCGAGCAGCGTGTATTCTTGCTGGCTGATGGCTTGTTGCTCATCAATCATCGTCAGTATTTGTTCAGAGAAATCCAGCGCTCGCCATCCCTCGAACATCTCTATCATTACTGTCCAGTCGCTTGCCGATTGGGGTGTGAAACGTTTGAACAACGCGCCACGCTCTGTTCGGATCTCTACTCGGAAGTCTTGGAACATACGCGTGATCATCTTGCTGCTTTCCGTCTGTTATCTTAAGCGCACAATAAAGATATCATTTGGTGCAGTTGAGTGTAATGACTTGTTGGTTACTGCTGCCGCGCCAAGGCAGTTCTGGCGATGCTAATGCTTGCTCAAATTTGCCGTCGATCAGCACATCTATCAGGTTGGTGACCTGCTGCTGTTCGGTGGTGAGTTGCCCAAAACGATAACCGGTCCAGCACCAAACGTCTTTGCCCTGGCACTCGTTGCGAACTCGGTTTAGTAGATGCAATACAGCGTCCAGATTGGCCGGATGTAAGGGGTCGCCGCCTGACAGTGATAGCCCCTGGCGGCGGATCCGCGTGCAGTTGAGGTCAGCAATGATCTGATCCTCAATCTCTGAGGTGAATAAGATCCCGCTGTCAGCACGCCAAGTCGACTGGTTATAGCAGCCCTTGCATTGGTGTTCGCACCCTGACACAAACAGGGTGCAACGGGTACCGGGGCCATTGACCACATCCACAGGGTAATAGGCGTTTAGGTGCATTACAGGTGCTTCACTCGGCGTTTTACCTCTTCCTGCTTGCCAGCATTAAATGGCCGCGCATCTGGGCTACCTAAATAGCCGCAAACCCGACGCGTCACCGATACCTTGGCTGGATCATGGTTGCCGCAGCTAGGGCAGGTAAAGCCTTTGCTGGTGCAATCAAATTCGCCTGTGAAATCACACTGGTAGCATTCATCTATCGGCGTGTTAGTGCCGTAGTAGGGCACGCGATCGTAACTGTAATCCCACACATCTTCTAACGCCTGCAGATTATGCTGCAAATTGGGGTATTCGCCGTAGCAGATAAAGCCGCCATTACTGATCGCAGGGTAGGCCATCTCAAAATCGAGCTTGTCATAGGGGTTGGTATTTTTCTCAACATCGAGATGAAAGCTATTTGTGTAATAGCCTTTATCCGTTACCCCTTTAATAATGCCGAACTCTATGGTGTCTAAGCGGCAGAAACGGCTGCAGAGGTTCTCACTGGGCGTGGCATACAAGCTAAAACCAAAGCCCGTTTCCCGTTTCCAGCGTTCAGTCGTCAGACGCAGATGCGCAACAATCGCTTGCGCTTTTTGCTGCAACATTTGGTCATCGAATGGGTGCGCATCGGTAGCCGTTTGTTGCTGGTTGTAGAGTGCGTTGATGGTTTCATGCAGGCCGATATAGCCGAGGGAAATAGAGGCGCGGCCATTCCTGAACAGTTGCAGTACATCATCATCGGCTTTTAAGCGCACGCCACAAGCGCCTTCCATATAAAGGATCGGTGCGACGCGTGCCTTGACACCCTCCAAGCGGGCGATGCGCGAATCGAGCGCTTTTTTGGCTAACAGTAAGCGGTCATCAAGCAAACGATAAAAGTTCTTTTCGTTACCGTCAGCTTCCATCGCCAGCCTTGGCAGGTTAAGGCTAACCACGCCCAGATTGTTGCGGCCATCATGGATCTCCACGCCGTCCTCTTCATACTGACCTAAGAAACTACGGCAGCCCATCGGTGTCTTAAAGGAACCCGTGACTTGCACCACTTGCTCGTAGTTCAAAATATCTGGATACATGCGCTTCGAGGCACACTCTAAGGCCAACTGTTTGATCCCGTAGTTGGGATCTTGCGGGCTGCGGTTAAGGCCCTCTTTAATGACAAACACCAGTTTCGGAAAGACGGCGGTTTTGCGATTACGGCCTAATCCGGCAATACGGTTCTGCAGAATTGAACGTTGGATCAGTTTGGCTTGCCAGCTTTCACCCAAACCAAAACCGAAGGTCACAAACGGCGTTTGGCCATTGGCGGTGTGCAGGGTATTCACCTCATACTCCAATGACTGAAAGGCGTCATGACACTCTTTTTCAGTTTGCGCTTGGGCGAACGATTCGGCATCCGATACCTGCCACTCGGCAGCTGTCGCCAAGTGCTTCTCGTAGCTGGCGGTGACATAAGGTGCCAGTACTTCATCGATACGATTGACCGTGGTGCCGCCATAGATATGGCTTGCTACTTGAGCGATGATCTGTGCGGTAACCGCCGTGGCAGTGGCAATCGATTTTGGCGTATCGATCTCCGCGTTACCCATCTTAAAGCCTTGCTCTAACATCCCTTTTAGATCAATCAGCATGCAGTTAAACATCGGAAAAAACGGCGCGTAATCCAGGTCATGGTAGTGCAACTCTCCCCGGTCGTGGGCGCTCACCACATCCTTTGGCAGAATATGACGACGGGAGTAATGCTTGGCGACGATACCCGCCAACAGATCGCGCTGGGTGGGGATCACCTTGCTGTCTTTATTGGCGTTTTCATTCAGCAGATTCAGATCGCTCTGCTCCATTAAACCGCGTATTTCCTGATTCAGGTGACTGGCTTTTTCCCGGGCCAGATCGCGGTCGTGACGGTACTCAATGTAAGCGCGGGCCACCGCTTTTTGCTCGCTGGCCATCAAGCTGTCTTCCACAGCCTGTTGGATCTCGTCGATATGCAACTCGGAAAGCGGTGCTAATTGACTCGCTACCTGCTCGGTGATCTGCTCAGCTATTTTCGCCGAACGAATGCCGACCACTTCGCAAGCGCTCTGTATCGCCAACTGGATCCGTTTAGGGTTGAAAGGGGCGCGACTGCCATCCCGTTTAATCACGACCTGCTGCATGTTCATCTCCTGAACTTATTATTCTGTACTGCTTAGATTGATGTAGGGCGATGGTAAGCGAGGGCAAATAGTCACAGCATGATAAGTAGGCGAACATCAGCTAGCGCTGACCATATCGCCCAATAATTCATGTTGCACTGGTGCACCCCGCCCAGCATGGCATTGGTGATTGCGGCAGGTCTCCTGGCTTCTGGTATTGAGTTAACTGCCGCCTTCCCAGCGCTAAGCCAGTGGCTTTGCCCATTAGATATGGACAGAAGATGCAGCGTACCAACCAGATACAGTTACGGGGGTAGCTCCGGTTTCTCACCGGATTCCCTATTGTCCCCATGCTTGCGCATGTGTGCGGACCACAATCTGCATATATAGTGGCAGTAAAAAGGCTAAGGCACTAGATGTGGTGTTTGGTGAACTAAGGTTTCATTGATCGAAGGCAAGCTTTTGGATGGGTGAAACCAAGGAATCATTTAAAATGTGATGCTGCCAATGTTGTGGTTATATCGGTGGAAGTCTATCAACTCACTACGTCATTCATCATTTGGAACGGGCTCTGCACTCAAGTCAATAAAAGCGGTAGTGTGTAGGGGGATATATTGACCTAATTGTAGATAAAATGTTAAAAAGCGGGCTCTAAAGGAGCTAGCTATGGGTGCTGTCTTGGTGCCTAAGAAAAGGAAGTTATGCAATTGCCATCATCCAGAAGTCATCAGAATAGCCTCCTTTTTACTGCTTGTGGCCAACGCGTATCACCACCGCCACCAGCATCACTGAATATGACTACAACGACCAAGGTCAGCGCATCGCTACGCGTGTGTCTCAGCGATAAGGAAATTAGTATTTAATTATGTCTTTACAAAATTATTCTTACTACAAAAAAATGTATCTTTGCACTACTTATGGTTGCTTGGCTTTAGTGGTGACGCTGTGCTTAAGCACCGCCTGTTATGCTGATGATGCCAAATCTAAATACTGTTCTCAGGGGGGGGAGTATTTTTGCCTGGTTTCTAATTCCGCGGGCGGGCCTAAAGATCCTGCTAATAGGCCAGAAAAGTGTTTTCGCACTGAAAAGGAAGCGCTTGCTGCTTCGCCTGTTACACCAGAGAACAACGGTTTTCCTGGTTGGGACTATGGTATTTGGTATAAAGCATATTGCCCGGCTCTTTCGGATAAGCAAAGAGGATCAAGGGCATCAGAAAGATGCGTTTACTATCGAACCGCTTATAACGAAGGATGGTATCCCGACACTCATCATATACATCAGTCACTGCTTAAGTTTGACTGTAACCTATGCGAGCGCCCTTTTAGTTGGAACTATGAGTTTGAAGGCTGTGCGGTAGAGTGCCCCAAAGATAAATCTAGCTTGGATTTACAACAAGGTTGTTATGGTTCGCCCGTTAAAGATTTTTGTAAGGCTGGGGATGGAAACCCTATCTTAATTGCTGACGGACGGAAATGGCAGTTGGAACCTGCGGATTTGCAGTTGAGCAGATTATTCTCACTTCAACGACACTATTCAACACAGTCTGTGCATGACAATAGCTACTATGAAGGCCCTTATCCTGAAGGCGTTTTGCCTGATGGAGCTGTGAGGCATTTTCAACCTGAAGGGTATAAGGCTAAAAGTCTTCTTTCTGGGCACAACCTATATTCGGAAGGAGCTTGGCAGCAAGGAACGTGGCGTCTGCTAAAGATTCCTAGCCTTTCTTTTTCATCCAATAGGTACAAACTCTTCCGTTTGGACGGCACACACAAAGAAATGTTCATCAAACAGGATGAACTTACCTATACCAGTGGACAATTTACCGGCAAAGTTATCGAGGCTATTGAGCCGCAAGGTTGGCTTCATAAGCCCACTCTTGGCGTGCAAGAATTTTACAATACTGACGGCAAACTCACGGCGCGTGAAACAAACGGCCGGCGAGTGTCATTTAACTATGACGACGGGCGTTTACTTGAAGTTGTCGACGGTAACAACCACATGCTTCTGACTTATGACGAAGCCGGCCGTCTGGAAGGTGCCAGCACTCAGAATGATTTTGTTACCTATGGTTACGATGAACAAAGCCGCTTAATCAGCGTCACTCACAAAGATGGCCGTAGCCGTCAGTATCATTACGAAGACCCACGCTTTGGTCAGGCTCTGACCGGTATCACCGATGAACGGGGGGTACGCTACGTGACCTGGGCTTACGATGATGAAGGCCGCGCCATTGAAAGCCGCCATGGCGATGATGACCATTTCAAATTTGTGTTTGGCGACAACCAGACCACGGTGACTAACCCGCTGGGAAAAGACACCATTTACCACTACCTGGAACAAAATGGCGTGAAACGTCTGGAACGGGTTGAAGGTGTGCCATCCAACAACTGTGCCGGGGCGAACCGGGAATATACCTACTACCCCAACGGGGCTATTCACACCCAAACCGATTGGCAGGGCAACATTACTCGCTTTGCCTATAACGCCCGTGGCTTAGTGACGCAGCAGACTGAAGCGGAAGGCACGCCAGCGCAACGTATCACCACCACCGAGTGGCACCCGCAATATCCGTGGCCAACGCGTATCACCACCGCCACCAGCATTACTGAATATGACTATAACGACCAAGGCCAGCGTATCGCTACGCGTGTGTCGCAGCGATAAAAGATATAGGTAATTCAAAAGAATGAAATTAAGAAACGAATCTATTGTATTAAATATACCCTTCGTAAGGTTAAGGCTGCTGCTAGTACTAATGACTCTTAGCTTCTCTGGCCATTCGGTTGAGCTTGATCTTGAGGATCTTAAGTCAGTCAGCGAAATTGGTGTTTCCCGTGCCAATGTTGGGCGTGGTTTTAATGAGTATTTCTATGATAAATACTTGATGGCTGGAGAGGCTTGCAAAGTTTATGGGAGGAGCTACTCATATGTGTCTCATGCTCTAAGAGGGGACTCAGGGTCACGATTGAGTCTAGATTGTAACAAGCTACGGTGCGGTGCAGATGGGTGTTACCCTCATTACAGGTACTTAACCATTTTATACAACACTGTGAAATGCCCTCCGGCAGATTTCCCTGAACATATATACCTATATAAAGACGCAGAGGGAGTTGAATGGTGTGCTAAAGAGAAAGCATGTTATTCGCCTTTTTCTAAAGAAGGGGTTAGCTGCACAGCCTACTGCCCCTCGGATAAGCCTTATTTAGATCTTGCTGCGGGATGTTATGGCGATGACGCGGTAAAGCCGGACCAATGCGGTGCGGCTAATCCTATCTTGATAGCCGATGGTCGCAAGGTACAGTGGGAGCCAACCGATTTGCAATTGGGGGCCGATTTTGCGTTAACGCGTCGCTATGGCACCCGTCACCCAGACCAGAATCTAGCGGTGGTTTTACCACAAAGCGATACAACCAAAGAAGCTGGCGCGATCCGACACGTCCAACCGGATGGTTATCGAGGTACATCTCAGCAAGCCATCCAGACTTCTTTAATGCCTGCTGCATCAGAGGTATTGCGTGGCGAGTGGACCTTCCTCGATTTACCTTCGCTCACCTTTAGCGGTAATAAACTGTTTAGGCGGGTAGGGTTAGATACTGACATTTTCACGCAAGAGCCGAGCGGCAGTTACCTCAGCGCACAATATGATGGTCGCCGTGTTGAACCGTTCCAGCCAGTAGGCTGGCTTTACAAACCCAGCCCTGGCATACAGGAACTTTACGATGCCAGCGGCAAACTCACCGCTCGGGAAAGCCAGGGCCGGCGGATTGAGTTCGCTTACGACGATGAAAGCCGCCTGTATCAAGTCACTACTGGCAATCAGTGGATGCACCTCTTTTACGACGAAGCGGGTCGTTTAGAACGTGCTGAGACCAGCAATGACTTTGTTACCTATGGTTACGATGAACAAAGCCGCTTAATCAGCGCCACTCACAAAGATGGCCGTAGCCGTCAGTATCATTACGAAGATCCACGCTTTAGCCAAGCGCTGACCGGTATCACCGATGAACGGGGCTTACGTTACGTGACCTGGGCGTATGATGACGAAGGCCGCGCCATTGAAAGCCGCCATGGCGATGATGACCATTTCAAATTTGTGTTTGGCGACAACCAGACCACGGTGACTAACCCGCTGGGAAAAGACACCATTTACCACTACCTGGAACAAAATGGCGTGAAACGTCTGGAACGGGTTGAAGGTGTGCCATCCAACAACTGTGCCGGGGCGAACCGGGAATATACCTACTACCCCAACGGGGCTATTCACACCCAAACCGATTGGCAGGGCAACATTACTCGCTTTGCCTATAACGCCCGTGGCTTAGTGACGCAGCAGACTGAAGCGGAAGGCACGCCAGCGCAACGTATCACCACCACCGAGTGGCACCCGCAATATCCGTGGCCAACGCGTATCACCACCGCCACCAGCATTACTGAATATGACTATAACGACCAAGGGCAGCGCATCGCTACGCGTGTGTCTCAGCGATAAGGGCAAGGAAGCAGAATGATGAACAAACGAAACAAAACCAAACTGATGATGACACGTGTGGCTTCACTGCTAGCGCTATCGGGCAGTTTAGCTATTTCATCCATGGCAAACGCCGCGTTACAAAGCAATGTTGGTTACACCTACTACCCAAATGGGCAATTGGAAACGGTTGATGGCCCCCGCACCGACGTCAATGATGTTACCCGGTATGACTATGATGGGGATGGTAACCTTATCGGCATCACCAATGCTGCAGGTCATCGCACTGAATTTGTCGACTTTAACGAACGTGGTCAACCGCGTTCATTAAGGGATGAAAATGGTCATGCAACTGAACTGACATATACGCCGCAAGGTTGGTTAGAGAGTGTTACCCGTTTTGGTCACTCCACCCGTTATACTTATGACCAGATAGGCCAATTGGAAAAGGTGGAGTTACCAACGGGTGTTTGGATTGACTATCACTATGACTTGGCTAAACGCCTGAAAGAGGTGATCCACAGCACTCAGGGGTCGATTGTCTATACCCACGATGTAATGGGCAATGTTTTGTCACAAAGTATTCGCTCGCCCCAGGGTCAACTACATCAACAGCGTGCCTATGCTTATGATGAGCTGGGGCGCCAGATAGCGCTGATTAATGCTGCATCCAGCCACCACGCCGCGTACGATCCAAATGGCAACGTGACGATCGCAACTGACGGTAATACCAACAACACCCGTAATCACCACGACGCGCTAAACAGGCTTGTTGAGCTCACTGATGCGGAAGGTGGAATAACCGAACTGGCTTATGATGCCCACAATAACCTGACCAAAGTCGTTGCCCCGAATGGTGCGACCACCACCTACTTTTACAATGGGTTGAATCAGCTAATTGAAAGGAATAGCGCAGATACTGGGGTTACGCTGTATGAATCAGATGAAGCTGGTAACGTTGTTTTTCAACAAGATGGCCGCGGTGTTCAAGCGGTTTATACCTATGATGAACTGAATCGATTAACCGCCGTCCAATATCCGGCAAACCCGCAGGAAAACATTGGTTATCGATATGATGACCAACCCGATGCGACGGGCAAATTAACCCGTACTAGTAATCAAAGTGCGGTGATTGATTATCACTATCATGCAAATGGCATGATCAGTGAACAGAAAAGCACGCTCAACTTGCCAGGTGTTACGCTTGAATCAACTGTTCAGTACGACGTTGACGACTTGGGGCAAACCGTTGGGATCACCTATCCAAATGGCATGGTTGTTAACGCGAGGTTTGATGAAAGCAGTCGTATTTCCGGTATTGACCTTGACTTAACAGCGTTGAATGGCGAATTTCAAGCACTGCTATCTGATGTGAAATATCACCCATTTGGTGGTGTCTCTGGATATCAAACCGCGACGGGCCTGACTTACGAACAAGTATTGGATTTAGACGGAAATATTACTCGACTTTCGACTTCAGGGATTTTCGATTACGGCTATACCTATGATGGCAATGGAAACTTGCTCACTATTGATGTTGGAGCGGATGTCAAAGGATTTGATTACGACAAGTTGGATCGTCTGACGCGTGAAGATAGGGATGCCATCCTAAGTGTTCGTGAGTATGAATATGACGCAAACGGCAACCGCACCAAATGGCGGCGAGAGTGGAATAGTGGCGGCTGGCCTAAGGTAGAGACGAAAACTAGCCAGTACGCAGATTCGACCAACCAGTTGTTGTCTTTTCATGGCAGTACAGAGTTGCTGGATGAGATTGGCAATCACTTAGCTCACAAAAACGATGAGCAAACTCACGCATATGACCTGCAAGGACGAAGAATAAAAACCACTAAAGAGGGAATATTTGAAGGCCACTATTTTTATAATGCGTTAGGTCAGCGTGTATATAAACGAATTGACCATAGCACATATACCACTGAGGTAGCGTTTACGTACGATCTAAATGGTCAGTTGATAAGTGAGCGCATGTATTACGATCACACCGACCGTTTAAAAAGAGAGCGCGCTTATGTTTGGTTATATAACAAGCCTGTAGCGGTCGTTGTCACCGGATATAACTGGTATGGCGAGCAACAGTACGTAAAAATTTATGATGTCCATAGTGACCACCTGAATACGCCACGTTTCCTGAGTGATGAAAATCAAGCCATTGTTTGGAAGTGGGAAAGTGATGCCTTTGGTCTTGGCAGCCCTGATACGGATCCTGATGGCGATGGTAATCGGGTCTATTTCTACCTGCGTTTCCCGGGCCAGTATTATGACTATGAAAGTGGGCTGCACTATAACTACTTCCGGGATTACGACCCTGAAACCGGGCGCTACATTCAGTCTGATCCCATTGGCCTGAATGGTGGGTTGAATACTTATGGGTATGTTGGGGGCAATCCGACAGGGTTTGTTGATCCGTTGGGGTTGCTTGTATGGGGCCAAAGTTATGGTGGTAGCATAGTGAAAAATGGTACCACCTTGTCTGGCAGCATAACTTTAGCTATTGATCATACTGGAAAATTTATGGTCTTGACTACGCCAGAATATGGATTTTCTACGCCTGGACATGGAGCGTTTGCCCGAATAGTCCACGGTATGCCATTTACAACCGTAGACGATCTACTCGACAAAGGTACCTCTTTGTCATTGTCAAAAGGAGTATTCAATCTGTCTATTACGTCGCCTGGCATAGACTCCTGCTTAACTATGGGCGAATATGGTTATGATTTTGGTACTGAAACAGATGTTTCCAAAATGTTCTATGAGATTGGTATTGGCGTTGATATAGGGAAGGGGTCAAAATATCAAGGCTCTATAACTCACGGATACGGGCTTCCTATTTATGAAAACACTGTAATACCAGATGCGATTAATGATATTTCGAATTGGTTTAGTGAATTATTCTAATGGCACAATTGATGGTTTTTTTTCCTATAGCAATAGTACTTATTGTCAGTGTTCTATTCTGGCGACGGGGCCATGTTGGCTTGTGGTCTAAGATATGTTCAGAAAGAAAAACTAATATGGTTCCTACTGGTAAGCTATCTGAGGCTGATTTTTTTTCATCTTGGCTTGGAGTGGAAAAGCCTTTGTTTAAGAAAGTTGATAATTTTTTCTCCTTCGACTTGTTTTATGTGAATGGCCTTGAGTCTGGGGTTCTTCTTTCTCCTCCGATATTTTGGCGGTTTTTCATTCCTCAAGTACTATTGCCTTGGAGTGACTTACAGGTGAACAAAGGAAATGGAGGATTCCTAATTTATGATGAAAAAATTAATGTAACATTTTCAATAAATAATAATTTTTGTGATGATATTTTAGAAAAAAGGCTGGAGCAATTACAATCAAAGCGGTCAGAGTGATTGATCTTGGTTTTATCTTATTTTGATTGATTGTTATTAGAAGTCGCCATTTTGGCGGCTTTTTTATTGTGTATTTTTCGCTATCAGCGAAGTTGATTTTTTGCCGGACAGGGCTAGCTTTAAGGTTTTATGTCAAAGGACTGACGTGATGGCTAGGCTCCCTCGTTTAAATCTTCCCGGTATTCCTCAACACGTTATTCAACGTGGTAATAATCGACAGGCCTGCTTCTTTGCGGAGCAAGATTACGCCGTGTATTTGGATAGGCTCAGGCAGTACGCCAAGCAGTACGCTGTCAGTGTGCATGCGTATGTGTTGATGACGAACCATGTGCATTTGCTGATGACACCTGCAACAGAAAAGGGGGTGAGTCAGTTAATGCAATCTTTGGGGCGGTTCTATGTTCGTTACATTAATCAAACCTACCAAAGGAGTGGCACGTTATGGGAAGGTCGATATAAATCGGCGCTGGTGGATTGTGAACGTTATTTTCTGTTGGTCAGTCGTTATATAGAACTTAATCCGGTAAGGGCTGACATGGTTGCGCATCCGGCGGAATATCCGTGGTCGAGTTATCAGGGGAATGCGTTGGACAAAGCGATCGCTTTATTGACTCCACACCCTTGCTATATTGCGCTCGGCGCGACGCCTTTATTGCGTAAAGCGGCTTATCAAGCCCTGTTTAGGCATCATATTCCTGACTATACGTTGAAAGAGATCCGCGATGCGACCAATAAGGCTTGGGTGTTGGGAGAAGGGCGCTTCAAAGAACAGATCGCCAAGCAGACGGGGCGCAGGACAAGTCCGCTTGGCCGAGGTGGAGATCGAAAGTCTGTCGGCTTTAAAGGGCTTTCCGGAAATCAATGACTCTGACCCTATCGATCTCCTATCGATCTCTCACGACCCAGGGGCTCTGCTGGCTCCACTCAAGCAATAGGGTTTTGAAGCACCTTATCTTCAAAGGAAGGACACGGTGCATCTGGTGCATGATAAGCAAGTTGTGCGCAAATGCGTCGTAACCTGGCAGTACCTCGACAAGGTCGCCGTTCGCTAACTTGTCAGTGGCGTGATATGCAGGGATGTTAGCGATCCCCTGGTGCTGCTCAGCGATTAACATCGCTGTCGTATAGGCGCTAAATGAATGATTGCCAGTGGCGTTGACACTGTATTCGGTGCCTTCTTTAAATAGCCGCCATGTATTCCAGTCGCGCTGATGACTGTTGAGAATGCATTGGTGTTCTATCAAATCTTGGTGTGAGTGAGGCACCCCATTTTTTGCCAAGTATTGCGGGCTGGCAACTAAGATGTTTTTAAGCGTGCCGACGTGGCGTGCCACTAGATCATCAGGGCTACGTGTAACGGCTCTGAGGGCAATGTCATTATGCCCCTCTTTGAAGTCAGTGATCTGATTAGAGAAATTTAGCTCGAGCTCCACATCGGGGCAGGTTTGACGAAAAGCAGGAAGGATCTGCTCGATGATCACATCGCCAAGTGTTAATGGTGCAGTAAAGCGTAGTGTGCCTTTATCACTGTTAACGACTTCCTGTACCTCTCTTTCCGCATTTTCAGAGAGGATTAATATCTGCTCCGCTTTCGTAAATAGCTGCTTACCTGCCTCGGTAGGACAAATACTGCGGGTGGTTGTGTGTAACAGGCTTGTTTTCAGTTCCGATTCTAATGCTTTCACATGCCGACTAAGTAACCCCTTTGAAACATCCATCACTGCGGCGGCAGCAGAGAAGCCGCCATGACGGACAACGCGGTAGTAGCTCATTAGGTAGGTAAGATTCATGGGGATAATCCAAGCTCTAATTGGCTCTATTTTCAGTACAATAAGTTTCTTTTACGTTGTTTTTTATCACAAACATTGAAATTAAGCTTAATCGTGAACTTAATGATGATAAGGACAACGGAGATGACCTACCGATTTTTGCTCGTTGCTTCACTACTATTCGCCCCCTTTGTCTGTGCGACCCCTACAGAAACCATTAAACAAAATGGCTTGGAGCTGAATCTGTTTTACGGCAAGCGATCCACCGTGAATGCATACCTGTTTTCTGATGGAAAGGAACTGATACTACTCGACGCACTCGATTCGGTGGACGATGCACTACAGCTGAAAACACTGATTGATCAGCAGCAACTGCCGCTCAAACAGATTTTTATTAGCCATGGGCACCCTGATCATTTTACCGGCCTAGCAGTGCTTAACCGAGCGTTTCCTAACGCTGACATTGTTGTGGCCTCAGAGGGCATTAAACAGGAGCTGATTGGCTGGGCTAATTGGATGACTGAGCGAGGATGGATGCATATAAGCATGATCCCCAAAAGTGAAAAGGCGCCCAGAGGGTTTGATTATGAGAGGCTAATTAAAGTGACTAGCGAAAGTCAGCTCGCATTTGATTCGGGAAAGACGCTGCGTATTGATCGCGGCAACCTGCCTACGGAAACCGTGCACTACGCCATGCTTTATAGCGAAGATTTGTACGGTTTGTTTATGGGCGATTTGGCTTCTAACAAAGTCCATTTGTGGCTGGGTGAGGGGGTTGACGCGCAAAGTCTCGAAAACTGGCAGACCCTCCTTGCGGTTATCACCAAGCGTTATCAAAGCACTGGCGTCATTATCTACCCTGGCCATGGTAAGCCTGCACCGCTTTCTCTTTTACGCGAGGTTAGCCAATACATAGATGTGTTTAAGTTTGCGATCAGAACCGGCGGTAACCAAGGTGCCGTACAGACCAAAATGATGACGCTATTTCCTGATTATTCAGAGTCAGGCTATTTGCCGTTCGGTATCGAGCAGCACCTTGTTATACAGACTGCAAAAACTGATGATTAACGGAATCACCCTCGATTAGTTCTTCCATTCCTTGTCGATCCAAATCAATTAACTTCTTGTTTTAATGTACTTTCATTGAGAGTTAATTTAGCGTTGTATGTTCTATAGACGTCACCCAAACGTCATAAGTAAGCCGAAAGCAGCGCGGTCGTAAGGAGTTTTCATGCAGGTTGCTGGCATCAACGGAATGCACCTTGGGCGTATGTTCCGGTTCGCGTATATAGCTTTAAGTGCTGTGGCATCGGTATGGGTAGCGTCGGGGGCTTTGCATCAAGGCTTGTGGTGGGTAACGGCGGTGATTGTCGGCTTTGCTTTGCTGACGCTCTGGGTGTTTGGGCTAGATAAAAACAGGTCTTGGCGGCTGCTTTATCCTGCGCTGGCGGTGGGAATATGGTGTGTGCTGCTGCCCCTTGGACATACGATCGCAACGTCGTTTAGTAACTCTTCTGGTGCCCACCTTTTGACCTACGAAAAGGCCAAAAGTTACCTTTTAGCCCAGACCTTCATTGTTTCGCCAAATGACAGCTATACCTCTGCTTTGTATCCGGATGGTGAGGCTTTCCGGTTAGTATTAACCTCCTCTACAACGCCTGTTCGGCACTATCAAAGTCAGCCTCTGATCATCCAGACCCGCCAATCCATCCGAGCAAATAAGTTAGCTAATGATGCGTTTGATTACATCGATGAACCGCAGCGCCTAACGCTTATTGATGAGCTACCTGTCGCTGATAAAGCGAGCATTCGGGAGATTGTTTACCGGCGCGTCCATCTACAAAAAATCACATTTATCCGTTCAGATGATCCGCAGCAGCGGGTTTTGGTCATGCAGGGGTTGCGTAAGTTTTCCTATCAATTACCGAAGTATGTTGAGCTCAATGAGCCGCCAGAATTTTCCCGCTCACAGAGCTTGCCAGATCGTAAGATTTTCTTGGATCAAGAAACGAAAAAGTATCTTGCGGGTGATTGGCAAACTGGCGAGTTTCGTTATCTGGATGGTGAAGGCGCTTTTGTTGCCAATGATGATGGCGATGCGGTTGCCCCTGGGTTCGTTGTTAATGTAGGAATGGACAACTATTGGCGATTGCTCAGCGACAAGGGGATACCGTTGGGGCAAGTCGCGTTGTGGAATGTCGCCTTTGTGTTGATTGTTGTTGCTGGCGCATTGTTATTGGCCGGGAGTTTGGCGATTAAGTTGAGCAACCAGCGGCTCAAAGGACGGCGGTGGTTGTTTGTGCTGTTAATGATGCCTGCATTGTGGTCTTTTCCACAGGCGGCGTTGATCAGTAAAGGATTGTTTAATCAAAATTTTGGTGAGTTGAATCTGTTACTCGACGCATTTTTTGGGGGTAGGCCGGAATGGTTTACCACGCCTATTTTGGCGAAAATAATGTTGTGCATTGTCGGTGTTGTTGCTGTGTATCCGTGGTGGCTCATCGTTGTTCGTTGGCTGATTCAGGTTGCGCCACTGTCTTTGCAACAGGATATCGCTGTTGGTCGCATCAGTAGCGGTTTGCTGAATTATCTTAAGCCGCGATTGATGCTGCTGACGGTTGGAGCAGCGCTCATATTTTGCTGTAGCCAGTCATTAGTTCAGCTATTGACCTATGGAGGCCCTGATATCATCGGTAGCTCGGTGCCTGCGGGTACAACAGATACATTGAGCTCCATGGCCTACCGACTTAAGTTTGAAGGTTATTCCGATGGCGGTCTATCGGCAGCACTGAGTTGTGGTTTGCTTTTGCTGTTGGCCTGGCCGCTATATTGGTTTTGCCAACGTTTGGCTATATGGATTGAACAGCAAAAGCAGCGTGATGGTGTTGGCGCGACTGAGCATCAACCGGAGCGCTCCGCTGACGTCACTACATCACACTTACTTTCCTCATCAACTTGGCGCGCCAGCGGCAATATGTTGTGGATGCTTCCTCTGGCCGCGCTGGTGCTTTCTCCGCTGTTGCTGGTTTGGTATCTATCATTCAGGGAGGCCAACTTCGCCGTCAATGCTGTTTGGGATGAGGTGTATTCACTTCAACACTGGTGGCTAGCTTTTGGCGTGGGCTTTCTTGAGGCTGATGGACGTGTTACACCGCCGCCGTTTCCGCTGATGCAGTGGCTGTGGAATGGCTTTAAGGTCGGTGGTTTGTCGGCATTGCTGATCACCCCTATTGCCGTGGTTGGTGCATATGGCTTGTCCCGTCTTACAGATCGCACTCGTCAACGGGCATTAGCTGGGATCTTGTTCGCTTTTTTAATCCCTACCTCGGCGTTGATGATTGGCAGTTATAGATTTCTCGAATGGATAAGCGACGCTGTGAGTTGGTTGGGTGTTAATACTCACTTCGGCTTGGTGCTTGCTTATCTGCCGCACGCATTGCTATTTGTGGCTGTCGCGTATTGGTGTGGTATTGGCCGTTTGCCTGGTAATGAAACCGACGGTGAAGATGATATAGCTGTTCATTCTGCATGGCTTCGTCATCGTAGCTCTGTTGCGCTGATCTTTTTTGCTAGCTTTCTCATTTGTGGTTTTGAGGCTCCATTAGCTAGCGTTATTTTACAAGACGTGGATTTAATGACACAGGCGGTTGGTCTACAGCAGTATCTTTATCCCTGTAATTATTTGTGGGGGGATTTTGCTGCTGCGGCGTTGATCACCACGTTACCCTATGTAACCTGCTTATTGATTGTATTACTGCTGGCGAACAAGCAGGTGATGAAACGTCGGCCTATTCAATAATGGCCGTAGATATTAGAGGGCAGTACGAAGCCACTCTTGGGTAAAATAAGATGGCGGTAGGGGCGGCGAATTTAAGCAGATCGGTTACTATTCAGTGAGCCTTATCAAGCGATTTTTGGGAGTCGATAATGTTGGTTAATAGAAAGCGCGCGGTCGCCTGTTTGTTGGTTGCAGCCCTTGTTTGGTTGTTAGCGGGGTGTGCGCCACCAGACCAGCTAACCCCTCGTTACTCTTTGGTCGGTGAATGGATTGTCACTTCGATGGAAGGGACGGATTTGGTGACTAATACTCCCATCACATTTCGCTTTGCTCCCGATGAAACGATTGCTGGTACCGGTGGCTGTAACCAATTTTCTGGTGCCTACTTTGTGGAAAATGATGCGCTGCGCTTTGGCCAGTTCATGGTGACAGCGATGAGATGTAAGAAGGCGCAAAATGCCCAAGAGAAGCATTTCTTCGCCAATATGGGGTTGGTCAATCAATTCGAGTTGGCCGGGGATACTCTGTTACTGATATCCGGTGACAGCGACATCGTTATTACCGCTAAGGCGATGAATTAATACAGACGTCTGATTGTTCGTTGTTCCGGTGTTGTGGGGGCAAAGACGTTGGTACCGACTTATATCGCCCCCATGAAGTATGTGAGGAAGCAGTTGGTTACTACTGCTTCCGTATCCTTTTCCAACTTACACTGTGCGAATGGCTATTCAGGCCGTGGGCATCCATCGCCGTGGGCAATCCTTTCTACTTCACAATGAAAGGTGATCGGACTGTCTTCGCAGGCACAGATGCGTCGGGCGCATGCTTCGGCTGTCTCGTCATCTGGAGCCCAGAATGGCGGTGCGGTAGTGCAGCAAAAGTCATTTTCTTCGTTATATACGCGCATGGAGTAATGTTCTTCCGCACGGCCTCCTGCGCACGGTGCACACTCTGTGCAAGGTGCAATCGCTGGATCATCGGAGCCCCCGCCACCGGGGCAGTCGCATTCGCCACTGCCATGTGAAGCTGGACCTGGATCCCAAGTGCAGCCAGGCTCGCAGGGCGACGAGGAGCAAAGCCCAGTCCTGTTGTTCCAATATAATCCTTCACAGCAGCGGTCTTGGCTTGAAGCTGTCATACCGTCAGTGGCACAGCAATAGGGGCCATAAGGGCCGGTACGTATTTGACCACTGCAGCAATCGGATGCTGGCGCATCGCTGTCGAGGGCTGCGTTGTTTCCTCGGCAACATCTATCGTTTTCACAATTACCTGCTTGGCAGCAGTTTGTTTCTGCGGTGCAGGATTCTCCTATATCAGTGCAGTCTTCGCTTTTACTTGCCAGGATCGCTGCAATGCCAAAGATCGCGATGAAGGCGAGTATCAGTGGGCGAATAATTGTCCATTTCGGCGTTTGGTTATCCATGAGTGGTTTTCCTCGAGGTTGTAGCCAATGCAATTAAAAACGCCGTCCCAGCACCCGCTAGGATGGCGACAACATCACGGAGGTCAAAGGTGCCGCTGTACAAAATGCAACTTAACATCGTTGCGTGATCCTCTATCTCGATGGCTTGTTCCATGCGCTGTTGAATGTAACTCGCGAAGATGGGTAGCTGTGCCAATTCGAACAGTAGGTTAGCTCCGCCCCAGAATGAGCAAACAATCAGTAAGTTTTTCCGGCTGGGGTTGACCACGCTAAGGCTAAGTAATGAAAACCCCAACGGATGAACGAATGCGGGCAGTACCAAACTAAATTTGACGAAAGGTTGTACTAGAGGTTGCAGTTCGGGGAAGTAGTCGGGCAGGTAGGGCAAACCAATGGCTGGACGTACGAACATATATACAGCGCTACCTAGCACCAGTATGGCAATGCTTAAACCAAGCTGTACGACATTAAACAGCTGACGAGGGGGAGCCATCGCCTGCCTTCCTTTAACGAGTATTGAAGATTACAGCACCGTCTTAAGCATAGATCCGGCACGCAAAATAACCACTCTAAATGTGTGGGTTATTCCCTTCCCTGAACTAATCTTAAATTGCCGAAAGGGATAACCAAGGAGGAGGTAATGAAACATCTATTGATTGCTCTAATGGCGGCTTGTGCATGGTTGCCTTCCACTTGTGCCGTTGCTGCTTATGTCGAGTTTGATTTCAGTGGTAGTGAGGCTTACGACGGTGGCAGTGGTGCCTATGATCGTGCTGTTGTCGGCAACTTATATTGGGATATAGATCAAGCGGTGATTGTCGCTGGAAGAGCGGCGGTGGCTGATACGCTATTTGTCTTTGACGCCGCATCCGGAATGGGAACGACCCACCTTCACGATGCTCGTTTCTTTGATTTCGGCATGTTCATTGAATTTGATGTCTTGATGGTGAACTACTGGAATGCGAGTGATCAGTTACAGCTTGAATACATTCGTTACGAGGTGCCCATCGGTGATCCCTATCGACCATGTGTGGAGGGGCCGTTTACCGAGTGCTTTACGAATGGAGTGGATGACCAAGATGTGTGGCAAAACGCCTATGATCAAGATGGCATACTTGAAAGTAACTATGTGACGGCAATAAGCGATTATGCTGATGGTGCCCATGGTTGGTTGTCGTTGGCTTCTCCTTGGCGGGATGGCTGGCGGATAATTGATGAGTTGCCCGATCTGGTTGCTAAGCGGGTGCCTGTGGGGTCTGTGCTACCACTTTTTGCTCTGCTAGCGCTGGGATATATTTCCTTGCGAAAGTCTGTGTAATAAATAGCTTTTGATTCATTGGTGATTTATGAGCGCGTCAGTCTGGCGCGCTTTTTTGTCTCTAATTGCATAAAGTCCCCATTTGTTTTCCCCATAAAATAGATTTTCCTTTCACTCTGGGGCTGCACGTAGGCAGTGTCTGACTGATCCACATCGATCCTAGCCATGCTTCTTGGCTGATAAATGAACGATGCTATATTGCCGGTGAATTTACTTCGCCGTCCTATTGGGGCGGCTTGTTGTCGCGATTTAGATTAATTATGTCGCTAACTTCGCTCCAGCCTATCGTTAGTTCATTTATTAGCTATTCATTATGTTGATGTTGTTAGATTTTTTTTGTGAACATTGTTTTGTGATCGAAATCATTAAATGTTATTAAATTGTGACGCGAATCACCTTGGCTTTATTGGAGTTGGGCATTGCAGGCTAAGGCATGCCTCTGTTCTTTATCGCTGTGTTTCAGGTGTATTCGGCGTTCGGTGTTTTTTGTTTTTCATTTTTTGTTAGGAATCGGAATGAATTTGTTAAGCGGTTATTCATTTGGTGTCGGTGCCTTGGTGTCGAAATCTTTGCTGGCGTTCATCACGTCAGTACTCTTTTTATCTCCCATTGTCAGTGCGACTACTTACGAACAAGGGTATGGCTATACCCAACAGCACGGGTTGCAAGAATTTAGTGTCAAGGTTGAGCACACCGAGAGCGGCGATGTTCGTTATCTGTTGCAAGGGGTGACTAAAGATGGTTATCTTTTTGAATCACGCTTTGGTGGTGGTCGAGGCTCTTACGGCACCATAGGTAATGGCTCGGTTGTTTATGATGGTAACCAAACGAATGTTTGGAATGACAATATCTATGTTGATTACAGTGAACAGCGTGTTGATACCACTTATCCCGCCGTATTGTTGGACTTGCACTGGAGTCTGGAAAAAACCTTAGACTTCTATAAGTTGATGGGTAGGGATGGTGTGATTGAAGCCGATCCTAATTTCGTCATCCGCGGTAATATCTCTTCAAGTTGTAACCAATACGGTGAAGCATCCACCCGTTCTAACAATATTTGCTTTGGTAAGCCATCTAACAGCAACGGTGACCAGCCTCACCGTGTCACGTTGGACATCGTCGCGCACGAAGTGACTCATATCGTGGATTCTTCAATCTATCTGGCTGCGGGCAGAGAGGTGGGTTTCTACGAAGGTTTTACCGACCTTTTTGGTACGGCTGTAAAGCGCCACTATCTTGAAGATGCCAGCTATCGTGTAGGTGAAAACAACTTTGCTGGTGGAGTGCCGTATACCTGCGGTACAGAAGGTTCACGACTGCGTGATTTGAGTGCGCCTGTGGTAACGACTTATCGCGGCCAATCTTGGCTAGATAACCAAAACTGCGTCTATGCCGTCGGCTCTCTGATCGGTCATTGGTACTATCTGCTTTCTGAAGGCGGCTCGGGTACCAATGAGCTAGGTAACACATATCAGGTGGACGGCTTTGGCGATAATCTGACGGGCGCCCATATCGCTTATCAGTCATGGGTTAACTTCGACTCAAATACCTTTATGGATATGCCCGCTTATGCAGCGTTTAGCGTACAGCAAGCCGAACTCTTGTATGGTGAGAAAGGCGTGAACACGACCTGTGCAGCTTGGTATGCGGTCGGTGTGGACGTGGAAGCCTGTGACAACGATGTTGACCCAACGCCAGAGCCTGTGACGGTTGAATTTAGTTGCGCGAACGGCCATACCCAGATGGGCCAAAATGTGTATGCCGTAGGTAATGTGGCTGAACTTGGTAACTGGGATCCGAGTCAGGCATTCAAGCTGGAGCCAACAGACTATCCAACGTGGCGTGCTTCATTAGCCGGTTTCGAGTCCAATCAAGCCATCGAATGGAAGTGTATTAAGCGTGACCTTGGCGCTGTTGAATGGCAGGGGGGTAGCAATAACACATTGACTACGCCAGCTAGTGGTTCAGTTGCCACCCAAGGCAGCTTCTAGTTTACTTTAGCCCTCGGAGCGTGACCTCCGAGGGCTTTGTTATTATTGTCCCAAATCGAACAAAATTTCTCCATTCGTCTCTTCGCATACAATACGTTTTCTTTTTATTCAGTAACTTACCTGCGGAACACGCCTTGCAACTGTTCAGTGTTTAATGAACCACTGAAGAAGGAAGTGCACTATGGCGACAGTCTATTTTTCGTCTCCGACCATGCGTAAGAACAAAAAGGTGACTGCGGTTGCTGGTAAACGTAATGCCCTACTAGGTTTGGCAGAAGAGAACGGTATTAAGATCCCCTGTGAATGCCGTGATGGCGAGTGTGGATCGTGTTTGGTGAAGGTGACGCATCTTGATGGTGATCGCGTGAAGGCGGTGATGCTGACGGACAAAGAGCGTTCCGTGCTTAAATCTGTGGGTAAATTGCCACCCCATGAAGCTGAGCGCGCGTCAGTCCATGATGTCCCCCCAACCTACCGTCTTGCCTGTCAGACTATCGTCACCGATGAAGATTTGTTGGTTGAATTTACCGGTGAGCCTGGTGGAGCGTAATTAGATAGACAATACGCAGGTTGTTTAATCCAGAAGTCGCTGATAGGCGACTTCTTCTTCCTTGGCGATCACAGTGTGAGCAAGCGCAAATATTCATTCATATGACACTAAAACTACACTCTTGAGATCAAGCATTCGACGGTTCCTTCCTCCCATATTTTCCACCTTCGAGTAGAGTGCTGTAAGCGGCGCAAGCATCGGTATATTTGATGGTCATCATCTCGCGATGAGATCAACAAACTAACATGGTGAACGGTTTGCGTTTGGTGGCTATTTTCAGGAGTGTCTGATGTTCAACAGGAATAGATTCAAAATGGGGAGCGCGGGTTTGTTGCTTACCCCACTGGCATTGCTTATGTCTGGTTGCGGCGGCAGTAGCGGTGGTGGTGACGATCCCGAACCACCCGTTCCAGACTCATTTACTGTTTCAGGCACGGCCACCGGGTTGCCGGATTTTGGGCTGCTTACTGTTTCATTGAATGGCGGTTTGTCAGAGCCGGTACTCGTCGGTAATGCCAATGACCTGTCGGGTACTTTTCGCTTCCCAGATCGCTTTCAAGTCGGTGATAACTATGCGATCAGTTTGAGTGAACTGCCATCTCGTACGGCTTGTATTGTTGAGAACGGCAGCGGTGTTATTGCGGAAGCTAACATCGAAAATATTGTTGTTAGCTGCGAAGCGGTCCCCCTAGCGCCGAATGAAAGAACCTTAACGGGAACGATTTCTGGTTTAGATGACAACACTAGCGTACAGCTATCGTTGAATGGCGAAGAGTTTTTAGACGTCAACCACAATGGCCGCTTTATGTTCCAGAGCGCTATGGTTGATTTCCAGAACTATGAGATTGATGTTGAGCGAGATCCTGCCCGACAAGAGTGTGAGATTGAAAATGGCGAGGGAGTGATTGACGGTGACAATATCGTTGATATTGCTGTCCGTTGTGAGCAGGATGATTCTGCCTCTGTTTTTGCAACAGACCGCCTGCATCGCTTCCGCATTACGATGACAGCCCAAGAGTGGCTGGCATTCGTACTGGACACCGAGCGAGCACGTTATACCAATCGCGATGCCCATGGCTGGAGTTTGTGGAATTTGTGGACCCACAGCGAAGTCTATCGTGAAGTCAGCCTGGAGTATCTTGATGATAACGGCGATGTGATCGAACAGTTAGATCACGTGGCATTCAAGATGCGCGGAAACACCAGTCGCCAGTGGCCTGAAGAGTGGTATCAGCAGGACGATGACAGCTGGACGGCGAAGCCTCGCCGGTTCCATTTTTCATTGAAGTTTGACGAAGAGTTTGATGACGACGAAAGCGTGTATGCCTGTATTGACGATGACGGTCAACCTGCCGCTGTGAACAATGGGCATTGTAATAATCGTGTTGGTCGCGATGTGCCTGAAGTAACCGCGAATGACGGCCGAGAATTCAACGGCGTCGAGAAACTCTATTTTAAATTTAATAAAGACGATCCAGGCTATCAGCGCGAAATGTTAGCGCATGACGTGCTTAATAGCGCAGGTGTACCGACCGGACGTATGGCCCATGCCAGTGTTGAGTTAGTGATCACGGGTGAGCAGGGTGAAACCCTGTATGACCGGCCATTACCTCAGGTATATAACATGGGCGTGTTTATGATGGATGAGCCTATCGACAAGCCCTATCTAAAACGCTACTTCGGCGAGAATGGTTACCTGTTCAAAGTGGGCGGTGGTGATCTCAGCACCGCGGATGCGGCGAACCCGAACTGTGTACCTTATGAGGATGGTTCCGGCTACATCAATAGTAATTTCTGTTTAATTGGTGTGGAGAAGTCAGACCCTGATGACAGAGAAGATTGGTTAGGCACGGCCAATTACCTAAATCCTGACTACGTGAATAGCGATATTAACGATCAAGGTGGCATGGCGTCGCAGTTCGCCCCTTATCGCCCCACTTATGATATGAAGAGCAAGAAGAAGTCGATTGCTGATGCCAGAGTCGATTTGCAGAACTTCATGACTTTTGTACAGGGACGCCCCAGTGTTTCTCGTTTAGCTGAAGAGTTTGATATTGATGGTTTTGTGCGTGCGCAGGCGGCTGATATCGTTATCGGTGCGGTGGATCATTATGTCCGCGTTGCCAATAACTACTATCTCTACCTCAACCCTCTGACCGAAAAGTGGACGTACTTGACCTACGACTATGATTTCAACTTCCGTGACAATCATCCTGTGGCGTGGGGAAGTAATGTCGAAGCGTTTCAGAATGTGGCAGGTAGTTATGCGCTCCCTGGCACAGGTGAAAGAGATTGGCACAGCGAGCGGATGTCAGGTGTGACACCTATTTTGTGGGATATTGTGTTTGCTGAAGCGGTCTATCAGCGTCGGCTTCTGCAGGAGATCAAGCGCATTCTTGATGCCCAGATGGATTGGGATAGCCAGTTGGCGCCTAAGCTCAAACAGCGTCGTGAAATGATCGAAGCGGTAGTATTGGCCACCGACGCTGCTCACCCGCAAGGCTGCGAACAGATCTACGACCGTCGTGCGATTGATGCGGATGCAGGGACTGAACTGTGTGATGCGGGCGACGTATCGATGAAAGTGTTTATGCAGCAAAAAGTCGCCGCACTGCGTGAGGAGTTAGCTAAGCATGGCATTGAATAGTGCTGCGTAACTAACTACTGTTGTTTACTAAAAACACCGTCTTGTTGGTACTATCAAGACGGTGTTTTTTTATGTTAAAGGTAATTAAATAATATTAGCGTATCTCGTTTAATTCTATCAGTGATTTACTCTGTTTTATCTTTATCGAATCAGAGATTAATAAAGGTGAGTTGGCGGAAAATTTTACTTGGCCTGAGAGAGTGCCGAAGCCAAGCATCTCTTCGCTATTGAGGAAGTCCAAAACTAAAATACTGGTTCTTAGTGGGTTGCCAGTATTCTCCAGAACACTTTTCCCGTACATTTTTTCCATTAATATGACTTCTGACACCAGGGTGCTGAAATTATCATATCCAACGTAATCGTCTAGATAGAGACTAGCATTGAAACTGTCAATACTTTCAGTGAGTTGCTCTATCTCTGGTGTTAGAGAGTACAACGGGATAACGGTATTGTCTGCGGGGCCAATCATCATCCACTGAATACTATTTACCCGAGGATGATCTAAAAAGTATTCGAAAAATGCATGCTCAATATCAGGAGTGATACTTATTTCTCTTGCGTAATAAATACCGTCATCATCTGCCCCTGTGAGGGTGACCTCTTCATTTTGATACTGGTTTGCAGAGCAAAGTTCTTCAGTTAGAGGTTCAGAGAATGAGGTGTTTTGCGCGATTAGCCATGAAATATCGTTATTTGTAGAGTAGCTATTTAGCTGACAGTAGTGATAGTAAATCTGATCGCTGCTTAAGGTATTGGGCAAATAGGTTGCACTGCCGTCAAAGTCTGAATCATGGTAAATAAAATCTTTATCATCAAACAGATTTACTCTTTGACTGGCGTCACCTAAATATCTTGTTGTACTTGCTCTTTGAGTGAGATGAACAGATGCATCACCATCAGCATCTGAGACTATAGAGAACTTACCGTAGAGATGCCCTGTTCCATCAGCCAAAGGCGCTTGAACTGTGATGGTAGTGGGTTCGCTGTAGCTTTCTAAGCACAGCATTTGGTTAGTTTGCCAGCTGTAATCATCTAAACGAGTGGGGTTAATCGGATTGCTGTTAAAGCGTCCGTCAGCGAGTATTGGTTCATCGGCGCTTACTGTAATGGTAACGCCTAGATTTTGGCACTCGCACCCGCCAGCGGCTTCTCGGTAGGTTGTCACTTTTTGGTCTTGCACCGGTATCCGCTCAAACGTATCTATATAGATGACATCTCCGGACAAGGCGGCTATTTTTTCTTTGATAATAGAATAGGTCACTTGGCTGGCATTGGTTTCAATTATCATTAGGCCATTTGCGTCAGCATCAACGATTTGATTTACGCCGCCATTTTTATCGTGCAGTACTAATTGGCTATTGGGGTTTGGGACTTCGTCACCACATGCATTCAAATATGTACTGGTGACAGTTAAGCTGGTGGCCTGACCTCCGCCTGAAGAACTACCTCCGCTTCCACCACATGCGGCAATTAAAAATGAAACTGATAAGGGGAGTATACGCAAGATTTTCATACATCAACGTCCTTGAATTAGTAAAATAGATATCTCCTGTTGACGGAATATACAGGAGTTAAATGTGAATTATCTAATTTTCTTATTATGCGAGTGAGCTAATTAGCTGATGCAACCAGTCAGATGCACGTTGATGATAAAGCAGGTAGATCTCCTCTTTGGCGGGAGCGGGGGAGGTTGTCATCTCAACCTGTTGCAGTTGCCACTCTCGAAGCAAAAAATCGGGCAGATAAGCAATCGCCTGTCCACTTCTCACCAGTTGTCCCAGTACAGCGTAGTCATTGACTACCCAGCCAATTTTTCGCGGTAGCAATGGGTCGTTCCAGCCATCACAACCTTGCCCACGCTCTTCGCCACAAAAAGGCGATATATGTGGTGTCGCGAAGGGATATTTTAAAACCTCTTCCGCATTGGCTGCCTGTGATATCCCTTTGTTCGACCGGCGATCCTGCAGCGCTTGCGCCAGAGGATGGTTGCGGCTGATCGCTGTTTGCATGGTTAACGAGCCGAGAGGCTGGCTCATTATATGGTCCGGCAGTGATTTGAGCTGGGTTCCTGTAACCAAAGCAAGGTGCACGTCACCCTGTTTTAGGCGTTGTAACGCCTGTTGTTCAAACAGTGTGTCGACCTCCAGCGTGCTGGCCGCAAGTTGCTGACGCAGACACCGACTGATTGGGCTAAGCCAACGATATTGAAGGATGGCTGGAGCCGCAATTCTGCATATTAGCGCCGTCGACGAGTGGTTTAGTACTCGTTTGGTTTGGTGTGCCAGTTCAACTAACTCTCGGGCTTTGGGTTGAAGTTGTTCACCATGTTGATTTAACCGCAGGCTTTTTCCTACGCGGTCAAATAGTGATACCTGTAGTGATGCTTCCAAGCGCTTTAATGCTTTAGATAGAGCACTCGGGGTGACATCAAGCGTAATTGCGGCCTTCTGCAGACTGTTCGTTTGGGCGATGAGTAAAAACTTCTCTAAATCTGCTATTTCCATATCGTTGTTAAAAACTCTTTATTGGAAACGATTTGGACTCGATTTTAGCTTAATCTCGCCATGGTTATTAGTGTGGGTGTTTGAATTGGTGAGGGGATATCTGATGGGAAAGCGTAAATTGTGCCGCGCGGCAGTGGCGGGGAGCTGTGTTGCTTTTATCTGCTGGTTGTTGGCGGGTGGCTCTGCGATGGCGGGTAGCGTAAATCATGCATCTGTGACTGCTGGCCATGATCATTCGGTAGGCATTCACGGCATGGTGTTGGTTAAAGTGGCAGATGTTTTTTATGCTTCTCATCTGCCGCTGCATGGTAGCAAACACGCACATCAGATCATTATGGCAGTGGATATCGAGAGTTTGCCGCCCGATTTTATTAATGCACTGAATAGTCAGCAACTGGTCACTCTCGCTCCAGAGGCGTTCTCGCTAAACCAACTACAGGCAGGAGAGCTGTTGCAATTTCAAGCCACGCTATATCTTGGGCATTTTGAGCGCGGCGGCCAGCCGTTTAAAAAACAGGTCACAGTTAAGGTCGCAAGTCGGTTGCTGATGACAGCGTTACAGGATGGAGAAAATGGGTCCTTTTACCAAGTAGAGTTAAATAGAGATCATGCCCTGTTGGTACACCGTATCGGACAACGACCAAGCTTTGATCAAATTATCTGGGTCAGTCGTCGCGCCCCTCTTTTGCGGCCTGAGCCGCCTATGGAAGTGCAACGTGAAGACGATGAGGCCGCTAGTGCGCCGTTATATCGTTTATCTAAAGGCGGTAAATTGACTCGCAGCGATGCCGAGAACGGATTGCCGGGGTGGCGTTGGCAAGCAGAACTGTATCTGGAAACAAGGGATTTTCAATAAGCGTAGCGTTGTCTATAGTAGGCCGCTTAATGTTATTAGCCTTCCATTTGATCTGAGTTCAGGTTTGAAACTAAGGCGCGGGGATATGCTCAACAAGTTAAGCCGCACCTTCACTCCTGTATTTTTCAGTCATGAATGGCGGTACCAAGTTGTATTCGCTGTGCTTAAGGTCCAGCAGAGACACAGGCATAGCTAGCCAATAGAGGTGGATACAACACCCTTTAAGAGGACTATATTCCAGTGAGAACCAAACTATTAACCCTTGCTGCAGCCGTTGCTGTGGCAGCAGGATGCTCAGACGTGTCAGAACCGAAACAGCCGCAAAGTGTAGATATGCCGGTCGAAGTAGCCGAACAGGTTGCCGGAGTGGTGGAATCTAACCCGCTGATGTCGATCAGCCCACTGCAGTACCAAGCGCCACAATTTGATCAGATAAAAAACGAGCATTTTAAGCCAGCGTTAGTGGCAGGTATGGCAGAGCAATTGCAAGAAGTTGATGCCATAGCCAATAACCCTGAGCCTGCCACATTTGATAATACCTTGGTGGCACTAGAAAAAACCGGTGCGTTGCTCAATCGCGCTTCTCTAGTGTTTTATAACTTGGCAGGCTCCAGCAGCAACGAAACCATTCGTGCCATACAAGGTGAGTTAGCGCCTAAGATGGCTGCCCATCGCGATGATATCTATCTCAATAAGGCGCTGTTTAAGCGCGTCGACGCACTGTATCAACAGCGAGAAAGCCTCGGTTTAGATGCAGAATCGTTACGTCTGTTAGAAGTTTATCACCGTGATTTCGTGATGGCTGGGGCGCAGCTTAACGATGCGCAACAGCAGCAGATCCGTGATCTGAACGAACAGGAAGCGACCCTGACTAACAACTTCCGCCAAATGCTGATGGCACAGCGTGATGAAACCGCTGTGGTTGTTGATAGTGTGGACGAGCTGGCGGGGTTGAGCGAAGGCCAAATCGCCATGCTCAAAGCGGCGGCTGATGAGAAAGGTTTAGACGGCAAGTACCTGATTTACATTACCAATACGACACGCCAGCCGATCCTGACCAATATGGATAATCGTGCGTTGCGTGACCGAGTATGGCAGGCGTCTGTTAATCGCGGTATCGCGGGTGAGAATGCCACTTATCCATTGGTACAGCAGTTAACCGCATTACGTGCTGAAAAGGCTAAATTGCTCGGTTTTGACACCTGGGCGGATTACCGTTTAGCGCCTGCCATGGCTAAAACGCCACAGGCGGTACGTGACATGTTCAGCTCGATGGTGCCAAAAGTTGCTGCCAATGTTGAGCGTGAAGCTGAAGCGATCCAACAAATGATCGTTGCTAAAGGCGAAACATTTAAGCTGCAGCCGTGGGATTGGGCGTATTACGCCAATCAGGTGCGTGCCGAGCGTTTTGCGCTGGATGAATCAGAGGTGAAAGCTTACTTCGAATTTAAGAGCGTACTGGAACAGGGCGTGTTCTTCACCATGAACAAGCTGTTTGGGGTGACGTTTAAGCCACGTCCAGATCTGCCTGTTTACCATGAAGATGTGCTGGCCTATGAAGTCTTTGATGCCGACGGTAGCAGCCTAGCTATCTTCTACGGTGACTATTTTGCCCGTGAAGGTAAGCGTGGCGGTGCCTGGATGAGCGCCTTTGTGAAACAAAGCGGTTTGCTCGAAGCAAAGCCGGTCATTGTTAACGTGATGAACATTGATAAAGCGGCCGCGGGGCAGCCGACGTTGGTGAGTTATGATCATGCCACCACCATGTTCCATGAACTGGGCCATGGCTTGCACGGTATGTTCTCTGATGTGAAATACCCAAGCTTGTCTGGCACCTCAGTGAGCCGTGACTTTGTTGAGTTCCCATCCACCTATCAGGAAGATTGGGCAGCAAATCCAGAGGTACTGGCGAACTATGCCCGTCACTATAAAACTGGTGAGCCGATGCCAAAAGCCTTGTTGGATAAAGTGCTAGCGTCACGCAGCTTTAATCAGGGTTACGACACCATGGAGTACATGGCCGCGGCCTTGCTGGATATGGAGTGGCATTCATTAGCCGTTGACAGCAAGGTGGAAGATGTCGCCGCGTTTGAAGCGGACGCGTTGGCAAAGAATGGCGTTAAGCTGGATTATGTATTGCCACGCTATCGTTCAGGTTACTTCTCCCATGCGTTCCCTGGCGGCTATTCCGCTAGCTATTACGCCTATATGTGGAGTGAGATCCTGGCAGCTGACGCGTTTGCGTATACCCAGCGCAGCGGTGGTTTAAACCGCGCCAGTGGTGATAAATTCCGCAAACATGTGTTGTCGGTCGGTAATAGCATCGATCCTATGGAAACTTACAAAGCGTTCCGCGGTGAAGCCCCTAAAACAGCAGCGCTGTTAGAGCGTCGCGGTTTGCTGTAACGCCTAAGCGTTATTGAACAAAGCCAATCTAGAAGCCGGTCATTGACCGGCTTTTTTGTGTCTATTTCATAAAGTCGTTATTTTGAATTACCGGTGAGCTTAACTGTTCTAATTTTAGGCGATAAAGCAGAGTTCTTGGGGCAGAGGTGTCAACTAACCTTACTTATGTTGTGGTTAATTTGTCTCAAGGAGGATGTATGAAAAAGGGCTATTTGTTTATTTTAGTGTTGTTTAGCAGCCTGCTCTTCTCCAGTGCAAGCTTGGCGAGATTGATCGAGTTCGACATTCGGGGTACTGAATATCGAGTGGACGAGTTTCACGATCCGCTGCCTAACCGATCCATTACCGGTAGTATTTATTACGATATAGAGATGACCCAGATGGTAGCCGGCGTGTTACAGATGGGAAGTGATATTTTTGTTTATGATCGTAGCCGTGGTGTTGGTGGCTCGAGTTTGGTTGGAGGCGCGTATTATGCGTGGATGTTCATAGATTTTGATATCAGCTTTGTGTCCCTTTCTAACCCAGAAAATCGCGTTCATTGGAGTCGGAATCAATATGAAATATGGGGTGTTTATGATGCTATACCTTGTTTTGAGGACGATTCATTACCTTGTTATTGGGGGGTTGGGATTGGTGATGAGGAAGTATGGGCGGCCGCCATTGCCAATGGTAGTAGACTGGATGCTTTTCCCGTCTATCAAGACTCCTATTATAGTAACGGAGTAACAGGGGATATGTGGGTAGCCCCACCAGAAGAGGGTGGTTTTCGCTTTGTTGATGAGGTTCCGTCTGTTGTTGTGCCTGCGACCCCGTCTTTGCTACTGGCGATGTTCACCATGGTTGGTTTGATCGGTACACGTAAATATCATTAATCCGTCATTTACATCCAGATTAAGCCGATCCGTGATCGGCTTTTTTTGTATCTAGTCGCTGTGTTTTCTACAGTACAATTCGAAACTGGGCGCAGAACTAACACTGCCGATGCAAATAACGACCTTTCGCCATCAGGTTCATCATCAGTTCATTGACGTAGCTTTTTTGGATCTCGCTGTTGGCTTGTTCACGCAGTGCGAGCAGTGGCTTGAATGCGTAGTGTAGGCAGATAGCTCTGCGCTCGTGCTCTAGTTGCTCATCAGTAAGCACGTGCATCAGTTGACTGATTCGCTCCAGATGAATAAACCACATAAGTTCAGAGGTCTCACCCGGATGGAGCGGTTGCGTTGCAAGCCAGTTTTCTAATGCAGCTTGTGCATCTTTATCTTCACCTTGAAGCACTGCCGCTGGAAGAGAGGGTTGAGCAGGTTGAGAGAGATACATAATGAGCCCCTATGTGTCGGATTTACGCGAACGAACGATCTAAAAAACAGCAAGATACGAATGATAATGATTATCATTGCCTTGTTTTGGGTGTCCGTCAAGGTAACTCATCGGTTAGTTTGATCTGTCGCAATAGGCTGATGCTTTATCGTTTGGTTTGACGGGCCAGTTCAACGAAGCTCTTCAGGTGGGTGAGATCGGCATCGCTTTGTCTTATGCCCACGGCTATTTGTTTATGGATCCCTTGTTGACCAATGCTGATTGCTTCGATAGGCAGGCCTTGTGCGGTTTCTTCAAATAACCACGCGGGCAGGGCAGACACTGCTCGCCCCGCAGCCACCATCTGCAACATGATGTCGGCGGTTTCGACGGTCTTATGTTGCTTCGGCATCACTTGCGCGGGTTGGAGAAACTGGCTGAAGATATCTAAACGCTCTTTTGCTACCGGGTAAGTAATTAGCGTCTGGTCGCTTAGCATCTCTGGCGTAAGCTGCGTAACACTACTTAATGGATTGTCCTTATGCACCACTAAGACCTGCTCATATTCAAATACAGGGCTAAATAAGACGCCCTCTCGCTGGATCGGATCGGGGGTAATAAGCAGATCGATATCATGAGAGAAAAGTGCGCTGATACCGCCGAACTGAAATTCCTGGCGTACATCCAGATCGACATCAGGCCAACGCTGCATGTAAGGCGACACGACTTTAAGTAGCCAGCGATAGCAGGGGTGGCACTCCATCCCGATGCGCAGGCTGCCACGTTGACCGTCGGCAAACTGCTGCAGTGTGCGTTCAGCGTGCTCGAACTGCGGTAGCAAGCGATTGGCGAGTGACAACAGATAACTTCCCGCTTCGGTTAACTGTAAGCGTCGCCCGTGCTTTTGCCACAGCGTGACACCGGTTTTTTGTTCCAGTTTTTTGATCGCGTGAGTCAGGGCTGATTGTGTCAGGCATAGCTGTATGGCTGCCTCTGTGAGGGTGCCATGCTGATCGATCGCGCGGAGGATGTTCAGGTGATGCCGGTCAAGCATGGTTGCGATCCTTTTTATGAATTAAATTCATCTATTGATAATAAATTATCAATATTCCTCACCATTGCAAGGCTCTAGCATACGTCTATCAAATGAATATTGCTGGAGACAACTAATGATCACCACTCATAACCTCGGCTTTCCTCGTATCGGCAGCCATCGCGAGCTCAAATTCGCACTTGAATCTTTTTGGCGCGGTGAGAGTTCTGCGAAGGATTTAACGGATACTGGCCGCCAACTGCGGATCCGACACTGGCAGCATCAGAGTAAGTTGAGCTTTGTGCCTGTGGGGGATTTCTCGTTCTATGATCAGGTATTGGACATGAGTGTGATGCTTGGTCATCTGCCTGCGCGGGTGCAGCAAAGCCAAGGCTCTGTGCTGGATAAGTATTTTCGTATTGCACGCGGCAGAACGGCAGGTGACAGCGATTGTAGCTGCGTTCGAGCAGGCGAGATGACCAAATGGTTTGATACCAATTATCACTATATTGTGCCCGAAATTGATGGTGATACTGCGTTTTCGTTGGATCCTGAACGCTTGTTGCAACAGGTTAAGGAAGCGCAGGCCGCTGGTTATCGTGCCAAGCCGGTAATTATCGGCCCAGTTACCTATCTTTGGCTGAGTAAAGTTAAAGACGATACCGATAAGTTGTCATTGCTGAGTAAATTGCTGCCGCAATATCTGGCCCTGCTGAATTTGTTGTTTGAAGCAGGGGTGAGTTGGGTTCAGATAGATGAACCGATCCTGGTGACCGAGCTTGATCTCGATTGGCAGCAGGCGTTGCAGCAAAGTTATGCTGCTTTGGCGGCTTCTCCAGCGAACGTGTTGCTGGCTACTTACTTTGGTGCACTTAAAGACAATTTGGCACTGGCGGTATCGCTGCCCGTTGCAGGGCTGCATGTCGATGGCTTGGCTTGTGGTGATGAAGTCGATGGGTTGGTGCAACGCCTAACCAACGATCAAGTTTTATCGGTGGGGGTGATTAACGGCCGCAATGTCTGGAAGACCGATTTGAAGCAGACGTTGAACTGGCTACAACCTATTTATCAGCAATTAAAAGGGCGTTTGTGGTTAGCACCCTCCTGTTCGCTATTGCATGTTCCGGTTGATCTGAGTACCGAAGCGGCGATGGATCCTACTTTGCGCTCGTGGTTGGCATTTGCGCAACAAAAGCTGGAGGAGTTGAATTTACTTGCTGTTGCGTTAAGTGACGGCGAAGACAAAGTGGCACGTCAGTTGAAGGAAAATCAGCTGGCTATCGACAGTCGCCGCCAGTCTGATTTAGTTCACTGTGACGCGGTGCAGCGACGCCTGCAGGGGGTTAATGAGTCTGATGCGGAGCGCTATTCTGGCTACACTGCCCGTGCGGCACAGCAGAAAAAAGCGTTGGATCTACCGTTATTCCCTACGACCACCATCGGCTCTTTTCCGCAAACCGCGGAGATCCGCGCTATTCGCCGCCAGTTCAAAGCGGGTGATCTGACAGAGCAAGACTACAAAACCAAGGTACAACAAGAGATAGCCGCTTGTGTGGCTGAACAAGAAGCGTTGGGGTTGGATGTGTTTGTGCACGGAGAGCCTGAACGAAATGACATGGTGGAGTACTTCGGTGAGCAGCTTTCTGGCTATGGCTTTTCGAAATATGGCTGGGTTCAGTCTTACGGTTCCCGTTGTGTAAAACCGCCCATTATTTACGGTGACATTGCCCGTACTCAAGCACTGACTGTTGATTGGACAAGCTACGCCCGTTCACTAACGAACAAGCCAATGAAAGGCATGCTTACAGGTCCCGTCACTATGCTTAACTGGTCATTCGTTAGGGATGATCAATCTCGTGAACAAACCTGTCGTCAGCTGGCATTGGCTATTCGTGATGAGGTGCAAGCGCTGGAAGCTGCCGGTGTGAACATTATTCAGATCGATGAAGCGGCATTGCGAGAGGGCTTACCGCTGCGGCGCAGTGAGTGGCAGCACTATTTAGATTGGGCTGTCGGTAGCTTCCGTTTGGCTGCGAACGGCGTGGCCGACAGTACGCAGATCCATACCCATATGTGCTACTCGGACTTCAATGACATCATGCCGTCGATCGCGGCGATGGACGCCGATGTCATCACCATTGAAACATCGCGTTCCGATATGGTGTTACTGGATGCCTTTGATCAGTTCAGTTATCCCAACCAGATCGGTCCCGGTGTCTACGACATTCATTCGCCAAATGTACCGAGTGCCGAACAGATGGTTGAGTTGATGCAGCTAGCGGCAGAGCGGATCCCAGCTGAACGGTTGTGGGTAAATCCTGATTGTGGTCTTAAAACTCGGCGCTGGGAAGAGGTGAAGCCAGCACTTAAAAATATGGTGCAGGCAGCAGAGCAACTGCGAGAGTCTTATGCTGAAGCAGTATAACGCCAACTTGACTCTAGATTAGTAGATACAGAGATTATGTTTATTATAAATAACGCCAAATACTTTTGGCGTTATTTCTTTTGGAAAAGTTTAGAGTTAAGCATTTATATTTAATTTTACTTGTTTAGGTTTTTATTTCTCACTCTCACCCTAAATCTTATTCTTGTTATTTAATTTATCCTATTTAAAGCACTCCCTGTATTAGGGTAACTTGTTGTTTTTGTTCTGTTAGCTTTATGTTGACCGAATGTTTTTAATAAGAAAGAATTATGTTTCTCTGGATTCGTTTAAATATATTAATACTTATTCTAAATTAGTTTTCTTATTTATATTGCCAGATAAATAATTTCTAATTAAATGTAGGGTCTATTTATGAAAAAACTTTATGCGGGGATGCTGTTGGCGTTTGGCCTATCCTCCTCACTCGCACACGCAAGTCAGTTTAGTGATTGGCAACCTATCACTAAGGCAAAGCGAGTAAAAGTTGAAATGACTGAGTTGGCTAGCCGCTCAAGTGACGGTAGTCGTTATGCTGTCGATATTGATGCATTGAGTGATTTACTGTTAAACGTTGATGGCGACACTGTCATTACATTGCCTTTACCAGATGGCACCTTCTCAGACTTTATTTTGACTCCTTCAGATGTTTTACCTGAGTCACTCCGCAAAAAGTTTCCTAATATGCGGACTTTTACCGGCGTTGAGTCTGGTGAACCTGATAATTGGGCGCGTTTTGAAATCACACCTTCCGGTTTTCACGGCATGCTAGTACGTGACGGTGATGTGTTATTTATTGATCCTGAATATCGTAGTAATAAACGTGAATATATTTCTTATCGACGCACGGATGCGTTACCTCTGTCTGAGCAGGTGAAACAAGATCGTCATGCACCACGTTTGATCCCTCTTGCTGAACGTGCAGAGCAAATCGTGGTAGCTGCCGCGGCGGGAGATGCAGTATTAAAACGAACATATCGTATTGCTGTATCGGCTAACGGCGAGTACACGCAGTTTCATGGGGGTACTGTTGAAAGCGGCTTAGCTGCTGTCGTCACCATGATCAACCGGGTGGATGGTATCTATATGTCTGAACTCGGTATTCACTTGACACTGGTCCCTGAGAATGACCAGCTTATTTTCACAAACCCCAGCACCGATCCATTTAGTAATGATGGCGGCGATATTGATCGTAACGCCAGTGCTATCAATAGTCGTATTGGATCTAACGCCTATGATATCGGCCACGTTGTGACAACGGGTAGTGGTGGGTTAGCCTATTTGGGAGCGGTGTGTTCTAGTTATAAAGCGGGCGGAACCACAGGCAGTGGGTATCCGGTTAATGACTCTTTTCACGTAGATTACGTTGCTCACGAAATTGGTCACCAGTTTGGTGGCGACCATACGTTTAATGGTTACAGGGGGTCATGTAACGGTAACCGTGCGAGTGGCAGCGCTTATGAGCCGGGCAGTGGTAGTACGATCATGGGCTATGCCGGTATCTGTAGCGGCATTAATACACAAAACAATTCAGATCCGTTTTTCCATTCTCGTTCACTGGATCAAATCCGTAGCTACATTGCCAGTGGCGGCAATTGCTCACAGAACTCATCGACAGGTAATTCTGTGCCTTTAGTCAACGCAGGCACCAACTACACTATTCCTGCGAATACACCGTTTACCTTGACTGGCTCGGCGTCTGATGGCGAGAGTGACACGCTCACTTATGAGTGGCAACAATTTGATCTGGGGCCGCGTGAAGATGATGCCAGTGATATTCGTGATGATGGTCAGCGGACGATCTTCCGGGCCTGGAAACCAACGAATGAACCATCAAGAACCTTCCCGAGAATGCAGGATGTGTTGGACGGTTCAACGGTACTTGGGGAGTCTTACCCTACAACCAATCGCGATATGACATTCCGTTTGATCGTGCGAGATGGCAAAGGGGGCACACATTATGACACAACGAAGGTGACGGTTAAAAATACCGGTGCAGCCTTTGCCATGACCTATCCCAACGGCGGAGAGAGCGTGGCTGCGGGTACTCGTGATATTACCTGGAATACGGCGGGTACGTCGGGCGCACCTATCAGTTGTGCAAGTGTTGATATCGCCTTGTCTACCAATGGTGGTGCAACGTTCAGTCAAACGTTGGCTTCGGGCGTTGCGAATAGTGGCAGCGCATCAGTGGTATTTCCCAACCAGAAAGTGTCAGCTGCTCGTGTCAAAGTAAGCTGTAGTGATAACGTGTTTTTTGCGGTCAGCGCGAATGACTTTGCTATTGATTCCGATGGTGGAAGTCAGTGCCAAATACCTGCCACGCCGAATCAGCCAACTGCTGATGTCATCGATACGAATACATACACAATCAGTTGGAGCGCCGCTGCTAACGCCGAAACCTATCAAGTTCAAACCTGGAAGGAAGGCGATGAGTGGCAAGACTACTCAGTAACCGAACTAATGACAGCGACTATTTCTGATGAGCAGGCGATGTCATATGCACGTGTTATTGGTGTGAATAGCTGTGCTGAACGAGGGACAGCTTCAGCCTATGTTGAAGTCGATTTGAGCGGTGAACCATGTACCGCACCAGTGAAGCCATCAACACCGGTTGCAAGTAATGTGGGCGCAAACTCCTATACCATTTCTTGGAACGCCGTTAATGGCGCAGCGTTGTATCAAGTGCAGCGTTGGAACGATACAGCCAAGCAGTGGCAAGATTTTAGGAGCGTCACAGAGACTCAATTGACGGTAAACGATGAGACGGATGCCGTCGTTTATCTCCGTGTTATTGCGGCAAGCAATTGTGGCTCGCTTAGTGATGCATCTGGTTATGTGACGATCAATCTTGTTGCTGAACCCTGTGATGAACTGCCTGCCACAAATCGACCCACTGTCACCGATGTTGGTGGTGCGGCATATACCCTTTCATGGGGCTCAGTGAATGGTGCAGCTTCTTACCAGGTGCAAACCTGGAGTGGAAGTGAATGGCTGAACTACCAAACCACCACTGAAACCACTTTCACCGTTACAGGCGTCAGTGAGCGAACAGCCTACGCGCGTATTATTGCTATCAATGAATGCGGAGATAGAGGTAAAGCGTCTGCCTACGCCACGATTCAGTTAACGGGAGGAGGTGATGTTTATCAGGGGGTTATCTCTAGTTCTGGCGGCAGTGTTGTTGAGCCAAACGGGAACTACTTCCAATACAACGGTGGTACGTTAACGGCGACACTGGAAGGGCCTGAAAACGCTAACTTTGATTTATACCTGTATAAGTGGAATGGTCGTAACTGGGTTCGGATCCGTGTTTCTAATAGCGGAGATTCTAGCGAATCCATCAGTTATCAAGCCGGTTCAGGTTATTACTACTATCGCGTTTATAGCACGCAAGGTGGTGGTAGTTACACTTTGAGTATCGTTAAGTAAGTTCGTTCAGAAGCGCAGCTTTATCAAGGTCGTCCCTCAATGAAGCTGCGCTTATTTTACTGTTCAGACGTCTTAATCTAAAACTCATGGTTCAAAATCAACCTATTCATTAACTAGGTAGTTATTAATGGCAAATATAAAATGGGTGATTGGTGGAAGCATTATCACGTTAATCGTGATCGGTGTAGTCAGCCAATTGACTCTTAATGTAGGCAAGCCTGCCGACAAAAAAGTGTTAAAGCATGCTGACAACTTATCTCGTCCTGAAGTTACTCCTGAAGAAGCAATTTTAGACCCTATGCCGCCAGGACTTGAAGATGCTGAAGCGGCTATGCCAGTGCCACCAGAGGTGCCCGTCGATGAAATTAATCCATCATCACCGCCCCCTGAGGAGGTATCCCCAGCGCTGTTTGCAGATGATGCGCAATCGGGGCCAAACGGCGGTGTTGGTGGTCCACCACCGGAAAGTGGACCGGGTCAGTAATTCTGCTTTAGTGGAAGCCTTTTTTAAAGCAGGCCTCCAGTTTCCCCATGCGCATTGTTACCACGAATAAGCTATAAAAATCGAGGTGTTAGAGATAGTTACTCGTCTTTAAAAATAGCTACATAGGTGTTTTCCGAGCTGTTTTTATAAGCACGGTACATACCCGCGGTGTTGAATGGCATGCTGATGTTGCCTTGGCTATCCAGGATGATGACACCACCCGTCCCACCCGCTTCGGGAAGCACTTGGTGGATCACCTCATAGCCTGCTTGTTCAATGGTTTTATCTTGGTAGGCCACGCGGGCGCAGATATCAGAAGCCACGGCATAACGGATGAAGTATTCGCCATGACCGGTGGCAGAAACCGCACAGGAGGCGTTGTCAGCAAAGGTGCCTGCGCCAATGATCGGCGAGTCACCGACGCGGCCAAACTGTTTGTTAGTCATGCCGCCCGTGGAAGTACCTGCTGCCAGATTGCCCAAGCTATCTAAGGCGACGGCGCCGACCGTACCCATTTTGAATTTAGGGTCGAGTAAGTCGTGTGCGGCTTGATAGTCGGGTGTTTTCTCCATTGCATCACGTAGCTTCTTTTTGGTTTTCAGGAGTGCTTCATATCTATGCTCGGTGTTGAACATGGCGTTGTCGACCATAGTTACGCCGCAGGCTTTAGCAAACGCTTCAGCTCCTTCACCACTGAGCATGACATGGGGTGAGCGTTCCATAACCAGTTTGGCCAGATCGATCGGGTGTTCGACATGTTTGACGCCAGCAACGGCACCGGCTTGACGGTTGCTGCCATCCATAATTGAAGCATCCAGCTCATGGGTTTCTTCGGCGGTATAAACCGCACCGACACCGGCGTTAAAATAGGGAGAGCTTTCAAGTACGTTAATAGCCGTGGTGACGGCATCGAGACTCTTTCCGCCTCTCTTCAGTACGGCATAGCCGGCCTCTACCGCTTGTTTCAGTGTGGCACGATAAGCTTGCTCTTGCTGCGGCGTGAATTTGGCCTTCTCTATGGTACCGGCGCCACCATGAATGACGATGGTGATGGGCACGGCCGTTTCGTCCTGAGCATGGCATGTTGGTATTAATAAGTTGATTGCTAATACTGCGAGGATCGTTAAACAAGCTCTCATTACATTCGCCCGTATCTACTGAAAAGATAATGTGTTGCGTAGCACCATTTAACCATACTTCTTTATTTGAAAAGGCTAAATTTCGTAAAGAGATGCGCCACTCTTTTGGCTGCTATTTAATAATCAAAATCAGCCATAGCCCCATGATGCATAACAAACTAAGAACAAAAGCCAGCATGCGGTGCAGGGGGTGATTGTAAGTGAGGTGGATCGCGGCGTGGACGAGGCGGCACCCCACATAAGCCCAGCCTAAGGCGATGGTGAGTGTGCCAGAAAGATTCATGACAATGGTTAAAATGCCTGCCGCATAAAATAACACGGGTGTTTCGAACAGGTTAGCGACATGGCGTCCAGCCTGAGCCACATGGCGGGGCAGTCCGTCACCCTCCATCAGGCGGAAATATTTGGCATCGACTTGCTTATTGGCTACCGAGCGTACGCGGATCACTGCCATGTAGACAAGCACCAGCATGGTTAACATCACCATGGCAAACATTGGGTAGAGCATTTCGTTATCCTCCAGATATGGGAAGTTAGCCGTGTCCTTGGGTGATCGCTATTAATTTTTCTACGCAGCACTTTGCCGCGTTTTCATCTTTAAAGGTGAACGCAATACCATAATGGATAGGGTTGGCGGATTTGTGAACTCGGGTTGGAAATCGCGTCATTTCAGAGTAATGACAATAGCCCGCTTTGGACTTAACGCCATCAATGCTGTTCAAGTCACTTAGGAATAGCTCGTAGGCTGGACGAATAATCAGTTGTGCAGCGTCATTTTCGACAAACATATAAAACGCTTCTTTTGAATCTGGCAGCATATATTCAGTGATTTTTTTGATACTAAAATTGGTACGGCAGCCGAGCTCTGTTAATACCGTATGCATCTGGTTCTGACTAATCGGCAAAGTAGTGTTCCTTATATATGTTTGTTCTGTCTTCGGCGTTTTGGTTAAGCTAGATAGCCCGTGTGACATCTATATTAATGAGTGTTTTTATTTGCTTACGATGCAAGCAGCACTTTCACCGGGATCTTCCAGGTTCGGGTGATATTTTCCATTCGATAGACATACTGAAAGCCAATTTCCCAATGAAAGCTATTGTTGCTCAGAGGATTGTTGGTTCTGATGATTTCATCTTTAGGTACATCAAAACGAAAATGAAGCAGAGATTTTCCTGCCTGTAACTCAATCTCAACGGTTGTGGTGGTAGACCAAAGCTCTGCAGCACTATTGCCCGAGGTTTGACTGTGGGATGTGCATATAGAGGATAATTTTAATGTGGTTATTCGCTGAAAGTCGGGTTGGTTGATTGATATTGTTCCGCTTAAAAGAGTCGACTCTGAACTGCGCTCGACGTGAAGCGTGAGTGGCGTGATGCCGAGCATCATAAATTTTCGGTTTTGGAACTTTCCGATTAAGAAAAACAGGCCGGTCATCGCCAAAAATGGTGTGATAAAAAACAGCGGTTTGAGTGATATTTCGTTTCGTATGATTGAAATAGCTGATAACAGGCACACTGTGAACATGAGTCCGGCAAGAATATAAAAGACCTTTCCGACAGACTTTTCTTGGCTGTTAATCACGGCTGCGTTACTGATAAGACTCACCCAAATTCTGTGCTGTCCAATTCCAGCACGTTAGCGTTGCAACCATCCTAACCTAGATTCGTTGTATTGGCTTGTATCCGGTTTTGGCAGAGTAAACAAAGAGAGGACACCTCGATTTGGTGCCCCCATGGGTAGTTGATGGCTTTTTTTTAGCAGGAAGATGTCGACGGTCATTATCTATTGCTGATACTCGTAAGCTCCAATGTCGAAAAATTCTCCACTAGGTCTTGGATTTCCCTCTACATCAGTATGCAACCACTCTGTTAAGTCAATGCCTAGATCAACGGTGGCTGAATCAGGTGACGGCACTATTAGGTCAGGAAAAGGGATCTCAGGCGGCACAACATAGTTTGCTTCTGCTTGGAACGGGGCTGAGAACATCAACATATTCCCGCGTAGGTCAATGAATGCCGCGGGAGAGCCGATAACTTGATTGACATTTAACTCTATCAATTCTGCAGCATCTTGTAAGTGATTGAGTAGTTGCAAATTATTGGCGACTAAGGAGGAGGTGTTATCAGGGTTATCTAGCTTTAACAAACTTGGTAAATCAATCAGCGTATTGTTAGCTATCACGTTATTATAACTGTCATTGCGCATCTCTGAACCATGTACGCTCTGGTCAAAAAACAGGGTGTGCCCCATCCCTTTCCCTCTAACGACGTTATTCTTAAATTCTCTCGTGCAATGACTATTTTGAGCCGATGAAGCCACCCTTATTAGCGCCGTATCATCGGTGCTTTCGTCGTACATGATGTGGCTTTGTTCAACCGTGATGTGATTTGAGCTTATGACTAGCGAACCATCGCAAAGACCATCAGCGAGAAAAGCCTCTTTGGACACTTTTCCCAGTACAGTAATGTCACTGTTGTCGACTATGCCGCTGTTTAGGGTGAGTGGCATGTCTCTGAGATAGAGCTCGATATTGGCTAAGCGAAGAGATTGTGGGTTTTCAATGGTATATGAGCTGTGTTTTCCCTGATAATTGGTTTTAGTCAACCAAACTGCCGTGTTATCTCCTCGGAGGTTGATCTCCTCAGCAATATTCAGAGCGCCAATATAAATACCTTCGGGCAACACAAGTTCAGTTGCTGAAGCCGAAATAGCATCATTAATCAGCGATTGTAAAGTGTCAGTACTTTGGCCAAATGCCAGGGTTCGCTCTACTTTACTCTCAATGCTGGTGCCAGAAGAAAACAGTGACGTTATCTCCATTTGTACTTTCACGCTGCCTTGAGTCTCCGGCACCTTGTACTTGATAGCGACGTCATTTATGTCGGTGAGGCTACCCTGACATGTTAGTTTTAGCGGCCCCTCGATGCTGCATTTAGCCCCATTTAACCCTGCGCGAAAGCTGAGTGGGGCAACGGCTACTTTGTTTTCATCCATCTCGATCGTCACTGTGTAGCTATCGGCCTCAGCGTAAGTGACGGGCTCAAGTTGAATGGGATAGAACAAGTTTTCCACCCAGAGATCATCAAGAATATAAGCTTGGCTGCTGGAAGCGACGTTTGGTGGTAATGGTTTACCAAGAGCAACGTAGCAAAAGTCATTCGCATCCCAAGGCGGATCGAGGGGACGTGTTGATTGCGTCTTAAGTACTGCACAGCTGCTATGTGCAACCTCGCCCCCCGTTATGGTCAGTTTATTTTTTGGAGCGCGGGCGAATGCGGAAAATTTTGTTGGTAGTAGTGGGCATTCTATACGGTTGCCTAGCTCGTCACTGACCACGGCACAGTCGAGTTCCGTGTCTAACTCATAGCTATCACGACCTTCTGGAAATTGAACCGTCATGTCAATGTTGGGCACTAACTGAGCGAATGTGGTGGTGAACTCGGCGGACATCTCGAAAACAAACGGTTGCGAGTAACCATAGGGTATAAAGTACTCGCGACTGTCACCAAAAAACTCACGTTGGGTCGGTGTCGGTCCAATATATTCGATGCTAAAACCTTTAAGTTTTGCGCTGCCCGTTCCCGTGGAGGGATCTTGTGGGTTAGTGAAGAACTGAAACTCCTCAAGATTTGTGAGCCCTTCACCATCCGTGTCGATGGATGCGTCATCTATTTCCGGATCTAAGCCATAGATAGATTCCCAGCTATTCCACATGCCGTCGTTGTCTGTGTCGTTCAAATCTAAAGGATCAGCATAATAAACAAACCAGGATGGTACCTCTGCAATGAGTTGAGGCTCTTCTTGAACAGGCGTGAGGAAGATGTCTATGGGGGTTGTAGATCTGCGATATTCAGGCTCTTTATCAGGTTCTATTCGATTGGTTAGGGTGACTGCCGTCGTTGGTGTGGAGAGTGAGATCGTTCCATCCGACTGATAATCAATAACCCCCGGAATATCACTAAAAAAGACATAACTGTTGAGGCCCGCATTATCCGACACACTTCTATAACCGCCGGGGGCTGTGTTGGAGTTGCCATATTCTATGTTGAATATGGCATCATCGGACGAGATCGTTACCTTACCTAATTTATGGTGATAGATATTGCCGGTGATCTTTGTGTGTTTGAGGTGCTTCGAAGAGATATTGTCTGCCGGTTTGCAATCGGTGTCGACGACCAGCTCTTCGAGCAGAACGCCTTCATCCTCCATGTTTGTAGTGACGCTAATATTGAAAACCTGAACTTGGTCACAGCGATGTTCACTCTTACGTATCAATTGCACCACGCCGTCATACTGGATAAAGCTGCCATCAGCATAGGTCACTCGCCAGCGGTCAAAATGATAGCGTAAGCTTTTGGGACCCATTTCTGGATCTGTTTCTTCGATCTCTATTGACGATTGGCCATTAAAAGTCACATTGATGAAGTGGTCCCCATCAAAAGTTGGTTGGCCAATGTTGCAGCCCTTGGCAACGGTTTTATAGGTGCCAAGCGTGATCATGGGGCCGAGCTGGCTGGGGACGGCTTCAATACCGAGATCGTTGGTTGCATAACCAGAACCGCTGCGGCATCGCATCGCCTTTAGGCTTTCAAAAGTGTCCCCAGATAGGTGAGGACGTAGTCCATAGGCGGATACAAAATGGGAGAAATTATCTTGCGTAAGCTGTGCGTCGGTGCGCAGGCCTGTGTATCTGAGTTGGGTGGGGACGGGATCCACGGCTTCGCGCCCAAGCTGCTCCTTTTCGTAGTCGTCAATCTCTAGTTGCGCATCGGGCTCATCATCAATGACACTTGATACGACGACTTTTGCAGTGTCTGAGTTACATCCGCTAAGCAGTGTGAGTAACAAACATATGATTAGTATACTTCCATGTTTCATTGGCAACATCCTGAAAAGTTTCAACCAATCGGCATCTATCCAGTGTAGAGGGGTTTATGGCCAGTAGCTAATTTCTAGCTATTGCTTAAAGAAATGAGGGAAAGAGTATTATTACCGACTGATTTTGAAAAAGTTTGGGTAACTAAATCTATAGACATAAATGCCTGCGCAAGCAGAGGCTGGGTCACAAGTTGTATAGCTAAAATTGATTGGCTTTAGTAACTGCTTATATCATTTCGCTGGGATTGCGAAATCATATGGTGCAGCCACTGCTTGGCTTCATCAATATTTGTAAAGAAGGCGTAGGGTAGCTCGGTATTTTCATAGATAGATGTCCAAAAGCTCTCTACTGTCGTGGCATAGTGCGGATCTGCAATAACCACCGCCGTTGCTACTAGGTTGAGTGTTGTGGCATGTCGAATGGTGGTAATCATTGCGTTTTTGGCTTCGATAGGCAGTAGCGGGATCCCTTTCAGCAACACCAAACTGCCCCAGGGATTATCTCGCAGTAGTTCTCGGTAGCTCTGCACCCGCGCTTGGTACTCCATGATCATTTCCATATTGGCCGGGCCTTCACCTTCAATGATCAACAAACCTTCTGATATCGATAACTGAAGCTTGCCATGGCTGGGGAATTGATGGGGTGTCATAGCGCGTCCTTGGCTGGAGAGTGAGCGTGATGACTATAAGAGTAGCAGGTGTGTAATGTTGGAGGAGGAAATTGGAGGGGTGATAAACCTAAGATTAATCGTCGATTCACGGATACCCTAGCGCTGCGGCCAAGGGCATCTCTATGTCAAATCGGGCACTATTTCTGTAACGCCAGTTCGGCAGCTTTTAACAGTAGCTCGGGCTGAATGCGGACTTTGTAGTTCGGATGGACATAATTAAACTGAACTAAGCCCTGTTGATCGACCACATAAACTGCGGGTACCGGCAGTACGATACGATCATCACCCTGCTCAGACGCAAAAACAGCCCCCATTTTACCGCGGTAACGTTCTGCCGTTTTATCATCTAAATAGAACGCCAGACCAAACCCTTGACTCGCTGCCAACGAACGATCCGACAACAGTTGGTAGCCCAGCTCTCGGTCTTTACTGGTTTCGGCTAACTGCACTGGGGTGTCTGGCGATATAGCCAGCAATTGATAACCCATTTTTGCTAACTTGGATTCTATCTCCTGCAGGCCACTCAGCTGCGCATTACAAAACGGACACCAGCCACCACGGTAGAAAATAATCACAGTAGGTTTCTGCTTGCTTAGTTCAAGTAGAGAAATTGCAGTACCTTGCAGATCTTTCACCTGAACATCTGGCACGGTTTGACCATTCATTAATGGGCTGACCGATTCTGCGTCATCGGCGATTTTTGCCATTACGGCGGTGGGAATGAGAATAAGTGCAGCGAGCAGTCCGCCGACAAATTGTTTCAACATGGATAAATTGTCCTTGTAAAAAAGATAGATGTAGCTCGGGCAACGAGACCGATTGTTGCTTGGTTTTCTTTCAGCGCTAGTCAAAAAAGAACAGGTGGTTAGTGGCAAAGCCTAGCAAAGTGTTGTTGTGAGCTGATGTAACGTTGTTGAAGCCGCTTTGGTGCGTTGAGCCAAACAAAACTAACTGCTTGTTTAATAGTCATCTTTTGCCATGATTAATTGCAGTGTGAAAAATCTAGAGTCAGGCTGTTATGAAACGAAAGATATTGCTGCTTTTTGCTCACCCTTCACAGCATCGCTCAGAGGTAAACCTGCCGCTTTATAAGGCCGCTAAGAAAATCGATGGTGTGACCTGTGTGGATCTATACCGAGAGTACCCTGATTACTACATCAACATCGATCGAGAGCAGAAGCGACTGCTAAGCCATGACATCGTTATCTTTATGTTTCCCTTGTATTGGTACTCCACGCCCGCGCTCTTAAAAGAATGGCAAGATTTGGTATTGGAATACGGATTCGCTTATGGGCAGGGCGGCGATGCGTTGCAGGGCAAGTGGTTTTTGAATGTGTTGACGGCGGGCGGCTCAGAGCAGGCATACAAAGCAGAAGGGTATAACCATTTCCGTTTGGATGAGCTACTGCAGCCACTGCAACAGATGGCGGATGTATGTGGTATGCGGTATTTACCACCTTTTGCCCTTTTCGGTTCACGCACAGCTGCTGCAGAACAGCGTCTAAAACAACATGTCGACGCATGGCAGAGGTTACTTCTGGCAATGACCGAAGGGCGTTTTGACATCGAAAAAGGCTGCAAGATGAGCAGTCTGACTGAACAGTTAGACGAACTTATATCGGAGGCGATATGACGGCGTATTTAGGGCAAGCATTCGTCTATCTGGTGGCTGCCGTCATTATGGTGCCGCTGGCCAAACGCTTTGGTTTAGGTTCGGTGTTGGGCTATTTGGTGGCCGGTGTCGTTATCGGTCCTTTGACTGGTTTGGTTGGGGCTGAAACTGAAACGCTACAGCACGTTGCTGAATTTGGTGTGGTTATCATGCTGTTTTTGGTGGGGCTAGAGCTGCAGCCGCAAATGCTGTGGCAAATGCGTAGTAAGCTCATCGGGCTGGGTGGTATGCAGGTGGCTGGCTCCGCATTGCTGATTTCAGGCACGGCTTTGTTGTTCTCTGTTGATTGGCGCATGGCCGTCGCTATTGGTTTGATATTTGCGCTGTCGTCGACAGCGATTGTACTGCAAAGCCATGGTGAGAAAGGCTGGTCCCATACCGAAGGTGGGCGTAGTTCCTTTTCTGTGTTGTTGTTTCAAGATATTGCCGTTATCCCCATTTTGGCATTTTTACCCTTCTTGGCGATGCCCGAGCCTGACGTTGTTGCTGATCTTGTCCATGGCGGTGCTGAGATGGCTGGCGCTGCAGGTGAGCACCATGCTGATGATTCATTGGCAGATTTACCCCCCATGATTTATGGCTTAGCAGTGATAGGTGCGATCAGCATTGTGATTATTGTGGGCCAATTCTTAAGTACGCCTTTGTTTCGCTTTGTCGCTAAGTCAGGTTTGCGAGAGGTGTTTACCGCCACGGCGCTTGCGCTGGTGGTGGGGATCTCGGCATTAATGAGTATGGTGGGATTGTCACCAGCGCTCGGTACCTTTCTTGCCGGCGTGGTGTTGGCAAACAGTGAGTTTAGGCATGAGCTGGAATCCAATATCGAGCCGTTTAAAGGTCTGCTGCTGGGGCTATTCTTCATTACTGTTGGGGCAGGGATCAGTTTCACTGTCTTAGTGGATAACCTCGGATTTCTTATCGGTGTGACGGTGGCGGTGATTTTTGCCAAAGCGCTGGTGCTTTATCTGTTGAGTATTGTTTTTAAAGTGCGCGGCAGTGATCGTTGGATCTTAACGCTTAGTTTGGCTCAAGCGGGTGAATTTGGTTTTGTGTTGCTGGCGTTTTCGTTGCAGGTCAATGTACTGACGCCGGAAATGGTCGAGCTATTGGCCATGGTGGTCGCGTTGTCCATGTTTCTAACGCCGTTGCTGTTTATTTTGCTGGAAAAGGTGCTGATGCCGCGACTTGAAAAGGCGAATAATGAGCAGCAAGAAGAGGATGTGATTGACGAAAAGGGACAGGTGATTATCGCGGGCGTTGGACGTTTCGGTCAGATAGTTAATCGCCTGCTACTAGCCAATGGTGTCTCTACCACAGTATTGGATCATGAGGCGCAGCGTGTTGATTTGCTAAGACAAATCTGTATTAAGAGTTACTTTGGTGATGCGACACGGTTGGAGCTGTTACATACCGCGGGCATCGATGAGGCCAGCTTACTGGTGGTGGCAATTGACGACAGAGAACGCGCGATCCATCTAGTGCAAGAAGTGAAGCGACATTACCCGAATCTAACGGTGCTGGCCCGTGCATTTGACCGTGGTGATGAGTATCAACTTGAGCATGCCGGCGCGGATATTGTTGTGAAAGAGACCTATCATTCGGCACTTTATATGGGGGGAGAAGCGTTGAAGGCGCTCGGGTATCACCCATTTCAGGCTGAAAATCTTAAGCAGGCCTTCAACCAGGTAGAGTTGGAAAGCCATCCTGAGTTACGTGCGGACTGGATAAGTACCAAGCATGAGAAGGGGATCAGTGCCAGTTACAAAGAACTCTTTATTAAGTTAGATGGTGCCCTGGTACAGGCGATGAAGAAAGATCGCAGTGATACACATTCCCATGAAGAAAGGGGATGGACGCCACCCCCAGCTGGATATGATGATTTGTTAGAGGCGCAACAAGCGGGTCATACTGATGGTAAGGCGCGGAGCGGACAATGAAACAGCCAGAAATAGAAACTGAGATCCCGCTGATTGAAGAGATACTTGGTTCTTGGCAAACAGCCTTGATGGCTGATTATCAAGGCTACAAGAATCATGTGTACCGCATGCTGCACTTCTGTTTTGCGTTGCATGAGTGCCGTGGTGATGATCGAGAGAAATTGATTATTGCCGCCTGCTTTCATGATTTAGGTATATGGCCGGAAGGTTCCGTCGACTATTTGCCGCCTTCAATGGCTTTAGCCAAGAATTACCTGGAAAAACGAGGGCGTGTCGACTGGGAGCAGGAAATACTATTGATGATCGATATGCATCATAAACTGCGCCCGTACACGGACCCGCGTTTTCCGCTGGTTGAAATCTTCAGACAAGCCGACTTGGTGGATGTGTCGTTTGGTAAGATCGGCAAAGGCATTCCTAAACCCTTTATTGAACAGGTTAAGGCGGTATTTCCTAATGCCGGCTTTCATCAACGCTTGCGCCAACTGGCTTGGCAGCACTTTAAGAAAAATCCATTTAACCCCATACCGATGATGAAGTGGTGAGTCTGCATAGAGTGACGAGGTGGCTTAATACCGCAAGATAGTCAGGCTGAGGGAGGGCGTTTTTCTATGTGCGAATGGCCACCGTTGGTCGTGGCGCTGTATTGTTCATATTCCTGATGACAAGCAATCGTCAAGCGTGGAATGAACGAGCGAGTAGTTAAGCTAGCAGGAAACTGATAGATGTTTCTTTGCGTAACCCTCTTCATCCCGTAGCTTGACGATGAAGAAGGCTTTATATCCCGATTGGTTAGGCTGGAGGGGTGATACTTTGCAGCATTTCGACCAACTCTTGTTCCGTTCTCGGTTCTTTTGCCAACGTGACTTCCGGTGTCGCGCCGCCTCTTAAAACATAAGCGCGGGTGCTGCAGTGATCGTAGTGGTACCACAGTCCATTCACACAGACGTTGCTATAGCAACGCGGGTCTTGTTTCAGTGTCATCGTTAGCCACCTATTTAACCTTATTTATCCTGAGGCTAATAAAACCTAACCCTAATTTGTATAAAAAAAGGTCAATATGTTGATGGTGGTAACAGTTCGTTAGTTGAGATTGTTGCCTGCTCGATCTTTTTGGATAAAGGTCGATGAGTGTCACGTGGGCAGGTTAAGTACTATTTCGTAGCTTTATCCCGTGCCACTGCAATCATCTCCGAGAACCATCCTGGTGATGCAGTGCGATGCCACTTTGTCGCAACGAAAATGAACCGTTTAGCTATCTGCCCAACCAAGTCGGCAGGTTGAATGTTGGCTGTCTTTAATAGCGCATTTTTTTGGTATCGATAACATTTTAATTTGCCTTTTCTTCCTGTTTTTTACTGCTGGCTTTTAGTCGCCTTTTTTACTTTATCGTTATGATTTTTAGCTATTTTGTTTGTCTCTTATATTTCATTAGATTGCTGTCTAGTGTCCTGAGTTACAGCCGATCGGCTTTATTGTAGGGTTGTGGTATCAGTACCATAGTGCGAGCTAATTTCGTTCTTAGACCGAATTCTCGCCATTCTTACTTCCGCACATTGCTATATTTTGCGATGCACGCTGCGCCATAAGTAGCGGCATAAATACAAAATATTCCAAGGAAAGCGATATGTTGGGAAAAGCTATGTCACTAAAAATCGTTGTCGGCTGCCTGCTGATGTCTCTGTCTGCTTTTGCTGCAGAGGCTGCTGAAGAGGTTCGCCTGAAACATGCTCAATTTACACCTTACTATGAAAACGGATTTGACTATTCTGAGCTGGAAGGCGCCGTTGAAGTTAAGAATATCGGTCCATCTAAACAGGTTTGGTTGCACTATCAGGCAGAAGATGGCCAGTGGCTTGATCATCCTGCATTTTATGTTGCGGCAACCAGTCATGGGTACGAAGCATTTAGCTTTCGTTTGCCTCTCTCCGGCTCGGTCTCTGGTGTCCAGTTTGCTATTAAATATCAGGTTAATGGTCAAACTTATTGGGATAATAATGGCCTGCAGAACTATCAATTTGATGGCACCACTCAGACTGATTTTAAGCATCAAGCGGTAGCGTTAGATGATGCTTATCGTGATTCTTCGTTGATTTCGGTAAAAGCGCGGGCACGTCATCAAGGCAGTGCGGATAAGGTCACCATGGTTTATACCGGTGATGACTGGGAGCATAGCTATCGTAGAGAGTTAACTTTAAGTCATACCGTTGCTGACGCGAACGGTGTCAGTGGTGTTTGGACGGGCGAACAATATATTGAGTACTACCGCCATTTCGAGTTCTATTTGGAATATAGCTCGGGCCAACAGACCCAGATTGATAACTACTACGGAAAAAATTATCGTTTATTCAGCACGGGCGATGCGATCGGGCAACGGCCATTGTTGCAGCGTTACCCTCAGGTCTATTTCCGTGGACAACCAACGGGGTGGAACTCTATCCCAATGACCTTGATCGATGACTATACCTGGTCGATTGTTGTTTATTTTGATGGTTATACTGACTTTAAACTTGATGTTTATGACGATTGGTCACGCAATTTCGGTGATGACAATGGTGATGGTATTGCTGACCTTGATGGAGCGAACATGAAAGTTGGTACGGCGGGCTCTATTCGTATCATTTTTAATAGCCTAACGGGTGCTTACCAAGCCACACCTGCGAGCTAGCGAGTTGACCGTGAGTGCTTTGTTTCGACGCAGACTGGTTACTGGTCTTCGAACAAAGCACTCAATGTCATAACCACTAAGAATGCGGCGATGTGACCCGTGATGAATGCGAGTGGCATCCAAATGAGACCGTCACCAATATGAGAGGCATCGATGCCAATATCTGTGCGGTGGCTGACAAAAAATAGCAAACCGGCGGCGACTAGCGTGACGGGAACCGCGGTGGCATCAGAAGATAGCCCGCAATGGCCGCGATACTTCATCTCGTAGCAATGCATGGCGACATAAATCACACCTAGGCTGCTGCCTAAGTACCAAAATTGCGGGCCGGCCGTTATGACGGGAAAGATCAGCCAAATAATAAAGTAGGCTGGTAATGCACTCCACAATATCCAATCTGTATTGCGCTTGTTCGACCCACTCTGGCTCATCTAATTTACTGCAGTGATTTAAAACGGAGGTGTAGTATGCCTCAGCATCTCTACTAGTTCATCTTCCGTACGCGGCTCTTTCTCTAGCGTGACCTCTGGCGAGGTGCCGCCTCTTAGCACATAGGCTTTGTCACTGCAGTGATCATAGTGATACCAAAGACCATTTACACAGACGTTGGTATAGCAGCGTGGATCTTGTTTAAGAGTCATCGTCTTCTACCCGAATTAACCTCAGTTATATTGAGGTTAAGTAAGCCGTCGGGATATGAGTATTACCATAAAGGGGTATATTTTTTGACCATTGAGGTTGAGCTGATCTAAATCAATTTTGGCTGGCGAGCATAAAACTGAGAAATACCTCTCTATCACACTGATGGTGACTGGCTTTGAGCTAGTGTGTGGCGCGTTTTCTGCAAAGATTATTACGCGTGGTGTTTTTTTGACGGCGCGTGAAATTATTGACGGTTTATGGAATAATGCGCCGCTTAAACAGTCTTGACTACTCGTTGTAGTTTTGTTGTTCCAAGGGATGGATGGTTAAGGTGAAGTGTTGTTATCGTTGGCTTATTCTCATAAGTCTAGTTTTGGGGAGCGCAGCTCAAGCGGAAAGTATTTATTCTTGGGTTGATGAAAATGGTGTCACCCATTTTTCTACGCAGGTGATTAAATCCAATGCCTCGTTCACCTCATATTCGGTCGCTGATAGGCTTGATGATCTGCAGCGTAAAATTGCTGGATTTACGCCCGAAGGTGTGGCCGTAGTATCGATTGAAAAGAAAGGCCCTCGTGTTTTACTTACAGGAAAGAGCTCTTCAGCGAAGTCGCGACAAAAATTCAGTGAATTGTTGGTTGCAAATGGCTTTGGTGGTGTTCTTCCTCGGCATACTGGAGCGGCGCGCGCATCCAAGGAACTGTTTCATTTCTACATTTTGGAGCCGCAAACTAAGACTCAAAGTCTGGGTTTTATTAAACCGGCTAAAGATAGAAAAAAGCAGGTACTAAGTGACGCAGACTGGATTAACCAAGTGGGCGCAGAGGTGCCAGGTGAGATCCTTATCAGCAAGTTTAAGGTGATTGACGGGGTGTTGATGGTGAAAGGCAGCACGCCAAGTCAGAATTACTTAGCTGAGCTGATGCAATCGATCAGCAAATACAAGTTGGGCGAACCCACACTGACAAAATACAAAGGCAAGCAGTTCGTCATCATGGTGACGCCCTGATTGAGCGTTTCAGCTCCGGCTGATTATCTTTCTTTACCTTGAGTAGATATGCTGAGCTTTAATTGCGCGAGCTAGCTTGGCTTTTTTGGGACAGTAATAAGTATGACTAAGTTCTTTTTTGTGTTGGTGACCTCCTTTTTTCTGATCGCCTGTGGCGGAGGTTCCTCTTCTGGTGAAGTATCGCCAACCACAGACACGCCTGAAGCCGAAACGCCTAGTGAAGGTGATGAAAGCGGCGGCGATGAGCAAGCTAGTGAGGGTGATGGCGAAGCGGGTGAGCAGGACAACGAACAACCCTCTCCCGAGAATATCGACTACGCACAAGTGCTTTGTGATGACGATTTGTCAGAGGTCATCCACTTGATCAATCAGCTCCGCGCACAATCGCAAATGTGTGGAGAAGAGGCCTTTCCAGCGGTGGATGCTTTATCCATGAATGCCCTGTTAGACCGAGCCGCTGAAGGACATTCAGCCAACATGGCAAACTACGACTTCTTTGATCACACTGGGTTGGATGGCAGTTCGCCGGGGGATCGCATATCGGAGCAAGGCTACGATTGGCGTTCTTATGGTGAAAACATCGCAGCGGGTCAGTTTAATGCGCAGCAGGCGGTTAATGGATGGATGAACAGCCCCGGTCACTGCCGTAATATTATGAATCCTAACGTGACCGAGATGGGGTTGGCCTGTGTTGAAAACAGCAGCGCCAGTTATGGTCGCTATTGGACCCAGGTGTTTGCCAGTCCGCAGTAGTGTGACTACTTTGGCTAATCTAAGTAATTACCGCGTAATTAATTATTCGTTTTGCTGCTGAACACTTCGATTTACACCGCTGTTACAAAGGTCACGGGTCTGATGCTGGACAAACCCCTTCGCAAAGCATAATTTCATCTAGATATGTGTACTTGGTTTCATCAAGGAATGTTATGAAATATAAGATCTTGTCGTTGGCACTAGTAGCGTCACTTACTGGCTGCAGTGATAACAAGCCCACCCCCTCGGAGGTCAACATCGATACACCAACTGCCACAGAAGTTGATGCGGCCGCGGCAGGCTTTCAGCTGGTTTATCCGGAAACGCGTAAAGACGGCACGGTCGATACCTATTTTGAAACCCTAGTGGGTGACCCTTACCGTTGGCTAGAAGATGACCGGAGCGATGAAACGGCGGCTTGGGTTGCTGCGCAAAATGCTGTGACCTTTGGTTACCTTGAGCAGATCCCTTACCGGGAACAGATTGAACAGGTGCTTGAAAAGCAGATCGATTATGAAAAAGTGAGTGCCCCGTTTATTGAGGGGGATTTCAGCTATTTCTATAAGAATGATGGTCTGCAAAATCAGGATGTTTTGTATCGTCAGCCGCTGGTCAATGGCAAACCTGAAGGTGAAGCGAGTGTCTTTTTAGACCCGAATAAGTTCAGTGAGGATGGCACCACGTCATTGGCGGGGATCAGCTTTTCGAAGAACGGCAAGTTAGCGGCCTATCAAATTTCAGAAGGCGGCAGTGACTGGCGCAAGATCATCGTCATTGATGTTGAAACCTTAGCCGAAAAAGGCGAGCCACTGGTTGATGTCAAGTTCAGTGGCATTAGCTGGCAGGGGAATGAGGGCTTTTATTACTCCAGTTATGACAAGCCGAAAGGCAGTGAACTGTCTGCTAAAACGGATCAGCATAAAGCTTATTATCACGCTCTCGGTACACCCCAGTCAGCGGATACGCTGATCTTTGGTGGTACGCCAGAAGAAAAACATCGTTATGTCTTTGCCGCCGTCAGTGAAGATGGTCGTTACTTAACGGTGGGCGCATCTGTTTCAACCTCAGGGAACAAGCTGTTTATTAGAGACCTGTCTAAGCCTGATAGCCCATTGGTGACTATTGTTGGCGACACGGAGTCAGACACCGAGTTACTGAGTTCTGAAGGCGAGCGTCTGCTGCTGGTGACTAACCGAAATGCACCAAACAAGCGCGTGGTTGAGGTCAGCTTTAAGGATCCTGCACCGGCCAATTGGAAAGATGTCATTGCCGAAACCGACAATGTGCTGGATGTTACCACGGCTGGCGGCGACTTATTTGCCAGCTATATGGTGGATGCTATTTCGCGAGTGAAGCAGTTTGATATGCAGGGTAAGTTACTGCGGGAAATCAACTTGCCAGGTCCGGGTACCGCCAGTGGCTTTGGCGGCAAAGCCGAGCAGAAAACGGTTTACTACACCTTCACCAACTACAAAACCCCGGGCACTATCTTTAGCTTGGATGTGGCGACGGGCAGCAGCGAGGTCTATCGTAAATCCAGCTCACCCTTTAATCCTGAGCTATATGAATCGAAGCAGGTATTCTATCCGTCGAAAGATGGTACCAAGATCCCAATGATCATCACCTACAAAAAGGGCTCGCAGCTCAATGGCAAAACGCCGACCATTTTGTATGGTTATGGTGGTTTCAATATTAGTTTGACCCCGTATTTCAGTTCAGTGAATGCAACTTGGTTAGAGCTCGGCGGTATTTATGCCGTGGCTAACCTGCGTGGCGGTGGTGAGTACGGTAAAGCGTGGCATGATGCTGGCACCAAGATGCAGAAGCAGAATGTGTTCGATGACTTTATTGCTGCGGCAGAGTACTTGATTGCTGAAAAATACACGTCCAGAGACTACTTGGCAGTACGAGGTGGTTCGAATGGCGGCTTGCTGGTCGGCGCGGTGATGACGCAACGACCTGAACTGTTTAAAGTCGCGTTACCTGCGGTTGGGGTGCTGGATATGCTGCGCTACCATACCTTTACCTCAGGTGCTGGGTGGGCATACGACTACGGTACGTCTGCAGACAGCAAGGAGATGTTTGAATACTTGCTGGGCTATTCGCCGGTACATAATGTGACTGTGGGTGTTAGTCACCCAGCGACTCTGGTAACCACAGGTGATCATGACGATCGTGTGGTGCCGGCGCATTCATTTAAGTTTGCCGCACAGTTGCAGGAGAAGCAGACGGGATCTAATCCTGTGTTGATCCGCATTGAAACCAAGGCGGGTCATGGTGCGGGTACACCGACCAGCAAGATTATTGAGCAATATGCTGATATTTTCGGTTTCACTCTCTACAACATGGGCGTGAAATCGCTTTAAATTGGCCAGCTTATAGATCGAGGAAGCCCGGCCATTGCCGGGCTTTTTGTTTTTCTGCCTACGTTATCTGCATTCTAATAGGGAGTGGGTTGAGTCAGGGATGTTCTGCTTTTTTCGCTTTTAAGGTGGCTACATTTGTATTGGAATTAGTTGTTCATTTTTCGCTGGTCAGCTGTATCTACAACCTGTAGATTGCGCCGCGTCTCTTCCCCATTTGTGAATGGATTAGTTCATGAGCACCGCTAGCTTTCTTCGTTTGATACTACTTGCCGCACTTTGGGGGGCATCATTCCTGTTCCTTCGAGTCGCAGCACCTGTGATGGGATCAGTGGCTTTGATTACTAGTCGGGTAGCGCTTGCCGCTCTGCTTCTGGCCGCGGTTGCCGTTTGGCTCAAAAAAGCCCCAAAGGTTGGGCTGCATTGGCGTCACTACTTAGTACTTGGCTTGGTTAACTCGGCAATTCCTTGGGTGCTATTGGCCTATGCTGCGCATACGTTGTCGGCCAGTGTCATGTCTATTTTGAATGCGACGGCGCCGATGTGGGGAATGGTGTGTGTTGCCGTCGTTGATCGCCAGGGCGTATCAGCGAAGCGGCTGTTTGGCCTATTTCTCGGAACTATCGGTGTCGCCATGCTTGTGGGACTAGACCCTACTCTATTTGGTCAGGCGTCAGCTGCTGATTCATCGGCGATGTGGTTCGCCGTAGGCGCCATGTTAACCGGCACGCTTTGCTATGGTATCGCATCCACTTATACTCGCAGCGTGAAAGGCGTTGATGCCTTTAATAATGCCCACGGCAGTATGTGGGCGGCCACGCTATTGCTAGCGCCATTGCTGCTGTTTTATCCGGTGCAATCGCAGCCGACAACACTTGTTCTAAGCTCTGTGGTGGTCTTAGGGATCGCTTGTACCGGGATTGCCTTGCTGATCTATTTTAAATTAGTTGCCGACGAAGGGGCTCCTTCGGCGCTGACAGTGACTTATCTTATCCCCATGTTCGGTGTGTTATGGGGCCATCTCTTTCTGGATGAACAGTTAGGCTGGCATACCTTGCTTGGTTCGTGTGTGGTATTGATGGGCACGGCGCTGGTGACTGGCTTTTCGCCAATGAAACTGTTTAATCAGCATTCTCGCTGAGTTCATTCAAAAAAGCCCGGCATTTGCCGGGCTTTTAAACTTAATGAACATACATCAGGATTAAAACTTACTCGGTGCCGGTGGCGCTTGGAGTGCGGCGGCACGCTTTTCCGGTAGTTGTTTTAACAGCTCTTCTACCGCGCGTTCTACTGAGGGATCTTTACCCATAAAGATCAGCTCAGGTCGGTCGATCACTTCGATGTCTGGCGATACACCTTCATTTTCTACCGCCCAATTGCCATCGGTATCCATAAAGCGGAAAGTTGATGCGATCACCATGCCGCCATCCACCAGACTTGGGTTACCCGAAATACCAATCAAGCCACCCCATGTGCGTGTGCCGATCAGTGACCCCAGTTTTAGTTTGCGGAAGTAGTAGGGTAGGGCATCACCACCAGAACTGGAGTAGCCGTTAATTAACATCGCTTTCGGGCCAACATGGCTGTAGTAGGGGGTTGCATTGGGCTCGGCACCACGGCGCTTCCAATAGTTAAGCGGTTCGCGCGCGAGCATGGCGATCATATGCTCAGGGATAAAGCCGCCGCCGTTGTATCGGTCATCAATGATCAGGGCTTCTTTATTCACCTGCGGCAAGAATTGCTTGAACAGCTCGCGGTTGCCGGCAAACAGCGTGTTAGGCAGATGCACATAACCAACACGGCCACCAGACAGCTTATCCACATAAGCGGCGCGGCTTGCTACCCAGTCTAGATAGCGCAGGTTGGTTTCGCTCTTGATTGGTTTAACCAACAGATCACGACTGTCTTTGCCATTGGCTGCGGTTGATACGCTAAGGGTGATCGGTTTATTGGCACTGTTTTGTAGTAGCTCGTAGATATTGCTAACAGAATTACTTGAGATGCCATTTACCGCGGTAATGAAATTACCTTCACTGATGTTTACACCTGGCTCGGTTAACGGCGAACGGAACGCATCGTGCCAGTTTTCACCCTTAAAGATTTTACTGATGATAAAGTTGCCTGACGGGTGGCTCTTTATATCAGCGCCCAATAAGCCACCTTCTACACGGTCGACTTTGGGCTGCTCACCACTTTGTACATAGATATGGCCGGCATTCATTTCGCCAGCAACTTCACTGAGGATGTAGTCAAGATCTGTGCGGTGCCCAGCATGGTCGACCAATGGGCGGTATTTGTCATAGATCGCCTGCCAGTCCTGGCCGTGCATGTTGGGATCATAGAACCAGTCCCGCAGCGTACGCCAACCATCGTTATACATCTGCACCCATTCAATTGCTGGGTCAATACGCATCTGCATGTTGGCCGTGTCTAGTTTGCTTTTAGTGGGTTGCTGCTGCTCTTTGGCATCAATGATGGAGAAATCACCGTTGACCTTAACCAGCAACTTTTTTCCGCCAGCGGCCAATCGATAGGCGCTCACATTATCGGCTACGTTTTTGCTCTTGGCATCAAGCGCGACAGCCATCATCTGCAACGTGTAAGGCGGTTCGATACCCGCAAGCACAAATAGATCGTTCTCGTTGGCCGTCAGATGGGTGTAGTTACCAGCTTTCGCAGCCAATGGCTGAGCCAGCATCTCCATTTTTTCAGCCGTGAGCGTGATCGGTTTATTGGCTGACCCCTTCTCTTTTTCTTGTTCGTCGTCACTCTTAGCGACTGAGACTTCATCGCTGACCAAGGCTCCCGGCATGGTGACATCGTCGTGCAGTGGCGCAGCGTATACGCGGGTGGCTTTGTTATAGAGGTAGTTAAACTCGTGATCGCCAAAGGTCAGGTTGTAATCGCGATTGGAGAGAAAGTAGAGGTAGCGTCCTTGTGGATCGAACGTTGGTTCAAAGTCGGCGGTCCGGCCATTACTTAAGGTTGTACGCTGATTATTTTTACTGTCGTAAAGCCAGATCTGCGGTAAGCCGTTGGCGGCGATTTTGACATATGCCAGATAACGGCCATCGGCAGAAAATTGATAATAGGTAATATCATCAAAGCGCCCTTTGTCGACCTCAACCTTTTTGCCTTTCAAAGAGGTGAGCCATAGGGTTTGATTTTTATCTGCCCAAGCCAGTTTGTCTGAGCTACCCGCCCATACCGGAGCAAATTTCCAGATGCTGCTGTTTTTGGTGAGTTGCTGTGGCGCTTGCTTACCATCTTGCTGCTGGATGTAGAGCTCATATTCTCCGGTGGCATCACTTAGATACGCGACATATCTGCCATCGGGTGACCAACTGGTGCTGTGCTCTCGTGCGGCTGGAGTATTTGACAGGTTGCGTGTCGGGCCGTTTTTCTCCGGCACAGTGAATAGTTCTCCACGTGCCGCAAACAGCGCACGTTTGCCATCATGGGACAGGTCGAACGATTCAACAAATTTGGCGACATTGCGGAACTTTGCTTGTCGATAGGGGCGTTCGCCTGCGACTTTAATATCTAATGGTGTGCTGGTTTTATCACCTGGCTGGTAGCGATAAAGCAAGCCGCCACTTTCATAGACGATCGCTTCTGGACCGGCACTGGGCCACAGCACATCGAAGTCATTGTGGTCGGTGACTTTGATCGGATCCCCCTCAACCTGATACTGGAACAGATTGAGGGTATATTCGCGGTCAGACGCAAAGTAGATGTTGTCGCCAACCCATACCGGCTGATTGTCGGTACCGTCGTAGTGGGTGAGTTGTTGACTCTGGTTGGTGGCTAAATCATAGGTCCAGACATCTTGGGCGCGACCACCTTTATAACGCTTCCAGGTACGCCATTCTCGGTCAATCGGCGTATAAACTAAGGTTTTGCCATCAGGTGAGAGCATACCGCCCCCCCCTTCAGGTACAGCTAGGGGGATCGGCATACCCCCGTTGACGGGTACCAACATCGGGCGCCCCATACGTTTACCCCAGGGCAGTCGGTTGGCGCGGAATAGCACATGCTTACCATCCGGCGTCCAATCCAATACGCGATAGTCAAAACCACCGCGGGGTGCCATCGGCCCGACATCGTTGTAATAAGTGAGTTGTTTTAGATCACTGCCGTCGGTGTTCATCACCCAGACTTGGCGACTACCGCTGTACTCGGCAGAAAAAGCGATCTGCGAGCCATCGGGGCTGAACTTAGGAAACAGCTCCAATCCTTTATCGGAAGTTAGTCTTGTGGCTGTTCCGCCGGCAGTGGCGGCGATATAGATATCCCCCGCATAGACAAAGCTAACTTTGTCTTTATGAATATCGGCAAAACGAAGTAGATGGGTGTTTTCTGGGGCTGAACTGTCGGCGAACGCTGCGCCGGATCCCATGCATGCGGTCAGCAGCAAAGGCGATAACCAATGTTTTTTCATGTACAAGTCCCTGTGGAGATGAAGTTTTTTGATGAAGTTTTTTATTGCAGCTGATTTTTTACCTGTGTATGACCACTGGCATCAGTCTGTAGTGAACGATCATTAACAAACAAAGGGTAGAGTATGGCTGAGATACAATATTTTCCTAGGGAACATCTGTTACCGATTGTTAACTAAGGATATTAACCTTAAATGTTATCTCGCTACGTTTGTTGCCATTGCTCAGCGTGCGCTATTGCATCGTTTAGCAGAGGCCATGCTAACAACGCTTGTTGGTAGCGGCCTGCGTCGCCATCGAAATGGATCCCGTATGCGTTCAGTCGATAAGCCATGACGCTATAGAACGCATCGATTGCGCCAGGGGTGTCAAACATGAAAGGTGTTGCTGCGTTAGTGAAGATGTCATGGAGTCTGGCCAGTTCTGCTGCGATTGCAGCGGTATCTGTGATGGGTGCCACTGGGCGAGTAGAAAAAGGGCAGTTTTGCCGGATATTCAAAAACCCTGAATGAAGTTCTGCGATTAAGCTGCGTGCTTTTGCTCGGTCAGCTTGTACCTCTGGATAGAGCGCGCCATCAGTTAACTCATTTAAGTATTCAGTGATAGCGAGAGAATCATTGATTTCGATATCGCCGTCATAAAGCACGGGCACAAGCATGGTGCTTGATAGCTTAGCGAGCTGTGATTGGTAACCTTGTTGCTGCAATGGCACGACCACCAGGTCAGCTTTGATAGCTGCGATTTGGCAGCATATCCATACACGAAGTGACCAAGTGGAAGCTGTGCCGACGATTAGCTGCATGGTTGAGCTCTCGGAGTTTAAGATAAGTATGTAGAACGATGTTAAAGCATGTGGAATTTGGAACAAGGCTATCGTAGCGGTGGTAACACTAATCGGCCGAAGTTTGAGATCTTACCTGTGATAGTGCTGCACAGCGTATCTTTCTCGTTGATAGAACCTGCTGAGATAGCGATTGTGTCATCTCAGCAGGTATTTCAGTGGTCCTTGATTAGTTGAACGATGTTAATTTTGCTTTCAGCCTATTTGGCTGCGCCATGTGACAGCCTGCGAAGTCTTATCAGGCAACCTCCAACCAATAGCAGTGCATAAGCCGCTGAACTTTCAGGTACTTTTACCGCTTGATATTCTGGAGGTAACTCATCCAGCATTCGATATGCATTGTCGACTATTCCGCCTGAGTGAAAATTACCACTCTTTCCTGCGTCATATTTAGCGAAACCTTCATGGGCATATTCTAAGATTGCGCCATTTGCAATTGCATCTTGCCACGCTGATATGTCGTCATATAGGTTTGATGTGCAGCTATCGAACTCTATGCAGGGATAAGGTAGGTAGATCTCGTAATCTAATCCTTCTAAGTCAAAGTACTCCGTTGGATTGGTTTGTGAGACAAAGCTGGCAGAGAAAGCGATCTCGAACCCTCCCATCCATAGCCCACCATGGAAAAAGTGACTGCTACCAATTCCCTGGTCGGTATTGAGCAAAAATTCATCACTTCCAATTCGCATTGTTCCAGCGACAATGGCGGTGTTGACGATGTCATAGTAGAAATTCCCTACAACAGTTTCTTGCCCAATCACATCCCTATCTATCTCAATGTCGATCTCTTCTTCGAGGGTGAATTCGATAAAATTGGCAGATACAGCACTACCATAGAGAGAGATGAATAGCGTAATCGCAAACTTGGCTAGTGTTTTCATAATAACCTTCCTTTGGTTGCGGGTATTGCGAAGTAACGATAGTTTGGATTTGGCTATTTAAAAGACGATTTTTTGGAACGTTTTAAGTGAGCTTCAGCTAATTTACCGGCGTCGTTTAACGAGCGGTAAAAGTAGCAACAACAGGCCAGCAGCATAGCTGCTGTCAGGTACTTTCATTGACGGCTTAAAGATGTCGGGTAGTTCATCGACCAGCCGAAAAGAATCATGCTCTATGAAAGTATCCCAAAAATCACCGCTTTCCCCAGAATCGTATTGAAGAAAGCCTTCATGAAAGCCCTCGATCAGCGCACCGCTAGCTTCCGCATCTTGCCACACGGGAATTTCATCATACATAGTGGTTGGGCAAGCATCGATTTCAATGCATGGGTACAGATCTAGAGGCACGCCTATCTCATATTCGCCATTTAGACTGAAATGGTTATTGGGGTTGTTTTGTGATTGAAAGCCTATGTCAAAGCCCATATAAAAGCCGTATTGATGAAGTGACATATAGAGGTTGCTATTACCGACCCCTTTGTAGCTATCCATCAAAAATGTTTCGCCCTCGATATCCATTATGCCAGCCACTAAGCTGACATTTTCGATATCGTAGTAGAAACTGCCGTAGACAGATTTATAGTCGATAATCTCATCGTAGTATTCGTCGTATGACACCGTCTCAATGGTGTCTGATATTTGGTATTGAACAAATGCCGCGAAGGCGGGGCTGCTAGCAAATGAGATCATCAGTGAGAGTAATATTGCCACTTGTTTCATAGTAACCATCCTTTGGTTGTGGATATTGAATGGTAACCTTAGTTTGTATCTGGTTATTTAAAAGACGATTTTTTGGAATTTTTTTAATTAGTTAAGTCTAATTTGCCTCACTTGAAGCTGGAGGTGACAGTAAGCGTTACCGGCTCAAAATTAGACAAACAGCTTTGCTGCTTCTTCGATCACAATAGCGTGGCGAGCGGCGAGTGCTATCTGGTCTTCGTCATAGCCACCACCAATCACGGTGGCAATGGGTATCTTCAGTTTCAGGCAGGTATTGATCACTGACTTGTCGCGGGCACGAATACCATCGAGGGTGATATTAAGGAGCCCCAAAGGATCGTTGGCATAAACATCCACCCCGGCGTCGTAGATAACCAGTTCAGGCTGGGCTTGTTCGATGACCTGCAGCAGTGTCTCTTCGACCGTCTTTAGATAGTCACCATCCCCGAGCCCTTTTTCTAATCCGACATCCAGATCACTGATGGCTTTGCGGTGGGGAAAGTTCTTTTCACAGTGGATCGAACAGGTGAATACCTCTGGATCGTCCTCAAGTATTCGTGCCGTACCATCACCTTGATGAACGTCACAATCAAAGATAAGTATCCGTTTAGCCTTGCCGGAATGAATCAGTTGGCGGGCAGCATAGGCGAGGTCGTTAAAGATGCAGAAGCCGGAGCCAAAGTCGTAATGGGCGTGATGGGTGCCGCCAGCGAGATGGCAGGCGACGCCATATTTCAGCGCCAGTTCGGCAGTCAGCAGAGTGCCGTTAGGTGCCAGGAAGGTGCGCTGGTGCAGGCCTTCACTCCAGGGGAGCCCCATGCGGCGTAACTCTTGGTCACTCAACGCATCTATGCTGAAGCGCTGAATATAGTGATAGCAGTGTGCCATGCTCAATTCTGCCGCGGAGCATGGTGTCGGCTGAAATAGATTATGTTGTTCTAGGATCCCTAACTCGCGCATACGTTGCTGCAGCAAGCCAAACTTATCCATGGGAAATCGGTGTCCGGCGGGAAATGGAAAACTGTAATCAGGATGAGCAACAATCGGCAGGTGCATGGTTGGCAGTTTGGCTTGGTTCGTACATTGTATTCGTGGCAGTGATGATACCGGATCACATTGATTGGTACAGACTGTAATCTAAGGTAACCTCGGTAACTCATTTCCGTTTTTTCCCGCTTTTTATTCTTTTCGGAGTCTTTTCCTATATGCGACAGCGCCATGCCCCAACCGATCCTAATGCGAAAATAAACTGGGCTGTGATCAAAATGCTATGGCCCTATATGCTGGAATTCAAGCGTCGGGTGGGCTTGGCCGTGCTGTGCTTGATGCTGGCAAAAGTGGCCAGTGTTGTCTTGCCGTTTGTGCTCAAACATTTGGTCGATGCGATGGATCGTTCGGCTCAGCCTTTAGTCGAGACCCTAGCATTGCCACTGGGCTTAGTATTGGCCTATGGTCTGGTGCGTTTCTCCAATGTGCTGTTTGGAGAATTCCGAGACACCTTGTTTGGGCGTGTCACCGAACGCGTTATTCGCCGTATTGGTTTGCGGGTGTTTGAGCATCTGCATCGCCTGGATTTGGATTTTCACCTCAATCGCCGCACGGGTGGGCTGTCTCGCGACATAGAGCGTGGTACTTCTGGCATCAACTTTTTGCTGCGCTTTATGGTATTCAATATCGTCCCTATAGTGCTGGAACTATTGATGGTCGTGGGGGTGCTGTTTTACAACTATGGCTGGCCTTTTGCCGTGATCACCCTGTTGTCGGTGACCGCCTATGTCGCTTATTCCGTGGTGGCGACAGAGTGGCGTACCCGTTATGTGCGTGAGGCCAATGCTGCTGATTCCACCACAAACACCAGAGCGGTCGATAGCCTGCTGAATTACGAAACGGTGAAGTATTTTGGTAACGAGCAGTTTGAAGCTGATCGTTATGACAGCTCGTTAGCCGCGTGGGAGCAGGCTAAACGCAAAAACCGACTTTCCCTGTTTACCCTTAATGTCGGGCAGGCGCTGATTATCGCCATCGCTATGACCAGCATGATGGGGCTGGCCGCCTGGCAGGTCACGCAACAAGCGATGACTCTAGGTGACTTTGTTCTGATCAATGCGTTTATGATGCAGCTCTTTATGCCGCTCAATTTTTTGGGTTTTGTTTACCGCGAGATGAAAGGTTCGTTGGCTAATATCGATGAGATGTTTGGCTTGCTGACCAAGCAACCCAAAGTGGTTGAAGTAGAACAAGCTGCCACCCTAATTATTACCGATGGCGCGGTGAGCTTCAATGATGTCAGCTTTCACTATCATCCAGATCGTCCCATTCTGAAAGGGATCAGCTTTAGTGTCGCCCCGGGGCAGAAAGTCGCAGTGGTAGGGGAGAGCGGCGCGGGTAAATCGACGCTAATGAAATTGTTGTTTCGCTTTTATGATGCCAATAGCGGCGAGATCTGTATCGATGAACAACCGATTGCTAAGGTGTCGTTAGCGTCATTGCGGGCGGCGATAGGGATCGTGCCGCAAGATACCGTGCTATTTAATGATTCGATTCTGGAAAACATTCGTTATGGTCGCCCTGACGCCAGTGATGAAGAGGTGGCTGAGGCGATCAAACTGGCGCACCTATCCACTTTTATCGCGCAACTGCCGCAAGGCTGGGATACCACCGTCGGTGAGCGAGGCTTAAAACTCAGTGGGGGTGAAAAACAGCGGGTTGCTATTGCCCGTACCATACTAAAACGGCCACCAATACTGGTGTTCGATGAAGCGACGTCGTCCCTTGATAGCCAGTCCGAGCAAGCGATCTTGTCAGCCATGGCGAATGTCACCAAAGGCCATACCAGCTTAGTGATCGCCCATCGCCTATCTACCATTCAGGACGCAGACAAAATCATTGTGCTGCAGCAGGGCGAAGTGGCCGAGCAGGGCACCCATCAACAACTGCTAGCGGCTAACGGTATTTATAGCCGCATGTGGCAGATACAACAGCAGGAAGAGTGAATCACACAGAGAGCACTTGCTGGCCTTGTATCTTGCCGTTGTCAGTGAGTCTTTTCTATTTCACATTTATCTACCAACTGTGTTGAGCGTATGGCGTGAATTCACGACAATAGTTCGATTACAAATGGAATTCATTATTGTGCCCGATCGGTTTTTCTTGCGGGCAGTTTAGGAGCCGGAAAGGATGCGGATCACAGCGTTAGTGAGTTATGTCATGTTTGCTTTGGCCTTTATTGGCGCGGTGAAAGGGCATTTATGGATGTGTGGGGTGTGCCTCCTGCTTGTTTTAGCTGCGCGGTGGGGCGAGTCCGTGTTTTGGGGCTGGCTCGGTAATTGCCTTACGGTGGCTGCCTCAGCTTATCTTTACCATATAGATAATCACCTGCTTGTTATGGGCCTACTGCTTGTTGGCGTTGCATTGTCATCATTACGAGAGGTGCTGTATTCCTCTTCCATTTTTGAAATATTTGGCAGTACCGATTCAAGCAGTGACTCAGGAGGAGGCTCAGGCTCTGACTGCGGAGGTGGAGACTGAGCTCTGCTATTTGTTTTATTTCAAACGTTATGTTCTGCCCCTTTTAAGGGGCAGATTCGTTTTATCTGAATGCATGTGACATTAAAGGAAACGCTTGATGTTTTGGAATAAAAAGAAAAAAGCCGCCTTGCTTGATGAACCTAGAGCCCACCATTACACCCTGGCGCATATTGCCTTTCGTTACTTTTGTGATTCAGATCCTGAGCAGTTCTTTCGCGTGATGGCATCCGACTCGCAAGCTGTTGTCGATATGCTGTGGGAGAAAGTATGCCAGCAGTGTGAAGGGGAGGCTTCGGTAGATCTTGATATCGCAGAGCTGGCTGTTACGCCTCTGAAAATTGGGGACTACCCGGGGCTACTGATTGAGATGCCTGCAGCACGGGCGATCGTTGAAGCCATGATGATTCTGGTGGTATTGACGGAACCGCTTGCGTCGTTAGAGCAGGTGGAAAAACCAAGTTATCGCTATTTTGTCTTGGAGCTAGGTGAGCCTGCTGACGAGAAAGAAATGACAGTATTTTGTGAGTGGGCAGATGACAATCACCTTAACCGCGGAGAGGGATGCGAGCCTACGCCAGATGCCTTTATTCAGCTTGTTGCTAGTGTGGTTGAGTAACGGTTGAGAGGCCACAATCCGTTACCCTAACCTGACTCCCAGCAACCATTGCGATAGCGTTCAGCGAGCTGGTATTGATGTCGCTGACTAAATCGTAAATTTAGGTGTGAGCAGGCGGATCAACTTCACACTGGTTGCCAGCATTCTATTCTAGTATTTAAAGACATTGACCGAGTCATGGAGGCGCATCAATGCATGCTAGATCTAAGGGAGTAACACGCTGGTTGCCAGGACTAGCGAGTTTTAAAGGGTATCAGCGTCAGTGGTTTAGTCGTGATATGACCGCGGGGCTGTCGGTCGCCGCAATTGCTTTGCCGGTCGGTATTGCCTATGCCAGCTTGGCTGGCGTCCCCCCGGTTGTGGGTATCTATTCCGCGATATTTCCTCTGTTAGCCTACGCCCTGTTTGGATCCTCTCGCCAGTTGATGACTGGCCCTGATGCCGCTACCTGCATCATGGTCGCCGCCAGCTTGGCACCACTGGCGAACGGTAACAGCGATCAGTATCTGGCGATGATGGTGGTATTGACCTTAATGACAGGCGCACTGTTCATGCTGGCTGGGATCGGCCGTATGGGCTTCATTGCGAACTTCCTGTCGCAACCCGTACTGACTGGCTATCTCAACGGTATCGCCCTGATAATTATTGTTGGTCAACTGCCTAAATTTTTTGGTTACCAGAGCGCTGGCGGTGGGATTGGGGAGCAGCTCCCTGAGTTTTTTATCCAAGTGACAAATGCCGATCCGGTAACAACCATCTTGGCTGTTAGTTTGTTGATTTTATTACTCATGGTGCGCCGATTTGTACCTTTGGTACCCAGTGCCATGGTGGTGGTGGTTGTCGGAATTGTTGCCGTGATGGGGCTGCAACTGGAGCAGCGGGGCGTTGCTGTGCTTGGAGAGATCCCTGGGGGATTGCCTTCGGCACATTGGGCGATATTTGATATTGAGATCTACAGGGAGCTGTTTCGCGACGCGGCAGGGCTTGTTTTGATCAGTTTTACTAGCGGGGTGTTAACGGCAAAGAGCTTTGCTAGCCGCAATCGTTATCAGATCGCTCCGAATCAAGAGTTAATTGCTTTTGGGGCCTGTAACTTGGCAAGTGGCTTGGCACAGGGCTTCCCCGTGACCGGGGCCGACTCTAGGACTGCAGTGAATAATGCGATGGGCGGGAAGACGCAGCTAGTTGGTATTGTGGCGGCGATCGCCATGCTGTTGATCCTCTTTTTTGCTACTGGCCCGTTAGCGTCTGTACCGATAGCGGGGTTGGCGGCCGTCATCATGGTGTCTGCGGTGGGGTTGTTTGATCTCGACTCGTTGCGGGTGCTGTACCGGATGAGTAGTAAAGAGTTTGCCGTTTCGGTGATTACTACGTTGGGGGTGTTGATACTTGGTGTGCTTGACGGTGTCTTGGTGGCCGTTGTGTTGTCGTTAGTTTGGTTGTTGTCGGTTGGAGCAAAGCCGAAGGATTCGGTGCTGGGACAGAAAGAGGGCGTTAAGGGCTATCACGATATTAATGATTTTCCGGGGGCGGTGACGTGTCCCGGTTTACTGCTTTACCGTTTCGATTCAAATCTACTGTTTTTTAATGCGGACTATTTCTGTGAGCGGGTCCGCTACTTGATAGCGAAAGCCAAACAGCCGGTGCATTGGGTGGTGGTGGATGCCAGTCCGGTGAATATCATTGATGGCACAGCGCTGCTGAAATATCGAGAGTTGCGCGAGCAGCTAGCGAGCGAAGGTATTGTATTGGCTCATGCTCAGGCAAAACGCAACTTGCGCAGACACTTTCACTCTAACTGGTTTGTTGAGGCGAAGGAAAAATACAGTGCTTACGAGTTCGACACTATCCAACAGGCGGTGGCAGCATTTCAGGCACAACAGGAAGCGCATTCAGTCACTGACAACACTGATTGACGATTTGTCGCTGCACTTATGAAGGGTATCCGAGGTGAGAGCCGTCACTCAGCATGTTGTGCCTTGCGCGGTTTGAATTAGCTCCCACTATGATCAGGTGCATTTGCGTAATGCTTGCTGCTATCTCATATTTAATTAGGTTATTAGCAAATAGAACCAGTTTGCTGGTTGATGAATGCGTAGGCCTATTACTTTTTGATCTTATTAAGCTACATCATCACCGCTGGGGCCATGGGTTTTGCGGCGTTAAACGCGCTACTGATGGCTATTTATGGCGAGCGCAGGCAGCTATATCGTGTCTATGCTTTGCTCTGTTTTCTGGCTGCCTGTTTTCAAGTATCTACCTATTTTTATCATTCAGCAGACTCTGTGGCTGATGCTGTTTTAGCACTGAAACTGCAAGTTGCTACCATCACTTTTCTGTATCCCACTTTTTATTTGTTCATCGAGTATTACACCAAGCGCCCTCTCTCTTTGGTTGTGCTGACTGCGATCTCAGTATTTTCTTTGCTGATTTTCACTTTGAATCTGCTCGAGCCTTTTGGTGTGCGCTTTAGTCAGGTTCATGGCCTTATTGAATCGGCTGTTGCAAGTGAGTCATTGGTGCGCCTGCACGCTGAACAATCCCGCTACGGGATTGTGGTTCATGCTTTTGGCGTGTTGTTTTTAGCATGGGCATTGTGGCGGTTTGTTGATCTGTTACGTGCAGCCGCATGGCGAGAAAGCTTGCTATTTGGCATTGGCATACTGCTGCTATTTGTCGGTGCCGTTGTTGGCGCGTTGATAGATAGTGGCATGATAGATTTTGTTTATGTTATTGGCTTTGGCATGCTGATCATCATCGTGATGATCAGCGTTAACTTGGCGCATGAGGCCCGTCAACAGCGCACTACGATGAAACAACAAGCCAATGTATTGCAGCAGACACAAGCGGAGAGCGCACGCCACCAGGCTTCACATCTACAACTGGCGCAAGTGGTTTATCAGTCCCCTGTACCCATTGTCATCACTTCATTGGATGGTGAGGTGATTAAACAGAATGCCACCAGCCAAACATTCTGGCGAGAGGAACTGCTTGGCATCAATATGATTGCGCAGCTAAGCGCGCTCTATCCAGAGACGGATCTATCCAGTGAGAATATATCTGCGCAGGGTGCTATTTGGTTGCCCGATGTGCCCAGCAACCAGTTTGCTGCTGAAATGGCGTTGACGAAGGAGAACGAATGTTGGCTTAAGTTCAGGCTGTTTGTGATTAATTCTCCGGCTGGAAGCCCTCAGAATATTGCCATCATTTGTGAGGATGCGTCTGAACGCCATCTGTATACGGACAGCTTGCGGCAGATAGCTGAAGGGGTGGCCAGCGGCACTGGCAATGATTTTTACGACAAGATGGTGGTGCAGTTAACCAAGTTATTTGATGCCAAATATGCGTTTATTGGGTTACTGGACGAGCAGTATTCGCAAGTGTCGACATTAGCACTGTCGGTTGACGGTAAGATCAGTAACAATTTTTCTTATGAGCTGGTTGGTACTCCCTGTGCGAATGTAGTGGGCAACGATATTTGCTGTTACCCGAAGAATGTTCAGCACCTGTTTCCGGATGATCACCTTTTGATTGAAATGGGGATCGAAAGCTACATTGGTGCGCCAATGTTTGATGAAGAGGATAAACCTTTAGGCTTAGTCGTTATTCTCGATACTAAGCCCCTGCGTCATACCGATACCGTACAGAATATTTTAGAGATTTTTGCTGCGCGTACGGGAGCGGAATTGCAGCGTCGCGCTGCCGAAGTCCAAGTGCGCAGAATGGCCTACGAAGATTACCTCACGTTATTACCGAACCGCGCGCTGACCTATGAGCGGGTGGGTGTATTAATTAAGCGGCTGCGCCGAAGCGGGAAGCTTGCTTCACTCTATCTGCTCGATATGGATCATTTTAAGAACATCAATGATGTATTGGGGCATGACGTCGGTGATGAAGTACTTCGCGCCTTAGCCAAGCAGCTGCGCGTTACTTTTGCTGATAATCTATTTATCTCCCGTGTTGGCGGGGATGAATTTGTACTGGTTGATGAGTACAACAGTGAGCCCGTTTATGTAGAGCAACTGGCCGAGCTAGTGAATCAGCCATTACAAGTCGGCGATCACTTGATCGATATTGGTGCCAGCATTGGTGTGTGTGCCTTTCCTCAGTTAGAGCAGACACCATTGGATGTGCTGCGTCACGCGGAGCTGGCGCTTTACCAAGCAAAGAAAGCGGGGCGCAACAGGCATGTTGTTTATCAAGTTGAGCTGGAAAATGAGGCGAAAAATCGACTGGTGATCCAGAATGCATTGAAGAAAGCACTGCATGCTGATCAATTGAGTTTGTATTACCAGCCACAACTGACCGCCGACGGCCAGATGTTTGGTGCCGAGGCACTGTTGCGTTGGCATGATCCTGAGCTTGGTTTTGTTTCTCCAGCAGAGTTTATTCCTATCGCCGAAGAGTCGGGTTTGATCCACGCGTTAGGTGATTGGGTGTTGCAAGAGGCGTTAGCGCAACTGAAAGGTTGGTTGGCCAAAGGGTTGCCGTTTGCTGGTCACCTTTCTATCAATGTGTCGCCCTGGCAGTTTGCCTTGCCCAATTTTGTTGAACACCTTGAATCAATGATCCGGATCGGTGACGTAGATCCGGCAATAATCACTTTGGAGCTCACCGAAACAGGGATCCTTGTTGATGTTGAGGACACCATAAAAAAATTCAAACGATTGCGCTCATTGGGGATCCAGATAGCCATGGATGACTTTGGCACCGGATACTCCTCATTGGCCTATTTACGTGATCTGCCCATTGATATTTTGAAGATAGATAAAGCGTTTATTGATGAGTTGCAGAACAGCGACAGCTCACCGCTAACGGAATCGATGATCGCTATCGGCCGGAATATGGATTTACATGTGGTGGCCGAAGGCGTGGAGTATGACCGACAGGCGATCCGCTTGAAGAAACTTGGTTGCACTATTTATCAGGGCTATCTGTTTGCCAAACCGATGTCGGTGTATGACTTTGAGCAGTGGCTAGCTGCTCGCCGCTAATGTGTTGCACAGCCACTATTTTTCTTGCGTTTCCTCTAGCAGACTGCGTATCACCCGAGCTGGCGCACCGCCAACCAAGGTGTCGGCAGGAACATCGTGATTGACCACTGAATTAGCGGCAATAATTGAACGTGCGCCTATGGTGACGCCTTGGTTGATCACTACATTGCCGCCGATCCAAACATCGTCTTCCACCGTGATCGGTTTGCAAAAGGTTTCCCAGCGGCGACGGCTCTCATAATCCATAGCGTGTGACGCGGTATAAAACTGCACATTGGGGCCCACCAAGACGTGATTGCCTAACGTGATGGTCGCACCATCAAGCATCAGCACGTTCATATTGAGAAAGGTGCGTTCGCCCAAACGGATCTGCTGGCCAAACTCACAGCGAAACGGGGGAGTGATAATTGAGCCTTGACCTAGCTCGCCCAGCAGCTGCCGAAATAGCTTTTTCGATTTGTTAAATACGCCGTGATGATTGATCTGTTTGAGCAGGGCAAAGGCGTTATCTCGTACCCGCGCCACTTCGGCATCGCCGCCATTAAACAGCTCGCCGTTAAGCATCTTTTCGTATTCGGTCATCGCTTGCTTCCTTCGGGCTGAGATACAGTCATTATTCTGCTAAATAGGCGTCGTAGCTATCTTTAAAGTGACAGACTAAGAAGTCCATTAAGGTTTTCACGCGGTAGAGTTGATGGCGTGTTGGTGGGGACACCAATGACAGCGGGGTATCTGCCGGGTGCCAAGTCTGTAACACCTCCACCAGATCGCCGCGTGTAATGGCCGATTGCACGTAGATATCTGCAAGGCGAGCAATGCCTTGCCCTGCCAATGCCGCTTTCAGCATCACGCGGCCATTGGTTATCTGGAAGCCATGATCTGCCACGATGGTGATGTTGGATTGGCCATCGTTGAAACGCCACTCATTCACACTGCCGTAGATCAGAGAGCAACGCTTGAGATCGTTAGGGTGGTTCAAAGGACCGTTCTGTTCGACAAACGCTTTGCTGGCGACGTAGCGAGTGGATATCGTGTGAAGTCGACGGGCGATCAGTGATGAATCTGCCAGTTCGCCCATACGCATCACTAGATCGTAAGGGCTGGACAGCAGATCAACACGTTGGCTGGAAAAATCGAGTTTTACGTTAATTGCCGGGTATTGTTGCTGGAACTTAATCAATAACGGCGCTATCAGCTCTTCACCGATCACGCCACCGACCGCGTTCATTCTGATTGTTCCTGACAGCTGTTCGGTATTTTGTACCGCCCACTCTGATGCACTGCTGAGTTGGGCAACGCCTTGTTGGCACATCGCAAGATAACGTTCACCGACCTCGGTGAGCCTAAGTTGGCGTGTAGTGCGAAACAACAATTGCACACCCAGAGTTTGCTCAAGGGTGGAGACTTGCTGACTTAGATTTGACTTGGAGGCATGGGTAGCCTCGGCTGCGGCGCTGAAGCTGCCATGCTCGCATACAGCAATAAACGCACGAATGCCGCTCCAGTAGATAGTGTCGCTCTGGTCTTTGTTCATAAATTAAGAACAGTGTTTTAATTTTGTGGCTGTTTATTAAAACAATAGCATCTTTATGATAGCGCCTACACTTTAAACGGCCTTTGACCGTCATCTCGGCAAACATTGATTAAGAGAGCATTGAAATGAACAAATCACTCGTTGTTATTACCGGTGCAAGTTCTGGTATTGGCGCAGCAATGGCGCAGGCATTTAGTTCACAAGGGCACCCACTGCTGCTCTTGGCTAGACGCATCGAAAAATTGCAAGCATTAGCTTTACCAAACACTTTATGTCGACAAGTGGATGTTACTGATCGGCAAGCGATTGCTGCTGCCGTCAACGACGCAGAAGCGCAGTTTGGTGAGGTCGACCTGTTTATCAACAATGCTGGATGTATGTTGTTGGGTGGTTTAGATACACAAGACCCGGCTGAATGGCAGCGGATGTTTGATGTGAACGTGTTGGGATTGTTGAACGGTACTTACTCTGTTTTGCCCGCGATGAAAGCGCGCAAGGGTGGCACCATCATCAACATCAGTTCAATCGCAGGCCGTAAGACATTTCCCGGTCATGCCGCCTATTGCGGAACCAAGTTTGCGGTACATGCGATGAGTGAAAACCTGCGAGAAGAGGTCGCGGATGATAATGTGCGAGTTATCGTGATTGCACCGGGCGCGGTAGAAACAGAGTTGCTTTCTCACACGACATCTGAAGAGATAAAAGCGGGTTACGAAGATTGGAAAGAGAGCATGGGCGGTGTGATTAACCCCGATGACATTGCTCGCACAGCGCTGTTTGCTTACCAGCAGCCACAAAACATGTGTATTCGTGAAATTGTGGTGGCCGCGACCCGCCAGCAGCCTTAATTCGAGTCGTTGTTTATGACAGCGCAGACAACCCGTCTGCGCTAGTTTCTGCAGTGTGTTTTTTAGACTTTTCGCGGGTCATGAAACATGGTGTTCATCTCATGCAGGCGGCTGGCTAATGCGCTCATGTCGAGAATTTGCAGTTGTCCACGTCCTAATTTCACTTCGCCTGCTTTCTCGAAATTCCTCAAAACCTCGTTCAGCCTAGAGCGGCTTAATCCGGTGACGCTCGCGAGTTGGTCTTGGGATACTTTGATCATCGGTACTGTTTTATCGACCGTTGCGGAGGCTTGTCTGCGGGCAAACTCTAGCAGTGCGTAGGCGGTTTTGACCCGTTTATCATGCATGGCGGCCAAGTTAGCTTGCATCCAATTGCTTTGGGCTTTTTGTGCTATGTGAAACAACCACTTGTATACGTCAGAGTCGTTGTTTGCCATTTGCTTCAGCTTGCCGCCAGGGAAATAGAGTAGATGAACGGGGGCCACTTCTTCAGTTAACACAAATAGTTGAAAACTCGCACCTATCGAAAGTGCTCCCACCCAGTCTCCGGGGCCGAGCACTGTTCCGACCATATTCGTGCCTTCGTAAGGTGCGAAGCAGATGGTTTGAACACCACGGATAAAATAGATCACCCCGCTGAATAAGCCCATCTCGCGGTCTTTAATAAGACTGCTTAAGCTCTTCTCAACACGGGCAATGGCTAATAGTTCATGCTTAAGGGATATGGGGATATCACACCCCCAGTCGAGCTGATCAATGGTCGGTTTTTGCGTCAAAGTGTGTCACGGTGTCCAGCGGTCATATGCTGCAACTGTATCACAGTGTTTGATAGGGATTGATCTTTCCCTTTGCATGAATATGACTGTATGACCGCAAGCGAAGATGGAGGACCAGAAAAGGTCCTCCATATTTGTACTGGTTAGGTGTATCAGCTCGCTTGTCGTTCTTGTTCTAGTTTATTGACGGTGTCCCTTAGTACTTGTTCGAACTGTTCAACGGCGGAATCAATTCTTGGAAGAATAGCGGCGGCGCCTTGCTCTTCGAGTTCTTCTGGAGATATTTCATCGAGCTGCACACGGCGCATCGACTGCATAATCACTTCGCCTGTGGTTTTATCGGTCAGTTCAAATTCAAGAAACATCATCGGGATCTTGTCACGTTTACCCGCCGCCTCTTTAATGCCGGTAACGATCAGTGCCACAGGAATGTACTGATAAAAAGCTAAATCTTCAGAGGTATTGGTGATGCCGGTGAACGCACTGCGTAGCAACAAGGGGTTACCATCACCTGATAACAACACTTCGTTGCCAATTTTGTTCTGCATTTGATTTGCAAAGTGCACCGCTAGTTGTTGTTGCTGTTCAACCGTTAAACTTGAATCTGTCGCCATGCTATCGGCGATCATAGTCGTTGTTGGTGCGACCGTAATACTGCTGAAAGTACTTAAGTCTGCATTGTCGTTTCTATATCGGAGTAGGTGATCTTCACCTTCTACTTCGGCAAGCTTGTTATAGTTTGACAGAAAACCGGAGTGGCTCTGATCTAAGTCGGGTGCAGAGGCACATCCGCTAGCAAAAACGATAGCTGATATCATGCAGAACGCTGACTGAAATAATTTCATATATCTACTCTTTGGTGATAGGTCTTATTGCGTAGCTAAGCTCGCAAGGCAGTGTTACTTGGTTCGATTGGGGAGCACTTTAACGACGAATTCTTGGGCTGTATGTTCTTAGCGGCACATAAGCTTAATTTTTTATTTACCAGTGGGTTAGGTTTGCTGATTGGTTAGTTTTCTCACTGAGGCTTCGGTTTGGTGAAGTCACTGGCTATAGGAAGATGCTATTTAGCCATCGGCCAGTGATAGACCACTAGGTAGGCTATCTCCCCAAATCTGCTGTTCATCTTGTTGGCTTACGTCATCGTCTAGCCACCTTAACCAGCGTTCGTTGTGGCGTGTCCGTTTTAGTTTTGCTCTGACTTGATTGCGTAGACTCTCGTCGATAGAGAATGCCGTATCAGATGGCCGTGCCATTGACGCTGCGGGGAAACAGATCTGAGGGTACAACTTCCAATCCATTGAAAGTAGGGCGTTAAGCCAGGATGTGACATCTTCTTTTGATACGCGGAAGCGAGGCGGCGCGTAGGCTAAGCGACGGGAACCAACGCGTGCAAATGCCCAGCAGGTTGCCGCAAGCTCATCTTGCTTACTGATTTTATTGAGCAATAAATTGCCCACTTCTGCTTTAACTTCGACGGGAATACGCTCTAACGCACCAACCAGACGAATGCGCTCTTCAATACCGGCCTGTTGGCGTGGCTTATTGCCAGCACTGCGAGCATAGCCCGGTATCAGTACCATACCAATGTCATCCAGCAGGGTGGCTTGTTGTTCATCATTCAGTCCGGCAGCTATCCGACGCCATAGCACCCACCATTCTTGCCAACCTTGGGTTTCTTGTTGGTATTGCAAGCCGCTATTATAAAGCTGCCAAAGCTGATCAATACGCTGATTATCGCCTGGCATGCCATTACCAGGGCGCAGGCAATAGCCACTAAGATTAAACCAGATCCGTTCATGTTTTAGGCTACGGCGGCGCTTACCGGCAGTTTCCAGTAATTGATCGGCCAAATGCCGAGCGGTATCGGCACTCCAGTTGTCGCGTTTTCCCAGCTGTTTCTCTAACTGATTGCGCAACTCAGAGACATTGAGTACAGCCTTGCTGCTACCGAATACTTGATGAATAAGCTTGAATGCGGCCGTTGGTGTGCTTTGACAAGCTGGGGCTATGTCTGCCTGTTCATGGGCGCGGAGGTTAAAACTGATCGGCCACTGTTGCGTGGGCTCATCAATCGCCTGACAAGCGACAGCCAGCTGTCCCAGCTCGGTCAGCCGGGTGCTAAGCCTGACGTTCACCATGCCGCTACCCGCTAGCTCAGTGGTGAGTTTGGGTAGGTGGTGCAGTTGGTGGCTGTCAGCAATGCGTTGGCCGAGTTGATAGCGTGTGGCACCGTGGTCACTGGCGATCTCAAATTGCACCGGCTCACCGCACATGAGGGTGAAATCCGGTGTGCTAAGAGTCTGGCTATGATCTGTTGCGCTACCTTTGGGCAGAATACAAAAAGCCTGTTTACCACTTTGGCTGTCGACAATAGCGAAGTAACTGCGGGCACTGTCGCTCCGGATCAGTTGCTGTTTTTGTTGTCTTAACCAGCCGTAGTAAGCCGCTCCGCGGGCAACTGCCAGGTCCGGTGCGGGATTCTCCAGCAGAGTAATTGGCCGTTCTGACCACTGTTGTAGCTGTGCGATTAAACGCTGGCGTAGCTGTGGGCTATGAAACGGGCTGCCATTGAGCAACAGGGTGTCGGGCGTGATCCCGGTCTGTTTGATGTGCGGCGCAAGAAAAGCTGCCAGGTGGCGGGTGATCGCTGCGTCAGCAGGATAGGGCAACCCTGTTTGTACTAAAGCACCTTTGCGTTGCTGTGGGTAGGCAGTACTGTCGACTAAGGGAAAGAAGCCATCCAGTGCCAGCTGTTCCACTTCTTTAGCGGTTAATCGGGTTTGCTGGGTGCCGCCAATCAACGCACTGCCGCTGCCTAACAGGTTAATCTTGAATTCGTCTGGCGGATCTGTGGCCAGCAGTGTTTCTTTCGCTTGCCGACTTTGCTGACTCAGCTGCTGTAGCTGCTTAAAATCGGGGCGAGCAGGTTTATCACTCGTGTTAAGCTTGCGCTGCGCCTGTACTGCGAGCGCCAAGTCAATGTTGTCGCCGCCGAGCATCAGGTGTTCGCCAACGGCCACACGCTCCAACTGCGGACGCTTTTGCTCTGCAGATGGCTTGATATTTATTAGCGTAAAGTCACTGGTGCCTCCGCCAATATCACACACTAACATTTGTTCACGATCTGCGAGTGTATCGCTGTCTGCTTCGCGCAATAGCCAATCATAGGTGGCTGCAATCGGCTCTTCTAACAGTACCGGTTGATTTAGACCTGCCAGAGCTGCCGCTTCTTGTGTCAGGGCGCGGGCGTGATCATCGAAAGACGCTGGGACGGTTATCTGTAACTGCTGTTGTGCCATCGGTGCATCGGCAAACTGATGATCCCAGGCGCAACGCAGATAATCGAGGTAACTCGCAGTGGCCTGCAGCGGTGAGACCGTTGCGACATGGGCTTCGGCGCGCCATGGCAATGCTGTCTCGGCTGTCTGCTGGCAAAGCCAGCTTTTCGCGCTTTGTACCAAGCGACCGGGCATCGCACTACCCAACTGTTGTGCCCAGTGCCCAAGTAAGGCATTCGGCAACTGTTGCTGTAGCTGACTGCTGGGCCAGGGTAGCTGTTGCTGTGCAGCGGACACTTCGGCACCAGGATGATATCGCAGCGCTGGCAAGGTAAGGGCTGTGCCCCATTGGCCTTTATCCAGCCATTGCGGGATCGGCCATACCTGAAATGCAGAGGTCGCAGCTGACGGCTTCGCCGAACGGCCGAGCTTGGCATAGGCCAGCACGATGTTGCTGGTACCGAGATCGATACCTATCACATAGCGCGCTGACTCGGTGTTTGATGTCGTCATGAATTAGCTGGTAGAGGGTGGTTACCCTCATAATTTAAGTTCAAGCGGATTCACCACGGGTATCAAATTCAACCTGCCAATGCTCGCTGCCATCGATCGGCATAGCGGCAAGCTCCAGCGTACCAAGGGCATTGATACTGGCTTGTAGTAGCACGGGAACCACATCGCCGGGAGTTCTTCCTTCGGCGGGGAGTAGTGCTTCAATGGCGGGCAGTTCTTCCAGCTCACCCTCATTCCAGAAATCAAGAATATGGCCAGGTTGGTCGTCGCGGCGCACGGTTGAGCTAAAGAAACGGAAGCGTACCGGCTGGCCAACAACCAGACCAAACTCTTGGGTCGGTAAGCTGGCTTCAGTGCCCTCTTCCATGCCAAAAGGTGCGATACAAAAGGCTTCAATCGGCGCTTCCATGCCGGGTACCGCAGGCATGGCACTCTCGATGCCGACATAATAGGCGGAAGCAATACCGCCACGAATGCGCACACCGTTGCCACTGCGAACCGAGCCGTAATAGGCTGCACCGTGGGCTACCGCTTGATCGGGATCGTTACCTGCCAGCACTTTTACTGGTGCCGCGCCATCATCAGTCAGCCATTGATTCAGCACTTCAACAATACGGTTGGTGAGTGGTGAGGCTTTGACGACACCACCATTAAACAGTACCGCAGTGGGGTGAAGAAAACGTGCCCCGGCCGGCAACTGAACATCGCTTAGTTCATCGGTGGCGTGACGTTGTTTACTTAAAAAGGCAGCCAAGTGACGAGTGACTGCAGGATCTTGCGCGTAAGGCAGGTTTAGTTTAGTTAGTGCCCCACGCGCACGATGTACCACAGGGGTTTCTATATCTGTACGTGGGAAGAAGCCTTCGACTAATACGGCATCCACTTCGGCACGACTGAGCTCGGTGCGTAAACTGCCGCCAATCAGGCTGGAGCCGCGGCTGGGAACCACAATTGGCACTTCAGTGAGTTCAGGTTGTGAGAACAGTGTCTCTTTGGCTTGGCGACACCCATGGGAAAGCGCCAGCAGTTGCCAGGGTTGCAGTTGCGTCCCTTGTTGTGCCAGTTTTTGGCGAACGGTATGAGCCAGCGCCAGATCCATGTTGTCACCACCCAATAGCAGGTGGTCACCGACGGCGATGCGATTCAATGCCAGTGCGCCATCCTCTTCAGTGACGGCGATCAGTGACAAATCAGTGGTGCCACCGCCTAAATCGATCACCAGAATGACATCACCGGTAGACACCTGATTGCGCCAGTCACCATGGCTACCTGAGATCCAGCTATACAGCGCGGCTTGTGGCTCTTCCAGCAGTGTGGCTTGATGCAGGCCGACCTCTAGTGCCGCTAAGGCGGTCAGTTCCCGTGCCGAGGGGTCGAAGGAGGCCGGTACTGTGATCGTGAGCTGCTGCTTGGCTAAGGGGGCATCGGGGTGGCGCTGATCCCAGGCGCGGGTCAGGTGCTGCAGATAGTGCTTGCTGACTTCATAGGGCGATAACTTGCTAACATCTTCCGGGGCTTGCAACGGTAGCAACCCTGAGCGGCGGTCCACTTCACCATGACCGAGCCAGCTTTTAGCGCTGCTGACTAAGCGGGTCGGTGTCTTTGCTCCCAGTTCTCTCGCCAGTTGACCGGCAACATAGGGAAACTCTCCCCATGGCAGCTGGCGCTGTGATGGCGGCAGCTCTGACTCGTGGGGCAGGTAGGCGAATGAGGGCAGCGCATTGCGTTCTTCAATTTGGCCTGGACCGACTAATTGGGGAATAGTAAATAACTGCTGTGGCTGTGGTTCGCCATCGTCGCTGATGGTTGCAAAAGCCATCACACAATGGGTCGTGCCCAGGTCGATCCCTACGGTAAATTGCGCTTCACTCATAGCTCCACCTCTGCGGCTGCCAGCACGTTAAAGTCGTAGCCTTCGATGGTTTGCGGCAGATTGATAGCGTTTGCTTTCCAGCCCTTGTGTAACAAGGTGCCATGGAATGGCGCACTGCCACTGACATTACCCGTGAGGCGATAGGCTTGTGGATCAAAGCCCTCTGGCACGGTTATTGGGTTACCTTCAAGGCTGCTGGTGATTGGCGCTAAAGTGACGTGTTCGCTGATCGCTTTCTTTAAACCCTGATGGACGACGCGGGCAGCGGCACCCACCTGCTCATCGCTGAAGCTGGTGACATCTTCCTGAATAAAATCGAGCAGTCGCCCCTCTTTTTGGAGCAGAGCAAGCATCTGTAGGGCACCATCACTGTTGCTACTGGTGAGCGTGACTGCTGGTTCTACTGCCGGTGCCGTTTCGCTCTCGGCAGCCGATGAGGCGACTAAGGTGTTGGTGAAGCGGCGGCTGAAAATGACTTTGAACGCCAGCGCGATACGTGCAAAAAAGTGTGTTTGCATCTGAATTCTCTTTATCTGTGTGGGTATAAGGGCTGGTCTTGGCAAGTGACTTGGTGTGATTTGAGGCTGTTATTCGCCTTCATGGCCACCGCTCGCAGCTCCGTTTACAAGATTGATTGCTGAATAATTTACCAATAAAAGTGTGATCTTGGTAGCGCTTGTCTTATCTGATTTGCGAAAAACGTCATAACTTGGATCACGCGGCGGCGCCTAGGCTTTGCGCACTGCAGATTTGTAGGTCATGCTGCTAGTAGGGTTGCAGTTTTGTTTCTGCTTGTTTAATGAAAAGTAACAAAACGCCTAAGCTTAATAGTAGGCGTAATATAGAAGTGCCAACGTGATATGAGTAAGCATGAATTACAAGGCACGGAAGCTTGGGTTGAAAAAATCAGTGAGCACGAGTTGCCAGCTTTGGCTGCTACCGTGCGAAATCTGGAGAAAATGGCGAGCAATGATACCGCCTCGCTTGCCAGTTTGGGGCAATCGGTACTCCATGACCAAGGCTTAACTTCACGTATCCTGCGGGTGGTGAATAGTGTCAGTTATGGTGTTGGGCGCAACCGTGTCACTACGGTGAGCCGGGCCGCCGTGATCTTGGGGTACAACACCCTTAAACATATCTGTATTACTGCCAAGATGATCGACAGCATGCTGCGCAACCGGGATATCAGTAAGCCGGTGCATAAACGCTTACTGCGTTTGATGGCAAAGTCATTTCACGCAGCGATGCTGGCGCGGGTATTGGTTGGCGAGCATGATGAAGATACTCAGGAAGAGGTCTATATCGCGGCGCTACTGCATGAGTTGGGAGAGATAGCATTTTGGTCAATGGGGGGCGGTGTTACTGAGCGATTAGATGAGGCTTTGACCAATGGCCGAGCACCTCGGGAAAAGATATCGCAGGAGATACTCGGAACCACCTTCGACAAGATCAGTGCTGGCTTAGCCCGTTCCTGGAATATGGGGGATATGTTGGTGCGGTCGATCGAAGATCCTAATCGCCGCACGCCAGAGATGCGTGCCATCGAACTTGCTTCAAATTACAGCCAAGCGCTGACTGACCCCAATGCCAAGATAGATGTGCAGATGTGTTTATCTGAGATGGCTGAATTGGTTGGAGTTCCCATTCCAGGTTTAAAGCGGCGGATTAAGAAATGCACCCAGGATTCGGTTGAGTTGGCGGTGTCCTATGGGGCGGAGTCGTTGACCGAATTTCTCGATCCAGAAGCTGACGTTAATCGTTTTTCGAGTGATGAAGCGCCTCACCATCTGTCTGACGAAGTGATGCAGTTGAAAATGCTGCGGGAACTGACGCAGTTATCGATGGAACGCGCGGATCTCAATTTACTGGTGAACACAGCGATAGAGGGCCTGCATCGCGGCGTTGGCATGGATAGAGTGATCGTGCTGATGGTGAACCAGAAAAAGGATAAGTTGACCCCGCGATTTGTTTCCTGTGCCAATGCCGGGCGCATTGAAACTGGTTTTGTCTTTCCGCTAACGTCGTTGGCGACGGTATTTGACGATGCATACAATCAGCAATTGCCATTTTGGGTGGACAAGCCTGAGAGTGAACAATGGCGGCAGAAGGTTACGCCAGCGCTACGGGGGTTGTGTGAAGACTCAGCATTCTTCGTTGCGCCATTGGCCGTGAATGGTAAGTGTTTGGGGGTGGTGTACAGTGATAGGGCTGAAACAGAGCGGCCACTGAGCAGTGACGACTTTGGCGCATTCAACCATTTTACTGGGCAGCTATCTTTGTGTCTGTCGTTAGCTATCCGTTAGCTTATGTTAAGCGATAGCAGCAATAAAAAAGCGCCGTGGTCGGCGCTTTTTGGTATTTGTTTGTCTGCTCATGGCGGCGTCACCGCACTCCAATTAGCCGGTGAGATTTAGGCCCGTTGCTCCATATGCAGGTGATGGGGATAAATCTGTGCAGTTGCTTCCGTGATCAGATCTTCGATCTCGGTAGAACGGTTTGGAAAGAAACCAGCAATACCGGCGGAAAAACTCAGCCTATTCATATCTGCTTTGTCGGGTATTGCCGCGATATGTTCATGGAACTTTTCCAATACCAACTCTGCATGGGCTAGGGGGGTATTGGTTAGTAGCACAACGAACTGATTGCTGGACATTCGCGCAGTCATGTCGCTGACACGAAACGTTTTTCGCATCTGTTCTGCAAACAGTTTCAAGGTGTGAAGGTTCTGAGGGGCTCCTTCTACGCCATTGAGGTTATTCAGTTCAAAACAAACCAGTGTGGCTGGTGCTCCCTGACGCGCACACAGATTGAGCATGTGCTGAGCCAAGAAGATAAATCCCAAGCGATTACCGGTTCCCGTTAGTTCATCGATCGTTGCCAGCTTTAACGCTGCCAACCGCTTTTTTTCGTCAGCGGGGATGTTTGGTGTATTCAAAACGACTACCTTTCTATCCAAAGCAGCACTCCATTGATTAGCTGTTATCTGTGATAAAAATCTAAAGCAAAACCTAATCAATCAGGCGCTGCTGATTAGCTGCTGACTTTAATATTAGCAGTCGGTAGAGGTGCTGCTGATGAAGCAACCGAATTGCGAGCTGACTCCCAATGAGGAGCTTTGCGTTGGCAAAACGTGGAGTTTGTGCAGGTCGTTGGTTCAGCTATGGGATAAATAGGCGTTAGGATCGAGGTAGAAAAGTTGCTTCCAGCCTTGGGTTTGGGTGCTATAGCGCCACAAGTAGGGCAGTAAAGTCACCAGAGAGTAATGTAGATGAGGAGGCTTGCCTGCTGCATTTCCGGTATCGCCGAGCGTTCCCAGTTGTTCCTGCTTGGATATCCAGCTGGCGCTACTGACGCTGCGCGAAGCTAAGTGAGCGTAATAGTGGATCCGCCATTTGGGGCCGAGTACTACTACCACATGTCCGCCTTTTTGCCATTCGCCGGAATAAAGCACAAGGCCGCTAGTCGCTGCGATAACGGGTGTCCCTTTGCTGGCAAAAATGTCGATACCTTTATGGACGCCTGAGCTGCCCCAGGGTTCATACCAAAATGTATCGGGATGCCAATCATTGCTTGATGCGCCCTTGACCGGGATCGTCATTTGGCTTGGAATTAACAGGCCGATTATGATGATAGCGAGCAGAACAAGCAGAGTTGCTTTGTAGATCCCTTTTTTGGTGTTTTCCATTAACCCTGCTTCCTTGGTTTGGTGATGCTATCTAGAGCGAGCATTCGACATCGACGAAGGCTCGCTCTATCTGGCAACGTTAGCGTTGACGCAGTTCGCTCATGATCTCGGCAAAGCTATCAAAGTCTAAAGTTTCACCGTCAGACAGTGCTGCTGCTGGTTGCGGGTGAATATCGAGAATAATGCCGTTGGCACCCGCCGCTTTTGCCGCATAGACCAGCGGTGCTAGCTGATTTATATGGCTGATAGCATGCGTGGGGTCGACGATCACTGGCAGATGAGTCATGCTTTTCAAGGCGGGGATGGCGCCCAGATCAAGGGTTTGTCGACTAGCGCCTTCAAAGGTGCGGATACCGCGTTCACATAGGATCACTTGCCGGTTTCCTTGCGCCATGATCACTTCTGCGGCTTGTAACAGCTCATCTAAGCTGGCCATCAATCCACGTTTCAGAATGATCGGGCGATGGGTGCGACCCACTTCTTGCAACAACTCAATATTCTGCATGTTACGAGCACCGATCTGCAGCAGATCTGCTTGGCGCGCCGTTTCCGTGACTTGCTCAGGGTGGTGTACTTCAGTGATGAATGGCAGGTCAAAGCGCAGGCCAGCTTCGCGCAGGTACTGCAGGCTCTGCTGTTCGTTAGGAAGATTGCCATCCTGGTTGATTTGTGGCGGATAGAGCGCCCCGCGCAAAATGGCTGCCCCACACTCTTTGGCTTGTTGCGCACAGGCATTTAACTGCTCCTGTGATTCAATGATGCCAGGACCAGCGATAGTGATGAACTGATCACTACCGATGACGGTGTGACGTACCCGTATCTCAGTGTCAGGGTGGCCATTTCTGGCAACCAATGAATGAGCTGAGGCCGCCGCGCTTTCGGTTTTGCTCGCTGATGTGGCGGTATTATTGGGTAATGGCAGCTTATCCAACGGCACATGGGTGGGACTGACCTCTTCCGACGGATAACAGCCTAATACTTTCAGGTAACGGGTGATCCGGGTCAGGGCTTCCAAGGCACTCTGCATATGACTGCTTTGCAGGTTGCCTTCTACATCAATGTAAAATAGCTCTTCCCATGGGTTACCTTGGATAGGGCGTGATTCCAGCTTGCACATATTGAGTCCGTGCTCGCGCATCACTAACAGGGCTTCAACCAAGGAGCCCGGCTTTTGTTCCACCGACATGATCAACGTGGTTTTTGCTGGGATCTGCTCTGCCACCTGTACCGGTTTGCGTGCGATGACGATAAAACGGCTGAAATTTTCTTTTTGGTTGGCCAGTCCGGTTTTGATTGGAGTTAAGCCATACAGCTCACCACCATCGGCACTGCCAATCGCTGCCACATGAGGATCTTTAAGTTCACTGACTTTCAGAAATGCAGCGGAGGATGCATCACAAGACTCAATTTTAATACCGGTTAACGAATCCAGATATTCGCTACACTGTTGTGCCGGTTGAAAATGGGCGTAGATGGTATTGATTTGGCTCTCAGAGGAGGGCACAGCCGTTAACAAGCAATGTTCGACTGGCAATGTCATCTCACCAACGATGGAGCAGGTGGTGTGTTGCAGGACGTCGTAAACTTGAGTGATACCGCCTGAGGAGGTGTTTTCAATGGGCAACATGGCGTAGTCCGCTGTGCCTGATTCCACTTCATTGATGATCTGACTGAAGCTAGTGCAGCCCCGTTCTACCAAATCATCACAGGTGCGGGAGAAGTATTTGCGCATTGCCAAGTAGCTATAGGAGCCTTTGTCACCAAGGAAGGCCACACGGTAAACTGGTTTACGGTTTTCTGGATTGGCCAACTGCTGCAACATTGCCTGCTGCGTTAGCACTGAGTCTTCGATGATGGTGTGATAAATCTGGGTGACATAATGGGCATCCAGATCAAGCTCGCGCCCCTGTTTTATCAGCGTGACTAACAACGCTTCTTCTCGGGTCTGGTCTCGCACCGGGCGGGTCGCTTCAATTTTGCTGCGGGCGACATCCAAGGACAGTTCACGTCGACGCGACAACAGTTTTAAAACTGTCGTGTCCAGCTCTGTGATCTCTTTGCGGATATCATCCAGTGAAAGCGGCTTATCCATCCTAGTGGCTCCTGAAATTTGGTAAAAAAAAACCTCCCACAATGGGGAGGCTTATCAATTCGTCTTTCTTTGTGTCTTTACACGACGAAATCGCCCCCCGGTGAACCGGTGGTAAAGGCAAAAAGAAAGAAAAACAGCGTTTGGATCTTCATGATGCTCAATCTATGGTGGATCGTGGGATGTGTCAAGGCGACGATACAGAAGAGCGGGGATTATCCCCGCTCATTTGCTTGACATCATGCTTATGCAGCGTTTTCGACGTCGTCTACTGATTCTTCAAAATAGGGCTCGTCATAGAGCGCTTCTTCAACAAGTGGCTCTCCGGCGATCAATCCTTGGCGACACTGATCTTTGCCACTGCGGCTGCCACGGTGGGCGGAAGGCTTATGCTGGTAGCGATTCAGTTGGCGCTCCAGGCGCTGTCCCAGCAAATTAATGGCCGCGTACATATCTTCATGCTCTGCCTTGGCAAAGATTTTGTCGTTTGGCACGGTAATGGAGGCTTCAATTTGATGCAGTTTTTTCTCTTGCGAGAGGATGACATGGGGATTAATGAGAGAAATGTCGAGACGTTCTAACTTATCAAACCGAGATTCAATACGCTCGCGAAGAGCTTCGGTGATTTCAATGTGTTTAGCGGTGATTTCGATGCGCATAGGCATTCTCCTCTTGTCACTGTTATCACTTATTGCATAGACAGACTATCGCGGTCAGAGTTCCATTGGAATTGATTTCGGTCACGTTTTTTTCCGCATCGTAAAGTTCCCTGACAGTTTGTGATGGGTCGTCCACTTCTGCTAAATTGCTTATTCCAATAGTTGAAAAATCAGGGTCTGTACCCATGGCTGAGAACCTCGATGTCAAGCAAGCCAGCATACGCGTATGGGATCTTCCTGTGCGTTTGTTTCACTGGTGCCAAGCGGGTCTATTTGTAGCGATGTGGGCGACCGCTGAGTTCGGCGAAATGGATTGGCATCTCTGGTTGGCTTATTGCCTGATCACCCTCTGGACTAGCCGCATTGTTTGGGGGGTCATCGGTAGTGATACTGCACGTTTTAGTCAATTTTTTCGTTCACCGATAGCCGCTTGGGGTTATCTTCGCGGCTCACCGCATACGCAGTTAGGCCATAACCCTGCTGGTGGCTGGATGGTGATGTTACTGCTCCTGCTGATGGGGTTGCAGTTTGGGTCTGGACTATTTACCAGCGACGATATCTTTACCGAGGGACCACTGTACAGTTTAGTCAGCGATGATGTGGCTAGCTTTATGGGTTGGTGGCATGAGGTGAACTTCAACTTGTTATTGGCAGCCGTTGCTCTGCACCTGTTGGCTGTCATTGTTTATGAAGTTAAAGGTCATCGTCTTATTCCCGCCATGTTCAGCGGCGTACGTCTGCGCAACGGTGAGCCTGAAGTCACTTTCCGTGCTAGCTGGTTGTGGTGGTTGGTGCTGTTGATCGGGGGTGGTGTGCTGTATTACTGGTGGCAACCCAGTATACCCTGGTGATCTTGAGTGTGTGCTCTGCCTCTTACCTCATTCCTTGCTAATGGATAGTTATAACTGATGCCCACCATTCTCTGTTACGGTGATTCAAATACATGGGGTGCCGTGCCCGGAAAAGACCGACGCTTTGCTGCCTCTGAACGCTGGCCGGGACGATTGCGTGGTCTGCTACCTGCTGACTTTGAAGTCATTGAAGAGGGGCAACCCGGCAGAACCACGGTGCATGATGATCCGGTGGAGGGCGAAAAAAATGGCCTGCGCTATCTGCGCCCCTGTTTGGAGTCCCACCTGCCGGATTTAGTGGTTTTGCTGCTGGGCACAAATGACCTTAAGCATCGCTTAGGTTTGTCTGCTTTTGATGTGGCCGAAGGGGTAGGCAGGCTTGGCAATGAGATCCTGACATTTCAAAGTTGGGTTAAACCGATATCGCCCAAACTTTTATTAATTGCACCGCCGCCAATCCGTGAAGTTGGATATTTCGCCGATATGTTTCGTGATGGTGAGTTAAAGTCGGCAGAGTTTAGCCAGCGGTTTAAGGCCAAAGCAGCTGAGCTGAATTGCGGTTTTTTTGATGCTGCCAGCGTCATTCATAGCTGCCCAAAAGAGGGAATACATTGGCGTGCGGAGCAACACAAGCTGTTCGCTAGCGCCTTGGTATCACCGATAAAGGCGATAATAGAATCCGCAAATTAGTAGGCAATAACGACTATGCTCGGATTTATATGTAAAAAGCCGCTTTTCAGCGGCTTTTTTAACAATGACTAGAGGAACACTACTTGTTTTTGTAGTCGTCGTGACAACCTTTACAGGTTTTACCTGTGGCAGCGATCGCTGTTTTGAAGGCATCCATGTCGCCACTACCGGCGACTTTCGCTAGTTCGGTGCTCGCACTCTGCAGAGCGGCCATCTTCTCTTCAAAGTCACTCCAGCTGCTCCAAATCGCGGGCTTAGCTTTGGTATCACCCTCGTTGCTGCCTTTGACGGCAAATGCTTCTAATGGCAAATGTGACAAGGCGGCGACGGCATCAGCACGACGCTGTGCGACCGCTGCGTCATACTCTTTTTTACCTTTTAGCATTGCCACGAGATCGCCAAAATTAGCGGCAATTAAAGAGAATGATTTCTGGCGATATTCGATCGCTGGCTCTGGGTCGGCGTAGGGGCTCTCTTTTGCTACGGCAATACCGCCGGTAGCGAGAAGAGCGCCAGCGACACATGATAGTAATGTCTTCTTGTACATTGGGTTTCTCCCTGAGTCTTTGTTTCTTATAGTTTTAAGCTGGTATCTCATCGCCTATTTAAGCATCCAGCTGCTGAACTTGCGAGTGATATTTACGCAGTAAAACAATGAACTCTTCGGCGGGTCTGTCCAGTGAGTTTTCTGGCAAATAAATATCATATCCCAGCATCTCCCTTAAACGTTGCATCCGTTGTCCTAACATGGCGAGTAGGCCGGTGTAGTGAGTGCCTTGATCATCGGTAAACTGATCACCTTCGAACAGCAATTCACTAGGGCAGGTGCCATCGGCACATTCGTTTTTAATCGCTTGCATCAGGACTGGACGTTGTTCCAGCAAGATCCTGCTAGCCAGTCGCAGTGAGATGTTACTCAGTAGGCGATGCTGACTGGTGAGTCTGATACCAACATAGCTCAGGGGTTGATAATTGTCCTCTAAACCAAGGGTTGGGATATCTATTCGCTGAATATCTTGCCACGCTAGTGTCCATTGACCGTGCCGGTGATAAAACTGCAGATAGTTGGGGCACAGGCGCAAACTTACCTTGGGTTCCAACTGTTTTAACAGCCCTAACAGCAGGGTAAAAACTGAGCCTCCCAGCATGACATAGAACGGTAGTTTCGGGATCGAGGTCAGCAGAAATATCACCACTAAACTTAATAATGCGCTGACCCCGCCCAGCAGGGAGAGAGTCAAACCATAGCGGTTGACCACGGGCTTTATCTCAATGGTTTCTAAGGTTTCACTGTTGTCCATGGTTACCACATTATCAAAAAGGCCCGCTAGCGGGCCTTGTCGTTTTAATCATTGAAGCGGCAAGAGGCCCTTTCTAGCCTAATCTTCGTAGGCTGCCAACATAACCACTGAGCGTCCTTTAACGCGATAGATACGGTAAGTTACCGCTTCTGCGCATTCAGGGTCTTCAACGATGTCATAGGGCGACGGTTGACTGGTATCAACAATACGATGCCAGCGTCCATATTCAGGATCCGGCAGTTCAAACTCCAGTTCCTGATGCCAAGCGTTAATCGCCATATACACTAGCTCACCGGTGTTGGGATCACGAATGGTCATGGCTAATGAATTGGAATTCTCCGACCAGTCTGGCGATTGCGGATGAACACCATGCCACTGGATTTTGGTGCTATCTAACACGTCTGCCAGGGTGTAGTGGCGCTGTTGATCCATCGCTGGATCCTGCTGACGCCAGCGCAGCATCTTCTGTGTGAAGCGCAACAGAGAGGCATTTTTTTCCACCAGATCCCAATCAAACCAGCTCAGCTCATTGTCCTGGCAGTAGGCATTGTTGTTACCGTGCTGAGTACGGCCAATTTCATCGCCCATGGTGAGCATCGGTGTACCCAGCGAAGCGAGTAACACGGTCATGAAATTCTTGCGTTGACGTTCACGCAGCGCCAACACCTCTGGATCATCGGTGGGGCCTTCTACACCACAGTTCCAACTGCGGTTGTGATTGTCACCATCACGATTGCCCTCATTGTTGGCTTCGTTATGCTTTTCGTTATAACTGACCATGTCATTGAGAGTGAAACCATCATGGGCGGTGACAAAGTTAATCGAGCGGTGCGGACTGCGGTGCTGATCGTAATAGAGATCAGGACTACCGATTAGGCGGTCGGCAAAGCGGCTGACGTAGCCCTTTTCGCCGCGCAAGAAACTACGCACATGATCCCGATATTTGCCGTTCCACTCTTGCCAGCGGCCACCAATAAAGCTGCCTACCTGATACAGACCTGCAGCGTCCCATGCTTCGGCAATGATCTTGGTACCAGACAACACTGGATCGGTATCGATCGACCAGAGTACAGGGGGATCTTTTAGCACTTGGCCCTGTTCGCCCCGCGACATCACTGATGCCAAGTCAAAGCGGAAGCCGTCGATGTGCATGGTTTGCACCCAGAACTTAAGGCAGTCACGGATCATCCGGCGCACCACGGAATTGTGGGCATTGATCGTATTACCGCAACCTGAGTAGTTATGAAAGTCGCGCTTGTCTTCACCCAGGATGTAATAGGTATTGCTGCCTAACCCTTTATAACTAAGCGTTGGGCCGTTTGTGTCGCCTTCAGCGGTATGGTTAAAGACCACGTCCAGATAAACCTCAATCCCTGCTTTATGCAGCTCTTTGACCATATCGCGGAACTCGCGAAATGCCCCCGTGGGTGATTTGTCAGAGCTGTACTGTGAATGGGGAGAGAAAAAGTTGATTGGCGCATAGCCCCAGTAGTTGGAAACGCCTTCTGGACAATCTTCTGGATCAAATTGCTGAACGGGTAACAGTTCAACAGCGGTGACACCCAGGCTTTTCAGGTAAGGAATTTTTTCAATTACACCGGCGTATGTGCCGCGTTTGTCAGCGCTAACGCCTGAGTTCGGATTAGCGGTGAAGCCTTTGACATGCATCTCGTAGATAACAGTTTCGGCCAATGGCCGATTCAGTGGGCCGGTGTCTTCCCAGTCATATCCGCGGTGCTCTACCACAACCCCTTTCATGCATTGGCCGACGTTGTCACCGGGAACCATGGCCGCCTTACGGCTATAGTTATCGCCCATGGCGACAGCTTGAGCGTATGGGTCTAACAGGACTTTCTGCGGATCAAAACGAAGACCTCTAGCAGGATCATACGGGCCGTAAACGCGATAGCCATAAAGCTGGCCCTCGCCCAACCCTTTGACAAATATGTGCCAGTAGTCACCCGTGCGATTGACACTTGGTTTGAGTGTCATAACTTTTGGCGTGGCGTCTTCAGCTGATTTGAAAAGCAGCAACTCAACGGCTGTGGCGTTTTTGCTGTAGAGGCTGAAATTTACACCGCCATCAATAATTGTGGGTCCTAGAGGAAAGCTACGACCATAATCGTGGATCGGACTCATAAGATACAAACACTCTGCAATGGCTTGAGATTGAGGCCAGTTTAAGCAATTAACGGTATAAGCTCCAACCGTTAATTCACTCTGTTTAAAAAAAGCATGTGACCGATACTCTTGCCTAGCATCTAATTTATAGCGGATGTGGCTTGAGACGAAGCCAACGATTGACCTGTCTTTCAAATCCGCTTGGCGTTAGCCATTCGCATATCATCGGCGCTAAATTAAGAATGAGCTTTTTCGCTGTGTGGGACAGTTGGTCTTGGTAAGGGCCTTCTGGTTTAAACCAGGTTGCTTGCCAGTATCCGCTGTGTTTGGCACTTTTGGTGACCAAAATCAGGTGACCCTGTCGGTCGCGAAAGCTGACACCACCATTTTGTTCTAGTTGGGAAACCACTTGATTGACCCAATTGGCGGCATGCTTTAATGATCGCCGAACTCTGACATCTTGCGGTGTCGTTTGCTGGTTTAGAGGGTATTGCTGTTTTTGTACTACTACTGGGGAGTGTCTCATCCGATCCCCCTTGCACCTTTCGGTGTCAACTAACCGTCTACACTGTTATCGGCATGCAAAAAGCTTTCCTGAATACATATACGACCGTATTGAGAGGGAGGATCTTACATCTTCATGGTTATTTGGTAGGCGCAGCGCCTAGCACCTTCGAGTAAATATTCCGTTCTTTCTACCGTCCCATGCTCGCCAATACAGGTTTGAAACAGGCGCAGCTCTGCACGGCAAAAGCCTTGGCATTGTTGCGCTGCAGCACAGATAGGGCAATGATCTTCAATCAGCAACCAGCCGTTTTCTATCTGTTGAACCGACGCCATATACCCCTCTTTTTCTCTTAGCGCGGCAAGTTTTTGCACTCTTTGCGCCAGCGGTAGGTCACTAAGTGCGGCTAAATAGGCGGCAGTAAGCTCGGTCTCTCGCTTGGCTATTAGTTGGTCTAATCCATCGTCACCAAACACGGCTTTAACCGAATCAATCAGTTGCAGAGTCAGATCGGCATGGCGATCAGGAAAACGGGCATGTCCCTTTTCGCTGAGTTGCCAAAAGCGATTGGGACGGCCTTTTTTACTGGCGATATCTTCATAGCTAACCAGCGCTTGCGCTGCCAGTTGTTGCAGGTGTTTTCTCGCCCCCATGGAGGTCATTTCAAGTATTTCGCCACACTGCTGTGCCGTCAGTGCACCGCGGGTTTTTAGCAGGTACAACAGCTTATCTGCACTTGCTTGCATAGGAACTCCTTGATTCTCAGCCCGATGCCAGCTTTGGCGATGGGAGCGGGTGGTCAATGTAGGGTGTGACCATTTATTAAATAAACATATTAGTTAACATAGATGGTCATTAGAATGAAGTAAACATGTGCGTTTATTTAAACATTGGCGATAGCGGGTTAGGCCTGTCGGTGGGGACGCTGGGCTGACGATGAATGACGGCCGCACCACGTTAAGCTCGTGATGCTACGGCCGTTTATATCGCGCTTTACTGTTTTGCTGCTTGAATGGTTCTTTCCAAGCTTTTAATCACGGGGTCGTTGCCCAGTTGTTGCTGCAATATTTCCAGCTCGGCGTTTGCTTGGTGGCTGGCGCCGGTGTTGGCCAAGGCGTAAATTAAGGCTTTTCTTGCTTCACTATTGCGTGGTTCGAGCGCCAAAGCTTTATGTAGATACTTGATTGCCCGCGGGTACTCTTTTAAACCGAGGAACAGCATCCCCGACGCGAATTGCGGGCCGTGTTGACTAGGGAACGCTTGTGCCAGCATACGTGCCACGATGAGGGCCTGTGGGTGATCTTGCTGCTGCCGGTAATAGCCGAGCAAGCTTTGCATGTTGGCGATCCAATCCTGCTGCCCTGACTGGCGGGCTAGTGCCAGCTGGGTCACTGTGTCGTTGGGCGTCGGGAAACTCACTTTGTATGGTGTGTCGGTAAATGGAAAGTCCGCTTTCAACGTAGCGATTTTATAGTCTGCCAGTATCGCGTCTACCTCTGTTATCGGCACTTCGCGCCACGCTTTTGCACTTGGCTGGGCTTGAGACCAATCTTGCAGAAGAGCGGTTTTCTTCATGGTATTAAAATAACTTTCTGCCAGAAGAAAATAGCCGCGTTTATTGGGGTGTAAGTGTTCCAACATCAAACTATTGTCGATGATGCCGTCTTTTGAGTGCATAACGAAATATTGCTGTACATCGACTAGCGGCGCAGAAAACTGCTCAGCCACATTTTTGATGATGGTATTCATCTCTTCAGGGGCGCGGAAACGCAGTTGATCGCGATCTTTTGCCGCCAATAACGCGTTGCGCGCTGCCTCGTTCTCTCCGCTGGCGAGCAGTGCTTGGCCGACGGCAAACCAGCTGTTTGCGGTATCAAATTGTTGTGCTAATTGGCTAGCGGCAGCTAATGCATTGGGGTACTGACCATCCGCCATTGCTTGTTCATAAACTTGCCATTTCTGTTGCCACGCAGTCGCTGATTCTTTTGTTGGATCACTGACAAACGGCTTTTGGTCACCTTCATTACTGGCCAACGTGCCTAGCATCACCGGGATATTGGCTTGCTGATATTTACTCAGGATTAACTGCAAGTTGCTGGCGAACTGTTGCTGCCCTTGATCGAAGATCTCAGATTGGTAGGGGATTTCGCGATTCGCGGCTGCTTTTGCCATTAATGTGCCGCGGGCGGCGCCGCCTTGAGCGGCGGGTGGTGCAGGGCTGAATAGACCCATAACCCGTTGCATTAATTGATAGATGCGGAGATCTTTTAATTTTAAAAACAGAAGCTTGGCACCATGGCTTTGGGCTGAAGTGAGTGCTGAACCCGCGCCCATGACACCAATGTACTCGTTATGGCCAGCATAGATAAGCACGGCATCCGGTTGGATGGCGATGATCTCATCGACTAGGTCGAGCATGGTGTAGCTATTGACCGCACTCATGGCCGTGGTGATCACTTCTATATCTTTGTCTGGAAAACTGGCTTCCAGCCGGTCATTCAACATGCCGGCTAAACCACCCCAACGGCCATAAGGAAAACCTGCCGCGCTAGAGCCACCTTGAACGACTACGCGGAACGTTGCCGCTGGCTTTTCTTTTTTGAAGTAGATCGTATCAATGCTGACATTCGGTGCTTGTTTGGGGTCGTTGAAATAGCGTTTGATCACCTGATCGCTGGCTTGCAGATAGCCAGGCATTCCTTTGGCGTCAACGAACAGCGGGTAGGTGTGGCCAAAACTAAATATCCGCAGCCCCAACTCCAGTAGCAGAAAGAATAGTATTGGGCTGCTGAGTGTCAGCAGATAGAACAATGGTCGCTTTTTGGCAGAGAGAGACGCTTTCATGATGGTTATAACTTCATTTATGAGGGAAAAAGCCAAGCCGCTTACAAGCGGCTGACCTGCTGTTTCAGTTCGTTAATAGTGTCTGGGTTGCCCCTTAGTCTTTCCAAACGCTCAATTGCTCGCAGTGCCAGTTGTTTTTGACCCAACCCGATACGGGAGTAAGCCAGTCCAGTCCAGGTGTCCGCATTGTTTGGGTTTAGTTCAGCAGAGCGCAGTAGGTAGCGCAGTGAACGCTGATATTCACCTTTGAACATCAATAGCATGCCTGCTGACAAATTGTTTCCTGAATTGGTAGGGCTGGCCTGAGCTAGCATTCTGGCTACAACAGCGCCTTTATCTAGCTGGTCCGTTTGCTGATAAAAGGTCAATAGTTCAGACATTATCTCTACCCAGCTTTTCTCTTTTTCTACTTTTTGTCGGGCCAGTTCGATGACTGGATGCCAGGGCTTAGGAAACTCTACATCGTAAGGGGTATCGGTAAATGGATAATTGGCTTTTAGCTGCTTGATTTTGAAATCCGCCACCACCCGATCCACCTCGGTAATAGGCATTTCACTTGCGGCTTGTTCCCGTGTCAGTTGATTACCCCAGGTGCCAATCAACTGTTGCGATTTGAGGACTTCATAATAAGCATCGGCAAGCAAGAAGTAGCCTTCGGCATTGGGGTGCAAGTGTTCAAGCATCAACTCATCACCAATGATGCCGTCCTTTGATTCCGCCGCCAGATGTTGATTAACGTCGACAAGGGTTGCTTGATGCTTCAGTGCTGCTGTACGGATGATTTTATTGAAACTCTCTGGCGCGCGGAAACGCATCTGATCGAGATCTTTCGCTATCACAAAACGTTCGCGAGCAAGTTTCGCATCGCCTGTGGCTAATGTCGCTTGGGCGTAGGCATACCAGGCTTCAGCGGAGCTGGGGTATTGTTTAGTCAGTTCAGAAAGCTCATCCAGTTGTTGATTGGTGAGGGCGTTTTGTAACTGTTGCTGCAGCATTTTGCCATTGTCAGATAGCCGTTCCGGCTCACTGACGAAAGGTGCCTGATCTTTTTCGTTACTGGCTAATGTGCCGACCATTACCGGTATTCCAGCTTCGGCATACTTGCTTAATATCAGGTCGAGATTGCCAGCTAGTTGTTGTTCACCTAGTGCAAAAGTATCGGAATCTTTGCTGATTAATTGCCCTGCAGCGGCTTTGGCCATGAGTGTTTTACGGGCCTCACCAGTCGCTGCTTGGTCTATTGGCGCGGCCGAGAACAGGTTCATTACGCTTTGTACCAATTGATAAAGCCGTAATTTCCGCAGCTTAAGATAAAGTAGCGTTGTTCCTCTCGCTTCAGCGCTGCTAAGAGAGGTGCCCACCCCCATGATGCCAATAAACTCGTTATGACCCGCGTAAATAAGAACGGCATCCGGTTGGATATCGATGATTTCATCAACAAAATCGAGCATGGTATAGCTGTTGACTGCGCTCATTGCGGTGGTAATAACTTCTATTTCTCGGTCAGGAAAAGTTGCTTCGAGCCGGTCATTGAGCATCCCTGCTAAGCCACCCCAGCGCCCGTATGGGTAACCGGCAGCCGTTGATCCGCCTTGCACGACGATACGAAAACTATCCTTTGGCTTATCAGCTTTAAAATAGACGGGTGAGATCTGAACTTTGGCTGCATTTTCTGGGTTGGAGTAAAAACGTTTTACCACGTTCGGATTCGTTTCTAGCCAACCAGCTTGGTTCGCAACTGGCTGAAAAAGTGGATAATCCTCACCATAGTTGAATAGACGCAACCCCAGTTCCAATAATAGGAAGAAGATGATTGGAAATAGTATGGTGATAACCAGATAAAGACGTTTTTTTGGGGTGTTTTCTGCGTTCATTCTCTGTACAGCGTCTAATTGCTATTTTAAGCGCCTCACACTAGCTAAAACTCCCCATTGCTTCAATCGTTGAGGGGCTCTAGACTGCCCGCACTCCCAGAAGTGTGAAGCAGGACATGACCCGAATTCTTGGTATCTCCGCCCTCTACCATGACAGTGCTGCGGCACTGGTTGAAGATGGGCAGATCATTGCAGCAGCACAGGAAGAGCGATTTAGTCGTAAAAAGCACGATCCCTCGTTTCCTGTGCAGTCGATCCAGTATTGCCTGGATACCGCTGGCTGTCAGTTGACCGATCTTGACCATATCGTTTTTTACGATAAGCCGTTGCTTAAGTTTGAACGCTTACTGGAAACCTATATGGCGTCAGCACCTCGGGGATTTGCCTCGTTCGTGCGGGCGATGCCGATCTGGCTGAAAGAGAAGTTGTATCTTAAGAGCCTATTACGTCGCGAATTGAGCCAGATGTCTGGCGTTAGCAAGGCTGAACTACCCAAACTGCTGTTTGCTGAACACCATCAATCCCATGCCGCTTCCGCGTTTTTTCCTAGCCCGTTTGAAAAAGCCGCTGTGCTTTGTCTTGATGGTGTTGGCGAATGGGCGACCAGTAGCGCCTGGTTGGGCGAGGGTAATGATCTGCAGCCGCTCTGGGAGATCCGTTTTCCCCATTCACTCGGGTTGCTTTACTCCGCATTCACCTATTACTGCGGCTTTAAGGTGAATTCTGGCGAATATAAGTTGATGGGCTTAGCCCCTTATGGTGAACCCAAATACGCAGATCTTATCCGCAAACACCTTATCGACATTAAGGCTGATGGTAGCTTCCGTTTAGATTTGAGTTACTTCAGTTATGTGACGGGTAGCACCATGACATCTTCTAAGTTTCATCAGCTTTTCGGCGGCGAGCCACGCAGCGAAGAGTCTGATGTGACACAGAAAGAGATGGATCTGGCACGCTCGATCCAGGTGGTCACCGAAGAGGTGGTAATTAAACTCGCGCAAAGCCTGAAAGCTGAAACCGGTTGCGAGAATATTTGCCTCGCTGGGGGAGTGGCCCTCAATTGTGTCGCCAACGGCAAACTACTGGAAGCCGGCGTTTTCAACGATATCTGGATCCAGCCTGCCGCAGGGGATGCTGGTGGGGCGTTGGGTGCTGCCATGTCGGGTGTGTATCAGCATTGTGGCCAGCCACGGGAGTTGAACGGCACGGATCTGCAGCAGGGCAGTTACCTGGGGCCAGAATATAGTGATGATGATGTTGACAAGATACTTCAACAACGGGGGCTGCCGGCCGAGTTGTTAGATGATGGTCTCCTGATGCAGAAAGTGGCAGGCGAGTTGGCATCTGACCGCGTGATTGGCTGGTTCCAAGGTCGAATGGAATTTGGTCCTCGCGCTTTAGGCAATCGTTCGATCCTTGGTGATCCACGCAGCCAACAGATGCAGTCGGTGATGAACTTAAAGATCAAATATCGCGAGTCATTCCGACCGTTCGCGCCATCGGTGTTGGCTGAAAATGTCAGTGACTACTTCAATATGGATTGTGCCAGCCCCTACATGCTGCTGGTCGCCGATGTCGCTAAACAGCATCATCTACCTGAAGGCGACGACATGCCCGCATTTGGCATTGAACGGTTGAAATATCAACGCTCAACCCTGCCAGCTATCACCCATGTGGACTATTCGGCAAGGGTGCAGACGGTGCATCAAGAAACTAACCCTAAATACCATCAGTTGATTAGCGCCTTTGCTGAGCAAAGCGGTGTACCTATGGTGATTAATACCTCGTTTAATGTGCGTGGTGAACCCCCGGTATGCAGCCCTGATGACGCTATCGACTGCTTTTTATCGACAGAGATGGATACCTTGGTGCTGGGTCATTGGCGCCTCGACAAAGCCGATATGCCTGCAGAGGCGATTGCTACGGCAAAACAACGGGAGTTTGAACTCGACTAATGAATGCCCCGATGATTGAGGCAGACAATAAAACTGAACTGCGTAAATTTGGTTTAGGTTTTGCTGCGCTGCTCGCCCTGTTTTTCTGGGCCTTGTTGCCCTGGTGGTTTGGTTATGAGCGTTCATTGTGGCCAGTTTATGCTGGCTCATTGATTGCGTTGGTTGCTTTGCTACTGCCAGTGGCTATCTACCCGCTATTTCGGGTATGGATAGTGATCGCGCTGGCGTTAGGTTGGATCAATACGCGGCTGATTTTGGGCGTGGTATTCTTCCTGCTCCTATTGCCCTTGGGTAGCTGGTTGTACTGGCGCGGCAAATTGCACTTTAAGCAGGGTTTTGATCCCAAAAGAGACAGTTACAAAGAGCGCCGCCAAGCGCTGGACAAGAAACAGATGGAGAACCCTTTCTAATGGTAGAGTTTATCGGTGACCTGTGGCGTTTTATGCGGGTAAGAAAAAAGATGTGGTTATTGCCGATTGTGGTGATCCTGGCGTTACTTGGCTCTTTGGTTGTTGTGACACAACAGAGCGCACTGGCAACATTTATCTATACGCTGTTTTAGGCGCGCGCATTTAACTGCAATAAAAATCACGATAGAACTCGTGATAAAAAAGAGGCACTTCGAGTGCCTCTTTTTTTATGTGCATCATGCCCCCTCGCTTATTCATCGGCGATAAAATCAATCGGGCTGGTGGTGCCTGCATGGCGATCACCCACCACATGGGTGTAGATCTGGGTTGTTTATAAGTCCGCATATCCGAACTCCTCAGAACACGCAGAACGACAATCGCTATAGTTATGTGCTGAATACCCCTGTCTCCTATACTGACCTAATTGGCCGATATAAATCCTAAATGGCCGTTAAAAATTGATAGGTGGCCATAAAGATATTAAAGTGGCCGAAAGGTAGGTTTTTGGCCGATATGGAGAGGACGTATGGCCGATAAAGAAGTGCGCAAACAGTTGGTAGTGTATCTAAAGAAAGTGCCTACAGCGCAGTCTGTGGGGGAGATCCGTCAGGGGTTGCCGGTATTAAAGGAAATTCCAGAGCGTACGCTTCGTCGCTGGTTAGATGCAGCTGTTGGCGAGGGAGAAGTGATCAGAACAGGGGAGAAGCGAGGGACCCGTTATATTGGTGTGCCCACGCCAGAAATACCGAACTTCGCCTTTCTTGAATCGTACACGGCTCCTGAGCGTCAGACGATTATGCAGTCTCTGCGGGGCATTTGGACGCATAACTCCACAGCGCTGGAAGGAAACACACTGACCTTGGGTGAAACTGAGTTCATTCTTAGTGAGGGGTTAACGATATCAGGGCACTCGGTTAGGGAGCATCAGGAGGTGGTTGGTCATGCCAGCGCGATTGAGCTTTTGTATCGAGCGCTGGGATCACCAATCGATTTTGACACGCTGCACGCTATGCATAAGGCGGTTCAAACCGAGGTTATCCACGATATCGATAAGCCTTATGGGGCTTGGAAGGTTCAATCTAATGGGACATATGCTTATTCTGAAGGAAGGAGGGTGTATCTAGCTTACGCACAACCTTACGAGGTTCCGCATTTGATGACAGAGTTGGTTTCGTTCGTTAACGAAGCGGCACACTGTCAACTAAGGGCTTCACAGGCGGCGGCGTGTTATGCCCAAGTGCATGTGGGTTTTGTGCACATTCATCCCTATTGGGATGGCAATGGTCGTGTTAGCCGTTTAGTGGCAAACATACCTTTGCTTCGATCTGGATTGCCTCCGGTAGTGATCCCGAAAGAGTGGCGAAAGGAGTATTTGTCGTTACTGTCCGAATACGAACTCACTGTAGGAGAGGTGGATCGTGATACAGGGTTGTGGCCCAAGCCTGAAATGTTGGCGTCGTTCACTGAATTTATAGAGCGGTGTTATACCAAGACACGTGAATTGCTGTCTTTGTAAATGTTAAGCCTGAAGCATCGGTTTTTTTTGGGCTTAGTTTAAGGTGTCTCTTCTGTCAGGTTGGCTAAAGGGCGCTCGGTGTGGCTGTTCAAAGGACTAGAATTACAGAGGAGAAACTGGCGAGGTCTATCGTCAAAGCACGACCCTGAGCTACAAAGTGATTTCAATGCGGCAGATGAGTCTGGTGATAATGATTAAGATGAGTGGGTTCAAGGTGGCAATAATGATGACATTGCCAATTTAATCAAAGACCTATAAGTCTAAATTAGATCCAACCTCGGCAGGGTTTCTTTTAGCTCTTCCTTAGCTAAATATTCTACACCATGTGGTGGCGAAATCAGGCTCTTGCCTTGGTATCAATACGCAAATGGATAAGACCTGTGGATATACAAGGAGAAGTTGAAAAACCAAAATATGCCAGATTTTTTGTTTTATAGGGAAAGGTTGCTCTCTCTTTACTGCAGACGAGGTAGGGTCAACTATATGGTTTATTGTTTCTCATCGGTCGCATGTTAGTTCCCTTGAGAGCCGAGTTCTTAGTTTTATATTTCAGACCTTCAAAACCTGTGTAGAAGACCGTGACCTAACTGCTTGATAGAGTTCAAGTTAGATAGGTATAGTGGAGCCAATTCAAATGGACTGTGGCAGGTGTTGATACTGACCGCGGTCTAAAACACTCTTTTGTTTTAGGAGAATTAAGTGGCAGTTTGGCAAGTTCTAGTTGAGTTCGTCCCTGCCAAGTGGGCTGAAGAAAATAATTATGAAGTTGAACCACTTTACGGAGAAGATGGCTTCGATACTACTTGTGCATGGAGCGAAGATCAGCCCACAAATGACCTTGATGCCATATTTTCACCTATATTGCCCAAAGCGGATTCATGGTCCGAAGACTTGTCGCTCTGGGGGAATGATAAGGTGCACGATATTAGCGTGTGGCATGAAGATGGCGAGATATTCTCAGTTGGTTTTAGGCTCGATCTTCGAGAGAACGTCACAAGTATTATGTCAGCACTTTGTGAGGCTGCTAAGGAACTTAATTGTATGCTGTTTGTTCCTGGGCAAAAAGTATTGTTTAAACCTAATGTTTTCGAGCTAAAGCAGTACGTTCTAAAATCTAATGCAGCTAAGTTTGTAAGAGATCCAGAGGGTTTTCTTAATGGGCTTAGCGAGTAAAAACATAACAAGGGCTGGCATCTGACACCAAACGCTGCGCGGTTTTTGCGTCAGAGCTGCGCTGAAATTTTAACTCAAAAACCGCTTCGCCTTCGGTGCCGCTGAAGCGGGCTTTAATTAACCTGATCTTTTTCAGGTAACCGAAATCCCGTTAGCCATTCCAAAACCGTGTCTTGATGATTGCTGATCCACTGCTGGGCGACCTCTTCAGTTGGTTGTCCAGCTTTGACCTGCGCCATCATGGTGACTAACTCTTCGTTACTGATGGCAAAACTATTTAGTAACGTCACCAATTCGTGGGATTTAGTCGCCAAACTGCTGCGATAAGCCAGTTTGATGTGGGTTTTTGGCCAAGACGTACCTGTACTCGGTGCTTTGCCGTGGCGGGGCTGCACGATAGCTGCCCAGTTTTTTGCATCATGGGTTGATTCATTCAGAAAGTGAACGTGCTGATCAATAAACAGGGCATCTGGGTAGTAGCAGAAGAACAGACTGGCTTTTTGACTCTGATTATTGCGCTCCACCAGCATCTGCAACACATCTGGGTCAAACACATGGTAGTTGTAGTGGCTATCTAAGCCGTAGGCTGAAAGGCGGCGCTGCTCAATGTCGACGGATGCCCAGCCTTTGGCGCCCACCCATATATCACCTTTGCCATCGCCGGACAGATCAAACTGTTTGGCGATAGCGGGACTTGATAGATCTGACATAGAGATGGGATGCGCAGAGGTAAAGTCGGTGTAACACAACCCTTGTGATCCGGTGACCGATTGCTGGCCTAAGGCGACAGAGCCAAAGGCTTTTACGTAGCGGCGTATCATATCTGGGTTGTTCTCAACCCAGAGGTCTGGATGAATGTCGATGATGCCATCCTCATCGTCCATCGCTCGAAATGCTTGCTCGCTGGACACCGAGATCACCGATGCATTTAGCTCTGTGTGATGATTGATGATCCCCGCTAAAATATGGCTTTTTATCTGTGCCGCTGGCCAATCCAACAGCGCGATATTGACTTCCGTTTCCTGGATGCTTCGTGTTGAGGTGAGGGGAGAGGTTTCCAGTGAGCGTTGCTCTTGCAGGGATTCGTAAAGAAAACCGTAGCCAAATCCGAAGAATAGAAACGCAAACACACTGAAGATCCAATAGGCGCGGCCGCGGGTTTCTATATTGCTTGATTTGAGTGTGATCGCCTGGTGGATCTCCTGCTTGACGGTCTGCTCAGTAGTGGCTTCTTCCTTATCGGGAAGTTGCTGTTCTACATAGGTAACAAGATTGGTACACACCATGGCATGGTCGTGTCTGATCTGGGCGTATCTGTCCCGCTCAAAAATGATCAGTAGCAGATAGATCATTGAGGCACCGACTATTAAGGCGAACAGTCCTGCGGATAGGGTGTCAGGACGAAATACCAGAGAAAAGAAAACGTTGGTGGCACCAAGTAGGATTAAAATGACGAACTCTTCTGGCGGGATCCGGTCGCTTTCCATCGTCAGCAGTTTGTCGCCCACCTTAAACAACCCAAGCACGCGTTCGCGTACCTCTTCATCTTGTTTGAGTTGTGGCAGCACACTGTATTTAATACTTTCGGCTGTTTTCTGGTTGCTCGCTAACTGTTGAAAACTCGAAAACGCTCGCAGAAAACTGTGCATATTCCAAAGCACGTACTGTTTGATTTCATTCAGGTACGCAGGGGGGGGGCAGCCTTTGTCTTGGCCTTCATCAGTTGCCGAACGTTGTTCTAATAGACCGATTACTTGTTCGTTGAACTCGCCGAGTAGGCTTTCACGCTCGCGGTTAAGTGAGGTGGTTCTATCCAGTGCAAAAGTTGCCAGTAGGACGAAGAACACTGTTGATACGGCCAATAGATCGTAATAGTGGTTGATGGTGGCGACAGGCGCAAACAGGATCCAGATGCCGATGGTGCAAACGGAGACAAAAAGCACGAGCAATGAAGATCGCAGAGGGTATTTGAGTGCCAGGAAAATGTTTGAGGATACGATCAGGGCGGAGGCGACGGCTTCATATTGATTCAGCATACGCCCCTGCATTACCGCCAGGATAAGCACTGCGCCTACAGGCATTAGGTACCACAATGCGCTAATGGATGCGTTATCTGCATTAAATACGGATAGGTCATAGAGCAAGCTGCCCAAGGCCAGAATGACGATGCCGACGAAGGCGAGCAGTAACAAATTGCTCATGCTGGTACTGGTGATCGTCTCGCCTGAATATAGCAATACCAGGATCAATAGCGGGGCGGCAACCAACCTGACGCCTGCCTCTGTCAGTAAGCCGCGTTTAAAGCTGCTGAGGTTGAGTGAGCGCTGTTCTGATATCGCGCTCCATGCATCCATACACTTCATACGAAAATAGCAGTTGATGGCCATTGCTAAGCCTCCAGCCGCAGCTAATCCCATGGTTTTCAGCATCGGGCTGTCGAGTAGTAGCCAGTCTGCGATATCAACATTGGGTGCAGTGAGTACCAGAAACCCCGCGAACGCTGCGCCAGAAAATACATAGTCGTTAATGGATGTTTTGCGCTTATCGCGCCGCAGGGCGCTATCGATATAGAAAAATAGGATCGGCCAGGTTTCAAAGACCAGAATGGCTATCACATCAAACTCTTCGGAGACACTCAATGCGGCGTATAGCAACAAATGGTTGGCGCAAATCAAGATGCCAGAAAAGAGGGTGGGTGCAGAGACGGTTTTAAATGTTGCTGGTGTGGCGACATTCGCCAACCGGATCTTACCCTTGCCGATAAAAAGTGTCGCGACGCAGGCGAGCGTACAGATAGCAGCAAATGAATGAGCAACGGCAGCGACATAGAAGACACTGGTTTGATCAACCAGATAATTGACGACAGGCGGATAGAGCATCCAAAGCCCGACGGCGGTGATCATCAAGGCGACAGGGTGGCGGAATAATCCACTGAAAATCGAATGCACTGAGTTGCTCTCCAGAACCTATAGTGACAAGCACTTTTTGTCGGTTCAGTTTATCTGAATAAGTTATTCATTATTATGATTTTGTGGCAGCTAATTTAGATGATGAGAGCATGATCTATGTTGCTCAGGGCAGATACCTGAAAGCGCTGCTTTACTGCCCAGTGATCAGAGCGTGTTGTTATGGATCTTTAGATGGGCTTGCTGATACTTCATCCGCCGTCAGCTCAGCGCCTAACTCTTCCACTTCTTCGAGTGTATCAATATCTTTTGCTAGCTCTAGGGCATCCACTACGGGCAGATAAACCAGCGGTCTGCGGTGACGTACGCGACGGCGGGCTTTGATCAGTATTTTTCGCAGGCGTCTCTCCAACGTGTGCTGAGCGATGGAACCCGAAGCCAGTTCTCTGGCACCCGCAATGGCATTGCTCAGCACCGTGGTGGTGAGATGCGGTAGCTTAAACTTGGCTAACTGCTTGAGATCCTCTTTGATGAGAAACCAGAGGGCACCACGGATCATGGTGCTTTTCCGCTGCTCTATTCCACGGTTGCGAGTTTGGTAGGCGAGTCTTGTTAGGGTGAAAATCAGTCTTAGGCGCAGCGCTTTGGGGTTGATGATCAGTAAGTGGCTGGGCAGTACGGTGGTTGGCTCGGTATCGCCTGTGGGGATGACTTGGTACTTGGGTTTCCAGCCGGATGAGCCTAGTTGCTCTGTTTGTTCCGGTACTTTGATCAATGGAAAGAAAATATCACTGTGACCCGATTGACGATATAGCTCGGTGAGCTGCTTGAGTGTCTCGGGATCAGGTAATACGTCGCAGGCAAAGAAAGCAACGGGATCATTTGGATGCAATAGCGATACGCTTTGCAGCGCGGCATCAACATTCTCATCTAGTTTGCCGTCAGTGTCGATGATATGTGCCAGATCCGATACCGGTTGATAGACGTTCATCGGGCCGGCGATGTAGATGGGGCCAAACATGCCACAGGCGTTAATACGCTCAATGATCACTTCGATAATAGGGCGATTGTTGATCCGTATAGCCATGCCTTTATACGCGGACAACGCGTGCTTATCGCTGACATCGTCCGGCAGCTTTGCCGGGCGTTGATCTTTACCCCCCAATATCACCAAGGGGATTGGAAAGTGAGCCGTTTGATTCATCGCTGGACGCTTTTTTATCTTCCTCTTTCCTACGGTTGATCATTTTATAAGGTGGAGCGGTTAAAATTTCAACAGCTCAGAGGGTTTCAGCTTACAGTTTTATTGGTCTAAATAGGTTGCTCTGCCGTAAACTATGGAAAACATTTTCTATTTTTCAAGCGGCTACCTATGAGTGATTTAAGTGACCTTCGGCGCGAATACACCGCAGGCGGGTTGAGTGAGGCGGAACTACCCGACACGCCATGGCCATTGTTTGAGCGTTGGATGCAGCAAACTTGCGATGCTAAATTGACTGATCCAACGGCGATGGTGGTGGCGTCGGTTGATGAGCGTGGCCAACCTTTTCAGCGTATTGTTTTGCTGAAGCGTTTCGATGCTCAGGGATTTATCTTTTATACCAATTTGGGTAGCCGTAAGGCGGCGCACCTGGCTGCTAATCCTCGTATCTCGCTACTTTTTCCTTGGCATGCACTTGATCGCCAAGTGGCTGTTTGTGGGCAGGTAGAGCAGTTAAGCAATACTGAAGTTCTGAAGTACTTTGTGACTCGCCCCCGTGATAGCCAAATAGCTGCTTGGGTGTCAAAGCAGAGCAGTCGTATCAGCGCGCGGCAGGTGCTTGAGTCTAAGTTTATGGAGATAAAACAGAAGTTCTCCAAAGGGGAGGTACCGTTGCCAAGTTTTTGGGGCGGCTATCGAATTGTGCCTGAAACCATCGAGTTTTGGCAGGGTGGCGAACATAGACTGCATGATCGCTTCCTCTACTCTAAAGCGATGGAAGGTGAAGACCTCTGGCAAATTGAGCGATTGGCGCCCTAGGCGTTTGTCGTTTGAATCTATTGATGACGGGCGGTGGCTCTGGTCACTGCTGTTTCTTCAGCTAACAGTGCGTTGCACGGCTTAGATTGGAATTCTCTGCGCTTGGGAACTTCAGGGTTGGCAAACCGATATTCATTCCTTGTTAACTGGCGTTTCAGTTTGGTGAAGGTATTAAATAACGCTTGTATCCCCACTTTGTTAGTTAAGAAATAGGGCATGTTTCCTGAGGGATTGGTAAATCCCTCATATCTGACCTTAATCGTGTTGCCTTCTAGCGGGCTGATCTGCCAACAGGCTTCTGCATCGAGCATTCTTAGGTAGCCTTCTTGCGTAGGATACGCGTTAGGACGCGATTCTGCGGCTAAATATAACACCCCTGAATCGGGCTCTTGCCAATAACGTGATGCGGTGACCAAATCTCGTTTGTTGACCGGCCACGGCGGGTTGAATCGCGTGTGTACCAAGTGTCGATTTGGCGGTTGAAAGATGATCACATCAGCCCCTTCGGCATGCTCAACCCAATCAGGATTCGCCTCAGTGTGCAACAGCAGGGTGAGAAAAGCGCCGCGGGTTGCTTCCACCTGTATTTCCGCTCTGAATTTCTGAAACGGAGGGCTATCCATTGACTGGGTATAGATATCCACGCCTCTTTCTGACAGCTGCAATTGCCAATCTTTCGCTTGCGAAGAGAAGGCGATAAAGATGATTGCAACGACAAAAATGGGCATTATTTATGGATACCTATGGTGGAGAGACTTTTTGTTGTTCGCTGTTCTCATCGGGCTCTTTGTATCCGAGCACTTGCGGATGACTACAGGCATTACAAGCATTGGAAAAAGACTTCCATTCACCTGTTTCAAGGTAACCATCTACCGGGTTGTAATCCATGGTGCATATTTGCGGTCTGGGATCTGTGCATGCTTGTTCAAACGGTTGTTGTGTTGTTTCATCGTTGCATCCGAATAACAACAAGCAAGCAACTAGTGGGGCGACAAACTTCATTTTACTTTCCTCAAATTGAACTGGTACAGATTAACCTAAGCCAAATGCCCTTTTTAATAATTTGTGCCTTAACCGTCTTGGTACCAGGTAAGCCAACAGGGGTAGCAGTCGAGCGCCATGGCCATAACGAATTAGTAGAGGTGGTCCTCCGGGTCTTAACAACTCTCTGACTACATGATCAGCAAATTGTTTTGCGGGAGTCGCATTTTGTTGCGACATGGCTGTCCGTTTTGCGATCCCGGCCGAATAATCAGCATATTCGCTATTGATATCGGGTAGCGCCGACTCTGCGGCGTTAGCAAAATTTGATGCGATAGCACCCGGTTGTACCGTGACTACCTTGATATTGAATGGCGCCAGTTCCATCTGTAGCGCCTCATCGATAGCATGAAGCGCAGCTTTTGAAGCACAATAAACTCCTGCAAACGGCGTGACCGTGATCCCTGATACGCTACCGATATTAACCAGGCAACCATGGCCTTGGCGCTTCATCTGCTTGGCTGCTAACTGGCATAAACGGAGTGGTGCAAACAGGTTAACGTCGAACTGATGACGTAATTGGTTTTCATCAACCGCCAGCATAGGCCCCATCTGTCCATAACCAGCGTTATTTATCAGCATATCTATATGTCCAAAGTCGTCAGACACTTGCTGTAACAGGGTTTCGCACGCGCTTTTGTCTGTGACATCGAGTGGCAGGGCATGTGCGCCTAAAGCGACCAGCGAGGAGAGTGACGCCGGATCTCTCGCTGTGGCAATCAACGAGACACCCTGCGTGAGCAGGGCTTCAGAGAGTGCTTTGCCGATACCACTGCTGGCACCAGTGATGACTATGACAGGTGTTGGAACAGACATTGAAGCCTAATAGCTAACTGACTGATCTTAGAGCGTAACGCGACAAGATCGCGGAAACAACAAGCTTCTACATGGTTATCGAGATAGAGGTGCGTTTATGCGACTTTTATTGGTTGCAACATACGTAGCTCTGTCAGACGTTCACGCCACTCTTCTTGTGTGTCCATATTGAAACCTAACTGGATCGCTATCTCTGGTTGGTTTAGTAGCGCCAGACGAATAAAATCGTTACGGCAAAGGCTTGTTCCTTCGACAGGTAGATCTGCAAGCCCTTTGGCGTAGTCAGATCCCATGCCCCACAGGGTCAGTACTGAGCGAAGCATACCTCGGTTATATAGCAGTGCGGTGCGTTCCAACGGCAGGTCCGTATGCTCTGCCAATAGTTCACTTTCTCTGGCGGCGATAGATAGAATGGCAAGTGCTCCGGAAAAGTAGAGCACACTGGCAGTTAAGACGTCAGCGATTGCAACAGGAAAATGGTGCTCAGGTAAGCGGCCACGCCTTTTCCAGTAGGCTTCGGATGCGTCTTTGACCAACTGCCAGCTCCGTTGCCAATTCGTTTGTAACAGGGGACGCATTTCCCGCGGTACGTGCTGATCTTGATGCAGCTGTCGACTCGCATAGAGTAGCGAAGTCTTGGCTACTCTTTGGAGGCCTAAGCGTTTAATGGAATCCTCAATGCGGGTACATTCGTTCCAGCCAAACCCATACATGGCTGAGTTAGCCATCTGCAACAGGTAGCCGGCAAATGCGGGGTCTTGCACGACGGCGCTGGAGACCTGACCGATGCTGCTATCATCTTCGTTACATAGGCGGCGAACTTCCAATACGTTTTGCGGTAGCGCCAACAAAGAGCCCTGTTCAGGGCCTAATTGGCGCTTCAATGCGGGTAACAATGCTTTGATGAGATTATTTGGAGTCATATGCGGCCTACTGCTCTCTGGCTCGCTCAATAAATGAACGCGTGTAAAAATTCCTGACACTAGTTTAGTGCATTTACTATCCAAGTGTTAAATCTATTTCGTGATCCATAACGACAAACAGTTATGAAGCAGACTAAATTGAGAACATGGTAGCCAGATTAGCTACCATGTTATCGATTACTGTCGGTAACGTTGTCCGAGCAAGCCTAGCAGCATAAGTACTGTTAGCACGACAGCTGATGTTGCTGGAGTGGCAATATTTGGGATGCTATCTACGACTTTGAGTGAGATGTCTCCGAAATATGCCTCGGAGTCATCATCACCGCGAATAAAATTACCGAATGCACCAAATTCAGCAACGTACATGTTTTCAAATTCACTATTTTCTAGTGCTTCGTCTGAACCTTCAAGTTCGATATCCAGATAGATATCGAAGAGATTATCTGGACGAGATGCACCTCTGGTGAACCCTTCAATGACTAAGACAAACGATCCTAAGTCGTCATCATAGACAAACCAAGGTAGATCCCATGCGCCTTCTATCATGGGGTCAGATCTGAGCCAGAAATAGTCAGAATCGCCAGATGATGAAAAAACTGCTTCGATCTGTTCGGCGTCACTATCGACAATGATCCATCCTGAAAACTCAGAGTTGTGATCAGGAATATCATTCGTTAGAACACCTACAAAATCAAATTGAAGCAATGCGGCTTTGGTGGCGCATATAGGCATCAAGCTGAGTAATAAAACGATGATAACGCGGGTCACGACAAGCTCCTTCTCTAGTGGGGATCCTAGTCAGCTAATAGACATTTGTATGATTATCAGCCATATCTCTGACTTTAGCAGGAATATAGTTTGCTGCTATAGCAAAAGTAAAATAAAAAAACCGTACTGTAAAATATAGTTTTATCAATATGTTAGCTAAAGTAGCTTACGCTTACCTACTTACCAAGGAAGCTCGCTACCGTCCCAAGCAAAGAATTTCCCCGTATGAGATTGAGTCAACTGACTTGATAATCGAAGTAGATGACTAGCGGTGTAAGCGGGGCTAAATAGTTTGTCGCTATCGACATTGGCCTGAAATGGGGCGGATAGCGGGGAGTCTGTGGTACCTGGGTGCAGTGCGACGCATATTGTATTCATTCGTTTTCGTTGCCATTCAATGGCAAGATTTTTCACGCCCATGTTGAGCGCTGCTTTCGCCATGCGGTAGCCGTACCAGCCTCCTAAGCGGTTATCACTGATACTTCCAACTCTGGCAGAAAGTGCTGCAAATATGCTTTGACCACGACTTTTTTTGAGTAAGGGTTCTGCATGCTTGGCTACTAGTAGCGGCCCGACGGCGTTAACTAACCAGCTGTGGGTCATATGAGCCGAAGTTAGCTGAGTCAAAGACTTCTCCGGGCGGATCACTCCCTCATGCAACATCCCCGAACAAATATAAATCTTTTCGATGCACGGCCACTGCTGGGCGATGCTGGCAAAACAGCTTTCGATTGACGCTTCAGATTCAAGGTTAAGTTCGAGCTGCGTAATTTTGCCACTGCTTGATTGTTTGCTCGGTGTGCGATGGGTCACGACAATGCCCTCGCAATGCTTATCATTGGCTAGCTGGTCAGCGAGAGCAGTGCCAATGGCTCCGCCACCAATCACAACTGCACGGAAATTGCTGGTTGTCACTTTGCGTTGTCCGTTAGTTGAGAGTCGATGTCGGCACGGGAGTCGTGGTCATCATCCGCCGTTTTTTCTTGCCTAGCGGGTAACTCTTGCTTCATTTCGATCATCTCAAACTCAAATTGCTCTTCTAACGTTTCTTTGGGGACCTTCATCGTCTACTCACTTATCACCGTGTGCTTTTGTAAGCGGGTTAATTGGTTACACCAGATAAAACGCAGTGGATAGAAATATTTACGCCGCTGACGCCTATTTGGATCTGGTTTAATGAGGTTTTTCGGTCGCAATTTGTTTGTAATGGAATTTGTGTGCCAATGTGAGATATTTGGAATGATTATCTAAGTTCAGAGGTGAATTCATTCAATTAAATTAATATATAACAGAAGGTTACATTTTTTTCTCAATAGGGGGATTTTGCTTGTGTCTGCGGAAAAAAAGCTTAGATAGTTCTCGCTTCTCGTCGTGGTGAGAAATTTGCTGACACACTGGCGCGTCATGTGGAGTCGATTTACTGCGATAAAAGTGAGTATAAGTAAATGCTTAGATAAATGAGTTGAGTATGCTAGGCTTGCATATTAGCCATTCTTTATTACTGTTATTGGTCATACTGGAAAGACTATAAGAAAAGAGGAAGAAAGGAATCAATGAGTAGTCAGCGTCGTCGTAAAGGATCAGGGCGCGTAACCCTGGCGGATATTGCCGCAAAAGTCGGGGTCAGCAAAATTACCGTTTCCCGTGCCATTAGAACACCCGACAAAGTATCCGAATCGCTCCGTTTAAAGATCCAACGTTGTATTGATGAACAAGGGTATATCCCCAATCGTGCCGCCGGTGCTTTGGCGTCATCCCATTCCCAAACTATTGCTTTATTAGTTCCTTCATTCAGTAACACGGTGTTCACTGAAGTGGTAAAAGGCGTTGATGAGGTCATGCTGTCTGAGGGCTATCAGGTATTAATCGGACACAGTGGCTACTCAACGTTAGAAGAGGAGCGCTTGATCGAGACATTCTTACAGTATGCAGTCGATGGCGTCATTCTCTCTGGTAGCCAACATACAGAGCGTGCTCGGCGGATGCTCACACAAGCGAATATCCCCGTCGTAGAGATGATGGAGTTAGCGGATAACCCGTTGGGTGTTAGCGTTGGTTTTGATCAAGTTCAAGCTGGCAAAGCGGTCACTGAATACTTGATTGGCAAAGGTCACAAAACAATCGGCTTCGCTGGTGCGCGCATGGATCACCGGGCGCAGCAACGACTTCGTGGTTGGCGAGAAGCGATGTGGCAGGCGGGTTTAAGTGATGACCTGTTGATCACCTCACAAGCGCCTTCCAGTTATGCCATGGGGGCAAACTTGCTGGCTGAGTTCGTTCAGCGTTGGCCTGATTTAGATGCGTTATTCCTGTGTAACGATGATCTTGCCGCCGGTGCGCTGTTTGAATGTCAGCGCCGTAATATTCGTGTTCCCCATGATTTAGCTGTGATCGGCTTTAATGATCTGCCGATAGCCGCATCGACGGCGCCATCGTTGACCACTGTCGCGACGCCTCGTTACGAGGTTGGCGTACGGTCAGCGAAAGAGTTATTGCGCATGCTGAATGAGGAAGAGGTGAGTGAGTCTCGGATCGATTTAGGCTTTGAAGTGAAAGCGCGGGAAAGTGCTTAGCTTTGCGCTATCAATCATCATGACACAAAAGCCAGCTCAACTAGCTGGCTTTCTTAAACTCAAGAACGGCCGATAAACAAGCCTGTGTGACTTGCTCTGCAGGTGGTGAAATATCGATAGAAGTGGCTTCGTTTGCTGATGGCTCTTCTAAAGTATGGAACTGGTTTGTCAGCATGTTCTCATCAGTAAAGAAGTGGCCTTTACGTTGTTTAAAACGCGGTAAGATGGTGTCGTAGTCGCCTTTAAGAAACAGCAACTTTAGATCGGTATTACCCTTTCTGAGTAAGTTGCGATACTGTTTTTTTAACGTCGAACAACTGATGATAGCGTTATCTCCGTTAGCTATCTTATCGTGGATTAGCTGTTGCAGTGTTTCGAGCCAACCTAATCGATCTGTGTCGGTGAGGGGTTCACCACGTTTCATCTTTGCGATGCTAGCGGGAGAGTGAAATACATCACCATCGTAGTAACGCCAACCAAGTTGCTCGCTCAGCATTCGTCCTATGGTGGTTTTTCCGCAACCAGAGACACCCATTAAAAGTACAACTTGTCCTTTTTTCAAACGGCTACCCTCCCTGTCGTCACGCTGATTAATTCAAGGTGCCTGAAAGATATCGCTAACATTGAATATCCGCAAGGCGAACACCGCTGGACTGTTCAATAATGTGACATTCAACGGTGTTCACTAATGTTTACGTTGGCTTCTAATATAGGTACTGCTGAATCAGTTGGCGAATATCTGTCATTCCGTAACTATCAGCGGCCATCTGTTTTGGCGCAATCAGCAGTGCGCCTGACTCTGGGGTTGACGCCAAACGGCCATGGCTGCCTTTGACCAAGCTTGCATCGAGCGGGATCACATCCATTAACATGCGGAAACCGAGCTTTTTTTGCAGTACGCGCCAAGCGATCTTGGCGATTGGCAGGCGCAGTTTGGGATCGACGAACAGCTCTACCGGATCGTAGCCTGGTTTGCGGTGTATATCGACGGTGCGGGCAAAATCGGGGGCAAGCGTATCGTCTAACCAATAGTAGTAGGTAAACCAGGCATCGGGCTCCGCGATAGCGATTAACTCTCCGGAGCGCTCATGATCGATGTGCAATGCTTGTTGCTGCTCCCTATTAAGTACCTGTGCAACGCCGGGGGTGGTCATCAATAACTTCTGTATGTTTGCGACATCTTTTGGTTGACTGACGTAGATGTGCGCTATTTGATGATCCGCGACGGCAAAGGCATCTGACGCGCCAGCATCGAGCAGTTCCCAGCCCATTGAAGGACGGATTTTAAGGTACCCCTGCTGACGCAATATACGATTCAGGTGAACCGGTTTTGATACCTGTTCTATGCCATATTCAGAGACCACCATTACCTCTCCGCCACCGGCTTTAATATGATCGATCAGATCGCCAGCGACTTGATCAATCGCTTCGATATCTCGCCATATTTCCGGGTGTTCCGGCCCCAGCTTTTGCATGTTGTAGTCGAGGTGAGGTAGGTAAACGGTTTGTAGCGTCGGCCGATGCATATCGAACTCAAGCTTGGCTGCATTGGCGATCCATGCACTGGAGCGAATATCGGACTTCGGACCCCAGAAATTAAAGAACGGGAATTTACCCAGCTGTTGTTCCAGTGATTCATGCAGGCCAGGTGGTGATGAATAAAGGTCTGGAATTTTTCTACCATCGGCAGGGTAGTGTGGCCGAGGGGTAATACTGTAGTCGACTTTAGCGTACATGTTGTACCACCAAAACAGCTGGCTGATTTTGGCACCGCTGTTATTGGCTTTCAGCGTATCCCAGACTTTGTCTCCCTGTACCAATTGGTTGCACTGTTTCCAAAACGCGACTTCGGCCAGGTCACGCATATACCAGCCGTTGCCAACAATGCCATGTTGATTGGGTTGCCTCCCGGTTAACATGCTGGCCTGTGCTGTGGTGGTGACCGCAGGGAAGACTTCACCCAGTGGACAGCAAAACCCGTCGGCGATCAGTTTGTTGAGTTGCGGGGTATGTTTTCCCAGCAAAGATTGCGTGAGCCCGACGATATTGATGATAGTCAGTGACTTCTGTTGCGGCATATTCGGTTCCAGAGCTGTATTGGGTTGGGGAGTTAATTGCTAAGCAGCTGCCATTGGCTCAGTTGCTGTTCAAGCCACGACAGTTCGCCGCAGATCCCTGTAATGAGTGCATCGTTTGAATTTGGCCGTTGGTCTTCTGGTAGAAGTTGCCAAGTATAGGTTTCCACTTCGATGTGGGGGTGACAATCCTGGTGTTGCTCTAAAAACTGGCAAACGTGAGAGATCTGATCAGCGGTGGTGGTGAGCCGTTGGCTAATCAGCTCTGTGGCCTGCAGCGGCACGTGGAAGTGGATCCGCCATGGGTTAGATGAGGGCAATGCGACGCTGCCATCTAACAGGGCTGCCAAATCATCGATACGCTTGCAGCCTTGCTCAACTTGGGTAGCGACTTGATGCATATACTTGGGTTCGGCAAATGCCTGGAGATCATTTCTGGTGTCTGCCCGTGCAGGTTGATTGGCGACTAACGCACTCGATACTTGGAGCTTGCCGATAGTGATGCCAATGCGGTGGATCGCATCCAACGACGCATAGATATCTTCATGCATCACTGCTTGGTGGCAGATATCGTAGCAACAGCCGAGATGGCGTTTAACCAATGCGAAAGGGATCTGGTTTTGTGCTGCTGTTTGCCGGAGCGTAGTGTCGTAGAAAGCGATCAGCTGACTGGTGTACTCAAGGGCGCATCCTGGCTCCATCTCTATACAGAAGCGGATCTGTTTGCCGGATTCCTGTTCCAGCGTGGCCAGGGCGGTGGCCAATTGGATTAGCTGTTCTGCTGCTTGCTGCTGTTTCTTCTCTGTCCAGTCTTGGGCATATCCCAAAGGGAGAGTGGATATGGTGCCGTAACTTTCGTTATCGGGGAGGCTGGCCACTAATATCTTTGCCAATTTCAGGCTGTACTCAAGGCGCGCTGGATCGCTCCAATCGGGCAGGTAGGCAAGCTCTTTGACACGAGCCTGGTGAAAATTTCCGGCAGGAAAACCATTTAAGCTGCGCACTTGGATCGCGTGCTTCTCCAGCTGCAGCTGCCACTGCTTGAGATGCGCTGGTGCCGACAGCAACTCGCTGGCGGCACGTTCGCTTAGCCACAAGCCAGCTTCCATCTCTGTCAGCCCCCGTTGCTCTCGTACCGGGGAGATAAAGTCAGTGATGTTGCGGAGTACTTCAGCCAAGCTCTCACCTGGATGGACGTTACTACAATAGCCGATCTGTTGTTTACGCCAACGCTCAGCCATTAATCTTGATCGACCTTTGTCGTATCCGTTTCAACCACCGGCTCCTGACCGCGTAAGGCAGAGTTATCCAACCACAGCTGGGTTTGGTCGATGGCGGGGCGACTAACCTCTTCGACGCTGATACGGCCGCTCTGGGCGAAGAAGTTAATCGGATTTTCAAAGGTAACTAAGCTGATATCCTGCTCACTGAAACCGGCATCCCGCATCGCTTGCGCAGTTTTCGGGACTTTTAGTGGATCACTGACGCCCCAATCTGCAGCACTATTGATCACCATCTTCTCGGTGCCATATTGTTGCAGCAGTTTCACCATGCGGGGTTCAGACATCTTGGTGTTGGGATAGATGGAGTGGCCACGCCAGCACTCTGTTTCCAGCACCAGTGGTAGGGTTTGTTCATTCAAGTGGTCGATTAACACCATATTTTCGTCAATACCGATCTCTTTGATCATGGCGATGGTGCGCTCTGTGCCAGTGAGTTTGTCGCGATGTGGTGTGTGTACCAGAACCGGCAGTGATAGCTGTTTTGCCAGTTGTATCTGTTCTGCCATAAAGCGTTCTTCATTGGGGGTGATATCGTCAAAGCCAATTTCGCCGACACCTACCACGCCCTCTTTTGCCAAGTAGCGGGGCAGTAACTTCATCACCTCTTCAGCGAGTGCAATATCATTACTCTCTTTCGGATTTAGCCCCATAGTGCAGTAATGAAGAATGCCAAATTGACTGGCTCGAAAACGTTCCCAGCCGACCAGCATGTCGTAATAGTCGACGAAACTGCCGACCGAGGTTCGCGGTTGTCCTTGCCAAAAAGCCGGTTCAATTACGCCAATAATTCCAGCGTCGGCCATATTCTGATAATCATCGGTGGTGCGGGAAACCATATGGATATGGGGGTCGAAATAATTCATCAAGCGAACCTTTGCTTGCCTTATGGCGAATAATCTTTGAACGATATAGTTGTTATATCGGATCTAGAGAGTGATATCAGTGAGATGCTTCAAACGTCTCGGCTCTGCACTGCTGTTCACATTGTGACTGTTGCAGTGCTTGTTTTGCTGTCATTAGTGCATGATGAGTGTCATCGCCAATGATGCTATCGAACAGGCGCTGGCAGCGCTCTGTCATATTCAGACAATCTATCGCCAACCAGATGGAATCAGGCACCGGCCTGTTCGCATCTAACCGTTCTTCAACATAACGTAGCGCCATGATCGATAGATTATGATTGCGCCTTGCTTCTAGCCCGTAAATAAATGAGATGTTAAGTCCTTGAAAAAGAGATTTAATCACTAACTGATTAAACGCGTCCTGGCTAAAAAAGATCGCTGGGTAGGGATTAAACAGGGCGATAGCGGTAAATAAGTTTAGGCTATTGATGCGGCATGCTTCGATGGCGAGCGCAGCATTTTTTCCCTTGGGATCTAACAGTTGCAAGCCTTTAATGAGGGCAGCTCGTTCGTTCTCATCTCCCCGTTTATAGCCAGCGAGCAGCGTGTCACCCTGCTTATCTGCTTCACAGCCCGTAGCTTGCTGGGCGGCGTGGCAGAGCAAGATGCGCACGGCATCGGTGCAATGCCAATGCTGTGGGGTCCAGGCTTGTGGTTTTTTCGGCGCTGATAGCACGGTTGTCGTTGGCAAAGCCAACTTTGCGCTAAATGGCGCTTTGCCTATATGGTGGATCGCCGAGGTAGAAGCTTGCTCCCATGTCGTGAGCGGAGAGTCACTCTCGGTCATGGTATCGATAGCCTTTGTGAGCCATTGCCAGCGGGGCGGCGACAGCTGCAGCTCAAGCTGTTGACGGATAACTTCGACTAGTTGGGGGGCAGAGCGACTACTCATTTTGGGCTCACGTCATATAAAGTTGTTTGGCGATCAGCTTTCCCGGCACCATCAGTAACAGGAGTGCCAATGCGGCGAGGGGCAGTCCTGCAGCTAACAAAAGTAGTGCATCGAATGGGATAATCCCCATCAACAGCATGATGACCATGCCTTTTACTGCACCAGGGGTAAAATCAGTATAGAGCTGCTTCAAGCGCAGCATCAGTATGATCCAGCCGGAGAGCGTCATCGCCAGAAATAGGTAACCGTGAGGCGTTTGGCCAAACCATAACGTCACCAGTAGTAGCATCACTACCGTCATCACTGCTGCAACGGTAAGCAGACGTTTAGGGTTAGTGGCGCAGGTTTCTTGCTGGCTCAGTAGGGTCAAGCCAAAGATATAGGCAAATACGGGCAGAGGTAGCAGCGCCCAGAGTGCATTAAGTTCAATGATCGATAGTCCCAGTAACCAGTTCAGGTAACGGCAACTTCCCATCAAGCCCGCGGCAACGAATCCTTGATGACGAATAGCGTCATAGGCGACTACGTTGATCGCCAATGCTAGCGCGATATAAAAGCTCTGCATACCCAAAGATAGGCTCAATGCCAAGCCAGTTAACAACAAACCCGCGCCGCCAACAAACGCCCACTTAACCGAGAGTTGACCAGATGGCAGGGGGCGCTCAGGTCGCTCTCGTCGATCTTCGTTGAGATCAAAGCAGTCGTTGAGCACCATGCCGCCATGGAAGAAACAGAGGCTGATGGTGATTAAGGTGAGTAGTTCGGCAATATCACCATGACCCTGTGTGGCAATAAAAAAAGCCGCCACAATGTTGCCAATGGCGCTGAAACCGTTAGGCAGGCGGATCAGTTGCAGTATTGCCTTAGTGAGCGTTCTATTGGCCATATGTGGCATCCAGTTTGAGCTTTATATGGGGCAAGTGTCCTTGTATTAACCATTGGGCACAGCGTTGCATTAGTTGGGCATCAATATCTGATACTTCACTGGCTGCACCGATCCCGGAAAGTAGGGTAATACATAGGTTGCCTCCGAGGTGCTCTCTGAACTCGTTCAGTGCATCCTGCATATTCATCGCTTCCAGTTCAGCGCAGCTGAGCTGAAATCCGGCACCCTCTAAACAGATAAGGATATCGGCGCATTGCTGTTTTGATAGGCGCCCAGTTTGCCAGGCGTAGAGGGAATCCAGTGCAATACCAATGGCCACCGCTTCACCATGGCGTAGTCGGTGTCCAGACAGTGCCTCCAGCTTGTGAGCCGACCAATGGCCAAAGTCCAGCGGCCGCGCTGAACCCATCTCAAATGGATCACCACTACCGGCAATATGCGCTAGATGTAATGATGCACAACGCTTAATCATGGTAAGTGCAGCTTCATGATGGAAGTCTGTTAAAGATGTTCGATGGGCCAAAAGGTAGTTAAAAAAATCGCTGTCCTTGAGGAGTGCGACCTTAACTGCTTCGGCAATCCCGGCACGCTTGTCCCGTTCTGATTGGGTATCGAGAAAATCGAAGTCATTGATCACCGCAAACGGAGGCGCAAATGTGCCGAGGTAGTTTTTGCGTTGTTGGTGGTTAATTGCATTTTTGACCCCAATGCCAGCATCATTTTGTGCCAAGGTAGTTGTCGGCATGCGGATTAAGCGAATGCCTCGGTGTGCGGTTGCTGCGGCATAACCTACGGCATCAAGTACAGCCCCACCACCAATCACCAGCAGATAACTGTGGCGATCAACCTGCTCGTCGGCGATGCGGCGATAAAGCGCCTCTAACATCGCCTCCGGCTCTTGTTTACAAATTTCACCGCCTCTGACCACTTCATGGGGAAGCAGGTTAAAGCCATGGCGTTCTGCATATGCCTGCAGTTTGTGAGGCAAATCGGCATGATGATGCAGTACTTCACTGTCGATGACAGGCATTATTTTGGGTGAGGAGGGCAGGGTGCGCGGGAAAAGGTTAGCCAGCGTCATATTGCGCAAATTCAGTGCGTCGCGGGTAAAACTGACCGGATAATTAAAGCTTACTTGAATGCGGGTGTGCACAGTTTCAGTCACTGCAGCGAAACTCAATGGAGCGACGTGTTTGTTTTTGGTGCTATGAATTTGGGACATCGGGGCCTCGGCGTTTGTTCTAATCGTTTATTACCGCGTCCTGCAGAAAAATTGTTCATTTATTCAGCAAAGGGAGTGACAGAATGACATAAACAGAGCGTCATTAAATTGACGGTAGTCTGAGTTTGGGTAAAAGCAAACCTGTTTTTTCTAGGTTTTTTCCATTGTCAAAATGTTATCTTTCGCTAACCAGTTGATTTTAAATACAAGCCGAACATCAGCGAATGTTAAAATTACAATGATAACGGTAACAGATTTGTGAAAACGCTCACAAACTATGCAATTGGCCGTTAAAAACCCTACATGATTGCCCCTTTCTTGTGCGGTAATAGAGTGGAAATTGTACTGCTGGTGATCCGTCACAGTGCAATAGCGAAGACAAAACGGCACAAAAAGATATCGATAACATAAGCCGTCGTCTTTACATCCTGTACCTTACAAAGCTCTAGCCAATGGGGACCGCTTCCTGGCTGAGCTACCTTGGCTAGGAGGCAGCCGTGTTACCAAAAACCATAAGGCAAAGCCTGATTGGCGTCGTAGGCGCAAGCGTCTTGAGCATCTCAGCTCAAGCAGCAGCTGAGCCACGAACCGCTTTCGTGCATCTTTTCGAGTGGCAATGGAAGGATATTGCTATTGAATGTGAAGAGGAATTGGGACCGAAAGGATTTTCGGCGGTTCAAGTTTCTCCACCGAATGAGCATGTACAGGGCGATGCCTGGTGGACTCGTTATCAGCCTGTAAGCTACAAGATAGACAACAGTCGTAGTGGTACACGGGCTGAATTTATCGACATGATAAACCGTTGTAGTGCGGTTGGTGTCGAAATATACGTTGATGCGGTGGTTAACCATATGGCCGGCGGCGGTGGTACAGGCACCGCTGGTAGTAGCTTCAGCTCGCCTAATACTTATCCTGATTATGGTGCAGCGCAGATGCACCAAAACAATTGTGATATCACCCCAGAGGATTACGGTACCAACGCATGGCGGGTACGTAATTGCTCTATTCCTGGCCTGCCTGATTTAGCCACTGAACGGGAAGACGTTCGGAATACTATTGCTGGTTACATGAACGAGATGATCAGCTTGGGTGTGACCGGCTTTCGTATTGATGCCGCGAAGCATATGGAGCCCGCCGATGTTGAGGCGATCCAAGCGAAGCTGAGTGCGCCGGTTTATATCTTCCAGGAAGTGATTGATCTCGGCGGTGAGAAAATCAGCCGCGATGAATACACCAGCTTTGCTGATGTCACTGAGTTCCAGTATTCAGCGAAAATCGGCGATACCTTTAAGAATGGCCAACTCAGTTGGTTAGCCAATTTTGGTAGCCCTTGGGGCTTTATGGCCGACGATAAAGCCGTGGTCTTTACCGATAACCACGATAATCAGCGTGGCCATGGGGCGGGCGGTGCCAATGTACTGACTTTTAAAGATGGCGCGCTTTACGATCTCGCTAACGTCTACATGTTGGCCTGGCCTTACGGCTATCCAAAAGTGATGTCCAGTTACCAGTTCGGTGACATTAACGACAAGGTGCAAACCGACATGGGACCGCCGGGCGTTCCGGTACATGACGGCAACAACCTCAACTGTTTTGCGGATCAGTGGAAGTGTGAACACCGCTGGCGTCCGATCGCCAATATGGTGTCGTTCCGTAACTTTACTGCGGGCTCTGCTGTGAGCAACTGGTGGGACAATGGCGGCAATCAGATCGCTTTTGGCCGCAGCGGCAAAGGCTTTGTGGTGATTAACCGTGAAGCAGGCGTTATCAACCAGAGCTTTGCTACTGGCATGGCTGCTGGCACTTATTGTGATGTAGTGAATAGCGATTTCGATAAGGATACAGGGCAGTGTGACGGTACCGAGATCACTGTTGATGCGGCAGGGAATGCGAGTTTCACTGTGGCAGCCTTTACTGCGTCGGCGATCCATGTTGGCGCAAGCTCAACAGGTATTTGTACCGATTGTGGTGGCTTTAACTGGGACAATGCTTACCTTCGTGGCACCAGCAATGGCTGGGCTACAACGGCGCTGGCGCAAAATAGTGAGACCGGACTGTGGGAAGTTAACGCCACTTTTGCTGCCGATAACCCACGTTTTAAGATCACCCGTTTTGCTGATTGGACAGAGGCGTATCCTGCTGAAGACTTCCTGATCACCGAAGGTGCTGGTGATTACTTAGTGACTTTCAATGATGCGACGCAGGCGATCTCTGCAACCAGGCAAACGGTCATTGTCGATCCCGATCCTATCGATATCGCAGCGAATAGCATCTGTTATGACAATGAGGCTGGTTTTAATACGCCAACTGTCCATTACTGGGCGGCAGCTCCTGCGGGTTCTCTTGCCGCGAGTGATTGGCCTGGAAAAACCATGGTGGCGCTGGGTGACTACTACTGTCACGATTTCGCTGTCGAGCTCTCCAGCGTTAATGTGATTTTTAGTGATAGCGGAGCTAATCAAGGAGCAGAACTTAATTCTACCGGCCAGGGCTGCTATCAAAATGGTGCCTGGAGCACATTAGAGGCGTGTAACTTCAAAATTGTTGTGCCGAAAATTGCGCCTATCGCAGACGCCGGCGCGGATATCACTATTTACGCTGGCGATACGGCCAATTTTGATGGTTCAGCGTCTTATGATAGTGATGGCGACATTGTCTCTTGGGCGTGGAGTAACACTTTAACTGGCGAAACAACCAGCCGGATCTACGATACTGCAGGTACCTATGTGGTGACCTTGACGGTGACAGATAATGACGGGCTAACGGCGACCGCACAGGTTACCGTGACCGTGATTACTGTGCCTATGAATGACAACTCAACTCTCTATTTTAAGAACAATTTAGGCTTCAATACGCCAACGGCACATCTGTTCGATGCGGTACCTGTAGCATCGGTCGCTGATACGGCTTGGCCTGGTGTTACCCTGGTCAGTGAAGGTGGCGATTGGTACAGCCATGACTTTGGTACCCATGTCGAGTCTGTCGGTGTGGTGTTTAGTAATAGCGGCGCTAATCAAACATTGGACCAAACCTTCACCCATGAAGCGCCCTGTTATCAAGATGGTGCCTGGGTAACCATGGAGCAGTGTGAATTTGGTCAACCTAAGGATTACAACTATCCCGAAGGGCGTGCCATCTACTTTTATAACGCAGATGGCTGGGCAACTCCGACGGCATATACCTGGAATGAAACACCAGCTGGTTCAGTTGTCAGTGATGGTTGGCCAGGTAAAGCGTTAACCGAGTTTGGCGATAACTTGTATTTCTTGGATATCTCAGCCGCAGCGGTTAGCAGTAACGTCATCTTTAGTGACGCAGGCAACAATCAAACCACCGACCAAGTATTTACTGGCGCCAATAACTGCTACAAGCAGGGTGAGTGGATGACGGAAGAGGCGTGTGGTGTGCCCTCGCCATTGTCAGCAAACGGGGGCGGAGATCGCACTGTCAATATCAATGGCACGGTGACACTTTCCGCTGATGGTTCCGTCGGTGACATTGCCAGCTACGCCTGGACGTCTTCTGCTTGGGGTACTTTGAATGGTGCGCAGGTGACGACCCCAGCTTTGACGAATGAAGGTGATCTCTCAGTCACCCTTACCGTCACAGCGACAGACGGTAAGACAGCGACTGATAGCTTTACTATTTCAGTTGTGGACAGTGGTTATGGTTTGGCTTCCCGTCCTTTGTTAGCGGCGCCGTTGAACTTCCCGACCTCAGGTCAGGTGTCAAACGGAAACTACGGTTTTGAAAATGCTTTTCCTAACCTAGAGGGCTTATTCGGTGCCGCCGTGTTGGTGCTGCATGACGGCTTCAACGATCTGCTTTATGTCGTCGATAAGCCTGGCCGCGTTTATGCCTTCCCTAATAGGGAAGATGTGACACAGCTGGAAGTGAAAACCGTACTCGACATACGTGGTGTTGTGCGTGATAACCATGAGCAGGGTTTGCTTGGTTTAGCATTTGATCCCGACTTTGCTAACAACGGCTATTTCTATGTTTATTACAACTATGGTCTGAATGATGATTCTAGTGATGGTGGTGTTTATGGTGACGCGATTTTAGAGCGTTGGACCATGGACAATCCAGCTAATCCGACGGCGGCTATTGCTGGATCAAAAGCTGAAGTATTGCGTGTGCCGCAGTTCGGCCCTGACCATAAAGGTGGCATGCTGCAGTTCCATCCAACTGAAGGTTACTTATACCTGAGCATTGGTGATGGCGCGTATGGCCACAGTGCCACACAGTCATTCCCAGAAGATCCGCGTACTAATAACAGTCCACAGGAAACGGATAATCTGCGCGGCTCTATCATCCGCATCGAAGTATTGGATACCCCAGAGGCGGGTAAATACTACCGTGTACCTGGAGATAACCCATTTGTGGGTGATCCCAACGTGCTGGATGAGATCTGGAGCTATGGTCACCGTAATCCATGGCGCTGGGCGTTTGATACTGTTGCGCCATATACCCTTTGGGAAACTGAAGTGGGTCAACAGGGTTATGAAGAGGTCAACATTATTCAGCCGGGTCAAAACTATGGCTGGCCGATCTGTGAAGGTGTGATTAACCGCGGTGCGCTTGGTGGCGACGGTACATCTAATCTTGACTGTAATAGTGATTTTGTGCCACCGGTTGGCGGTTTCTATCACACCGGCAGCTCTTCGATTATCGGTGGTTTTGTCTACCGTGGCAGTAACCTCCCAGGACTGAATGGTCGCTTTATCTTTGGTGACTACAACTCGAAGTTGATCTGGTCGATCGCTGAAGGTGAAGAGAAAGTTGTGTTGTCTGATGCCTTCCCTGAGAACATCGCCTCGTTTGGTACTGGCCTTGATGGCTCAGACCTATTCATTACCACTTACGGCGTTGAATTTGGTGATGGTAGCTCGCGCATCTATAAAGCGGTTGATCAAAATATTGAGCAAGCCGTGGTGCCAGCTAAGCTGTCCCAGACAGGTATCTTTAGTGACCTGGCGCAGCGTATCCCTGTCTCTGGCGTCGTCGCTTATGAACTGAACTCAGATGCTTGGTTCGATGGCTCGATTGTTCGTCACTATATGGCGATACCAAACGACCAGGTTATCGGCTTCTCCGATGATGGTAACTGGACATTCCCGGTGGGTACGGTTTTGGTTAAGCAGATTGAAGTGACCATTGATGCTGATGGCAACACTCGCCCATTGAATACCGCGGTGCTGTTTAAGCAAGAAGCCGGCTGGGAAGCGGCGAACTACAAGTGGAATGAATCCTATACTGATGCTGATCTGGTGGCTGAGTTTGAAACTATCAATGTGACAGAGTGGGTAGATGGCGCGTTGGTGAGTCGCGAGCGTGTGATCCGTACGGGTAACGAATGTGCCAGCTGTCATGTGGGTAACGGAAGCAAAGAGCCGTTGGCAATGTTTACCCGCCAGCTAAATGGCGATATGCAGTATCCAAACATGCTCGATAACCAGTTACGTACGCTTAATTTCATCGGTATGTTTGATCAGAATATCTCTGGGCCTGCGTCGTATCCTGCTTATGTCGATCCTGCTGATACCAGTGAAGATGTAAACGAACGCGCTTACACTTACATGGATACAAACTGTGCCCATTGCCACCAAAGCGAAGGCTTTATGGACTTGCGATATGAGACGCCGATCGGTGCCAAAAATATCGTTGGTGTGGCCACCAGTGGTGATCTATTCCGGGTTGATCCATTCCACCCGGAAAACAGTGTGGTGTATGTATTCCAGACTACGGATGGCAACCGTATGCCGAAAGGCTCGAAATATACCAATCCGCTGGCATTGAGCCTGTTTGATCAATGGATATCAGCACAGAATGCGATTGTGACCGGCTTGCAGCTTAATGTCTCTTCATTAACGCCAGAGCTCGGGGCGACGGTCAGTCTGTCGGTATCCGACCTGTTCGACAATGGCTTTACCGCACCGGTAACGGGCTCAGTTATTTGGAACTCCAGTGATCCATCGATTCTTGATGTGAGTGGATTTTCTGCTGCTAGCTTGCAATTGACTACCTTAGCTCAAGGTGAAGTGACCTTGATGGCGACTGTCGGTGGCGCTTCGGACAGCATCACCTTGGTGGTCGGTAACGGCCCAGCTAAACCGACTCACTTCTCTGCACTGGCGCTTTCCACGTCGGCAATCAGCCTGACCTGGAATGATAATGCCGATGATGAAAGCAACTATCTGCTCTATCGTCGTCTGCAGCCAAACGATACATGGGAGCTACTGGTTGAGCTGGAAAGCGATACCATTAGCCATGTTGATTCAGGCTTGATAGCTGACACCGCTTACTATTATCAACTTGTGGCGAATAATGCCGAAGGCAGCTCGCCAGCGGTATTTAGTAGCGTATCAACCAAGTCCGGTAGCAGTGGTATATACGACGCGTTAACCATAGTACCGGGTGCTGTTACGTTGCTCGCCGGTGGTACGCAGCAGCTGGTTGCTGTTGGCGAAACAGCGGATAGCCGTGACGGTATCACCTATGACGTCACCTGGAGCATTGCTGATACTAACATTGCCACTGTGGATGCATCTGGTTTAGTGACTGGCGGCAGTGTTGCCGGTACTACGACCTTGACCATCACCACCCTTGAGGGCGATGAAACGTCGGTTGATGTGGTAAATCAGGGCGAAGGCTTTTATGTCTACTTCCAGCAGCCAGGGGATTGGGCTGAAGCCAGCATGTATACCTGGTACGGCCCGCAAGGTGGCGAAACCAAAGGCTTGGGCGATTGGCCTGGCACCAGTATGGAAGCGGCGCCAGAGTACGGCGGCTTGTGGAAGCGTCAGCTGATTAAAGAGGAGTTCTTCGGCGGCAGCAATAACGTCAACCTGATCTTCAACTGTGGCAGTGCAGAGTGTCAGACTGACAACTTGGTGCTGACCCGCGGTTCAACCAACGTGTGGTTTGCCGACAATGCTTGGTTAGCACAAACACCAGAAGTTGATGGCGCACCTGCCGGTACACAAGTGCAGGTGCAAAATGGCCGTATCAGTCTGCCGGGTAGCACTGTCAATCTGACCAGTAAGCTGTTCGTTCCTGGCACCGTGGCTGATATTGTGGCAATCGACGCAGGCCCAGGGCAGCGTTTCTCTGGCTGGGAAGGTACTGGCATTGCATTGCTGCTCGATCCAAACAGTGCGGCAACCAAGTTAGTCATCGAAGATACGGTCTCTCTTACGTTGTTGGCTGTATTTGAGAGCATCGAAGACACTCACAAAGCAGGTCGGGAGCAATATCAAGCGATGTGCGCAAGTTGCCACGGCTCTGAAGGCGGTGGTTATCCAAATCTAATCAATATCGCTAGCCGTATGACGCTGGAAGACCTGGCTGATTATATCGAAGTGAGCATGCCGAAAGGGAATGTTGGTGCCTGTGTCGGCGACTGTGCAACAGAAGTGGCCGCCATGGTGTTTGAAGAAGCATATAAGGTGCCTGATGAACTTTGTGATGCCGATAGTCTGAATGACATGGTGCCACCTGATCGCGGATTCCGTCTGCTCACCGCTTATGAGTACAACAACTCAATTCGTGACCTGTTAGGTTTGACTAACGACATCAATGTGACGAACTCAGTGCCGCAAGATATTGCCGTCAATGGTTTCAAAACTGACGCCAATGCTGTGTTTACTAACGAGCATGTATCGGGCTACCTAGATGCCGCCGAACTGGCTGCCGATATGGTGACTAGCTTGAATGACTTGGCACCAGAATGTAGTGGTGAAACTGACTGTATTATCAATAGTTTCGGTAAACGCGCTTTCCGTCGACCTTTGTCTGCCACTGAGTTTGCTCAATTGAAATCTCTGCACTCAGCAGAAGGCGATAAAGGACTGTTGACAGGTATCTTCTCGTCACCACTGATGCTGTATCGCTCTGAGGTGGGTGAAGAGATTACTTCGGGTGACCGCGAAGGTTTCTTCGAGTTGACTGATTATGAAGTTGCCGGATTACTGAGTTATACCTTCTGGGCAACGACACCTGACGCAACACTGATGAGTGCTGCCGACGCAGGTCAGCTAAGCAGTTCAAGTCAGATCCAGGTTCAGGTGGAGCGTTTACTGGCAGATGATAAAGCGAAGTTGGCTTTTGATCGCTTTATTGAAGGCTGGTTAGGCACCAACCGTGAGATCGACGGTCAGGTGAGTGAATCTCTGAAGGAGTCGATGCGTGAAGAGACTCATCACTTTGTTCGTGAAATTGTATTTAGCGGCGGCTCTTATAACGAGCTGATGACGGCTGATTACAGTTATATGAACCAAGAACTGGCCGCCCATTATGGCCTCTCTTGGCCAGGCGGCAATGGTTGGCAGAAAGTGACCTATACCGGTGATAACTCAGATAGGGCAGGTATCTTGGGGCATGCCTTTACGCTGGCTGCATCTGCTAACGGTGAGGCGACTCACCCGGTCAAACGTGGTCTGTTTGTTCGTCGCAACTTAATGTGTCAGGACTTCCCGCCACCACCTGTGGGCGCAGAGCTTAAACCTGTAACGGATCCATCGAAGACGGTACGCGAACGCTTCGAGACCCATATTCAGGAGCCTTGTGCAGCGTGTCACCAGTACATAGATGGCATCGGTTTTGGTTTGGAAAGCTATGATAATCGTGGCTTGTTCAGAACGACCGAAACGACAGCCGATGGTACGGTTAAGCCTGTCGATGCGAGTGGCTACATTGGTAGTTTGGCATCCGCCGAAACTTTCCTGACCGCATCAGACCCTATCTACAACTTCAGCAGTATGACTGAGCTATCAGGCCTGATTGCTGATAGTCGACATGGTAAAGCGTGTTTTGCGCGGCAGTGGTATAGAGCAACACGGGGGCAGCGAGAAGAACGAGATGATAGCTGTACCTTGCAGGTGTTTGGCGACCAGTTCAAACAGGCTGACAGTGAGCGCTCTATTCTCGAGTTGATGGTTGATATGACCCAAACTCAAAACTACATACTGCGTAAGTAACGGAGGCGACAAAGATGAACGTATTAAAGAATAAAATGCAGCGTCGTGAGTTCCTTCGTGGCTTAGCTATGGCTGGAATGGCGGTACCCTTTGCCAGTCAGTTCTTGGTGGCAGGCAAAGCACATGCAGCTGGAAACAGTGCCAAGCGCTTAATTGTGGTGTTTTACCCCAACGGCTGTAAGCGAGATAGCTGGCACAGCTATGGTGACCAGTTAAATGAGGCTAGTCTTGCTAATAGTCCATTACTGCCTCTTGCCCCTTATGCTGATCGCATGGTGGCATTTAAGAACTTGTCCTTCATTGGGCATGGCGGTAGCTCGGGCCACCCTGAGGCGTGTCGCGGTGTGTTTTCGGGCGGGCATGAGTATTCGCCGACCATTGATGTGGCCATTGGTGAAGCACTCAATGCCGGTACGCTGAACAATAATCTGCACATGGGCCTGTGGTCATCGCAGAAAACGGACAAGGAATATCATCCGTTTACTGATAAAAATGGAAATAAAATCATTCCAAATGATGATCCTCAGTCTATCTACGACAAGTACTTTGCCTCCCTTGGGGGCGGCAGTGGCGGCGAGACTGATCCCGCCACTGAAAGCCGTAAGCGGGTGTTAGAAACTCTGCATGAGAACTTAGATGTGATGCAGACATACTCGCTGAATGCCAAGCAGACCGCTAAGTTGCAAACTCACGAAGAGTCGCTCGACTACTTACAACGGGTATTGAACAGTAACCTCGACCTGAGTGGCTTAAATCGCCCCTCAGTCGGTATGACAGGTATCAATGATGAGGCGGAGTTGGTCGCCCAGGCACAGATGCGAAATATCGCTTATGCCATGGAGTATGACTTGACGCGCGTTGCTACCTTCCAGTTTATGTCGGCTCAAGATGAGTCTTTGAAGGTTAACTTTGAAAGTATTCACCCTTACATGGGTGACTACGCTTTCCCACCAAAGCTGACCTACAACGAAACGAAGAGCCATGTAAGTTCACATAACGAGAACAATCTGTTTGATGCTCAGACTCGTTGGTACAACATGATGGTTAAGTACCTGTGTGATGAACTGGCTGCACGACAAGATCCTACCGGTGGCGGTACGTTGTTGGATACCACGATGATCCTGATGATGTCAGAGATGGGCGGCGGTAACCACCAGCAGGAAAATCCCGGTGTATATGTTGTGGGTGGTGGTAATGGTGCGATAAACCAAGGTGTGGTTGTCGATGCCGGTAACCGCGGTAGTTCTAACCTGTTCCTCGACTTGGCAAAAGCGATGGGGTTAGGTTGGTCGAATTATGGCAATAGTAATGGCGGTATTCCTGGTTTCCTTGCATAGAGTAAGCGGCATGTGAGGTTTGGGCGGCCTGCTGGTCGCCCGTTTTTAATCGCGAGTGAATACTGACCTGAAGTCGACAAGTAGTCGGAATGCAAAAAGGAGTAATGGAAGATGCGTTGGTTTGCTGCAGGTTGTGCGTTGGTATTCTTGTTATTTGCGGTAGTGCAGCTAAATGATCCAGATGGTGTTATCTGGTTTATTGGTTATGCGGCTATTTCGGCTAACTTTGTTGCTGTGGCGTTGGGCTATGGTAAAGAGCTGCCTCTCTGGCTTGGGGCGATGCTGTCGCTTATCGTCTGTGCCTGGTACTCACCCAGTATCATCGAGTATCTTTTCAACAGTGATGGTATGGGGATGACCAATGGCATGAGCTTTAGCTACCCCTATATTGAAGAAACCAGAGAAGCGTTTGGATTACTGATAGCTGCAATTATGCAGTTGATTGCCGCTTGGAATCTGCCTGTTAACAAGACGCAGGAAGAGTCGCTGCCCCATATCGTTTAGCCGATTTTATAACTCATACTTCTTGAACTGCCATTCTTTGCCGACACCTTTGTGTCGGCTTTTTTGTTTTTAGCTAGGGCCTTTTAGAACTATTACTTTAAAGCGAACGATTACAGATTCGATTTTTTAGCCAAAACGGTTATGGTGTTTCGATTACTTGACGTTGACCATGCCATAGACAGATATATGAAGTGCTCCTCCTGTGCCGGTAATTTCCCCGCCAACAAGTTACGCATCATTGAAACCAGCCGTTACTGTGAGACTTGCGAAGCCAGATTGTTTGCGCCGCCCAAAGCATCTCTGGGGGGAAAGGTGGCTAAAAAAATAAAAACAAGCCGGGAAACTGCGCTGGTGACTCCAAGAGCGGGGCGTATCAGCTATATCTTGAACTCATTTCTTGCCTGGATAGCGGCTCCGATATTGCTGGCGAAGATCCTGCCTAACGCTACTTCTCAATATCCTACATCTTCCGCAACCATGAGTGTTGCTGATCCATCACCGCTACATCTAATCATACTGTTGGTGGCTGTCGTATTGAGCTGGTTCTATACCATGGCTCGGGTGAAAGATCTGGGCTGGCCGATAGTGTTGGCCTTTTTCTACTGCTTACCGGGACCCAACTTTGCGCTATTCATCTGGCCAGGAGAACGGGATAAGAACAGTTATGGTACGCCCCCTGCAAAACCCTCATGGGTAAAGGCGATTATCGCTGTTCTGCTTTGGCCAGCTGGCGTAGTGGTTGCCAGTAAAGTGCTGGGCGTTTAGATTTTTTGCAGAGGTGATTGCTGGTGTTTTGCGTCGGCACTTTTCAGCGCCCGTTTCAGTAATAATTGATCTCCGCCGCAGATACTTCTTAGCGATACCAACTACGCTTACCTAAGGCTGCATCAGTTAAGGATCTAAAATGGGTGATAACTCTTTGAAGCGCATCGATATCGATGAGCTTGAACTAGGCATGTTTGTGGTCAATGTGTTGGCGCAGAAGGGCGGCGTGACGGTCAAGACACAGGGCCTGGTTCGGATCCCTTCTGCTGTCGAGAACCTGAAACGCGCCGGTGTTACCAGCTTAATGGTCGATATGACTCGTAGTGAAATAGCGAGTCAGACCGCCGACGAGCCCGTGGATGATACAGCGCAGGCCGTTGAGTATGACAATGTTTCGTTTGATGAAGAGGCGGGACGGGCGTTAAAGCTATATGAGAAAGCGCGAGATTATCAGAAGCGGCTTTTTACCGAAATCAGTGAAGGTAAACCTGTCGATTTAGATCAGGCATCAGATTTAGCTGATCAGCTCATAGATTCGGTGTTCCGCAACCAAAATGCCTTGTGCTTTATGGTGCAGATGAAAGACAAAGATGAATATCTGTATCAGCATGCGATTAACTGTTCGACTCTGATGACCCTGTTCGCACGCCATATGGATTTTAATCGCGACACCATACAAAACCTGGCGGTGGGGATGCTATTCCACGACGTCGGCAAGATCCATATCCCCAGGGAGTTGATTGATAAGCCCGGCGAACTGACGGGAAAAGAGTTTGAGTTAGTGAAAGATCACGTTGATATCAGTTGGGAGATCGCGTCGTCGATACCGCATATCTCCAGTGAGACGCTCGATGTGATCAAACTCCACCATGAGCGTATGGATGGCTCAGGGTATCCCCATGGCCTGGCCGGTGAGGAGATCAATATCTATGGGCGGATGGCGGCGATCATTGATTGTTACCATGCCTTGACGTCGGATCGCCCCTACAAGGATTCAGTCACCAGTATGACGGCGTTTAGTATCATGAAAAATGGTACGCCGGGAGAGTTTGACCAGGACCTCTTGAATCAGTTTATTCGGTGCGTCGGTATCTATCCGGTGGGCACCTTGGTGAAACTCAAGAGTGGCAAGTTAGCGATCGTGATGCAGGGTAATTTTTCTAATCCGCTACAACCCAAAGTGATGGTGTTTTACAGCACCCGCCAGCATCACCATACCGAACCCAAACTGATTGACCTTGCTGATAAGCATTGCTCGGAGGAGATTGAAACATCGGTGCGGCCTCAGCAGTTTGACCTGAACCTGATGAAGTTCTTTAAACAAGTACTGATTTAAGGCCTAGTGCATTGAGGGAGGCTGCTATCCAAGTGATTGCCCATCGCGGAGATTGTACTGCCGCGCCGGAAAACTCGTTAGCCAGTATTCAAGCAGCGCTTAATTCTGGTTGCCGCTTACTTGAGATCGATGTGCAGCTCTCTAGTGACGGTGTCCCTGTGCTGTTCCATGATCGTGACTGCAAGCGGTTGTTGCGCAACCCCATGCCGGGTGCCATCGCTGATTACCCGATAGCGACACTGCAGCAATGGCAGATAGAAGAGCATGAAAGACTACCCGCTATCCGTGCGCCATTAACCTTGCTGTCCGAGGTGGTGACTCAGCTGGTGAATCACCCCGATGTCACGTTGTTTGTCGAAGTGAAAAGGGCAGCATTGGAGCGCTTCAGTTATGCCCAGCTATTTGACACCTTGATGGAGACATTGCGGCCTATCCTATTACAAAGCGTGCTGATCAGCTTTTCTCTGCCGTTCTTACGCTACGCTCGCGCCCATCATGGCCAGCGTTTGGGGGTGGTGTTAGGGGATTGGGAGTGGTTAAAGGACCGTACCATTGAGCAGATCGCCCCAGAGTATATCTTTTGCAATATTGAACGGGTTCCAGAGGGGGAGTGCTTTACCACGCAGCATCCACAGTGGGTTATCTATGAGGTCGGCAGTGAAGCGTTGCGGGATGATTTGGCGAGGAGAGGGATCACTATGATTGAAAGCTTTTTTCCCGCTAAGTTGATGGCAAAGTAGGCACCGCCATGGCAACCGATTATGACGTTGTGGTTATCGGTGCGGGGATCAATGGTGTCGGTGTGGCGGAGGCGCTTGCTGCCGCTGGCTACAAAACTTTGGTGGTTGAAAAGAGCGGTGTTGGCACCCAAACCTCTTCCCGCTCCAGCAAATTGATCCACGGTGGGCTTAGGTATTTAGAGTCCGGGCAGTTCGGATTAGTGAGGAAAGCACTAAAGGCCAGAGCAACGCTGTTACATCTGGCTCCTGAATTGGTCAAGCCGACGCCTTTTGTTATTCCTGTTTACCCCCATTCTCAACGTCAGGCAGGCACCCTGCGTTTAGGCTTGGGTCTGTATGCGTTGCTATCAGGGTTCGACCCCCTTGGCCGATTTCAACAGCTGGCGATACCGGATCTGGCGAAAGATGGCTTGAACTGCGATGGTGTGAGTCATGCCTTGCAATATTGGGATGCCAGCACTGATGACCAAGTACTAACCGTGGCGGTGATGGAAAGTGCTTTACGTTGTGGTGCGGAGTTGCTGTGCCCTGCGACACTGACGGCGTTGCAGCAGGTTGATGGTGGTTATCGTATTGATTGTGATCTGCTATCTGCAGACAAGGTTGTGCAGCAACAGTCATTGACCTGCGCCGCGGTAGTGAACTGCGCTGGCCCCTGGGTCAATGAAGTGATCTCTTTAGTCACGCCAAACAGCAAACAGGTGTCGGTGGAGTGGGTGCAAGGTGCCCATATTATCCTCGATCATCCCGCGCCATCGCAGGTCTATTATCTGGAGTCACCAACGGATCATCGCGTCGTGTTCGTGATGCCTTGGCAGGGACAAACCATGGTGGGAACCACGGAAACTGTTTTTCAGACGTTACCAGAGGAGATCCGCCCGACAGCTCAGGAGATCTGCTATTTGGAAATGCTTTATCGTCATTATTTTCCGAATAACCAAGCAAAAACAGTAGCAAGTTTTGCCGGGCTTAGAGTGCTACCTAAGCTCGACAGTGACGCCTTTTCTCGTCCACGAGATACCTTGCTGTTCACCGATCCCCAACATCCGGATCTGTTGAGCGTGTATGGCGGTAAACTCACCACCTACCGCGACACGGCATCCCGCGTACTTAACTGGAGCTGCAGGCGTCTAGGGGCGAGAGAGTCTGTGGCTGACTATCCATCATTGCCGCTTTATCCGCCGGTAAACGCTGTCGCATCGCCTGCTGCCAAGCGCTAAACCTTTGCGATAGTGCAGGGGCATGTTGCGGCACAAATTGGCTAGTTACTTCTGCATTGCGCCAGTCTGCGGGAGATCCCGCTAACCACCATGCGCAGCCTAAGGCCGAGCCCTCTACTTCCTGCTCGCGAAACACCTCCATGCCACTGATATTAGCCAGTGTTTGGCAAAGGTAGTCAAGACGGCTCAGACCACCGCATATCTCTATCTTTGTGGGGGTGGGAGGATGCGCTGACAGGCGTTGGATAATGATCTGCAATAGAAAGGCTACGCTTTCGATAACCGCAGTCAGTTTCGCTACTGGCGTTACGCCATCTAGTGACTCCGGGTGTTGAAATTCACTGTTAAAGCCGGGTAGCCAAAAGGGAGCACCAAGACCACCAATACCATTAAGAAACAGAGGAATGTTGTTGAGCTGGCCATTAACCTGGGCGAGGAGATCGGATTGTGATCCTTGTTTGGTCGTCACCTCCGAAATCACTTGTTGGATCGCAGTCGCGGCACCGTTTACTGTGCCCTCCAATACGCGAAACTGCTCTTTGCCATGGTGCACCAAGCTACGTAGCAGTGCAGTGTCATCGCCATCGGTGACCCGAGAGATAAATGCGCCGGTACCGACATTAATGGATAAAGTGGTGGGTGATGGTTTGCCACGACTGAATAACACTGTTGCTTGATCACCATTGACGTAGTGAAGGGGCAGGGAAAGATTACCCAGCTGTATCTCTCCGTAATACTCGTCATTGGCACAGATGGTCGGTAGCCATTGCTGCTTAATGGCGAACTTCTCCAGTAACTCTGCTGACCATTGGCAATTAATATGATCCATCAGTAATGTGCGGGAGGCGTTGACAGCATCTGTCTGGTACTGTTTACCGCCGGTTAGCTGCTGGGTAAGAAAGCTGGCTATCGGGGTGAACATCAACTCATCCGCCTCGGCTGCTTTGTTTACCGCGTGGTTATGTTTCAGGCTCCAACGCATTTTTGCCACGCCGTAATGGGGGCTGAGGCGTAAACCGGTTATTGAGCGCAACTCCGTCGTGGTTATCGCCACTTTTCGCAGGTTGCCGCCGCCTCGGATATCCTGCCAACTCATAACCGGGGTTAACACTTGCTGGCTGTTTGCATTAACAGCTAGCAGGCTGGCGCGTTGAGTCACTAACCCGGCGGATCTTAGTTGTTGTCTTTGAATGATGCTGAGTTTCTGAACTGCACGTAGTGCACACTGCTTAATATCACGGGTAATGGCGTCAGCATCCTGCTCGATATGACCTTTGCTACCATAATGAGTGGCAATGGCATGTTGTGCTCTGGTGACCACGTTTCCCTGATGATCGACAACCAGCGCACGAACACTCTGGCCTCCCTGATCGAGTATTAGAAATAACGGCATGATATCTGCTGATGTAGATGGAGATCTAACAAGCGTAGCCGTTTCTATCCCTTTTGTGGTGGGCTAAAGTGGCCAAAATGAATATGCGCTTTTTAGAGTGTTCTTACTTGGTGCATAGGGCTTGGGTTTGCGCCCTATCGTGACTGTTGATTTTTTTTACAATATTTTTTTGAGCGAGAGTGATATGAGCGAAATTTGTCCGGTGCCTCAGGGTAGCCTTATTTTAAGAACATTGGCGATGCCTGCGGATACCAATGTCAACGGCGATATATTTGGTGGTTGGATCATGTCGCAAATGGACATTGCCGGTGGGATCTTGGCAAAAGAGATCGCTCGCTGTCGTACCGTCACTGTGGCGGTGAATTCTATTAAGTTTATTCAGCCGGTTAAGGTGGGAGATATTGTTGGCTGCTATGGCTCAGTCGTGAAAATTGGCAATACCTCTTTGACGCTCAATCTTGAAGTGTGGATCGAGCCCATTTTACGGGCAACTGATGGTGATTGTGCCCATATCAAGGTGACGGAAGCGGACTTTACCTATGTGGCAATCGACAACGATGGTCAGAAGAAGGTAATTGACAAAGAAAACTATCCCAGTGGGAACTAGTCGCGAAATCATCTGACAATCGATAATTGTCGGTAGGTGGTTGTTTGCCTGCCAAAAATTTAGACTAGACTGATACTTATCACGCCTGTTGTGGATGGCGTAGGAAACACCTTGGAACAGGAAGCATGGCTTCGGCACAGGTGACGCCGTATCCACCTGAGTGTACTGCTCAATGATGAAGAGCAGTATTCGCAGTCGTAAACTGCTTCCTCCCGCAAAGGGAGTTGGTCATGATAGGTATAGTTAACACACAGAGACTCAACGTGCGTGATCGTCCTGCTGCCGATGGTCGCAAGTTGGGCGTGGTTAATCGCAATGCCGTGTTGCCGGTGTTGGCTCAGAGAGATGGTTGGTATGAGATCCGTTATCAGCAGCATAGCGGATTTGTCTCCGCAGAATATCTTCGTATCGCCGATACGTCACCGAGACAGAGTGGCGTTATCAATGCTTCCCGGCTCAATGTTCGTTCCCGCCCTGATCGCCATGCGCCGATCTTAGGTTCGTTGGTAAAAGCGAGTGTGTTGGAGGTTGAAGGCTCCCATGGCGATTGGTTGGAAGTGAGTTTCAATCAGGCAACTGGATACGTGTTGGCAGAGTACGTTGATCTGCATCTTTCCCCTGAGCCTACTCAGGCAAAAGTGATCACGGCGGTGTTGAACGTACGTGGCCAACCTGACGCTGCCAGCACGTTGATTGGCCAAGTCGTTGCGCAGCAGTTGGTGTCGGTGACCGGACAACTTGATGGCTGGAGTGAGATTGTTTTTTCTAAGGGAAGGGGATATGTCGCCAGCCGCTACCTTCAACCTCTCAGCGAACAGCAGCTAGAGATGCAGCAACCCGTCGCTGCGCCAGTGGCATCCCATTCCAAAGAACAGATGGCTGTCGTCAATGCTTGGCAGAAGTTCGGGCCAGCGCTCAAGTTGATGGCCAGCGAACATCAACTGGATGTTGCCACCGTGGTTGCCGTGATCTGTGTAGAAAGCGGCGGCAAAGGCTTCGAGCCAAGCAATCAAGATCGTATGATTATTCGGTTTGAAAACCACAAGTTTTGGAAATATTGGGGACGTTCTAACCCGGATATATTCAACGCCCATTTTGTTTACGCAAAAGACAAAGTGTGGAAAGGCCATCAGTGGCGTGCATCGCGGCAAGATCCTTGGCAGAGCTTTCACGGTAATCAAGAAAAAGAGTGGCAACTGCTTAGTTTTGCTCGCAATTTGGATGATACCGCAGCGTTACTTTCGATCAGTATGGGCGCGCCGCAGATCATGGGGTTTCATTATCAAACCCTTGGCTATGCCACGGTACAGCAGATGTTTGCAGAGTTCTGTATTGATGTTGATCGACAGATCGATGGCATGTTCGCCTTCTTTTCTCCGGCAATGCTCCAAAGCTTGCAACAACTCGATTTTGAACGTTTTGCCGGTTACTACAACGGCAGTGGTCAGAAGGCGTTTTATGGGGCGGCTATCAGTCGCCACTACCAAGCATTTAAGCAGCAGTTCAGTTAATTCAATTCAGTAGTAATAGCGTAGCAAGGAGAGCCCCATGAGCATTTTAAGTTTTATCAGTAGCATCTTCGAACCGGCCACCAAGCTGGTGGATGAGCTACATACCAGTGAAGAAGAAAAGCTGACCATGCGTCGTCAGCTGCGTCAGGTAGAAAATGAATTTCTTGGCAAAGTCTTGGATTATGAGACCAAGCTGTTAGACAACCAGGCGTCGATTGTGCAAGCGGAAGCGACGGGGCAATCGTGGCTGCAGCGGAACTGGCGACCGATCACCATGCTAACGTTTTTGGCACTCGTGGTGCTGGATAGCTTTGATTTGTTGGCGTTTCGTTTAGCTGACGAGGCCTGGCTGCTATTGCAGATCGGTCTTGGAGGGTACGTTGCAGGTCGCTCTGCCGAGAAGATAACCGCACAAGTGGTGAATAAACGTAATGCGGGCAGCTCAGACGCTAAAGGCTAGTCTTTTATCCTGCTCTAATGTCAGAAGCCGAAGGGCAAACCTCTTGCAAAAAAGTGGTTAGGTAAAGGGCTTTTGGTTAATCGTGACAGCGTGGCAAGGGCACGCCATAATCGCTGTTTACGAGGTTTCTGACTCCAACGGGCCGATAGTTTGGCGGGAACACTTAACAACGCCAATAGCCACCACGTTGCAGAGCACATTGCATGCCATGTTGAGCGGTTAGTCTTCATTCGCCACTTAGCTACCCCTGCTTGAATATCGCTTGCAGTAAGGTCAGGGATCCGATGACACTCATTGATGAGTATGATGGCATCCCTAGCCATTAGCTCTGGCGTGGTTTGAGTTGGGCTCTCTTCAAAGTCTAAAAAGGTTACTTTTCTGCTGGCACTGATGGCGATATCTCTTAGGGCCGGGCGGCCATGAACGACACCCGCTTGGTGAAGAGTCCCCAGCGCATCAAATAGTTGGCTGACAATTTCTCGTTTCTCTGCGCTTTGCTCTAGTATGGTTTTCGCATCAACGCCAGCATCTTTAGTGATGAAACTATGGTCGGTGAAACTGGTGATTTGAACCACAGGTAGACCTTGTAAGGATAAGGCAAGTAAGCGCTTTAGTTCGCCGAACAGGCGCGCATTGGGTGGGATATTGGCATGGCTATTTAACCAGCCTTTCAGTTTTCCTCTAGACAATAGTGGAAGCATCCGATGGTACCAACGATGTTTATCTTCGCCTGCACGCTTGAGCCAGAACCGCTGACCGTTGACTTGAAATGAACGGACCAACTCATCACTTTCGCTATTCTGGCTTATTGATTTTAAGTAACTGTTGAAGCAAGGCAATTTTCTTATTTTGTTAGTATGGTATTTCATTGATTGGTACGGCACATGAGTGTTGAGTAGTGTATCGACCCTCTTTTGAACGATGGGTTCCGTGCTTCGTTCATTGCTTTGATGTGAGGCAACATGACGCGCTTTTTGGAACAAATATGAGAATATCTAAACAGAATTTAAAGGATGCGGCGCACGCCGATATTGTTTCGAGCGATCAGGTGGATGCATTGTGGTCCTTTTTGCTGAACAGCCAACGTGACAAAGCAGAATTTAGTTTCACGCACCTTCTTTACTACTTCGGCGGCCTTATCGCTATTGGCGCCATGGTGATTTTTGTCATCTTGGCAGAAGAGACGTTCGGTGGTCTTGGCTTCTCAGTGGTCAGCTTTTGCTACATGGCGGTCGCTTTTTGGTTGTTAAGGCGGTTTGCCGCAGAGCAACAGTCTACTGCCGCTGGTATTTGTGGCGCCTTTATCGTGGTGGTGACGCCGATGGTTTTTTATGGTTTGCAGCAAGCTCTAGGCTTGTGGCCAGACCATACGCTTTATCGTGAACATCAGTGGTCGACAGAGTGGCTTTTTCTTTCTTTGTCACTTTCCGCTTTGGTGATGGGGCTGGTGTTGGTATGGCGCTTTCGTTATCCATTTGTGGTCATGCCCATGACCGTGACGCTATGGTATTCGTTGGTGTATTTGGCGATTGTAAGTTCCGATAACTCAAATGATTGGGACTTCCGAGTACTGGCTTCATTATGGGCTGGTGTGATAATGCTGTTGCTGGCACTCGTCATAGATATCAAGAACCGCTCTCATCAGGATTACTCTTTCTGGTTGTATATGCTGGGCACCATTTCGTTTTGGTTGGGGCTCACCGCGCTCGGAGATGGGGAGCAGTGGGAGACCGTCACCTACCTGCTGATAAACTTAAGTATGATGGTGGTTGGTATAGTGTTGATGAGGCGTATCTTTGTTGTTTGTGGTGCGTTGGGGTGTTGCTTATATCTCGGGCATTTGGCCAGCGATGTATTTCAAGACAGTTGGCTTTTTCCGCTGGCATTAACTGGATTAGGAGGTTGTGTGGTTTACCTGGGGATCCTTTGGCAAAAACATGAAGCGGGAGTTATCGATTATTGTTGGCAGCACTTGCCTAACACGGTGACGAAATATTTAAGCCACTTACGACAGTGATAAAACAACTTTGGTTGGCAGGCCGCAGTTGTGGGAAGCGCAACTTCACAGCGCTACGCTGGTTGGGTAGATTAGACGGATAATGTCAGCCAAGTATTAGTTGAGCGATGTAATGACTAAGTATAAAAAAGGAGGGCCTTCCTCCGAGACTGTTCAAGAATCGGACTCGTTAGCAAAAGCGACCCAAAGGCCCGGACAAACCAAAGAACAGACAAAATTGATTGCTCAAGGGATCCAAAAAGGGATCGAGCTCTATAAGAAGCAACATAAAGCCAAGTTGAGAGAGCAGGACAAACGTAAGAAAAGGGCCAAACGCAGTGACGCCTCGGCCGACCTGGCTGATAGTGCAAGTCCAGATGAGGCTAAGTCAGGGTACCGTCAACACCCGCTACCTTGGATATTACTGTTGCTGTCTTGGTTAAGTATGGGCGCTTATCTGTTTCATTCGTTGGGAGCTAATGGATGAAGCATGCAACACAAGCGTTATTGGTTTCGGGCGTGGTTTTGCCTGGGTTGGCACAAGTGCAGCTCGGTAAGCCGATCCGTGGATACGTAGTAATGACGTTGGTGGTGGTGCTGGTGACAGCCGTGTGTATCAATGCGGTGTCATTGGCATTAGAAGCGCTGGAGCCTTTTACCCGAACAGGCATCATGCCGGATATGCAGCTGATCACCGAGTCGGTGCGGCAGGCGATCTATGCCCCCGAAGAGGCTTGGATGAGCTGGGCATTGTGGCTGCTGCTGGCCTGCTGGATATTTGCTGCAGTTGATGGCTACCTGTTGGGGCGAGCGAAAGATAAACAACTGGCGCAGGGGGAGAAGGGATGACGGACACCGTCGCTGCGCACCCTCAGACCGGAGTTATTACCAAGGCCGTTGAGCATTGGCTGCAGCAGGTGGTTATTGGGCTTAACCTGTGCCCATTTGCTGCCGCGCCAAGTCGTCGTGGAGCTGTGCGGATCCAGGTGACGACAGCCACCTCCCACGCTGGGCTCTCGGACGTCATGCTCGATGAGATGATCTTGCTGGATGAGTCTCCGGTGGAGCAGTTAGAAACGTCGCTTCTGGTTATCCCGGAGATGCTGCAACGCTTTGATGAATACAATCAATATCTGGATATTGCTGAAGGTTTACTTGAACAATATGACCGCGACGGCATTTATCAGATTGCCAGCTTCCATCCTGATTACTGCTTTGCCGGCGCAGCCCCTGATGATGCCGAAAACCTCACCAACCGCGCACCGTATCCGATCTTACATCTGATCCGCGAAGAACAGATGGAAAGGGTGTTGCGTCACTATCCCAACCCTGAGCAGATCCCAGAGCGTAATATCCGTTGTGTCAGTGATCTCACTGAGCAGCAGAAGCGTGAGTTGTTTGCTTATCTCTACTAGCTCATGGTCGTTGTGTTGCTAACTATTTAAGCGTTGGCTAATTCCATCCCTGGTGCACCATTTTTTGACATGGGTACTAACTTGTCATTGGCGAGTTCCGCTATGCTGCGTGCAATCGTGAGCATCTGGCTCATATAGGAACTGCACAACTGCGGATGGAGAGGCCCTTGAAGAAGCTAAAAAATGAACAACAGTTGGTGAAGCTTGCTTTGAAGGTTGGCCAGAATTATGCGGTCAATCGCGGCTTTTCAGATTTTCCAGAAACGGCGCACGCGAAAGAAAAAATCGAGTGTATCTATCGCCTGTTAGTATCCGATGGCTTGGTGACGCCACTTCCTGAAGACCAAGAAGATGCCCAGTCTTTGCGTCATCGATTGGCCGTTTGGGTGATGAAAAAACTACCGCCAGAGCACCCCCTGCTGCAGTAATGCCAATTTTAATTTGATGATCAAGCCAACGACTTTAAGGACGACCATGGCATATTCAGACTGCTTTAATGACTTAATCCGGGAATTCTCCGAATTACCGCAAGTGGATGCTATTTTACTGGCGGGCTCCCGTGGCGCGGAGCGTGCGGATCCCGATTCAGATTATGATGTGTACGTTTACCTCAATCGCGCTCTGCCGGTAGAGCAACGTAAGGCGATTACCGATCGTCATTGTCAGATGATGGAGCTAAACAATCAGTTCTGGGAAACAGAAGATGATGGCGTGCTCAATGACGGCGTCGAGATCGAGCTTATCTATCGCGGCCTGGAGTGGCTGGAAGGCGAGCTAAGTCGCGTGGTTGAACTTCATCAGGTCGGTGTTGGCTACACCACCTGTTTTTGGGCCAATTTACTCGATTCAAAGATCCTGTTTGATCGCACCGGTAAGGCGACTGAGTTGCAGTCGCGTTTTAACGTGCCATACCCGCCACTGTTAAAGCAGGCCATTGTCGATAAGTGCTTTCCATTGATGAAAGCGCAGATCCCTGCTTACTATCATCAGCTGAAAAAAGCGCTGAAACGAGAAGACAGGATCAGTGTCAATCATCGTATCGCCGAGATGTTAGCTGCCTATTTTGACATGTTGTTTGCGGTCAATGAGATCCCCCACCCCGGCGAGAAGCGCATGTTGTCACTGCTGTTAGCCAAGGGGAACAAGTTCCCTGTCGGTCTACAAGATGATTTGCAGCAGTTGTTGGAAGGTGCAGCCACGGGAGGCGAGGAGCTACTCGCTGTGGTTGAGCGAATGACTATCGCGTTGCAAACCTTGTTAGAGCAAGAAGGGTTGAAATAACTCGTAGCGCTGAGACGCCTTACTTTATGCGATAAGTCGCTCTCGCAATCAGCCCGACCATCTAGGCCGGGCTTTTTTGTTGTTGGCGTTCGCTGTGAACGCGAGAACTGCGTGACCAAAGCACAAACTTGTTGCTGCGTTTCAGCCGTCAACCCAAAGCCAATAAAAAAAGCTACCGTCGGCGTTGAGTTTCGTCTAACTTAAATCGTAACGGAATCGACCTAAGACACTTCTTTGGCAATCTTATGAAGATATTGCCAATGGGTTTAGGGAGCTGGCATGTACGGACAATGTTTATGTGGTGCTATTGCGTTTGAGGTGTCGTCGCCCACCAAGTGGAGCGCACATTGCCATTGTAGCCGCTGTCGTCAGGCGCATGGCGCAGCCTTTGTGACCTGGTTTGGCGTATCTGCGCAGCAAGTTAAGTTGATGCATGAAGACAATACGCTGCGTTGGTTTGATTCTTCCGAAAATGCCCAGCGCGGTTTCTGTAGTACCTGCGGTAGTACACTCTTTTTTCGTTCCGAACGTTGGCCCGGTGAGTTACACATCGCTCTGGCGGCAATGCAAGAGCCGATAGACCGCCCGGTCAGCGCCCATGTCTATTTTGATTCTCATGTTCCCTGGCTCACCGATACCGATGCGCTGCCAAAATATGGCGGTGACAGTGGTACTGAGCCCTTATCTCAATCAGAGGAGGAGAGACGCTGATATCACCTGAATAGTTGGTGGTATCAGGCAATTCGCGCTAGTCAGTTTTATAACAATGCGATCTTCAACAGGAGGCTCCAGATGACTCGTAATGCCGACCAAGCAACATGCCCGCAGTTGCTTTTGCAGTGTCCCTGCTGTGATTACTTTACTCTCGACCAACGTGATCGATATGAGATCTGCCCCGTCTGTTATTGGGAAGATGAACCATTACTTGATGAGCGTGAAGCGTCATCAGCTAATCTGGGAATGGCACTGGCTGATGCACGGATTAATTTTCTTGCCATCGGCGCCTGTTACCCGTCAATGAAAAAACATGTACTAGCGGAAAGCAAACGCAGCATGTTCCAGCATATACAGCGCCCAGTGGTGGTACCCAAAGAGCGATTTAGCAGCTAGCAAAAAGGAGCTTTAATTGGCAAACCTGGACCAACCGAAAGCGCTTCGCCAATACCTATTGGCGAAGCCAGATGTAACCGAGTCATTTCCATTTGGCGATGATGTCGCCGTGTTCAAAGTGCGCAACAAGATGTTTGCTCTGTTTGGCATCGAAGAGGGCGTGGTGAGATTAAATTTGAAATGCGATCCCGACGAAGCCTGCGCATTGCGGGATATCTACCCCTCGGTGATCCCGGGATACCATATGAATAAAAAGCATTGGAATACCGTGATATGCGACGGCAGTGTACCGCAAGGTGAGCTGTCTAGAATGATTGATAACTCATTCAGTTTAGTCGTCGCGACCTTGCCTAAGAAGCAGCAAATTGGGTTATTGGCTGACTGAAACCCTGAATCGACCAGCCTTATCTAGGCACTCAATTACATTACAATTGAACGTCCTGATGAGTAATCACTCCTTTTCATATTCATGGCGCGTGCTGTTTTGAAAGGGCTGGGTTGGCGTTTGTTTTAATTTGAAACATTTTAGCCGGGGTTAGCCAGTGCAATCTGGGCGAGACCCTGTAATCTAAAATGGGAGACAGGTAATAGTTGCAGAGCGCAGTAAGGATGGCCATGAACAAAGACAATCGCATACTTGGAAAAATCGTCATTGCTGGCCTACTGGTTTACGGGCTGGGTGTGTATTCCTGGGATAAAGTGATGGGCAGTTATCCTGAAAATATGGATTGGGAAGATCGGCAGGTTTATAACCGTAATTACATAAACAGTCTCAGCCTAGACACACCAATACTACAATCCACAATCATAGAGGAGCTTGGCGCACCGGATATCGCCGAGGCGATCACGTTCGAAGACTATACCTATCAAGTTGTATTCTACCGTACCCAACATGTCAGCTCGGACGCCAAAACGACCAAGGATGAATGCACGCCTTTGTTGTTTAAAAATGGTGAGTTGGTCGCATTCGGTGAGGGGACTTATAAGCGTTATATCGATGCATTGTAGTGAGAAAAGCTCCATCGATGATCACCGCACAATTTCGGCTCTTAAGCTGCTGCTCAGTTAACGGCGGCACAGCGACAGTTTCGTTACTGAGTGGACCTCTTTTGCCAGTAGTTAACAACAACCAATCCAGCAGTCCCCAATAGACCAGCGTAGAGGCATGCCTGGTGTAAGGTTGCCGCCGATATCATGCCCAATATCGGATTTTCGAGAGATATCGGCCACCAAGGTTGCAGATCACCATGCATCAGCGCATCCAACAGTACGTGGCTGTAGCAGCCTATCGCTGCTGATGTCGCAGCAACTGGCCAGCTAATGGGTAAATGGGGTGCAGAGCGCGAGCGCAAAGCGAGCAAACGGAGCCCCCACTCGCCAAGGTATTTACCGCTGACACAAGACAGGGTGGAGAGCAGGCTGGCGCCAATTAATGTATGGCTAAAACCGTGCAGGTGCCCCTCTCCCGTCAGTAAGACAATGAGGGGCTGGATATCCATAACAATCTGACTCCAGCCAAACACCATCAGGCTGAAGCTGCCTTGAAACAGAGCCTTGATAAGCAGCCCCGGCCCCATATGAAATGGTGTGAAAGGCATTACTTTCTACTGCTTAAGTTGTTCTGATTGTGGGCTAGTAATCTTTCGGCTATTAAGCGTTCTCAATACGCCGACGCTGACCAATATGATAGTAGTTGCCGTTAACAAAAAGCTTATTATCGTCGGCAAAGAGGTTAACGTCATCGGCCCTAAAAAATGAGGTAAACTATTTGCAAGCCCCCCCGCAAATATGACAACGGCAAAGCTGGTAGCTATGAAACGCTGACTTCCATATTGGGAGACGAGTGAAATAATTACAGGGGCAATCAAGACTTCGGAAAAACCCAACAGCACTTCAATTACCAAGATTTGCACTAAGAGTTGATCGTTATTGCCATACAGTGCGGATGTTAATACCTGACTTGCACCAACCAAACACAATATGCCGGCAGCGAGTTTTAACCAACTGTTAACTGGGACGAAGATCCAGGCAATGCCCAATGGTAGCCAGAGGAAAGATGTCAAAAATGGGCCAATGGCGTGGGTCAGCCCCCCTAAATCAATGGACTGCTGAAGTGGGTACAATTGATTGGATATCTCGTCGAAGACGTACCAAAATGTGCAGGAGAGTCCACATGCGAATAAAATAATTAAGATTGGGGTCAAGACTGAGCGCAAAGTGCGTGTTGATGGCCTGCCGTGAGTTTCCGTTTGGGTTATATGAGGAAAGAAAAATAGTAAACCGCCAGATAACAACATGAACAGAGCAAGCGGGATAAAGCTTCCAGAATAACCGATAAGTTGAGTGGTCCAGCCAACGAACAAACCGCTGATGAGAGCACCGATGGTGGTGCCCAAATATAGCAAAGTAAATACACCGTCCTGTTTTGCCCCTACTCCGCGACAGATATCGGCAGTTAAGGCCCATATGGCGGGTCGAAAAAAGCTTGTGCCTAGTGCAATGAGTATCAAACTAGGCCAAAGCAATGTTGCGCTACTGAATGATAGATACAGCCCGAAGAGCCCTATTGCGCTCATTACCGCCCCTGACAATATGGTATTGATCCTGCTTAGTAAAAAATCAGCACAGAACCCACCAATCATGACGAGTAGATAGGACAGCATTGTGAAGATGCCAAAGTAAGATATCGCGTCATTTGTAGCGATGCCTAAGCCACCCTCGGCTGTTGCCTGCACCAAAAAAAGTACTAAAATCGCCCTAAAACCGTAATATCCGAGACGCTCAAGTGTTAGTGCGGAAAAAATAAATACGAGTCTGGGAAGTCTTGTGTTGTGTTTTGTATTCATCACATTCCTTGTTTTTATCTTTATCGACACGCGTTAAGAATAAGCGTATTTTTTCGTTTAGGAGCGTTATCTAAACATTAAAGGGGGCTACTTTTCTGCCGTATAGGGATCTTCGGCCAAAAGATAGGTTCGTAGGTCCGCTTTATTCGGCTGGGAATCAAGCCAGGCGCGGAGCTCTTTTGCTTTTTGGTAACCTGCTTCACCAAATTTTTCTCGATAAAGCGCGGCAAAGGTTTGCTGACTGCTTTGTTGCTGAATAGAGCGCTGCCATTGCTGGGTCAGTACGCTATTCAGTGAGCCTGCCAGCCCCTCTTTTTTCAGCAGTTCCCATTCGCCTTTATCTAGCCAAACACCACCAACAGCCGCGCTGTAGTCAATGCGGTGGGCAGTGTCAGCGGATAATTTGAACTTGCGCATGATGGTGCCCGAGACAGGGCAGAAGAGGGCTGTTTTACTGTCTTCCGCTTCTAAAGATGCATTAGATGCAAATGGGTGATCAGGATGTTGCTCTTTCCAGCTGACGTAGTCTTCGATGAGTAGCCAATTACCTTCGCAATGGTTACAGGTATGAGCGCGGAACAGGCCGTCGATAAAACTAGGAACTAGATCACCCTGTTTACAGCTAGTGCATTTCATGAATATTGTCCTTTGTTGTTAAGTGGTAACGCTTTCTTATCAGCTATTTTGCAATAAAAACAGTTAATTAAACCATCGGTTAGCGCAATGGTTAGCTGAGTTTGCTATCCGAAATAGTCATATCGATTAAAAGTGAAGCCTAACTTTTCATACTGCTCAGTATGTTTGAAGCCAAGGCGCATGAGAATCTTACTGGAAGCATGGTTCTCGGTAACGACCTCTCCTACGATGTGGTTGATGCCGAGTTGGTTTTTGGCGTAGGTGAGTGTGGCTGCAACCGCTTCTAAACCTAAGCCTTGCCCCCAATATTCCGGCAGCATGCGATAGCCGATGTCTGGTGCGTTGAACTGTGGCATATATTTGAGGCCACAGAAGCCGATAACTCGATTATCCGCCTTATGTACCAGGGCATAACGGGCGTAGCCATATTGTTGGTACTCTGCGAGCCAGACATCACGGATCACCTGCTCAGCATCCGCCAAGGTTGTCATATCTCCCGCATCGCCGGTATAGCGCGAGACTTCAGCATGAGTGCCAAACTCGAATACCGCCTCGACATCCTCAAGGGTGAACTCTCGCATGATTAACCGTGGTGTTTCGATCCGCGTGGTCATCAAAACGTTGCCTTCCTAGCTGAAAATTAGCTCTGTGGCGCCATGTAATGAGTGGATCACAGGGCGAAGAGCCTGTTTTTAGCATGAAACCGATATTTATAGCTTTTATTGCTGGTAAAAAAGTGCCCAACATTGGCTTTTTGCGAGCTATTTCTAGTCGTGGTTCACACACTTTTGCTCAGGCTATTGCCGCCGAATGCCACTTTCCTCTAAATTACCCTCTACAAAATTTAGTAATACACAATAGGATGTTGTTATGAGTTGGTTTCTTGCCGCACTTAAGAAGTATGCAACTTTTGCAGGACGTGCGCGTCGTTGTGAGTATTGGTACTTTGCCCTGTTTTATCTCCTGACTGTTATCGTGGCTGTTGTTATTGATGCCGTGATCGGGATTCCAATTTTCACTGTTGTGACTATGCTCGGTTTGATCATTCCTAGCATCTCAGTCACTGTCCGTCGTCTGCATGACACTGGCCGCTCCGGCTGGTGGTACTGGATTGTTTTGGTACCTATGGTTGGCGGTATCATCCTGTTAATCTTCATGCTGATTGACAGCGCTGAAGGTGAGAATGATTTCGGTCCAAACCCTAAGGTAGCTACAGCGCCTTAAGTTTAATTAGGCACTGAATAAAAGGACGCATTAGCGTCCTTTTTTTGTTGTAAATTATTGGCTTTTATCGGCCCCTGTCTTATTTCTATCAAACGTATGCCATCACTACGTCATATCGGCAAAGTATGTTTAGCCGCGGTCAGTTTGCCGTCGATCACTTCCATTTAACTAAGCTTATTTAGGAGGCGTTATGCGTTTAGTGACAGTGGCTTCGGCCCTGCTCCTTGGTTTGGGCTCTATAACCGTAACATGTTGGGTCAATGCAGCTGTTAAACCACAGATTGAGCCACCTATCGTCAAAGATCCTGATAACCCCATCGTTGTTAACGTGCCGCCGCAGTTCAGCCGCTTAAACGGCAACGTGCAGTTAGGGCCTCGTCCATTCTTTCTGCTGGATGATATGGCGCAGAGTCCATTGAAAGAGAAATTGAAGCGGTGTAAACGGGGTGTTTTTCACCCTTCTAAGTTTTCTATCGGCCACCGTGGTGCACCGATGCAGTTTCCCGAGCACACCCGAGAGTCTTATGTGGCCGCAGCAAAAATGGGAGCGGGGATCGTTGAGTGTGACGTGACCTTTACTCAAGACCGTGAGCTGGTATGTCGTCATTCTCAGTGTGATCTGCATAGCACCACCAATATTCTAGCGACACCGTTAGCCGATAAGTGTGCCGTACCGCCTCTGTTTGATGTTGATGGTACGCTGGCGAACGCTGCGGATATTCAATGTTGTACCAGTGATATAACGCTTGCCGAGTTTAAATCTCTGCAGGGTAAAATGGATGCTGCCAACCTCGAAGCCACCAGTATTGAAGAGTATATGAATGCCACAGCGGATTGGCGTACTGATATTTATACCGGTCCAGGCACGCTTCTAACCCATGCAGAAAGCATTGTATTGTTAGACTCACTGGATGTTGATTTCACTCCTGAGCTTAAGTCTCCCTCAGTGCCAATGCCATTTGAAGGTGACTATACGCAGCAGCAATATGCTTCACAGATGATCAACGAATATGTGGCTGCAGGGATTCATCCTAAGCGAGTCTGGCCACAGTCGTTTAACTACGCCGATGTGATCTATTGGATTAACCAACATAGTGAGTTTAGTCAGCAAGCAGTGCTGCTAGATGGCGTCTACGATACCCATGTTAGTCAGGCCAAGATGCAGCAATGGGTAGATCAGGGGGTGCGCGTGTTGGCACCGCCAATGTGGATGTTGCTTGATGTGAATGCTGAGGGAGCGATTGTACCGTCACAATACGCATTGAACGCGCAAGCCGTGGGGTTCAAGCTCATAACCTGGACATTGGAGCGTTCGGGGTTGTTGAAAGACAATGGTGGTTGGTATTACCAATCCCTCAATGGTGACACGGGCGGGTTAGATGTGATCCATCGTGATGGCGATAGTTTGGAAGTGTTGCACGTGTTGGCGAATGATGTAGGTGTGATAGGTGTCTTTTCTGACTGGCCAGCCACGACAACTTTCTACGCTAATTGTATGGGGAAATAGTGTTTCTCTCTTTGGGAGAGTAACCGCCGTTTTACCGGTTTTACATGGCCCGCACTAATAGATGCGGGCTTTATTTATATGAGATTGGTGTTATCTAATCAGTGCACCGGACAATTAAGAAAAGGCTGAATAGCCTACTCGATAGCTGTCTCGTCCTTCTTGGTAACGTTATCTACCGTGTTGTTACCATGGAAGGGAATAACCACGGTTATCTGGTTTTATGTTGTCATCAATGCTTAGAGCAGGGGGAAACTGCGAGTCGGCTGATAAGGAAGTGACAGTAGCCTCTTTAAATTAAGGGCAGCATTAGGCTCGGTAGGCAGGGGATATTTGCCATTATGTCGGCCGAAATTGGTTCTGCGCCGACTGATACTGGTAACCGGCAGAAGAGAGCTTTGCTATGAGAGCCGCTTCGTCTATATCCATCGCTTGGCATAACCTGGCTAGCGAAGAATAATCATTCCTTAATTTCATATTGATCAAGCTATACAGCAGATCCGGGTCCATCTGTTGAAAATGGCTTATTTGCATTATATCCCCTCTACCGCTGGCAACATCTTGTTCGCTTGCTGACGCTTGATGCGTACCCAGATCTTTTCATGAAAGTAGTAAGCCACAGTGTTTACCGCTGGTTCCACTAAGGCGACTAAGCCGCCGACAATGATGTCACCTGTTAGTAAATAAGCTACGGCAAAAGCCACGCTAAAGTGCATTACAGCAAAAGTGATTGTTTTAATCATTTTTCATTCCTCTTGTTTATTTATGCAAATGATAATCATTATCATTTGGTGTGTCTAGTGGTTTTTATCTATGTCTGTAAGAGGCTGGAGCTATTAAAAAGGGGAGCTTCGAGCTCCCCTGAAAATGAAGGATGAAACAATCTTTGTTTATTCGGCGACGAAGGTCACTAGCGGGGTTGTCATTACGTATTGCTCGCCATTGGTGAGCGAATACTCAATGGTGAATTGATGGACTGGATCGGTGGTTGGCGCTTCGCTTAATCGTATCTGCAGTAACTGATAAGCGTCGGGTGTTTGCGCGACGTACTCGGCTAGTGTGTATGGTGTTGCTACGTCTGTATCTGCATCGTAGCTATAGCCATCTTTATAGGCCCATTGTACGATAAATAGTTCATTCAGTTCTGATCCTGCGGGGTATTGTTCAGAAAAGTCTTGATCAGAAGTGATGCGAATAGCGTCGATCTCTTCATAATAGATATCCTCAGCGGGAGTACAAGCATAAGCTTTACTGATAAAGAGACCATTCAGGGCATCAAACCAGGAGTGGGTTGTTGATGATACCAATGGCGTATTTTCGATATCGGCAGTGAGCGATAAAAGGTAGTTTTCAGCGTTAGTTTCAGCAGCGTCTTCAAGTGGCGATAATTCAAAAGTGAAATAAGGGGATTCGTAGGGGTAAGGATCATTTTCTGGTTGGTACTCGAAAGGTGTCACCTGCATAGCAATGATATTTGCTTCGTACGCTATAAGTTCATCACAGTTCCAGTTGTCATTAGAATCGTCGCACGCTGTGATGGCTAAAGTTGAGAGTGCAATTACAGGGAGGGCTTTGAACTTCATGGCCTAACATTCCTTGTCTAACTAAATTAAAAAACTATTTTAAATCATCCCCTCAACTCGGTCTGTTAGTTAAATCATGTTTAGTAGAAGTTATCTGCGTGGTTTTCTACTCATTGGAGGAGGCAGTCAATTGTCACTTTACATCCATAATTCTTGGATTTCGGATTGTACTGATAGATCGATAAATTATCCCAGAATTCATATACACCAAACATTCTCGCACCCAGTTCGCTATTGTGATTTATAATCCGACGCTATGATAGGGGGACAGCTCTTTACGTGGGTTAGGTTTTTTAGGCTTTACTATTAAACCTCTATGTTAATCAGTGCATTAGGGGGTTTTTTGCTGTTGTTTGGCTATATCATTGTTCGCTGGTGTGAAGATGGATTTTCTGTCAGATTTCTATGTTGTTAATGATTGTGGCAAGCTTGGGCGAAAATTCCACAGCTCATGCCGGCGTTGGGGAAGTGTTCCTACCGCTTTGGTGTGAAATAAATAGAAAATTCAATAGAAGTAGATCTTTCCATGCACGCAGAAACCGCATTGATCACCAATGACGCAACTATCCTAGGGATCCTGGCCGTTATGCTAGGGGGTATTTTTTACACCGCTTACTCTTCTCACCCGTTTTGGCGCAAGTTTTATAAGTATGTGCCGGCCATTTTACTGTGTTATTTCCTACCCTCCTTTTTAAATACCTTTGGTGTGGTGGATGGTCATGATTCTAATCTCTATTTTGTTGCGTCCCGCTATCTGCTTCCTGCTTGTTTGGTATTGCTAACGCTGAGTGTTGATTTAAAAGCGATTACGAAGCTAGGCAACAAGGCGGTGATTCTGTTTTTGACTGGTACTGTAGGCATCGTCATCGGTGGACCTATTGCCATTCTGCTGGTCTCTGTGTTTGCTCCAGAAGTGCTTGGTGGTAATGGCCCTGACGCCGTATGGCGGGGCATGACAACGGTTGCTGGTAGTTGGATCGGCGGTGGCGCCAATCAGGCAGCAATGAAAGAGGTCTATGATGTCGGCGGCCATATCTTCTCAGTGATGGCTACTGTGGATGTGGTCATGGCCAACATTTGGATGGCCATTCTGCTGCTGATGGCCGGTAATGCAAAGAAAATTGATGCAAGAACCGGTGCTGATACATCGGCTATCGAAGCACTGAAAGAACGGGTAGAAAAGTTCCACGCTGAACATGGACGGATCCCACATATGAAGGACCTAATGGTGATGATCGCTATCGGTTTTGGTGTGACTGGTATTGGTCATGCGTTAGCCGATGTGTTGGCTCCCTGGTTTGCAGACAATGTCAGTTTTGCAGACCGGCTAAGCCTTAATAAGCACTTTTTCTGGCTGATCATTATCGCCACCACACTGGGGTTGATGCTGTCATTCACTAAAGCTAGAAAACTGGAAGCTGTTGGCGCGTCGAAAGTGGGCTCGGTGATGCTGTATATCTTGATCGCAACCATAGGCTTGCACATGGATATCACCGCTATTGTGGAAACGCCGCTTTACTTCCTGATCGGTGCTATCTGGATGGTCATTCATGCCCTGTTGATGCTGTTAGTGGCGAAGCTGATTAAAGCACCACTGTTCTATATGGCGGTGGGGAGCCAGGCTAATGTTGGTGGCGCCGCTTCTGCGCCGGTTGTCGCCTCGGCGTTTCATCCTGCATTAGCGCCGGTTGGTGTGTTGCTGGCTGTGCTTGGATATGTATTAGGGACTTATATGGCGTGGTTCTGTGGTCAGTTACTGCAGTTGGTTGCGGTTTAATCTCATGCGCTGGAGATAGAACAATGGGTTTGATTGGCTGATGTTTTGCGGTGATGTAGCAGCTAGAATGTCATTTATTCACTTTCCGCTAGCAGTTCACTATTTGGCGAAGGAGTGTGCAGGTGGAGCCCCATGGGTATGTTGAGCTAAGCTGGCACGATCAGCTGTTGACGGTTATTGCCAACGAGTCGTTTAATTGTGAGGGCATCGAACAGGGTGTTGCGCAAAGTGTTGCGGCGATAGAACACAGGGCATGCGATGAATTTGTCCGGCTTGAGGTGCTGGGCGAGCAAGTCATGACGACGCGGCAAGGGATTGAACTGATCACAGCACATTACCGCTGGTGCTTGCAGCACGGTGCTAAGGCGATAGCGGTTGTTTCACCCAATGCCAGTATGTTTGGTCACCTTTTCGAGTCACTGAGCGTAGAGCCGCGTTTTGGTATTTTTAAAAACCAACAACAGGCTCTTGTTTGGCTCGAGCAACACTTGTCTACGCCGTCAGCTTGAATTGCTTAGTCCTACTTGTTCTTTTTGCTACTAATTCTGTTAGTCTCAGCAGATGATTGTCAGCAACAGCAAGTGTATTCATGAGTGATAAAAATCAACATCCCTCTTCTCCTTTAACCAAAAAGCATTACCGTCGACTTGGCTTGCTGGCGACGTTAATTATGGCGGGTGTGATTTGGTTGTTGTTGGATCTTCGCCCCCAGATATCAGTGAATAATGGCGGCGCTAAGCCATTATCTGCAGTGCAGTTTGATTTGTCGCATACCCATATCAGCTTCGGTGAAGTCGCGGCTTTCGACAGTCAAACCATTTACCACCTGCCACTATCCGATGCCGCTGTGGTGAGGTTCTCTTTGCAGTTTGCCGATGGTAGTTCGACGTTGGGGCGCTGTGGCAAACTTACGGATTGGGCATTGGCCAGCCGAGTGAGTTTAGATATTGACGAATTAGGAGCTGTTCGTTGTGAAGTGCGTTAGATATTGTGCTGCGCCGCTGCTACTTATGCTAATCATGCATGCCCCTTCCAGCTATGCGGATTCTGGCTGGTTAGCTGCGGCACCATTGCAAGGGTTGTCCGTTTCCAATAAAGGACGTTACACCATTGAAATGGAAGTTGAAAAGAACATCAGCGGTTGCCGTAATCCGCGACTGTTCTATATCGACTTCGAAGCGATTGGGGCAGAACAAGCCTATCAACTGTTGCTTCGGAGTATGCTGGCTGAACGTGCGGTGCAACTCTATGTCACCGGACGCTGCGCGTTAAAAGGCGTTGCAGAGGTCAGTGCGGTACGTTTACCGGCAAAACCCTAAGGCGCATTTTCCGCCGGTTACTCGATGGCTAGGCATAAGGGAGCTGCAGTGAGTTTACGCTTATCTGCACCGGCGAGTATCTCTATCAACGTCAGTGCAAACGTCATTGCTGTACCTGGTCCCTGACTGGTAACCAGCCTGTTGTCGTGGTCAATGACCACGGGCTGATCAGACATTAAATTCGCTGCTGGTAATTGCGCCTGGAAAGCCGGGTGGCAGGTGGCAGACCCCTTGATTAAGCCATGGGAGTGCAGAACCACCGCTGGAGCGGCACAGATAGCGGCGATCCAGCCGTTGCCTTGTTGTTGTTGTTGTTTCAACAGAGTTAAAAGCGGGGCAGTGTCGCGTAATAACTCTGCGCCCGGCATGCCGCCAGGCAGTGCGATCATGGCATACCGTTCATCTGTCAGTGTGGATATATGATGATCGGCGACCAGCTTGACGCCTCTCGATGCGCAGATCTCTAAGCCACCATCAGTTGTGCAGCTGGCGACAGTGACATCGATACCTGCGCGTCTTAACAGATCAATCATGGTGACGGCTTCTAGCTCTTCACTGCCGTCTGCGATCGGGACTAATACCTTGATGGTCATAACACATGGCTCCTATCGACAGAGCTTCAAGCTTTAGCGGTCGCTAGAAGAATGTCAATAACAGGTCGGTGACAGTTGGTGGCTATTCTCTACAGTAAGCTGGTACTGTTTTGTCTGCGTTCAAGCCGGCAAAGAGTCTCAAATAACTTGCTGTGGGTGGGAACAGCGATGCCAAAATGGGCCGCCCGAGAGACCACATAACCGGATATTTGATTGTTTTCCGTGGGGCGTCTCGCCGAGATATCTCTATTCATCGAGGAGTAGTTGGCCGCGGTCTTATCTATCACTTGATAAACCGTTTGCTGAATAAACTCAGGACTCAGATCAAGCCCCTCCGCGAGACTTAAGAGGGAGAACTCCTCACATAATGCTTGGATCTGTTGCGCAAAGCGTTGCGAGTTGAGATCGCCATTACGGCATTGATGCAGTGCGGTTAGCGGGTTGATGACACTGTTGATAGCTAATTTTAGCCATAGCTTGTGGTTAATGTTGTCGCTAAATTGACAGGGCGTTAATGCTTGATTGAGCAGCTCGGCGAACGCTGATTCTTGCTCACTGTTACGATCACCATAGCCAAATCCTAGCCAGGTTTCTCCTGCGCCTGTGTGCTTGAGTATGCCGTGCTCTAGCAGGGCACCGTGGCTACTGGTTCCCAACCAGATGGTGCAGTCTGGAAAACGCTTCTTCAACGGTGCCAGGGTACCCATGCCATTGTGTAACAACACAATCGTGGTACTCGGGCCAATCGCTCTGGCATGGGACTGTACCGCATCAACGGCTTGGTATGCCTTGGTCGTGACAAGCAAAATGTCATATAGCTCAGGCAGCTCTGTCGACAGGGCGACTTTCTGCAACCCTTGTGGCGTCATAAAGCTAACGGACTCCACTGTGCCTGCGCGGCTTAAGCCCGTCACCTGTGCGCCTAGTTTTGCTAAAGAGCCAGCATAAAGCTGACCAAGCGCACCCATGCCGAGTACGGTGATATGTGGGTTAACTGGCATGGTTGGACTCCTGCTGGAAAAAATGTCGATAGATTAAGCTGATGATGGCTGCAATCAGATAATAGGTGAGGGCACCAGCCATATCCGCTGCAAAATCCGCAATACTGGCGGTGCGATAAGGAAGATAGCTCTGCACCCATTCAATGAGCAACCCGTAACTTCCCAACAGCACCAGTTGATAACGGATCTTAAGTAACAGGCCATGGGAGATAAGCAATGCTAGGGCAAAAAAAGCCAGATAATGGCTGATTTTATCGTTGGGCATAGAGGCTTGTTTTGGAGGGTCGTTAAATGCCAGAACTGAGATAACAATAACGCAGATAACCAGCGTTACTATGTAGATCCAGCGGTTTTGTAGCAAAGACTTCAACAGAGCCATGGGTCTGATATCGGAAAAATGGTGAACTCAATCAGCATGTTAACAGAGGTGTATCTTGGGGTCACATAATAGTCCCTCATGGCGAGGGTAAATTCAGTTTTTGCACGCTAAAAATAAAAAAGGCGCCTGTGGTAGGCGCCTAACTGAATCTCACGCAGATAATTACGCTTTTCTACGCTTAAGCATCAAGCCTACCAGGCCCAGCCCAAGTAAGGCTAATGGGGCAGGCGCAGGTACTTTAGTGGTATTCAGGTAGTTGTTTATCCAGTCGCTGTAAGCGCCGTAAACGATGCCACCAAAGATGTCACCACCCGCACCATCATAGATTGGAATGCCGAACGTGTTGTTTGCCGCTAACAGGTACTCGCCGGTTGCTTCATCGTAAATAAATGATGGGCCACCTGAGTCGCCGCCACCAATGTTGGCTTCACCCCAAACCATGTTGTCCCAGTCGTTGGCATTTGGCAGTTGTTCGCTACAGATACCGTAGTAGAAGCAATGCGCATCTTCGTCGCCGGTTACGACGCCATCACTGTCACGATCACCGTCGAAGTCTGCGTACCAAACTTCTGCTAAGCCTTCGCTATTATCAGGGCCGAAAACGAAATCACCTTCGTCATCGGTTTCAAATAGGTCGACGACGTTTGCGCCGACACGCTTAACATCAAAGTCTGGAGACACGTAATAGCCATCGACGGCATCACCAGAGGTACCGTAGCCGACCATGACAAACTGGTCGTTGGCCATCACAGGACGATCAAGAAATTCATAAATTGGAATGTCGTCGCCGACAGGCTTGCTCAATTCAATCAGTGCGATGTCATCATTAACACAACCAAACGAACCATCTGGACAGATCCCAAAGCCTTCATAGTCAGGATGGATGGTGGCATTGCGTGCTGAAATAATGCTACCCGCGCGGTCATCACGATATGAACCATCATTATTTAATTGAATGGACAGGTTGTTATTTGGATTGGTGAGATCGATAGCAACGCCTGTGTCAGTCTCGTCGACACAGTGTGCCGCTGTGGCGACATGCCATTTATCGATCATCGCGCCAGTACAGATATAACCACCATCTTCATATTGAATATAGATGCTTACAACACCAGCAAAAGGCGAGCTTGCTACGTTTGGATCAACGCGGTCACCCGGTGAGTCTGGATTAACCGGGTCGTTTGGATTACCCGCTACAACCATGGGAGCAACGTTACTGGAGTGCAGGTTGCTTAGCGGCCCGGCATAGACATGGCCGGAGATCGCGAGTGTCGACGCCGCTACAGCGAGTGCGATTAGCTTTTTCATCTGGATTCCACCTTTTATTTTTTATGTAGTACTACTTCCGTGAATGTTGTAGCTAAGAAAGCCACGTAAGGTGTTAAGCAATATTTAATCCAAGTTATAGCTTTTTGATATAATTGAGTTTTTGCTCTGTTGAACTTTTGGGTTGTAAATAAATGTGACGCACATCTATAACCGACTGTCTAAATTAGTAAAAATTAATTCAATTTGGTTTCGGGGTGGTTTATGCGGGTATCTACTTACTTCTACTTCGTATGAAAAGTGAGCGTTTATTGGGTTCTGAGAAAGGTTAGTTGTAGCACGTGGGCATCTGCGCTGGCACGGTGACGGATGGTTTGCTGTTCTTGCTCGATCTTCTCTCTGGTTGCGTCCCACAGAGAGAGTTGCTTTTCCGTTAGCAGTTTTCTTAACGTCTCAATTTTAAATTTTGGGTAGATCTCTGCTTCGTCGAACAGTTTGTATACCCAGCTACTATCGTGACTCCAGGCATCTGAATAGACGGTCAATCCGGCTAGAATTTCATTTAGTTGATAAGCAACATCTTGTATCTCTAGGCCATGCTCATGCAGCGCCTGCCGCGATATTTTGTGTATTTTTTCTGCCTCCTCGGACCAATGCTGCCAGTGTTCTGCTGGCCTGATTAGAAAACAGTGACGCTCATTTGCCGGCATGGCTAAGCCTATCTCTATGGGATAACTGCCTGAGCCAAATCCTGAGGCTTCAACATCGATGATGATAGGCGCTTGTTGATTGTCGGCAGGGCGAACTAGGGTCACGGACGACAGCCCCTTTTAGTTAATTAACAGATAGTGATAGATAAATAGTAGCTGAATCAAACGGCTAGCGGTTGTTAATGATTAAAACTGAGATACAAATCAGCAATCTACTCGGACCGTTTACTGTTGTTTTCCGCATTAACGGGGGCAAGCTGCGTTTGTTTTGTTAGCCAGATAAGTAAAAGTACCGGTAAACCGATCAGCGATGCGATGGTAAAGAACCAAACATACCCCATGTCGTCGACGAGTACCCCAGAAAAGCCAGCGAGAAATTTCGGGAACAACACCATTAACGAGCTAAATAGTGCGTATTGCGTTGCTGAATAGGCGACGTTAGTGAGTGAGGAAAGAAAAGCGATGAACGCTGCTGTGGCGATGCCAGCGCTGATGTTATCTGCTGATATGACTGCCATTAGCCAATAGATGGAAGGGGCTTCACACGCGATATTGGCGCATTCAGGCGTAAGCGCTGCAGCTAGCCAAGCCATGATAGCGAATAGCTGATTAGTGGCGACGACGAGAATTGCACCCAAGGTAAGAATTGGGCGACAACCAAACCGCGTAACCAGTAAGCCGCCTATGCCTGTGCCGATGAGGGTCATGATGACCCCAAACACCTTGGCGACCGATGCAACCTGCTCTTTGCTGTAACCTAAATCGACATAAAACGGGTTGGCCATCACCCCCATAAAGATATCAGAGATACGATAAGTGCCGATTAGCAGTAGTAGCCAGAACGCTTGCCAACGATAACGGCGGAAGAAATCAATAAATGGGCAGAGCAGGGCGCCATAGCACCAGGAGAGCATACGCTGTATCGGCAATGGTAGATGGGCTGTGCGTTCTAATGCGAGGGCTGCATCTTCTTCATCTTTTTCTATGCTGGCCAAGGATTGCACCGGCTCTTGGGAGAGCAGGGTATTCAGCAGACATAGCCCCATGATCCCAGCCATAACGATATAAGCGTGTGACCAGCCGACAGGGTCATAACCTTCGCCCGTTGAAAACCAAGCGGCTAAATAGAGCGCGCCGGCACCACTGAGGATCATGGCTAAGCGGTATCCCAGCATATAGGCGGCCGCTAGAGAGCCTTGCTCTTCCTGAGGGGCTATCTCAATTCGGTAGGCATCAATTGCGATGTCTTGTGTCGCTGAAAACCAGGCGACCAGTAGCGTGCAGAGTGCGAAATTTTGCAGTGATAGCGCAGGATCCAGCCAAGCCAACCCAAGTAGCGAAAGTGCGATGGCCGTTTGTGCCAAGCCTATCCATGATCGCCTCCGCCCTAGCAATCGGTGCAGTAGTGGCAGTTTTAGGCGGTCTACTAATGGTGCCCATAACCACTTCATGCCATAAACCACTAGGATCCAACTGAAGTAACCAATCGCTGAGCGACTGACTTCTGCTTCTCTGAGCCAAAAAGAGAGGGTGGCGAAAACCAGCATGTAAGGCAGGCCGCAGCTAAAGCCAAAGATCAGCATATGCAGCATGCTGCGTTGGCCATAGACAGCCACCGCCGCACGCCAACGGGTGAGATTCGCTTTCATTTGCCAGCGCCGTTTTGTAGAAGGAGCAACGGCGGGCGAGGGGCGTGAACTGCTGGTTTGATTCATTCTACTCTTCTGGCAGTAGCGTGGCTTTTTCCAAAATTACCGGCGCAACGGGGACATCGGGCCAGCCAAGCTTATCGCTGTATTCGGTCTGTACACTATTGAATTTCAGTAAAATATCGTGACCTTCAACCACTTCACCAAACACCGTATAGCCCCAGCCGCGTCGGCTAGGATTTAGTGAATCATTCTCTGCCAGATTAAAAAAGAACTGGCGGGTTGCAGAATGCGGAGCGTTTTGGCGCGCCATGGCAATGGTGCCTTCACTATTCTTTAGGCCATTGCCTGATTCATTCGCCAGCCTCTTTTTCTCATTCTTGGGCGAATATCTGGTATCTATTCCTCCGCCTTGGGCAACGAAGCCTGGAATGATGCGATGAAATAATGTTTGGTCATAATCGCCGTCCACCACATAGGCGAGAAAGGCATCCACGGTGAGCGGCGCTCTTGTACGATCAAGCTCAATGACGATAGTGCCTAAGGTGGTTTTCATTGCCACTTTGGGAAACGGATTAGAGGGTTGCAGTTGACCCTTATGTGCCGCTTGTGCTGAACCAACAAACAGGGCCAACAATAGCCAGATAAAACGCATGCAAGCCCCCTGTTAATGAACAATATCAGTCGGTTGACGAGCAATGAACTGATGTATCTCACCGTCGTTCACTAGTTCGTTAAGTACTTTGCCGAGCAGTGCGTTTAGCTCTTCTTCTAGCTTTGCCGTATCGGGTTTGATGGCGATGATGGTTTGCCGTTTGCCACGAAACAACTTGGTAAATTGCCCGGTTGATTTTTTGATGTTGACTTCGATTTTTATGTGCGTGTCGATATCGTAGTCAAAGTGCCCCGGTTTAGTGACGTCCACTAATGCGCTGTGCAGTTCAATATTGAACTCAATCGGTGACAATGGGTTCACATCGATGCCATGCTCATTAAAGGCCGCAGCAACTCGCACATTAACCACTTCACTCAGGCTATTGTTGCCGGGTACCAGGGTGACTTTTTCACCGCTGCCTTGGATTTTTGCCAGGTACTGTGCCGGGCGCATATCTTCAACTTTGAGTGCGATAGGTTGGGCATCAGGCCAGACATCATCGGCAAAAATGACCGGGGGGCTGATAATGATAGGGCTGTACTGACTGCTACAACCAGCGATGAATACACCGCAGAATGCGAACAAAAGTGCTTTCAAAGAGAGAGTCTTCAACATTATTTTACCGCTTCCAAAATAACAAACTTCTTATTGCTGGCTAGGGTCTCACAGTTCCCAAACAAACGCTGCAGCTTGATGTGATAAGCGAGATGTTGGTTACCAACGATCATTAGCTTACCACCTCGTTTCAGGACACGCTTCGCATCTCTAAACATCTGCCAGGCGATATCGTCAGTGATCGCGTTGTTCTGATGAAACGGCGGGTTACACACTACCAGATCAGACCGCGCGCCTTCGAAACCATCTAAGCAGTTGTTTGCTTGGAACTGGCAATGCACCAGCTGTGAAGGCAGGTTCTCTTTGATGGTTTGTTCGGTGGAAGCGAGCGCCATGTAGCTTTCGTCGATGGCGATCAATTTGTCGATTTTGTTTTGTGCTAACAGCATCAGGCTGAGAACACCGTTGCCGCAACCCAGATCGATCACTTCGTGGTATTGCTGCTCTTTCGGTAAGTATTGCAGGAAGAATCGTGCACCGATATCCAAATACTGGCGGGCAAATACGTTAGCGTGATTTACCAGGTTATATTCTGTGTTTTCAAGTGGCCACACATTCAGATCTGGCACTTGCAGGTCGGCTGTTGGCTCTATCTGGCAATCGACCACTCGACATTTTTTCCATGCCAGAGACGGGTTGGCTGCGCCTAGTTGGTTAAACATGTCGATCACGTTACGTGTTAATGCCTTGGCTTTGGCGGCGGCTAGCATTTTGGTGTGTTCAGTGGCAGTGGCTTTGACCTGTGCCAGTTGTTGCTGCAATAGAGTATGGTTTTTCGGCACCTTCAACAGCACAAGATCAGCGGCTTCTGCGACGTCCTGCAAGCTATCAACGTAGACGACTCTGTCATCGGCCAGCCGATTATCCTGCAAATTGTTACGGCATCCCTGGTGACTAAGAAAGCTGTCGCCACGATTGATGATATTGTAATCGCTACAATTTTGCTCCGCGAACCAACTGACTAAGGCGGCCGTTAGCGCGCCGAAGGTGTCGTTGTAAATATGGATAGTCCCTCCCTGTTGCAGCCAACCTCTTTCTCGTAGTTGATTTAAAAGGTATTCGTCGGCTGCATCCCACGCCTGCAGATTTGGATCCTGACTGAACGGGAAGCGTTCGAGGGTCAGTGCTTGGTCGATGAGTTCAACATATCTGTTCATTGGCAGCGGCTGTTTTCGCAGAGGTAGCGGTAAGATGGGGGGATTGTACGTCAGAGATTAAAAAAAGGCACCGCATAAGCGGTGCCAATCGGCCTGTATGGGAAAGGACATACTCAGGCGGCCGATGCCTTTGTCGGTGCTGGCAATGTACTGTTTTGCGGACAGATACGTTGCTCTGTAGATTTGTCGAAGTAGACCGCTTTGTTGCAATCAAACATCAGCTCTATTGGTTGGCCTATCTCTAACGGGTGTTCAGGATCGATACGGCAGCTTATCTCCTGGTCATTGGCCTGTACTTCAACGATAACGTCAGGGCCGGTTGGCTCAGTCACTAACACCTCGAATTGGCCACGGGTCACTTGTTTATCGGTCTGCTTATGGGGCTGTGGGGTGGTGATCTGCTCAGGTCTTAATCCCAATACGACCGACTTGCCGAGGTAGTCGATCATATAGTCTGGCGCAGGTAGCCGTGTGATCTGTTGTTGTGAATTGGCTAACTCAGTGAACAGACCGTTTTCATCCTTCTTGATCAGACAGTCGATAAAGTTCATGGAAGGGGAGCCGATAAAGCCGGCAACAAACATGTTGGCGGGGGTTTCGTATACCTGTTTTGGTGTCCCCAGTTGCAGTAGTTCACCATCTTTCATCACGGCGATCCGGTCTGCTAATGTCATCGCTTCGATCTGATCATGGGTAACGTAAACAATGGTGGTGCCTAGGCGTTGGTGCAGCTTCTTCACTTCGGTACGCATCTCTACCCGCAGTTTGGCATCGAGGTTAGAAAGCGGTTCATCAAACAGATAGATTTTTGGCCGCCGAGAGAGTGCTCGCCCCATGGCCACGCGTTGTTGTTGGCCACCAGAGAGTTGTGACGGCTTGCGGTCAAGTAAATGGTCAATCTGTAACAGATTGGCGACCCGCTCAACTTCCGCTTCGATCTCGGCTGCTGGCATCTTGCGGATCTCCAGACCAAACTGAATGTTTTGACGGACAGTCATGTTGGGATAGAGGGCGTATGACTGGAACACCATGGCGATATCCCGATCTTTAGGCGCCACGTGGGTGACATCCTGATTATCAATCAAGATCTGACCATCACTGACCTCCTCCAATCCAGCGATCATATTCATTAAGGTGGATTTGCCACAGCCTGAAGGGCCGACGAGGATCAGAAATTCACCGTTGTCGATACTGATATCGATCCCTTTAAGGATCTCCTGGGTTGATTTACCGTAGCGTTTACGTATCTGCTTGATATTTAGCGTTGCCATCTTAAATTCCTAATTCAGTAAGCGCGGTGCGCTTTATCCTTTAACCACACCGGCCGTGAGGCCACGCACGAAGTATTTTCCGGCAAAGAAGTAGACCAGCAGCGTAGGTAACGCAGCAAGGATCGCTGCGGCCATATCCACGTTGTACTCTTTGACGCCAGTGGAGGTGTTGACCAGATTGTTGAGGGCTACCGTCATCGGCTGGGTATCGCCAGCGGAGTACACCACACCAAACAGAAAGTCATTCCAGATCGCGGTGAATTGCCAAATCACGCAAACCATAAAGATCGGCTTGGAGATAGGCAGCAGAATGCGAAAGAAGATAGTAAAGAAACCTGCACCATCTAGTTTCGCTGCTTTAACTAGCTCGTCAGGAATGCTGACGTAATAGTTACGGAAAAACATGGTGGTGAATGCAACACCGTAAATCACATGTACAGTGACTAATCCCGCGGTGGTGTTGGCTAAGCCGACGTAGCCGAGACTTTGCGCCATTGGTAACAAGATCACCTGAAACGGGATAAAACAACCGAACAGCATCAGACTGAAAAACAGATCGGACCCTCGGAAACGCCATTTGGCCAGCACGTAGCCGTTAAAAGCGCCCATCATGGTGGAGATAAGTACCGCAGGGATCACCATCTGCATCGAGTTCCAGAAGTAGCCCTTGATGCCATCACAGTTGACACCGGTACAAGCACTTCCCCATGCTTTTATCCAGCCGTCGAAGACCCACTCAGTGGGTAACGACATCAGGTTACCGGAACGGATATCGGCCGAGGTTTTGAAAGAGGTTAGCAGCATCACGATTAAGGGCATTAGATAGATCAGCGCGAACAGAATAAGGATGCCGTAGATCAACCAGCGACCTGGCTGTAGAGGTTTTTTCATCACTTCGGTGTTTACCGTCGTACTAGTCATGGCGTTGCCCCCTTAGCTCTGAATAGAGGTAGGGCACCAAGATGGCGAGCACCCCTGCCAGCATCATCATTGCCGATGCGGCACCTAAGCCCATTTGGCCACGCGTAAAGGCGTGAGAGTACATAAACAGTGCCGGTAGGTCGGAGCTGTATCCGGGGCCGCCAGAAGTCAATGCCGTCACCAGGTCGAAGCTCTTAATCGCAATGTGCGACAACACGATAATGGCGGAGAAAAATACTGGGCGCAGACACGGGAGGACTATTCTGCGATAGATGGTTGGTTTACTTGCGCCATCAATCTGTGCAGCTTTGACAATGGCAGGGTCAATGCCACGCAGCCCAGCTAAAAACAGTGCCATAACGAAACCGGAACTTTGCCACACCGCGGCGATCACCAGCGTGTAGATTGACATCTGAGGGTCGACTAGCCAGTCAAATTGAAAGCTACTCCAGCCCCAATCGTTGAGCATTTTTTCGAGACCCAGGCCTGGGTTAAGGATCCATTTCCAGGCGGTGCCGGTGACGATAAAACTGATTGCCATGGGGTACAGAAAGATGGTTCTAATGGCACCTTCTTGCTGTATCTGTTGGTCTAGGAGGATGGCAAGAAATATCCCCAAGACTAAACAGATAGCGATAAATAGCAGCCCAAAAATGAGTAAGTTCGTGCTGGAAACCAACCAGCGATCGTTATCCAGTAACTTGATGTATTGTTTAAACCCAACCAGCTTATAACTGGGCAGAAAACTCGAATTGGAGAAGGAGATCAGCGTTGTCCAAGCCATGTAACCATAGATACAAACAATGGTGATCAACATGGTCGGTGCCAGCACCAGTTTCGGTAGCCATTTTTGCAGGCCATCCAAGGAAAAGCGCTTGGACTGTGGCCGGATCACTGGCTCTGATAGCACGTGTGAAGTCGACATCGGGGTTGGGCTCTCTTTAGGCATAATTTGGTTCGAAAAGCGGGCGACGAAGCGCCCGCTATATCGAATTACATCGCAGATTTAACGGCGCGAACCAGCTTATCAACCGTCTCGGTTGCACTGACTTTGTCGTCGTTAAAGTAATTGGTGACCACGTCGTAGATCGCGCCCTGGATCTGGCTGGTGGTTGCCAATCCATGAGACCAACTGGGCACTAATTTGCCTGAGGTATTCGCGGCTTTGAATGTCGCCATGGAATCGAGTGCGCATTGATCGAAGGCACTCATGTCTTGATCCAGACGCACCGGGATAGACCCTTTATTGAGGTTAAACACCTCTTGGAATTTGGGACTAAGAATGGTTTTCGCCAGAGCTTGTTGCGCCGCTGCATCATTGGCATCTTTCAGATTAAAGAAAGCGAAGCTATCGATATTGAAAGTAAACATACCTGCGGTACCTGGGGCGGGTGCGCAGATATAATCGACGCCAGGTTTCTTACCTGCAGCGGCGAATTCACCTTTGGCCCAGTCACCCATGATTTGCATACCGGCTTTTCCTTCGATCACCATGTTGGTAGCGATATTCCAGTCTCGGCCAGGGCTATCTTTATCTATGTACTGCTTAAGTGTGCGGAATTTTTCGAACGTTTCGACCATTTTGACAGAGCCTAGCGCGTCAGGATCATGCATCTTGAACGCTTTCATATAAAGCTCTGCGCCCATGGTTTCCAAAGCGATCGCTTCGAACACTGTCGCGTCTTGCCAAGCTTGGCCACCGTGAGCCAGTGGGATCAGACCGGCCGCTTTAATTTTGTCTGCAGCCACTATGAATTCGTCCCATGTGGTTGGGATCTTGGCGCCAGCTTTTTCAAATACGGCAGGGTTGGCCCATAGCCAGTTCACGCGGTGAACATTGACCGGAACAGCGACATATTTATCATCATATTTCATGACGCTACTGACCACTTTGGGCAGCACCTGCTCCCACTTTTCAGCGCTGGCGGTGCCGTCAAGGGTGGTTAGAAACCCCAGGTCAGCCCACTCTTGAATATCGTGTCCTTTGATCTGAGCAGCGGCAGGTGGGTTTCCAGATACAGCGCGGGTTTTTAGTACGGTCATCGCACTTTCACCACCGCCACCGGCGACGGCGAAGTCTTTCCAGCCATAGCCCTGTTTTTCCAGCATCTCTTTGAGTACTGCAGCTGATTTAGCTTCACCACCCGATGTCCACCAATGCAGCACTTCCACTTCGCCTTTATCGGCAGCATGGGCTAAGCCGGCGCTGGTTGCTAGCGCGACTGCAGAGATAACAGAGGTCAGAGTCTTGCGTTTCATTAGCCTTTCCTTAGTTTTTATTAGTATGAGTTGTTGCTGTGCTAATCAAAGCGTACTGCAAGCGCCTTGATTAACCCCTGAAAGTGTATGAAGAGAAGCGTTACTGTGCGGTAACAAATGGACAGGTATTGTAACAAGGCTGTTACAATACCTGTATTTGCTAATGTTGCGATGCTTTTCGGGGTGAAAAATAGACACTGCTTGGTGCCTGTGATTTATAAAAACGTGATCTGCGCATGGGTTGGTATCACGCTGATTTGATTGAGATCATGGTTGTCGGGCTGAAAAACTGAATGATTTTTGCTCGCGCAGCGGCGGCTTTCGTCTAGCCTTTGAATATAGGCAAAGCGAGGGGGTGATAGATGCAACAACCATGGACGTTCTATCTCTACTTGGTATTTAGTGGGTTGCGAGAATGGATCCCGTTACCTTCCCATCGTTATTTGTCGCCTAAGCAGCAGCGTATTTGGTCGCATAAGCGCCGGGTGATTCGGCGAGTCTGGTTGGCGAGTATGGGCGTCGTTCTGTTGCACCCGGCGCTTTACATGTTGCTCGCGGTCAGCTTATTTGCCACCTTTCTGTCGTTTGCGATCATTGATGAATTTCCGGGCTCTTAAGCATCAGGCCAATAATGACGAGATTATTGTCGCGGTAGGGTCAGCTTCACCAGTAGCCCTCCTTGCGGGTGATTCATCAGATCCAGGTTGCCACCGTGCGCCCGCACAATGTTGCGGGCAATGCCCATGCCTAAACCACTGCCACTGGCGTTACGGTTGCGGGTGCTATCCAAGCGAACATAAGGTTCAAAGATCTTCTTCTGATCGTAAAGTGATACCCCAGGACCGTAATCACGAAACAGGATATACAGGCGCTGTTCGTAATCGAGTAGGGTGACTTTCACTTTGTCGCCGTATTTAATCGCGTTGTCGATCAAATTGGTTAGACAGCGTTTTAGCGCCAGTGGTTTACCGCGGAACGGTGCTTTGATTGAGCCACTGATACTCATCGTCTCTGGCTCGGCGAGTTCTTCCTGGATCGATTGCAGCAGCTCCATGATATCCACCGATTCAATATTTTCATGGATATCAGTATCTTTAACGCACTGCAGTGCGCCTTTTACCATCATCTCCAGTTCATCAAGGTTCTTAATAAACTTGTCTGTGTGCTCATCATCATCGAGCAGCTCTGCCCGCAGGCGCAGGCGGGTGATGGGGGTTTTTAGATCATGACTAATGGCAGAAAAAAGCTCCTCCCTGTCATCTAGGTAACGTTTTAGCTGCTCCTGCATGGCGTTCATTGCTTTTGCCGCTTCAGCAATTTCGGCGGGGCCTGTTTCTTCCAATGGTGGGCGGTGAATGTCCTGCCCAAGCTGTTTTGCTGCGGTAGAAAACCGTTTCAGTGGCGCACTCAACCAGCGCACGATGACCGCGATGGTCAGCAATAAGACGGTGGAGACAACGAGGAGAAAGACCAATTGGCTGCGAGGCAGGTATTTGGTTTCCAGCGTCATCAGCGGTTCGGGTAAAAGCGCCGCCATATAGATCCATTCGCCATCCTCTAATGGGAACTGCATGACCAAAATGGGAGGGTTATAGGGCTCGAGTACCAGGGTGTGTTGTGCCCAACTCGGGGGAAGGTCGGCTAACAAAGTGTCGTTATTGAGTACGTGAAGGTTATTCGGTGCGCTGAATTCGACCTTTACGCCAGCGTCTGCGCCAAATTGATGCTGCATTACTCTGGATACCTCGTTTATCACCATATGTTTGCGGCGAGAATCGGGGATTGGGTGAATATCGATAAGCTCGTGATTGAGGGAGACGAAAAACCGTGTGCCGCCCATATTACGTAACTGGTTTAGGACGATGTGGCGATATTCAAAGGGCAGAGAGCGAAAGAAACGTATTGTTGACGCCATCGACAGGGCCAGAGAGTTGGATACATCGGTGAGCGATTCTTCGTCTCTGTGTTCAAACTGAGTACTCCAGATCACTGACACAATCAGTTGTGACATCAGGATCGCGGTCAACAGCATCAGTACCATGCGTGACATCATGGTTCTTGGTGTCAGCCGCTCTGGCCACTTAAGATTCATAGGCTACTTCTGCAGCAAGGACATAGCCTGAACCGCGGATCGTTTTAATCAGTTTCGGTTGTTTACCACTGTCTCTGAGGCGTTGGCGCAAACGGCTGATCTGTACATCGATACTACGATCAAAGGGGGATGCCTCGCGGCCTCGGATCGTATCTGAGATGGTGTCCCGATCGAGCACTTCGTTTGGGTGTTTGAGAAACAGCTGCAGCAGGTTGAAGTCGGCGCCTGATAACTCCAACACTTCGCCATCCAAGTGGGTTACTTGGCGGGTGGTGATATCCAGTTGCCAATTGGCAAAATTGAGCAAACGAGGTTGCTGCCGCTGTGTGTATCGAACGCGGCGTAATAAGGCTTTGATCCGGGCTAGCAGTTCCCTTGGGCTGAACGGCTTGGCGATATAGTCGTCGGCGCCAATCTCTAAACCGATGACTCTGTCGGTTTCATCGGACGAAGCGGTGAGCATAATCACTGGTACATCAGACTGCTTGCGCAGGCGCTGACAAAGGGTAAAACCGTCATCTCCAGGTAGCATAACGTCGAGGATCACCAGATGATGATGTCCCTCTTGATAGGTATTAAACATCTCTATGCCATCGCCTACCGTATCTACGTCATAACCGTTTTTACTGAGATGGGCTGCTAGTAGATCTCGAATTTCAAGATCATCATCAACCACCAGAATTCTGCCTTTATCGGGAGCCGTCATATGTTTGGTAATTTTTATCTGAGTAAAATCCGTTAAAGTGATACCTCTGCCGCCTTTCATTTGCAACTGAGATAAAGGTTTATCTGTGAATTCCTCGGTCGAACGCACGAATTATCCGCAAATTATTCAGTTACCTGATGCAGAAATGCATTTTTATCGCTGTTGGTTGGAAAACCCAGAGGCAAATCGTTTATTGCATCACTTTCAGCAGCGGTTGCTCTGGCAGCAACCGCAGATCCGTATGTTTGGCAAACTTACTAAGATTCCGCGGATGCAGGCTTGGTATGGGGAGGCCGAAGCACGATATCGCTATTCAGGCTTATGGCTGGAACCGATACCTTGGGAGCCTGAGTTGTTAGCACTTCAGCAGCGGCTCAGAGTCGATACCGGCTGCTGTTTTAATGCGGTGTTAGCGAATTGGTACAGGAACGGAAACGACAGTATGGGTTGGCATAGCGATGATGAACCTGAACTTGGCGTGGATCCGGCTATTGCATCGATTAATTTGGGCGCGAGCCGTCGTTTTCAGATGCGCCATCGCAACGGTGCTTATAAGTTTGAATTAGAGCTAAGTCACGGCAGTTTGTTGTTGATGACCGGTTCGACGCAGCACCATTGGCAGCATGCCATTCCGAAACAGAAAAAAGTAACCGATCCTCGTATTAATCTAACTTTTCGTTCTATACGTGGTGATGAAAACCATGGAAAATAGCAGGGGTCATCTCTCTGATGCGCCATAGCCGCATTAAGATAATCGCACTTACTGCACAAGGAATAGATTATGTCGGTGCAAAATACGATAGAAAAAAAATTACTGCAGAGGTTTGCCCCTGTGCACTTGGAGGTGATTAATGAAAGTGGCAATCATAATGTCCCTGCAGGGGCAGAATCGCACTTTAAAGTCGTTATTGTCTCTGCGCAGTTTGAGGGCAGTCGGCTGTTAGCTCGCCACCGCTCAGTCAATGAAACTCTGGCTCAGGAGCTCGACGGGCAGATACATGCATTAGCCATGCACACCTATACGCAAAGTGAGTGGGAATCTAATTTCGGTGATATTCCTAACTCTCCTAAATGCATGGGTGGCAGTAGTACGGCTTAGGTATAAAAGGTGAGTGTTTACTTTTCTCTGCGACCTGGTTAGACCTCTATCTGTTTCAAAATCTTTAAATATTTGTTATCAATGCCTGCACTTATGTAACATGTGTGGGCAACTTCTTGCAGCCATCCTATGCTCCTTCGCCATCAGCACTGTTTAGTGCGCTGAATAATATTCGCCGTATTATCGATCGTGGTATCCGTTACGCTGGCGATTTAGTGGCTTGGTGCGGCGGCATCATGATGTTACTGATTATGCTTATCGTGGTGTTGCGCTACCTGTTTAATCTGGGGTGGATCGCCCTGCAAGAGAGCGTCATGTATCTACATGCTACCGCTATCTGTTTCGGCGCGGCTTATACCTTGCAACAGGATAAGCATGTGCGCGTGGATATCTTTTATCGCCGCTTCAACGCGCGGCAGCGAGCCTGGTTGAGTATTGGCGGCACCCTTTGCTTGCTCATGCCGATGTGCAGCATGATCTTTTCCGTTAGCTGGCCCTATGTGATGGATAGCTGGCTTCACCATGAAAGCTCGCAAGAAACTGGCGGGTTATCGGGGCTTTATCTGTTTAAATCTTTGCTATTAGTGTTGCCAACCTTGTTATACCTGCAAGGCGTTTCCTGGATCATTTCCGCGCTGGAGTGTTTGTTTGGGCCGCCGCAGGGGAGAGAGCAATGATCGCTTACCTTCCCGCCTTACTGTTTGCTTTTCTTTGTTGTGTCTTAATGCTTGGCTATCCCGTCGCTTTTTCTCTCGCGGGATCGGCGTTGATATTTGCTTATATCGGCGCCTGGTTTGGCGTCATTGATGCCAGCTTTTTGTGGCTTCTGCCGAATCGACTGTTTGGCATTTTGAATAATCAGACGTTATTGGCTGTGCCCTTATTTGTATATATGGGGGTGATGTTAGAGAAGTCGCAATTGGCCGAGCAGCTCTTAGCGGCGATGAATCACCTGCTTAAACGTGTCAACGGCGGGTTGGGTATGGCCGTCGTATTGGTTGGTATGTTGCTGGCGGCCAGTACAGGTATTGTTGGTGCTACTGTGGTAACCCTCGCTGTCCTGGCGTTACCTGGGATGCTAAATCGCGGTTATGGCCCCGCGCGTGCTGCCGGTATTGTGGCTGCAACCGGAACCTTGGGTCAGATCTTGCCACCGTCGATAGCCTTAGTGTTACTTGGCGACATGCTGTCATCTGCTTACCAGCAGGCACAATTAAAGCTAGGAGTGTTTAGTCCTAAAACAGTATCCGTTGGTGAGTTGTTTGCTGGCGCGCTGGTACCGGGTTTGATTCTGGTACTGTTGTATTTGGCGTATGTGCTTTTTGTGCCATGTAAGCAGGAGGCTCAAGAGGATCTCGAGCAACAGGAAACTGACAAGGTACTGGATTTAGCGACAGGAGCGGCGCTTGGTTGGCTTCTGTTCCGTGCTTTGGTGCCCACACTGTCACTGATTTTTGTGGTGTTAGGGTCAATACTGTTTGGCTTTGCAACACCGACAGAAGCTGCCGCCGTCGGCGCCTTTGGCGCTACCGTGTTAGCCGCGGTGCAGGGGCGATTAAATCTACATACCCTAAGAGAGGTGGGGCGCAGTAGTCTGCATGTCACCTCCATGGTGTTTATGATATTGATCGGTGCAGCCCTTTTTTCATTGGTGTTTTACGCCTTGGGTGGTGAAACCCTAGTTCATCAATGGTTCCACTCTTTGCCCGGTGGCCCGATAGCCGCCATGGCTGTGGTGATGTTGCTGATCTTCTTACTCGGTTTCATTCTCGATTTCATTGAGATCACATTTGTTGTTGTGCCGATCGTGGGTCCTGTGTTGTTGGCAATGGGGATTGATCCCGTTTGGCTCGGAGTGATGATAGCGGTGAATTTGCAAACATCGTTTCTAACCCCGCCCTTCGGTTTTGCTCTTTTTTACCTCCGTGGCGCGGCCCCTGACAGCATCAAGACAGCTGATATCTATCGCGGGGTGGTGCCATTCATCGGCTTGCAGTTGTTGATGTTACTGCTGTTGGCTTGTTGGCCAGCTTTAGCGACTTGGCTCCCTAGTGTTCTTTACTCTTAATTTGAGGCAATTCATGACATCTCGCTGGTTGATTCCTGTGACAGCTTTTTCTCTGTTGTTAAGTGGCTGTTTTCCGCCCAGTTCACAGCAGCACCTTGTTGATCGCGAGAGTGATGACGGGACTGTGGTTGCGGCAACCCAATATGAATGGAAGTTGGTGACATCCTGGCCAAAGAACTTTCCGGGTTTAGGCATGGCACCGGAAAAATTTGCTGTGCTGGTGAATGAGATGAGCCAAGGGCGTTTGCAAGTGACTGTGTACGGAGCTAATCAGCTAGTGCCGGGCTTTCAAGTGTTTGATGCGGTCTCTTCTGGCAGTGTCGAGATGGGGCACAGCGCCGCTTATTATTGGAAGGGTAAGGTACCCGCAGCGCAGTTTTTTACCAGCATACCATTTGGTCTTACAGCCCAAGAGATGAATGGCTATCTCCATCATGGTGGTGGATTGGCTTTATGGGAGGAGCTATATGCGCCGTTTGATTTACTGCCTATGGCCGGCGGGAATACGGGTGTGCAGATGGGGGGCTGGTTTAACAAAGAGATCAACAGTGTTGATGATCTGAAAGGGTTAAAGATGCGCCTGCCAGGCATTGGCGGTGAGGTATTGCAGCGACTAGGCGGCGTGCCCGTTAGCTTGCCTGGTGGAGAGCTGTTTACTGCTCTGCAGACGGGCGCTATCGATGCTACAGAGTGGGTCGGCCCGTCGAATGATCTCGCATTTGGTTTTAATGAAGCTGCTGAATATTATTACTATCCGGGTTGGCATGAGCCGGGATCGAGCCTGGAGTTTTTGATTAATAAAGCCGCTTTCGATGCCTTGCCTAACGATCTACAGGTGATCGTTCGCGCAGCGGCTCGTGTTGTGAATCACGATATGCTGGATGAATATACCGTCAGAAATATCATTGCGTTGCAAACGTTGCAGGAAAAAGGCGTAAAGATCCGTCGATTTCCTGACGAAGTGCTGAATGCACTACAGCAAGTCACTGATCAGGTGATGGCTGAACAGGCAGCTGCCGACGCTGATATAGCACGTATCTATACTCACTTTCAGCACTACACCCAAGGTGTTCGTGCTTACCATGCAATTACCGAGAAGGCCTATTTAGAGGTCCACTATCCATAGGTTTATATGCGTTAATGATTTGAAAGTGATCAGGCGATGGTTTTTTTATCGCTAAATATCCCAATTTCTTGCTGGATACTTTTTAACCAATTGTTTTCTCGTCTAAACTCTGCAGTTAATCACCAATTCGCCATAGCTTGCGGTGTATGAATGATGTTAAAATCCGCCGGATTTACTGTTTGCCATGTGCAAGCCGACAGGATCTGGGTAGGTTTTCCTACCTTGTCTGTGGTGGGTGCAGGCAGGTAGTTCTATACGCTCAGTTATAAATCCCGTTAAACTTTAGTGTGTTAAGGCTATGATAAAAATTAAAAAAGGACTAAATGTTCCTATAGCCGGCGTTCCTTCGCAGGAAATCCATGACGGTCCTGGTATCACCAGGGTCGCCGTGCTCGGGGAGGAGTACGTCGGTATGCGTCCTACTATGCGTGTTCGCGTTGGCGATCAGGTAAAGAAAGGCGATGCTCTGTTTGAAGATAAAAAGAACCCAGGTGTGATCTTTACCGCCCCGGCAACGGGTGAAGTGGTAGAGGTGAACCGGGGAGCGCAACGTGTGCTGCAATCCGTCGTGATCCGAGTCGAAGGTGACGAAGCGGTGCAGTTTGCCAGTTATCCTGTCAATGATTTGGCCACCCTGGCGCGTGACAAAGTGGTCGAGAACCTGGTTCAGTCAGGTCTTTGGACGGCACTACGTACGCGTCCGTTTAGTAAGGCACCTGCCATAGATAGTGCTCCTCGCTCTATTTTTGTCACCGCCATAGACACTAATCCGCTGGCAGCTGATCCCAGTTTGGTGATCGCTGAAGCCGCTGATGATTTCGCTAACGGGTTAAAAGTGCTCAGCCGCCTTACTGAAGGTAAGCTGTTCCTTTGTAAGAAATCTGATGCATCTATCCCCGCAGTGGATGTTGAGCGTTTAGAACAGCATGATTTTGCTGGACCACATCCTGCGGGACTCGTGGGTACGCATATCCACATGCTAGATCCTGTTGGCCCAACTAAGATGGTTTGGCATATTGGCTATCAAGATGTGATTGCGATTGGTCAGTTATTTACCAGCGGAGAGCTCCCTGTTGACCGAGTGGTCGCTTTGGCTGGTCCGCAGGCGAAACAGCCTCGTTTGGTGCGCACACGTTTGGGTGCCGCGATGGATGAACTCGTTGCTGGCGAAACCAAAGATGGTTACAACCGCGTTATATCTGGCTCTGTACTAAGTGGCACTCATGCCCACGGCCCACAAGGTTACTTGGGACGTTTCCACAACCAAGTCACTATCTTGCTTGAAGGCTACGAAAAAGAGTTTATCGGCTGGTTACTGCCGGGCTCTGACAAGTTCTCGCTCACTCGCGCATTTCTTGGCCATTTAGCGCCGAAGAAGCTGTTTAATTTCACCACCTCTACTGGAGGAAGTGATCGCGCCATGGTGCCAATCGGTAACTATGAGAGAGTGATGCCGCTAGATATCCTTCCAACACTGTTGTTACGAGATCTGATCTCCGGCGATACAGACAGTGCCCAGCAGTTAGGCTGCTTAGAGTTGGATGAAGAAGATCTGGCGCTTTGTACTGTGGTTTGTCCTGGTAAGTATGAGTACGGCTCAATCTTACGTGAGTGTCTGACCACCATTGAGCGGGAGGGCTGATCTGATGGGCCTTAAGAGTTTCTTCGAAAGTATCGAACCGTCGTTTGAGAAAGGCGGCAAGTATGAGAAGTATTACGCCCTGTTTGAAGCGGCGTATACCATCTTTTATACACCAGGTCTGGTGACCAAAAAGAACACCCATGTTCGTGACAATATTGATTTGAAGCGAATGATGATCACGGTTTACTTGGCACTTTGGCCAGCGCTGTTTTACGGCATGTTTAATATTGGCGACCAAGCCTCTGCGGCACTGGCTGCCGGTTACGCGTTGCCTGACTCTTGGCAAGTGGGCATTTTCCACATGTTGGGTGGCGATTTAGGTGCTGCTGCAGGTTGGGGCAGCAAGATGCTGTATGGCGCTTGTTATTTCCTACCTATTTATGCGGTCGCTTTTGGTGTCGGTGGCTTCTGGGAAGTTTTATTTGCCAGTATCCGTAAACACGAAATTAACGAAGGGTTCTTCGTTACTTCTATCTTATTTGCGTTGATCGTTCCGCCTAGCTTGCCACTCTGGCAGGCAGCCTTAGGTATCACCTTTGGTGTGGTGATTGCGAAAGAGGTATTTGGTGGTACCGGCCGCAACTTCCTTAACCCAGCGTTAGCTGGTCGAGCGTTTTTATTCTTTGCTTATCCGGCGCAGATCTCTGGCGATGCGGTTTGGACCGCTGTTGATGGTTTTTCTGGTGCAACCGCCCTTAGCCAGTGGGCTGCTGGTGGTCAGGAAGCGTTGCAACATGTAACCACGGGAGAAGCGTTGACCTGGTTGGATGCTTTCTTCGGTAACCTTCAGGGCTCTATTGGTGAAGTATCAACAGCCATGCTGCTTATTGGTGGCGCCATTATCATCTATGCTCGCATTGCTTCTTGGCGCATTGTCGGCGGTGTCATGGTAGGCATGGTCGCAACGGCTTACCTGTTCAATTTCATCGGCAGTGAAAGCAACCCTTTATTTAACATGCCTTGGTACTGGCACTTGGTTGTTGGCGGATTTGCTATCGGTATGCTGTTTATGGCAACCGATCCAGTATCGGCTTCATTCACTAATCAGGGGCGCTGGGCATACGGCATCTTGATTGGCGTGATGGTGGTGATGATCCGTGTGGTCAACCCTGCTTTCCCTGAAGGTATGATGCTGGCGATTTTGTTCGCTAACCTGTTCGCTCCTTTGTTCGACCACTTTGTGGTGCAGGCAAATATCAAACGGAGGCTTGCGCGTAATGTCTAAAGGTAACGATTCCATTGGCAAAACGTTGTTTGTCGTTATTGCTTTGTGTTTGGTCTGTAGTTTGGTGGTGTCGACTGCTGCGGTAGGTTTAAAGCCTAAGCAGCAAGAGAACCGTGCTTTGGATAAGCAGAGAAACATTTTGCGAGCAGCGGGCCTATTGGCTCCTGGTGCAAATGTGGGTGAAGTTTTTGCGAAGTCAATTGAAGCGCGCGTTATTAGCCTGGATACCGGCGAATATCTGTCTGATATCGATGGTGATAGCTATGACCAGCGTAAAGCGGCCAAAGATCCTTCTATGAGCGCTAAGTTGTCTGCAGCTGATGATATCGCTTCTATTCGCCGTAGAGCAGACAATGCCAGCGTTTACTTAGCGAAAGACGAATCAGGTAATGTCACATCCATTATCTTACCTGTACATGGTTATGGCCTTTGGTCGACGATGTACGCCTTTGTTGCGATAGCCCCTGATGCGAATACGATTGAAGCGCTGGTTTATTATGACCACGCTGAGACACCTGGTTTAGGTGGAGAAATTGAAAATCCGTCTTGGACTAGTCAGTGGCAAGGTAAAAAACTGTTCAATGAGCAGTGGCAACCAGCGATTCAAATCGTTAAAGGTGGCGCAGCACCTGGCAGTGAGTATCAGGTAGATGGCTTATCTGGTGCGACATTAACGGGTAATGGTGTTCAGAATACGTTTAATTTTTGGTTAGGACAAAAAGGCTTTGGTCCTTATCTGGCCAAGCTTCGTCAAGGAGGCCTGAACAATGGCTAACGTTAAAGAGATGAAGCAGGTTCTGTTTGGTCCTGTCTTTGCCAACAACCCGATTGCATTGCAAGTACTGGGTGTTTGTTCTGCATTGGCGGTGACCAGTAAATTGGAAACCGCTTTGATTCTGTCTCTGGCCCTGACGGCTGTGACAGCGTTTTCTAATCTGTTTGTATCGGTGATCCGCAACCACATACCTTCGAGTGTACGGATCATTGTGCAGATGACCATCATTGCTTCTTTGGTGATTTTGGTTGATCAAATCTTAAAAGCGTACGCTTACGATATTGCTAAGCAATTGTCGGTTTTTGTCGGTTTGATTATTACCAACTGTATTGTGATGGGACGTGCTGAAGCCTACGCCATGAAGAGTCCGCCATTGATGAGTTTCCTTGATGGTATCGGTAATGGTTTGGGGTACTCCTTCATTTTGATTGCCGTTGGTGGGATCCGTGAATTGCTGGGCTCCGGTAGCTTGTTGGGCTTTGAGATCATGCCGTTAATCAACAATGGTGGCTGGTATCAGGCGAACGGTTTATTACTGTTGCCACCTTCCGCGTTCTTCATTATCGGTTTGATCATCTGGGCTATCCGGGTATTCAAACCTGAACAGGTCGAAGCGAAGGACTGAGGTAAGCAAAATGGAACATTATATTAGTTTAATGGTTCGTGCCGTTTTCGTTGAAAATATGGCACTCGCATTCTTCTTGGGAATGTGTACTTTCCTCGCCGTCTCGAAAAAGGTGAAAACTTCATTGGGCCTTGGCGTGGCAGTGATTGTGGTGCTGACCATCGCAGTTCCTGTAAATAATCTGATTTATAACTTTGTGTTGGCTGAAGGGGCGCTCGCATGGGCTGGTCTACCTGAAGCAGACTTGAGCTTTTTGGGGTTTATCACCTATATCGGTGTGATTGCAGCCCTTGTTCAGATCTTGGAGATGTTGCTGGATAAATACTTCCCGCCACTCTACAACGCACTAGGGATCTTCCTTCCGTTGATTACTGTGAACTGTGCCATTTTTGGTGGCGTGATGTTCATGGTAGAGCGCGATTACAACTTCACTGAATCTGTGGTTTACGGCTTCGGTAGTGGTGTGGGTTGGGCGCTGGCTATTACTGCGCTTGCTGGCATTCGTGAAAAAATGAAGTATTCGGACGTACCCGATGGGTTACGTGGGTTGGGGATCACCTTTATCACTGTTGGCTTGATGGCGTTGGGCTTTATGTCCTTCTCTGGTGTTCAACTCTAAGTCACATAGCGTGACGGTGATAAGTTACTAAGGAAAAGACGATGGAAATTGTTCTTGGCGTAAGTATGTTCACGCTAATCGTCTTGGCGCTGGTGTTTGTGATCCTGTTTGCCAAGTCGAAACTGGTTAGTTCTGGGGATGTGGTCATCTCCATTAATGACGACCCAGATAAAAGTATTACCGCTGCCGCTGGCGGCAAGTTGCTCAATGTGCTGGCTGATTCCGGCATCTTCATCTCATCTGCTTGTGGTGGTGGTGGCTCATGTGGTCAGTGCCGAGTGGATATTCATGATGGTGGTGGAGATATCCTGCCAACAGAGCTTGACCATATCACTAAGCGGGAAGCCAAACATGGCTGTCGTTTGGCTTGTCAGGTCAATGTGAAGCAGGACATGAAGATTGAGCTGGAAGAGGAAGTTTTCGGTATTAAGAAGTGGGAGTGCGAGGTTATCTCTAATGATAACAAAGCGACTTTCATTAAAGAGCTGAAGCTAAAAATTCCTGACGGTGAAAGCGTACCTTTCCGTGCCGGTGGTTATATTCAGATCGAAGCCCCTGCACACCACGTGAAGTACAAAGACTTCGAAGTGGATGAAGAGTATCGTGGTGACTGGGAGCGTTTTGGCTTCTTCAACCTGGAATCTAAGGTTGATGAAGAGACCATCCGCGCCTATTCAATGGCGAACTATCCGGAAGAGTTTGGCATCATTATGCTAAACGTGCGTATTGCTACGCCACCGCCAAATAACCCAAGTGCGCCGTGCGGTAAGATGTCATCATTCATCTTTAACTTGAAAGCGGGCGATAAGGTCACTATTTCAGGTCCATTTGGTGAGTTCTTCGCTAAAGAGACTGAAAACGAAATGGTATTTGTTGGTGGTGGTGCGGGTATGGCACCTATGCGTAGCCATATCTTCGATCAGCTACGTCGCCTTGATTCAAAGCGTAAGATGAGCTTCTGGTATGGTGCTCGCTCTAAGCGCGAAATGTTCTATGTGGAAGATTTCGATATGCTGCAGAAAGAGCATCCGAACTTCCAGTGGCATGTCGCTCTGTCAGATCCGCAGCCTGAAGATAATTGGGATGGGTATACAGGTTTTATTCATAACGTATTGTTTGAAAATTACCTGCGAGACCATGAAGCCCCTGAAGATTGTGAGTATTACATGTGTGGTCCTCCAGTGATGAATGCTGCTGTGATTAACATGCTCAAAGATCTGGGTGTTGAGGATGAAAATATCCTGCTTGATGATTTTGGTGGTTAAATAGGAATGCCTATTCAATCACTAACAAAATGGCTGGCCCTGTTTGGGCTGGCCTTTTTTATCTCAGCTTGCGGTCCAAGTCATACGCCACCTGAAGCGGTGCGTTTGGCTGGCAGTACCATGGGCACCTTTTACCACATCACTTTGGTCGTGGATAACCCGCTCCAGGATACCGCTGCGTTACAGAAGCAGATCGATCAGCGCCTTGAGTTAGTTAACGATCAGATGTCGACCTATCGGCAAGACTCTGAGCTGAGTCGATTCAATCAGTACCAGGGACTCCAGCCATTCACTGTATCTGCAGCCACAGGCGAGGTGGTGAAGGAAGCATTGCGCCTTGGTGAACAGACCAAGGGAGCGCTAGACGTCACCATTGGTCCGTTGGTCAATCTGTGGGGATTTGGCCCCCAGGCCAGACCGGAAGAGACGCCAACTGCTGCTGAAATCGCAGAGGCGAAAGCGCGAATGGGTTATCAGCAGTTAACCGTGACCGCAGCACACTCACTGCAAAAATCGGCAGTGGATCTCTATGTTGATCTATCTGCTATCGCTAAAGGCTATGGTGTGGATAGCGTTGCTGACCTGCTTGATAGCTTGGGTTATAGAAACTACTTGGTTGAGGTGGGTGGCGAGTTACGTACCCGTGGCCATAATCTGCAAGGTAACAAATGGCGTATTGCCGTTGAAAAGCCTGATACCCAGTCACGTATGGTACAACGCATCATCGAACCGGGTGATAATGCGGTTGCTACGTCTGGTGACTATCGAAACTATTTTGAAGACGGTGGTATCCGTTATTCTCATACCATCGATCCCGAAACTGGCCACCCGATTAATCATCGTTTGGTCTCGGCGACAGTGATCGCTTCAAGTTGTATGACCGCAGATGGGTTGGCTACGGCTTTGATGGTGATGGGGCCAGAAAAAGGTCGTTTGTTTGCCGAGCAGCATCAGTTACCCGTATTGATGATCGTAAAGACGGATGATGGCTTTGTGGAGTACACTAGCCCAAATTTTGAGCAGTACTTGGCGTCCCAAGGATCTTAGTATTATGACTGTGTTTTTACTTACCTTTGGCTTGTTATTAACCGTTGTTGCAGCAATGGCCATTGGTTACCTATTGCAACGTAAGAAGATCGCTGGCAGTTGTGGTGGTATCGCAGCTTTGGGGATGGATAAAGTCTGTGATTGCCCTGAGCCCTGTGAGAAGCGCAGGAAGCGGGAAGCGAAAGAGGAACGACGTCGCGAAATGCTCGAGAAGCACCGGATTATCTAATAACGATTAATAGCTGTTCGATTAAAGCACCTGCGGGTGCTTTTTTATTTTTAATAGTTTTTATATTGCGCACTGGAGTAAACCTAGACTAACTATTATACTGTTTTTATATACAGTGCTTAATATTTAAATGAGATGGCGAAGTCAACACCGCAAAGAAAGATCATTCATATCGATATGGATTGTTTTTATGCCGCCGTTGAGATGCGAGATAATCCGCAATGGCGAGATAAGCCGATAGCGGTTGGTGGTCAATCTGATCGCCGCGGGGTGATCGCCACTTGTAACTATAGCGCCCGTCGCTTTGGTGTGCGCTCTGCGATGGCCACGGCGACGGCATTACGTCAGTGTCCTAATCTGATTCTGGTAAAGCCTCGCTTTGACGCCTATAAGTCGGTTTCCCGGCAGATCCAGAGTATCTTTCAACGTTATACCAACCTTATCGAGCCTCTATCTCTGGATGAGGCTTATTTAGATGTGACTCATTGCCAAGCACACCATGGCAGTGCGACGCTGATTGCTGAAGCTATCCGCACTGAGATCGTCAATGAAACAGGGTTAACAGCCTCGGCCGGAGTTGCTCCTAATAAATTTATTGCCAAAATAGCCAGCGACGAGAACAAGCCCAATGGCATCTGTATTGTTCCACCTGATGGGGTGGAGGCGTTTGTTGCCGCGTTGCCGTTGCGCAAGATCCCGGGAGTCGGGCCGGTAACCGAGCAACGGTTGGCAGATATGGGATTGAGAACCACGGCGGATTGTCGAGAAAAAAGCGTGGATGAAATAGTGCAGCTAGTCGGTCGATTTGGCGAAGCTTTATGGCAAAGAAGCTTTGGTATAGATAACCGCCCGGTGGATGGAACTCATGTGCGTCGCTCAGTTGGTGTCGAAACAACATTGAGTAAAGATATATCTACTTTTCAACAGTGTCAGGAGGTTGCGGCCAATCTGCTACCTGAACTGCTACAACGCTTAGATAAACATGATCCCAAACGCCAGATCCATAAACAGGGCGTGAAGCTAAAGTTTGATGACTTTCAACAAACCACGGTTGAACAAACCACGTCGCAAGTGAGACAGAGCTTGTATCTTGATCTACTGAAGAAGGCTTATGCACGGGCGGAAGGCAGAGGGATCCGTTTAGTCGGGCTCAATATTGGTTTACCGGAAGTGAAAGAAGGTGCCAAACAGTTACAGTTTGAGTGGTGATGCTGGTGACTCTGTATGCCTTAACTATTAATAGGGCTGGGAATAATCCAAGCCCTATTTGTGTGCCTTAGGGAGCAGAGGTTAGGCCGCAGGGATCGCTGCGAGTACACCTTTGAGCAGTGTCCAATAGTCATCAACACTGGCTATTTCTACTTTCTCATCTGGCGAGTGAGGGAAGCGAATAGTTGGTCCAATGGATACCATATCCCAATCAGGGTAAGCCGCTTTAAACAGGCCGCATTCGAGACCTGCGTGGATCACCATAATGTTTGGCAGTTTGCCAAATAGCGCTTGGTAGGTTTCACGTACCGTGGTCATGGCAATAGAGTTGGTATCCGGCTCCCATCCAGGGTAAGCACCATCAAAACTAACGCTGGCACCGCTGAGTTCGGCGATTGCTGCGTGTTGCTCAGCAATTTGCTGGCGGCCAGTATCGTTAAGCGAACGTATTAGGCATTGCACAGAGACCGTATCTGCCTCTGTCCGAACAACGCCTAGGTTGGTTGAGGTTTCTACCACGCCTTCAATGCTATCACTCATACGAACCACGCCATGGGGCAGCGCGCAAAGTAAATTTATCAGTTGTTGGCTACTGGTCTGAGACAGTGGCACAGTGTCGCTGCTCACCCGGCTGACGGCGAGGCTCATGGTCGGCTCTTTTACTGATAACAGCTGTTGATGCTGACTGAAAAAAGCCTCTGCTTTAGCTTGTATCTCATCCTGCTCTGTAGCGAACACCCACAGTTCACAATCTGCTTCACGGGCGATGGCGTTGCGCAGGCTACCACCGCTAAAGTTGCTCACCTGCAGCGTGTGCTGTTGGCCTATATGTCGAAGCAGTTGTGCCATTAGTTGGTTTGCTGTACCGCGACCAAGGTGGATATCACAACCTGAGTGGCCGCCTTTGAGCCCTCGCAGCTCAAACTTCATTGCTGCCATCTGGCCTGATGCAACTTCCCGCTCTATCGGTAAATTGAAGTTGGCATCAACACCGCCAGCGCAGCCCATATAGACTTCACCGTTTTGCTCTGAATCGGTGTTGATAAGGATTTTGCCGTTAAACCAGCCTGGTTGTAGGTTAAAGGCGCCCGTCATGCCGGCTTCTTCATCAATCGTTAGCAGCACTTCGAGTGGGCCATGGGGAACATCATCAGTGTCCAATATGGCCAGGGCAGAAGCCATACCTATGCCATTGTCCGCACCTAACGTGGTGCCATCGGCAGTGACCCATTCGCCATCAATGTAAGGGCGGATCGGATCCGTGACAAAGTCATGGGTACTGTCACTATTTTTTTGTGGCACCATATCCAGGTGAGCCTGCATCACCACGCCTGCTCGATTTTCCATGCCTGCTGTGGCGGGTTTAGATATCTTTAAGTTGCCTGTGGCATCTTCATCTACTGCCAAGCCTTTCTCTCTTGCCCAATGCTGGATCCAGAGTGACAATTGTTGTTCATGTTTTGATGGGTGGGGAATAGCGCAAATCTGTGAGAAAAAACGCCAAACAGGCCCGGCATTGCTGGTTTCTAATTGTTTCACTGGAGGCTCCTAACTGGCTCTCTGTGTGCCATTTAGATCGATTCTACGTAACCCTTGATCATTGAACCAGAGGGATGAGCCATCTCTGTGGTTAAGAGGGTGTTTACTTTGGTGAACACCCATCGCTTGTTGGCTTACTTTGCTAGTGTTTATTTGGGTCGGCGTGGGTGGCTTTTGGTTGGCTATGCTTTGTTTTATCGTTAAGCAAAAGGGAGCATCTTTTGGCCTTTGTTGACACATGTCAAGCGTGCCTATTGAAGCTCACGGCTAGATCGCGATAATGGCGCACCATCAGCGATGTGTTTTATTACGCTCGCGAAACATTCGATCCTCATCTATATCTAAATCTACACGTTTGGATCGCACATATTAAAACGAATAACAAACCTGACAGCCTCCGGTTGCCGGGATTTTTTTATAACTTAAAGACAGAACAGGAAGCAGACGATGCTGGAGAAGTTGTTCCAACTTAAGGCCCACAAGACCAGTGTAAAAACTGAGGTGGTTGCCGGAATTACGACGTTCCTGACAATGGCATACATTGTTTTTGTGAACCCTAATATTTTGGAACTGGCTGGCATGGACAAGGGAGCGGTGTTTGTTGCTACCTGTCTCGCCGCTGCCATTGGTTGTTTCATCATGGGCTTGTTGGCAAATTACCCTATCGCACAGGCGCCTGGTATGGGGTTGAATGCGTTTTTCACGTTTACCGTTGTGATGGGCATGGGTAAAAGCTGGGAAGTCGCATTGGGTGCGGTGTTCTTGTCTGGTGTTCTTTTTGTTCTGCTTAGCCTTTTTAAAGTACGTGAATGGATAATTAACTCCATTCCGCAGGTGTTAAGGGTCGGCATTGGTGCCGGTATTGGTTTGTTTCTGGGTCTTATCGCACTCAAAAACGCAGGGATTATTGTTGATCACGGTGCCACGTTAGTAACCCTTGGTGACGTCAAAACACCTGGAGTGATCCTCGCTACGCTTGGCTTCTTCCTCATTGTTGCCCTGGAGTATCGCAAGGTAAAAGGCGGTGTCATGATCGCGATCCTTGCTATCACTGCGATCTCATTCCTGTTTGATGACAAGCAGGTTTATCACGGTCTTGTTTCTATGCCGCCTTCTATTGCGCCAACGTTTGCTCAGCTCGATATAGCAGGGGCGTTTGATGTTGCTATGATCAGTGTGATTTTCGCCTTTTTGTTTGTTGATCTATTTGACACCGCTGGCACCCTCACAGCCGTTGCTCAGCGCGGTAACTTAACCGATGAGAAAGGCAACCTTCCGCGTTTAAGTAAAGCGCTGCTGGCCGACTCCTCAGCGACAGTTGCCGGTGCTGTTCTGGGTACTTCAAGTACGACAAGCTATATTGAAAGTGGTGCGGGTGTAGAAGAGGGTGGTCGGACAGGACTGACAGCCGTTGTGGTTGGCATCTTGTTTTTGCTGGCGCTGTTTTTCGCACCGTTGGCTGGCATGGTGCCCGCGTACGCGACCGCCGCTGCACTATTTTACGTTTCAGTACTGATGCTTTCTGGCTTAGCTAATGTGAAGTGGGATGACCTGACTGAGTCTGCGCCTGCTGCAGTGGTAGCCGTGTTGATGCCTCTGACTTTTTCTATTGCGAATGGTATTGCCTTGGGCTTTATCAGCTACGCAGTTATTAAGGTACTTAGTGGCCGTCATAAAGAGGTCAATGTTGCTATCTGGGTATTGGCTATTTTGTCAGTGATTAAGCTGGCTTTCGTCCCTCACTAATAGAACACTGCGATCAAGAGGACGCTATGAGTTTTAAAACCAACAAAGAATTTTTTGTCTCATGGGAAGAGTTTCATCGTGCCACCAGAGAATTGGCGTTGCGTCAGCTGCCTGCTGACCAATGGAAAGGCATTATCGCAGTGACGCGTGGTGGCCTGGTTCCTGCGGGGATTTTGGCGCGAGAGTTGAATATTCGCTATATCGACACCGTTTGTATTTCCAGTTATGACCATGACTCGCAGCGTGAACTAAAAGTGCTGAAGGGTGCAGAGACCTCTGACGGTGAAGGTTTCTTAGTGGTTGATGATTTGGTTGATACTGGCGAAACCGCGAAAGCGATCCGTGAAATGTTCCCTAAAGCCAAATTTGTGACTGTATATGCTAAGCCTCAGGGCAGCCCTTTAGTGGATGAGTATGTTGCCGATGTGGAGCAGGATACTTGGATCCAGTTCCCTTGGGATATGCAGCTAAATTACATCGCACCAATTGCGGAATCGGAAGCTTAGCCTATTCAGGAGCAAAAGTTATGACGTCGATGATGGATATGAAGGAAGACAATGTTGCCGCAAGAGTGGGTGTGCAACGGAGTAGGGTAGCTGAAACATCGACGGTCAGCGGTGCGCGTGATAAAAGTTGGATCCCACCAGAGGGGTTACATTGGTACCGTGAGCATAGGTTCCTGCGTTGGATCATGGCTGGGGCAGACCCGATTGTGGTTCAGGAAGTGCTGGCGAAAATTGCGGCGTCGGATAACCCCCGTAGTTTTGATGCTTTGCTCGACACCGTTGAAGGGTTTCGTCCCGGAAACTGGGTGTTTGAATGGAGCCAGGAAGCCGCACGTTGTCAGGCGCTGGCCAAAGAGGTCGTAGCTAGCGATCATTTTGCTGCCCGTGACCACCTGTTGCGCGCTTCGCTCTATTACACCATTGCTAGTTACCCTCATCTGCGAGGTGATCAGCTAGCCCAAGAAGCCCGTGTCCGATCTAACCATGCGTACCGTGAAGCGGGGCGCTGGTTTCCTTGTCCCTTGCGGGTGCTAGAGGTGCCTTACAAGGGCCAGAAGATTATCGCCAGTCTTCACCTTCCGCATGACGACTTTCCACCGCCAGTGGTGATTGTGTGTGGTGGTGGCGATGTGTTGCAGAACGGTTTTTTTCATCTTTTCGACGATGTCTTACGCCCCGCCGGTTTTGCTATGTTGACGGTGGATATGCCTGGAGTTGGTTACAGTGAACGCTGGCCAATTAACGAGGATATCTCGCGTTTACATCAAGCCGTCCTTGAGTTTTTGCCATCATGCCCTTGGGTTGATGATAAGAAAGTCGCGATGATCGGTTTGCGAATGGGCGGGAACATTGCTACACGCCTTGCTTATCTTAAGCCTGATTTACTTAAGGCCGTGGTGAACATTGGCGGCCCGCTGCACGAGTTATTTGTCAATGGGCGGATGACGTCAATGTTGTCGCCGATGCTCAAGGATCAGATAGCCTCCCGCCTCTACACTGATGTAAAAGAGATAAGTAACTTTGCTGTAAAAGCGCAAACATTCTCTTTGGTGCGTCAGGGGCTTCTATCACGAAAGTGCAGAGTGCCGATGTTAGCTGTGGGTATGGAAGCGGACGAGCAGTTTCCTGAGGATGATATCAAACGCATGCTTAACGCAAGCCGCGAAAACAAACGCCTAATGGTCGATAGAGCGGATATTATTCACAGCATGGAGCAAGCGTTTACCCAGAGTGTCGCTTGGCTTAAACCTTATTTGACGTAACGCTGACCTGGTTACCGCCCTTGCTTTTCGCTTGTACCAAAGCGTGATTGGCTTGGGCGAGCAGTAGTTCAATGGTGCAATTCCCTTCCGGCAGCATTGGCAGGCAACCTATACTAATCGATAACATTTTATGCTCGGAATCGGCGTGAGGAATGTTTAACTCACTTATTGCTTGCAGCAATTTATCACCAACTACTTTAGCGCCAGCACCATCAGTGTCCGTGAGGATGATGGCAAATGTGGCGCCGCTGAGTCGAGCAACCAGATCTGTGGCTCGATGAAGATTGCCTTCCAATGTTTTAGCCACCTCTTTAAGAGCGGAGTCCCCGAGAGCAACCCCATATCGTTCGTTGAAACTCTTAAACATATCCAGATCGCATAGGCCGAAGCAGAGGTAATTGGAAAGCTGCTTAGCGCGTGACCACTCTTGTTCGAGAAACTCTTCCAACCTTTGCCTATTGGCCAGCCCGGTTAGTGTGTCAGTTTTGCTCAATAACTCGACTTGGTGTGAAAGCTTCAACAGGCGATTATCTTGCTGTTGGATATGGCGCATTAACAAGTTACATTCGCGGGTCAGACCATCGCCTACGGTGATAGTAATTGGGTGGTGGTAGTCACTTTCGATATTTCTTTGTTGTAGTGCTTTTTTTAGTTGTAGTTGAGGCTGGATGAACTGTTTTAGGATGAGCGTGGCAGAGATCACCAAAGCCACGAGCCAGCCTATCAACAGACAGATTTGTGCTTTGGTTAACCCGCTAAAGGGTAGCGTTGTTGGTGCGCTGACCTCCCACAGCATCAAGGGGGTATCACTGCTGTCGGCGATGACCCAACGTAATTTGTCGGACATTCGTACTGGAGAGCGTTCGCTGTAAGGTATCAATGATGCGGCAGCACGTCGCAGAGAGCCAGGGGTGCTGTTGTCATGCAACCAAATAGCATTCAGCGGTAGAGACCAGTGTGTTTGCCAAGTGTTTATTCTGGCGGCTGTCCAAAGCTGTATCGCGACCACTTGTTGTGATAACTCATTTCTTGCTTTTACAACTAGGGCGGCTCCCGATGGTGTATTCAACCAAACAGGATGTTCTGAGCTGCTATCGAAGGGTTGGTTGAGGATCTGACTGAGCAGGAGAGTAAGCCTTTCTGGGGCTATCTGTTGATTGGAAATAGGCTCTTTACCTGCAGTAAGTAAAAGCTGTTGTGTGCTGTCCAGCAGCCATGCTGCATCGAATGTTTTATCATGCCAGCCTTGGTTTATTTGGCGTTGAAAGAAATTGTTATCAAGCTGAGCGGCGTTTTGCTTAAGCTGAAAGGAAGTGGCTTTAAGCGCTAACTGGTAGCGCTCTATGGTTGCGCGATCTAAGGTATCTTGTGTCGCTATTTCGGTGGGCTGCAACCAGAAGTAGCGGCTCGCCAATAAGGTTATTAAGCCAACGGCAAATGCTAAAACGAAAATTCCCAACAGCCTTGTGGTGAGCCTGCTCATTCATTGGATCCTATAAAACCATCATGCTAAATATAGCCTGATATTGGTTTTCTTAAACTAAAACCTGTTGTTAGATCCGAGCGTTAGCAATATCACTGACTATTTTGGCCATTTATCCATGTTTATCGGGAAAAGCCGTCTGTTTCTGGCTCTTTTTAAATTGGGCTGCAACTCGCCCGATAACTCAGCAATTTTATGTCGTAGTGCGGATTGGCAGTTGTTAGCCTGAAGTGGTTGCTGATGCTCTGAAGAGCAATATTTTTTCTCGCCGGCGTTCGCCTATTGCATGCCCCCCTTTAGTCGCAGTATCCTGCACAACTTCCTTATTGGTAAAGTAACCTTTACAGCGAGTAACAGGATTAGATGGGCGAATTAGCATCAAAATACCCAACCATTGTTGTCAAGCTGGGCACCAGTGTGCTTACCGGCGGCAGTCAGTTGCTCGATAAGGCGCATATGGTTGAGTTAACGCGCCAAATAGCTGCTTTGCATAAAGCGGGTTGTGAAGTGGTGTTGGTATCGTCTGGCGCAATTGCTGCAGGCCGTGAACACCTCAACTTCCCCACCATAGCCGATAATGTGGCGTCGAAGCAGATGCTGGCTGCGGTTGGACAGAGCCAGTTGATACTTACTTGGGAGTCTTTGTTCAACTTATATGGCCTGCACGTGGGGCAAATGTTGCTAACCCGTGCTGATTTAGAAGATCGTGAGCGCTACCTGAATGCACAGGACACGCTGAAAACGTTATTGAAGCATCGCATTGTTCCGGTGATTAACGAAAATGACGCGGTGGCGACAGCAGAGATAAAAGTAGGCGACAATGATAATTTATCGGCGTTGGCTGCGATCTTGGCGGATGCCGATCTGCTGCTGCTGTTAACTGATCAACCCGGGTTGTTTACTGCCGATCCTAGGAGTAACCCTGACGCTAAGTTAATTCGGGAAGTCGAGACTATCGACGAAACGCTACGGAGTATTGCAGGCGACAGTGTGAGTGGCCTGGGTACGGGGGGCATGGCAACCAAGCTACAGGCGGCTGATGTAGCAAGGCGCGCGGGGATTGATGTCATTATTGCTGCTGGACACCACCCTGATGTCATTACCGGAGCCTGTGGTGGTGAGTCGGTGGGAACCCGTTTTGTGGCACATCCAGCCCCGTTGGATGCTCGGAAGCAGTGGCTATTTGCCGGACCAAAGCAGAGCGGCTCTATTCATATCGATGCCGGTGCGGTGAAAGCGATATGTAATCAGGGCTCTAGTCTGCTGCCCGCGGGGATCGTCGCTCTTGAAGGGAGTTTTTCCCGCGGTGCCCTGGTCGCTTTGTGCGATGAAAAGGGGTGCGAAGTGGCACGTGGGATCAGCCGTTACGGCATGGAAGAGTTGAAGCAGATCATGGGATGCCATTCAGAACAGATTAGTGAACGTTTACAAATACATTTTGGCCCGGTTGTTGTTCATCGTGACGACCTGGTTTTGATTTAAGCGCAGAGGATGCAGATGAGCGTATTGCAAACCCTTGGTCAACAGGCCAAGCAAGCCAGTTATGAACTGGCAACCGCCTCAACTCGGGCGAAAAACAAAGCGTTGATGGCGATCGCCGATGGTCTGGTGACACATCAGACCGAGATCTTGACGGCTAATAACAAAGATATTGAAGCGGGACGTGCTAATGGCTTGGCCGAGGCGTTGCTCGACCGTTTGTTGTTAGATGAGTCTCGTCTATCCGCAATCGCTGCCGATGTTCGCAGTGTCGCCGAACTCGCTGACCCCGTGGGTGAAGTGATCGAAGGTCGCTTGCTGGAGAATGGCCTGCGGTTAAGCCGCCGCCGCATCCCTGTCGGTGTCATGGGAGTGATCTACGAAGCGCGCCCTAATGTGACTATTGATGTCGCAGCTTTGGCGTTGAAAACTGGCAACGCAGCGATCTTGCGAGGGGGAAAAGAGACTGTTTACTCAAACATGGTGTTAACTCGTGTTGTGCAACAGGCATTGGCTGCCGCTGAGCTACCTATGCAGGCGGTGCAGTATATTGAAAACCCCGATCGTGCTTTGGTTGCTGAACTGCTGCGCTTGGACAATTATGTAGATATGATCATCCCCCGCGGTGGTGCAGGTCTGCATAAGCTCTGTAAAGAGCAGAGCACTATTCCTGTGATCACCGGTGGTATTGGTATCTGCCACCTATTTGCAGATGCATCGGCCGATTTGGAAAAAGTGGTTGATGTCGTTGAGAACGCCAAGGTTCAGCGACCAAGTGTGTGTAATGCCCTCGATACGTTACTGGTACATGAAGCTGCGGCTGCAGAGTTGCTGCCTGCACTGGCCGAGCGTTTGGCGCAGTCAGGCGTTGAGCTTCGTGCTTGCGAACAGAGTTTGCCTTTGTTGACTGGCAGCAGCGCAAATGTGCATGCTGCAGGAGCTGAAGACTTTGATCAGGAATGGTTGGCGTTAATCCTAGGGATTAAGGTTGTTGCAGATCTAGAAGCGGCGCTGATGCATATTCGTGAGCACAGTAGTGAACATTCTGATGGCATTCTAACCAACGATATGGCGAACGCGACAGCCTTTGTTAATGGCGTGACGTCGTCAGCCGTTTACGTGAATGCTTCAACACGTTTTACTGATGGTAGCCAGTTTGGCTTAGGTGCTGAAGTAGCGGTTAGTACTCAGAAACTGCATGCCAGAGGTCCAATGGGTTTGGTTGAGCTTACCACCTATAAGTGGGTGATCGAGGGCGACTATACCGTTCGCTCGTAACAGGTATCTGTTATCGTGAAAAAGGCAGCGTGAGCTGCCTTTTTTATTGTGCGCTCTATTGGCTTTGCACCATCCCTGCGAGGCGGTGCCAATAGCCATTACATTCATCAGTAGATAAGGGGGAATGAATGGGGGCGGTTAGCTGCTGTTTGAATGCCGAGACCAAAGGCGCAATATCTATCTGTTGCGGACTGATGCGGGCGATGTCAACTTTCCCCACCATGTTTGGTATTTCGTTGAATAGGTTGTAACTGAGCCCTGATTGGGTTTCCAAGCCATTAAGGGTAAACAGACGTTCACCTTCCTGGCTATGGACTGCACGTCCTTGGGGATAGTTCAGGCAGCATTTTTGACATTTATCTTTGGGACGATCTTCAGAGCGTGCAGTAAAGCAGCGTGCAGAATAGGCCAGGGGAAGGTGGCCATGACTCTGGACTTCTACTTCAAACTGCTGCCTGATACCGGCGTCTTCCGCTTGTTCTAGCAAGGTGTATAGCCAGTCTGATGATAGCTCTACTGGCATCACCCAGCGGCTCATGCCCATGGCTAACAATCGCTGCAGGGCACTGAGGTTGTAACAATTGATTTGGCTGCCCACCACGAATGGAAGTTTGCGCTCGCTCATCTGTTGTACTGCGGCAATATCATTGGCCTCTACTAATAGCTCACCGTTATCGCAGTAGCGTTGCAGCTCTTTCAGTTCCGACTCTGCGGATATCAGTGCCAGTGTCGATAGTACTATCTGCTTGTTGCTGTTATTGGCCAACTCTTTTGCGAGTGAGAACCATTGTTCGCTGTTTAACTCACGGCGTTTACTGCATACCACCTCACCGAGGTAGATAATATCTGCCTCGCTTGCTATCGCTTGCTGATAGAAGGCTTCTATTTCTGTTTTCGGCCAATAATAACGGACTGGGCCAAGTGAAATCTGCATTGTTCTGTTCCTGTTACTGCCAGGCTTTGTGATAAGGACCCAGGGTGGTTTGATAGCCTTCGGACAACTGGCTAAGTTCGGCCATGCCCTTAGGATCGGGTTGATAGGCTTTGCCAACACGCTTCGCTTGGTCTATTGCCTCGCGCCATACTTGCGTTACCTTTGCCACATAGGCAGGGCTGCGTTGTCGCCCCTCTATTTTTACCGCGGCAATGCCTGATTGCAGTAAGTCTGGTAATAGCTCTAAGGTATTGAGACTTGTGGGCTCTTCCAAGACATGATAGCGCTGACCATCGACATCAAACCGGCCTTTGCACAGTGTTGGGTAACCGGCATTTTCATCTTGACCAAAACGGTCGATCAGTACTTTATTCAGCCGTACATCTAGTTGATCGTCTCTTGATTCCCAGCGAACGAACTTAGCGGGAGAGCAGGCGCCTGCGGTATTTGGGCTCTCTCCTGTCATATAAGAGCTTAAATAGCAGCGTCCTTCAGACATGATGCAGAGACTACCAAAAGCGAAAACTTCCAGTTCTACATCGGTGGCCTGAGCCAACTGTTTTACCTGTTTAATAGACAGCACTCGGGGTAATACGACCCGTTGCACACCAAATTGCTGTTGATACATGCGTATCGCATCGGCGCTCGTGGCTGATGCTTGCACTGACAGATGAAGCTCTGCATCTGGGTATCGATTAGCGGCATAGTCAAGCACACCGATGTCGGCAAGAATAAGGGCGTCAATACCGCTGGCTACGGCCGCATCTACAGCATACTGCCAGCGTTTTTCAGCGCCTGGGTGGGCGAAGGTGTTGATAGCTATCTGAACTCTCTTGCCCCGTTGATGAGCATAGGCGATACCTTGTTCGAGTCGCTTTTCATTAAAGTTCAGACCCGCAAAATGACGCGCGTTGGTGTCATCTTTTAACCCTAAATAGATGGCGTCAGCACCATGGTCAATGGCGGTCTTCAACGCTGGCAAGGTGCCAGCTGGGCACAATAACTCCATGTTTTTGTCTCTATCGAACACAATTGACTGCATTGTAGGGAGCGGCAGCCGTGTTCGGTTTGACCTGAGGCAGCTTTTGCTTGGCTAAAGCTGCTTATACTGCGCAACAGAAAAATCAAATAAGCAGGTTAACTATGTTGCCCCTTAAGTTACGCGACTGGATTGTCAGCCATGGACCGGGATTGGTTCGTCGGCCACTCAGTGTTACTCCCTTTGCTGTTTATAGGCCGTTGCTGGCAAAGGTATTAGATCAGCTGCTGGCTGAACCGCTGGCTGAAGGGGAGTTAGATTTCCTTGAGGGACGTTGGTTAAAGATCGACATTTCAGACCTTGGCATGGAATTCTGTCTTAGTGTGTCGAATGAACAGATGAAATTGTCGTCAAATATTCCTGATAGCGATGTCATTTTTTCGGCGCAACTAAATGATTTAGTGCTGATTTCTGCCCGAAGAGAAGATCCTGATACCCTGTTCTTTCAGCGAAAGCTGAAAATTGAGGGGGACACAGAACTCGGGTTAGAAGTGAAAAATTTATTGGCTCAGTTAGATATGGAATTGTTGCCTGGCTGGTTGCAAAAATCGTCAGAAACCGCGGCAGACTGGGTTGAATCAGCTAATCGCCGCCAGTTGATAGAGAGTGACCCTGCTTAGTGTATGGCTAAAAAAAGCGCAATTTCATGACCTGCACCTATTGATTTTTGCGTTTTATTCGTTCCAGCATCGATAGTTTTTGCGCCAGCTAGCAATTATTAAATATGAGCTACCTCACATTTACAGTTCATGGTTAAATGGCTGCCAATTTTGTGACAATTGTAATTTTTAGCGGCTAAATTAGAGGACGCAGTATGAAGTTCGAAAAGTCTTTATTAGCATTGGCGCTCGCCGGTGTGTTGACAGCATGTGGTGGTGGTAGCAGTGGCGGTGGTGAAGAGCCGCCGGTTGTAGAGCCGCCTATTGATCCGCCCGTCGGTGACGTGGTTGACATCTCAGTAGAGCTTGCAAAACGTCCTTTAGATGAGCGTCTGTCATGCTATCAAGGAACGGGTGAAGAAACCTGTAACCTGCGCATATATCAAGTGATGGTTGAAGCTTTTATTGATGGCGACACTAACTTTGATTACAACACCGCTTATGGTAACAGCCATCATAAAGGTGATATTCAAGGGATCATCAATTCACTAGACTACATTGAGTCTTTGGGGATGAACGCTATCTGGCTGACCCCAGTGTTTCAATCAAACACCCCCGATGCGCGCTTAAATGGTACCGGTTATTTCGCTGGTGACTACTTCACTGTTGACAACAATTTTGGTACCAAAGAGCAGCTGAAAACATTGGTCGACGAAGCGCATGCTCGCGGCTTGTATGTGTTCTTGGATGGCGTATTTGGCCACCATAGCGGTAATACAGCAGGCTCGCCTGAAGGGCGAAGCCTGAGCACTGACGGTCCTGCGCAGGGCAGTGGTCAGGAAGCTGTTTACCCAGATGATCTGGACTTCTACATCGAAGTTGCTACCTATTGGGTGAACGAAATTAAGATTGATGGCTGGCGTTTAGACCAAGCTTATCAGGTGCCTGTAGAGTATTGGGATAACATTCGTACCGCCGTAGAAACCGCCTCTGCTGGTGTCACCTATACCAATAAAGATGGTGTAGAGGTTAACCCTCTGGGTTACATGGTTGGTGAGATCTGGCGTAGTGCCGGAGAGATTGCTAGCCAAGGTTATGGCACTGAAGCTGCGCCCGCGTTGCTTTCTAATTTCGACTTCCCAGTTCGCTACTCCACCGTGCAAACATTTGCTGTGGATGAAGGTGGTACAGGGGATCGTCCTGCGACTCACCTTGATACAGGTATGATGCAGTTACTGGCATACCCAGATCATGCTCAGCCTAACCTGATGATCGGAAACCACGATATTTTACGTTTTGGCGATCTATTACAGCGTGGTAATTTGGCTGAGCCTGATGAAGCGGAATATTGGGCACGCCACAAAGCAGCATTTGCGTTTATGGCTGCTTACAGTGGTCCTATTACCCTGTATTACAATGATGAAATTGGCTACGAAGTACCGGGTTTTGCAGACCAGGTGAGCAATACGACATGTGCTGACCAAGGGTTATGTGACGATCACGTTGCTCGTACCAGCGGACGCATTGAAGGTGTTCCGACGTTGGTGGGTGAGACACCTGTAGAGTTGACTGCTGAAGAAGCCGATCTTAAGCAATACGTTGCTGACATCATGGCTATAAGAGCCGCTAATCCTGCGTTATATAACGGTTCTCGTACGCATATTCACTCCGATGAATATATCTATATTGATCGTAAAGACGCTGGTGACAATAACGTATTGGTGATGGTTAACACTAAAGGTGTTGAAGCTAACGTTACTATCCTCGGTACTGCGATCGGAAGTGATGGCCAATTGGTCAACTTGATGAGCGATGCTGCAGTTGAGATTGCTGCCGGCGAGTACGCTGTTACTTTACCCGCGTTTGGTACAGCGTTTTTCGATATCACATCACCGACAGCTGAAGGTCCATCGTTAGGTGATGGTGATAACTTGGTTGGTGAAGGTCCGCTGGCTGATTGTTCTGCCGCTGATGCTGGAGAGGTTGGTCCCCTAGGCATGGATATGTTTATCCGTGGTAACTACGAAGGTGGAGATAACTTCGGTGCAACCCCTGATAGCCACAAGTTCGCCTACAAGGGTGATAATATCTATCAAGTTGTTGTTGATGAAGCTCAGCCAGCAGCGTTTGGCTTCAAGTTTGCGGATGCAGGTTGGAGTGCTGAGTTTGCTGTTGAAAATTCTGGTGCAGTAAATATCGGTACCGAACAGACTATGGCTCCAGCTGTGGGTGCAGGTACAGAGTCAACGATCTTCATCCCAGAAGCAGGTGAATACGTTTATAGCTTCCGCATCAATGCAAGCAATGATGGCGGTGAGTTGATGGTTAGCAAGTGTGAGTAATCACTGTCGCTAAACACTAAAAAGGAGGCTTCGGCCTCCTTTTTTAATGCTTGTTTTAGCGTGTCAGATTGATAGCCTAGGCGCGATATTTAGCTAGTTTGGTTCTATGCCGTATAGCTTATCGAATTTTGCCCATAGCTGTTCCTCCGTATCCGGGTGTGCGGGATCAGGAATAATGCAATTTTTAATCGGGCAGACACTGACACAGGTGGGATCATCATAATGCCCCACACATTCGGTACACTTCTCGGGATCTATCTCGTAGATCTCCTCACCCATCGCTATCGCTTCGTTCGGGCACTCCGGCTCACACATGTCGCAATTGGTGCAGGTATCTAGGATCTTTAATGCCATATCAATAAACTATGTTCGTATAAAACGGTTTGGCGATTTATGTGAGGTATTGTCTCAGATCTACTTAGGCTAATCTCACTTTTTTGATTTTAAGCTGCCGATTGCTAAGGCGAAGAAACTTATCAATGAATAAAACTCACCGTGTTTTCGGTCACATAGGGTAACAAAGCAACCCGCGTGGGGAGGGTTGCTTCAGGCCTGCGTAAAGCGAACAGCAACTATAAGATAGGCTGTTGTTCCATCTTTTCTTCTACGTTAACAGTTTCAGTGGCGGTTGCGGCATCATCAACCCAGCCGCCGCCCATTGCTTTGTATATGTTTATCAGCGATGTGTAGTGAGAGACTTGTGCATCCACGGTGATCAACTCAGCATCAAATAGTTCTGTATTGGCGTAGAGTACATCGAGGTAACTCGCAACACCGCTTTCAAACCGCATGGCGGCATACTTTGCATATAGGCGCAGTGCCAACGTTCTTTTCGATTGCGCCTCGTACGTTCGTTCGTTGCTACTGGTCGATACCAACGCATCATTGACATCGCGGAATGCGTTAATAACCGCTAACCGGTAACTGGCTTCTGCTTGATTTCGTCTGGCTTCTGCTGATTGGATTTGGCCTTCTACCCGCCCGAAAGTAAATATTGGACCGGTGATATTAGCGCCAAGGTTCCATGTTTTTGCCGAACCATCAAGCAAGTCATCCAAGTCGGCACTCGCCAATCCGAGGGCGCCGGTTATCGATATATCGGGGTAGTAGAGGGTTTCTGCTACGCCAACTTCTGCATTTGCGGCGACCAGATTCTGCTCGGCTTGCATTAGATCTGGGCGGCGGGTCAGAAGCGTCGACGGTAATGATGAGGGTACTTTGGGTAGCTGCATCTCATCCAGCTCTTTACCCCTGACAATCCCTTCAGGGTTTTTACCTATCAAAGCAGCGAGCAAATTTTCTTGCGCTGCAATTTGAGCTTCAAGTTGCGGTATAGATGCGATGGCTTGTTGATATTGGGAGTCAATTTGCGCCACTTCCATCATCGAAACCGTACCGTACTTATGTCTGAGTTCGAAGATATCTAGGCTTTGCTTGTAGCTCTCTGCTGTTTCATTGGCGATGGTCAATTTGCGATCTAAACCTCGCAGATTGATATAACTGGCAGCTACGCCGGTTATGACAGACATGATCACACCACGTCGACCTTGCTCAGTTTCATACACTCTCGCGATCGCGGCTTCATTTTGGCGTTGCACGCGGCCAAACAGATCTAACTGCCAGGTAGCCCCCAGTGCAGCTTCGTATTGCGAGTAGTAAGGGTCTGAGCCTGGTATGAAACCATAGGCTTCTTTGGATATTCGATTGCGCTCGGCTCCACCGTTATAGCCTATTTCGGGGAAAAACTGCGAACGGGTTGTGCTGAGTAAGCCCAAGTATTCTTCAACTCGGCTGGCAGCGATCTTTATATCTAAGTTTTCCGCTAAAGCGAGATCGATTAACCGATTTAGTTCGGGATCATTAAATTTTAACCACCACTTCTGATTGACTAGCTCAGATGCCGAGCTGTAGTCCATTCGCCACGCGTCGGGTAGTACTAAGTCGGGGCGTTGATAATCTGGCCCGAGGGTACAACCTAACAATAAAAACGTAGCTAGCCCGGCACTCAGGTAAAGCTGTTTGAGAGGTCTCATATTAACTCCCCTCCTGTTGACTGGGGGTCAGCTCTTGTGGCGCATCATGCTCTTCCGAGCTCTTCGAGAACTTATGACTCATGGTTTCGATCAGCACGAAGAACAGAGGCACGAAGAAGGATGAAATCAGTGTAGAAGCGAGCATTCCGCCAATCACCCCGGTACCGATAGCGTGCAGGCTATTAGCCCCTGGGCCAGTCGCAATGGCCATAGGTACGCAGCCAAGAATAAACGCCAATGAAGTCATGATGATTGGTCTGAGTCGTGCGCGTGCGCCCTCAACGGCGGCTTCAACTAGATCCATGCCTGAACGGTAATTGTCTAAAGCAAACTCAGTGATCAAGATGGCGTTTTTCGCTGAGAGCCCGACTAATGTCACTAGCCCGACCTGAAAATAGACGTCATTTTCCAGCCCTCTGCCCCATGTCAACAGCAGTGCTCCACAGATGGCAAAGGGAACCGCCAGCATTACCCCAATGGGCAGGGTCCACATCTCATATTGTGCTGCCAAGATGAGGAACACCATGATGAGGCCAAAGGCAAAAGCAATAATGGCGGTGTTGCCTGCTTGTTTTTCCTGGAACGCTTGTCCTGACCACGCGTAGTCATAGCCCGATGGCAATACTTCGGCGGCAACGCTTTCCATTGCCGCGATTGCTTGACCAGAGCTATAACCCGGGCTTTGCGCGCCGGTAATTTTTGCTGAGGGGAAACCGTTAAACCTGGGCAACATGTTGGGGCCTGAAATAAAGCGATGGGTGGCAACCGCTGATAATGGTATCTGGACACCGGTCGTTGATTGCACATAGATATTGGAGAAGTCGCTGGGATCATCTCTATATTTCCCTTCGGCCTGAATAATGACCTGCCAGATCCGCCCGAATTGGGTGAACTGAGAGACATATTGGGAGCCAAAGTAGGTGTTAAGCGTCTGGTAGATATCTTCTATTGGCAGCTTCATCAGCTCTGCTCTGGCACGATCGACATCAAGGTAAAGTTGACGCTCTGTTGCTGAGAATGAGGTGTTCATACCCGCCAGTTCCGGACGTTTTCGTAATGCAGTTAAATACTCTTGAACAACTTTTTCTAACGCTTTTGGCGTACCGCCACTTTTGTCCTGAATATAGAGCTCAAAACCACCGGTAGTGCCTAGGCCCGGAAGGGAAGGTGGGTTGACCAATACGCCTATACCATCATCAATACCCGCTAAATTTTTGCGACTTCGATTGAGGACATCAAAAGAGCTCATGCCAGGCTCTTTGCGCTCCTCGAAATTTTTTAATTGCAAAAATAGTACGCCACTATTTGTACGGTATTGGGAGTCAATAATGCTGTAGCCATTGAGCTGTGCGATCGCTTTGAGAGCGGGATCCTTCATTGTCCGCTCAACAATGTCGTCATTCACTTTTGTGGTTCGTTCAAGACTTGCTGCATCGGGTTGCATACTGACCCCAAACAGATAGCCCTGATCTTCTTCAGGAACAAAGCTCGTGGGTAATATTCTAAACAATGCCACGACGGCGAAAATAACCCCAAAAAATATAGCGATGCCTATGATCCGATGATTGATCAACCACCTGACGCCAAGGATGTAGATATCAGTGAATTTTCCGAAGTATTTTTCGAAGCCGACAAAAAATGCATTTTTCTTTTTGTCTTTATCCGGTGGTCGGAGGATGATGGCGCTGAGCGCTGGTGATAGGGTTAAGGCGACAATCCCGGATATCACCATGGCAATGGCTATGGTGATGGCAAACTGTTTATACAGGGTACCCGTCATTCCGCCCAAAAATGCAATCGGCAGGAACACAGAGGAGAGTACAAGTACAATAGAGACAAGTGCGCCGGTAAGTTCTTGCATCGCCTCTTTGGCGGCCTCTTTTGGTCCTAAGCCTTTGGTTTCCATCTTATGTTCGACCGCTTCGACCACAATAATAGCGTCATCCACCACTAAGCCGATAGCCAAGATCATGCCAAACAGGGTCAACATATTGGTGGAGAAATCCAACCCGTAAATACCTATATAAGCACCAATAATTGCTACAGGCACAGCGATGACAGGCACAATCGTTGCCCGCAAGCTTTGCAGGAACAGGAACACCACTAGCACAACGAGTACAACCGCTTCGAAAAAGGTATGAACGACTTTTTCAATGGATGATTTAGTAAATTCAGTCGTGTCTAAAACAATCTCGTATTTTACGCCTTTGGGGAAAGTTGGCTCCAGCTGTGCGAGAACCTCTTTTACCCGCGCAGATGTCTCGAGGGCATTGGCGCCGGGTTGCTGATAGACAACAAGAGACGACGACGTGATGCCATTGGTTTTCGTGGTCAGTGAATAGCTTTTTGAGCCCAGTTCGCTTTTACCTACATCGCGAATTCGGACAATTGCGGCATTCTCTTCATCGCCCGAGCGGATATTGATGTTGTCAAATTCGCTGGGTTTTACCAGCATCCCCTGACTGGTGATCGGGAAGTTTTGTATTGTTCCTTCCGGAGCGGGGTTGGCGCCCAATTGGCCTATACCAAAAGTTTGGTTCTGGCCGCTGATAGCGTCAACAACTTCGGGTACCGTAATACCCATCTGTGCCATCCGGTCGGGTTTGAGCCAGATACGCATAGCTACATCTGGCAGGGGAAATACTGTCGATAAGTTAGCCCCTGGCAAGCGCTTGACGGCATCCCAAACGTAGAGATTCACGTAGTTGTCCAAATCTACTTTGGTGATCTCTTCATTCTCACTGGTAAAGCTGATCACCATCATGAAAGATTGCGAGACTTTTTGCGTGGTAACCCCTTGGGCACTGACGGAAGCGGGCAGCTGCGGCAGGGCTTGGCTCACTCGGTTTTGAGTGTTTACCTGGGCAATATCTGGATCCGTGCCAGGCTCAAATGTGACGATTAGCGACATATCACCAGAGGATGAACTACTGGAGACCATATAGATCATGTCATCTACACCGTTGACCTGTTGTTCAATCGGTGCCGCTACCGTATTTGCCACCACTTCCGCGGTCGCCCCTGGGTAGTTTGTTGATATGGTTACTGTTGGCGGCGCAATATCGGGGAACTGTGCGATCGGCGTGGCTGTCATCGCCATCGCCCCCGCAAGCACAATAACAATTGAGATGACCGCTGAAAAAATAGGGCGGTCAATAAAAAAACTTGGTCCCATGGTGACTCCCTATTTACCGGCCGCTGAATCCGCTTTTGGACTACCTGTCTTGCTCTTTGCATCACCCGATTTGGCTTTGGGGATGTAGTGGAGAGCTTTGACTGGCATCCCGGGACGAATAGCTTTAAAACCATCAACGATAAGACTGTCACCTTCGTTGAGGCCGTTCTCTACGATCCAACCATCACCTACCCATTCACCTGTGGTAATAGGTCGCTCCTCGACCAAACTTTGATCATTGACCAATAAAACGGCTTGTCCCTTAGCGCTTTGCTGTACAGCTTGTTGTGGTACGACGATAGCGTTAGGACGTATGGCACCGAGTAGATTTGCCGAAACGAACATTCCGGGACGTAAATGAAAGTCAGGATTGGGAACGACCGCTCTCACTTCAACGGTACCGGTCTTTGAGTCGTAAATTGGCGAGGCAAAATCTAGGTAACCAGTGTGAGGGAAAATTGAACCATCAGCCATGACGATTTCGAAGCTGAATTTCTTACCGGTTGGGGTGGTGATGAGGCCTTCATCTTGTTGTCTTTGGTAGTCTTCCATCTCGTTTTGAGAGATGGCAAAGTTAACCCAGATAGGATCTAGTTGTGCCACGTAGGAGAGGTTTGCTGACTCGCTGACAGAACTTAGATATGCCCCTTCTCTTTGTTCGGCTGCGCCAGTGAGTCCGGTTGCCGGTGCTTTGATGGTGGCATAGCTCAAATCTAAATCTGCGCTAGTGACGTTAGCTTTGGCGGCAAACACGGCAGCTTTTGCGGCTTGCTGTTCGCCAATCGCTGTATCTAGGTCACTCTGGCTCATGGCATCGGCTTCTGCCAGTGGCTGGATCCGTTTCAAATTGGCTTCAGCTGTCCAGAGTCTGGCTTTGGCCGCCTCTAGCTCACCTTTAGCGGCATTCAGCAGGCTAATGAAAGGGCGTTTGTCCATTTCGAACATGACGTCACCCTCTTTTATGAGTGTTCCCTCGTCATAATTTATCTTATCGAGAAAGCCTGATACCCGTGCCACAACAGCGACTTCCCTCGAACTTTCTATCTGTGCTAGGCGGGGGATCTTGAATGGTACGGTCTTGGTGGTGACACTGATAACTTTGACTTCATGGGGAGGTGGGGCTGGTCGTGGAGCGTTATCGCTACAGCCCTGTAGCAAGCTTCCTAAGCCAAATAAAGCAATGAAATAACACCACCGCTGACTGAGACAATTCCTGTTTTTGAGTTTTCTAGCCACGACCTCTTTCCTTGTGCTAATGCCTACACAAATGTTCGTAAATATAAGGTTAGAACAATTTTTCTGTATTTCTCTAAATATTGTTGATTTTTAAAACAAATAAGTAATTTAGAGTCGCTAGGTAAGGGACTTGGCGGAGCAATATAAGGCAAAGAAAAGTGAGTACGGTGTGGAGAGTGCTGAGAAACCGCTGCTGAGAGTATTGGCTGCTAGTTTGATATGAATAAGAATAGGAGTGCGGTTGTTAGCGCGCTAACTATTTAGCGCGCTTGCTGATTTAAGTGCTGCAAGTGTTCTTGTTGCCGTATTAAGTTGCCTGAGCGAAAGGTTGGCGGGTGTTTTCGCTCTCTTGCAAGTTGCGCATCAGGATCCCGAAGCTAACATCTATCTCTTCGGGGATCGGCAGGTAGACGGTATATCCTGAGCCAGGTGCAACGCTCATCGCCTCACCTTTCGCATTTTGCATCTCTTCCAGTGTGAAGGTCAGGTTACCCTCAGGTGTCATCAGCTCTATGCTATGGCCGATCTCAAACTTATTTTTGACTTCGACTTCGACTAAGCCTGTTTCTGCGTCGCGGCCGGTTATCTCACCAACAAACTGTTGAGTTGTACTGACTGAATGACCGTACTCGTAGTTCTGCGTTGCACCGTGGCGATGACGTTGAAGAAAGCCTGGTGTATAGCCGCGGTGAGCCAGATGTTCCAGACTCGTCATCAGATTGGGATCGAACGGCTTGCCAGCAACAGCGTCGTCGATTGCCTTACGATAGAGCTGAGCAGTACGGGCAACATAATAGAAGCTTTTGGTACGTCCTTCGATTTTTAGCGAATGTACACCCATCTTGGTTAGTCGTTCGACATGCTCAATGGCACGAAGATCTTTCGAGTTCATGATGTAGGTGCCATGCTCATCTTCAAACGCTGGCATATATTCGCCTGGACGCATCTCTTCTTGTAGCAGGAATATTTCGCTGCTGGCTGGGCCTTCACCTAATGTTGCGTCAGCTTGCTGTGCGGTGATTTCCTGCACTGCAATAGCCTCTTGCTGACGTTGTGCTTCTTTTGGATCTACGGCGACAACATCACCGGTTTCTGTTTCCTTCGCTTCGTGGGCATCGTATTTCCAGCGACAGGCGTTGGTACAGGTACCTTGATTGGGATCCCGTTTGTTGATGTAACCAGACAACAGACAGCGGCCAGAATAAGCCATACATAGTGCGCCATGAACAAAGACTTCTAACTCCATATCTGGCACATGTTGACGGATCTCTTCGATCTCATCGAGGGAGAGTTCACGGGACAGAATGACGCGCTCAATCCCTTGGCTTTGCCAGAATTTAACGGTGGCATAGTTCACCGCATTGGCTTGCACCGACAAGTGGATCGGCATGTCGGGAAAGTTCTCCCGCACCATCATGATCAAGCCTGGATCTGACATGATCAGTGCATCAGGCTTTAGTGCGACGACTTCGCCGACATCTTTAATGAAGGTCTTCAGCTTACTGTTATGGGGAGAGATGTTGCACACAACATAGAGCTTCTTGCCAAGCGCGTGCGCTTCATCGATCCCTTGCTTCAGAGTTGGAAGATCGAACTCGTTGTTGCGAACTCGCAAGCTATATCTGGGTTGCCCTGCATAAACCGCATCTGCACCATAGGCGAAGGCGTAGCGCATGTTTTTAAGGCTGCCTGCGGGGGAGAGTAATTCTGGAACGAACATGGGCGCAATAACTCGTGTGATGACCGGTTTAGGGCGGCGAATTCTACACCTAAGGCGCATTTTCAGCAACTCGGCTGGTTAAATAATCACCACCTTCATATCCTGTGAATTAGCTCCCGAACCCAGATGTCATCGCTGTGTTAACATGCGCCAAAATCAGCTTTGGCTAACAGTTTCAATAAGAATAGAGAACCTTTGAATGTCCGCAGAAGAAGCCCTGTTTCACATATTGGAAGCCCAGCTGGAAAATGACGAATTGGTGTTACCTTCATTGCCTGAAGTGGCTATTCAGGTGCGTGATGCTGTTGATGACCCTGACAGTACATTGGCTCAGATAGTCGATGTGGTGAGTAAAGATCCTGCGCTAAGTTTACGCCTTATCCGTATTGCTAACACCGCACATTATGCGCGAGCGGCTAATGTGTCGACGTTGAATGCGGCTCTGCATCGCATAGGCATGCGGGCGATTAAGAACATTGCCATTGCCATGGCGCTGGAACAGTTGTTTGTCTGCAAAAATGACATTGTTCGTATTTATATTGAGCGAGCGTGGCATCAAGCTGTCGATGTCGCTGCGGCTTCAACGGCGGTGTTTGCGAACTATCGTGAAGACCATCGTAGTAGCACTGTGTCGGCTGATACTCTGACGCTGATGGGACTCATTCATAATATCGGGGTGTTGCCGATCTTAGCTGAAGCGCAGCGTCATGATGACGTTTTTGCTAATCCTACCTTCTTAGATCGTGCTATTGCTCGATTCGGTGCCAGAATTGGTGGCGCTATCATGAAAAAATGGGGCTTTGGTGAAGAGTTTGCTCAGTTAGTACGTGATTGGCGTGATATGTCTGTTCAGCCAACCGCTATTTCCTATTTGGATTTCGTGCGGGTTGGTGCAATCTATGCCAAGGTTTCGAAGGATGAGAAGTTAGTGGAGAATATTCTGCAACTGACGGCTGAAAAAGGAATTTTCCAAGAGGGTGAGTCGCCGTTTGAACATGAGATGTTCATGACCCGTTTCCGTGAAATAAAAACAGCTTTTGAATAGTACTAAGGTATATCTTCATTCCTTAGCTAAGTTTCTGAATTTCGAGAACTATATATGTCGTCCGAAAATACTTTGTTAGACAACCTGCTTGAGCAGATTAAAACTGACGCACTGGTGCTACCGACTCTACCAGAGATCGCGTTGCGTGTGCGTGATGCGGTTGATAACCCTGAAGCGAGCTTACACAGCATTACAGATGAGATCGCTAAAGATCCTGCGTTAACTGCAAGCATGATCCGTATTGCTAACAGTGCGTTTTATGCACGAGCGGTGAAAGTAACGAATCTAAATGCTGCGGTGAATCGCATTGGTTTGGAGCAGGTGAAGAATACTGCAACATCGATGGCGATGAAGCAGATGTTTATTTGTCAGAACGACGTGGTGTTTGATTACTTTGATCGCGCTTGGTGTGACTCGGTTGATGTCGCCAGTGCCGCCGGTGCTATCTTCGCCGCTTATAAGCTTAAGCACCCGGGCACGGCATTGGAGAGCGATACTCTCTGTCTGATGGGGCTTGTCCACAATATTGGTATTTTGCCTATCTTGGCGGAAGCGGAGAAAAACGCTTCCGATTTAGCGAACCGTGGTTTTCTCGATCAGGCGATCCGTAAGTTAACTAAGCACATCGGTGTCGCCATCATTAAGAAGTGGGACTTTGATAAGTCATTCGCCATCGCTATTGCCAAATGGAATGCGGATGATTACGAGCCGAAGAGCGTTGATTATATAGACTTTATCCGTATAGGCGCAGTTTATGCTGGCTTGTTAGGGCAGGGGAAAGCGCAGGTCGATTTGTTACAGCCCTATTTGGAAAAAGGGGTGATCGAATCGCTAGAACTATTTGATACTGACGAGTTTAAAGAGCGTTTTGCTGAAACACAGGAAGCGTTTAGCGCTTAACTCCTGTTCTTGGTGACAATAAAAAACGCGCTGTTCAGCGCGTTTTTTATTGTCTAACGCAGGGCGTTATGACTATTCGGTGTCGTCGCTTTGTTCGCCACCCAGTGCTTCCAGTAACTCAGGAATAAAGTTCGCCAGTTCCCCACACATTAATAAGAAGTCGGCATCAAATTTAGCTGCAGCATCTACATCGTCGCTGTTGCCGCTCTCTTCTCGCAATAGGTCATTGAACTTGAGTCGTTTTATCACTAACTCTTGCTCTAGCAGGCAAGTCAGGCGTTCGCGCCAATCGACAGCTAACTTAGTGACCATCTTGCCCGCTTCGAGATGAGCGAATATCTCGTCGCTGGTTAGATCTTGTTGCTTACAGCGGATAACCCCGCCATCTTCCTGGGTATCTCTCAGCTCTGCTTCTTCAAGCAGGCTAAAGCCTGTTGGCATCGGGCCATTTTTCACCCAATCTGTCATGCAGGCGGCGGGATTGGTATTGCTGGCTAGAGGGACTACGGGCAATGAGCCGACCGTCTTACGCAGAAGCGATACCAGTTCATCGGCTTTACCGGCACTGGAGGCGTCGACAATCAGTAGATTCTCTTGCGGTGAGACATAGGCAAACGTCTTTTGACTCCGAGTAAAGGCGCGGGGCAGCAGTTGCATCTCAATCTCTTCTTTGAGTGTCTGCTGCTCTTTGCGTGGGACTGGGCGTCCTTGTGCTTCCTCTATTTCGGCGACTTTGCTATCCAGTGCTTCTTTGACGACCGCAGACGGCAGTACGCGTTCTTCCCGGCGCATACATAGCAACAGGTTACCGCTGGCAGCGTGCAGTAGGGTTTGACCGTGACGGCCTAAAGGCGCAACCCAGCCTAACTGTTGCCGGTCCTGGCTGCCACATGGAGTGAAGGCAAATTCGGCCAGGGCTGTTTCCAGTGATTCTTCATTCAGCTCGCAAGGGCGGCTGAATCGATATATACGCAGGTTTTTAAACCACATAGTTATTCCAATTCAGAAAGGCTTGTATTAAAAAACGGGGCTTATTGAGCCACAGCAATGCCAGTTCAGCAAGGCTCAGCCTCGCACAAATTGATTTGTCCGGCGTTCTTCGCCAAAGGTTGATTCAGGCCCATGACCGGGAACAAAACGGATATCATCACCCAAGGGCAACAGCTTTTGTTTAATTGAGGCGAGGAGGGTCGGAAGATCCCCTTTCGGAAAATCAGTTCTGCCAATGCTGCCACGAAATAACACATCACCGACCCAAGCGGTGGCGCTAGGCTCATGGTAAAAAACGATATGTCCCGGTGTATGCCCTGGGCAGTGCAGGACTTTTAAGGTTTCATTGCCGACGGTGACGGTGTCACCATCGTCCAACCATCTATTGGGCTCGAATGTATCAACCTTGGCAAAGCCAAACATCTGACTTTGTTGCGGTAGTGAATCGATCCAGAACTTGTCATCCAGGTGAGGGCCTTCAATGGGAAGACCGCTGGTTTGAGTCAATGTTGCAGTGCCACCAATATGATCGATATGGGCATGCGTCAGCAATACCTTGCTTAGTGTCAGATGTTCGTTTTTAACTGCTTCTAACAGACGATGTACATCGCCACCGGGGTCAATGAGGGCTGCTTGCATGGTATCGGTGCACCAGAGTAGCGTGCAGTTTTGGGCGAATTGGGTGACAGGAATGGTTTTGTATTTTAGAGCCATTATTGGTTTCTCATGCGGCAGTCAATGCTGCCGCATGATAACAAATTTGCTTAACCGTTGTTTGATGCTTTCTCTGTGGTGCTGCTATTAGCATCTTGATTTGAGCCGCCGATATCGCCACCCCCAGCATCGTCACCTGTTGTTGGTGTGCCTCCGCCGGTTGAACCGCCTGCGGTGCCTCCGCCACCCGAACCGTCGGCTTTGAAGTTGCTGTAGTTCTCGAGTTTATTGACGCGGGTAGAGCTGCCTTGTTGCAATATCTTTACCCAGTCGCCGGATGCCACAGCGTCAGGTTTTTCAGGGTCAAATGCCTGTACCACAGAGATAATATCGCCACTCTCTAAACGTATGGTGTATTCATGCCCCTGCTTGGCGGTTAATGATTCCTCCGCCATTGCGCCAACGGTTGCGCCAACGACTGCCCCGACGACAGCGGCGATATCACTGCCTTTGCCACCGCCAACAGATGAACCTGCGATACCACCCACGGCTGCACCGGCTAAGCCACCCGCACCTGATTTAGTGCCTTCAATATTCACCACTTGAACATCGAGGACTTGACCAACGCGAACCTGTTGCACTTTTCGTGCTTCTTCTCGGTTGTAACTGGTACCGGTTTGTGAGCTTGGTGCACACCCCGCTAAGAAAGTGACCAAGGTGGCCATACCAACAATGAGAATTTTACGCATCAGCGTTCTCCTGAATAAATCTATCTAAATCTAGTGTGACCGATTGCAAGCCTCTGTGCTAGCTACAAACTGTTACATTAGTTGTCTATTTTGCTAATTGAACAGTGTCTTTACCTACATCATTTCGGTTGCTTGAACTGTCTACCGCGGCAGTTGGAACTCGTTATGTTTTAAAGCGGTGTTCAAACTGTTCATTCGTTACATCAAGGTGAAACGACTCAGTTTGAGGGGTGGGGCAAAAATAGCTGTTTGTTAGCCCACTTGTTTATTCCGCGTGCGTATCGGCGTACCTCATTGAATTGCGATGCCGCTGGATATAGGTAGCAGATCTACTTCTATGACGCATAATGCAATCGAGCCTCCTTTCCCGTATACCTATCAAAAATCGTTCACCACAGCGGGTAACTTTTCGCTGATTCTCAATAGTTGGCTATTCACTGCTGATAGGGAGGGTGATGGTATAGCTTAGCCCTTCTCCCTGAGGGCTGGTGGCCTGAACGCTTCCCTTTAGCGATTGCGTAATAAGGTTATAAAGAATATGGGTGCCCAAACCACTGCCGCCGTGTCCTCGACGCGTAGTAAAGAAGGGATCGAATAGCTTGCGAAGGCTTTCCTGAGATACGCCAGTACCTGAATCGCGATAGATAATTTGTACCTGCCCATCGACCATGGCGATATCGATAAAAATATCACCGCTGCCAGTGTCATTGAATCCATGGATCAGAGTATTCATGATGAGGTTGGTAAATACCTGTGACAGCGCACCCGCGCGGCAATGAAGCACAAGGGTTTCTGGACAATTGATATGAAAACGGGGCGCTTGCCGTTTCAGTTTGGGCTGCAGTGACTTTATAACCTCGTTGATATAGCTTTTTAGATTGAGATCCCGGATCAGCTCGCTGGTTTGGTCGACAGCTACCTGTTTAAAGCTGGCGATCAGTTCTGCTGCGCGGTTGAGATTGGTTGAGAGCAGCTGCGTGCTTTGTTGAGCGTCGGTCAAAAATTCGGCTAGATTGCTTTGTGTTAAGGTTTTGTCGCTAAAACGCTGTTGTAGCTCTTTAACTCTGTCGTCTAGGTAGGATGCTGCGGTAACTCCCACTCCAATAGGGGTGTTAATTTCGTGTGCGACTCCTGCCACTAACCCACCCAATGATGCCATTTTTTCTGATTCAACCAGCTGGGCCTGGGTTGCTTTTAGCTCTTGTAATGAAACGGCCAGCTCCTCTTGTTGCAGTTTCAGCGCAGCTTGATGCTGTTCCAATTCACTTTTTTGCCGGTCAACTTCAACTAAAGTGCGGCTTAGTGTGGAGGTTTTTTTGGCGACATCTTGTTCCAACCTTAGATTTTGTTCATCTAATTGCCGGTTGGCGTCGATTAGCTCTTTCTGCGTCGAATCCAGCCCTTCTTTGTATTCCGCAAGTTGGTCAATCATCTGATTGAAACTGCCCTCTAACAGGGTCAGTTCATTTTTTTCATCACCACTGAGTTTTACTTTAGCGGCACCAATATCTTCTAAGTCCAAATCGCTGATCTGTTGAGTCAGCTCGGAGAGAGGTTGAGTCAAAAGACGATTAAACACCATCATGACAAGGAATATTAAGAAAAGGGTTTTTATCAGGGCGTTGCCGACCAGAAAGATAAGGCTGACCTTAATTCGATCTATCACCACATCTCGGCTGGAGTATATGGTGACATCTCCGAGCAGGGTGGCACGGCCTGAAAATTCAAAAACAAGGGGGAAAGTAAAGCCAAATAGCCCATGGCTGCCTTGTTGTAATTGTGGTGCAGTCAGTTGTTCGGCGAGCGGTAACGCGTTTGCTGTTAGTTGCCTGCCGATCTCAATCATCGCTTTTCCGCTTTCGTCTCTTATCACGACGCCTTCGATCATTGGCATAGCAACAAGGCCCTCTGCGATAGTGCGAGCTTGCTGTACGTTCAGTTCCCAGATCGCCCGGGTCAAACTGGCGCTAAAGGTTTTTTGGATCGTTTCCAGCTCGCCCGTGATATAGGATTTGGTATTGAAGTATTCAACGGCGACCTGGCCGCAGGTCACCAAGAAAGTTAACACGAAGTAGATCGAAAGCACTTGGTGCAGAAGTTTTCGGGAAAGACTGTTGATCTGCATGGCTACATCCATCGCCCAAAGTAATGAAAACGAGTCCTCGTATCTTATTTAATCAATTGTGGATAATATTCTCTGTTTCGCCAAGGGAAGAATGTTAAAAACAGCTAGTTGATCAAACCCTTGCAGCCTTTTATCCCGAACGAGGACAATACAGCCTAACGGTTCCCCTATCAGCGCTATTGCTCGTGTGACCATTCTCAATTTGCAACAAGCCGTCATTTATTGCTCCGATGGCGACAGAATTATCCTGCCCAATTCAGCATTCAATAAAAGTAATGTTTTGATATTAGTCATAAAAATGAATTTATTTATACCGCGTTAATTTGTCTTGACTAGTTTTAACAAAATGGTGACGACTGACATCAAACTGTCACAATTGCCTGACAAACTCTGTCGCATCCGAAGCCAAGGCTTTGATAAGAGCTTTCGGAATTTGAGAAACCAACAAATTTTTTATAAGGGATAGTTACGATGAAGCACTTCGCGAAAACTGTTGTTGCCGCTTCTTTGACCATGGCGTTTGCCGCTCCGGCATTCGCGGTTGCTCCGGTCACCGTTTATGGTAAAGCTAACGTTTCCATTCAAGCTGCAGACGATAAAGGCACTGACGGTTCTGAAATGGAAGTTAAGAGCAACGCATCACGTTTCGGTATCAAGGGCGGCGTTGAGTTGATGGATGACCTGCAGGCCATCTATAAGTACGAATTCCAGATTAACCTGACAGACGACAACGCAGGTAATAGTAGTGATGACAACCTTAAGTCACGTAACCAGTACGTTGGCTTGAAAGGTTTCTTCGGTGAAGCTGTGATTGGCCGTAACGATACCATGCTCAAGCAGTCGCAGGGCAAAGTGGATGTTTTCGGTGACCTTGAAGGTGATATTAAAACCTTGTTCCAAGGTGAAAACCGTGAAGGCGACACAATCTCCTATAAGACACCTAAGTTTAATGATTTCCAGTTAGGTTTCACCGTTGTTTCTGAAGACAACAGTGCTCAGGAAGATGATAACGGCGACACTAACTTTGGTTTCTCTTCTGCTATCACGTATGGCGATAAGAAGCTGAAAAAATCTGACCTGTATGCTGGTTTGGCAATGGACTCTCAAGTCGATGGCGGCTGGGACATCATCCGTGCAACCGTTGGCTACAAGTGGGAAGACTTGAAGTTAGGCTTTATTGTGCAAAACCAAGAGCAAGATAAAGATTGGGGTGGCAACGGCGAAGACCAGACCGGCTTCATGCTGAGCGCTGCTTACACCATCGATGCTTGGACACTGAAAGCGCAATACCAGACGATGGAAGATGCTGACGGCGCGGGTAAATACTCAGAAGGCAACGACGCTTCTGCTATCAGTGTCGGCGCTGACTATAAGCTGGGCAAACCAACCAAAGTATACGCTTACTACACGATGCGTGATTGGGATGACGCCGAGTATGAAAATGCTGGCGGCGATATGGAAGATGACGAGTCTTACTTCGGCATCGGCCTTGAGCACAAATTCTAAATCCTGCTTTAGACGGATTTAAAGAAAGAAACGGGAGCCATTGGCTCCCGTTTTTGCATTCCAAAAGCTGACTCCCTCTGGAAACTGTTACAGGTCAATTGGCTATGTGACGTTTTTGTTACTATCCCTCGAAATATTGTTATTTGATTTGATGAGGGAGTTCCCATGGCCATACGCCTGTTACCTGCGCTGCTACTTTTGGCTGCGACACCAATCAGCCAAGCGGCACCAACGCTTTACGGTAAGTTAAATTTAGCGGTGCAACAGAGCGATGATGGCACCACCGCCCGTGGTAGTTACTCTGAAGTCGCCAGTTATGCTTCTCGTTTTGGCCTTAAGGGCGACAGTGAACTGGCTGATGGCTGGGGTGTTTTCTATAAGCTTGAATTCCAGGTCAATATTGATGATGACGAGGGTGACGCGTTGGATTCACGGGATCAGTACGTCGGCTTGTCGACGCCGGCGGGTGACGTGATGATTGGGCGTCGCAACACCATTTTCAAAGAAGCCAACAACGGTGCCGATCAGTTCGGCGATGTTGAAGGTGATATCAAGTACCTGTTTGCCGGTGATAACCGGTTAGGTGACAACATCACCTGGAAATCTCCGATTTGGAATCAGCTGCAGCTGGGTGCCACCGTTATTATGGGCGACAACAGCAAGCAGAAAGACAAAGAGGACGGTGATGAAGGTTATAACCTCGCGCTGTTCTATGGCGATAAATCGCTTAAAAAGCAGCCGCTGTGGGGGGCTGTTGCCTATGAGGATGGGGTTGCCGGTTATAGCAATACTGTGCTGGTAGGGCGCGCTGCACTGGGTGATTGGCAATTTGGTGCAATGTGGCAAAACACCGAAGACAGTGAGAGCAATGATGATGAATCAGGTTATATGGTCAATGTTGCTTATTTGATGGAAGCTTGGACGTTTAAGGCTCAGTATATGGCCTCCGATCTTTATAAAATTGGCTACACCAAGCGAAAAGATGAAGACGGTAATAAACTAGGCTTCCAAAGCGGCAGTAGTATAGGCGTTGACTATAGTTTCAATAAGACAACGTCAGCGTATCTTTGGTACACCATTAATGAAAAACCAGAGAGCAGCTACCGTGACACGGCCGTGCAGAATGACGATGCCAGCTACCTTGCTTTGGGAATGATCCATAAATTTTAATCCATGGCTGTTGCCCTTCACGGCATTCTCGATGAGTTGGTAAAGTCTCATCTGGTGCGTTGGCCAACGGTATCGTCTACTGGGCAATCCGGTGCCGATCCTGATTTGGTGGCGAAAAAGAGCGATGAACCTCCCCGCGAAAACAAGGGGAGTAGCTTATCGGCAGGCGCGGCGGCAGGACTTATTACTGCCGCGCTGGCAGCTTTGATTGCCGAATTAGGCAGCTAACAGCAATTTATCTACTGCGTCACCGTTAGTTTTGTGACTTATTAACATTTGTCATAAAAGTGAAATCTATTAGCCTGATAATCTTTCATTAGAGCGACACCTCTACGTTTTGAGTAGGGTGTTAATGAAATAGCTGGCGTGCAGGGATGAACTTGAAACGCTCAGTGGACAAGAGAGGAAGGTTAATGGCAAGGCGCATTCTGGTGGTAGAAGATGAAGCACCTATTCGTGAGATGTTGTCTTTCGTATTGGATCAGCATGGCTACCAGGTGGTGGAAGCAGAAGATTTCGATTCTGCACTTTCACGTTTAACCGAACCCTATCCTGATCTCATCCTCCTTGACTGGATGTTGCCTGGTGGCAGTGGCATTCAGCTTGCCAAGCAGCTTAAACGTGACGATATTACCCGCCAGATCCCGATCATCATGCTTACCGCTCGTGGTGAAGAGGAAGATAAAGTGCGCGGCTTAGAAGTGGGGGCCGATGATTTTGTCACTAAGCCCTTTTCGCCGAAAGAGTTAATGGCGCGCATCAAGGCGGTTATTCGCCGCGTTAACCCCACCAGCTTAGATGATGTGATTGAAGTACATGGATTGCGTTTGGATCCGGTCAGTCATCGTGTCACGGTTGATGATGATAGCTTGGATATGGGACCGACAGAATTTAAGCTGTTGCACTTCTTTATGACCCATCCAGAGCGAGTCTATAGCCGGGAGCAGCTATTAGATAATGTCTGGGGAACGAATATTTATGTTGAAGACCGCACCGTTGATGTTCATATTAGGCGTTTACGAAAAGCGATCGAGTTGTCCGGACATGATAAGCTTATCCAAACTGTTCGTGGAGCTGGCTACCGTTTCTCCACCCGTATTTAGTTGTAATGGCTGAATGGATAATCGCTATAAAGCAGCACGCCTGATAAGCACGCTGTCACTTTTTTACGCTGGGGTTATTTTACTGGGCTTGCTTACCGGCCTACTTATCGAGCTGTTGCTCGTTGCTTCTATTGCGCTACTTGTTTGGCACTACCTTAATCTTAATCGTTTACGCCATTACCTCTGGCAAAGCCGTCGTTTTGCCCCTCCCGAAGGCTCTGGTAGTTGGCGTCCAGTGTTTGATGGTATCTATAAACTGCAGATGCGCAATCAACAGCGCCGCAGCCAATTGGGCGAGTTAGTTCGCCGCTTTCGCGAAGGTGCCGAGGCGTTGCCTGATGCGGTTATGCTGATTGGCCAACATCATGTGATCCTTTGGTCTAATACTCAGGCCCATGAGCTACTTGGCTTGCGTTGGCCGGAAGATCGCGGGCAGCGGATCGATAACCTAGTACGGTCACCAGAGTTTGGTCATTTTATTCGGGCAAGAAATGACAAAGAACCGCTTATTCTCACATCCCCCATTGATACCCAGCGTCAATTAGAGATGCGCTTGATGCCCTACGGTGATCATCAACGGCTGTTAGTGATCCGCGATATTACTTTGTTGGTGCGCTTGGAAAATATGCGGCGGGATTTTGTGGCTAATGTTTCCCACGAACTGCGCACACCGCTGACCGTGGTTAAAGGTTATTTGGAGATGTTGTCAGACCCATCGCAGATGGATCCTGCGATGTGGCAGCAGGTGCATCGTATGTTGGTCTCTCAAACAGACCGGATGGACAGTTTGGTGTCACAATTAACAGAGCTTTCAAGTTTAGAGTCTGCTCGGCAGTCAAAGGGCAGTCAGCGTATCGACGTTAGCCAATTGCTCGCTATTGTTGAGCAGGAGGTCGACGCTGTATATCGCGACAAACAGTTGCAGGTGACTTTTGATGTAACGCCGGGCATTGATATGTTTGGTGAGCCGAGGCAGATGCGCAGTGCCTTTTCCAACTTGATCTTCAATGCCGTTAAATATACCCCGGCTGGTAGGCATATAGAGGTGGTATGGAAAAAGGTGGCAGCCGGCGCACTGTTTTCAGTTAAAGACGACGGCGATGGCATCGAACCTGAGCATTTATTGCGACTCACTGAGCGTTTTTACCGTGTCGATAAAGCCAGATCGCGCGATACTGGTGGCTCAGGCTTAGGACTTTCCATTGTTAAACATGCACTTGGTAACCATCAAAGCGAATTGAAAATCCGTTCAACCGTGGGTAAAGGCAGCTGTTTTAGCTTTGAGATCCCTTCTCACCTGCTCGATAGCCGACGTATTTCCGAACAAGCTAACGAAAGTTAGTGCCTGTCATAAAAGCGTAACCTTGCAGTCATAGAGTTGTCATCAGAGCGCCAGATACTTGAGCGCGATTAGAGCTTGGGACGACCCATAAACGGAGTACACAATGAAACTGAAACATCTGGTTGGCGCTATCGGTTTGACGGTAGCAACCGCATTTTCTGCAAACGTGGCTGCACTAGACGCCGAACTGCCTAAGTATCAGAAGACTTCTGGTATCTCTGGCAACTTGTCAACAGTCGGCTCAGATACGCTGGCCAATATGATGACCTTTTGGGCTGAAGAGTTTAAGCGCGATTATCCAAACGTAAACATTCAGATCCAGGCGGCGGGTTCTTCTACTGCGCCACCAGCACTGACTGAAGGCACTTCAAGCTTCGGCCCAATGAGCCGTAAGATGAAAGACAAAGAGATCGCAGCATTTGAAAAACGTCATGGCTACAAGCCAACGGCTGTTCGTGTTGCTATCGATGCTTTGGCTGTTTTCGTACACAAAGACAACCCTATCAAAGGGCTGACTATCCAACAGGTTGATGCCATCTTCTCTAGCACTCGTAAGTGTGGCGAAGTCACTGACGTTAACTCTTGGGGCGACTTGGGCCTGACTGGTGACTGGAGCAAGAAAGATGTTCAGTTATATGGTCGTAACTCAGTGTCTGGTACATACGGTTACTTCAAGAAAAAAGCCCTGTGTAAAGGTGACTTCCGTAACTCTGTGAATGAGCAGCCTGGTTCAGCGTCTGTTGTTCAGTCTATTTCCGCTTCATTGAACGCGGTAGGTTACTCAGGTATCGGTTACATGACTTCTGGTGTACGTGCAGTGCCACTGTCTAAGGATGGCGTTAACTTCATTCCTGCCGACATCGCTAATGCAGCGAATGGTAAGTACCCACTGTCTCGCTACCTTTATGTGTACGTGAACAAGCACCCGAATCAGCCTTTGCCTCCAATGGAGCGTGAGTTCTTGAAGATGGTTCTGTCACAGACGGGTCAGGAAATCGTAGAGAAAGATGGTTATATCCCACTGCCTAACAAGGTTGTGATGGCCGACCTGAAAGCACTGGGCATCGATCTGTAATCGCTTACCACTGCTTTGCAAACAAACCCTGGCTTCTGCCGGGGTTTTTTATTTGCCCTACCAGCGTCACAAGTTGGTCATTAATTTCACGGTTAGCGTGGCTGTATCTTATTGTTAAAGCACAGGTAACAGTGCCTGAGATATTTTGCTGCGGTTGATGCAACCTCCGCTGCGAATAGTGGTCTTCTATTAACTGAGTTGTGGCCAGTGTGTTTATCCATTGGGTGCGAGTCGACTAGTTAGCGCGGTAAGGGGAGGAGTATTATGAGCGACAAGGTGACCAGAGAAGCCCAAATCGCCCGTGACGTGGGTATTGTCGAAGCGGGGCTTGATAGCGGTTCACTGAGTAACGTGCGCTACCTGCTCAATTTTAGCCTGCCCCCTGCTGATATTGCGGATCTGATCGAAGCCAGTACACCGCAAGAGCGCCAGGTGATCTGGAAGCTGCTTAAAGAAAAGCATCGTGGTGAAGTGTTGTCTGAGCTGGCTGAAGATGTTGCCGGCGACTTTTTGGAAAACATGGCACCGAAGGAGTTGGCAGAAGTAACCGCCGATCTCGATACCGACGATATCGCTGATATCTTGCAACAGCTGCCCGCTACATTAACGGCTCAGGTACTGCACTCCATGCGCGCGCAGGATCGCCAACGCGTTGAGCGAGTCCTCGGATACAGTGATGATGTGGCGGGTGGTTTAATGAACACGGATACCGTGTCAGTTCGCCCCCATGTCACGGTAAAAACCGCATTGCGTTACTTCCGCCAGCTGCCTGCTCTACCACAGATATTCGATAGTCTGTTGGTGGTTAATACAGATGATAGGCTGCTTGGCAGCGTCTCCGTAAACTCCCTATTAACCGCAGATCCCAGTACCGAAATAAAAGCCCTAATGGATGAGGAGCCGGTCTCTATTAATGTCGACATGGCAAGCATGAAAGTGGCATTACTGTTCGAAAAGCGGGATCTGGTATCTGCTCCCGTGGTGGATGGTGACGGCTGCTTGCTTGGTCGGATCACGGTTGATGATATTGTTGATCTGTATCGTGACGAGGCAGAGAACCATATTATGGAACGCGCTGGCATGGACGCGGAGCAGGATACCTTTGCGCCAGTGATGAAGACTCAGCGCCGGCGAGCCGTTTGGCTGTCGATCAATCTGGTGGCGGCATTTATGGCAGCGGCGGTGATCGGTCTATTTGAAGCGACGATAGAACAGTTTGTCGCCCTAGCGGTACTGCAACCCATTGTTGCCAGCATGGGAGGGATAGCAGGTAATCAGTCATTGGCCATAATGATCCGCGCCCAAGTACTGGGGCAGATCAATCGTGGTAATATCGGCTGGCTGTTTTCCCGGGAGGTGAGGGCGGGGCTGCTGAATGGCGTACTGTTCTCTGTCTTGGTCGGAGTCATTGCCTGGTTCTGGTTTGAACATGCCGCGCTGAGCTGGGTGATCGCGATGGCGTTGGTGGTGAACCTGTTTATTGCCGCAGTAGCTGGGGTGCTTACGCCGATGCTGTTGCAGCGCTTCAAAATTGATCCAGCGTTGGCTGGTGGAGTTTTAGTGACCACGTTGACCGATGTGGGTGGATTTTTTACCTTCCTAGGCTTGGCAACCATCATATTGGTTCATTGATAACTAGCTGGCTTGCTCCTGCGTGTGGAGTTGGTTGACCATCCGCAGCAATATTTGTTTGAGGTGGCGACACTGCACAAGTTGCAATGCTTTTGGAATAGAGACAATGCAACGCTGGCGTTGTGCTTGTTCTGGCCAGCTGCGCAGTAACATGGTCACTTCCATGGGATAGAACTGTAACTGTCTTTGCCTGCCACCCGTGAGCCGTGAAAAGCTTTTTGCATGACGCTTAGCCCCGACGATGCCAAGTAGGCCGGCCTCTTCATAGGCTTCGGTACGGGCAACCTCTTTATGACTCAGGTGGGGTTCGTCATGGCCTTTGGGAAAGAGCCACTTCTTTTTGTTGCTGCGGCTGGTAATGAGCACAACTTTCAACTCATTACGATCGAAAACGAAAGGTACGACGCCGAACTGAGCATCAACCAGGGGGGAGCGAGAATCTTTGGGCTGCTTTGTATATTTCATACCGCGTACCGTTAGCTGTCTCGGGCTAGCCTGTTCTTGCTAGCATTATCTACCCCCGGCCATAAGGCAAGTTTATTTAAGCACCTGCTTTATTTTGTTCGACCGCCTTCAAATATTCGTAGGTGGCTATTTGTGAACGGATCTTGCGGCGGTTACCCCGCGGCTTGTATTGGTTCGATTGCTCTTTATCTATGATCCTGGCTTTGGTGGTATCTGACCATTGGATATTTAAAATATCGATGATCTGTTGCTTCAATGCTGGATCATAAATAGGGCAACCGACTTCAACGCGGCGATCAATATTTCGTGTCATCCAGTCAGCAGAAGAGATCCAAACGGCCGGTTCGCCTTCATTTTCAAATACGGCCACCCGAGGATGTTCCAAAAAGCGATCGACTATTGAGATAACCTCGATATTTTCGCTCAGGTTAGGGATCCCTGGGATCAGCGCACACATGCCACGCACAATCATTCTGACTTTGACACCTGCGCTACTGGCTTTATACAGGCGATCAATGATCCCTTTATCATCAACATTATTAATTTTCAGGAAGATGCTCGCTTTTAAGCCTCTGGATGCCGAGGATATTTCGCGGTCTATGGCGCGATAGATACGACTCCGGCTGTCCGTTGGGGAAACCACCAAGTGTTTGAAATTAAATCTCTTATAGCTATGAATGATAAATTCGAAGACGTTCTTTACTTCTTCGGTGATCTCTCTGTTGCGAGTAAATAGACTGAAATCAGTATAAATTTTTGCGGTTTTTTCATGGAAGTTGCCGGTGCCAATATGGGCATAACGGACAAGTTCATCACCCTCTTTGCGCGTCACCAAACATAGTTTGGAGTGACATTTCAGTGATGGCACACCAAAGTCCACTTTAACCCCTGCCTCGGTTAGCGCCTTGGCCCATTCAATATTGGCTTCTTCATCAAATCGCGCTTTGAGCTCAACTATCACCGTGACCTTTTTGCCATTTTCAGCTGCATCAATCAGTGACTTAACGATACGGCTGCGCTTGGCTAAACGATAGACACTTAGCTTGATGTCTCGTACCGCAGGGTCGATTGCTGCCTGGCGCAGAAATTCGGTGACATAACGGAACTTGTGGTACGGATAATAGAGCAGGATATCTTTTGCTTTGATGGCGTCAAAAGCGGTGATATGGCTGTCAAAGTCATGGCTGTTAACGGCCGGGAGTTTCTGGTGTTCCAGATAACTACGGCCAATGTTTGGAAAGCCAATGAAGTCGCGGAAGTTGTGGTAGCGACCTCCGGGGATCACTGAGTCAAAGTTGGAGATACCGAGCTTAAACTTAATCAGTTCAACCATCGATTCCGGCATCTCTCGGTCATGGACAAAGCGCACTGGCTCAGCGGTAAGGCGCTGCTTTAAGCCCTCAGACATCTGCTCCATTAAAGATTGGTCGATATCATCTGACAGACCATACTCGGCATCTCGGGTCATCTTCATCGAGTAGGCGTGGCAGGTCTCGTACTGGAAAAACGGCGCAAATATCTGGTCTAGGCAATAGCGGATGATGTTATCTAACAAAATGACGTTTTTGCGTTTTTTGCCTTTTTCTCGTGGCATCTGCACAAACCGTGGAGCGTCATCGGTAGGGATTTCGATCACAGCGTATTTTACTTGCTCGGGGCTGCGCATCTCGGCGATCAGATAGGTCAAATCATCTTTCAGGATCTTTGCCAAGTCAGTACGACGGTCAACAATAATGGGGGCGATATAACGGAGTAACTTGTCGCGAAAGTACTGTTTCAGCCAAAGACCCTGTTGTTCACTCAGTTGGTCTTCATTGATCAGAAAAATATTATGTCGCGCCAGCCCTTTAATCACATCGGTATAGATGAGATCAAAATCCTCCTGCAATTTGAGCACTTTGGTTTGGATCTTGGTGAGCAGGTGTTGGGTTGGGTTGGCGTCGCCTTTACTGACTTTACTGATCAGCAGGCGGCGTTTTACATCGGCCACCCTGACGCGGAAAAATTCATCCAGATTATTGGAAAAAATGCCGAGAAAGCGCACTCTCTCGACAATCGGCACCGACTTATCCGCCGCTTCCTGCAGAACCCGCTCGTTGAAGCTTAACCAGCTAAGTTCTTTCTCGACGTACAAATGATCGATGCTCATTGTTACTCCTAGTTATTTCCGTACGGATACCGTTGCTACCGCGCAATGATCTTTGAGAGCTATGACATATTTATGACAGCCACCCAGTTACTCTAAATATAGATCCTGTTTGCTTAAGAGCTTTCTATATCAACCATCAGATCATCGGCGATCGCCTCTAATGCATCAGTAAGTTGTTCTTCATCAAGTCCTGCTGGCAAACTGACTAATGTGTCAGCCTTAAACAGTGGTTGCCCCCAGTTTGGCGCGCTCTCGTAACGTGTTTCTAAGACTAAGACGTTGGCTCCCAAGCCGCTGACGGTTTTAGAGATATCCTGCACGATGCCGGGGCGATCGTTGGCGGTCACCATCACCTGAATGCGCTTTTCTTGTTTCTCTGTGGTGATGCCATCTGCGACCTGTACTTGCAATGACGTCAGTTTAGATAATTCGCTTTTCAGCGCATCGACCTGGTCATCGGCGATGGTGACTTCGAGGATCCCAGCAAACAAGCCTGCCAAGTGCCGCATACTACTGGCTTGCCAGTTGCCACCGTGGTGCAAAACCAAGTCTGACACCTTATCCACAATTCCAGGACGGTCGACGCCGAGCAGGGTGATTACCAGTTGTTTCATCTTGTCATCTCTTTTACATATTGAACATTCATTATTGATTTAGACAGGCGAGGTGTCCAGCAAGGCTTTGTCTGTTCCTTTGTTGTAACTCAATAAATTTTAAGAAGAAAGATATATCCCTTTTTAGTCCTTCAGATTTTTCTGATGAATTTGGAGGGGTAAGAGGCGTTAGTAACAAAACTGTAATACAAACGTCATATACTCTGCGCCATCAAACTATGGGTGAGGTTTTCCATGGCTGCCAATTCGGTGCCGATATTTCGGAGCAGTCGACGTCGGCTGTTTAAAGACAATTTAGCGCGCTTTGGCGTGACTGGCGGTGGTTTGATGGTGCTAGTCGCGTTATTGCTTATCTTTTTCTATCTGCTGTATGTGGTACTGCCGATCTTTACGCCAGTCGACATGGAACAGAAGTTTAAGTTCGAGGTGAATACTGAAGCGAACGTCGTTTCTCTTGGCATCGAAGAGCAAGCCGAGATCGGCTATCGCTTTGCTGCCGATGGTCAGGTGGCGTTTTTTGCTGCCCGAGACCTGGGTGAGAGAAAAGCAGGCGACGAGATCTATCATCATCAGGTCGTGTTGACTGGGCCAATGACCGCCTCTGCGGCTGTGCCTACGGGCGATGAGATGGTGGCGTATGCCGATGCAGCAGGGATGGGGGTTATTGTGAAACCACAATTTCGTACCTCTTTTCCGAATGATGTGCGCGTATTAACGCCTGAGATGTTCTATCCGCTTGGCGACTCGCCTTTGCTGTTTGATCCGCAGGGCGCAGCAATTGAAAAGCTGGCGGTGGCACTGGACGATGAGTCTGCCAGTGTGGTCAGTCGCACCTCGGATCATCGTATTGTATTGGCAGCCTTTAGCGCTGAAGAAGACTTCCTCACCGAAGAAGTGGTGTGGACCCCTAGTCACGCCAAGATTGATTCGCAACTGAATACGGTACAGCAAATGCTGTTAACGCCGGATCAGAACCACCTGTTTATCCGTGGTGATAATCGGATCGAGGTGTGGAATTTGCGTAATTTGGCAAAGCCAACGCTGAAGCAGGTGATTGACCTCCGCAGTAAAGCGTCTGATGTCTCTACTATGGGATTGTTGACGGGTGCTTCCTCTTTGTTAATCGGCTACGACAATGGCGATATCAGCCAGTGGTTTGAAGTGAATGGCGAGCAGGGGCGTAAGTTCCAGCGTATTCGCGGCTTTAAGTCCGATGGTGCGGTGACCGAGTTTGTCTCAGAGAAAGGCCGTAAGGGCTTTATGGTGACCACGGACACAGGCAATGTTGCTATTTACCACACCACGGGTCAGAGCCGTCTGTTTGAACAGCACTTTACTGCCAGTTCTGCAGAGGCACTGACGCTTGCGCCTCGCCATAATGCTGCACTGCTGGAATATGATGGAGATATCTACTTCTTCGATGTTGAAAACGAATATCCGGAAGTCACCTTCAGCGCGTTGTGGACCAAAGTCTGGTACGAAGGCTACCCAGATCCGCAATATGTTTGGCAATCAACGTCTGGCAGTGATGAGTTTGAACCCAAACTGTCGTTGATGCCATTAACCTTCGGCACAATTAAAGCGGCGTTGTACGCCATGTTAATTGCAGTGCCTATTGCGTTGGCTGGTGCTATCTATACCGCTTATTTCATGACACCAAGTATGCGTACCTGGGTTAAGCCAACGGTTGAGATCATGGAAGCGTTGCCAACGGTTATTCTCGGCTTCCTGGCTGGGCTTTGGTTAGCTCCCTATATCGAAGATAACTTGCCGGGGATTTTGGCGATTCTCATCTTGGTGCCGTTTGGCATTCTATTGTCGGCATACCTGTTTAACCTGCTGCCTAAAGATATCACTAACCGTTTGCCTGATGGTTGGCAGGCGGCGATGTTGGTGCCTGTGGTTATCTTCTTCGGCTGGGCAGCGTTCGCGCTTAGCCCTGGATTAGAAGATCTGTTATTCGAAGGTAACGCCCGTGTCTTTATCACTAATGAGCTAGGGATATCTTTCGACCAACGTAACGCGTTAGTGGTTGGTTTAGCGATGGGCTTTGCCGTGATCCCTACCATCTTCTCGATTGCCGAAGATGCTGTGTTCAGTGTGCCCGGACACCTGTCCAACGGTTCATTGGCATTGGGTGCCACACGCTGGCAGACATTGACTCGCGTGGTGCTATTAACCGCAAGTCCGGGGATCTTCTCGGCAGTGATGATGGGACTGGGCCGTGCCGTGGGTGAAACCATGATCGTACTGATGGCCACAGGTAATACGCCAATGATGGATTGGAGTATCTTCCAAGGCATGCGAACGCTTTCTGCCAATATTGCGGTAGAAATGCCAGAAGCAGAGGTAGGTAGTTCTCACTACCGGATCCTGTTCCTGTCAGCGTTTGTACTATTCGTGTTGACCTTCATCTTCAACACCATATCTGAATTCGTGCGCCAGCGGCTGCGTGAAAAATACAGCTCGATGTAAGGGAAATGACCAAGATGAAGAATTGGATAAAGTCAGGTTCCCCGTGGATCTGGATGACAGGTGGTGCAGTCAGTATCTCGCTGGTCGCTGTTATCGGTTTATTGTTGTTGATTGCATGGCGCGGTTTAACTTTTTTCTGGCCTGCAACCATCTATGAGTTTGATTTGCGCCAACCGAACGGCGAAATCGCCACTGTGATTGGTGAGATCCATGATCAGGAGCTGGTGCCTGCCTCTCGTCTGCGTCAGGCTGGGGTTAAGCTGGAAGGCTACGATGAAGAGTTTGTGACTCGTTATCTAGTAAAAACAGGTAACCGTGAGTTTGTTGAGTTGGACTTTCGCTGGATATTGGAAACCAACATTGTTGAGCGTCGTGAGCCCAAAGGCATTGCTGTGTTTGAGCGCTCGAAGAACGGCAACTTCTATGGCTTCCCTGAGCAGCTATTGGAAAATGGCGAGCCCGTGGTTGCCAAATCCGTAGCGACAGAGCTGGAAGCTCGTATCGAGCGCTCGGTGATGCTGAATAATCAGGCGTTGGATCTGCAAAACGGCGTGATCGGCAAGATCAACTATGAGCTGGAACGTATCCGTTTGGAAGAGCGTGGTCTGGAGCTGAAAGAGCAGTTAACAGCTGAAGCCAAGGCGGGGTTTGAGGCTCGCCGCACAGAACTGCGTAATGAGTACCAGCAGCATGAAACAGACCTGTTTGCTTATCGTGATCAGATGCGCCGTGACGCCATTGTGGTGCGTGATATGCGCGGTGAGCAGGTCAATATCAACATGCAATATGTATTGGATGTCGCTTATCCTAATGCGATGAATTGGCCGCAAAAAGTATGGCGCTGGATGGTGCAGGTGGCGAAATTCGTCTCCCACGACCCGCGGGAAGCCAACACCGAAGGCGGCGTGTTCCCTGCCATCTTTGGTACCGTATTTATGGTGATGCTGATGGCGGTGATTGTGACCCCATTTGGCGTAATAGCAGCGATTTACCTGCATGAATACGCGGGTAAAAACTCGGTCACCAAACTGATCCGCATCGCGGTTATTAACCTTGCCGGTGTGCCATCCATTGTTTATGGCGTATTTGGTCTTGGCTTCTTTGTTTATATGTTAGGTGGCTCGCTGGATAAGCTGTTCTATCCTGAAGCGCTGCCGTCACCTACCTTTGGTACGCCAGGTGTACTCTGGTCTGCCTTAACCTTGGCCATTTTAACCCTGCCAGTGGTGATTGTATCGACAGAAGAGGGCTTGTCTCGTATTCCTAGTGCGATACGTCAAGGTAGCTTGGCACTGGGCGCGACCAAAGCAGAAACCTTGTGGCGGATTATTCTGCCAATGGCCAGCCCGGCCATTATGACCGGATTGATCTTGGCGGTGGCACGTGCAGCCGGTGAAGTAGCCCCCTTGATGTTGGTGGGTGTGGTGAAAATGGCACCGACACTGCCTGTCGACGGTAACTTCCCGTTTATCCACGTGGATCGTAAATTTATGCACCTGGGTTTCCACATTTATGATGTGGGCTTCCAAAGTCCTAACGTTGAAGCGGCGCGCCCGTTGGTTTACGCCACTTCGTTCCTGTTAGTGACCGTGATTGTTACATTAAACCTGACGGCGATTTCAATTCGAAATCACCTGCGGGAAAAATTCCGCTCGCTTGAACACTAGCCCGGACTGATTAGAAGATTTTTGAGGTATAAAGATGATTGAAGTGAAAACCACCTTAAAAGCAGGTTCAAGCGAAAAGCTGGATCTGATGAATATGAGTCCGGAGCAAAAAGCACTGGAAATTAAAGGCTTGGATCTGTTCTACGGTGACAAGCAGGCGTTGCATCAGGTCAGCATGAGCATCCCTAAAAACCAGGTGACCGCGTTTATTGGTCCTTCTGGTTGTGGTAAGTCGACCCTACTTCGCTGCTTGAACCGAATGAATGATCTGGTGGACAGCTGTCGCATTGAAGGTGAGATCCTACTCCACGGCCATAATATCTATGACCGTAATGTGGATGTGGCAGCCCTGCGCAGCAACGTTGGCATGGTATTCCAGCGGCCTAATCCGTTCCCGAAATCGATTTATGAGAACGTGGTATACGGCTTGCGTCTTAAAGGCGTAAATGATCGTCGTCAGTTAGACGAAGCGGTGGAAACAGCACTACGTGGCGCAGCTCTGTGGGACGAAGTTAAAGATCGTCTGCACGACAACGCTTTTGGTCTGTCCGGTGGTCAGCAGCAGCGTTTGGTGATCGCCCGCGCCATTGCGATTTCACCTGAAGTATTGTTGCTGGATGAACCAACCTCAGCATTGGATCCGATCTCAACGCTGACCATTGAAGAGCTGATTAACGATCTGAAGTCGCAGTTCACCGTGGTGATCGTTACGCATAACATGCAACAGGCGGCGCGGGTCTCAGATCAGACCGCTTTCATGTATATGGGTGAGCTGATTGAGTATGCTGACACCAATACCCTGTTTACTACGCCAGCAAAGAAAAAGACCGAAGATTATATTACCGGTCGTTACGGCTAATTCTGATTAACGTATGGATCTGCTTGGAGCAATCCCATGGAAACTATGAACACGTCAAAACATATTTCAGGCCAGTTCGATACGGAGCTGGAGAACATCCGCAATCAGGTATTAACCATGGGCGGATTGGTTGAGCAACAGCTGCGCGATGCCTTGTTAGCGATCGAAGAGAACGATATCGAATCGGCGAAGCAGGTGCGTAAGAACGACCGACAAGTTAACCAGTTCGATCTGGATATCGATCGTCAATGTATTCAAATCATCGCCAAGCGTCAGCCTGCGGCGAGTGATTTGCGTTTGATGGTCGCCATCAATAAAACCACCGCCGATTTAGAACGTATTGGTGATGTCGCTAAGAAGATCGCCAAAGTAGCGATGGAAGGTGAATACGACAAAAAGCAGCTGCAGCTGATTGCCAGTCTGGATAGTCTGGGCCGTCATGTCTGCGATATGCTGCATGATGTACTTGATGCATTCGCCCGTATGGACGTTGATGCGGCATTAAAAGTACATAAAGAAGACAAGCGCGTTGATCGTGAATACGAAGGTATTTTGCGTGAAATGGTGACCTACATGATGGAAGACAGCCGCTCAATTCCCAAGGTATTGGAAGTGATGTGGGCGGTACGTTCATTGGAGCGTATCGGTGACCGTTGCCAGAATATTTCTGAGTACATCGTCTACTGCGTGAAGGGTAAAGATATCCGTCATGCGCCGAGCTCGGAAATCGATGAACTGCTGAAGTAGAGCTGCTTCTCTCACAGCCAGATATTCAAACTTAAAAAGGCCTTTCTAATCAGAAAGGTCTTTTTGTTTGATAGCGTCCGCATCACATGGGTAACGTGTTGAATTTTTACCTGAGTTTTGACTGTGAAAGCAGTTCCCAGCGTGTCATTCCGATAAAATCTCTCCTTTAAACAGACTTGAAGGCAGTATGGCGAAGATTATCTACGGCGTATCAGGGGAGGGCTCAGGTCACTCCTCTAGAGCGAAACTGATGGCTGCCCACCTTGAGCAGCAAGGGCATGAGTTAAAGCTAGTCTCCTATGATCGCGGTTATCGCAATTTGCACCAGCAGTTTGACGTGTTGCAAATCCAAGGCTTAACCATCGCCAGTGTTGATAACAAGGTATCGAAACTAAAAACGTTGACCGAGAACTTGGCTAACCTGCCCGAAGGTACCCGTGCATTTAACAAGCTTCGCGAGTTATTTAAGTCATTTCAACCGGATTGCGTTATCACCGATTTTGAACCTTGCACTGCGTATCTCGCCAATCACTATGATCTGCCGCTGATCAGTCTGGATAATCAGCACCGCATGCGTTACATGGAATACGCCTGCCCGGCAGATCTAAAAAAGGAAGCACTACTTACCGAAACTATTATTCGCGCCATGGTGCCCAAGCCCTGGTATTCGTTGATCACTTCTTTTCATACCGGCGCGTTGAAAAACGACCATTGCCAACTGTTTCCGCCCCTGATCCGTCCGGCTGCTTATGGCCTTACCGCCAGCACAGGGGAGCATATTTTGGTGTACGCCACCTCAGGGTTTGATTCGTTGTTGGATACGCTTAGCCTGTTTCCTCGCGAGCGCTTTTACGTGTACGGCTACAACAAGGATGAGGTGGTGGGGAATCTGTATTTCAGATCCTTCAGTGAAGAGGGATTTTTGCAGGACCTTAGTTCCAGCAAAGCGGTGATGGCGACGGCGGGCTTCACCTTGATTAGCGAAGCACTGCATCTTAAAAAGCCCTACTTGGCGTTTCCAATGCAAGGGCAATTTGAGCAGCATCTCAACGCCCATATGCTGGATAAACAGGGGCTGGGAAAAGCATGTTTACAGCCAGACCAAGATGCGATTGCTGCGTTCTTGTATCAATTACCAGACTATGAACAGGCATTAAGCCTATATCAGGGCTGCGGTAATCAAGGGATGCAAGACAAGCTCGACCAGTTGCTAGCCAATGATATGGCGTTGCTAAAATCGTTTAAACGCTAAGCCGGCGGTAGCGGGCGTGGCTCACGTTGATTGAAGCGAGAGCGGCTGGAACGAAAAACAAACGAACGCCTTACCGTATTTTTGCTGTGAATAAACAGTATTGCCTCGTAATCGATGGCGATTGTTTAGATCGCCGTCTGAGATCTGTTGATGGCGAGTGATGAAGCAAGGTTAAGGCTGGCTAGCGCAGGGGGTAATGTAGTCAGCCCATCGTTACTTCTTGGTTGTCCAAGGCAGCTTTCCACTCAACGCGAGGGCGACAAGAATAATGAGTTGTCCGTAGGCAATATAGTCATCATAAGTGCGGAAAAAGCGAACTCTCGCTCTATACCCTTCGGCAAAGGCTCTTTCTAGATCTGTGACGCCACTCATGGCTAATTCAAAGCCCGCATAGCCACTCACTATCCCTATCAATAGTGCGTTAGAGGCTAAGAAAATCACACAATACCAGCCTACCAGCATGATCCCGCGAAACACCAGTGTCCGTTCATCAGACCGGGGGTTAAAAAGAATACCCAACTCTTACTCCTTAAGTTTTACGACGTCCTATTATGTTGTCGCTACGTGTTTCTCTTTATTTAAAGTCGATGCCAGCGGTTCTAAAAATCGGCATCAATCCAAGGCTAACTTGAGTGACTTGATACTTCTATGCGCTATCACAAACGCGGTAATCAAATCCCTCTGGTATTTCCTGAGGCATCTGGTTGGCTTGGAGATACCCCCAAACAGATATCGCCATAAAGAACAGCGGCAAGCTTAGCAGCGTGAGTGATTTGGCTCTCGCTTTCCGCCCCCTCAATATCTTGGTTGGCGTGTAAACTTTGTGATTTTTCGGGGGATACTGCCCATCGGCAAAAGATTTAACGCCCAGAGGTACCGCAACTGCACCCACTATAAAAGCGCAAATTAATGGCAGCCCAACGAACAGCGAGAACCATAAAACGGTTAAGCCAGCGTAGCCAAACAGGCTATGGCAAGGTGCTGTCTCTGCATACCATCGTACAAAAGGGAAAACCCACTGCTGATGGGTGATGAACACTATTCCGCCCGCCACTATATAAAGCGATACGCGTTTCAGTTTTTCTGGTTTTGAATATTCGTCTGCAAATTCAGTCACACGGGATCCTTATTGGAGAGCATTTGGCCAACGGCTTGCCGCGTGTCTCGTCGCATCTGTTTGGGCGCCTTGTTGACACGGTTAGCACTTCTCGTGTTCTAGAAACCAACCAAAGAGCTCACCGTTGCTGTATGTCTTAGACCAAGAGTCATGACCGGCCTCAGGGTAAAGCGTGAATTTCGCTTTGCCTCCGCAGCTATTTACTGCATCTATCATTCTTTGCGCACCTTCGGCTGGTACACAGTCATCTTTTGCCCCATGAAACGCCCAAATTGGCAATGAGGTTAATCGAGAGGCGTGCTTAGGATTTGCAAAACTGCAGATCGGAGCAATAGCTGCAAACAACTTGGGATACCTTATCGCAGTTGCCCAACCGCCATAGCCCCCCATACTGAAGCCGGTCAGGTAGATCCTTTTAGTATCGACTTTGTGAGTATTGGAAATATCTTCGATAAGGGCTTTTATCGTTGCGGGATCCCACTGCTCATATTCAGGGCACTGAGGTGAAAGAACGATAAATGGCAATTGGTTGCCAGCTTCGATTAAATATGGGATCCCTTGCCCTTTGACTAACTCAAGGTCGTCTCCACACTCGCCGGCACCATGAAGGTGAACGATTAACGGCCACTGACGAACACTTTCTGTGTATCTTTCTGGTAAGTACAACAAGTACTTAACAGAAACCGCTTTAACGATTTCTTTCGTAAATTCATTTGGACAATGTACAGCCAATGAAAAACTCCATTTAGTTTGACGCAGGGTGACCGCCTGTAATGCTAATGCCGCAAAAATGGGCAAAGGACGGCGGTGAGCCGCGCTGTGGCTTTTTCCTTGAGGAGCGCAGCGACGAGTGCTTGATTATTTGTTTGTTAGGTGTTTCTAGCACGATCAACTCTTTCGATCAGCTTAGCAACAAGGGGATTTTTGGAAAAAGGATTGAATTTCCTTGGAGGATTAAAGGCCAGCTCCTTTCCAATAGGGCCGTCTGAGCGAACCAGTAGTACGACCTTTTCTGGAGAGCTCATTTGGGCATAACTGATATTGATAATATCTTTGAGTTGAACCCTTTGTTCCTTTTTACCTTTTCGAAAGAGTAAGGAATCTCCTTCGTCGAATACTTCATCAGCCAAATCCCAGATAAGCTTTTTGAACAAGAAAAAGCCAAAAACGGCCATAAAAATTGGCATGATTAGAAATATTTTGGATTCTTGTTGGGCTCCAGCTGTAAATGACGTGACTAAGAAGAATGCGAGAAACCCAAACCATATGGATGGGAATAGCTTCTTAAAATAGAATGTCGATCCTGATATTTTCTTCATACTTTCCATGACACCTAACGCTAATTGGGAAGCATCTGCTTCCTATCTCCATTTAGAGAGCATGCTTGCTATCCCTGCAACGAGTATTTTCGTCAGCTGCCGGCACGCTCGGTAACTTATTGTCTAATCTCAACAATTTTTCTCTGTTTGGCAATAGTTGATCTCTCAATATTATGTGCGGTTGAGCTATGTTCCTTGATTAGTGAGGTGTGAACGACTCGCACCATGGTTTAGGGGATTGCAGGTGGGGTGATTGCGGTAGTCTTTAAGATAGTGTGATGGCTTAGGGATTGGCAGTCGCGGGTGTAATGGCGTCAGAGCAAGTGGCCTTGCTCTGACGAAAGAGGGTTAGTTAGCCGGGGCGCCCGTCGGCTCTGGGAGTACTGAGGATCTTGCTGTAATGCACCATAAACAGGCCATAGCCGATGATCCAGCCCAGTGCGCTTAGGCTCCAACCCCATACTAACCATTGTGGCATCAGTGCGGGTAAAACGCTGCGGATCAACGCCGCCAGTAATAGCGCAGCAAAGGCGATCGACATCTGCGGGTGGGCTTTAAGTGGACGCCCTGTGTGGCCTAAGGAAACCCGCGCCAGCATGGCCAGTATCAAGCCGCCCATACCGCCAACCGTGAGGGCATGGATTGCCGGGCTCATGCTATAAACCCAACCAAGGTGAAACCCTAGTGCCAATAATGCGCCGATTGGAATAAACAGGTAGCTCAGGTGCAGTGACCAAAGTAGCGGGTTACTTAAGGTGGCCTGTGGACGCCAGCGCGCCATACGTAGTAATTGGCTGATGGCGATGGTTGCCCAGAGCACGATGCTGATCTCTTTGGGTACCTGCCAGCCAATAGAGACAAGCAAGGTGATGATCACGGCGAGTAAGCTAATTGCTCCGACGGCTTCAAGCCACACAAGCGGTTGCGGCTTATCAAATCCGCAGGCGCGGGAAGTAAAAAACGGAATAACGCGGCCACCCACAACAAAGATAACCAAGCTAATCAGCAGTACCGCGATGGTCGAGCCTAACTGCATCCCTGCCGGAAAAGCGCCAATTACGGCGCTGTGCATTAGCGCGTTGGCAAGGGTTAGCCCGAGCAACAGTGGGGTAAAAACTAAGTTGCGCCACTGTTTGACTCGTACCACATAGTTAGCCATGAGTAGGGCAACACAGGGCAGAAATAGCAGATCAATCACCGCTGCCAGCCATTGCAGTTGGCCAAGGTCGAGCAGTAATGCAATTCGACCTGCCAGCCAGAGCAACACTAGTAGTAGCAGCGGGGTGCCACGTAACCCGCGCAGTCCGGTCCAGGTTTGTACTGCGGTTAATAGGAATCCGGCAATGATGGCGCAGACAAAACCAAATAGCATTTCATGGGTATGCCACCACAAGCTGCTGCCATAGGGGGTGAAGCTAAACCAGCCATTTAAGCTGCCTACCCATAGCGCAATAGCAGCAAGGCTGAAAAGCGATCCAAATAGAAAGAACGGACGAAAAGCGAGGCGCAGCAATGGCGTAAGCTTGCTCTCGGTGCTGGCATCGGTGATCTGCATCATTGGGGCATCCAGTGGTGTTTTAATGTGTATGTATAATACATGTTAAGACGTCGATTGTAATCGACGCCTATTGATACAAATCAGAGATACTTAATTCGTGCCTCACTACTGCTTAGGTTTTCTTCTTCGCCTTGGCTGGTGATTCGGGCAATATTTCAGGTACAAAGGTCTGCTCATTCATCGGTGGACGGACATAACCTTTGGTGTTGATCTTAGGCAGCGTAATGGTGTGATACTTCAGCGATTTATACGGCACTTTGCTGAGCAGATGGCTGATACAGCTAAGCCGTGCTTGTCGTTTATCATCACCGTTAACCACATACCAAGGGGAGCGACGGGTATCGGTATGGCTGAACATGGCATCTTTGGCTTGTGAGTATTCCACCCATTTGCTGCGCGAAAGCAGATCCATATCGCTAAACTTCCAACGCTTTAACGGGTTGGTGACGCGCTCTTTAAAGCGTTTTTCCTGCTCTTCATCGGAAACGGAAAACCAATATTTAATTAAGATAATGCCAGAGCGGATCAGGGCTTCTTCTAAGCTGGGACAGACCCGTAAAAACTCTTCGTACTCTTCATCACTGCAAAAGCCCATTACCTTTTCTACGCCGGCACGGTTGTACCAGGAGCGGTCAAACAGCACCACTTCACCAGCCGCTGGCAGGTGGGCGATATAGCGTTGGAAGTACCACTGGGTGCGCTCTCTGTCACTGGGTTTGGTGAGTGCAACCACGCGCACCACCCTGGGGTTGAGCTTTTCCGTGATCCGCTTCAGTACGCCGCCCTTACCGGCGGCATCGCGTCCTTCAAAAATGACGGCAACCCGCAACCCCTTTTCCTTTACCCACTCTTGCATTTTGACTAACTCAGCCTGCAGCCTTTCTAGCTCCTGCTCATAGAACACTTTATTGAGCCGCTTTGGCGATTTATTTGCGTTGTTTGCCATATCTTTTACCTCTTGAGTTGTCACGTTTTGGTAACTGTTATGTAGCTTTTACGTCACAAATGCTGATTAGGCTTCCTGCGAACCTTTCTAAATATAGTCAACAAGTTAGAGGACGCTAAGATGTACGGGCAGAAAAGGAGAGTCTGGTTACCCTTGGTAATCGGTATCGCTGGCAGTGTGATGATCAGCGGTTGCAGTGACGATGACGACGATGAGGTGGCACTTGCTACCCTGTCGCCAATGGAGTTTAGCCTCTCTATGCCGTTGGGCACTGTTCAGGCCGAAGGTGGCGTACCTTTGGCTCTGGATACGGGGTTTGGTAGCGGTGCATTTCACCATGCAGCAGATCCTGAGCAGCAGTTTTATCTTGTGACTGATCGCGGCCCTAATGTCGCGTGTGATGATGCCGAAGCGATCCTTGGTGTTGCTGCCATTTGTGGTGATGATGAGGATGGCAAGATTTTCCCTATGCCTGAATACACTCCATCTATTTTTGAAGTGTTGCTGACGACTGATGGCCCGCAACTGACCCAGATCCCGCTATTAGACAGCGATGGTAATCCCATCTCGGGTGTCGTTAACCCGCTGGAAAGCACTGAAAATGGCTACGCGCTGGACGGCACTTTGTTGGCGTTTGATCCGAACGGTGTGGATACCGAAGCGTTGGTGAAGCTGGCTGATGGTAGCTTTTGGCTGACCGAAGAGTATGGACCTAGTTTATTGCATGTGGCTACTGACGGTACGGTTTTGGAACGTGTCGTACCTGAAGGCGTTGCAGCCCAATTGACTGGGGCCACCTATCCGGTAACTGATGGCCTGCCGGCGATTTTGGCCAAGCGAAAATTAAACCGTGGTATTGAATCTCTGGCGATCAATCCGGACGAAAGTGCGCTCTATTTCATTATGCAGTCACCGCTGGCCAACCCTGACAACAGTGCCTATAGCGGTTCTAAGAATGTTCGCCTGTTCAAGTTGGCTCTGAATGCTGACGGCACATTGGGTGCCGTTCAAGGGGAGTATCTGTATACCCTGGATTCACCACAATCGTTTGCTGATCGTGCCGGTGGCGAAGGTGATTTGAAAAACAATGATTACCGCAAACAAAGCGACGTTAAAGTCAGCGAAATGATCGCTGTCGGCGATGACCAACTGGTTGTGCTGGAGCGGATCAGCAAAATTACTCACCTCTACCGCGTGGACTTGGCCGGCGCAACCAACCTGTTGGGCAGTGCTTGGGATAGTGAAGCTACATCACCAAGCCTGGAGCAGATCGTTGATCTGCAAGGCGAGGGTATAGTGCCGTTGGCGAAATCATTGGCTTTTACTAATCTGGGCAGTGCGCTGGAGCTAGCCAAAAAAGAGGAAGGCTTGGCGATGCTGGATGGCACCTACGCCATGCTGATCAATGACAATGATTTCGGTATCGCGGGGGATACTACCGACGTCGTTATTACCCCTTTCAATGACCGTTTCACTGGCATGGCGGCCGCGCACCCGGTTTTGGTACACGAGTCTCGCTACGAATCGGGCCTGTTTGACGAAGGCGCCGCAGAAATTGTGCAGTACCACGCCGCCAGTCAGCGTAGCTTTGTTGTCAACGCCGCAGACCGCAGCGTTGATGTGCTCACGGTGGGTGATGATCTGGCACTGAGCAAAGCGTTTGCGCTAACACTGCCTGCACAAACTGCGGATGGCCGAGACTTGGGAGACGCGAACAGCGTTGCCGTTTCTGGTGACTGGTTGGCAGTAGCTATTGAAGCCGATGATGGCTTTGGTAATAGTAAGCAGGGTAAAGGCGTTGTTGTGCTTTACGATATTGCGAGTGGCGAGAATGCGCTAACTGCTGATAGCACCCCTGTTGCCATGTTTGAAGCGGGTTACTTGCCTGACATGGTGACATTTAACAAAGCGGGCAACCTAGTCTTAGTGGCAAATGAAGGGGAGCCTAACAGTGCTTATGACGTTGACCCTGAAGGTTCGGTGACGCTGATCGACCTGAGCCATGGCGTCGATAATGCTGATATCACCCACCTTGGCTTTACTGACTTCAATGTGGGTGGCACTCGCCATTCCGCATTGCCTGCCGATGTACGGGTGTTTGGTCCGAACGCAACTGTGGCGCAAGATCTGGAGCCTGAATATATAGCGGTTGCCGAAGATGACACCATGGCGTTTGTGGCGCTGCAGGAAAACAACGCTGTCGCTAATATCGACCTGATCAACAAACAGGTCACTGCAATCTGGGCGCTGGGATTTAAAGACCATGGCAAGGCCTGGAATGCGATCGACATTAACGACAAAGATGATGTTATTGATATAAGCACTCATGCCAATGTGGTTGGCATGTACCAGCCTGATGCCATTGCCAGCTATAGCCTAGACGGCATGGCTTATTTGATCACGGCCAACGAAGGGGATGCCCGTGATTACGATGGTTTCAGTGAAGAAGCGCGGGGAGAAGATTTACCGCTAACGGACAGCTTTGACTTAGACGAAGTTGGCCGTATCGGCACCACCACAACACTGGGTGACGCTGATAATGACGGTGTGGTTGAAACCCTGCATATCTACGGCGCACGCAGCTTTAGTATCTGGAATAGTGCCGGCGAACGTGTGTTTGATAGCGGCAGCGAGTTCGAGCAGATCACCGCCGCACGCTTCCCTGATAACTTCAATGCCAGTGACAATAAGCACAGCTTTGAGAACCGCAGTGACAATAAAGGGCCAGAGCCGGAAGGTGTGGCGGTCGGTAAGGTCGGTGATCGCTTTTATGCCTTTATTGGTTTGGAGCGTATCGGCGGGGTGATGGTGTATGACGTCACCGTGCCTGCTGCTGCACGCTTGGTTCAGTACATTAACCCGCGAGATTTTGAGCAGGATCCATCACTGGACACTGACGATGGCGAAGTGACCAATCCGCTGGTGGGGGATTTAGCACCAGAAGGGATGGTGTTTGTTGCTGCTGCTGACAGCCCAACAGGTGCAGCCCTGCTGATTGTCGGTAACGAAGTCAGCGGCACCACGTCGTTGTATAGCTTTGATTAACTTGTTTTGATTGTTTTAACTTAGCTGAGAGAAGACAAAGCCCGGCCCCCTGGCCGGGCTTTATGTACAAGGTGTACGGCCGAAAACTGCTCCTGCGTTCTCGGCATTTCCGCCATCCTTGGCGGTCGTACACCCACAGCGCTTCGCGGGGTGAGCCTTGCCGCGAGCGCATGGAAACGCAGTGTTGAAGATTAGCTAGCTATCATGATTAGTACCCAATTATTCTCATAAAACTGAGGCAAATCGTTAAGTTAGCTTCGTTTCTGTGTTGAAATGCATCGGCGTTACGCATCACTTAAGCTATAAAGGAATATTCATGACTTTGACTCAACCCGCACGCAATGCGTTGGAAGCCATCAGTGTTGCAGGTCAAATGAACAAGAAATTGAAGGATCGAATTCATCGCGAATGGCAAGCCTGCATCGCCTGCGACCCCGCTGTACTCTCTGGGTTATTCGCTGCTGCCGTTGCGCGTTTATCAACGGTGGAGAATGAGAAACAAGCCCTTGAAACAGCGCTGTTTTTGAATTTGTTGAACAGCGATAGTTTTTTACCTGCTCGGTTTTCCAAAGAACAAAGGTCCCTCATGCTTAGCACTCACCATCACGGGTTGAGTGAAGCGATTTTCCAGCTTTTGGTCATGCAAGAATCAGAGACGAAAGGGCTTTCAAGTCAGTACTTGCAAGAATTATTAGAGCCAGCTTTGACGCTCTACTTCTACCATGGCTCGTCAAGTCATTCGCCAGAGGTATTGGCATCGGTCGCTGTGCTTTGCGTTAAGTTCTTCACCCTGTTTCCTGAATGCCATAACAACCTACTGCTTAGTCTGTTAGCGCACCATACCCAGCCGCCGCAAGCGTATGCCGATGTCTTGCTCGCGGGTGTGCGACATCATTCTGATTTTGGTGTGGCGCATGCGCTGGCGTTTGATATGTTCTCTAAATATGCAGAAAGAGACGATCCTGAGCATAAGCACGCATTAGCGACGATGAAGCTCTGTGTTCCATATGTAGGCGCTGAAGAGGGGATCGAACATCAGCATTTCTTTTCTGTGGTGTTTTGGTCGCCGCTGGGTATCAGCTTTTTAACTCAGGCGCAGCGCGTAGAAGAGAAACAGAAGCGCTTGGCATTGATTAAGTGCAAAAAGATTAAGGCAGAGTACAAAGCGGAACTGGATGAATTAACCCAGCATTTTGACGTTGTCGTGGCGCGAGAGTGGTTGCATGCGGTGAAGCGGGTTGCGGTGAGCAAGCCGACATTTAACGTGCTCTTGCTACTGGTTAAGAGCTTTCCAAGCGAAACCGATGTATTAAAGAAGTTACGTGATGATGTGGTGGCTTATCGTGACAGGCCGAAACAGTTTGCTTTACCGAAACGGCCTAAAAGTGACATCAAAGATTTTGCCCTGAAGCTCGCGGTGATTGAGCAGCTGATGTATCGGCAAAATGTCCTGTCGCCAAAATTTGATATTCACGCGTTCGCAGCAGAGTACGACAAGCGTCAGATTGATATCACGTCAGATGGCTATGAGATAATACCGGAGGCTCAGAAATACTTTCGTAATCTCACCATTTCACCCGAACAACTGGCACAGGTGACAGAGCTATATTTTGATTGCGGTCTGGGCGGTGGCGCGTCGGTGTATCAGCAAATGTGGCCATTTTGGGATCCTGGGTGCGGTGATGAAGTGATCGCTGTGACGACAAAGGCTGCAGCAGATTTACAGCAACTACCAAATCTCAAAAAAGTGGTGGGTTTGGAACACTTTTCACCTCCGGTCAGTGTATGTCGCGCGTTGGTAAAACATGGCGTTGAGCAGGTCGAAGACAATTGATACCTGCGTTGGCTGATTGAGTTATTTTAAGTCGACAGTGTTTGATCTGTTTGTTAGATTTTAGCGCCTGTTGTACTGTAAAAGCGGTTGGAAGTGCTTAGCTTTTTCTCTCATTATCAGCAAAGCACTGAACAACAAGTGACCTTCAAGGGACAGGAGGTGTGATGAATGCTCATCAATTAATATATAAGGAAGTAGTGCCAGCCACTTTTCCTCTTGAGGTGACCTTAGAGGGGCCTTGCCAAGTCTTTAAGCGGGTCAGGCATGCGATTAAACCGTTCTTCTCTGAGTATCCCATCCGTTATGATAATCGTGATGGACGCGCGGCTGCAGGCATCGATGGTCAGGTATTGGGTGGCGTCAGAGAGTGGATTGAGTTTGAGATCCCTGGAGTGGATTGTCCTCCGGAATGGTACCCCACTGACAACGTCATAGATGCCTTGGACTTACTGCAGGATACAGAACATGCCCCTCGCGCGTATTGGGCTGAAAAGGTCAGTGAGGAGGTTAAAAAGAATAAGCGCCATCTTTTAGTTGGTATACAACGCTCTCCTACATGCACTTCTCCACTCATAAGGCGATTTCAGCGCAGCAGCGCTGCTAGCTGGCCACGTGATATTCAAATATTTGAGTCTGTCGTGACCAATGCGCCAGTATGTCAATTTATACGTTATCGATACAATGTACTTCTGTAATTTACGCACACTGACGCTGTATTATTCATGCCGTTAGCGATGAGTATTTGAGAACAGTTAATCAGGGGTGAACACGGTTATTTTGAAAAATATAAAGGATCTATGATGACAACTTGGAACGACCTCACCAATAAAATCGAATCAAAATTTCCCACCTTTTTAGGCGCGCTTTCAGCGCCTACCGATACGAACGCTTTAAACGAGATCTCGGCGTTGATTGAGACATCATTACCAGAGACATTTTTAAATATTTACCGTCATAGTGACGGGGAAAAGCTGCGCGCAACCGGTTATGTGTTTGGTCTTTCGCTGTTAAGCACAGAGAAAATAGTTCATGAGCTTAAAGGCTGGCGAGACGTCATTGACCAAGGCTTGGATGGCCTCAGTGATAGCTGTACTTCCCATCAGGAAGGAAAGATTAAGTGTGAGTACGCCAATACAAAATGGCTACCTTTGTTGGGTGACTGGTCAGGTAATTTTATTGGTCTTGATTTTGATCCCGGCCCTGAGGGTAAGCAAGGGCAAGTCATCAATTTTGGCCGAGATGAAGAGCATAAATATGTGTTTGCTGATTCTTTGGATGAATTTATGGATCTACTTGATCGCTTGCTGGAAAGTGCTGAGATCACAATAGACGAAGAGGGCGGGTATGCCTATCAGGAGACGCATTTTATTGATGCGCTCAAAGAACTAGCTACGCAATAACCTGCAAGCGCCTTCATCACATTATTCGTAATGGACTTAGTTGAATGCAGAACAATGTTCAAAATTCACCGCTGAAAGCTCAACTCTCAGCGTTACAGCAACAGTTTAGTGAAGCGCTTAGTGCTGAGGTAGCGCCTGCATTTAGGAAGATCATTGCGCACTTTTCCGCGCAAAAAATCTACCATATTGGCCTCGAATTTAATGCTGGCAGTTGGTCTTACTGCCAGCCTTTTGCCTGTTGTGAGCAGGGCCTGCTTCAGGGAGTAAAGCAATGCGTAGCAGAAGAGGGCGTCAGTGATGACGAAATGAAGCGATCTATTCGCTGGGACCCTGGCAGTGTGAGTTGTTTACCCGTTGAAGAGGTTGTGCGCGATATGTTGCCGCAGCTTGAATCTAGCCTCGCTGGCATTAACGTCTTTTTGGAGAATTTAGACCCCATTTATTCGTCGCCTTTACCTGACAGTGATAGCGAGCGAGCCAGATCCCGTGAGCTTCAAGAAAGCTACTATGACGTCATTCGTGAGTTTCACAAGGTTCTGTATCAGACTGGGATAGACGCGTTATGTCATATCGCGGCATTGCCCGATATCGCTTCGTTTTTAAAAACGTCCTCATGTGTCATGAGCCTAAGTAGCTATGAGTTAGATGAGCAGCAATTTGTGGTGGATATACAACGCATTAACGGAAAGCTTGCCGCAGTCAAGGTGGAGGAGGATTTCCAAGTGAAAACGCGCGTCTTTGGTGGTGAGCCATCAGAAGAAGAGATTAAAGCGTTTATCGCGGCGCATCAGCGCACATAGTGCGCTCAATGAAGGACTACTTATTGTATCGAATCAGTTGATAACTTAGGAGTAAAAAGCAGGGAGACGCAGCCATTGCAAAGATGGCTGTGCTCCATGCATGGGGGCCGATGTCGCAGGGGTTATAGCGACAAACTAAGGCAAAGGGTTTCGCAATTGCCAATTGAGCAGACGCTATGATGGTCACGACACAACAAGCAAGTAGCACCATGCCTAAGGTACGGCTTAACCCGACGGATAATGATTGATGCGTCGTATCAGTGGGCCCAAGCTTAAATAAGAAGTAACCAAGAAAAGCCAATAAACCACCCAGTACAAGTATCAGCAGGTCGTACATGCCATTTGCCACGGCCGGATGATATTGACCGACGATGGGAGTTAAAACCAGCCAGCCAATCAGACAAATCAGATATTTCATATGGATGTGTTATTGAGTTTGTATCGCGTCATAAATGTTAAGTTAACATAACTCTGCGAAATCAATACCTTCTGTTACGCTTAGTCAATTAGCCCGATCTAGTCACAGGGAGTGTCTTCGCTCATGATGTGTTTTTTGCTCTTCGATATGGCCCAGCAAGAGGTCGTTAAAAAACAGCTTTTGCCGATGTTGGCTGAGCATGAGCTGACCCCAGTGGCGTTTAACCCCCATGAGCTCCCCAATTGGCCGGAAGACGCGCGGGTGCTTCTATACCTTTCAGACGATCAGATCTCGGAATTACTTCCCTGTGCCACTGATAAGCAGTGGCAGTTTGCCTTTCTTCCTCACCCCAACGCGGTACATGCAATTAAAGGTGGCGGCGTCAGTAGCAAGTTATTACAAGCGGTAGAGGATGGACTGAATAACAAAGCCAGGAGTGTTGATCTGCTGTTGTGCAACGGCCGGCTGGTGCTGAATTCGGTAGTGATTGGCGATGTTTTTGGGTTACGCCCAGGCGGTGCCATTGAAGGACTATGGGCTAAGTTTAAGCACCTGTTGTCGTCGGGGCGTCGATTGGGCGAACTGGTGCCAAAACGCTATGAGTTAATCACCGGCAACGATGAGAAAATAGTGACTGCAGCAATGGGGATCACCGTTGTTGAGCATGGCAAAAACTCAGTGATGGGACGTCGGTTACTGCCTGGTTCCCATATCAATGACGGTATGTTTCACGCCATCTTGCTGGCGCCAAGAAGTTTGATGGAGATGTACCGCTTTTTGTTGTCTTCCGTGTTTCATCGAAACAGTGGCTCTGTGCCGCGCAGTGTCGGCATCATTAAAACCGCCAGTTTAAGCGTGCGCTCGAACGGGGGCATGGAGTACCGGCATGATGGCTGTGAGATCTGTGCCAAGGAGCTTGTCTTCGAAAACCAAGCGAAGCGCTTGTCTCTCGTTTCTGGCCGGTTGCTGGCAATAGAGGAGGGCGCTAGCGACAGCAAGGAACAGCGCAAAATACAGCATCTGCCGTCAGGCGGGGCGATTGAACAGATGACCAAGCGGCCACTTAGCTGGATCGCTCATGCCGCCACCGATGAGTTCAAAGAGCTATACCAAGCGCTGCGAGAAAATGCCACGCCTTCCAATGTCTTTCTGACCTTGATGATCTTGTCGACACTGTTGGCCTCTGTGGGGCTGTTTGCCAATTCACCGCCGGTGATTATTGGGGCGATGATCTTGGCGCCATTGATGGGACCCATTATTTCATTGGCGATGGCAATTGCGCGGCAAGATGAGTCCTTGCTTAAGGGTAGCCTTTATACCCTGTTTACTGGTTTGGCGTTGGCATTAGGCTTTGCGGTGATCGCGACTTGGTTGATCCCGTTGCAACAAGTGACACCTGAAATATCGGCACGGCTCAGGCCGAACTTACTAGACCTGGCTGTCGCCGTGATCTCGGGTATTGCAGGGGCTTACGCCCATGCGCGAGCTGCTTTGGCTAAAAGCCTGGCCGGTGTTGCCATTGCGGTTGCGTTAGTACCGCCTTTAGCGGTTACCGGGATCGGTATCGGTTGGGGAGATACCGGTATTATGTGGGGTGCCTTTTTGCTTTTCCTGACTAACTTGTCGGGGATTGTGTTGGCCGGCGCTGTGACCTTTCTGGTATTGGGGTTTGCCCCATTTAGCCGGGCAAAGCGGGGCTTGATCCTATCGGCGTTGGCGGTTGTTCTGGTGAGTATTCCTCTTGCTCTTAGCTTCGTTCAGGTAGTCCACAAAACGAAGTTGATTAAGCAGTTAGAGGGACGGTTGATTGATGATATTCGTTTGGCAGAGGTTCGGGTAGTTTCATCAAGACCGATCACTGTGTCGGTAAAACTCGTGGCACCGAGGCCGCTGACAGCCTCTGACTATCAAAATACCAAGCGCGCTGTGGAAGCGGTGATGAAGCAGCCCGTTGTGCTCGAAGCCAGCAGCTCTTTGCGTCTGCAATAAGATAGGCAGTGGTACTGCCCTGAATGAACCATTCATCAGTGCGCTGCAAGGTGATTTAAATCACAATTTTGAGATCCAGCTGGCGTTTAAAACGAGCAAAAACGCTGTTAAAAATCGGATCTGGCAATGAGTAAGTTGGCTGGGTGGTGACTAAACAACAATTCGTCATTATTGCGCCAACTTATATCAACTTACAGCTGTAAGCTCAGAGCTACCCTCTCGTTTGAATTCGCATTAATACACCATTCTTTAATATCAGAACATGTTTGAAATTGGACTTGAAAGCTTCTGCTTAGCGGCTCTGAGTTTTTCATCTGTTTAAAAAACAATCGATTAAGGCAATTTGATCTGTTTGTTTTCTTACCTTGATAGTTACCTCGAACAATCACCTTGTGTAATTAATTTACGTAATTGGATTAATTTTCAAACGGGTGTTTGCTTTTTGATTTGGGTCAATCTATAAATAAATGCAAGACTAGAGCAAACACTCTAAACGTTTGTTTGAACTTTAATTAGTAAGGTTTAGCAGATGGTTCTGCTTCCTCGTCTAGGCAGGGGCTTTAACGGCCTTAGACAATAGTCGTATATCACTTCGGAACATTGCTAACGATAATTTCGTGGTGGTTAAGTAACAAATGATTGTTTATTGAGGGTGACCAGATGGAGTCAATGACAGCACCACCAGCCAGCCGTGAGCTACATATTCAGGGTGAAGTGACCAACGCGTATCGTGAGGTGTTAACCGTCGATGCTATGTCGCTGGTGGCCGATCTGGTGAGAAAGTTTGCTCCTGAACGTCGCGATCTACTGGCTAATCGCCAGCGTCGTCAGCAAGCATTTGATGCCGGCGCCTTGCCAGACTTCCTTGAAGAAACCAAAGATATCCGCAATTCAGATTGGCAGATCCGGGGGATCCCGGAAGACTTATTGGACCGCCGTGTGGAGATCACCGGGCCGGTTGAACGCAAGATGGTGATCAATGCGCTGAATGCTGATGTCAAAGTGTTTATGGCTGACTTTGAAGATTCACTGTCACCCACTTGGAATGCGGTTGTGCAGGGGCAAATCAACCTGCGTGATGCGGTCAATCGTAACATTGACTATATCGACCCCAACAGCGGCAAGCACTACCAGTTGAGCGACGATCCGGCGGTATTGATCTGCCGTGTGCGCGGGCTGCATTTAGATGAAAAACACGTCTTATTCCAAGGCGAGGCCATTCCTGGTGCACTATTCGATTTTGCGCTCTATTTCTTGAATAACTATCGTCAGCTTCTAAATAGTGGCAGTGGCCCCTATTTCTATATTCCCAAGCTGCAGAGTCACCATGAAGCGGCTTGGTGGAGTCGTATCTTCAGCTATGTCGAAGATCGTTACTGCCTCGAGCGCGGCACGATCAAGGCAACGCTGTTGATTGAGACCCTGCCTGCCGTGTTTGAGATGAATGAAATTTTGTACGCAATGAAAGACCATATTGTGGCGTTAAACTGTGGCCGCTGGGATTACATCTTCAGTTATATCAAAACGCTAAAAAATCATTCTGATCGCGTACTTCCTGATCGCCAGCAGGTGGGGATGGCACAACCATTCCTAAATGCCTATTCCCGTTTGTTAATCCGTACTTGTCATCGTCGCGGGGCGATGGCCATGGGCGGTATGGCGGCCTTTATTCCCAGCAAAGATGCTGAACAAAATGAAGCGGTACTGGAAAAAGTAAGGCAAGACAAAGAGCGTGAGGCCAATAACGGTCATGACGGTACTTGGATTGCACACCCTGGTTTGGCGGCTACGGCGCAAGGCATATTTAGTCGTGTGCTAGGTCAGCGCAAAAATCAACTGGATATTAGCCGTGAAGAGGACGCCGAAATTACCGCTGATGACTTGCTGCAACCTTGCGAAGGTACCCGCACTGAAGCAGGCATGCGGCTCAATATCCGTATTGCAGTGCAATATATCGAAGCGTGGATCTCCGGCAATGGCTGTGTGCCAATTTATGGTTTGATGGAAGATGCGGCCACCGCAGAGATTTGCCGAACCTCAATATGGCAATGGATCCGTCATGGTAAAGCCTTGGATAGCGGCGAGGTGGTTACCCCAGAACTGTTTACCCGTTTGTTGAGCGAAGAGATGTTGGTGTTAGCCGAAGAGCTGGGCGACATCAAATACCGCCAAGGTCGATTTGAGGAAGCAGCGGCCTTGATGGAAAAGATCACGCTGGACGAACAGCTCGTTGAATTTTTAACCCTGCCGGGTTACCGGCGACTTAATTGAGTACCCGTTAGAGGTGCCCCCTACAAGCGCAACTTATATAGGTCTGCAAGAGGACGTCAAGATGACACAAACAAGGCAAGAACAGATCCAGGCTCTGGAGAAAGATTGGGCAGAAAATCCTCGCTGGAAAGGCGTAACCCGTGGTTATACCGCTGAAGAGGTGGTGAACTTGCGTGGTTCACGCATGGTTGAATGCTCACATTCTCGCGCCGGTGCTGAAAAGCTCTGGTCACTGATCAATGGTGAAGCGCGTAATGGCTATGTGAACACCATGGGGGCACTGACAGGCGGGCAAGCTGTACAGCAAGTGAAAGCAGGTTTACAGGCGATCTACCTGTCTGGGTGGCAGGTAGCGGCAGACAACAACTTGTCTGGCACCATGTATCCGGACCAGTCTCTGTACCCAGCGAATTCCGTACCCGAAGTTGTTAGCCGTATTAATAACGCATTTACCCGTGCCGACCAGATCCAATGGGGTAAAGGTATTAATCCCGGCGACAAAGGTTATATCGACTATTTTGCGCCGATTGTTGCCGATGCCGAAGCTGGTTTTGGTGGCGTACTGAATGCGTTTGAATTGATGAAAGGTATGATCCAGGCGGGTGCTGCGGGTGTGCATTTTGAAGATCAATTAGCTTCAGTGAAAAAGTGCGGCCATATGGGCGGTAAGGTACTGGTACCAACTCAGGAAGCGGTACAAAAGCTGATTGCTGCGCGTCTGGCGACCGATGTGATGGGCGTGCCGACATTGGTGATTGCTCGTACTGATGCCGATGCTGCCGATCTGTTGACCTCGGATTGCGACCCCTATGATCGCGAGTTTGTGGTCGGTGAGCGCACCGCTGAAGGTTTTTATCGTACTCGTGCAGGTATCGATCAGGCGATTGCCCGCGGTCTGGCCTATGCTCCTTATGCTGACATGGTGTGGTGCGAAACCGCGAAGCCAGATCTGGAACAGGCGAAGAAGTTTGCAGAAGCTATCCATGCGAAGTATCCAGATCAGTTATTGGCTTATAACTGTTCACCATCGTTTAACTGGAAGAAGAATCTGGATGATGTGACCATCGCTCGGTTCCAGCGCGAGTTGGGTGCCATGGGTTACAAGTTCCAATTCATCACCTTAGCGGGCGTCCATAACATGTGGTACCACATGTTCGAATTGGCGAGCGGTTATCGTGATCGTGGTATGTCTGCTTACGTTGAACTACAGCAGCAGGAATTTGATGCAGCTGAACGTGGCTACACCTTTGTTTCTCACCAGCAGGAAGTAGGTACTGGCTACTTTGATCAAGTAACGAACACCATCCAGGGTGGCGAATCGTCGGTCACTGCACTGACCGGCTCAACTGAAGAAGCGCAGTTTAAATAGCAGTTATTTAAATCGATGCTTTTTTGGTAACAAGAGAGACCCGCTGGCAACAGCGGTTGTAAACAAGAAGTGTTGCTCCAACCTTTCCTTTGACTTCGCCCGGCTTACAGCCGGGCTTTTTTATGCTCAGGACGAGCAGTATGCCGCGGATACATGGATGTATAAGAGCGGCGATACCCACAACGCTTCGCGGGGTACGCTGTGTACAGGATGTAAGGTATGCCGCGGGCGCATGGCACCCAAAAACTTCGTGGGGTGTGCTAATGCGCAGGAGCGGCGATACCCACAACGCTTCGCGGGATTAGCTGTGCCGTTAGTGCTGTGAAAGCCCTCTCCTAGGGGAGAGGGTTGGGTGAGGGGTTTTTAGAACTTAACATCATCCGTTTCGCCCTAATTTAGCGCCTTTTTTTGTACATTTTTATGCTCCTAAAAGTACTCTTACACCGCTATGTATCTATACTTTATCGGATTTCACTGGCTGAATGATCTGGCGCAGTTTTACGTCTGTGTTTGCGGCATAGGATCCTGCGCTCTGTCGCTGTTTACCTTGGCTATCTGAATATTTACTGGGTACTTTTTTTCAGAGGTGTTTTTTTAATCATTAAGGATGAATTTTATGAATATAAAAATGTTATCAACGGGACTACTGATGCTTTCAACAGCGGCAGTTGCTGGTAGTGGTCACGAGTGGGGATATTCGGGTAGCACAGGACCGGAAAACTGGGCGCAACTTTCTGGCGACTATGCAGCTTGTGGTGGCGTTAATCAGTCACCTGTTAATCTGACTGGCTTTTTAGAAGCTGAGTTAGCGCCAATCAACTTTCAATATCAAAAAGGTGCGTATGAGATCCTGAACAATGGCCATACGGTTCAGGTTAATTATAAGCCGGGCAGCTTTATGGAAATTGAAGGGCAGCGTTTCGAGTTAAAACAGTTCCATTTCCATGCGCCGAGCGAAAACCATATTAATGGCGAATCATACCCACTGGAAGCCCACTTAGTGCACGCAGATAAAGCCGGCCACTTGGCAGTGGTAGCGGTGATGTTTACAGAGGGAAGTGATAATGAGGGGATCGTGAAGGCGTGGCAGCAACTACCGGAAACAAAGGGGCAGAAGAATACGCTGACTCATCCCATCAGTGTGAATGAACTTTTGCCGAAAGAGCGTGCTTATTATCGCTTTAATGGTTCCCTGACGACGCCTCCTTGTTCAGAAGGTGTACGTTGGTATGTCATCAAGCAGTCAATGCAAGCTTCAATGCCGCAAATTAAGGCATTTGCTGATGCTTTGGGTCACCCCAATAACCGACCTGTACAGCCGTTGAATGCTCGTCAGGTACTGCAGTAATCAGAGCTGCTTTGGTAATGAACAAGTGATGCGTCCAATATCTTGGGCGCATTTTTTGTTCCGTCTTTGTTCTCAGGTGTTACATAACAGCTGTTGCGACACATGGCTTAACAATTTCACCACATCCATTCCTTGCCTTATGGTGGCAAAGCGTTTCAATTAGAGCATTAAAATACGCGTCACTGCGCTAAATAGTCACCATCATAGACGGAGCAGAATATATGGATAGTCGACAGGGCAGATATCGTTGGATTGGTGGGTTGATTTTGGCGCAACTTATTTGCGGGATTTTAGTTAACTTCTTTCTTACTGCGCCGCTCTTTGGAACGCCTGGATTTTTAGTCAATGGCGCACAGCATTCTCAGCAAATTGGCTTCGCGGTGTTGGTTGGACTTGTCACCGGTATGTTGACACTGGCGGTGGCTATCACCTTGTATCCTTTGGCTAAACCACAATGGCCAACTCTAACGCGCTGGTTTGTTGTGTTATCTGTGATCAGTTTTACCGTATCGGTGATGGAAAATATCAGTCTGATGTCCCTTGTGTCATACAGTGAAGCCTATACCACCGCTAGCCCTGAGCAGCAGCCATTGTATGAATTGTTTAAAACCGTGGTGGCATCAACCCGTAACTGGACCCATTACATCGGCCTCATGTTGTCCGGCACAATGTTGCTCTTCCTGTATCTGCTGCTTTTTCGTTCGCGGATGATCCCAAGGCTGTTGGCAGTGTTTGGTATGTTGGCGGTGAGCGCTCAACTTGTGGCGGTTGCTATGCCTCTGTTTGGCTTAGCCATTGTTTTTGCATTGATCGCGCCTTTAGCCCTCAGTCAGCTGATGCTGGCTTTATGGATTTTGATGAAAGGGCTCACGCTGAAAGCGGCCAATCAGCCGAGTCTCTGCTAGGCTAGCAGCCAGTGATTTGTCATCAGCTACGATGGGCTGCACGGCTCACAATAAGGAACCGTTGAATGAGTTACGAAGTGATTTCTGATCTGTTGGCGATGGGTGGGCGTTATCTGCGGATACGCCACACATCGTCGACACTTCGCTGTGACATGGTGTTTGGTGTTTTTTTGCCGCCGCAAGCCAGTGATGACCATCCGGTACCTGTGCTTTACTGGTTGTCAGGCCTAACCTGCACTGATGAAAACTTCATGCAAAAAGCCGGTGCAATGCGGATGGCTGCCAAGCTTGGATTAGCCTTGGTTGTGCCTGACACCAGTCCAAGAGGGGAAGACGTTGCTGATGCCCCCGACGGTGCCTATGACCTGGGCCTTGGTGCTGGTTTCTACCTGAACGCCACAGAAGCGTCGTGGCAGAGCCATTATCAGATGTTTGATTACATCACGGAGGAGTTACCTGAGCTGGTCAAAGCGGAGTTGCCTGTGACGGATAGCTGGTCTATTTCGGGGCACTCTATGGGTGGCCATGGAGCGATGATGATCGCCTTGCGTTATCCGCAACGTTTTAAGTCTGTTTCAGCGTTTAGTCCTATCGTTAATCCGATGGCGTGCCCCTGGGGGCGCAAAGCTTTTAGTCATTATCTGGGAGACGATGAATCTACCTGGCAGCGCTATGACAGTTGCTATCTGATGGCACAGATCACTGATCCAAGTGGCTATCCGCCCTTGCTAATTGATCAGGGGGATGCCGATAACTTTCTGCTGCAGCAACTGCTGACCGAAAACCTGGATGCTCCGCTCGACAGCGCGGGTTATTCGGCTGAGGTACGAATGCAGCCAGGCTACGATCATAGTTACTTTTTTATCGCCAGTTTTATCGATGATCATCTGCACTTTCATGCTGAGCATTTGGGGCTGCTGGATTAACCCAAACAGCCCGTTTACTGGTTAATTTGGTGTGGTAGGTCTGCGGTTATGCGGCCGCAGATAATCTAGCGCTGGGCCAGTAGGAACCACCCGCGTTGGGTTGATACTGGCGTGACTGAAATAGTAGTGCTGTTTGATATGCTCGAAGTTGACGGTTTCTTTGATCCCGGGAACTTGATACAAGGCGCGCAGATAGTTAGAGAGGTTAGGGTAGTCTTCGATGCGTCTTAGATTGGTTTTGAAATGCCCCACGTAGACAGCGTCGAAGCGGATCAGTGTGGTGAATAGCCGCCAGTCGGCTTCAGTGATCTGCTCACCTGTCAGGTAGTTTTGTTTTTCTAACCGCAGCTCTACTTTGTCCAGTGCTGAAAACAGCGTATTAAACGCCTCTTCATAGGCTGGTTGGCTAGTGGCAAAACCGGCTTTGTAGACACCGTTGTTGATGGTGTCGTAGATCCAGGCGTTGGTCTGGTCGATAGCTTCCCTTAACTGCTCTGGGTACAGATCTAGCTGATTGCCAGTGATGTTATTGAACGCCGAGTTGAACATACGGATGATCTCGGCGGATTCATTGCTGACGATGGTTTGGCGCTGCTTGTCCCAAAGTACAGGGACAGTGACACGACCGTTGGCTTTTGCATCGGCCAGTTGATAGATCTGATAGAGAAACTGTTTATCGTTGACGGTATCCTGATCTGCCCCTGCAATATGATGGCCGTTAAACAGGGCATTGCCTGGCTGGTAGAACTCCCAACCGTTTTCTAACATGTGTGGCTCAACAACGGTGACTGAAATATGTGGTTCCAACCCTTTCAGCGCCCGAAATATCAATGTGCGGTGTGCCCATGGGCAGGCAAGGGAAACGTAAAGGTGATAGCGGCCGCTTTCAGCTTTAAACCCTGCATCACCCGATGATCCTGCACTGCCATCTTCCGTCACCCAGTGGCGGAACTTTGAGTTATCTCTGACAAATTTACCGTCGCTCTGTTTGGTGTCGTACCACTGGTCAACCCAGCGGCCATCTTGTAGCAATCCCATTTTCTTATCCTCGTTAACGAGTGAGTGCAGGCTGACGGAGTTGATCTAACGGTTGCCCACGTTACTGCACTATCTCGATACTGAATTATCTCTAGTTATCTTGGTTTGTTGTTTTAGCTAAGGCGTTTGCTGATCAGTGCATCAACCGATAGTTTTCCTGCACCACTGAACATCAGTGCGGCAGATAGGGTGAGCAGAGCCAAACCAAACTCGTAGCCGTTATTACTCATAAACAGGCCATGTTGGATGTGCACGGCGAAGATAGCGACAAGCATCGTTATACTTAAAACGGCCGCTGCCGGACGGGTGAGCAAACCTACCAGCAACGCAATGCCACCGAAAAACTCTGCACTACCGGCCAGGAACGCCATGAGGGCACCGGGGCCTAGCCCAATCGACTCCATCCACTGACCTGTGCCGGTGATGCCATAGCCGCCAAATAGGCCGAATAGCTTTTGTCCGCCGTGGGCGATAAAAATGATGCCCGTGGGGACGCGAAGCATCAGCAGGGCGAGGGCGAGTTGTCTTTCGTTAGTCAGTTTAAAAAGTGTACGTATCATGTTTTGCTCCAGTCATCTATTTGGCTTGAACAGATAGTACGTTTAATAAAATGGGTATAAAACCGCAATAAATTGGCCTTATGATCCCAATAAATAGAATGAACGTCTAAGATCCCTGTTCAGGGAGTCGCTCTACGATCTCTGCAGAACATTGCGCTGTAAGGCCGGTAACTGAAGCAGTAGGTCACCGTAAAAACTGTCAAACAGCATTGTTAGTTCAGCGTGTACCTGTTGCCATTCTTGATAACTCGTGGCAAATGGGGCGTCAACGCGCATTCGCAATCCTATCTTGTGTAAGGCGAGTTTGATGGTCCCTGGCGTTTGGTAGCTACAGAGCCAATCGGTTTCAGCCATACGGCGACAGACATCAATCATCTTTTCTGGCCAATGGGGCTCGGTGGCGGTTAGCTGGCGGTATTGTTGTTGGCTGAACTGAGTGAGGGAGGTGGGGTGGAACTTATGCCATTGCTTGGCGAGCAGGTGATCAAACAACATATCGATCAATATGCCGGTATAGCGCTGACGGGTCAGTTTAAATAGTTGCCGCGCCTGGATCACGTCAGGGTGGCTATCGGTAAAGCTATCGACCTGACGATGCAATAGCACGCCTATCCGCTGAGCTTGTGGCAGCGTGCGCCACTGGTCGCCTTTAATGAAGTCGCCCATCATGGCACCCACCGCAGAGGTGTTGGTGACGTCAGCAATATGCAGGTGAGCAAGAAAATTCATGCTGTGTCACCGTTATTCATCGGCTTGATCCATGAGCACACTCGCTCAAGTTTAGCGCTTACATCGCTGATGAGCATTAAGCCAGCTGATAAACACTAGCGTTTGGCATTTTGTCTCAGCTGGTGTTTGATAAATACTGCGGCAATGCCGGTGACAGCCAGTATCATCACGTAGTAACTGTGTGCACTCACTTCTATCGGCGATATCAGGAAGATAGAGCCCAGCAGTAGTGCTTGGGCGCCGTAGGGCAGCAATCCTTGGCAAACACAGGCAAAGATATCTAATAAACTGGCGCTGCGCTTGGGGGTCACTTCGTGCTTCTCTGCTAGCTCTTTGGCCAGGTCGCCGCTAACGATAATCGAAACCGTGTTGTTCGCGGTGCAGGTATTGGTCAGTGTAGCGATGCCAGCAATGCCTAGCTCTGCGGCGCGTTCGTTAGCTTCTTCTGTGTGTGAACGACTAAACAGCGCGATCAGTTTTTCTATCTGCAGTCCCATCCAAGCCAGTCCACCTTGGGCTTTTACCATGGCACCTAAGCCACCGATCATGATGGAGAGAATAAAGATCTCCTGCATACTGCCGAAGCCAGCATAGATATCTTTGGTGTACTGGCTCATGCTGTAATCCGGTACTTGCGCCAAGCCAACGCCACCAGCGAGGATCAGTCCGATTGCGAGTACGAGAAAGACATTCATACCTAAGACTGCTAATACCAAGATAGTGAGATAAGGCAGGACTTTAAACCACTCAATATGTCCGGCGTCTGGCGTTGGAGCGGGCGTTTGTAGGAAGAAAAACAGCACAATAACGATCAGCGCAGCCGGTGCGGCGATAAAGATGTTTTCGCGAAACTTGTCCTTCATTTCACAACCCTGAGTACGCGTGGCTGCGATGGTGGTGTCAGAGATAATCGAAAGGTTGTCACCAAACATGGCTCCACTGAGTACCACGCCTGCCATCAGTGCCTTATCTATGCCTGCTGCTTCGGCAATACCTAACGCGATGGGTGCAACGGCACCAATGGTTCCCATCGAGGTTCCCATGGCTGTGGCGATAAATGCACTGATTAAAAATATTCCTGGCAGAATAAAGCTGCTGGGGATCACTGTGAGGCCCATATTGACAGTGGCATCGACACCACCGGTAGCCTTGGCGACGGTGGCGAATGCCCCCGCTAATAGATAGATGAAACACATCGCCATGATATTGCTGTGGCCGGCGCCACTCAGAAACGTATCGATGGCTCGATTGAGACCCTCTTTGTGCATCACTATCGCCAAAAGTAACGCAGGTAACACGGCTACTGGGCTGGGTAGCTGGTAGAAAGCGTAGTCAACCCCTTGAGTTTGATAGTAAATACCTGTGCCAATAAAAGTGACTAGGAATAGCAGTATGGGCAAAAGGGCGGATGCATTTGGGCGGATCTGATTATCGATTGATGTCATTTCATAGAAGGCTTTGGGCTTAGTATCAGCAGATGTTAGCATTACCGCTTTCAAACGATAAGGAAACTCCGATGTCAGAAGCGACATATTCTACGCCTCAAATCACTGCCAGCTACGGTGTGGGACGCAATTTAGGTGAACAACTGAAGCAAAACCCTTTCGAAGGAATGGATCTGGACGCCGTGGTTGATGGCATCCGTTCGGCCTTTGCTGGTGAAGCCAGCGTTGTGACTGACGAAGAGATGGAAGCGGCTTTTCGCGTGATCCAGGAGCAGATGCAGGCCCAGGCACAAGCGCAACATCAGGGCGCAATCTCTGAAGGTGAAAACTTCCTCACAGAGAATGCCAAGCGTGATGAAGTCACTGTCACTGAATCTGGTCTGCAGTATGAAGTGCTTGAAGCCGGTGATGGCGAGAAGCCAACGGCTAGCAGCACTGTACGTACCCATTATCACGGCACTTTAATCACTGGTGATGTGTTCGATTCATCTTACCAACGTGGCGAACCGGCAGAATTCCCTGTTGGTGGTGTGATCCGAGGTTGGACTGAAGCGTTACAGATGATGCCTGTGGGCAGTAAGTGGCGTTTATATGTGCCTTATGATCTTGCATATGGCGAACGCGGTGCTGGCGGGGCGATTGGGCCTTATCAAACGCTGATTTTTGATGTCGAATTGCTTGATATCTTGGCGTAATAGATCTTTTTTTTAACTTTTGCAGGGGCGATCACAATCGCCTCTGTTCGTCTCTGCTTCCTCCCCCATTTCGCGGAATAGATCACAGTCGCACCCCTTCCTTTGTCTTTAGAATCGCTGCGGATTATCCCCTCATTGTGTCTAACGTTCGACATTTTGAGTTTAAAAAAATGATTTCGTGAACACACGAAACGCCATAAACACAAAAACGCGACATTAAAAACACAAAACTAAAAACACAAAGGAAAGGCTATGGAGCTTAAAAAAAATAAGCTAGCTATTTACATGATGCCGCTGCTTGCGGCGACCATGGTGGCTGGTTGCTCTGATGACGATGACGATGAAGATCTGGTGTGTGAAGCACCTGAATACATCAATGAAGCTGGTGATGAATGCATCATGCCGACGGTTGATTCACCGGCACCTAACCCTAATCTTGATATCGATCCTCCTGGTGAAACGATGGAAGCAGCTGCTAACCAGCTGGTTCTTAACTATGTCGATCCAAATGCAAGCCCAGAAGCCACTGCAATTGACCCTGATAGTCCTTACGCTGCATGGTCATTGCACCTTTGGAACAACGAAACTTGCGATGCGTTGACCGAAGAGCAGGCTATTAATGATTGGGCTAATACAACCGTTGTTCCAGATGGCGACGATGGTTACGGCCCTTATTGGTTGCTAGATTTATCCAAGGAAACGGGTTGCGTTAACCTGATCATTCGTGGAGCTGATGGTAATACTAAGATCATCAACGATGACGTAATGGTTGACTTAGATACCTTCACCGATCGTGCCGTGTCATTGGTTGGCAGTAGTGCTGATGTTTATGACACCCGTGAAGAAGCTTGGAACACTAACCCTCCAGGTATCAACAAAGATAACCGCAACGCCGCATGGGTTGATGCAAACACAATCCTTTGGGGTGAAGAAGGTGCGACATTAGTACTTTATGTGTCTGACTCAGCTAATTTTGGTTTGAATGCTGACGGTACCTTAACCGGTGACTATACCGCTCACCAATTGACTGCTGGCACTTTATCTGAAGAGACAGCCGCTAAATTCCCAGCCATTGCTGGTCGTAACGCGTATATGTTGCCTGAAGGCATTGATGCGAAAGCAGCCCTGAAAGGTCAGCTTTATATTGCGACTTTGTCTGAAGGTCTTTGGATTGAGAAGCTGAGCAAGCTACAAACTCCTGGCGCAATCGACGCTCTCTACACTGCTGGTGAAGATGATGCGAATGAGCAAGAGTTAGGCGCAATGGTTGGTGATGGTGCAACTGAGTTCGCCTTATGGGCGCCTACTGCACAGAATGTCGCTTTACACCTGTTCAATGCAGATAAAACTGCAATGGGTGAAGCGGTCGCCATGACTGAAGATATGAACGGTATCTGGCGTGCTTCTACTGAAGCTCCACACGGTACTTTCTACAAGTATGAAGTCACTGTTTATCATTATCAGTCTGATGCCCTTGAAACATTGATGGTAACCGACCCTTATTCAATGGGTTTGTCTACTGATTCTATTTATTCTCAGGTAATTGATTTTACTGCTGAAGATGTTACGCCTGCAGGTTGGGCTGATCATGTAGTGCCTGAAGCTGCAACCAGCTCAATCACTGTTTATGAGTCACATGTTCGTGATTTCAGTGCACATGATGAAACGACATCAGAAGCCAACCGTGGTAAATACCTCGCGTTCACAGAAACAGACTCAGCACCAATGCAACATATCATTGGTCTGAAAGAAGCGGGTCTGACCCACTTCCAACTGTTGCCAGTATTTGATATTGCCACCGTTAAAGAAGATCCAGCGATGCGTGTTGATATCACTGACACGGTAGGCAAGCTTTGTGGCCTTAATGCTGGTGCAAGCGTATGTGGTCAACCTGAAGCAACTATCATTGCTGACCTGTTAGACGCATGTGACCCTGCCACTCAGTGTGCTGAAACCATCATGGATGACATGCGTGGTTTGGATAGCTTCAACTGGGGTTACGACCCGTTCCATTTCGGTGCTCCAGAAGGCAGCTATGCCTCTGACGCTGATGGCGTTGCGCGTATCAACGAGTTCCGTCAAATGGTTAAAGCGCTCCATGATCAAGGCTTACGCGTTGTTATGGATGTTGTTTACAACCACACTAACGCGTCTGGTTTGACTTCAGAGAAGTCAGTGCTGGATAAAGTGGTTCCTGGTTATTACAACCGTTTCAATCAAGACACTGGTGCAGTTGAAACCAGTACTTGTTGTGACAACACTGCCACTGAAAATGCGATGATGGAAAAACTGATGACCGATACTCTGGTTGTCTGGGCTGATCAATATAAGATCGACTCTTTCCGTTTCGACTTGATGGGTCACCAGCCGTTGGATTCAATGGAGCGTTCATTGGCCGCTGTTCACGCTGTTGATGCTGATAACTACTTCTATGGTGAAGGTTGGAACTTCGGTGAAGTTGAGAACGATACCTTGTTTGTTCAAGCGACTCAGCTGAACTTGGCAGGTACCGGCATCGGTTCATTCTCTGATCGTGGTCGTGACGCTATCCGTGGTGGTTCACCATTTGATTCTGCTGAAGGTATCCGTACCGCTCAAGGTCTTGCTAACGGCTTGTACTCTAACCCGAATGAGTTGAACAGCGGTGCTGAAGGTGAAAAATCTCAGCTGCTGCATGCGACTGATATCGTTCGCGTAGAGTTAGCAGGCCTTTTAGCTGACTATGCTTTAATCAACTCCAACGGCGATACTGTTCGCGGTAGCGGTGTTGATTATAACGGTCAGCCTGCGGGTTACACTGACTCACCTACTGAACTAGTGTCTTATGTGTCAAAGCATGACAACCAAACTCTGTGGGACAACAACCAGTACAAACTTCCTACTGGTATGTCACCTGCTGAGCGTGCTCGCTATCATACTTTTGCATTAGCTTTCCCATCATTTGGTCAAGGTGTGCCATTCATTCATATGGGTTCTGATCTGCTGCGTTCTAAGTCTATGGAACGTGACAGCTATGATTCAGGTGACTGGTATAACTATGTTGACTTCACTAAGCAAGACAACAACTGGAATGTTGGTCTGCCACGTGATGACAAAGATGCCGCTAACTACGATGTAATTAAAGCGATCATCGCTGATGAGACAACTATGCCTGCCGCTGCAGACATAGCCTTTAGTAGCGACGTGTTCCAAGAGTTCTTGCAGATCCGTAAGAGTTCACCGTTGTTCACTTTGGGTACTAAAGAAGCTGTCATGGCTCGCGTTGACTTCCATAACACAGGTGCAGAACAAACGCCTGGTGTGATTGTTATGTCTATCGATGATGGCGCAAGTGCTGGTGCAGACTTGGATGAAAATGCTGACGCGATCGTTGTCGTATTTAACTCGACTCAAGATGACTTCACCTTGAATGTTCCAGGTCTTGTCCTGCATGACATTCAGATGAACTCTGTCGACGCTGTATATAGCGATGTGGTTGTTGGTGCTGAATCTGTAATCGTTCCAGGTGTAACCGCGGCAGTCTTCGTTATGCCTCAAGGCGATGCTCAGGGCGCTGGTATTCCAGTGGCTGAGAAGAGCTTTGCTAATACGCCTCCTTATGGTGATACCAAGCTTTATGTTCGTGGTGACATGAACGGATGGGGCACAGGTAACGAAGCTGAATTCATCTATGATGGTTTATACAGCGAAGTGATCGAACTAGAAGTTGGTGCTTATAGCTTTAAAGTTGCCGACTCAGGTTGGACTGATGGTACTAACTTTGGTTATGCCGATGTGACAGTTGCTGAAGGCTCTATGGCGATTACCGACGTTGACGGTAATATGAATGTTGCTGTAGAAACTGCTGGTTTGTATCGTTTCGACTTCAATGCTCGCGATACCAGTGCACAAACTATCTCTGTGACTAGCTATGCGGACGTAGCGCCTTATGGCGACGCGGTACCATTGCTGCGTGGTGATATGAATGAATGGGGACCAAACGATGCTTTCACTTTCGATACTCAGGGCGTTTACACTCTGCAGTTAGAAGTGGCTGCTGGTACCTATGCGTTTAAAGTTGCTGACGCAGATTGGGGCGACCAGGGTGTTAACCTGGGTGGTGCACTCACTGTTGCATTAGACGAGGAAACGGTAATCGTTCCAGGTTCTAATGACAATCTGTCCATCACTATCGCCGATGCTGGTGAGTATGTGTTCACTCTGGATGCATTCAACATCAATAAGCCAACTCTGTTGGTTGAAGAGTACGTTGAAGCACCTGTTGAGCCAGAGCCTACTGTTTGTGAGCTGTTAGATCCTAGTACTGATACTGCGCCTGTCGCTGTACCACTATATGTACGTGGTAGTCACTCAGGTTGGGCTGCAGACCCTGCTTATGCCTTCACTTATAGAGGTGATAACATTTATCAGGCAAGTTTCACTGTCGCTGATACGATCAACTTTAAGATCGCCGATGATTCTGCTGATTGGGATGTTCAGTTCTATGTACCAACCTCATCTACTAATGATGCCCCACTGAGTGGTCTGTTGCTGGATGAAGTCTACAATACTTGGGCTAAGACGGGTGGTGCGTTCGACAACAACAGCATTGCGCTCCCTGATGCGCCTGTGATCTTTACTTTCACAGTGACTGATGCTGCTGCGATAGACGACTACACAGGTACATTGTCTGTATGTCAGCCAGAGTAATCTCTGACATTACTTCCTAGCTATTGCTAGTAAACCAAACCGGCGCTTAGGCGCCGGTTTTTTTATCTGTATCAAATAATTATGTTTCCATTAATTAATACAGGTACGAACAGCTTCCTCTTTATTAGTTTTGGTGTAAAAATAGCCATCCTAAATGGAAGTGTGACTTGGGATCGGAAGCCTACCCTCCCTAATATGCTCCGCAACGATAGATGCACCGTTATGGTTGCCTGACTATCTTTTACTGCAGTCTCTCTTCCGCCGAATTATGTTGTGGCAAGGAAAGCAAAATGAAGAAGTTACTACTCAATACCGTACTCCTCGCGTCTGTGATCGCCCCTTCGGTTAATGCAGCGCAGCTCTCGTTAGATTTGCAAGGTGGGAGTTATGTCAGTATTTCTCAGTTTGATGGCGTCGATTATAGCTATGATGGTTATGCTAAAGGCTTAGAGGAATTTTCGACCGAGATATCTGTTGGTATCCCGACATGGGACTATTCCAATAAAGAAACGTATTACGCCGGTTGGGCTGACTCAAATCACACCAGTTCATCAAGCTCCTTTGGAGGCGGCGCGCTAGCTGCACAGCCATTTACGCCTCTGTCAGGGACTCTTCTGGAAAATAACCCTTTTGCTGCCCTCATGAGCCATGATTCTGACAGCATTGGTCAATACTCTTATTTTGATGATTATATTAATCCGTCGATTACGGATTCAGGCTATGTGAATTTAAGCTTGTCTTGGGGAATGTCAGCGTTTGGCGACTTGGTAGAGACAGATCTTGGCATGGAACAATCTTATGGCGGCTATCGGTGGGATGCTCATATTACTCTTGACCAGATATTCAGTGCTGATGATGTGCTTGAGTATACCTTTGATGAGGTATTGGCGCTGCTTTGGGGAGCTGATGGCGCGACGGTTTCGGTGTCAGAGTCGTCTTATTACAATGAATCGCTGTGCGTAGCTGTTGATGAGTATAATCTTACATGTAATAACACCTACAGCGAAGATTACTCAACTTGGTACGAGGGAGTTGTGTCGGCGCAGGGCGCAGATGTGGACGCGCCACAAACTATCGCCTTGGCTATGCTGGGGTTGTTAGGTTTTGGGGCTCTGCGCCGTAAAACGAACTAAAGCTGCCATGCTTTGATTTAAAGCCCGCTAACGCGGGCTTTTCTATATCTATCTCTAGACCCAGTGATTTTCTAATTCAGCGTTTTCTAACCACAATCCCTTAGCCAAAAACGTTGCTAAACGGTATAGTACGCACCTAAATTGCATAACCATTCAGAGTAAACCGATGTCAGACACTATCCGAGTCGCCATCGCCGGCTGTGCCGGTCGCATGGGAAAGAACCTGCTAAATGCCGCTTTTGATAGCGAAGCTGTTGAGTTAGTTGCGGGCTTTGAACGTCCAGGTAGCAGCTTGATTGGCGCTGATCTCGGTGAGTTTGCTGGCGTAGGTAAACTGGGTGTTGAGATTTCTGGTGGGCTCGAAGGCCTAGAGCAGAGCGTAGATGTGGTGATTGATTTCACTGCACCTGACGCCACATTGGCCAATATTGAGTGGTGCCAGCAACACGGTAAGCAGATCGTTATAGGTACAACAGGCTTTACCGACGAACAAAAAGCGCAAATAGATGCGGCCAGTCAAAGCTGCGCCATCATGATGGCGTCAAACTACAGCGTTGGCGTGAACTTGTTATTCAAACTGCTAGAGACTGCTGCAAAGGTGATGGGCGACTACACTGACATTGAAATCATTGAGGGTCACCATCGCCATAAAGTTGATGCGCCTTCTGGAACTGCACTGAGTATGGGCGAAGTGATCGCTGATACGTTGGGCCGGGATTTGAATAAGGTGGCTGTTTATGGTCGTGAAGGTATTACCGGCGAGCGTGAGCGTGACACTATCGGTTTCGCTACTATCCGTGCTGGTGACCTAGTAGGCGAGCATACGGCGATGTTTGCGGACATCGGTGAGCGTGTAGAGATCACTCACAAAGCCTCTAGTCGTATGACATTCGCCAATGGTGCAGTGCGTGCAGCTGCCTGGCTCAAAAGTAAACAATCAGGATTTTATGACATGCAAGATGTGCTTGGATTGAAGGATTAAACCCTCAGTTTTGAGCGTTTCGAGCGGAAATGTACTGATAAAGTTAAAAAAATGTAAATGGTGAAATCTGTGATAGACGTCAACCCAGAGTTGTACTAGAATGCGCGGAATTTGCCACCGTTTCGGTAAAGAAGTTTTTGTTCGGTCTATATAGACCAGTTAATGGGAGTAAGACCTTGTGTTTACTCCCATTTTGCTGCCAACGTGGAGGTTATCTTGAATAAACCCGCTCTACTGGTGCTAGCTGATGGCACTGTTTTTCGCGGTCGTTCCATAGGCGCTGACGGTCAGTCGGTCGGTGAAGTTGTTTTTAATACTTCAATGACCGGTTATCAGGAGATACTGACTGATCCATCTTATGCACGTCAAATTGTCACGCTGACTTATCCCCATATCGGTAACACCGGTACCAATAGTGAAGATGAAGAGTCTGCGAATATCTGGGCAACAGGCCTGGTTATCCGAGATCTGCCTCTGTTGGCTAGCAACTTCAGAAATGAAGAGACGCTCTCTGATTATCTCAAGCGCAATAACGTTGTCGGCATCTGCGATATTGATACCCGCAAACTGACACGTATTCTGCGAGAGAAAGGCGCTCAGGCTGGGTGTATTGTTGCTGGTGAAACGGTTGACGAAGCAGCAGCAAAAGCGGCTGCGCTGGCATTCCCAGGATTGAAGGGAATGGATCTGGCGAAAGAGGTCACTACTAAAGAGTCATTCAGTTGGACAGCGGGTAGCTGGCAATTGGGTAGTGGCCACACGTCACCGGAAGCTACTTCATTGCCTTTCCATGTGGTTGCATACGATTTTGGCGCCAAACGCAATATTCTGCGTATGTTGGTTGATCGAGGTTGTCGCTTGACTGTGGTTCCTGCACAAACCCCTGCGGAAGATGTGCTGGCTATGAACCCTGATGGCATCTTCCTATCAAATGGTCCTGGCGATCCAGAGCCTTGCGATTACGCTATCTCTGCTATCAAGAGTTTTCTGCAAACCGACATACCGATCTTTGGTATCTGTCTCGGACATCAGTTACTGGCATTGGCCAGCGGTGCGAAGACAGTGAAGATGAAGTTTGGTCACCACGGGGCCAACCACCCAGTGAAAGATCATGATAACAATGTAGTGATGATCACCAGCCAGAACCACGGTTTTGCTGCTGATGAGACAACACTGCCAGAGACTTTGCGTGCAACGCATACCTCATTGTTTGATGGGTCACTGCAAGGCATTCATCGCACAGATAAGCCAGCGTTTAGTTTTCAGGGACACCCTGAAGCAAGCCCCGGCCCACATGATGCGGCGCCGCTGTTCGATCATTTCATCGAACTTATTGAACAACGCAAAGCCAAGTAACAGATTCGCAGCAAGGGTAGACAATGCCAAAACGTACAGACATACAAAGCATATTGATTCTTGGCGCTGGTCCGATTGTGATCGGGCAGGCCTGTGAATTTGACTATTCAGGCGCGCAGGCGTGTAAGGCGCTTCGGGAAGAGGGCTACCGGGTTGTTCTGGTGAACTCAAACCCGGCGACTATCATGACTGACCCGGAGATGGCCGATGCTACCTACATCGAACCAATTCACTGGGAAGTGGTTGCTAAGATCATCGAGAAAGAGCGTCCAGATGCTGTATTGCCGACGATGGGTGGCCAGACGGCACTGAACTGTGCCTTGGAACTCGAACGTGAAGGCGTGCTGGAGAAATTTGGCGTTGAGATGATTGGCGCAACTGCCGACGCCATCGATAAAGCTGAAGATCGTGACCGCTTTGATAAGGCGATGAAGGCCATTGGTCTGGAAACGCCTCGTGCAGAAACCGCGCATACCATGGACGAAGCCCATGATGTTCTGTCGCGAATTGGCTTCCCTTGTATTATTCGCCCTTCGTTTACCATGGGCGGCTCGGGTGGTGGTATTGCCTATAACATCGAAGAGTTCGATGACATCTGTAGCGGCGGTTTAGAGCTTTCTCCGACCAGTGAATTGTTGATTGATGAATCATTGATCGGCTGGAAAGAGTATGAGATGGAAGTGGTGCGGGATCGAAATGACAACTGCATCATCGTCTGTTCCATCGAAAACTTCGACGCCATGGGTGTGCACACGGGTGATTCAATCACTGTCGCGCCAGCGCAAACACTGACTGACAAAGAGTATCAGTTGATGCGTAATGCATCGATGGCGGTGTTGCGTGAGATCGGTGTAGAAACTGGCGGCTCTAACGTTCAGTTCGGTGTTAATCCGGCTGATGGTCGTATGGTTATTATTGAGATGAACCCGCGAGTGAGCCGTTCGTCTGCGCTGGCTTCAAAAGCTACCGGCTTTCCTATCGCTAAAGTCGCTGCCAAGTTGGCAGTGGGTTATACCCTTGATGAGCTACTTAATGATATCACTGGTGGTAAAACTCCAGCGAGTTTTGAACCTGCGATCGATTATGTTGTTACCAAGGTGCCGCGGTTTAACTTCGAAAAATTTGCAGGTGCGAATGATCGCTTAACGACGCAGATGAAGTCTGTTGGCGAAGTGATGGCTATTGGCCGTAACCAGCAGGAATCTCTGCAGAAAGCGTTGCGTGGGCTTGAAGTGGGTGCCACCGGCTTTGATCCTATCGTCAATCTGGACGATGCCGAAGCGAAATCGAAGATCCGTCATGAATTACAAGAGCCGGGTGCGGATCGTATCTGGTACATAGGCGACGCATTCCGTGCGGGCATGAGCCTTGACGAAGTGTTTAAGTTGACCAACGTCGATCGTTGGTTCTTAGTACAGATCGAAGACCTTATCAGCGAAGAGAAGAACCTGAAAGAGCTGGGTATGGCTGGCTTGACCGCTGACGTGTTGCGCGGTTTGAAGCGTAAAGGTTTTGCCGATGCCCGTTTGGCGACCTTACTAGGTGTCTCTGAAGCTGAACTGCGTAAGCTACGTACACGTCATGAAATCTTCCCTGTATACAAGCGCGTCGATACCTGCGCTGCAGAATTTTCAACTGACACCGCGTATATGTACTCGACCTATGATGAAGAGTGCGAAGCCGATCCGACTGACAATGATAAAATCATGGTTATCGGTGGCGGACCAAACCGCATTGGCCAGGGTATCGAGTTCGATTATTGCTGTGTACATGCGGCATTGGCAATGCGTGAAGATGGTTATGAAACCATCATGGTTAACTGTAACCCTGAAACGGTTTCTACCGATTATGACACCTCTGATCGCCTCTATTTTGAGCCGGTCACACTGGAAGATGTGTTGGAGATTGTCCGTGTCGAGAAGCCTAAAGGGGTGATCGTACAGTACGGTGGTCAAACACCACTTAAGCTGGCGCGAGCACTCGAAGCGGCAGGGGTACCAATTATCGGTACCAGCCCAGATGCAATTGACCGTGCTGAAGATCGTGAACGTTTCCAGCAAGCAGTTGAGCGACTTGGCTTGAAACAGCCAGAGAATGCAACTGTAACGGCGTTGGAAGAAGCGGTCGCGTTGGCTGAAAAGATCACTTATCCATTGGTTGTACGCCCCTCCTATGTACTCGGTGGCCGCGCCATGGAGATTGTTTACGATGAGATTGACTTGCGCCGTTACTTCAACGAAGCGGTGAGCGTGTCAAATGAGTCGCCAGTGCTGTTAGATCGCTTCCTTGATGACGCCATTGAGATCGATATCGATGCTATTTGTGATGGCAAAGATGTGGTGATCGGCGGGATCATGGAGCATATCGAGCAAGCAGGTGTTCACTCAGGTGATTCCGGTTGTTCGTTGCCACCTTACACACTAAGTGCTGATGTCCAAGATCGCATGCGTGAGCAAGTACGGAAATTGGCGCTTGAGCTCGGTGTTGTTGGTTTGATGAATGTGCAGTTTGCAGTCAAAGACGATGAGATCTACCTGATTGAGGTGAATCCTCGTGGTGCTCGTACTGTACCATTTGTTTCGAAAGCGACCGGCGTTGCTTTAGCCAAGGTGGCTGCGCGTGTCATGGTCGGTCAGAGCTTGGCGGATCAAGGTGTGACATCTGAAGTGGTGCCACCGTATTACTCAGTGAAAGAAGTGGTGCTGCCGTTTAACAAGTTCCCTGGTGTTGATCCTATCCTCGGTCCAGAGATGCGTTCTACTGGCGAGGTGATGGGTGTTGGAGAAACGTTCGCTGAAGCTTTTGCCAAGGCGGAGTTAGGTGCCAACAAGAACCCGCCACGTAAAGCTGGTCGAGCTCTGCTGTCTGTTCGCGATAGTGATAAGAAGCGGGTGGTTGATTTAGCGAAGCGCTTGGTTGAGTTGGGCTACGAATTGGATGCGACCCATGGTACTGCCGTGGTGCTTGGTGAAGCCGGTGTTAATCCTCGTTTAGTTAACAAGGTACACGAAGGCCGTCCTCACATCCTTGATCGTCTGAAGAACGGTGAGTACAGCTATATAGTTAACACCACTGAAGGTCGTCAGACAATTGTAGATTCAGTGCCTCTGCGTCGTGCAGCACTGCGTCAGCAAGTGAACTACACTACGACCCTTAATGGCGCGTTCGCGACCTGTATGGCGCACACCGTAGATGACAGAAGCTCTGTGATCTCAGTGCAAGAGTTACATAAGAAAGCAGCTAAGTAATGATCAAAATACCTATGACAACCGCTGGCGCAGATGCGCTGCGGACTGAGCTTAACTACCTTAAGTCTGAGCGTCGTCCGAAAATCATTGCCGCTATTGCGGATGCTCGAGAGCATGGTGATTTGAAAGAAAACGCAGAGTACCACGCTGCTCGCGAGCAGCAGGGCTTCTGTGAAGGGCGCATTCAAGAGATTGAAGCGAAACTATCGAATGCCCAAATCATTGACGTGACTAAGGTGCCTAATAACGGCAAAGTAATCTTTGGCGCGACGGTTAAGGTTCTCAATATCGATTCGGATGTTGAATCGACTTACCGTATTGTTGGCGATGATGAGGCTGATATTAAGCAGAATCTGGTGAGTGTTAATTCACCCATTGCCAGAGCATTTATCGGTAAAGAAGTCGATGATGTGGCTGAGGTTAAGACGCCAAATGGTGTCGTTGAGTACGAGATTGTTGAAATCGAGTATATCTAATCGAACGCTTGATAAAAAAGGCCGCTAATGCGGCCTTTTTTGATCGTTAGGTGCCTACTTTTTAGGTAGTTCGATTTTCTTATCATCGCTTGGACGATACAAAATCACTGTTTTACCGATTAACTGGACTTTGACTGCGTTTGTCTCGCGCACAATGGCATCGATCACAGCATTACGCATTTCGCGATCATCGCCAGGTAGCTTCACTTTGATTAATTCATGGTGGGCGAGTGCTATTTCTATCTCGGCCAATACACCTTCTGTTAATCCGTTAGCCCCAAGGAGCACGACTGGGCGCAATGAATGGGCCATCGATTTTAAAAATTGTTTTTGCTTGTTTGTTAGTTGCATGACCGCTCTTTTTTGTCGCTTTACTTGAATCCGCTATAGTTTACCTCCATTAACTAGATAACTACTAATTGTGATCACAGAATAGATGAGTAAAAAGAAGCGCTCAGCCAGCAGTAGCCGCTGGATCAAGGAGCATTTTGATGACAAATATGTCCAGGAGGCTCAGAAAAGGGGCCTGCGTAGTCGTGCTGTATTTAAGCTCGAAGAGCTGCAGCAGCAAGATAAATTAATCCGTTCAGGGGATACCGTCGTAGATTTAGGAGCAGCACCTGGGGGCTGGTCACAATTGGCCGCCGAACTGGTGGGTGAATCAGGGCGAGTGATCGCCTGCGATATTTTACCCATGGACCCGATTGCTGGCGTGGCCTTTTTACAGGGTGATTTTCGTGAAGAGAACGTATTAACTGCGTTACTCGACTATGTGGGAGATGACAAAGTCGATCTTGTTTTGTCTGATATGGCGCCAAACATGAGTGGTCATGGCACCGTTGATCAGTCTCGGTCAATATATTTGATTGAGCTGGCTTTGGATATGTGTCATCAAGTGTTGGCCGCCAATGGCAGGTTTGTGGTGAAAGTTTTTCAAGGCGATGGCTTTGATAATTTTTTGCAAAATGTGCGGTCTGCATTTACAAGCGTTAAGATTAGAAAACCTGATTCCTCGCGGGCTCGCTCCCGGGAAGTTTACATCGTGGCTAGCGGTTACAAACTGTAGTACCCTAGCGTTTAGTTAAGTTATTGCGGCGAAGAGGCAGCACCCTTGAGCGATATGGCAAAAAATCTCATTCTTTGGCTAGTCATTGCAGTTGTTTTAATGTCTGTAGTGCAAGGTATTTCCACAAAAGATAGTGCTGGAAAGACCATCGATTACACCCAGTTCATTGAGCAGGTTAATAACGGCCAAGTTAGAGAAGTTAGGATCGATGGCAAGACAATTACTGGCCTGACCGGCGGTAACGAGTCGTTTGAGACTGTGCTTCCAATGTACGACGAAGCGCTCATGAATGAGCTGCTGAAAGCAAAGGTGAAAGTGGTTGGTACGCCAGAGGAGCAGCAAAGCTTCTTGGCGCAGATTTTCATCTCTTGGTTCCCCATGCTGCTGTTGATCGGTGTTTGGATCTTCTTCATGCGCCAAATGCAGGGCGGCGGTGGCAAAGGTGCCATGTCGTTTGGTAAGAGCAAAGCGCGGTTGATGAACGAAGACCAAGTCAAAGCGACTTTTTCTGATGTCGCGGGCTGCGACGAAGCGAAAGAAGAGGTCGGTGAATTAGTCGATTATCTTCGCGAGCCTTCCAAGTTTCAGAAGCTCGGCGGCAAGATCCCGACAGGTGTGCTGTTGATTGGCCCTCCTGGTACAGGTAAGACGCTGTTAGCTAAAGCGATTGCAGGGGAAGCTAAAGTTCCTTTCTTCACCATTTCTGGCTCAGATTTCGTTGAGATGTTTGTTGGTGTTGGTGCATCCCGTGTTCGGGATATGTTCGAGCAAGCCAAGAAAGCAGCACCATGCATCATCTTTATCGATGAGATCGATGCGGTAGGTCGTCAGCGCGGCGCGGGTTTAGGTGGTGGTCATGATGAACGTGAGCAGACATTGAACCAGATGTTGGTTGAGATGGATGGCTTTGAAGGGCATGAGGGCATTATTGTTATTGCTGCCACTAACCGTCCTGACGTTTTAGACCCTGCTTTACTGCGTCCTGGCCGTTTTGACCGCCAGGTAACCGTTGGTCTGCCGGACATCCGTGGTCGCGAGCAAATTCTTAAAGTACATATGCGTAAAGTGCCGCTTGCGGATGATGTGAAAGCTTCTGTCATCGCCCGTGGTACACCAGGTTTCTCCGGTGCTGATTTAGCTAACTTGGTCAATGAAGCGGCTTTGTTCGCTGCTCGAGGTGACAAGCGCTTGGTCGCGATGGAAGAGTTCGAAAAGGCCAAGGATAAGATCCTGATGGGCACCGAACGTAAGTCCATGGTGATGAGTGAAGATGAGAAAACGATGACCGCTTATCATGAAGCGGGTCACGCGATTGTCGGTCGCTTAGTACCTGAGCATGATCCGGTTTACAAGGTCAGTATTATCCCTCGTGGTCGCGCGCTGGGTGTGACCATGTACCTGCCAGAGCAAGATCGTGTTAGTTACAGCAAGCAGCACTTAGAAAGTATGATCTCCAGCCTGTTTGGTGGACGTTTGGCGGAAGAGATAATTTTTGGTGCCGAGAAGGTGACAACCGGCGCATCAAATGACATCGAGCGAGCGACTGATTTAGCGCGCAAGATGGTGACCCAATGGGGCTTGTCTGAAAAGATGGGACCTTTGCTCTACGCCGAAGAAGAGGGCGAAGTGTTCTTGGGACGTAGTGTGGCGAAAGCTAAGCATATGTCTGATGAGACGGCACGTGCCATTGATGAAGAGATTAAGCGTGTTATCGATCGCAACTACACGCGTTCCCTGCAGATCCTTAATGATAATCTCGATATTTTGCACGCGATGAAAGATGCGTTGATGAAGTATGAGACTATCGATGCGAAGCAGATCGATGACCTGATGGCGCGCGTTGACGTGCGTGAACCTGCGGATTGGGTTGATAGTGATAGCTCTGATGATTCTGATACAGGCAGTGCGTCAGCCAGTACCGATGAAGCGTCTGTGCCACCGTCTGTAACACCGGATGATGCGCCAGCGAAATAGTTTGTTTTGGTTTTAGAATAAAATCCGCCCTGTTGATACAGGGCGTTTTTACATTTAGCGAATAGAGTTGCAACTGTGTATCGGATTAAATTTTCAGATCGCTGCTTGGTATTAAAAGCGCCTCAGGTCATGGGAATACTTAATGTAACGCCCGACTCTTTTTCTGATGGCGGTAAGTATGGCCAGTTGGATGCGGCACTCAGGCAAGCTGAGGCGATGGTAGCTGCAGGCGCGACATTTATTGATATCGGAGGAGAGTCGACACGTCCGGGCGCCGACGCCGTCTCTGTGGACCAAGAGTTAGCTCGAGTGATCCCAGTGATTGAGGCTGTAAAGGCGAATTTGGATGTCTTGGTCTCGCTCGATACCAGTAAGGCTGAGGTGATAAGTCAAGGCATATCAGCGGGCGCGGATCTGATCAACGATGTTCGCGCATTACAAGCCCCTGGCGCATTGCAGGCGGTTGCTGCAAGTCGCGTTCCTGTGTGTCTTATGCACATGCAAGGGGAGCCCCGTACAATGCAGGATACCCCGCAGTATGGCGACTTAATCTCTGATATCCGCCATTTTTTCGAAGACCGTATTGATGAATGCGTGAATGCAGGTATCGAACGCAGTCGAATTCTTATCGATCCCGGGTTTGGTTTTGGAAAAAGTGGCGATCACAATTACCAGTTACTTAATCAGTTGGATCAGTTTCATGAACTTGATCGTCCACTATTGGTCGGATTATCTCGTAAGAGCATGATCGGCCAGGTGCTCAACAATGATATTTCTGAACGTGTGATTGGCAGTGTTGCTGGTGCTGTTATTGCGGCAATGAAAGGCTGTCACATCGTCAGAGTGCATGATGTCAAAGAAACCGTTGAGGCTATGAATATAGTGCGAGCAACGCTACAGGAGAGTGTTTAGGTGAGCGAACGTAAATATTTTGGTACCGATGGCGTCCGAGGGCGAGTTGGAGAGTTTCCGATTACCCCTGAATTTTTCTTAAAATTGGGCTGGGCTGCAGGCCGTATTTTGGCGAAAGAGGGTAGCCGAACCGTCTTGATAGGTAAGGATACGCGTATCTCCAACTACATGTTGGAATCGGCTCTTGAGGCCGGATTGGCCGCTGCCGGGCTAAAGGCCGCGTTTACAGGTCCTATGCCAACCCCTGCGATTGCTTACCTAGCAAGAACATTCCGAGCCGAAGCGGGGATCGTGATCAGTGCATCCCATAACCCGTTTTATGATAACGGCATAAAGTTTTTCTCAGCAGATGGCACCAAGCTTGATGACGATCTTGAGTTAGCGATTGAAGCCGAACTGGATAAGCCGCTGACCTGCGTTGATTGTGAAAAATTAGGTAAAGCGATCCGTATTGATGATGCGGCAGGGCGCTATATCGAGTTTTGTAAAAGCAACTTCCCCTCAGGTATGTCTTTGGTTGGGATGAAGATTGTTGTCGATTGCGCGAATGGTGCTACTTACCATATTGCACCTGCTGTATTTTCCGAACTGGGCGCGGAAGTGATCCCAATTGGTATCTCTCCTGACGGTGTGAATATCAATGAGAAGTGTGGCGCCACGGCGATGGATGCGATCAGCAAGGCTGTGGTTGAACATCAGGCCGATCTGGGTATTGCATTTGATGGTGACGGTGACCGAGTGATGATGGTTGACCGGGATGGTGTTGTTGTCGACGGTGACGAGCTGGTTTATATCATTGCCAGAGATGAGCTGCGTAATGGTTCGCTGAAAGGTGGTGTGGTTGGCACCTTGATGAGTAACCTGGGGATGGAAGTTGCCTTACGCGAGCTCGGCATTCCTTTCGTACGCGCTAAAGTGGGTGACCGTTATGTGATGGAGGCGCTGCTTGAGAAGGGGTGGTCCATCGGCGGTGAAGGCTCTGGTCATATTATTAACTTAGCCCATACCAGCACGGGCGACGGCATTGTTGCCGCATTGCGTGTGTTAACGGCAATGCAAAACTCGCATCTTGAGCTGAAAGAGCTGCGCAAAGGGATGAAAAAATACCCGCAGTTACTCATCAATGTTCGCTATCCACAAGGTGCGGATCCGCTTGCTGCTGAAAGCGTTCAAAAGTCTGTGCAAGACGCTGAGAAGGCGTTAGCTGATAAAGGGCGTGTGTTACTTCGCAAGTCCGGCACGGAACCCTTGATCCGAGTGATGGTTGAAGGCGAAGATGCCGCGCTGGTTAAGCAATGTGCGCAGCAGATTGCTACTCAAGTAGAAGAGTCGGTTAAAGCCTGACCAGTTAAATGTAATTTTATTGCTACGGCTCTTGTAACAGAGGGCCGCATTAGTTAATATCTGCCCGCCTTGAAATGAGGTGGTTTGTTAGGAACGCAGCTAGGCTGCACTTCGGGAAGATTAGCATGTACGAGGTTTTATTAGTTCTGTATCTGTTGGTAGCACTTTCGCTTATCGGCTTGGTGTTGCTCCAGCGTGGTAAAGGTGCAGACATGGGTGCTTCATTTGGTGCTGGTGCTTCCGGTACTTTGTTTGGTGCATCTGGTTCAGGTAATTTTCTTACTCGTACCACGGCTGTCCTTGCAACCTCATTTTTTATCCTTAGCTTGTTGCTCGGCAACCTAACTGCAAATGCAGTTAAGCAAGAGGAAGATTGGAATAACCTTGGTGGTGAAGCGCCTGTGGTTGCAGAAGAGCTTGTTGCTCCTGCAGCTCCCGCTGCACCTGAAGATGCCAAGGACGATATTCCAAACTAAAGCGTTTGCCGAGGTGGTGGAATTGGTAGACACGCTATCTTGAGGGGGTAGTGTCCTATGGACGTGCGGGTTCAAGTCCCGCTCTCGGCACCAATTTCAATAAAAGGCTGACAATTCGTCGGCCTTTTATTTACTTACTTGCCTATGGATAGGCAGCTGAATATAATTCAGACCTTGTTGGCGCGGGATGGAGCAGTCTGGTAGCTCGTCGGGCTCATAACCCGAAGGTCGTCGGTTCAAATCCGGCTCCCGCAACCACTTTACCTTTAACGAGGTAAGCGCCCACGGCGCACAGAGGGTATCGCTTTAAGCCCCGCAGCTAAGACACGGGGCTTTTTGTTATTTACTGCTCTGTTAGCTACCGCAGGTTGTATCAGCTAGGGGCGTTATGCCCTTTTTTTATTTGTGGAGAACTGATTTGGCGAAGCTCGAATCAAAATTGACCATCATGCTGGAGCCCGCTGTCGAAGCGACAGGGCTGGAGTTGCTGGGTCTGGAGCTTATCCGTGCTGGGCGTAGCTCTGTGCTGCGTCTCTATATCGATCATGAAGACGGCATCACCGTTGAACATTGTGCGGAAGTTAGCCGCCAAGTGAGCGCTGTACTTGATGTCGAAGATCCTATTGCGGGCGAATATAACTTGGAGGTTTCTTCTCCGGGTATGGCTCGTCCTTTGTTCAAACGCGCCCATTATGAAGCAGTGGTTGGACAAAAAGTGAGTTTACAGACCGTGTTGCCTGTTAATGGGCGGCGAAAATTTACCGGCGATTTGCTGGCGGTAGAGGGTGATACCCTGACGTTGAAAGTAGATGGCGAAGAGGCTCTGATTGCGTTGAATAACGTACGAAAGGGCAACATTGTCCCTATCTTTGATTGATGGGACTTGGCGAAGCGAGGCATTCGAGATGAACAAAGAGATCTTGCTGGTCGTTGACGCAGTATCCAACGAAAAAGCAGTACCGCGGGAAAAGATCTTCGAGGCGCTAGAGATAGCACTGGCCACCGCAACAAAAAAGAAATATGAAGGTGATATAGAAGTACGTGTTGAGATCGACCGTAAGACGGGTCAATACGATACTTATCGCCGTTGGCTTGTAGTCGAACTTGAAGACAGCGGATTAGAAAATCCATACGCCGAGATCACGTTAGCTGCTGCGCAGGTGGATGAGCCGGAGATCACTCCTGGCGAATATGTTGAAGAGCAGATTGAGTCGGTTAAGTTTGACCGTATCACGACGCAAACTGCAAAGCAGGTTATCGTTCAGAAGGTACGTGAAGCAGAGCGTGCGCAGGTTGTTGAGCAATTTCAGGATCAGGAAGGTGAGTTAGTCACTGGAGTGGTCAAGAAAGTGAATCGCGATAGCGTGATTATTGATTTGGGTAGCAACGCAGAAGCTGTGTTGTATCGCGAAGAGATGTTGCCACGTGAGACGTTCCGTCCTGGCGATCGGGTAAGAGCCTTATTGTTCTCTGTTCGTCCTGAAGCCCGAGGTGCTCAGTTATTCTTAAGCCGCAGCCGCCCTGAAATGCTGATTGAACTGTTCCGCATTGAAGTGCCAGAGATCGGCGAAGAGATGATTGAAATCATGGCCGCCGCACGCGATCCTGGGTCACGAGCGAAGATATCGGTGAAAACCAATGACCGTCGCATCGATCCTGTGGGAGCGTGTGTTGGTATGCGTGGTAGTCGTGTCCAAGCTGTTTCTGGTGAGCTTGGCGGTGAGCGTGTTGATATTGTGCTGTGGGATGACAATGCCGCGCAGTACGTTATTAATGCCATGGCGCCTGCGGATGTTGCTTCCATCATTGTTGATGAAGACAAGCACACCATGGATGTAGCTGTGGAAGCTGATAATTTAGCCATGGCTATTGGTCGTAACGGTCAAAACATTCGTCTTGCCAGTCAATTGACTGAGTGGGAACTGAATGTGATGACGCAAGAAGATATGAATGCCAAGCATCAAGCGGAAGCTGCATCTGTTATTAAGGTGTTTGTTGATGGTTTGGGTATCGATGAAGAGTTTGCTGCCCTGTTGGCAGATGAAGGTTTCAGTACGCTGGAAGAGATTGCTTATGTTCCGGCCGCAGAGTTACTTGAAATCGAAGGGCTAGATGACGATCTGGTCGAAGAGCTGCGTACCCGTGCGAAAGATGCACTGACCACGCAAGCTCTGGCGGAAGAGGAAAGCCTCGAAGGGGCTGAGCCGGCAGAAGATCTGCTGAACCTCGAAGGTATGGAACAACACATGGCCTATGTACTCGCGAGCAAAGGCGTTTGTACCCTGGAAGATCTGGCTGAACAAGGCACTGATGATCTCCTCGATATAGATGGGTTAAATGCTAAGAGTGCTGGCGAGTTAATTATGGCCGCTAGAAATATCTGTTGGTTTGGTGAAGATGAAGCCAACTAAGCGGTGCAACGGAGGTAGTGAAGGTAATGGCAGAAGTCACAGTCAATAAACTTGCCAGTGAGATCAACACACCTGTTGACCGCTTGCTTCAGCAATTTGCTGATGCGGGCATGGTTAAATCAGAGAGTGATTCGGTAACTGAAGACGAGAAGCAGGCGCTGCTTTCTCATTTGCATAAGCAGCATGGCGGGGACGCTGGTGAGCCAAAGCGTATGACATTACGTCGTACGACTAAGTCAACCTTGAGCGTACCAAGCGGCGGTGCTGGCGGTAAAGCTAAGGCCGTTCAGGTTGAAGTGCGGAAGAAACGCACGTATGTGAAGCGCAGTGCAGTTGAAGAACAAGCACGCCAGGAGGCTGAAGAGAACGCCCGCCTGGAAGCTGAACAAGCGGCAGCGGCTGAAGCACAGCGTAAGGCAGAGGAAGAGGCCAAGCGTAAGGAAGAAGAGGCTGCACGCAAGGCTGAAGATGCTAAGCGCAAGGAAGAAGAAGCCAAGCGTAAGGCTGAAGACGCTAAGCGTCGCGCAGCTGAAGAAGCGAATAAGAGTCCTGAAGAGCGTGCAGCTGAAGAAGCCGCTCGTCAGGAAGAAGCTGCTTTGAAAGCTAAGCAGGACGAAGAGTTACGCCGTAAAGCCGAAGCAGAAGCGGACGCCAAAGCGGAAGAAGCCAAACGTCTTGCTGAAGAAAATTCAGAGCGCTGGAAAAAAGAAGAGGAAGCGCGGAAAGCAAAAGAGAAAGAAGATGTTCATCTTCACTCCAACCGCTATGCGCAGGAAGCCGAAGATAAGCAGGATGAGCAAGCCGAACAGCGCTCGCGTCGTCGGAAAAAGAAAAAGGCGCAGCCGGCTGTTTCTCATAGAGGCCGTCGTGGCGGTCGCAATACACCTGCACCGACAGCCCTGCAACACGGCTTCACCAAGCCAGCGGCTCCGGTAGAACGTGATGTTCGCATCGGTGAAGCGATTACCGTAGCTGAACTAGCCAATAAGATGGCTGTTAAAGGTGCTGAAGTCGTTAAGACTATGATGAAAATGGGCGCTATGGCGACTATTAATCAGGTTATCGACCAGGAAACTGCAGCCCTTGTCTGTGAAGAGATGGGTCACAAAGTTGTTCTAGTAAAAGAGAACGAACTGGAAGAGCAGGTAATGGCTGCAGCGACTTCTGACGCTGGTGAAGCGATTACGCGTGCGCCTGTTGTGACTATCATGGGTCACGTTGACCATGGTAAGACGTCGCTGTTGGATTACATCCGTAATGCCAAGGTTGCAGATGGTGAGGCTGGCGGTATTACCCAGCACATTGGTGCTTATCACGTCGAAACTGATAACGGTATGGTCACCTTCTTGGATACACCGGGCCACGCAGCGTTTACCTCTATGCGTGCTCGTGGTGCCAAGGCGACGGATATCGTTGTACTTGTTGTGGCTGCTGATGATGGCGTTATGCCGCAAACAAAAGAAGCGGTACAACACGCGCGTGCCGCAGATGTACCAATCGTTGTTGCGGTTAACAAGATCGATAAAGAAGAAGCGGATCCTGATCGCGTTAAGAACGAGCTAGCCCAGCTAGACGTTTTGCCTGAAGACTGGGGCGGCGATACACAGTTCGTTCATGTATCGGCGAAGTCTGGTGAAGGTATTGATGAACTGCTAGAAGCTATCTTGCTGGTTTCCGAAGTTCTGGAATTGAAAGCAAATCCGGAAGGTCTGGCAAGTGGTATCGTGATTGAATCACGCCTTGATAAAGGCCGTGGCCCTATCGCATCAGTATTGGTTCAGCAGGGTACGTTACGTCAAGGTGACATTATTCTGTGTGGTCTTGAGTATGGCCGTATCCGTGCGATGAAGGATGAGTTAGGTCGCAGCATTACCGATGCAGGCCCGTCGATCCCTGTTGAGATCCAGGGCTTGAGTGGTGTGCCATCAGCGGGCGATGAAGCCACGGCTGTTAAAGATGAGAAGAAAGCCCGTGAAGTGGCGCTTTATCGTCAAGGCAAGTTCCGCGATGTGAAACTAGCGCGTCAGCAGAAGGCTAAGCTTGAAAACATGTTCGCTAACATGGAAGAGGGTGAAGTTTCTGAACTTAATCTGGTGCTTAAGGCCGACGTTCAAGGTTCATTGGAAGCGATCAGCGAGTCACTAGCTAAGCTATCTACCGACGAAGTTAAAGTGAAGATTATTGGTAATGGCGTAGGTGGTATTACTGAAACTGACGTGACACTGGCTGCGGCTTCCAACGCTATTGTTGTTGGTTTTAACGTTCGTGCCGACGCTTCAGCCCGTAAAGTGGTTGATGCCGAGAACATTGACTTACGTTACTACAGCGTGATTTACGATGTGATTGATGAAGTACGCCAGGCGATGAGCGGTATGCTTAAGCCTGAGTACAAGCAGGAGATCATTGGTCTGGCTGAAGTTCGTGATGTGTTTAAGTCACCGAAGCTGGGTGCGATTGCTGGCTGTATGGTGACCGAAGGTATCATTAAGCGCAGCGCACCAATTCGAGTACTGCGTGAAAACGTGGTTATCTACGAAGGTGAGCTGGAATCACTGCGCCGCTTTAAAGACGATGTGAATGAAGTTCGTAACGGCGTAGAGTGTGGTATCGGCGTTAAAAACTATAATGACGTTAAAGTCGGTGACCAGATCGAAGTATTTGAAACGGTTGAGATTAAGCGTACGTTGTAATACTGCGCAAGGTCGTCACTGTCACTTTTAAAGTGTAATGAAATGGGTTGAGGGCGAAGGCTCTCAACCCATTTGTATTAAGAGGCAATTATAATATGGCAAATTCCAACCGCGTGTTTCGCGTTGGACAGCAGGTACAGCAAGCCATTGCAATGATCCTTCAACGCGAGATCCGCGATGATCGATTGGGTATGGTCACCGTGTCTGATGTCGAAATGTCCCGAGATCTGGCCTATGCCAAGGTGTTTGTCACCTTCCTGTTTGATGAACAGGAGAAGATTGATGGCGCAATGGCAGCGCTGGAAGATCATAAGAAAATGATACGCATGCTGCTAGGCAGTGCGGTGAAACTGCGTGTCACGCCTGAAGTTAAGTTTCAATTTGATAAGTCATTAGTGGAAGGGATGCGTCTCTCTAATTTGGCTTCTCAAGCAGTAAAAAACGATGAACTTCGTCGTGGTGAAGATAAGAAAGACGAGAGCGAAGAGTAATGGCACGTCGTACCCGAGGCCGCGCTGTTGACGGCGTATTATTGCTGGATAAACCGTTAGGCCTCTCTTCCAATCATGCCTTACAGCGTGTTAAACGTATATTTTTTGCTCAGAAAGCGGGGCATACCGGTGCGCTGGATCCGTTAGCTACCGGCATGCTACCTATTTGTCTCGGCGAAGCGACCAAGTTTAGTCAGTTCCTGCTCGATTCCGATAAACGTTACGTAGTGACGGCGAAGCTAGGGATCCGTACGACGACATCCGACGCGGATGGCGAAGTGGTTGCTGAGCGTGCGGTGGACGTATCTGAAGCTGAGCTCGTAAAAGCACTGGAACCCTTTCGTGGTGATATCAATCAGGTACCTTCGATGTACTCGGCGCTCAAGCACGAAGGCAAACCGCTTTATTGGTATGCTCGCCAAGGTATCGAAATTGAACGTCCTGCCCGACCTATTACCATCTTTGAGCTCAAACTTCTTGCTTTTGAAGGTGATGAAGTATCACTGGAAGTGCATTGCTCAAAAGGGACCTACATCCGCAGTTTAGTGGATGACCTTGGTGAACTGCTGGGCTGTGGTGCTCACGTTGCTTCGTTACGCCGCACGGCCGTCAGAGATTACCCCTATGCCAATATGGTGACGCTGGAACAGCTGGAAGCGCTATTGGAACAGGCGCGTGAGCAGGAGATTGAGCCTTCGACCTTGCTTGATCCGCTGTTGATGGCTGCGGATAGCCCTGTCGCTGATCTGCCGGAAGTCACCTTGCTACCCGAAGTTGCAGGCTATTTGCTTAATGGTCAGCCGGTACAAGTACCCAAAGCCCCGGCTCATGGCTTGGTGCGTGTCTTTGTTGGCGAAGAGCGGCGTTTTGTTGGCCTTGGTCAGATCGATGAAGACGGCCGAGTGGCACCTAAGCGATTAATTCAAAATCCTAACTGCTGAGCCCTTGCGTTCAGCCATGGGGGTCGTTAGAATACGCGCCCTCAGTTCCCCGCTGAATTAGTGATTGGGGGGAACGTTATTAAATTGGAGAATAGTGATGTCACTAAGTACTGAAGAAAAAGCAAGACTGGTTGCAGAATTTGGCCGTGGCGAAGGCGATACGGGTTCACCTGAAGTTCAGGTTGCTCTGCTGACTTTCGATATCAACCAGCTGCAGGGTCACTTCAAAGAACACATCCACGATCACCACAGCCGTCAAGGTTTGTTGCGTAAAGTAAGCCAGCGTCGTAAGTTACTGGATTACTTGAAGCGTAAGAGCAACGAACGTTACCTGGCGTTGATCGAAAAACTGGGTCTGCGTCGCTAAGACGTGTTACGACCGAGTTAAAAAAAGAGCCGATAAGGCTCTTTTTTTGTTTTTACGGTTAAATTTTTACTTTCCTGCAGTTATTCGGGTCATTTCACTAGGCAGAACAGCCGGATCCAGTATAATTACGCCCGCTATAAAACGGCATAAAGAAAAAATAGATTAAGGAATTACACAAGTGAATCCCATTATAAAAACATTTCAGTATGGTCAACATACTGTCACCCTGGAAACTGGCGTTATTGCACGTCAAGCATCAGCCGCTGTATTGGCTTCTATGGATGACACCACGGTTCTCGTGAGTGTGGTTGGTGTTAAAGATAGCGGCGAAGGTCGTGACTTCTTCCCGCTGACGGTGAACTATCAGGAGCGTACTTATGCTGCTGGTAAGATCCCTGGTGGTTTCTTCAAGCGCGAAGGTCGTCCTTCTGAAGGTGAAACACTGACAGCTCGCCTGATTGACCGTCCAATTCGTCCGCTTTTCCCTAAAGGCTTCATGAATGAAGTGCAGGTGATAGCGACAGTTATCTCGGTTAACCCAGAAGTTAACCCAGATGTTGTAGCTATGATCGGTACGTCTGCAGCCCTGTCTATCTCTGGTATCCCTTTCAATGGTCCTATCGGTTGTGCCCGCGTTGGTTACATCGATGGTGAGTTCGTATTGAACCCATTGGAGTCAGAGCTGGCTAATAGCAAATTGGACCTGGTTGTTGCCGGTACCGAAAGCGCTGTGCTGATGGTTGAATCAGAAGCTGATGTGCTTTCTGAAGAAGTGATGCTGGAAGCGGTTGTTTATGGCCATGACCAGATGCAGAACGTTGTTTCTGCAATCAATGAATTTAAAGCTGAAGTAGCCACTCCTGCTTGGGATTGGACTGCACCAGAAAAAGACGAAACCCTGTTCGGCAAACTGAAAGCTTTGTCTGAAGCTGGTTTTGGTGATGCATATAAGATCACTGACAAGCTTGAGCGCCAAGTGGCTGCAAAAGCTGTTAAATCCGCAGCGTTAGCGGCCATTGTTGAAGAAGCGGGTGAAGACGCCATCGTTGATGAGCGCGCTGTTTCTGAACTACTGTACAAAATTGAAAAAGCGGTTGTACGTAACCGTATTATTGCTGGTGAGCCACGTATCGATGGCCGTGACCCAGAGATGGTTCGTGCCCTTAATGTAATGACAGGTGTGTTGCCACGTACTCACGGCTCTGCAGTGTTCACCCGTGGTGAGACTCAGGCATTAGTGACGACTACGCTTGGTACCGCTCGTGATGCTCAGAATATCGATTCTTTGCTGGGTGAGCGTACAGACCGTTTCATGCTGCATTACAACTTCCCTCCATACTGTGTGGGCGAAGCTGGCTTTGTTGGCTCTCCTAAGCGTCGTGAAATTGGCCACGGCCGTTTGGCTAAGCGTGGTATCGCTGCGGTTATGCCTAACGAAGAAGAGTTCCCGTACACTGTGCGTGTGGTTTCTGAAATCACCGAGTCTAACGGCTCAAGCTCAATGGCTTCAGTTTGTGGTACTTCGTTGGCGCTGATGGATGCAGGTGTTCCTATCAAAGCCTCTGTTGCGGGTATCGCGATGGGCTTGGTGAAAGAAGGCGACGATTTCGTTGTTCTGTCTGACATCTTGGGTGATGAAGATCACCTTGGCGATATGGACTTCAAAGTGGCGGGTACCAACGGTGGTGTGACAGCTCTGCAGATGGATATCAAGATCGAAGGTATCACTAAAGAGATCATGCAGATTGCTTTGAATCAGGCAAAAGGTGCTCGTTTGCACATCCTGTCTGTGATGGACGAAGCCATTGGCGGTCACCGTGATGATGTATCTGATTTTGCACCGCGCATCCACACTATCAAGATCGACCCGGAGAAGATCCGTGACGTAATTGGTAAGGGTGGTGCAGTTATCCGTGCTCTGACCGAAGAAACGGGTACCAGCATTGATATCACAGACGATGGCACTATCAAGATCGCTGCTACTGATGGTTTAGCGGCGAAAGAAGCTATCCGTCGTATCGAAGAGATCACTGCAGAAGTAGAAGTTAACCGCATCTACGAAGGTACTGTGGTACGTATCGTTGATTTTGGTGCTTTTGTGAGCGTTCTTCCGGGCAAAGAAGGTTTGGTCCATATTTCTCAAATCGCTGCTGAGCGTATTGAGAAAGTGGCTGATTATCTGGAAGTTGGTCAGAAAGTACCGGTTAAAGTGATCGAAATTGATCGCCAAGGCCGCGTACGTTTAAGTATCAAAGAAGCAGCGCCTGCTGCGGAACAGAAGCCAGCAGAAGATAAAACTGACGCCTAAGTCGGTCTAACTGTTGAGAAAAAAGGGAGCGCATTGCGCTCCCTTTTTGTTTGCTTCCTGCTAGGATAGCGCAATGGGCTGCGGCCAAGGTTTGAAGCAAGGACAGATTTTGATGAATTATTCGCGGAAGTTACGCGTTGGCTGGTGTTTACTGATGGCTTTAGGTTTAAGTGCTTGTGCGAGTACACAGGCACCTGAGCCTGAAGGTCCTGCGTTGGTATTGGCTGAGCCAGAACAGCCGAAGGCAAGAGATCAGTTCACGGTAGCGAAGATTTCTCAGCTACTGGCGATGCCTGATCATGAAGATGACCAGCGAGCCTATCTGTTTTACCAACGTGGTGTTCATTACGATCGTTTAGGGATGCGCTGGTTGGCACAATTAGATTTTCAACGAGCACTCGATCTTCGCCCTGATATGGCGGAAGCCTACAACCGTCTGGGGATCTATTTTATCCAGACCCAGCAGTATGAAGATGCGTTCCAAGCATTTGATTCTGCGTTAGAGCTCGATCCAGAGCATGACTATGCCTTCCTTAATCGGGGAATTGCACTCTATTACGCCGGTCGAGATGACCTAGCGGTAGAAGATCTTGAGTCTTTCTTGCTGCGTGATACGTCGGATCCGTATCGTGCTATTTGGCTCTATTTAGCAGAGAGTCGTTTGTCACAGCCAGAAGCGCTGGCACGCCTACAGTTTAATCGTGCCAAGCTCGATGATAATCAGTGGTCGACGCAACTTACTAACTACCTATTGGGTACGATTGACGAAGCTGAGTTGTTGCAGCTTGCGCAACAAGACTGGGATGACAATAGCAGCATGAGCGAGCGGCTGTGCGAAGCATATTTTTATCTGGCGAAGAGTTATTTGGCGCAAGGTAAGGATACCCAAGCTTTGACGTTCTTGAAGCTCACCATTGCCACCAATATATATGAATACGTGGAGCACAGGTTTGCTCTGTTAGAGCTTGATCTACTGCAGCAACGTTGGAGTGAACAGCAGGGCTCTTGATGCGTCAGCTTTTTGTTTGGTTTCAAGCGGCAAGGCCTCGTACCTTGCCGGCTTCACTTGCTCCCTTAATCGTCGGTAATTGGTTGGCGTACCTTGAGGACCAACTGCAGATCGGTTTATTGCTCGCCAGTTTACTTTGCGCCCTAGCCCTGCAAATTTTTGTCAACTACGCCAACGACTATTTTGATGCGCTTACCGGGGTTGATACCGATGCACGGGTGGGGCCTCAGCGTGCGACCCAGTCTGGTTTAGTCACCCATGGTCAGATGCGAGCGGCTATGGTGTTAAGTGCGTTGGCGGCAAGCCTTGCTGGACTCTATATCGTGGTGTTCGGCTCCCTTTGGTTGTTGCCCGTGGGGATCGCCAGCCTTATCGCTGCCTACCTGTACAGTGGTGGTCCGAGACCCTTGGCCAGTTTAGGTCTGGGAGAGGTCACGGTATTTCTGTTTTTCGGTGTGGTTGCTGTGGTCGGTAGTTACTTTATGCACACTCAGCTGATGTCGAAAGCCGCCTGGTTAGCCGCTGTATTAGTGGGGCTTCCTGTCTGTGCCATTATGTTGGTGAACAATATCCGCGATATTTCGACAGATACGGCGGCAGGGAAAAAGACCTTGCCGGTGCGTATTGGTCGGCAAAACAGCGTTGTTTTGTATAGTGCTGCCTTGTTACTGCCATTAGCATTGACCATTAATCAGCTAAACGTCGTTGTTTGGTTGAGCTTGTGGATAGCGACGGTTTTTGTCGCCGTATGGCTGATTAGCCAGCTGCTGAAGCGCCAAGCTCAGGCGCTTAATCCCTTATTAGGCTGGACCTCTTTCTATTCGCTCTGGCTCGCTGTACTCAGCTGTTTTTACTTTACTATTTAGTTTTTTACCCTGCAGCCTCAACATTTCGTCAATGCTGACGGACACCTTTCCAGCCCTTCTAGCTCAAATTATCTGGCCAGACCAGTTGCTAAATCTCCATTTGTTGTACATGGTTAATAAAACAACAAGCCTCACCAAAGGCCCTACGGAGAGAAGAAAATGCAGAAAATGATCACCCTCGGAGAGTTTATCGTTCAGAAGCAGGCCGATTTTCCAGAGGCGACCGGTGATCTCACCGGTCTGCTGAGTGCCATAAGGTTGGCGGCTAAAGTGGTGAATCGTGAGGTCAATAAAGCGGGATTGGCCGATATCACCGGCGCCGTGGGTGAGCAAAATATTCAGGGAGAAGAGCAGCAGAAACTCGATGTCTATGCCAATGAGAAATTCAAAGCGGCGCTAGAAGCGCGTGGCGAAGTGTGTGGTATGGCCTCAGAAGAGGAAGAGGATTATGTTGTTTTTGACTCTGAGGTAAATAACAACGCTAAGTATGTGGTGCTGACCGATCCGCTGGATGGATCTTCAAATATTGATGTTAACGTCTCTATCGGTACTATCTTCTCGATTTATAAAAGGGTGTCGCCGCGGGGCACGCCGGTGACGCTGGAAGATTTTCTCCAGCCAGGTAATCAGCAAGTGGCCGCTGGTTATGTCATCTATGGCTCTTCGACAGTTTTAGTGTACAGCACTGGCCATGGTGTCCATGGCTTTACCTATGATCCCTCACTTGGCGTGTTTGCACTCTCCCATGAAAATATCTGCACACCGGAAGATGGCTTGATCTATTCGATTAACGAAGGCAACTACATCAAATTCCCCGATGGTGTGAAGATGTATATCAAGTATTGCCAAGCAGAAGATGAAGCGACACAGCGTCCCTTTACTGCCCGTTATATCGGCTCTCTGGTGGCGGACTTCCACCGCAACCTGATGAAAGGAGGGATCTACCTATATCCCTCAACAATGAAAAACCCAAACGGTAAGCTGCGCTTATTGTATGAATGTAATCCGATTGCCTATCTCGTCGAGCAAGCTGGAGGCCGCGCTAGCGACGGCTATCAACGTATTCTTGATATTAAGCCGACGGAGCTGCATCAGCGTACGCCATTTTTTGTTGGTTCAACGAATATGGTGAAAACTGTCGAAGATCTGATCAAGGAGTTTGGCTAGTCGCAAAGGTCATCGATGAAGGGGGAGGCGCTTAGCGCTTTTTTCCTTCGCGTTACTTAGGGCGCGTGTGGCTATAGCTATCACCTAAGCTGGCATATTCATTGGCTCCTAGGCGGGCGAGTGGATCTAGCTCCATCGCGTCTACTTTGAGCCGTCCTTTGTTATCTTCTTTGGCCACGGCGTCGTTGATATAGAGCTGTTCAACTTTGCCAAAAACCAGTTGTTGCGGTACATCGCCAATGGCTTGTATTTGGAACAATGAGCAGGCCATCGCCAGCTTGCACTGACTAATTCTTGGCAGGGGAAAATCTGTGAATGGCTCGGTGGCGAGCTGGCTGAGGTTGAGCTCAGATTCTCCGTGGGGCAGGGACTTTGCTGTTTCTGTGACCGTCGCCGCCATCTCGGCACCTGGAATATGCACAACAAACTGCTTGTTGCGTTGAATGTTGTGTAGCGTATCTTTATCGCTGCCATCGGGCTTTTTACCAACAGAAAACATTATTAGTGGTGGCGTGCTGCAGATGGCATTGAAATATGAAAAAGGGGCCAGGTTGTAGTTCTGTTCGCCGCTGTCAGTTAGCACCCAGGCGATAGGTCTGGGTACGATAGTCTGGGTCATAATGTGGTAGATCTCACTGCCACTGAGCTGAGAAAAGTCGATATTCACTGTCTACCATCCCCGTTAAATTTTTATTATTCCGCGTTCGCTTGAATGGCGATAACTTCACTCACAACGCTACCGTCATTGAGCTGTGAGTTTATCTGCTGTCCAACCATCACCTGAGTGGTTGTTTTGATCACTTGCTGGCTTTGCTGGTCCCGGGTTATGGAGTAACCACGATTGAGAGTCGCTAGCGGGCTGACCAGCGACAGTTCTTGACACTGGTGCTGCCATTGGTTGCGTTGCATCTGCAAATGGCGCTGCATGTTGCTGGTGAGCTGCTGCGTTAGCTGTTGTTGTCTGGTTTTCAGGTGTTCGAGCCGATAGGCAGGATCCGAGCGTTGTAAGCGCTGGGAGAGTTGAGCATAGCGTTGCGATGCATGCGCTATGCCTTGGTTTCCCGTGTGCAGTAGGCGTCGGCTTAGTTCATCAAGACGCTGTGTCTGTTGTTGCAGACGACGATCGGGATGGTTGAGTTGCAGGTTACGCTGCAGTTGTTGCAGTTTGTTGCTATCCCGCAGTAGCAGGCGACTAACGGTTTGTTTTAAGCGCAGCGACAGTTGTGACAACTGCTGCCGTTGGTGTTGCTGATCACCACTGACATATTCAGCTGCCGCTGAGGGGGTCGGGGCGCGCATATCTGCGACATAATCGGCAATGGTGGTATCAATCTCATGGCCGACCGCACTGATAATAGGCAGCTGGCTTTGATAAATGGCTCGAGCAACCACCTCTTCATTAAAGGCCCAGAGATCTTCCAGTGAACCGCCGCCCCGGCCGACAATGAGTAGGTCACACTCGTTACGTCGATTAGCGGTGAGAATCGCTTCCGCGATCTGTGCTGCCGCTGTGTCGCCCTGTACCTGAGTCGGGTAAAGTACCACCCGTATAGCAGGGTTACGCCGCTTCAGGACCGAAAGAATGTCATGGATGGCTGCACCGGTGGCAGAAGTAATCACACCAACGCTAATAGGGTGCGCCGGGATCGCTTGTTTGTGTTCGGTTGAGAACAGCCCCTCTGCGGCGAGCGCCAGCTTCAGTTGGTCGAACTTTTGTTTTAGAACTCCTTCGCCAGCGTCCTCCATCTGCTCAATGATTAGCTGATAGTCGCCTCTGGGTTCATACAGGCTGACCTGGGCTCTGACTAACACCTGCAGGCCGCTCTTGGGTTTCAAGCTGACTAAGCGGTTCTTACCGCGAAACATGGCGCCTTTGACCTGAGAGCGCTCATCTTTCAGGCTGAAGTACCAATGACCGGATGCAGCAGCGACAAAGTTTGATAACTCGCCCTGTAACCAGACCGTACCCAACCCTTCTTCCAGCAATTGGCGGGCACAGCGGTTGAGGGTGGAGACAGAGAATACTTTTTGATTGGACATCGGATTCTTATGATTGCGGAAAAGAACAGGTGGCAACAAAAGCTGACACGTAAGCTAGTTTATCAGCAAAACTGACCTATTATCATCTTGCGTTAGATCACAAAATAGTTTTACTCGATAGTTGCCTTAGGGTAGAATCCGGCCGCAACTTAATCAACCTCCTTCAACTGGTTTCAGGTATAGTTGCGATGCTAAGAATTGCCCAAGAAGCGCTCACATTTGACGATGTTTTACTCGTCCCTGCACATTCTACCGTGCTGCCTAATACGGCCACGCTCAATACCCAGCTGACTAGTACTATTAGTCTCAACGTGCCTATGGTCTCGGCGGCTATGGACACCGTGACTGAAGCCAATTTAGCAATTGCTTTGGCTCAGGAAGGGGGTATCGGTTTTATTCACAAAAACATGAGTATCGAAGCCCAGGCGGCGATGGTACGCAAAGTGAAGAAATTCGAAAGTGGTGTGGTTGCTGATCCTGTTACTGTGCACCCTGACTTGACTATCGGTGAGTTGAAAGAGCTTTCTGCTCAGCACGGCTTTAAAGGGTTCCCGGTCACTGACAGTGAAAACAATCTAGTCGGCATTGTTACCAGCCGAGATGTGCGTTTCGAGCCTGACATGGATAAAAAGGTCTCTGACGTGATGACTTCAAAAGAGCGTCTGGTGACCATCCATAAAGATGCGACAGCTGATGAAGTGCACCACATGATGCATGAGCATCGACTAGAAAAAATTCTCGTGGTTGATGATGCCTTCAAACTGAACGGTATGATCACAGTAAAAGACTTCAAAAAAGCGGAACGTAAGCCAAACGCCTGTAAAGATAGCGATGGAAGCTTGCGTGTTGGTGCCGCAGTAGGTGCCGGTGCGGGTAACGAAGAGCGCATTGAAGCCTTGGTTAACGCCGGTGTTGATGTGCTATTGATTGATTCTTCACATGGTCACTCAGAAGGTGTTTTGCAACGTATTCGCGAAACCCGTGCTAAATACCCTGATCTACAGATTGTTGGCGGTAACGTAGCAACAGCTGCAGGTGCTGTTGCACTGGCTGATGCCGGGGTGAGTGCTGTTAAAGTCGGGATCGGTCCCGGTTCTATCTGTACCACTCGGATCGTTACCGGTGTTGGCGTACCTCAGATCACCGCGGTTTCTGATGCCGTAGAAGCATTGAAAGATCGCAATATTCCAGTGATTGCCGACGGTGGTATCCGTTTCTCCGGAGACATTGCTAAGGCCTTAGCTGCTGGCGCGAGTTGTGTGATGGTTGGCTCTATGTTTGCTGGTACAGATGAAGCTCCTGGCGAAATTGAGCTGTACCAAGGGCGAGCGTTTAAGAGCTACCGTGGTATGGGATCACTAGGTGCTATGTCGCAAACCCAAGGTTCATCAGACCGTTATTTCCAAACGGATAATGCGGCGGATAAATTGGTACCGGAAGGTATCGAAGGGCGCATACCTTACAAAGGTGCAGTAGCAAACATTATCCATCAGCAGATGGGTGGCCTGCGCAGCTGCATGGGCTTGACTGGCTGTGGCTCAATTGAGCTGCTGCGTACGAAAGCAGAATTCGTGAAGATCACCAGTGCTGGTATGGGTGAATCTCATGTACATGATGTGACTATTACTAAAGAAGCACCCAACTACCGTATGGGTTAAACTTTAGCATTACTATTTTGTTGCTTGGGCTGACTCTGTGTCAGCCCATTTTCATTTTCCGAATAGCAGGAAAACCATGACTAAGAACATTCATGACCATCGTATATTGATCCTTGATTTTGGCTCACAGTACACCCAACTGATCGCCCGCCGTATCCGTGAGATTGGCGTATTCTGCGAACTTTGGTCTTGTGATGTCACGGAAGAGCAGATCCGCGAGTTCAATCCGCGGGGTATCATTCTGTCCGGTAGCCCAGAGAGTGTCGGCAATGATGTTGGTCTGAAAGCTCCTGATTATGTGTTTACCGCCGGTGTTCCTGTATTGGGGATCTGTTATGGCATGCAGACAATGACGGCGCAGTTAGGTGGCGAGGTGGTTGGCTCTGATCATCGCGAATTCGGTTACGCACAAGTGGAAGTGATTGCTGATAGCCAGTTACTGCACAATATCGAAGATCATGTCGGCGCGAACGGCAATGCCTTGTTAGATGTATGGATGAGCCACGGTGATAAAGTGGGGCAGCCACCTGCTGGTTTTAGCACCATCGCCCGTACGGATTCATGTCCCCATGCAGCAATCGCCAATGAAGAGAAAAAATTCTATGGCGTGCAGTTCCACCCTGAAGTCACCCACACTCGCCAAGGCCAGCGTATGCTGGAACACTTTGTGATCAACACTTGTGGTTGCGAGAAGTTGTGGACGCCGTCATCCATTATTGAAGACGCAGTGGCGCAGATTAAGCTGCAGGTGGGTAGCGATGAGGTGATCCTCGGTTTATCCGGCGGCGTCGATTCGTCAGTGACAGCAATGCTGTTGCACCGAGCTATCGGTAAGCAATTGACCTGTGTATTTGTCGACAATGGTTTGCTGCGCTTACATGAAGGCGAGCAGGTGATGGAGATGTTCGGTGACCATTTTGGTCTCAATATCATCAAGGTTGACGCCGAAGACCGCTTCCTCAATAACCTGGCTGGTATTGACGAGCCTGAGGCAAAACGTAAATCCATTGGCCATACTTTTATCGAAGTGTTTGATGAAGAAGCCAACAAACTGGCGAATGCTAAATGGCTCGCCCAGGGCACTATCTATCCTGATGTGATTGAATCAGCGGCGTCAAAAACGGGTAAGGCTCATGTGATTAAGTCTCACCATAACGTTGGCGGCTTGCCTGACGATATGGAGATGGGCTTAGTTGAACCTTTGCGTGAACTGTTTAAAGATGAAGTGCGCCGTATTGGCCTGGAATTAGGCCTGCCTTATGACATGCTTTATCGTCACCCATTCCCAGGGCCTGGTCTTGGCGTTCGGGTACTTGGTGAAGTGAAAAAAGAGTATTGTGACTTGCTGCGCCGCGCGGACGCTATCTTTATTGAAGAGCTTCACGCTGCTGATCTGTACCACAAAGTCAGTCAGGCATTTACCGTGTTCCTGCCTGTGCGCTCTGTGGGGGTGATGGGGGATGGTCGTAAATATGATTGGGTGGTATCACTGCGTGCGGTGGAAACCATCGACTTTATGACTGCGCATTGGGCACATTTGCCATACGACTTCCTGGGTAAGGTATCTAACCGCATTATTAATGAGATCGATGGTATCTCTCGTGTGGTATACGACATCTCCGGTAAGCCGCCTGCAACCATCGAGTGGGAATAGCTTTCCTGCGATGAGGTTGAATTAGCCGGCGGAAATGCCGGCTTTTTTATGACGATATGTTTGGCGTCTGTGATAGTTCATGCTTTGGAAATTTTTTTAATTATTGGCTTCGCTATTTATGTCAGAGCAACGAATGTCTGAAATCTCGAATGAGATCCACGAAAAATTCATGCGCCGCGCATTGGCACTTGCTGCCCATGCGGAAGCGTTGGGTGAAGTTCCTGTCGGTGCGGTTGTGGTTTATCGTGGGGAGGTGATCGCTGAGGGATGGAATCAACAGATCCTCAATAATGATCCGACAGCCCATGCTGAGGTTATGGCCTTACAAGCGGCGGGAAGGGCGATCGGTAACTATCGTCTGCTGGATACGCAATTGTACGTCACGCTTGAGCCGTGCGTGATGTGTGCTGGCGCGATGGTGCACGGCAGAGTTGGGCAGTTGATCTTTGGTGCGGCAGATCTGAAAACCGGTGCGGCCGGTTCGATTATGGATATTACTCGGCATGGCAACTTGAACCACCAAATTGAGGTGGTGGCAGGCGTTTTGGCTGGGGAATGCAGTGAACAGCTCAGCGGTTTTTTTCGTAAGCGCCGAGCGGCAAAAAGGGCGGAAAAATTGGCTCGCCAGCAACAATCGGCAGCCGACTAATTAGGTGTGAACGACATCCAGAATCTGGACGACCTGCGTTTGTAGATAGAACTTGCGTGATCTTGCCATCACTTTTTTATGGCTGCGCTTAGTGGCCAAATGACGTCGGGTGCTCTGAGAGCTGAGGCGTTTTACTTGTTTCATGGTGGCACTCCTTAATAAGTGCTGAACAAGTGTCTAAACTAACAATCTTGTGTGACACTTTTATTAATCTGCTGTTTAGCGTTCAGGCACTGCTTTTAGCTGCTCTTCTGGTGCGCTCTTTTCTGCCACCTTGTTGTCTGCAGCGTCACCATCATACTCCTTGATACCTGCGGTGAGTTGCTTAAATTTCTCTTTCTGTTGGGCCAGGCGATCTGCCGCTGCTTTTTTATCCTCGATATAAACCAAGGCGTCGTAGTAGCGGCGAATGTTATCTACATAAGCAACGGGCTCTTCTCCGCGGGCGTAGCCATAGCGGGTCTGCTTGTACCATTTTTTCTTCCGCAGTAGCGGTAGTGTGGTTTTAACGTCAGTCCAGCTATAGGGATCTTTGCCACGGGCACGAGTCAATTTAATCGCGTCAATGACATGCCCCATGCCCACATTGTAAGCAGCTAAGGCAAACCAGATGCGCTCGTGGGGGGCGATCTTTTCGGGCACCCGTTGTAATAGTTGTTCGAGATAGATAGCGCCGCCGCGGATACTGGATTCAGGGTCGAGACGATTTTCTATCTTCAATTGTTTGGCAGTGTTAAGGGTCAACATCATTAATCCACGAACACCGGTATGGGAGCGGGCATTGGGATTCCAATGGGATTCTTGATAGCTTTGCGCTGCCAGCAGACGCCAATCAAGTTCTGCCGCATATTGCTCAAACATCGGCTTAATTGACGGTAATTTGCGTTCTACTGCCCGCATAAATGCTCGGGTATCGACATAATCGAATTGTCCCACATGGCCGAAATATTTCTCTTCGAGCTGGGCGATCATGCCACTTGACTGCATCTCGCCGAAAAACTCAATCAACGCGGCTTGCAATGCATCATTATTGCCTTTTTGCATCAACCAGGCCACGGGCTGCTCTTTGACTACAGTAAAAGCGAGGGAGAGTTCGGTGTGATAGCGACGGAACAGATCCAGTTGGCTTGAGTCGACGATGGTAAAGTCGATATCGCCAGCCAACACTTTCTGCATTAACTCTTCACTGTCATGCTCTGTGGTGACTTCCCAATCAAGATTCGGGTAGTCGGTTTTAAACCTTTCGAGTGTTTCGGCATGGCTGGAGTTGGCGATGACGCGAATAACACCGTCTAATTGGCCAAGGTTGCGTGGGCGTTTACGCCCCTTTTTATAAACAACCTTTTGGCTGATCCATTGATAGGCGGGGGAGAAGCTATAAAACTCTCGTCGTTGATCTGTGACTGCCAAGCCTGCAGCGAGGATGTCGACACGGCCTGCATTCAATTGGGTGAACAGATCATCAATGGTATAGCTCGGTACCATCTTAAGTTCGACGCCGAGGTAATCGGCAAGTTGTTTTGCTAACTCGTAATCGATGCCCTCAGGGCCGTTCGGGCCAAACAGGTATGTGGTACTCGAATAAATCGTGCCGACACGTAACTCACCCCGATCCAAAATCTGTTGCAGGTGAGTTTTGTCTGGTTGCGTCGGATCGCAGCCTAATAACAGCAGCGATGTCAGAAATAGGCTAACTAGCAGGATCTGTCGTTTCCATCCGCGAAACAGACGACTGCTAACTGACGACTCCGAGCTTTTCTGACGAGTAATTTCCATACTTAACTTATACCAGATGAAAACGAATGCGCCCAGCTTCCTTCTAGCGCTTATCAACGGCCACACTTTTCACTATAATACGCCTCCTTAGTTCAACCCCCCTAACTTCGGCCAGGTGAGTAAGCGTATGCAAATCCTTCGTGGTGCCCCCGCGTTGTCAGACTTTCGTATCAACAAGTTATTGGATGCTTGTCGCAGCCAAAAACTCCCCGTAACAAGCATTTACGCTGAGTATATGCATTTTGCGGAGTTGACGTCGCCACTGTCAGAAGCCGAGCTGGCTAAGCTGGAAAAGCTTCTGACCTACGGCCCAACCATTGCTGAACACGCGCCGGAAGGTAAGCTGTTGTTGGTGACTCCTCGTCCCGGCACCATATCGCCTTGGTCGTCTAAAGCGACAGATATTGCTCAAAACTGTGGTCTGGATCAGATCGTGCGATTGGAACGTGGTATGGCTTACTACGTTGCTACCAGCGCCGAGTTGTCCGCTGCGCAGTGGCTAGAGGTTCAAGGCCTTATCTATGATCGTATGATGGAAGTTGTATTCGAACAACTTGACGATGCGACGGCTCTGTTCCGCCACGATCAGCCGGCACCATTGAATTCGGTGGATGTATTGAGCGGTGGTCGTGATGCGCTTGCTCAAGCCAATATCGCTATGGGCCTGGCATTGGCTGATGATGAAATTGATTATCTGGTTGAGAATTTTCAGGCTTTAGGGCGCAATCCAAACGATATTGAGCTTTATATGTTTGCTCAGGCGAACTCCGAGCACTGTCGTCACAAGATTTTTAATGCGGATTGGACCATTGATGGAGAAGCGCAGCCGAAGTCGCTTTTCAAGATGATCAAAAATACCTATGAGCAGCATAACGATTACGTGTTGTCTGCTTATAAAGATAACGCTGCAGTGTTTGCCGGCTCAAAAGCTGGCCGTTTCTTCCCTGATCCGGAAACTAAAGCTTACGCTTATCATGTCGAAGATATCCATATTCTTTGTAAAGTGGAAACCCATAACCACCCGACTGCTATCTCGCCATGGCCGGGTGCTTCGACCGGATCTGGCGGTGAAATTCGTGATGAAGGTGCGACCGGTATTGGCTCTAAACCGAAAGCTGGTTTAGTTGGCTTCTCCGTGTCAAACCTCCGGATCCCTGGTTATCAACAACCATGGGAAACGGATTTTGGTAAGCCGGGACGTATTGTTTCTGCACTCGATATCATGTTGGAAGGTCCTCTGGGTGGCGCCGCTTTTAATAACGAGTTTGGTCGCCCGAACCTGCTAGGCTACTTCCGTACCTATGAAGAGCAGGTGGTAAGCCATAACGGAGAAGAGATCCGTGGTTACCATAAGCCGATTATGCTGGCCGGCGGTTTGGGTAATATCCGTGCTGACCATGTTGAGAAGAAAGAGATCCCAGTCGGCGCAAAGCTGATTGTTCTCGGTGGCCCAGCGATGAATATCGGCTTGGGTGGCGGTGCCGCTTCTTCTATGGCATCGGGACAATCTTCAGAAGATCTTGATTTTGCTTCTGTTCAGCGTGAAAACCCTGAGATGGAACGCCGTTGTCAGGAGGTGATCGATCGCTGCTGGCAGCTGGGTGATGAAAACCCTATCGTATTTATCCATGATGTGGGCGCGGGTGGTTTGTCTAACGCCCTGCCTGAACTGGTTAATGACGGTGAGCGTGGCGGTAAGTTCGAATTGCGCAGTGTACCCAACGATGAGCCCGGCATGAGCCCGCTTGAGATCTGGTGTAATGAATCGCAAGAACGATATGTGATGGCGGTGCCAGCAGAAAAACTGGCGCAGTTTGATGCTATCTGTCAGCGTGAGCGAGCGCCTTATGCGGTGGTTGGTGAAGCCACTGAAGAGTTGCACCTGACTCTCAGCGATAATCATTTTGGTAACAACCCCATTGATATGCCACTGAGCGTGTTGTTGGGTAAAACACCTAAGATGCATCGTGATGTGCAACGTTTGCAAGCCAGTGGTCAGGCCTTGGCTTTGGATGGTGTTGACCCGCTGGATGCAGCAGAGCGTCTGCTGAACTTGCCAACGGTCGCCGAGAAAACCTTCCTTATCACTATTGGTGACCGCTCGGTGACAGGTCTTGTTGCCCGCGATCAGATGGTCGGCCCTTGGCAGATCCCTGTCGCAGATTGTGCGGTTACCGCCGCCAGTTTTGATACCTATGCCGGTGAAGCTATGTCGATCGGTGAACGTACGCCGGTGGCACTGCTGAATTTCGCGGCATCGGCACGTTTGGCTGTGGCGGAATCACTGACGAATATTGCGGCAACGCAGATTGGCGATCTTAAACATATCAAACTGTCTGCCAACTGGATGTCAGCTGCAGGTCACCCAGGTGAAGATGCGGGCCTGTACGATGCGGTAAAAGCGATTGGTGAAGAGCTGTGTCCGACATTGGGGCTAACGATTCCGGTCGGTAAAGACTCCATGTCGATGAAGACTAAGTGGCAGCAGGACGGTGAAGAGCGTGCCGTGACTTCCCCGTTGAGCCTAGTGATCACCGCGTTTGGGCGAGTGGAAGATATCCGCTCAACAGTGACACCTGAACTGGTTACTGACGCAGGTGAGACCGACCTCTTACTGTTGGATCTGGGACTTGGTAAGAACCGCCTCGGTGGCTCTTGTCTGGCGCAGGTCTATAAACAACTGGGTGATGATACGCCTGATGTTGATGATGCTGAACTGTTGAAGGGCTTCTTCAATGCGATGCAGGTGCTGGTTGCTGACGGTCAGCTGCTGGCTTACCACGATCGCTCTGACGGTGGTCTATTTGTCACAGTGGCTGAGATGGCGTTTGCGGGACACTGTGGTGCTAACGTTGTGTTGGATGCGCTAGGCGGCAACGATCTGGCTGCCTTGTTCAGTGAAGAGCTGGGTGCGGTTATTCAAATTAAGCGTAGCGAACGCGACGCGGTGCTGGCGGTGTTTGCTGAACACGGCTTAGCGGCTGCAACCCACGTCATTGGTGAGGTGTCGGCAGAAGATAGTGTCAGCTTTAGCCGTGCGGGTGTTGAGGTGTTAAACAGCACTCGTACGCACCTGCGTACCGTGTGGGCTGAAACGACTCGTCGCATGCAAAAGCTGCGGGACAACCCAGCCTGTGCTGAGCAGGAGTTCCAAGCGAAGCAGGATGTAAAAGATCCTGGTTTGAACGTGTCATTACCCTATGATCCAAGCTTAGATGTTGCTGCGCCATATATCGCCACTGGCGTGAAGCCGAAAATGGCAATTTTACGTGAGCAAGGCGTTAATTCGCAGTTAGAGATGGCGGCCGCGTTTGACCGTGCCGGCTTTGAAAGCATCGATATTCATATGAGCGATGTACTGGCCGGGCGGATTAAGCTTGAAGACTACAAAGGCTTGGTTGCTTGTGGTGGATTCTCGTATGGTGACGTTTTAGGCGCTGGCGAAGGTTGGGCAAAATCTATTCTATTTAACTCGCAGGCGAGAGAGATGTTTAGTCGCTTTTTCGCCCGCGACGATAGCTTTGCGCTAGGTGTGTGTAATGGCTGTCAGATGCTTTCGACCCTGAAAGAGCTGATCCCTGGCACTGACTTGTGGCCACGCTTTGTTCGCAATGAGTCGGAACGTTTTGAAGCCCGCTTTAGTTTGGTTGAAGTGCAGGACAGCCGTTCTGTGTTCTTCCAGGAAATGGGTGGCGCCCGTATGCCTATTGCTGTTTCCCACGGTGAAGGTCGTGCGGAATTTGCCGCTGCTGATGGAGCGCAGAAAGTCTTGGAAAGTGGCTTAGTGGCGGTACGTTATGTCGATAACTATGGTCAGTATACGACTCAGTATCCGGCTAACCCGAACGGCTCTGAAGGCGGTATTACCGGTTTAACCAGTAATGACGGTAAAGTCACCATCATGATGCCGCACCCTGAGCGTGTGTTCCGTACCGTGGCTAACTCCTGGCACCCAGATTCTTGGGGCGAGGACAGCGCCTGGATGCGTATGTTCCGCAACGCTCGTAAGTTTGTTGGTTAGTTTGCTGGCGTTGATGCGAAGTAAGAAGAAAGGGCCTTAGGGCCCTTTTTTATTGCCGGGGCTTTATTGATGTTATTCACTTAGATCGCCTTGGATATAAATACCATGGGGGTTTTGCCATCGAGATCGAGGAATATCTGATAGATCCCAGGTGCGGGCGGCATGAACTCGAAATTTTCTTTGACTGCATCTGGTGTTGCTTTAACTACTCTGCCCATGGTGATGACCCGATCAGTGGGGTTGAGATAGCCAAAATTGCTACCGGGTGTGTAGTTCACATCAACCAGCTTAAAGTTGATTGGGAAGCTAGCGTTCTTAATCTCAATTTCTGTGCGATAAAGGTTTGCGCTGCCAACTTGCTGCATCTGGTACTCAGGTAGCGCTTGCCACCAGTTACAGTCACACCGGAGGTAGAGCGGTTCATCTGCATGAGTCGTATGGCTTAAGAGGAAGAGGAGGAGTATGGCTAAATGTCGGTGCATAACGGCTATGTCATCAGGTTGTCTCCTAACAAGCATAGTCTTAAATGGGCGGATCAAAAAAGGCCAGCAATGGCTGACCTTTAAATAGATTGACTAAATCAGTCGCTGGCTAAGTTTTGTAGCGCATGCAATGAGCTTTTTGCTCTTCTGACATACTCGATTGTTTCGAGCTTGTTTCGGTGATCTGCTCAAATACCACCATGTTGGCATCGGCAGCTTCGTTAATCATATTGACGTTGCGTGTCATCTCTTCAGTGGTACAACGTTGCTCCTCGGCAGCCACACTGATTTGATTAGACATATCAGCAATTTGTGTGAGGATCGACTTGATGGTGCCCATGGCACCGTCGGCGTCACTGACCTGAATAACATTCTCTTGCATGCGATCTGTGGCATCACGGACTGAGCCCGCAGCTTCACGGATACTGCTTTGCAGATTTTCGATGCGTTGGTTGATCTCTGAAGTGGACTCCGAGGTACGCTTGGCCAGGTTTCTGACCTCGTCGGCAACCACGGCGAAACCACGACCCTGTTCACCAGCTCGGGCAGCTTCAATGGCTGCGTTAAGTGCCAACAAGTTAGTTTGCTCAGCAATGCCGCGGATCACATCTAAGATCTGCCCAATTTGGTCACTGAAGTGTTCGACTTCTTGGATCTTATCGGCAGAACTTTGCAGTTGTTCAGACAGCTGGTTAGTGCTGGTAATGGTTGTCGTCATGATATCACTACCTTGATTGGCAGCGTCTTCTACTTGATGCACCTGCTCTGCGGTATCAGAGGCGTTCTTCGCTACTTCACTGAACGACGCTTCCATCTGTGTCATGGCTGTGGCTAATGCACCGATATTGTTTCGTTGATGCTCTAGGCTCGCATTGGCATCGTTACATGCGTGGCTATTATCGGCGGCGATCCTTGCTTGCTCGTCGGCTGAAACACTGAAACTGGCAAGGGTTTCCTGCATCTGGCTGGCTACCATATTTACATCATCAGCGATGGCACCAAATTCGTCTTTGTTGTTATAGCTGACGCGAGTGGTCATGTCGCCACTGGCGACGGCACGCAATGAGTGACTGACATCTTTCAGTGCCTTGCGCATCTGGCTACTCAGCCAAAGACCAAACAATATGGCAACAGTTACCGATGCGACCAAGATAATGATGACCAAACTCATACTGCTGCGGTAGGTCAACTTTGCGCTACTGGATGATTTCTCAACGGCAGCATCAGATGCTTGTATTAGTTGTTCGACCTGTTGCCGTGATTGTTGCTGGATATCTGCCAGTGCCGTTTTGTACTGTAGGTTTGCTTGTTGCAGTTTGAGCAGGTTGAGGTAGTTAGTAACCTTGCCGCCGCCACCAAGGGTAAAGTCGAGCTTGATAGCCTCCCAGCGTCCAGTGAATTCATCGCGATAGCTGGTACGGCTATCTTCATACATCTCGAATTCATCGATGGTGTCTGACATTTTCCCATCAAGGTTGGGTAGCATGCCATCGACCAAGGCACCTGCTTCTTCTAACTGAGCTACGGATCCACTATTTAAACCGTCAAACAGTGTCGCTTCCAGTTTTTCAAATGGATTAAGAAACTCACTTAGGGTCCAGTTAACGTAATCATCACCAGTTGAGTTGGCGACTTTGGTCAGGTGTTGTTTGAGGCGGGAAAACTCCAGTTGTAATTCTCGCACCTGGATGGATGCAGCCTCTTCGTCGTTTAGCTGTTGGCTATAGCCGTTAATCACATTTTCTGCTTGTTGTCCCATGTTGGGAAGCAGACCTGACAGCACCTCAACGCTGGGCTTAGCATCTGCTGATACCACTTCGTTGAGTTGCTCCAGTGATGCGTTCGCTTGCACCAAGGCATCGCGGTAGCTGGTGGCTAGTAGTTCTACCTGTGCAGGATCTCTTTCACTCAGGATACTGGTAATGCTCTGTGCCACCTCTTGTAATGAGATAAACAGATTTTGGCTGGCTTTTAGTTGCGGCAATGCACGCTCTGAAACCTCTTCTGCTCCATTATTTAAGGAGTTAATAGAGATGAGCCCAAATATACCAGTGAGCAGGAGCATTAGGGTGAGTATGCCAATAAGTAGATATAAGCGTTGAAGGAACGAGAGACCTCCAAGCTTGAAGTTTATCTTACCTATTCCAGGGAACTTACTTCTTATCATTCGTTTATCGCCCGCGGAGTTAGCCGTCAAAATATATTCATAGTAAACGCTAGCATAAAAAACCTGTCCGTGGCGTCGCACACGGTCACACAACTAGGTTGGTGATGTGCTGCTGCATCTCCTATAGGAGTCTAGCTAAGTATCGACGTTTGCAAGAGAAACTTAAATCAGCTTGTACGATTAGGTTGCCAAAAATCGACATAGGTCATGCTATCTGGATCCCTGTGTCGCATCGCGTAAACTAGGCAGGGGTTTCTGTCACACTTCTTTGATATGTCGTTAGCTGTTGTTATACCAGATAGAGATGTCTCGCCACTGTTGGCAGCAATGAGATGCCAAGGCCCAGAGATTGATATTCAGTGTTGGCCAGCCATTACTGCACCCGAGGTCGTAAAGGTGGCCTTGGTATGGTCGGTGACCGAACAGATGGTTGCAGATTTTGAGAATCTGTCGGGGGTGATCGCCTTTGGCGCCGGAGTGGATCGTCTATTAGAGCTAAATGCTTTGCGTGATATACCCTTGGCGCGCATTGTCGACCCCAACCTGGCGAACGCTATGGCACGGTATGTGGTGGCTCATGTTTTGCGCCATCATTTGCGACTGGCTGATTTAATGGCACAACAGCAACGGCGTGAATGGGCTCCTATCAGTGCAACGCCTAAATACAATGTCGTTGTGCTTGGGGCTGGGCAAATAGGCAGTGCGGTCGCTAGGGCGCTGGAGCTGCAAGGGTTTCATGTTGTGCGCTGGGTGCGAGAACCACGCGCTGACGATGACACGGCTATATGCGGTAAAAAACTTTTACATGCCGCCTTGGCAAGCGCGGACTATGTGATCAATACCTTGCCTTTAACCAGCGCGACTCGGGGTATTCTCAACGGGGAGCTGTTCGCTGAATGTCAGCGAAGTTGCTACTTGATTAATGTGGGGCGAGGGGAGCACTTGGTGGAGACTGATCTGTTGGCTGCACTCAGCGATGGTCAGCTCTCGGGGGCGACGTTGGATGTTTTTATGCAGGAGCCTTTACCTGCGCAACATCCCTTCTGGCAGCATAGAGACATTGTCGTGACACCCCATTGTGCGGCCTTGACCGATCAGCATGCTGTGGTTGCGCAAGTGATTGAAAATTATCGCCGTGTTAGCCGCGGACTACCTATGCACCATTTGATCGACCGAAACCGGGGTTATTGAGTCGGCCGGGCGACCATTCGCCACTGTTTATATCTGTTATTGCGTTGGAGCTATTTTTGAAAAAACAAGTGACCACTTACTATCTGGAAATGACGACACCTGATGACCTTGTTGCCGCTGAGCCTGTAGCAGGTTTTTCTGTTCAGCGCTGTCAGCATATCGTGCCTGAGTTCAACCAATTCATGTTTCGTGCCGTGGGCGGTCCCTGGCGCTGGTATAGCCGTTTGGGGTGGGACTACGCTGCGTGGCTAAGCCACCTTACTGATGAACGTGTCACCACTTTCATGGCTACCTACGATGGTAGCTTGGCAGGTTACTTCGAACTGTTTACTCATCCAGATAACAGTGTCGAACTGCACTTCTTTGGTTTATTGCCCACGTTTTACGGCAAGGGGTTGGGTAGTCGTCTGCTTGTTGAGGCGATACAGAGTGCCTGGTCGTTAGCGCCAGAACGTGTTTGGGTTCATACCTGCAGTGAGGATCATAAGTATGCCCTTGCCAATTATGAACGCCGTGGCTTTCACTGCTTTAACCAGCAAACAGAATGGGAAGAGTTGCCTGAGGACGATAGTCCACAGTGGTTGACGGCTCCCTTTGTTTTTAGCCAACTAAACCGTCACAGAGGTTGAATTTAGCCGCGGGCTATCCGCGGCGATGTTGAATGCGTTCTTTGGTCTCAAGCTTTTTTGTCGCTCCCTTTTTTAGCATCACGTAGACGGCGCCGAGTCCGCCGTGGTGGCGTTGGCAGGTGTGAAATGCTTGTACTTCAGCTAATGCTTGCAGCCATTGATTAACGGCACTTTTAAGCAAGGCGGGGGGCTTGGAGTGACGACCAATACCATGCACTATGATGGCGCTTCGCACCTCCATTCGGCGGCAGTCATCAAGAAACCCTTTGACCGCTAGTCGCGCTTGCTCGACGGAGTGTTGGTGCAGGTCCAGTCTTGCTTCGATCTGATACCGTCCTTGGCGTAGCTTTTTAAAAACACCATGTTGTACACCTGGGCGCACAAAACTCAGTTCATCGTCAGGCCCGATCAAATCGCAGATCTCTGTTGATAGCGGATCATCTGGCTGAGATAGGTTGGCCTGTGCGGCTTCCCGTTTGGCCTGTTTCTCTTGGTCTAATCCTGCACGTTTTGAGTGATGGGCAACCGTTTCTGTTCCGGCCAATTTTTTAACGTCCGCCATCTCGGCATCAAATAGTAGATACTCATCATCGCTCATTGGCGCACCTCTAACTCATTGCCACTGTTACCAGCGCTTGCTTGCCATTGTGGCTTAATAGCTGACAGCTTTTACTTGGTAACCAGCTTGGCGAAAGCTGTCCAAAATATTCTCTGGGCCAACTAAATGCGCAGCACCGACGACCACGAATAGCGTTTCTTTCTTCATCATTGGCTTCAGTTGTTGCAGCCAATTTTGATTCCGTTTTAATAGCAGATGTTCAACAAACAGTTTATCCGCCTGTGTGTCGTCTAGTTCTTCATTAAATATGGCGCTAAGTTCACTGCTGTTACCTTTTTCCCAAGCGGTCATCATGCGTTGGGTGTAGTCACTGCTGCTGTCTGCTTCGTCCAGTACTTGCTGCAACATACTGCTGCCTTCGCCGTCAGCTGCCAACATCGCATTAATCTGTTCGGCAAGGGTTTCTAAGCCATAAATGGCTTTACCTGTTTTTATTGCCTGTTGACTAAAGTACTGGTCGACTCCCCAATTTGGATCTAAACCCATGGTTAAATAATAGTGTTGGCCAATGAGCAGAGCGACGGCCCATGGACGTAACTGCTGAATGCTGTTGGCAGGCACGCCTAAGCGCTCGGCTGTTTTCATCGTTTGCCGGTATAGCGATGAGGGAATGTGGGTTTTTAGATCGCTGCCATCGAGGTACATCCCGTGCTGCATCATGAGTTGCATCATTTCCATTTGGATGGCGGATTCATCGGCCATGTCGATTTCCATCACCAGCCTTTGGCTCTGCTTGAAGCGTTGCTCAATGGCGCTAGGAAGTGGGTAGTAGCGGGCTTCGCCCATATGCACAGAACCAAAGAAATAGCTGGTATGCCCTTGTTTACTGACTTCAAAAAGTGCGGGGGAAATAGCGGCCATGACAGAGCAGGGCAGAAAGATGAATAATGCTAAAGCCGTGGCATAGAGTGCACGCATATTGAAGTCCATAGTCGGGTGGTAGAGGAGATAACTTTGCCCTGATGAAGGGGGATATTGCAAATAGACTCGGTAAAAATGGCGTCCTCGGCAGGAATCGAACCTGCAATACAGACTTAGGAGGTCCGGGTTATATCCATTTAACTACGAGGACGTATTTCAAGTTTATAGCAATCAACGAAAGCATCCAACATTTTAAGTGTGAACCACATAAAATACAGGGGCATAGAGCTGTTTCCATTCGGTGTAGCCGGGAAAGAATTGGTTGACATTTTCTTACTACTGTGATTCTTATTGAAATGTGCTCTCTGGTTAGGGGGGATATGTCTTGCTACGAAGGTTATTTTCTATAATTAATATTTTAGATTCTAAGGATTGTACTGTGGAAGATGTAAACAACCTCTGGCAAACCTATTTTCAAAATGCTGATAAAGTCTACCTGAAGAAAAAAGAAGCCATTATTTTGGAAGGTGAAGTTACCGAATCTGTTTATTATGTTAAGAATGGTTGCTTAAGATCTTGGTTCAACAAAGATGGGAATGATGTTTCGTTCCAATTTTTTCTTGAGGGAAGTTTCCTTTTGTCATTTGATAGCTTTATGTATGATGAGCCAAGTCTATTTACCGTTGAAGCTATTCTTCCAACTACTTTATATGTCATCCCTAAAAAGCAATTCAAGGAAAAGATTGCTGAATCATCTGAATTAAAAAATGCAGTTTTTAGAGTGGTGTGTGAACGAATGAGACACTACCAAAGGCTCTTCTTATCTAGAATTAAAGATACCCCTCAAGAGAGATATGAAGAATTGGTAAAAAACAATTCTGATTTGCTAAGAAAGATACCTCAGCACTATATTGCATCATATTTGGGAATTACTTCTGTCTCCCTAAGTCGGATTAGGTGTAGAAAGTAATATTTGGGAGATATTTGTTATTATCTGCTATTTTCTATAATTAACCTTTCTATTGTTGGTTTGATTTTTATACGGTTTGTTATTGCAAGATGTAATAAATTAAATTGTTTTTCGTTTTTTTCATATTTTTTAAATGTGTGCTTTATATTTGCTATTGTATAATGGTAATTTCAGACGTGCTTGTTGACTCAGTTAATTTTTTTAAATTTTTCTCTGAAATTTACTAACCATTTTTCCCTTTTCTTATTAGACGCTGACTTTACATTTGTTAGATTTATCCACTTTCTGTTTTTAACGCCAATCTTCCAGAACGTTCCCATCATAATGGCTTTCTTAATCGCATTACCAAATAATAATCTATATACGAGAGAAGGTGTGTTCATTGTCGTTATCATTGTCACACCCTTTAATTTATTTAAAGTACATGACATACCGGTACCTTTGTTGCTGTACTGATATGCAATGCCGGGAAAAATTAGTTTGTCTATGAACCCCTTCATCAATGCCGGCATAAGTTCCCACCAAATAGGAAATATAAAAATGATATGTTCAGCACATTCGACCCTCTGCTTATATTGTAATACCATAGGATCAAGTAGCTTGTACGCACTTTCTGGGTCAGTACGAGCGATTGAAAATGCCTGAAGATCTTTACCTCGCATTACAGGGTCGAAGTTATCATTATCCAAATGAATCAAATCCACTTCATGATTTCCTTCTATTAATCCCTGCTTTACATGTTCAAGAATAGAGTTGCAATAACTAAGATCGTAAGGGTGATTAAATACAATTAGTACTCGCATTTTTATACCAATAACCAGATGATGCCTTATTCTATATGTGTTTTTTATTTATCTACGATAACATATGTTATCAAGTTAGATTTTCCTTAATATTTTAGGTTGAGCTTGGTTAGACCCCTAAATTTAGGGCCTGTAACGAATAGAGGAATTAAAAATTGAAGGTGAGACCTAGACCTGCAACTGCTTCTTTCTCCTCATAGAAATCAATGTTTGAGGTGGTTTGTTCATACCCCAGGATAGCGTTAAGATCCAGGTTGTCGAAACCTGCTATTCCTTGATATTTATATGCGGAAAACAAACCTAAGTTTTTATCATTCTGTGTTTTGAGAAATATCGGGTTTTCCGAGTCGTTGTTAGATGATTTATATTTTGCAGACAAAGATAAGGCGTGCTTGTAGAAAGCTTTTCTATATACTATCTCGATACCTATTTGATCGTATGACATAGCATCACCATCCGCTGAAAAATTCCTATAGATAAATGACGGCTCAATGACAGATGTTGATGATAAGTACTCCGAATAACTAAGTTTCGAGTATATGCCACTACCATTCCGATCGAGCAGTTTGGTAGCTGCTTCACCGTAAATACTGCCGGATAGCTCTTCATCTAAATCAACGGTATAGTATGCGATATCAAGCGATAACGCAGTGTTGAAGGCGTTGTTGTATCTAAATCTAATGGCATCGCTAGATACGTCTACGATTTTTCGGTCTTGGTCTGTTAAGTAGGGGTCAGCAAACGTCTCACCGACCAGAGATGTCAGGTAGGAAAAACCCATACTGGACTGTTCTCCGACATCAAACCTATAACCTAGCTCGAGTGCGAAGTCACCAACTGTAATATCCTCTTTTAAGGTGCTAATGAATATTTGATGGTCATGGTCGGTGCCAAGTGTGTATCTAAGTTGACCTAATGGCACTGCAAGAAACTCAGTATCAGATGAGCCTTTAGTGTTTAGATTTTCCGGCTTACCTTTATTGTTTGTATTAAAATTTGACTTCTCGTAGCTAGCTCCCAGTAATACTGTCAATTCACCACTTAATCCTGATGGGCCTTCTATACGGGCATCTGCCGCATATGAAAATGATGATGCAACAACTAAAAAGGTAAGCCTTTTCATACAGTTCTCTTCAAGTTAGGTTTGCATTACTTGGCATACATTAACGCGATGTCGTGGGGTAAAACGATAACATTTGTTAATGGTTTCCTCGTATTTCACTTCAGTGGCATGCATCAGGGGTTTCGTCAAAATTGATAACATATGTTATCGGTAAATTTATCAGCTCAGCATTAAGCTCATGTTCTTTCCTGCCCGGCCCCAGAGAGAACGATGCAACGATTTATAGTTTTACCTTTCGCAGTGTTAGCCGTTTTACTGCTAGCTGCATGCTCCGATGTATCAACAAACGAGCTCGAGTCTCCAAATCTTCTGACGGTAGGTGTTCAACCGGCCCAGAAGAGCGATGGCTACACTGTGACAAGAGAATACGTAGGTACGATACAAGCGAATCAAAAGGCGAATCTTGGATCCGAATTATCTGGGAAAGTATCTCGAATCATGGTGGATATTGGTGAGGAGATTCAGGCGGGCCAAGCGCTTATAAGGCTTGATACTCAGTTGCTGGAAACAGAGAGAGAGCAGTTGATAGCGCAGCTACATGAAATAGAGGCGCAGCTTAAACTCACGATTGCCAACCTTAATCGACAACTCTCACTACGGAGTAAAGGGTTCAGTTCTGAGGCAGACATCGATGCTTTGAGCAGCCAAAAGGAATCACTCGAGGCAAATCTACAGCGTATTCAGTCTTTTGTTAATGCAAACAACCTCAAGCAGGAAAAGTCTGTTATTAGAGCTCCGTATTCAGGCATTGTGAGCGACAGGTTCGTTTCTTTGGGGGATGTTGTATCCATAGGTGAACCGACAATGGCTTTATTGTCTTCGGGTAACAAAGAAGCTGTTATCGGTGTCTATAAAGGCGATGCAAAAGGCATTATCGATCAGGGCCACTTTTCTGTAGATGTGGATGGTGACAGGTTTCCTGCAGTTCTTATATCTACGCCCTCTAATATTGATTTGAGATCGCGCAACGTGAGGCTGCGCTTTTCGCTTAAAGGTGGGGCGGAAGCCTTAGATGGAGATCTTGCACGCTTATCCTATCAAAAGAAGTTTACTGAGACTGGCTACTGGTTACCTAATACCGCACTGATCGACGGAATTAGGGGAACCTGGAACATCTATGTCATCGCTGAAAATGACAGTCAAAAGGTTGTAGAAAGCCGCTCTGTTGAAGTGATTTACTCGGATAGTCATCGAGTCTACATTCAAGGAGCGTTACTAGAAGGTGAGGAAATAATTGTATCCGGATTACACAAAGTCGTACCGGGCCAGACTGTCAAAGTTGCACAGGGGCGATAGTTATGGATTACAAAAGCATTATCTCTAACTTGCGACTGATGGTTTTAACTGTTGCCTTTTTGATTGTCAGTGGTTTTTCGGCATATTCATCTCTACCGAGAGCAGAAGACCCATCCATCGTTAACCGTGCTGCCACTATCAAAACTATCTACCCCGGAGCCAGCGCCACTCGTGTTGAGTCTTTGGTGACTGAGGTAATAGAAAACAAGCTTAGAGAAATCAATGAAATTATCTTAATTACCTCTACTTCCAGGTTAGGGGTTTCGGTGATCACTGTAGAGATAAGTGAGGATATTACGAATGCAGAGCCCATTTGGTCCGAAATAAGGGATAAGCTTTCGGATGTAGAAGTTGATCTTCCAGTAGAAGCACATTCTCCCGATCTGGACAGTGACGGGGGAGATTCCTTTACTACCATTTTCTCTTTGAGTTGGCAGGGTGAAGGTGAGCCCGACTTGCTGGTTCTTGGACGTTATTCAAATGAACTCGCCAAACGCCTTCGAATTCTGCCCGGTACTGATTTGGTAGAAGAGTTTGGTCTTTTGGATGAAGAAATCGTAGTTAGCATGAATACCGATGATGCGGTAGCTACGGGCCTTTCTGCAGAGAAGCTCGCATCAGCAATTGAAGGAGCTGATGTTAAAGGTTCAGCAGGTGAGTTGATCAATGAAAGTACTCGTTTTGGTTTGGAGTTGTCTTCTGGGTTGGATTCGATTGAGCGTATCAAACAAGTACCTATTGCGGTGGATGGCTTTGGCAGCACTTTGAGAGTGAGTGACGTCGCTACGGTGGCCAGAGCTGCAAAAACACCTTACTCAGAGTTAGCTCTTATTGACGGTAAGCACGGAGTCATGGTTGCTGCGAGAATGCAGCCTGATCTGCGCGTTGATCAGTGGTCTCCCGAGGCGCTGAATGTCTTGGAAGAGTTAAAGCAAGAGTTACCAGCGAACATTAATACCGATGTTATTTTTACTCAACAACCGTATACAGAAGCCAGACTGTTGGAACTGGGTAATAGTTTGCTTATAGGCTTAAGCCTTGTTCTGGTCGTTCTACTATTCACCTTGGGCATACGTGCCGCCTGCATCATCGCTTTGGCCTTGCCTTTGACAATGCTATTTACTCTGACCTTAATGAAATACCTCGGTATTGCCATCGATCAGATGTCGGTAACCGGTTTTATTGTTGCCCTGGGTATCATGGTCGACAACGCGGTGGTGATGGTGGATACCATTCAGACTAACCGACTTAACGGTAAGGGAAGAGTTGAATCTGCAATGCTCGCTATTCAGCATCTTTGGATACCTCTACTAGGTTCTACATTAACAACAGTACTGGCCTTTGCACCCATATTCCTGATGCCTGGCTCAATTGGCGAGTTTGTGGGTTCAATAGCATTAACAGTTTCTTTCTCCCTGATAGGCTCATACATCATTTCGCACAGTGTCATTGCCTCTCTATCTAGTATCTTTCTGCCTGACAATCAAACCTCTTCAGCCTGGTACCACGCTGGGATCACTATCCCAGCACTGAGCAAATGGTTCACTGGCTCGGTAGCATTTGCGATTCGTTATCCATATTTGGCGATAACGCTAGTGATCTCTGTTCCGTTACTTGGTTACTGGAGTAGCACACAGTTGACAGAACAATTTTTCCCATCAGCAGACAGAGATATGTTTGAAGTTCATGTTTACTTACCTTCGCAGGCGAGTATCTATGCAACGAAAGGTACGACTGAAGTCATTAATTCGCTCATTGCAGAAGAGCCAAATGTTAAACAGGTAAACTGGTTAATCGGTACTTCATTTCCTTCGTTTTATTACAATATGGTTCCCCCTACACATAATGCACCATTCTTTTCTCATGGGATGGTAAAAACGACGGACTTTGAATCAGCGAACGAGTTGATACCAAGGCTACAGAACAAGCTAAATGAAAGGGTGCCTGAAGCACAGGTTTTGGTGCGAAAACTCGAACAAGGCCCTCCATTCGGTGCGCCCATAGAGTTAAGAGTTTACGGACGAAATGTAGAGACATTAAAAAGTATCGGAAGAGACATCAGATTGATACTTTCCAGTATTCCTCACGTGACTCATACACGGGAGAGCCTGACATTGGGAGTCCCTCAATTTACGGTAAATGTCGATGAAGAAGCTATACAGATGAATGCGCTTAATCTCACCGATTTTGCTAGGTTACTTCAATCTTCTCTGGTCGGGCGTGAAAGTGGCAGTGTTATCGAAGACACTGAGTCGATTCCTGTTCGTGTGAAGGTATTAGATGAAGACCGAGAAAATTACAATGATCTAAATAAGCTCCGATTTCCGACCACAGCCAAAAGCACGAATCTTGGCATGTCGGTAATGGACTTCGCTCAGCTTGAGCTGGTTCCTGGCAGCGGTGGTATCACGCGAAGAAATGGTCTCAGAGTGAATATCGTTGAAGGCTATATAGAGGCCGGTGTTTTGCCACAAGTAGTGTTGGATGAGTTTAAGCTGGCCCTAGAACAATATAAGTTTCCTGCAGGTTATAAGATAGGCTTTGGAGGTGAAGCTGAGGAAAGGGATGATTCGGTCAATCAGCTCGTTAGCAATGTTTCTGTAGTTCTAGTGCTGATGATATTGGTGGTCGTGTTGTCATTTAATTCATTCCGCCTTAGCTCGGTTATTTTTATCGTTGCAGGCTTAGCAGCAGGCTTAGGTATACTGTCGGTTTGGTTTTTTGGTTATCCATTTGGTTTTACGGTTATTATTGCGTTGCTTGGTGTGGTTGGATTAGCAATTAATGCTGCTATCGTCATTATCAGTGAGCTGAGCGCGTGTCCACAAGCCAGCAAAGGTGAACCAGACGCCATCCTTGCGGCTGTAATGAGTTGTACCCGGCACATCACATCCACAACAATCACAACAATTGGAGGTTTCATACCGCTGATTGTGGCAGGAGGTGGATTTTGGCCTCCTTTTGCGATTGCGATTGCTGGAGGGACAGCACTAACAACGTTGTTATCATTCTATTTTGTACCACCAGTTTTTAAACTACTCACACAGATGCCTGTTAAGCTAAATTCCTTAGTTGTAGCTAATTGCGCTCAAGAAGTATCCCCTTGAAGCATCAATAGTTTTGTGAGGAATCTTGCAGGGGTTAAGGGGCCGCGCTATCCAGCTGTGCCACGGGAGCGAATATTTTTACCGCCGACGAGGTCGGCGGTCAGCATTATACTGGTCTAACGCTGAAATTAAAGCGTACCGGTAAGTTCGACCAGATCATGGATCTGAACGCCGCTTAGTAGTGCCGGATCGGTCACTCGGGCAACGGCGCGGTTTTGATAGGATTCAGTGATCCGTAACTGAACGGTGGTAGGCAGAAGCCGTACGTGTTGCTGGTTGTCTTGCCCATCATGAGCAGCACGGTGCAGCAGGGTTAGTCGGTCACCAACACGGATGCCATTGCTGACTCCGATATCGACTTCAACTGCGTCGTTCCTTACATGGGTGATGCGTCCGCGTCCTGGAGTGCAGCTTAGTGTCGTATCTATATCTGTGAGTAGCTGCGACATGACATCGGAGACGGCGCTCCCGTAGGCTGATTCCCAAAACTGGCGAGAGCCTAAAGCCACCGCTTCTTCTGCTTTAAACTCCCACGGGGCTTTACTGCGATAGCTTCTCTCCAGCGTCAGTTCACCACTGATACCATCGATAAGATAAACCATCAATTCGAAATTCCGCTCTGGCGGTGAGTAGAGCCACTGCTGCCATTTGCGAACAGGCAGGTCACCATTGAAGGAGAGATCTCTGATCTCTGCAAATAGTACTAACTGGGTATTGGTTTTCTCGGTCACGACCAGCGGTAGAAGCGGTGAAACCACGCTGCGGTTGTTGTAAAGGGAAGGGTTAAAGGTTGATATTTCATTTAACCAGCGCTTTGGATAACTGTGCAGACTCTCCGCTCTGAGATGGTCGTACAGCCATTGGCTGGTATGCAAACCGATCTCATCAATGCTGCCAGTGCGCGCATTGATCCGATCGTTGACCTTAAATCGTGTCAACAGCAGTGACTTTCTTGATCTGCCGTTCTGGCATTGTAACTGCTGTGGAAAGAGATCAGCATGGATCGTAATAAACAGCGTGTCTCCGCTACGACGCTCCGACAGCACGCGCACATCTCGTACGGTTCCTGCTGTGCGGATTTCAAATTGGTCGTTAACGATTTTGCCGGCGGCAACTTCTTGCAGGCTTGTGACCGTTCCTCCGGCAAGAACTAGTGCATTTTGGATTGCTTGCTGTGTTGCTCGCTCTCTGGCACTGGCGACATCGCCTGAATAGATAGCTGCGCGGCCTTCTGCTTCATACCAAATCCCTAGGCTCGGGGCGCTAAAAAGCAACAGGAGGCAGGCTAGCAGTTTGTTTCTCATTATTTGCTCCAGTCTGTTGAGGCGGCAGGCGTTAGTGACTAACGCGGTGTCAAATCAATGACTATCTTTTAATGGTGTAAGGTGCTCGCAAAAATTAGGCCAGTTAGTCGTGCGGGACTAAATTTATGAGCCTATGGCACAGCATTTGCTTTGTTTTAGGTGAGAACAATCCTTTGACGTGGGGTAGAGAAGCCGATGGGCCTTTTAAGAATTTTCCAAAGCATCCTCTTGGTGATGGCCATAAGCCTGGGATTGGCCGCGTGCTCGACCAGCGAAGAGGAGGCTGTTTATATTCCTGAGTCAGCTCCACCGATCCAGACCGCAGACCTTGCTACGCATGTGAAACAGATGGCGCTGCAGCTGATTGGTTCAAGCCGTTATGTGTCAGCAAAGACCCCGATTGCTGTGACCAGTTTTGTCGATATCGGTACGCTGGAAAGTACAGATATATATGGCAATCAGATATCTGAATTGGTGATGGTTGAACTGCAGCAAATGGGTTGGACCTTAATCGATTTCAAGTTTACTGGAGACATTGATGTGACACCCCAAGGGGATTTCACATTAAGTCGAGATTACCTGCGGTTACAGCATCGCCATCCTATTGAATATATTTTGACTGGCACTTTAGTGCGCGGTAGCAATGGTATGCAGGTCACAGCAAGGATCGTCGGCGTTGAGTCACGGGCAATAGTGGCAACTGCGGCGACATTTTTGCCGCTGTCACTGTTTGTGGAGCAAGCTGGTATGCCTGCCGCGGGAGGCTACGTTGCTCGTGAACCGCAATCAGGAATGATTATTCGTAAAGGTGGCTAGTGGAGACAGGCTAGAGCTAGCTCGACCAGACACTCAAGCCTTTAGTTAGGTTGCCGATACTAAGGGTAATCGCATTTTATAAGAGGTCAGTATGCGTTTTGCATCCTATGGTTATCTACCGCTTCTCGTCGCTATGCTCTCTGCATGCGCGACGGAGACACCACAAATGTCTGCTGAGGAGCCTCGGATGCCAATTGAGCCGGTGGCGACCCATGCGCTGTCTGATGAGGCTTGGGCAAGCAAAAGTCGTTCAGCCATGATCAGTAGTCATGTTGAGGCGATGGCTGAAGAGCTTGTTGGCACGATGTCGCAACGTTGCTTCAAAATGATGGCTGTCGCTTCTTTTGTCGATATTGAAACGTTAAATGTCAGCTCTCCGTTGGGCACAGCATTAGCGGAAAGTTTTATTACTCAAATGCAACAGCAGGGCTGTAAAGTCGTCGACTTTAAGCTGCGAAATGACATCCAGGTGACGTCGACAGGAGATTTTGTTTTTAGTCGTAACTTCAACCAATTAAAAGGTGACCTGCCCATAGTGCAAGTGCTTAGCGGAACGCTGCAGCCGATGTCTAAGGGGGTGCAGGTCAATGTGCGACTGGTGGATATTGCCAGCAAAATTGTGGTCGGGTCTGCTCAGGGATTTATCCCCAATGAGCTGCTCGCCGAGATCGCGCCGAGTAGTATGCGAGACGGTGTGCAATTGATGAAACAAGGGTGATGACAGAGGCAGTTATGATGAATATTCAGATATCAGTGATGTTGTTTTTGTCCTTGGTGCTTTCTGGCTGCAGTCAGATGTTTGACAAGCATGTGGAGTGGGAATCTGTGCCCCCAGATCACTATCCAGTTTTGCATGCCGTTGGCTATGCCCCGATCAGCTCGCAGCCTGGCTTGGATGAAAATACACGAATGTTGCAAGCGATAAGGGCGTCTAAATTGGATGCTTACCGTGAACTTGCTGAACAGATTTATGGCCAACAAGTGACTGCTGGCAGCAGCATGGGAGGCAGTGAGCTGTCGGAAGATCGCCTGCAAGTAGCTGTTAGTGGTGTTGTGCGCGGAGCTAGGGTTATCAGAACGTACCCATTAGGCGATCTCTATGCTACGGAGCTGGAATTGGACATGGCTGATGTACAGCGTGTCTATCAATCACTTAATCCGCCCCGTCGAATTCACGACGTTCAGTACTATTAGTCTTATCCGTGAAATCGTATCAAGTTTATTTTTTCTTGAGCGGGTATGAAAAATTACCCGCTTCAAAAATCCTGCACTAACCTTTAGATAACTGTTAACTGAACTGGCAGGCTGCTGTAACGCTATCCAGTTTCATCGTCGCGAGGATGACAGCAATGATGAAGCGCCCTGTATATGAATTACTTCCCTATCTTTATTTGTCAGCTGGGTTTATCGGTATCGCCAGTTTTGAGCTTGGTTGGGGGCAAGTGTTTGCCATTTTGTTATTTCTTGGTGGTGCTGATATTTGGATCTTGCGGTCTAATTATCGGCGGAAAGATAATGGCAAGAATCAACGCAGAGTCCATGATCGGATCCGACCGTTTTGGCTCTATGAGGCGTTACCCTTTTTAATTGTGTGTATTAGTGGTGTGGTACTTGCCGCGACCCGCGATTCAGCATTAAGTTGGTTGTTAGTGGCGCCAGTGGGTTACGCATTTTGGCGTGTTGAACAGCGAGTTGAATACCGACAACACGGCTGGATGCAGCTAACGGACAGTCATTCGACTAAATAATCTTGCCAGGCGGCAGGGCGATAAAGTTAAACTTTAAAGCCATGCCCCAGTTTGCCACCGGATTTTGCCTGACCTGTTTGGTCGTAGGTTACCCCTGCTTTTTCATTTCTAACACCTGCCAGCATGCTCTGTAATCGCGCTAATCCTGCCATACTCATTTTTAACGCTTGACCGTTAATCTCATTGAGTTGCTTGCAGGTTTCTAACATCAGTTCGATCTGTTGCCGAGCCTCATTGTGGTTGGCGTTCTCTTTGCTGGCGAGTAAAGGGGCTAGTTGCGCATCGGCTTGTTGCAATGCGGTCAAGTGATGGGTTTTCTGTTGCGAGATGTCGTTGATTTTCTCTATATCGCGGTGCTTTAGAGCCTCAAGCTCCTCTTTTAGCAGCCGTTGCAACGCCTCAAGCTGCTGAACCTGATGATCCAGCAGTTGTTTGATAGGGTCCTGGTTTTCCAAGCGCTTTACTCCTGATTGGTATCTAATTTATACCAAACAGCTCAGACTCCAGTTTTGTCATCGCTTTCGCCAGCTTGTCAGGATCTACTTTGTAGTTCCCCTCACTGATCGCCTTACGCAGTTCCGCGACTTTCTCCTGACTAACAGAAGGTGCTTTAGCCATCGCCTTTTGCGTTTGCGCCAGTTGCTGCGCCTGCGGTGTTATTGAAACCGAATCCTGTGCCTGTTTGGCACTTTGTTCAGGTGCTTTTGCCTGTGTTGTGGCCTGCTGCTGGACGTTTTGCTGTCTCGCTTGCTTATTGGCCACCACATCCTGTGGTCTCCCAGGCACAATCTTATTCAGATCAACCGCCATTTGTGCTTCCTCGTGGGATAAAATCTCGCTATCCCTTTATCGGCAACCACCTGACAAACTTTAATACTAATTTGGTATTTTTTTGTTAGATAGCGACAGTCACTACTCCGACTGCAGACACCTGTGCCTCAAGGGTGTTTCCTGACCGACTGTTTTTAATTCTCACTCGTTCGCCGAGACTGGCATCGCTTAACGCTATACCGTCAGCTCGAATATGAAAAACATCGGACTTCACCACGATTGTAACTGTTTCTCCTTTGCATACAACACAGAGCTGTTGCTCCAAGATGGGAGAGTTGACACGTACCTGACGTTTAAGCTTGGCACCGATCACAGATTCCATCTCAGAAACGACGCTGCCTCTCGTTAACATGTTTTCTTGATAAACTATTTTCAAATGCTGCCGATTAAGCACTGTGCCTTTCGCTAGGCCTATTTTGGCGACGACGACTTGGCGCATCTCTTTAATTTTTACTGGCAGATAGATCCGCCAGGGAGATGAGCCTTTGCAATGCAATTGTACGGTGACATTCCGACTGAGGCGCTGTTTTCCGGGGATCGCCGCTTCGATATCTGAATCGCATAGTGTGTATCGTGAGCGTGCATCTATTTTATTCGCGGTGATATCCCGCTTGATGTTGTCGTCGGGAAACTGAGCTGCAATAAAGGTTTCAGCTAAGTTTTGTAGTCGCTGGTGAGACTCCCATTGTTCATTGGCATGCACAAACTGTGAACTTGTGACAATAAAAAATATTAGAGTTTTAGTTAATCTGTTCATAGGTTTACTATGCTATGTATTGTGTCAGATGAATGAAGGCGTTCCGTCCGTCAAACATCAGTCACGCAAATTTATAAAAGGAGCGCTGCAATAAGCGTGCCTTTAAATGATGGAGTAAGCTATGGCGGGTATTCTAGACACGGTCAATCAGAGGACTCAGTTGGTTGGCCAAAACAGGCTGGAATTGCTGCTTTTTAAACTGACAGGGCGTCAGCGTTTTGGCATTAATGTGTTCAAGGTCAAGGAGGTGCTGCAGTGCCCGCCATTGACTAGCATTCCCCGTTTACACCCCTTTGTTCGAGGCCTTGCTCATATTCGCGGTAAAACCATCTCCGTGATCGATTTAGGCCAAGCGATTGGCGGACGCCCAATTCAGGATCTGTCGAAGTGCTTTATTATCATTGCTGAGTATAATCGCTCGATTCAGGGCTTCTTGGTCGAGTCAGTAGAACGGATCGTCAATATCAACTGGGAAGCGATCTTACCTCCGCCGAAAGGGGCCGGACGTTATAGTTATCTCACAGCTGTGACGGAAATAGAGAACGAACTGGTTGAGATACTTGACGTTGAGAAAATTCTCGATGAAATAGCGCCGACAGATACCGAGGTTAGCGGTGATCTGATTGATCGCACGTTAGCCGATACAATTGCTGGCCGTGCCGTTTTGATTGCTGATGATTCGAGTGTTGCGAGAAATCAGATCAATAGAGCCCTCAGCTCGTTGGGGTTGACCACCAAGCTGGTAAAAGACGGCAAAGAAGCCTTAGATCTTTTGAAAGAAGACGCTGAATCCGTTGACGATATTAGAGAAAAATATGCTTTGTTGATTTCAGATGTTGAGATGCCCGAAATGGATGGGTATACCTTAACCGCTGAAATTAGAAATAATCCCAAGTTGCAGGGGTTATATGTCATCCTTCATACCTCTTTGAGTGGGGTATTTAATGAAGCCATGGTGAAGAAGGTCGGTGCAGATGACTTTATTCCAAAGTTCAATCCGGATGAACTGGCTGGTGCGGTTACTCAAGCGATAGAGAAGAGTAATAAATAATCATGATAGCTTTCGAGTAGACGGTGTAGACGTGCCACATAAAACAATAGCTGAATCCGAATATAATGAATTTCGGAACTTTTTAGAGCAACAGTGCGGTATCGTACTGGGCGAAAACAAGCAGTATTTGGTAAAAAGCCGCTTGTCACCTTTGATGAATAAGTTCGGTTTGGCATCGATGTCTGAGTTGATCCGGCGTTCAATGCAGCCTAGAGAGCGAGAGCTGCGCGCATCAGTGATTGACGCGATGACAACCAACGAAACCTTGTGGTTTAGAGATACCTATCCTTTTGAACTGTTGAAGAATCGTATTCTGCCTGAATATGCTCGTCATCGTGGCCCCGTCAAAATTTGGTCGGCGGCAAGTTCTTCGGGTCAGGAGCCATACTCTATTGCTATGAGTTTGTTGGAATACCAGCAAAATAAGCCGGGGGCATTACCGGGTGGTGGAAAGATACTTGGGACAGACATATCCAATAGCATGTTGGAGCAGTGTAAGCTCGCCGAATATGACTCTTTGGCGTTGGCTCGCGGTTTGTCTCCAGAAAGAAAGCGTATGTTCTTTGAAGCATCAGGCGACAAAATGCGCTTGAATGCGAAAGTGCGAGGCTTGGTCAGTTTCCGTCACTGTAATTTATTGGATAGTTACGCCTTGTTAGGGCGTTTTGATCTGATTTTTTGTCGTAACGTACTGATTTACTTCTCTCCTGAAGTGAAATCTAAGATATTGAAGCAGTTTGCTGGCGCATTGAACCCGGGAGGACACCTGTTTCTTGGCGCGTCAGAGTCGATCACTGGGCTCAGTGATGATTTTGAGATGATCCGTTGTAATCCGGGGATCGTGTATAAAGTGAAGAAGTAGCCTGGTTACTCCCTCAATCTGCTTATCTTAAAAATGCGCCATGGTTGGCGCATTTTTTGTCTGTCCTATTTGTATTGCTTCTTTTGCCTTTCGTGTAAGCGCCAAAAATTCTTTGGCATGACTATTGCTTTTACAATTTCAGTGGAGGAATCGTTATGGCTATTAGTTTTGATCGCGCATTGGGAATTCATCAGCACACTGTCGGTATCCGTACCCAGCGGGCTGAAGTCTTGGCTAGTAATATCGCCAATGCTGATACCCCTCAATACAAAGCGCAGGATATCGATTTTAAGCAGGCATTAGCTAATGCGCAGACGCGGCAGGGCTTTGCCATGGCAAGTACTAATGAGCGGCATTTTAATGTCAATTTGCCGCCGACCGGCGAGCTTAAGTATCGCGTGCCCAATCAACCTGATACGGGCGACGGAAATACGGTTGATATGCAGGTAGAGCGGAATAACTACCTGCAAAATGCCTTGGAGCATCAAGCCTCGCTGACCTTCTTAGGCAGTAAGTTCCGCGGTCTTACTTCAGCAATTAAAGGAGAATAGGCATGAGTCTGTTTAACGTTCTAGATGTCGCAGGTTCAGGAATGAGTGCTCAGTCTATCCGTCTGAACACCACCGCGAGTAACCTCGCTAACGCTGACAGTGTGTCGAGCAGTATTGATACCACTTACCGTGCGCGACATCCGGTATTTGCAGCGCAGTTTGACAGCGCCATGCGCGACCAGAGTGCTGTTCCGGTTGAGGTGAAAGGGATCGTCGAAAGTGATAAGCCACTGATTCGACAATATGATCCTGAGCACCCGATGGCGGATGAACAGGGGTATATCTTTAAGCCTAACGTTAATACCGTTGAAGAGATGGCGGACATGATGTCGGCTTCTCGAAGTTATCAAACCAATGTTCAGATCGCTGATGCGGCAAAGCAGATGCTTAATCGTACGCTTCAGCTCGGCAAGTAAGTCGGGTAAGGAGAGCTAATTGTGAGTGAGATAAGCGGAAGCAGCAATTATATCGATCAGTTGAGTTGGCAAGAGCCGCAAACGGAAATCAGTGATCAACCGAAAGACACCATGTTGTCGCAGGAAGATTTCTTTCAGCTTTTGACTCAGCAGCTTGCGTATCAAGATCCGTTTAAACCGGTTGAGAACGCTGAGATGGTGGCGCAGATGAGCTCGTTTACAACGGCGGAAGGCATCGGTCAACTAAATGAACAGATGACAGGTTTGAACTCCATTATGAGTTCGAGCCAAGCACTACAAGCTTCATCTTTGGTGGGCCAAAAGGTATTGGTACCGACAGGCTATAGCCATAAGACGGATACCACAGGCATTGATGGTGTCGTGAGTTTATCTGCGCCAACAAATAACGTCACCGTTCGCATCGAAGACACCACAGGGCAGGTGGTGCATTCCATTACGATGGGGGCAAAGGAGGCTGGAAATGCCCGCTTTGAATGGGACGGTACAGATGCAAGCGGCAATCAGTTGCCGCAGGGTAATTATGTAGTGAAGGCATACGCTCTTCAGGGAGATAGCAGCGTCGAACTGCCTATCTCTACTTACGCCAAGGTTGATAGCGTCAGTATCAGTGGCGCCAACGGTGTGGCATTAAATCTGCAAGGTATACAGGGTGGATTCCGCTTAAGTGACGTTCTTGAAGTTGCTAAAGGCTAAAACAGGCCAAGCGATCACCAGATAAATGGGAGTATGAAGTTATGTCTTTTAATATTGCGTTGAGTGGGATTAACGCCGCTCAGAAAGATATTGATGTTACCGCCAACAATATCTCAAACGTAAACACCTTCGGCTTTAAAGAGTCGCGAGCTGAATTCGCCGACGTTTATAGTTCTAGTGTGTTTAGTAACTCGAAAACAACGGTTGGCCAGGGTGTCACTACTGCAGATGTGGCGCAGCAGTTTAGCCAGGGCTCATTCCTGTTCTCGAACAACTCCCTGGATTTGGCGATCGATGGCAGTGGTTTCTTTGCTACCTCAGCCAACGCGGAAGATCTTGACGTTAACTTGACTCGTGCTGGCGCATTTAAGCTGGATGAGAATAGCTTTATGGTTAACTCTGCAGGGCAATTTTTACGCGTGTTTCCGGTAAACCCGGACGGTACCGTTTCTTCGGTGGCGTTAGCTTCGACTATTCCGCTGCAGATTCCATCCTCAGCAGGGCAGCCGCAACCAACAGCTAATGTCGATATTGGCTTGAACTTGCCCGCGGGTGAAACGGCTTTAGATCCGGCAAACTTTGACCCGACGGACAACACCACATATAACGCTGCCACATCACTGACTATCTACGATTCCCTTGGGCAGAGCTACGTAGCAACCACCTATTACGTAAAGGATACTAACGTAGCGAATCAGTGGGCGATGTTTACCACGATGACAGATCCCAACGGCTCGCAGCCTGTCGATATTGTTGCACCGCCACCACCGCAAACTCAGCCTACCGGTGCTAATGGTCAAACCGGTATGTATATGAACTTTAATGCCGATGGCACCGTGGCTTCGGTTAATGGTGGTAACCCTGTGGTTACTGAACCCTTGGGGGTTGCTCCTCCGGGTGGTGCGGGCTTGGATATGGGCGGTGCCGATGTGAACCAGACGGTTACCTTCAATTTCAACAACCCGACTCAGTTTGCTTCCGCTTTCGAAGTTCAACAACTGGCGCAAGACGGCGTGACAGTGGGTCGTCTGACCTCTGTTGATATTGGCAGTAGCGGGTTAGTCAACGCTACTTACAGTAACGGTACAACACAGCCATTAGGTAAAGTGGCGTTGGTGAAAGTGGCGAATGAACAAGGTTTGGCACCTGTCGGAAACACGGCGTGGACGGCTAATCAATCGTCTGGTGATCCGATTGCTGGTGAAGCCGATCAGGGGTCATACGGGCGAATACTGTCGGGTACATTGGAACAATCAAATGTAAACCTGACCACTGAGCTTGTTGATCTGATCACAGGTCAACGTAACTTCCAGGCTAACTCTCGTTCTCTGGAAGTGAACAACACGATCACCCAGACTATCCTGCAGATCCGATAACGCAACGATAGTTCGTCAATGCCGCCCGCTCCGAGGCGGCATTTTTTTGCCACTTTTTCATCCCCTCCCTTTTGTTATCAGTTGGTTACCTATTTGGCATAGTCATTGCAATATCGTTGTTAGACATGTTTTTTTGACACCGAGGTCCCCATGGATCGTTTTATGTATCTGGCTATGAGTGGCGCCAAGCAGAACTTTCACAGTATTGGCGTGCATGCCAACAATTTGGCGAATGCAAATACCACAGGTTTTAAGGCCGACCTAGAACAGTCCCGTGCCATGCAGGCGTTTGGTGAAGGTTTACCTACGCGTGTGTTTGCGATGACGGAAAATCCTGCGTCAAGTTTGCGTGGCGGTGCTTTGGTGACCACTGGCCGTTCTTTAGATGTGGCGGTAAAAGGTGACGGCTGGTTAGCCGTGGCTGATGGTCAGGGTCAAGAAGCCTATACCCGTGCTGGCGATCTTGTTGTTTCGCCGGAGGGGTTGTTAACCAACGGTTCTGGCAGGGCGATCCTAGGGGATGATGGCGCACCGATAGTGGTGCCTCAGCCGTACGCCAAAATAGAGATCGGTGGTGACGGTACTATTTCTGTATTACCCACTGGTGCGCCGCCTACTGCGGTTGCAGCGGTCGGGCGCATTAAGTTAGTTCAGCCTGATAAGCAGGCCTTGGACAAAGGGCTTGATGGCCTCTTTCGCCTGAAAGGGGATGCTGCTGCGCTTGGCGATACATTAGCGCCGGCCAATGCTGACATCACATTGATGAGTGGCGTATTAGAAGGCAGTAATGTGAGCGCAGTAAGTGAAATGACCAGCATGCTTAGCTTGCAGCGTCAGTTCGAAATGCAAATCAAAATGATGCGGACAGCGGAAGATATCGATAAATCTTCTGATCAACTGTTGCGCCTCGGCTAATCACTGAACAGTAAGGAGTTAGCATCATGAATCCAGCACTTTGGATCAGTAAAACCGGTCTTGATGCCCAGCAGACCGATATTTCAGTGATATCCAACAATTTGGCGAATGCCAGTACGGTAGGTTTTAAGAAGAGTCGCGCCGTTTTCGAAGACCTGCTATATCAAACGATTAACCAACCTGGTGGTTTGTCATCTGCCAATACTGAGTTGCCAACAGGCTTGATGCTTGGTGCCGGCGCCAAAGTGACGGCCACACAAAAGACCTTTACGCAAGGTAACTTGCTCAGCACTGATAATTCGATGGACTGGACGATTCAAGGGCGAGGCTTCTTTCAGATCCTATTGCCTGACGGCAATATTGCTTATACCCGTAATGGTCAGTTTACCCTCAACGAAGATGGGCAGATGGTGACTAACGGCGCAGGTTACGAGCTACAACCAGCGATCAACCTGCCACCCGATGCGCAGTCGATGACGGTTTCTGTTGATGGTGAGGTGTCTGTCAGGCAACCCGGCAACACCGATAACGTCGTCGTAGGCAACGTTACCATCGTTGATTTTGTCAACCCCAGTGGCTTAGAGCCTATCGGTGAAAATCTCTATTTGGAAACCGGCTCCAGTGGCGCAGCCACCGAAGGCACACCGAGCTTGGATGGCCTAGGTTCTATTCGCCAAGGGGTACTGGAAACTTCCAACGTGAATGTCACCGAAGAGCTAGTTAATTTGATCGAAAGTCAGCGGGTCTACGAGATGAATGCAAAAGTGATCTCGGCCGTTGATCAGATGATGTCATACATCAATCAACAACTTTAGTAACCTGGTGTAGAGCGATGAAAAAACTAATTCCATTATCGGCGCTGTTACTGTCAGCTTGTTCCAGCGTATATCAGGTGCAACCTGATGACCCCTATTACGCGCCGCTGATCCCCGAGATGCCGGAAGAGGGCAACATGGTGCTCACCGGGTCAATGTTTCAGGATGTGACGGCACAGAACCTTTATTCCGATATTAAGGCACGCCGTGTTGGCGATGTGATCACGGTGAATTTAGTTGAGAACACCACGGCGAATAAAGGTGCCAAGAACGAGTTGGATAAGTCCTCGTCGGTGGGCTTGCAGACGCCGGTATTGATGGGAAGCCCGTTCACCATCAATGGAAACGAGCTTAATGCCAGCATTGAAGGTGATAACGAGTTTGAAGGGGAGTCAAAGGTTCGCCAAAACAACTCACTGTTTGGTGCGATTTCGGTCAGTGTTGTACAAGTGCTGTCTAACGGCCATCTGGTGGTACGTGGTGAAAAATGGATCACCATTAACCAAGGTGATGAATATATCCGTTTAACCGGGATTATCCGGCCTGAAGACGTGACCGGCGATAATAACGTTGACTCTACCCGTGTGGCTAATGCACGCATTCAATACAGCGGCACCGGCTCTACCCATGACACGCAAACTCCTGGTTGGTTGACGGGCTTCTTTAATAGTCCAATTTGGCCTTTCTAAGGCAGCAGGTAATAGCTATGTGGACGCGACTGATTTTATTGACTGTTTCATTTCTTGTTTGTGGTGTGACGAGCGCCGAACGGATTAAAGATGTCACGACCATCCAAGGGGTTAGGAACAACCAACTGGTTGGTTACGGCCTAGTGGTTGGCTTGACAGGTACCGGCGAACAAGCGCGATACACTGAACAGAGCTTTTCGACTTTGTTATCCAACTTTGGCATTAACCTGCCTCCCGGCACGCGGCCAAAGATTAAAAATGTCGCCGCTGTCGCTATCCATGCAGACCTTCCTGCTTTTACCAAGCCGGGGCAAACCATTGATATTACAGTGAGTTCAATCGGTAGTGCTGAAAGCCTCCGTGGTGGCACCTTGCTACAAACTTTCCTAAAAGGGGTTGATGGTAAAATTTATGCTGTTGCCCAAGGCAACCTCGTGGTCGGTGGTTTTGGTTTTTCCGGTGAGGATGGTTCAAAAGTAATCAGTAATACACCGACCGTCGGACGCATCGCCAACGGAGCGATTGTCGAGCGTGAAGTTCCTAGTATGTTTAGTCAGGGCGATTACCTGACATTTAATTTGAACAATCCCGACTTCTCTACAGCCAAGCGCTTGTCTGATGTGATCAATGATTTAGTTGGCCCTGATACGGCGCGCGCTATCGATGCAACCAGTGTACGGGTTACCGCGCCACGGGATGTTTCTCAGCGTGTCGCGTACTTGGCAACGCTGGAAAACCTTGATTTCGAGCCTGCCGATGAGTCTGCCAAAGTGATCGTCAACTCCCGTACCGGCACTATTGTTATTGGCAAGGATGTGCGCTTACTGCCTGCGGCAATTACTCACGGCGGCATGACCGTTACTATCGCTGAAGGGCAAGATGTCAGCCAACCGGGCGCCTTTTCGGGCGGTGATACCGTGGTAACGCAGGAAAGCTTAATTGATGTGGCTATCGATGATGCGCGTATGTTTGTGTTCAATCCTGGTACGACCCTTGACGATTTAGTGCGGGCTATTAACGCGGTCGGTGCTGCTCCTGCCGACGTCATGGCGATCTTAGAAGCGCTGAAGCAAGCGGGTGCGCTTCGTGGCCAGTTGATCATTATCTAAAGGTGCTGAGATGATCGATGCCGACAGATTTGCCCAAAGCCGCCAGGTTCATGACATCCAAGGTCTTGATAGGCTGCGTCAAAGTGCTCAGCAGAATGAAGAGGAAGCACTGCATGAAGTGGCAAAGCAATTTGAAGGCATGTTCGTACAGATGCTTATTAAGGGGATGCGTCAGGCGACCGAAGCGTTTGAGCTAGACAGCCCATTTAGTAGTAATTACACCAAATTTTATGAACAGATGGGCGATCAACAGATGGCCCAGGATCTGACACAGAGCGGCAGCTTCGGTTTGGCCGAATTGATGGTTCAACAGTTACGACCCGACGGCGATACCGTGCGCCCGGCATCAACGTTGCGAACCGACGGCAGCGATCAACTGTTTCCCCAAACACAAGCGGTATCTCCAAGTCTGGATCTAATTACAGAGAGTCAGTCTGGCGTGGCCTCCGGCAATAGTTTGCCGCTGGCGCCCTATTTACGTTCCGATACACATCAGAAATTGATGGCGGAACAGCAAGCGGCTAGTCAACAAAACCCGCTTGATGCAATTAAGGCAAAACTGGCAGCCAGTTCGGTGGCTACTACTGGGGTTGAACCGATAACCCTGAGTGACAAATCAAATCCAAACGCTCTCGACAATTCAAATGATGTGGCTGATCCCAAAGGCTTTTTACAAAGTGTCGACTTTTCGTCGCCGCAAGCTTTTGTGGATTCAGTGATGCCATACGCCAAAAAAGCGGCGGATGCGTTGGGTACATCACCTGCCGTGTTAATCGCGCAAGCGGCACTGGAGACCGGCTGGGGGCAAAAGGCTATCCGCCGTGGTGACGGTAGTAGCAGTAATAATCTATTCAATATTAAGGCCGATCAGCGTTGGCAAGGAGACAGTGTCAGCGTTAATACCCTCGAATATGAACAAGATCTGCCAGTACAACGTCGCGCGGCCTTTCGTGCCTATGACTCTGTTGCTGAAAGTTTCAATGATTTTGTTGATTTCCTTAAAAAATCCTCGCGTTATCAACCTGCTATTGCTGAAGCGAAAGATTCGGCAAACTTCTTGCATAATCTTCAACAAGCTGGATATGCGACGGATCCCCGTTATGCGGATAAGGTCCTGAACGTACTAAAGCAAGTTAATTCTCTGCTTTAACCAAACGGTTTTTTGAAGGAGCGCCATTATGGCTGTCGATCTCTATCAGTTGGGCGTCAGCGGTTTGCTTTCGTCACAGAAGCAACTGTCGACAACCGGTCACAACATTGCCAACGTCAATACGGAAGGGTACTCGCGCCAGCGTGTTATCCAGGATGCGGCTCCTGCGTTGTGGGAGGGGGGCAGCTATTTCGGTACCGGTACTCAGGTTATTGATGTGCAGCGCTCGTTTAACAAGTTTGCTTATCAAGAGTTGGTATTTAACCAGGCACGCCTTTCTGGCGATGAAACCCGTGGTCAAAAGATGAGCGAGTTGGATGAGTTGCTCTCTCGGGTCGGTGCTGGTGTAGGTACTTCCTTAAATGAGCTCTTCTCTGCGGTGAACAGTGTGGTTGATACCCCGAACGACATCGGGGTACGTAATGTGATGCTCTCTAATGCGGATACTGTGGCTTTTAACTTCAACTCCATTCGCGCCACGCTGGAAAACCAGTTGCAGGGGATAAACGAAGACATTGAAGTGGTTGCAGATCGTATCAGCGAAATTGGTGCCCAGATCGCTGTACTTAACCAAGACATTATCTCTGCTGAAGCTAACGGTATTAACAACTCTCCCAATGATCTGCTCGACAAGCGCGATGGCTTGGTCAAAGAGCTGGCGGAATACACGACAACCTCAACGGTTGACAATGGTGATGGCTCAATCACCGTTTTTATCGGCAATGGCCAGACATTGGTGACTCAGGTTAACTCGTTTGAAATCAGTGTCAGAACGGGTAATCCTGATCCACAACAGACCGAGTTGGTGCTGACGAACAATGGCAGCGGAACGGTTCCATTAGACGGCGCACGTATGGGCGGACAGATCGGCGCTATGTTCACCTACCGCGATAACGATCTGCGTAACGCGATAAACGAATTGGGTCTGACCGCCATGGCGGTTGCTGACAGCTTCAATCAGCAGCAGGCACAAGGTTTGGATCTGGATGGCAATATAGGTAACGACCTTTACCGCGATATTAACGACATTGAAGTGGCGCGTTTGCGCATGAAGTATGACAGCAGCAACGCGGGTAACATGGTCGGTAACGTCACCATCAATGATATGAATATGGTGACAGGTGATGACTATGAGGTGGCATATGATCTTGGCACCAATAGTTACACCATCACCAATACCAATACGGGCAGTAACCAAACAGTGGTTAGAGGGGCTGCACCGTTTTCCTTTAGTTTTGAAGGCATCGATTTTAATGAAGAATCTGGTGCGCCAGCTGACGGCGACACCTTTCTTCTGCAGCCTACCGCCAGCGGCGCTGCGGATATCCGGCTGGAGATTGATCAACCAGAGCGGATTGCGGCCTCCTCTATAGCTGAAGTAACGGCAAATGAGAAAAATGTCGGTACTGGCTCTGTCAGTATCACCAACACCACGGGGATCGATAATTTTAACGTTGGCGGGTTAGCATTTCCTTATGAGGTGCGTTTTATAAATGCAGTGCCCGTCCCTGGTGGTACGCAGTACGACGTCGAGATTTATGATAACTCGGGTGCATTGTTTAGCGCATTGCCTGGTGCTTATGATACGACGGCGCAGCCGACAACGATTAATGTTCCCCTCGCGCCGGGTCAAAGCTTCGATATCGAAATTGAAGGTGATCCGGTTGGCCAGCCACCTAACGCGCCCGATACCTTTGCTGTTGAGTATGTCTTTGGCTCAGGTAACAACAAAAACGCTTTGGCGATGGCTGATCTGCAAACAGCAAAAGTGGCGAAAAATGGTCGTTCGACCATGTTCGATAACTTCCAGAGTTTAGTGACCGAAGTGGGCGCTGCCACGCAAACCGCAGAGATTAACTACAACACATCGCTTGCCTTATATACCCAGGCAGAAGAGCGGATGCAGTCTATCTCTGGCGTGAATCTCGATGAAGAAGCGTCAAACCTACTGCGATTTCAACAGAGCTATAACGCAGCAGCCCGGATCATTACGGTGGCAGGTGAGTTGTTTGACACCCTGTTAGCCTCGGCGCGTTAAGGAGCTAATCATGCGTGTCTCAACGTTTCTCTTTTACCAGACCAATACCGTTAACATCACCACTAAGCAGTGGGATGTAAACGAATCTATCCTGCATCTCTCTTCGGGTAAGCGGGTGATTAACGCCTCTGATGATGCGGTGGCAGCAAACTCTATTTTGAATTTTAAACAGTCAATTACCACGACCGAGCAGTATCAGCGCAATGTGGATTTTGCCAATAACCGGATCAGTGCGGAAGAGACTTCGCTTAAAGCGACAGAAGATATCTTACTGCGGATCAAAGATTTGACGCTGCAGGGTAACAACGGTGCATATACCCAGGAAAACCGCATAGCGATCGCTGAAGAACTTGAAGCGCGATTCGACGAACTACTGGCTTTGGCTAATACCAGAGATGAGGGCGGTAATTACGTTTTTGCCGGCTACCAAACAGAGAATCAGCCGTTTAATAAGCAACCTGACGGCACCGTGATCTATCAGGGTGATGACGGTCAGCGACTCACCAGTGTCGGTGATGGGGTAAAGGTGGCGACCAGTGATTCCGGTCAGCAGATTTTCCAACAGGCACCTAACAGTACCGGCGATTTCCGCCCCGAGTATCGTGATGCGACAGGCTTGGTCACCAACACCGGTGGCGTGACAGTCAAAAATGCGTCGGTTGTTGATCGTGGGGTGTATGACACAACGGCATTTCCGCCACCCTATACAGTGAATTTTGTAGACTCAGATGGTGATGGTGAACCAGAAATCGAAGTATTGGATTCCACACTACCGGTGCCTAATCCTGTACCTGTGTTTGATTCAACGGGGACGCAGGTTTATCCGCCACCACCGGCACCAGCTCCTGCCCCCGCATTTGTGCCCGGAGAAAAATATACCTTTAACGGTGTTGAAATGCAGATCGATGGCGAACCCAATGTGGGTGACTCGCTGACGCTGAACGCCGATGAAGAGGTCGGCATGTTTGAAACGCTCAGAGATGTTATTGAGTGGCTTAAGGTACCGAATGAAGACGGTATTAACCCTGATGACATCAGTAAACAGCAGCGCCAGATTGATATTGGTCACTTGATCGACGACATCGATAGTATCGCAATCCATGTTTCTAGCCGTCGCGGCACCATCGGTGCGCGCTTAAATACGGTCGCAACCCAGGAGAACGTGAATGCGGAATATATCTTGACCTTAGAGACGGCTAAGTCGCCTTTGGAAGATTTGGACTACACCACGGCAATCACTGAATTTGAGCGGCAAAAAGTTGCCCTGCAGGCGGCACAAACCGCCTTTACTCAGGTGCAGAATTTGTCACTGTTTAATTTAATCTAATAAAACATGCCTAAGGTTATGAATTTTAAGGTTTATTAAACTTGGCACACTAAATGCTTTAATAACCTTGACTGAAAAATAGGCAAATTTTTGACAGGCAGACGGATTACTTTAATTGCACCGGATGCTTGAACTAGTTGGAGGCTAAAGATGGCACTTTCAGTACAAACAAATGTTTCATCACTGAACGCGCAGCGTAACTTATCCAAGTCTTCCGACGCACTGGGGACTAACTTCCAGCGGCTCTCCTCTGGTTTGAGAATCAACAGTGCGAAGGATGATGCGGCAGGCTTACAGATTTCAAACCGGTTGACCTCACAGATCAGCGGATTGAATGTAGCGGTTCGTAATGCAAACGATGGCATATCCATGTCACAAACCGCTGAGGGCGCATTGCAGGAAAGTACAAATATCTTGCAACGTATGCGTGACTTGGCAATTCAATCAGCGAACGGTACTTTTTCCGACTCTGATCGGGCAGCACTGCAAGATGAGGTGTCTCAATTACAGGCTGAATTAGATCGTATCGCGGAAACGACGACCTTCGGCGACCGCCCCTTGCTTGATGGCAGCTTTGGTACAGAAAGCTTCCAGGTGGGTGCGCAAGCATTTGAGACCGTAAGTGTTTCGATTAACTCGTTCTTTACTGATGATATGGGTACTCAAAACTATGCGCTGCAAAAGGCAGAAGTAGGTGGGTCCTTTACCTCGATAGGGGCTTCAGTCGGCACAGCGAGTATCGTTAGTGGCTCTGCGACAACGATTGGCTTGGGTGGTATTGGTATTAATACTGCGGCGACGCTGAACCATTCCCTTGGGGATACCGGTTTAACTAACAGTAATAACACGTTGAGCATCGCTGGTCCGTTAGGTGATGGTGTTATTAACGTTAACAAAAACGACAGTGCTTATGATCTGCAACGCAGCATTCAGCAAAATACCTCTAAAACAGGTGTAGATGCAGATGCTAGAACGGTCGTAGCGTTGGATCTGTTTACCGCATCATCAGCGACGTTGACAAACTCAAGCGGTACGATTGATACCGTCGGTGGAGCGCTGTCTGCTACCACTACGGTGACATTTAGTCTGCGTGGTATGAATGATGATCCGACAGCTCAACCACCTACGATTAAAGTGGACTTAGAAAATACAGAAGATCTGTCTTCATTGGCCAATGCTATTAATGCGGTAGCCAATGAAACTGGTATTGGTGCGTCTGTAGCGCCTGATGGTCGTCTGTTATTGGTATCTGAGCGAGGTGATACTGTTCAAATTGACGATCTTCAACTTTCCGGAGCTGGATCCACTGTCGGTATCAATGCGGCAACTTATGAGTATGAAGGGGATCTAACTGACAATAGTAATATCCTCTCGTACGGTGAGATTGTGGCAAGAACGGATACGACGATTGGTGGTGCTACGGCGGCTTCTGATAGTGCTGTTGACTTCGTTGGTACGGTGCGCCTGACTTCTAATGGCGACTACGCCATTGCTGCAAATACTGAAGTTGGCGCAAGTAGCCTTACGTCGGGTATTTTACAGGACGGAGCATTAGGTGGGGCGGATGAGCTAAGTGCGTTAGAAGGCGTTGACTCAATCAATGTTTCCACTGCCATTGGTGCTCAGGTTGCTATTGATGTGATTGATGGCGCACTTGCTTACATAGATAGTCAGCGTGCGAGTTTGGGTGCGGTACAAAACCGTTTATCAAGCACCATCTCTAACCTAACCAACATTTCTGAAAATGCTTCAGCATCGCGATCTGGTATTCGCGATACCGACTTTGCATTAGAGACATCAGAATTGTCTAAGAACCAGGTGCTTCAGCAGGCCGGTACGTCAGTATTGGCTCAGGCTAACCAGGTGCCACAGGCGGCGCTATCGCTCTTGGGTGGTTAATTCGCGACCTTACTGAGGTTAAAAAGGGACGGCATGCCGTCCCTTTTTTTGTGCGTGGTCAATTTATAAACAGCTCGAAAGCGTCTATACTCCAGTCATAAATGTGACGGAGATCTCTCTATGCAAATCGATTCAGGCGCGGTGGCGTCATTTTCCAGTTTTGAGCCTAACCGGGTGCAACAACCTTCTGTTCCTGATCGCCAGCAGATAGCAAGCCAAGAGCCTGGAGTGGCTGAAAACGTGCAAGAGAATAGGGATACTGCAAGGCAAGTTGCGGTTGGTGTGGCCGAAGTTAATACGCAGCAGCAAACCATAGATACTTATGTCAATGCCTCAACAAGTAGCAGTGATGATGGTGGCTCATCGGTTACGGCGGCAGATGTGCGTGATGCACAGCAAGCGGCAACTGAACGCAGGGCGACAATTGAAGTACTTGATAGGGCACAAAATGGTGAGTTGGGTAACCCTTCAGTCAATCCTTTAGGTCAGTTAATTGATACGACAGTGTGATCAATATCTTAGTTAGATTGTCAAAAGGCGCCTGATGGCGCCTTTTTTGTCAGTTTTTTTAACATTGTTAATATGTTGAAAAATAAGCGCTTTATTTTGTTTTGGTGGTTGATTGAGCAGTTGTTGTGATTTTTTCTTTAAAAAAAACTAAAGCTTCTTTTAGCGGTGCCGTTACTAAGTGTGAACAAACAACATAGTGTTACTTAGCGTCAAGCTAGAGTATGTGGAGAATTTGACATGGCACTTACAATTCAAACAAACGTATCATCGCTAAATGCGCAGCGTAATTTGAATCAATCCAACAGTGCGTTGGGTACAAACTTCGAACGCCTCTCATCTGGCTTGCGCATTAACAGTGCGGCTGATGATGCAGCGGGCTTACAGATTTCAAACCGTCTGACCTCTCAGATTAATGGTTTGAACATCGCAACACGTAACGCAAACGATGCAAACTCACTCTCGCAAACTGCGGAAGGTGCACTGCAAGAAAGTACTAACATTCTGCAGCGTATGCGTGATCTGTCAATCCAGTCTGCTAACGGTACTTTCTCCGATTCAGACCGTGGTGCACTTCAAGAGGAAGTGAACCAGCTGCAAGACGAACTGGATCGTATCGCCGATACGACTACCTTTGGTGACCGTAAGTTGCTTGATGGCAGCTTCGGTACAGAAAGCTTCCAGGTCGGTGCGCAAGCATTTGAAACAGTAGCTGTATCAATTAACTCTTTCCAGACAGAGTCAATGGGTGCGCAAACCTATGAGTTGCTGAAAACCGAAGTCGGTGGCAGCTTCACTGGCGTAGCTGTTTCAGAAGGTACGGCGTCAGTTGTTACCGGTTCTGCTTCGGCGATTGGTTTAGGTGGTATCGGTGTAAGCACGGCAGCGACTGCTGATGCGACATTCGGTGGTACGGCACTGACTAACAGTGCGAATACACTTAATGTTTCTGGTGAGCTGGGTTCTGCTACCATCAACGTCGACGGTTCCGCATCTGCTGGCGATATCGCTAAGTCGATCAATGACCAAAGCCAGGCAACAGGTGTGAATGCTGATGCCCGTACTGTTGTTGCATTGGACTTCTATAGCGCAGGCGGTTCTTTCGCTGCGAACTCATCAGGCACTATCAATACCTTTGGTGGCGCGTTGACTGGGACTGCAACGCTGACCTTCTCGCTGCGTGGAGCAAATGATGATCTGGCAACGGCGCCAACCATCAAAGTTGACATTACCAACACAGAAGATCTTTCATCTTTGGCGAATGCGATTAACGCTGTTGCTGATGAAACCGGTGTTGGTGCCAATGTAGGTGATGACGGTCGTCTGGTACTGACTAGTGAAGGCGGTGATACCATTCAGATAGACAACCTTCAGCTCACAGGCGTGGGTAGTACTGTTGGTATTGATGCGGCAACGTATGAGTTCTCTGGTGATACAGATGACACTGCTAATATTGCTTCTTATGCTAACTTGGTTGCCACTACAGGCTCTACCATCGCTGACGCAGCGGCCGTAGGTGACAGTGCTGCAGACTTTGTTGGTACAATTCGCCTGACTGCGAATGGTGACTTCAATGTTCAAGCGAATACTCAAGCGGGCGCAAGTGCTTTGTCTACTACCATTCTGCAGAACGCTTCGCTGGGTGCCGGGGCAGAGCTAAGCCAGCTGGATTCTGTTGATAATATTGATATCAGCACAGCGATTGGCGCACAGGAAGCGGTATCGGTGATTGATGGTGCATTGTCTTACATCGATAGTCAGCGTGCATCACTCGGTGCGGTTCAGAACCGTCTTGATAGCACTATCTCAAACCTGAGCAACATTAGTGAGAATGCTTCAAACTCACGTTCAGGTATCCGTGATACTGACTTCGCAGAAGAGACGTCAGAGCTGTCGAAGAACCAGGTGTTGACTCAGGCTGCAACCTCAGTGTTAGCGCAGGCTAACCAGTTGCCACAGGCCGCATTGAGTCTTCTTGGCTAACGGAGCTAGACTTAGTGGGTAAATGACAACGGCAGGGAAGATCTAATCTTCCTTGCCGTTTACCCATTTCAGGTAAGTAAGTTTTGGAGGAGTTTTTATGAGCGTCGATGCAATACAAGCACAAGCAACATCAAATCCTCAGTTGCGCACTCAGCCTGAAGCGGTCACTCCTGTACAAACTGAAACCGCCACGGAAAGCCAGGTAAAGCCTGAACAGGTGCAGCCGAGTGAGCAAATACAGGAACAGGCTCAACAGCTGAAACAAGAGCAAGAAATTGATCGCCAACGATTAGAAGAGATGGCGCGAAACCTGCAAGAGTTTGTGCAGTCATTTAATAAATCACTGACGTTCAGTGTCGATGATGCGTCAGGCAGGGATGTTATCAGTGTTAAGGACAAGGTTAGCGGTGATTTGTTGCGGCAAATTCCTTCCGAGGAGATGCTGAAACTTGCCGTTAGATTATCTGAGTCCAACAGTTTGTTTTTAAAAACTGAAGTCTAGCTAAGTATAGAGAGTAAATTATGGCTGACCTTCCAACGATTAGCGTACCCGGTATCGGTTCCGGTCTCGATGTAAATGGCATCGTGCAGGGGCTTATTGATGTGCGCAAGGTACCTATCACGGAACGAAATGATGCCAAAATTGATTCTTTTAGCAATCAGATATCTGCAATTGGCTCACTGCGGAGTGCACTGAGTGATTGGCAGAAATCTTTATTTGAGTTGAAACTAGATAACAGTTTCAACCAACGCTTAGTTACCTATGGCAATGAAGCAGCGGAAGAAAAGTTTACCGTTACCGGTGACTCTACTGCTTCTGAAGGCAGTTACGATATTGAGGTAATGCAGACGGCACAGGCTCACAAGTTGACCTCAGATTTTGCGATCGGTGAATTTGAGGCCGTGGGTGAAGGCACCATGGATATCACCGTAGGCAGTGAGACCTACAGTATTGAAGTGAGTGCATCTGACACACTCAACGATGTTAAAAATAAAATTAACGATATCGCTGGTGCCAGTATGAGCGCGTCAATTGTAAAGACCGACACCGGCGTGCATTTGTCGTTAGCGAGTAAAGAGACGGGCGAAGCGAATGCGATAGAGATCGCAGTGACTGACGTTGATGGTGTTGCTGATGCCAACGGTCTATCCCGATTGCAGTACGATGCCAATTACAGTGCGGATATGCAGGAAGTTCAGCTCGCTCAGGATGCCAAGATCAAGGTGGATGGCTTTCTTGAAATTAGCTCTGCAACCAATAAGTTTGAAAACGCTATCGACGGCGTCACTATTTCAGTAAAAGAAGCTCACCCTCCAGGTGAGAGTGATAACTTTAATTTGTCGCTGGATAAAGAGAGCACAAAAGAAAAGATTCAAACATTCGTCGATACATATAATCAGGTTTTGTCTGTTGTTGATAATTTGACCTTTGTTAATCGTGATGGCTCGGGTAACAAAGTTGAAGACAGTAATAGCGAAGACAACAATACCGCGTTAACAGACGAACAGATTGCGGCGCAGAAAGCTGAACGCGAGAAGGGTACGTTAGCTACTGATTCAACGGTTAGAACCATGATGAATCAGATCCGAGCAACCATGGCCGATGCGGTTAAGACCTCGGATGGCAGCGCAACCTCGTTATCTGTTCTCGGGTTGGAAACTCAATCTGATGGCAGTTTGAAAATTGATGAGGGTAAGCTTGATAAAGCACTCAATGAAAATTTTGATCAAATCAGCGAAGTGTTTTCAGGTTATGACACGCTGGATGTCGATGGAAATGTCATCTCCTCAACGCCAGGTGTAGCCGACAAACTGAATGATCTTGTGCGAGAGTATGAGAAGTTTGGTGGCATATTGCAGACTAAATCCAGCTCCTTTTCTGACTCGGTAGATAAAATCAATACTGAGCAAGATAAGTTTGATGAAATGATAGGGCGCTATGAAGCGCAGCTTTACAACCAGTTCTTATATCTAGATAAGATATCTGCACAATTAGACTCCGTCAGCTCTTTCTTGGAACAGCAGTTAAGCAACCTTCCTGGCGTAGTGAAAGATAAGAAATAAGTTTTACTCCACACTTCTTTCAAAGGGCACCCAAGTGGTGCCTTTTTTGCATTAAGCTCTTAGTAGACAAGATTTTGACATTGCGCGCAGCCAGTTTGATGGGGCGTGGTACTCGGAGCCTACTGTATGGCAACTCAGATCGATAAAAATGGATTGAATATCTTACGTCAGGTATTGAATCTAACCTTCAATAAGAACCTACAGTTTTTGCAAGAGCGCTTTCCTCATATTGCTGCTCGTTTTAAAGAGCATAAACCGAAAAGCATGGGGCTGGAGATGGATCCCCTTGGCAGGCTGAATATCTGCGGAGCGGAAGGGTTTATCTATGACGGTGATCCGAAAGAGATCTGCGCTAAACAAGCGAAAGATTACTTTGACCGCCCAGTCACAGGAATATATCGACTCAGCCAAACAGGTTGGGAAGCTTCAATGAAGTTGTTCCGTCATGCCAATCTATTGAAAGAGCTGGTTGAACTCGGTGAAGAACACTCTAAAGAAGCCGTCGCAGTGGGTGAGCGGGATCCCTACCATTGGTTTCCTTTCTTTACCGTGCTGGGGGTAGGTATTGGGTATCACTTGGAAACCATTCTTGCCCACGCAGAAAAGATAGGTCACCTGTTTATCTATGAGCCTAACGATGATCTGTTTTTTGCTTCGCTACATGTATTTGATTATCGGCAGTTATTTGAAGCGTTCACTAAGCAGAATAAAGGCATCACCCTGTTGGTTGGCTGCGAACAGGAAGAGTTTATTCATACTGTACAAAAAGTGATGTTTAAAATTGGTATCTTTAAGTCATGCGTGTTACCGATTTATCGACATTATGACAGTAAAACCGCGGATGAAAGTTTAAAGCGCTTCTTTGATAACCTCAGTAATTTTTATGCTGGCTTTGGCTTCTTTGAAGATGAAGTTATCTCCACGCGTCATACCATGAAAAACATGGCGGGCGGTTGCAATCTCATGGCTGATAGCCCTTCAGGGCATGAATTCGATCGCCCCGTCTTTATTTGTGCAAATGGCCCCTCTATCGATTATTCCCTCGATTATATTCGAGAGCATCGCGACGATATTATTTTGGTCTCTTGCGGTACCGCGTTAAAAACATTACATAATGCGGGAATTAAGCCTCACATCCATATTGAGATTGAACGGGTTGAATATTTAGCCGACTGGGTTCGGGAGGTCGATCCTTCAGGTGAGTTCGTTGGGGATATTCACTTGGTAGGAATGAATACCCTATCACCCGGTGTGGTTGAGCAGTTTAAAGAAGCGACCCTTTTCTGGAAACCGAATGATGTCGGCACAGAGCTGGCTCGCGTCACGTTGATGAAGGATTTTCATCAATATCTGCATCTCTTCAACTCCAATCCAACCGTATCGAATGCTGCGATGGCATTGGCTATCCACTTTAAGGCGCCTCAAGTCTATCTATTTGGTGTTGATGTGGGGTACGTGGATCCGAAATACCACCACTCTAAAGACAGCGCATATTATGGTGAGTTTAAAGGCGCATTTGAGAAAGGTTCTTCCGGGAGTCATAAGCCGGTGCCCGGTAACTTCCGCGAAAAGGTTTCGACCAGTGCGGTATTTGACTGGTGCCGTCATGTGCTTGAGTTGGTGATCCGTATTAAGGGTGAAGGAACCGAGGTGTTTAATACTGCAGACGGTGCACGTATAGAAGGTACCACCCCCTGTCGTATTGAAGATATTGAGTTGCCAGCACCTAAGAGCGAGCCTTTTGATCCTGATGCATGGATCGCAGCAGCGAGGGTTAAGAAGCCGGTGACGTTTGAGATCTTGTACGACAACTTCAAACAGCGTCAGCGTACTATCAGGAAGCTACTTAAGTTTCTGACTGACGAGCGGGTGCAGGAGATCGATTGGGCAACGAATGATGTCTTTGAGCTGTTCCAAAGAAACCATCTCGAACTTCGTAAGCATATTGGTGGTCAGGACAACCCTGCGGTGCGAATGATCGAGGGCAGTGTGACCTACCTGCAGATCACCATTTTGGGCTATCTCCACATGATGCCTAACGCTGAGGTTCGGGCGCGATTTGTAACCGCAGCGATGAAGATCTTTCATCAGTACTTCAAGGAGATGAAGGGGATTTTCAAGGGGTTGGAGCAAGAGCTGAAAGAACTGGAAGAGAGCCGAAAGTAATAACTGCTGTCATTGTAATTTAAGCAAAAGGCGACAATCCGTCGCCTTTTGTTTTTGTGGTGTTAGGTTAATAACTCCCAACTGACCGGGGTGCCCCTTGTGATATCTTTTGCCGCTTTTTTTCCAATAACGTCATCATAAAACTTTGGCGCAAGCCCCTGGCCTGGTCGTATCCTGCGCACATGCTGCGGCGTGATCGTTTCTCCTGCCAAGGCATCTTTAACAAAAAAGAGCGAGCGTCTAAAAGTCAGATTAGCTTCTTCTACAGGCTTCCTCTCGTAGCCAGCTTTGCCTATGGCTTGCCACGCAATTTTCGTCTCCTGGCATAAGGTTTTGAGCTCTCCTGGCTCTAGCGAAAAAGAGGAGTCTGGACCTTTATCTGCGCGGCTGAGAGTAAAGTGCTTTTCTATCAGGTTTGCTCCTAAGGCAATAGATGCCACGGCAACCGTCGTGCCCAGAGTATGATCTGATAACCCTGTCAGTACGTTGAAGCGAGCGGCCAGATCAGGGATTGTACTTAAATGACTTTGCTCGGCTGGCACCGGGTAGCCACTGATACAGTGCAGTAGAATAATGTCACTGCAGCCATTCTCTTTTGCCGTTGTGACGGCTTCTTCTATCTCCGATAAATTAGCCATTCCAGTGGAGATGATCATCGGTTTACCCGTTTCTGCTACGCGTTTGATTAGCGGCAGATCGACAGCTTCAAAGGATGCAATCTTGTAAGCAGGGGCGTTGAGCGATTCCAGCAAGTCGACAGCGGTTTCATCAAATGGGCTACTGAAGCAGGTGATCCCCAATTCATGGGCTTTGTCGAAGATAGCCTGATGCCATTCATAGGGCGTATGTGCTTCTTGGTAAAGTTGATATAGAGAATAGCCATCCCAGAGGCCGCCCTTAATTTTAAAATTGGGCTTATCACAATCAATGGTCATGGTATCGGCTGTATAAGTTTGGATCTTAATCGCATCGGCACCAGCAGCCTTCGCCGCTTCAATATGTTTGAGTGCACGTGACAGATCGCCATTATGGTTGGCTGACAGTTCCGCGATAATATAGGGCGGATGTTCAGGACCGATCGGTCTGCCATCGATGATGACTGCTTTGTTTGGCTTTTCCATGGCGCTATACCTTATCGAGGATCTTGTTGGGTCTGGGTGTATTTAAACTGATTTTCACTGAGTCGTTTAAAACCCGCCCGACTGAATAGTTGCTGTGATACTAGGTTATCAGGATGAACTTCGGCAAAAATAGGGGTAAATTGCGATTGCTTTGCCCAATCCAGCGCAGTTCTTGCCAAACCTTTGCCTTGATGCTCAGGGGCGATAAGGATGGAGATCTCCCAGCCTTCTTGCTGACGGTCAAACCGTAACATGCCCACAGCGTCGTCGCTTAGCTCCAGTATCAACAGAGAGCGTTCGTTATCAGCCAATACTTTTTCAAACCACTGACAATGGGTTTGGTAGCTTGGCGGCTCTGGAGTTCTGGAATAGTCTCGAACTCCCGGAGCGGTTTGCCAGCGATAGAGCAGATCTTTATCCATCGCGGTGGCAGCTCTTACCTGACACTCGGCCTGAAAAAGCGCTTGCAACACACGCTTCACACCATGTCCATCGCAGAGCTGTACGGCACAGCCTGCAAGCTGGTTCAGCGTGTCGGGTGCGGTGCTGATGGTTAACAGCTGCTCTTTGAACTGTTGCGGATTTAGTGTTTTGAAACAGCCTAAGCTTAACGCTGCTTTAGCTTTGGTTAATTCCATTGCATTGTGGCGCTGGTTTTCCGCGGTAGTGATCAGTAGCGAGGGAAGTGCCATCGCACACCTCTCAAGTGCAGAGCCACCGGGGGCGCCAATACAGAGGTCGGCATGTGCGAGCCGCTCTGCTATTGAGCTTGGTTCAACGACCAGTTCTGTTTTTATTGTCATCAATTCGGTTTGAGATTTTACTCGTGCTAGGTGGATAGCACTTTCGCTCAATAATACCTCGATGCTTGCAATATTTGGCGGTGGCTGCATTTGATTAATCTCTTTTAGCAGCCAGGCACTTACGTTGTCTTTGTCGACGCCGCCCATAGCAATGAGCAGTTTTATCGGGTTATTACTTTGATAAGCGGGGCGCTTAAAGCCTGAGAACTCGCCACGCAGCAGGGCGAAATTGGGGCCGCAGAGCAGTGTGCAATGTTCTGGCACTAACGCTTTGTAGTGCGCAGCTTGGCGCCCTGGAGAGGCATCAACCAGTATGTCAGCAAGATGCTCACGATCCGCTAGATCATCAATAACGAGTAACTTGTGATATCCCGTTTTGACGTGTGCTTGCCATTGCTTATCAAGCGCATAGTGATCGACGACAAGCCAATCACAGGGCTGATTTGATAGTCGTGTCAGTGTTTGTTGTGCGTCTTGTTGCCAGAGGCACCCCAGCCATGGGCTGTGTGCGGGCAAGCATTCTGTCGTGACCTGTGTTTGCTTGCTTTCATCACTTCTATCGGTTTTTAATAGTTCGAGCTGAAACCCCTGCTTTTTGATCAGCGCTGCGCGATGCCCTGGCAGCTCTCGGCAGATGAACAATATCTCACAACCTTTGCTCTGAAGCTGATGGGCGAGGGTAAGGCATCTAGCTAAGTGGCCATTGCCTATTTCAGTCGAAGCGTCTGTTCTGAAAACGATACGCATTATGAATTATCTGTGGATAGGCCGGAATTCAGCGCGCGATATTTTAACTCCGCTTCGAGCCAATCATCGGGGGTATCAATGTCCTGGACGAAACGCCTTGGAATGGGGTAACCCAGAGCGGCCTTTGAGATGATCGGGGTATGATTTAGAAATGACGATACTTTTCCCCAATAAAACTGTCCACAATCATGATAATAATCGGGAAGGTCCTGGCTTCTGGCGTTGATGTGTTGCTCAAAACTGGGGGTCAGTATGTTGTCTTCATTCATACTGACCGCCCGTAAAATAGGAAAATCAAATTCCGTTACTGGAAACGCATAGTCAGCCTGGCGGTCGACAAGCAGCTGTTGTACGGCCTTTAAATGGTTTACCTGAATTAACGGCGCTGTGGCATAGATACAGCAACAATGGGTAATCTCCTTTGTCTGCGTCATTTCCTGCTCTAATGCATGAGCTACGACAGGTAGGGTTGCAGCATAATCATCTGATAACGTGGCGGGCCGGATGAAAGGAACGTCTGCGCCATATTGCTTTGCCACAGAAGCTATCTCTTGGTCATCAGTAGAGACGACTATTTTAGCAAACAGCTTGGATGCAATGGCGGCTTCTATGGAGTAGGCAATCAATGGCTTTCCGCAGAAAGGCTTAATATTTTTTCTTGGTATTCTTTTACTGCCACCTCGTGCAGGAATGACCGCAATACATTTCACTGCATCTCCCCCTCACAAAGCTGTGTGACCGTTTCTATCACCAGATCTTGCGCCTCAGTGGTTAATTCAGCATACAGGGGAAGAGAGATCGCTTTTGTTGCATAGCTCTCTGCTTGTGGAAAATCCCCGACTTGAAAGCCAAGCGCCTGATAATAGGGTTGAAGGTGAATAGGCATGTAGTGCAGGTTTACGCCAATATTTGCAGCCCTAAGCGCTTCAAAAATCGTTTGATGTTGTAACTTTAAGTTGTCCGGTAAACAGATAACGAACAGGTGATAGGCACTTAATCTGTCATCGCTAACCGGTAGATATTTGATGACGGTGTTGCTGAATGCTTGCTGGTATCGCTTTGCTAAAAGGTTGCGCTGTTCAACCCATCTATCTAAGTGGCGCATTTGGCTTAAGCCTAAGGCCGCTTGTAGCTCTGTCATGCGATAGTTAAACCCCAGCTCCTGTTGCTCGTAATACCAGGGGGCAGGGGCTTCTTCTTGTAGTAATTCTGGATCGCGGGTGACACCGTGAGAGCGAAATAGGGACATTCGCTTTGCCAACTCAGGGTCATTGGTAAGCGCCATACCGCCTTCCGCGCTGGTAATGATTTTTACCGGATGGAAGCTGAATATCGTAATGTCGCTGTATTGACCACTGCCGGTTTTCACGCCTTGGTATTCACTTCCCACCGCGTGACTGGCGTCTTCGATGATGTTGATAGCAAACGGCTGACATAACGCATGGATCTCGCGCATATCACACGGTTGCCCGGCAAAATGCACGACCACGAGCACTTTGGGCAAGCGGCCATTGGCTTTCGCAATGGTGAGTTTCTTTTCCAGTGCAGCAACACTGAGGTTACCGCTGTCAGGGTCGATATCGACAAAGTCGATATCTGCACCGCAGTAACGTCCGCAATTGGCCGAAGCGACAAACGAGTTGGGTGATGTCCAAAGCAGGTCTCTAGCGCTGAGCTCTAATGCTAAACAAGCGATATGTAGCGCTGAAGTTGCGCTGTTGACCGCGACGGCATGTTTTGCATTGCAGTATGCCGCTAAAGCTCGCTCAAACTTCGGTACTTGCGGCCCTTGCGTTAAAAAATCAGATTTGAGTACGTCAACGACCGCGTCTATGTCATGACTGTCAATCGATTGTCTACCGTAAGGGATCATGCGTTAGCCATCTCGTTAAAAGCTAATAACCCCTCGTGATCCAAAAAGTCTGGATTATTCTTCGAGTTATATTCAAACCCGTGCTCCACTGGCGTTCCTGATTCACCTATGGCGTTGGTGGTGAATTCGTTTGAACGTTCATTGCTGTAAAAGCGAATGGCTGGGGTGATAACGTAGTGGTCATGGAATTCGTATGTGTCGTAGCTTAATTCACTTGGACACATCACTTCGTGTAGCTTCTCACCTGGGCGGATACCGATAATTTTAATCGGCAAATCTGGAGCCATCGCTTTGGCTAGATCAACGATACGCATGGAAGGAATTTTGGGAACAAATATTTCACCCCCTAACATACGTTCGAAGTTCTTAAGGACAAAGTCGACCCCTTGCTGCAGGGTGATCCAGAACCGGGTCATCTCTTCATGGGTGACAGGGAGGTGATCTGCGCCTTCGGCGATCAAGTTGTTAAAGAAGGGAACGACAGACCCGCGAGAGCCGACGACGTTACCGTAGCGAACAACAGAAAAGCGGGTCGCATGGCCACCTGAGATATTATTTGCCGCGACAAACAGCTTGTCTGAGCAGAGCTTAGTGGCGCCGTAAAGGTTGACCGGGCTGGCGGCTTTGTCGGTGGATAGCGCGATCACTTTTTCCACGTTGTTGGCCAACGCGGCATCAATGACGTTTTCGGCACCGTTGATGTTGGTCTTGATACATTCCATCGGGTTGTATTCGGCCGCTGGAACCTGTTTTAGCGCGGCAGCGTGAATGACGTAGTCAACGCCTTTCATCGCACGGATCATACGCTCTTTGTCTCGAACATCACCGATAAAATAGCGCATACAGGGCTCGTTAAAGCGCTGCTGCATTTCAAACTGTTTCAGTTCGTCTCGTGAGTAAACAATGATTTTTCTGGGTTGATAATTTTTAAGTAGGGTCTGAACGTATTTTTTGCCGAAAGACCCTGTACCACCTGTAATGAGAATCGATTTGCCGTCAAACATCCTAATTTCTTACCCTCTTATTTAGCGTCTTTCTATTTATTTTGTTGTTGGTAGGCTAATTTGCCTTTGCTGGCGCGCTTGGATTTCAGTAGTTGTTCTTTGGTTCTTTTTCTTGCACTGGTGCTCGCTATCTTCACTTTGTCGATTATCACTTTTAGCTGTTCCAGTGAGCTTTGCGCTTCTGATGTTTCCGCAAATGAGCGCACGTCGGCCAGCCAAGCCTCTATCTCAAGTGCCTGGAGTGTCGCATCGGCTGATATCTCCGCTTCGAGTTGCTTGGTGAGTTGCCTGCCTCGGGATAGCAAACTTGAAGCTGTATCGCTCTCCGTTTTAGCCACCTTCAGCAGCCTTCTTTTGGGCTAAATCATCTCTGACATCTTGTGGAATACCGTCCCAGCCCTCTTTGATATTGCGCATCACGCCGGTGACAGCATCTAAGGCTTCAAGATCTCCTGAGACTGAACCTTCGCCCAGCTTAAAAATACAGAAGTCATAAAGATCGAACAGATTGCGCGAGATCTCCCCGCCAACTTCCATATCTAAACTGGCTTGCAAAACCGTTAGCAGCTCAATGGCTTTACCAATTTTCAGGCCTTTAACTTCAAAATCTTTCCGTTCAATTGCCCCTCTGGCTGCTGCCACATTGCCCAGAATATGAGCCATGATTGCGGCAACCTGAGTATGGGGATCGGCGTCAGTCAACGAGTTAACCGTTCCTTTGCCATATTGTTGGATCGATGTTCTTGCCATTTTTAAGTACCTTACTCTGCTCTTAGTCGCGTTTGTGCAGTTGCTACTCATAGTAGCAGCGTCAAATATCTGCGCAGACGGATCTGCTTCTCATTTGTGTAAGCAAATTGAGTGCCAGCCATCTAAACTGAGAGCTGGCTCGCACTCCATTGTTGCTCTATCAGGCACTTTCAATACAATAGAAGCCAATAATAATATATGATTCGAAAAAAAGACGGTTTCTCCTGCGTCAAGGAAATGGCGGGAACTCCGCAGGCCCAGAGGGTGAAAGGTTTCATTTATGCAGGGATTATCTGACGTTCTCGTCATTGATGATAATAGTGATCGCCGAGCACAGTTAGAGCTTTTATTAGGATTTGTTGGTGAATCATGCCGCATCACTAGCTCTAGCAATATTTCTCTGATTAACAGTGAAGACTGCTGGCGTGCGGTATTTATTGGCGATATTGCCGATGAAGACCCATTAGAATTCATTCAGCGTTTAGCTTCTGTCCATCCACTACAGCCTTATGTGCTGCTTGGTGATGATAAAGGGGTCGTTTTACCCAATTTAGTGGGGTCTTTGATGGCGCCATTTAATTATCCGCAGATGACCGAAGTGATCCACCGCTGTCAAGACTATCATCGCAAGCGTCCTGGTGGACAACCGCAAACATCGACTCAGACTAAACTGTTCCGCAGCTTGGTGGGTCGCAGCGACGCTATTGCCCAAGTGCGGCAACTTATTGAACAGGTGTCTGTGACAGACGCCAATGTGCTTGTTCTCGGTGATTCGGGTACAGGTAAAGAGGTTGTTGCGCGGAATATCCATTATCTCTCTTCTCGCCGTGATGGCCCTTTCGTTCCGGTCAACTGCGGTGCTATTCCGGCTGAGTTATTGGAAAGCGAATTATTCGGCCACGAGAAAGGTGCGTTTACTGGTGCGATAACCACCCGTAAAGGTCGCTTTGAACTTGCTCAGGGGGGCACACTGTTTCTTGATGAGATCGGTGATATGCCCACCAATATGCAGGTGAAACTGCTGCGCGTGCTACAAGAGCGGGTATTTGAGCGGGTAGGCAGTGCGAAGTTGGTTAAGGCCGATGTTCGTATTGTTGCGGCGACGCATCGAAATCTTGAAGGGATGATCGCGGAGGGTAAATTCCGTGAAGATCTCTACTATCGCCTGAATGTATTTCCTATTGAGATGCCTGCTCTGTGTGAGCGTCAGGATGATATACCGCTGTTATTGCAGGAGCTGGTTTCTCGCTTAGAAGCTGAGCACAATGCGTCGGTACGTTTTACTGATAAAGCGATCGACTCCTTAATGCTGCACCCATGGTCGGGGAATGTCCGTGAGCTTTCCAACTTGGTTGAGCGGCTTGTGATCCTCTATCCCAATGGTGTGGTTGATGTCAGTGACTTGCCGCCTAAGTACCGGCATATTGACGTTGATCCTTATGAGCCGGTCTATTCCGAAGAGGTGATGGAGCGTGAGTCATTAAACGCACTATTCCGTGAAGACGCTGAGCCACTGATTGCTGAGCCTCAAGTTCCCCATGAGTTGCCGGATGAAGGGATCAATCTCAAAGAGATGCTATCTGAATTGGAAACTGACTACATTCAGCAGGCATTGGTACGCCAAGACTGGGTCGTGGCTCGCGCTGCGGAACAGTTAGGTATGCGCCGTACCACGCTGGTCGAGAAGATGCGTAAGTATCAGATCGCCAGAGATGATGAATAGCTACCGGTTTAACTGCTTCATCTGTTACTGAATAAAAAAGCACCTCAAATTGAGGTGCTTTTTTTATCTTCCAGCTCTCTTGGGGCAATGAACGTGTTTGATATTTCCCGCTGTTGAAAGCGTCAAAACCCTGTCTACATCTACTATTCTAACTAGATTGTTTCAGTTTTTATTAATTAAAACATGAGATTGAAATAGTTGGCACGCTCTTGGCTTTATCTCGGTATCGCGTCAAAAGGAGCGACATAGAGATGACACAGTCGAGCAATGTTGCCGATCAAGCCAAGTCCAGCAATGGACAGTTTCCTCCCCAGCTTCTCGCTACCGAGAAGGTGCCACTCAGATCTGAATCTGTAGTGATGGGTGAGATGGCAAAGCGCCAGTTGAATGAACAGAGCCTTCACGCCGAGGTATCGTCGACCGGGGTGCAGAATAACGCCAGTCGTATGCAGCACCTGATGGAGATCCTGCCTGCTGGGATTGTGGTATTGGATGGTAACGGCATCGTGCGTGAAGCCAACCCTATTGCCCTCGAGATGCTGGGTGAGCCGCTGATCGGTCAGCCATGGCGACACATTATCTCTCGGGCGTTCTCGCCGCAGGCTGATGATGGTCATGAGATCTCTCTGGCCAGTGGTCGGCGAGTGAAGTTGGCGTTGACTGCGTTATCGCCTGAGCCTGGTCAGTTGATTTTGATGACGGATCTAACCGAAACCCGTGAACTACAAAATCGGATCAGTCATTTGCAGCGTTTGTCGGCGCTTGGAAAAATGGTGGCGTCATTGGCTCATCAGGTGAGAACGCCACTTAGCGCTGCCATGCTGTACGCGGCAAATTTAGGTAATAACACCCTCACAACAGAAAATCGTGGAGCGTTTCACCTTAAGCTTTTGGCACGCTTACAAGACTTAGAGCAGCAGGTGAACGATATGCTGCTGTTTGCCCGCAGCGACAGTCAGATCGCCGCTACACCACTCTCCATGAAACAGCTTTTGTCCGATCTGCAGTCGCGGGTCGAAGCCATGGTTAGTAAAAGTCGTAGTCAGTTGCAGATCGAGTTGCCTGAGCCAGATATCGAGATTCTAGGTAACGCCAGTAGTCTGGCCAGCGCCATCAGCAATCTAGTGCACAACAGTCTACAAGCATCAGCGACCAATATTCATGTCTCTGCGAAACGTCAGCAGCAGATGGTCGCAATCGAGATCCGGGATAACGGCAAAGGGATCCCTGAGGCGATGCAGAAGAAAGTATTAGAACCGTTTTTTACCAGCCGCAGCCAAGGAACAGGTTTAGGCCTGGCCGTGGTTCAAGCGGTGGCGTCGGCGCATAAAGGCTCGGTGAGCCTTGTCTCCGGCGAGGGTCAGGGTACATGTGTGCAGCTGCTCATTCCCATACGTAATGAAGATGAGCTTAGCGCTGAAGTGCCACTAAAAGAGGCGTGGGGAGGTTAAGATGGCCGATACCAAAGTGCTCGTCGTTGAAGATGACGCCGGCTTGCGTGAAGCCTTAGTGGATACCCTGATGATTTCCGGGTATCAGGTAACTGAAGTCGATTGCGGCGAGGCTGCGCTGTTACAACTGTCCCGTGGCAAGTTTGATATTGTCGTCAGTGATGTGCAGATGCCGGGGATGAGTGGGCTACAGTTGTTGCGGTCTATTCGCAGTAAACTGCCGCAACTGCCCGTGCTGATGATGACAGCTTACGCCACCGTCGATGCGGCTGTGGCAGCCATGCGGGAAGGGGCTAATGATTATCTGGCGAAGCCGTTTGCTCCAGAAGTATTACTCAACCTGGTTAGTCGTTACGCACCAACTGACGGCAATGAACGCTACTCACCGGTTGTGGGTGATCCGCAAAGTGAAGCTTTACTAAAGCTGGCGGCCAAAGTGGCTGCGTCGGAAGCGAATGTCATGGTACTTGGGCCCAGTGGCTCAGGTAAGGAAGTGCTGGCGCGCTATATTCACGATAATTCGCCGCGCGCAGATGGTCCTTTCATTGCTATTAACTGTGCGGCGATCCCGGAAAATATGCTGGAAGCGACACTGTTTGGTTATGAAAAGGGCGCATTCACCGGCGCGTTGCAGGCATGCCCCGGAAAATTTGAGCAAGCACAGAACGGTACAATTTTACTTGATGAGATCACTGAGATGGATCTTGGTTTGCAGGCTAAACTTTTGCGCGTACTGCAAGAGCGGGAAGTTGAGCGCTTAGGCAGCCGCAAAACCGTCAAGTTGAATGTGCGGGTGTTAGCAACCAGTAACCGCGAGCTGAAGCAAACCGTGAGTGATGGTCAGTTTCGTGAAGATCTCTATTACCGATTAAACGTATTTCCGTTGACCTGGAAGCCACTGTCCCAGCGTCCTGGTGACATTATTCCGTTAGCGGAGCATCTGCTGGCTCGTCATAGTCAGGTTTCTGGCTCAGAGATCCCTATATTGACTGCGGCGGCTAAACATCGCCTGCAACATCATGCGTGGCCGGGTAATGTGCGTGAATTGGATAACGTGATCCAACGTGCGTTGATTCTGCAATCTGCCGGTAAAGTCGATGCAGACGATCTGATCATTGAAGATGAGATCACGGTTCAACTGCATACACCCACGACAGTTCATAGCGCTGAGCCAGAAGTGGCCATGGATGATGCTGAGGGGTTGGGCGGTGAGCTTAAGGTGCAAGAAAATCAGATTATTCTGCAGACATTGGAATCGTGCCAAGGGCGTCGAAAAGATGTCGCGGAAAAGCTAGGGATCAGCCCCCGTACCCTCAGATATAAGCTGGCAAGGATGCGCGATCTGGGTATCGAGTTGCCCGCTTAACTTTTTATCTACAAATATAAGGCAGGTTAAATACCTGCCTTTTCAATTTGTTAGATATTATCTTTCCTCGTGATACTCCTCCCTTTATGCATTTGTTTAACGTGTTGGCAGGCTCCTTGCAGTTACTCTGCTATATGTGAAATTTTTGACGCTCAGGCGTCAGGAGCATTCAAATGCAAGTGAAAGCCAACGATCTATACAGCGAAATGCAGGCGATGATGCGCCAGGCTCAGGCTCCAGAGATGCGACCTGATGCTGTCCCTGTAAATTCTGCCGGAGACAAGTTTGGTGGCCTACTTCAGAATGCCATTGATGGTGTCAATGATGTGCAATCTCAGGCGGGTCAGTTGAGAACAGCATTCGAGATGGGCGATCGCAATGTCAGTTTAGGTGACGTGATGATCGCTTCACAAAAATCGAGCGTTGCATTTCAGGCGACTGTTCAGGTTAGAAACAAGCTGGTTGAGGCTTACAAAGAGATCATGAATATGCCGGTGTAATCGGCGTATTTTAGACGGAGAGTTGAGTCGTGGCTGAAGCAACGCAAAATACAGAATTGATGGTTCCCGCCGCAGGCGGCGAGATGAGTAAAGACGCGCAGGTCGACAGTGGAGAGAAAAAATCTTCAGTGTTGGCCCATATTGGCAATGTCGATGTTCTGCGCCAAATTACAATTATTCTCGCCTTGGCAATCTGTTTGGCTCTTGCCGTATTTGTGCTTATTTGGGCACAAGAGCCAGAGATGCGTCCTTTACCGCAAATGGAAAGTGACGAGCTGCTGCAAACACTCGACTTCTTCGATCAAAATAAGATCACTTATAAACTTGAGCGTGATGTGTTGTCTATTCCGGCAGAGGAGTATCAGGATATCAAACTCAAGTTGGCTCGTGCCGGGCTGGAAGCAACCCCTGAGAACGGTACCGATATCTTGATGCAGGATATGGGTTTTGGTGTGAGTCAGCGACTGGAGCGAGAGCGCCTGAAGCACAGCCGTGAACAGCAGATCGCACGCACCTTAGAGGATCTGCGTAACGTTAAAAAGGCACGTGTACTGCTCGCTATTCCCCAGCAATCGGTATTTGCCCGTCGTGAGAAAAGCCCCAGTGCCACAGTCGTGCTGACTATTGGCCGCGGCTCAGCGCTGAGTCGCGAAGAGATCGACTCTGTGGTTGATATTGTTTCTTCTGCGGTCAATGGCATGGAACCGACGCGGGTGACAGTGACAGACCAGAGTGGCCGCTTACTTAATTCAGGTAGTCAAGATGCCAGCTCAGCACGTTCGCGCAAAGAGTATGATCTTGAGCGTCAGCGTGAAGCTGAGTACATGAACAAAATTGATTCTATTCTGATTCCTGTCGTCGGCTTAGGTAATTACACCGCGCAGGTCGATGTCAGTATGGATTTCACCACGGTTGAGCAAACCCAGCGCCGCTATAATCCTGACTTGCCAGCATTACGCAGTGAAATGACTGTTGAAGATAACTCTGTCGGTGGTGTTTTGGGCGGTATTCCTGGTGCATTGACTAATCAACCGCCAGTGGCCGCAGAGATCCCGGAAGAAGCGATCGGTGGTGGCCCTGCCGGTGGCGCGGCTCCAGGAAGAAGCCACCGTGAAGCCACTCGCAATTATGAATTAGATACCACCTTGAGCCATACCCGCCAGCAGGTGGGTGTGGTAAGAAGAGTCAGTGTTTCAGTGGCCGTCAACTATAAGTCAGTAGCGAATGCCGATGGTAGTGGTATTGATTTGGTGCCGCGAGCGCAGCAGGAGTTAGCCAATTTACGTCGCTTATTGCAAGGTGGAGTGGGCTTTGATGTGCAGCGTGGTGACTCGTTAGAAGTTGTCACCATCCCATTTGTTCGCTCCGATGATATGGTTGAGATTGAAGTGCCGATCATTGAACAACCGTGGTTCTGGAAAGCGATGCGACTGGTGATGGGCATCATTATTGTCTTGATCCTAGTATTGATGGTGGTTCGTCCGATGATCCGTAAGCTGACCGCTTCTGATGACGGTGTGGCTGACGAAGACAGATCGCTGCTTGAAGGTGCGGTATCCCGAGGAATTGAAGGTGGGCTGCTGGCTGCTGAAAACGAGCTAGACAGTGAAGTGAATGAAGAGCTGATCGGCAGTATTGTTGGTGGCAAAGTACAGTTGCCTGATCTACATAAAGAGGAAGATGTCCTCAAAGCAGTGCGGGCACTGGTGGCTAATGAACCGGATCTATCTGTACAGGTAGTGAAAGGCTGGCTTGAACAAGAAGCAAATAAAAAGTAAGCGCGGTTGAGGAAAGGGTAATGGCAGAAGAAAACGCAAAAGACGAAGCCGCTGGCAGCCAGGAGTTCGATGTTGATTCGATTGCTGCGTTCGATAAGGTTGCGATATTGCTATTGAGCTTAACCGAGGAAGACGCCGCGCAGATCCTCCGCCACTTAGAGCCTAAGCAGGTACAGAAAGTGGGGATGGCGATGGCAGGCATGCAGGACTTTTCGCAAGACAAAATTAGCGCGGTCCACAACCTGTTTCTCGACGATATTCAGAAGTACTCGAGCATCGGCTTAGATAGTGAAGAGTTTGTGCGTAATGCCTTAACCCAAGCATTGGGTGAAGACAAAGCCGGAAACTTGATTGATCAGATCATTATGGGTGGCGGTGCCAAAGGCCTGGATTCATTGAAATGGATGGATGCCCGTCAGGTGGCGAATATCATTCTCAATGAACACCCGCAAATTCAAACTATTGTGTTGTCCTACCTAGAGCCTGAGCAATCGGCAGAAATTCTTAACCAGTTTCCGGAAAAGGTTCGTCTTGATCTCACCATGCGTATTGCCAACCTTGAAGAGGTGCAACCGGCCGCCTTGCAAGAGTTGAATGAGATCATGGAGAAACAGTTTGCTGGTCAGTCTGGCGCGCAAGCGGCGAAAATGGGTGGCCTGAAAGCGGCTGCCAACATAATGAACTACCTCGATACCAATATTGAGGGGCAGTTGATGGATTCAATTCGTGAAAATGACGAAGAGATGGCACAACAGATCCAGGATCTGATGTTTGTGTTTGAGAATCTGGTTGATGTCGATGATCGTGGTATTCAGGCGCTGTTGCGCGAGGTGCCACAAGAGCAGCTGCTGAAAGCGCTGAAAGGTGCCGATGATACGCTGAAAAATAAAGTTTATGACAACATGTCCAAGCGTGCTGCGGAAATGCTTAAAGATGACCTTGAAGCGATGGGACCAGTGCGGATCAGTGAGGTTGAAGCGGCTCAGAAAGAGATCCTCTCCATTGCCCGTCGTCTGGCTGACTCGGGTGAAATCATGTTGGGAGGCGCTGGTGGCGGTGAAGAGTTCCTCTAATTCGGCACAGCTTGGGAGCGTAAGCGGATGAGCCAACGCTATATTAAACCTCCTCGAGAGGGAGACGATACCGTCGATCCTTGGGCAATGCCTGATGTCACCGAAGAGGTTGATTATGAAGCGCTGCCCACCAATGCATTAGGCCTTAAACCGGGCGAAAATCACGAAGTTATCGTTGAGGAAGAGGAAGAGATCCCGGTTCTGACCGCAGAAGAGCTAGAGCTTATTCGTAAAGCGGCCTATGAAGAGGGGATGTTGCAAGGCCATGAAGAGGGGCATGCAAAAGGCTATGAAGCGGGTCACAAAGAGGGTTTAGAAAAAGGTCACAGCGAAGGGCTGGTAAATGGCCAGCGAGAAGGAGAAGCGGCCGGTGCAGCAATCATCGAAGAGCGCGCGCAAGTTTGGTCGGCGTTGGCTCGGCAGTTAGAAAAACCGCTTATGCACGTGGATAGTGAAGTCGAGCAAAGCTTGGTTGGTTTAGTTGTGGAATTGGCGGAAGAGGTGATCCGCTGTGAAATTGACACGAATCCTGAAGTGATCCTAAAAGTGCTACGCGAGGCGACCCATGCCTTGCCATTGTCTGCACGAAAACTATCTATCAGTTTGAATCCCGACGACGTCGCGCTTGTAGAGCAATCGTTCACGGAAGAGATGCTCTCCGAGCGTGGTTGGCTTGTGTCGCCGGACCCAACGCTTAATCGTGGTGACTGCCAAATCACCTCTGAACAATCTTATGTTAGCGTGTCACTTAAGCAGCGGGTGAAAGAGTTAATGGAGAGGTTCCTGCATCAGAGTGTGCCCGCGGTAACGCTGGATGATGCGAAAGTGCTGGCGCCGGAAAGCGTCGGTATGGCTGACTCTCCGCGTGAGCAGAGCGAAGCTGAAATTGAACAGAGTCATGACGACAGCTTAGCTGATACACCTGCAATGCCTGAGTCGATAGAACCAAGCACTGACGATGCGGCAGAGAATGTTGCAAGCGCAGCGCAGGTCGACGAACCGTCTGCTGAACAACTGCCAGCAGATGAGGATGACAGTGATGCACAACCTCAGAAATAGCGCTGCGCTGGTTTCTCAGTTCAATCACTACCGTAAATCTATTCGAGTGCCTAAACCGGTCGTGTCTGGCATGTTGACCCGTGTGGTTGGGCTCACCTTTGAAGCGGTGGGCTGCCGAGCGCCAATTGGTAGTCGTTGTAAAGTTGAAACCCTGGAAGGGGAGATCGAAGCCGAAGTGGTTGGCTTTGCTGGTGAGATCCTTTATTTGATGCCCAGTGGCGAAGTTAAAGGGGTGGTGCCTGGTGCCAAGGTGACTCCGACTTCTAGCGAGTATGGTATTCCCGTCGGGATGGAGCTATTAGGACGTGTGGTTGATGGCAATGGTCATCCCATTGACGGTCGTGGTCCCCTGATCACCAATGAACGCGCCTCAGTAAAAGCTGAACCAATTAATCCGATGTTACGCCGCTCTATAGAGAAGCCTCTGGATGTTGGTGTGACGGCAATTAATAGCGCGCTGACGATAGGTGAAGGGCAGCGTATGGGTCTATTTGCTGGTTCCGGGGTGGGTAAAAGTGTCTTGTTAGGGATGATGACCCGCGGTACCACCGCAGATGTCATTGTCGTCGGTCTGATTGGTGAGCGTGGTCGAGAAGTTAAAGAATTTATTGACGATATTTTGGGCGATGAGGGACGACGCCGCGCCGTCGTCGTTGCAGCTCCGGCTGATGCTTCGCCATTGATGCGTCTCAAAGGTTGTGAAACGGCGGTCTCTATTGCCGAGTATTTCCGCGATCAAGGGCTCAATGTTTTGTTGTTAATGGATTCATTGACCCGTTTTGCCCAAGCACAACGGGAGATCGCTCTGGCGGTTGGTGAGCCGCCTGCCACCAAAGGCTACCCGCCATCAGTGTTTGCCAAGTTACCTCAGCTGGTGGAGCGTGCCGGGAATGGTGGCGAAGGGCAAGGCTCTATTACTGCCTTTTACACCGTGCTGGTGGAAGGGGATGATTTGCAAGATCCTATCGCCGATGCCGCTCGAGCGATTCTTGACGGTCACATCGTGTTGTCCCGTGAGCTGGCTGACGAAGGACATTATCCTGCGATTGATATTGAGAAGTCGATCAGCCGGGTGATGCCAATGGTCACAAGTGAACAGCACCAGCTACTGGCGCGCCGCCTGAAGCAGATCTATGCCACTTATCAACGTAACCGCGATCTCATCTCTATTGGTGCCTATGCCCGTGGTAGTGATCCCGAAGTTGATCTGTCGATCAAAATGATGCCTGTGATAAATGACTTCTTACAGCAGGGCATGAAAGATACCAAACCTTATGATGGCTGCCTGCAAGCACTGCAGCAGGTGTTAATGCAGAGCGTGCAGCAGAGCCAACAAAATGCCGCGCAAGGCATGCCACCGCAACAAGGCATGATGTAACCACTAGGAGAGCGAGATGGCGAAGATAGAGCAGCTCTTGTTGGTGGCTAAACTAGCCGAGGAGGAGGAGCAACAAGCGGCTAGATTATTGAAGCAAGCGGCAGATCGTGTGATGGCAGAAGAGCAGCAGGAGACACTATTGCAACAGTATCGCTTTGATTATCTGCATCAGCTTAGGTCGCGTGGCAATGGCGGCATGGGCTCGGCAGTTTATATCCAATTCCAGCAGTTTTTAGAACGATTGGATGGTGTGATCGTGGGGCAGCAACAAAAGATCTCCGAAGCAAGACGAGCGCAAATAGAGCGCAAAGCGCAATGGGATCGCAGCCGACAAAAACGTAACGCTATCGATCTGTTGATCGAAAAAAGCAAAGCGGCCAAGGCATTGAAAGAGAGCCGCCTAGAGCAGAAACAAGCCGATGAGTTCTCTTCACAACAGCTTGTGCGGCGTCTGATGAGCGCCCGTAATAGCTAAGTGCTCCATTTTTTCGTTTTGGAATGAGATTTGCTTAGTACTTGTATCTGGATAAATAGAATGGCAAAAGCGGCAATAATTGCCGTACCTAAGAGGTGAGCATGGCTTCGGTGCAGATGACTAATGGGCTGAGTGAGCAAGAAGCGGGTCTGTTTGGTGGTCTTTTCTCTGCGCAAGTGGAGGGGGACGGCGATGGCGCGCAATTCTCTGATACCTTGCAGCAAACCCTTGCCGCCTTCAATCAAGCGATGGCTGAGGGCGAAGAGATCAGTGCCGATTGGCTGGAGTCATTGCAACAGCAACTGGGTGATGAAGGTGATTTGAATGCCTTGCTGGCAAAGCTGGGTTTGAGTTTACCTAGCGATGAAAGTGGGCAGATCGAGCCTGATGTTAAACAGATGTTGGTCAAGCCCGACAACAGTATTGATTTAGCACCGGAGTCTGAACCTGTCACCGATGAAAATGGTAACGTGCTGGTAGAGTTCGCATCTGAGCTGCCTACTGCGCCTGACTCCCCTGATAACATGTTGGACCTTCTCGCTTGGTCAGAGAAAACATTACAGCCGCGAGTGACTGAAGCGGATGTTGTTGCTGAGGTGGTTGATAATTCGTTGGTGGCTGACGAAGAGCCGCTGTTCAGTAGTACAACTAAGGTAATAGAGGCTCCTCCCGGAGAAGATAGCCTATTAGAGAACAGCGATGAGCTGATAAAGACCTCAGTCAATGTTGATTGGGCTATGGCAGAAGCTTCAGATCCTAATTTGGATCAAGAGACTGCTGGTAGGGTCACTTCGGATCTAACGCTTGATGCGACGCTGCAAAGTAAAGACGGCGAGGTTGAAGTTGATGAGCCGACAGCTAACACTCTTAGCCATGGTGGTGGCTTCTTAGCCCCTGAGCAGCCTGATGAGCAGGTGAGTGTGACTCCGCTTGCTGCGGCTCAGACAGCTGCAACCGTTAATGCAACGAACGGTAATCCAGCGACAGCTTTTAGCGATACAGCGTTCAATCAACTGCACGCAAAAGCAAATAAGGGGACACCCGCCGGGTTGACCGCTTCAATTGCAACCGATGCCAGTAGCGAAAGCGTAGAAGAATCTAAGCAGGCACTGTTTGAAGCCCTAAGTAGTGGCAGTGATGACGCCGCTTTAGATGGTGAAGCTGAGCAGGCGCTGGCACCGATAGCCAAAGCGGTAGCGAATAGTGAGTTGGGTGCCAGAGCTGCGGAGCCGCTTGTTTCCGCGATTGCTTCAACCCCAACGGCGACGGGGGCTGAACGTATTGATTTTGGAATGACGCCTCAGCATCAGCAAACAAGCCAACAAACGCCGGTACAGCAAGCACGCGCCGACATTCAAACCTTGCTGCAACAGGCGGTAGATATTCGCCAGCAGGAGCAGGCAGCCGGACAGCTGCGTGAACGTATGATGTTGATGGTGGCTGGTGGCTTGAACCGCGCAGAAATTCGCCTTGATCCGCCAGAGTTAGGCTCGATGATGGTAAGAGTTCAGGTGCAAAATGAGCAGGCTCAGGTGCAGATTGTGACGCAAAACCAGCAAGCGAAAGAGATGCTAGAGCAAACCTTGCCTAGACTCAGGGAATTGTTGCAGCAGCAGGGGATTGCATTGGGTGATACTGAAGTATCGCAGCAACAAAGTCAGCAACAGCAGATGGAAGATTCGGAGTCGGATCCTGCATTAGCTTGGGAGCAAGCACAGGATGAGATGCTTGAAGCCGAAATTGATATCCCTGTGATCCAGCGCCAGATTGCGCAGGGTAGGGTTGATTACTTCGCTTGAGCCGATAGGAGCGCCTGCAAAAATATGTTAGCTTTTCGCAGGTTATATCCCTCATAAATTACGCTGAAAAAACGAACGATTATGGCTGAAGATCTGGAATTAGAGCTCGACGATAGTGAAGGTAAAAAGAAGCCGGTGATGCTGATCATCATCGCTGTGGTGGTTGTCCTCCTTGGCGCTGGTGCAGCGTTCTACTTTTTGTCTGGTGGTGATGATGCGCAGCCAGTGGCGGATGAGAGTGCACCGGCGGCAGAAGGAGCCCAGCCTGCGGCCAGTGGTGAAGACGCAACGACAGGTAATGCGCTCTATGTTGCATTGCCTAGACCGTTTGTTTTTAACGTGCCGGGGCAAGGGCGAGACCGCCTGGTACAGATAAAAGTGCAACTTTTGGTACGTGGTGGCAATAACGAATCGTTAGCAAAAAAACATATTCCGATGATTGAAGGCACCTTGTTAAAAACCTTTTCAGGCGCCAACGCAGACGAATTGTCCACGCTGGAAGGAAAAGAGCGTCTCCGCGAGCAGGCATTGACTGACATTAAGTCTGCTCTGCAGGGATTGGAAGGTACGGAAGTGGTGGAACAAGTGTTATTCACCGGCTTCGTGATGCAGTGAGCATAGTCCTATGGCGGTAAGCGATCTTTTATCACAAGACGAAATTGATGCGCTGTTACATGGTGTTGATGACGTCGAAGAGGATGAGGCCAGTGATGGTGGCGGCGACGGTGCTGCTCAATATGACTTCTCTTCTCAAGACCGAATTGTTCGGGGTCGTATGCCGACCCTGGAGATCGTTAATGAACGCTTTGCCCGCCATATGCGGATCAGCTTATTCAATATGATGCGCCGCACCGCTGAGGTGTCGATCAACGGCGTACAGATGATTAAGTTTGGTGAATATGTACACACTCTATTTGTACCTACATCACTTAACATGGTGCGTTTTCGTCCATTGAAAGGTACCGGGCTTATCACCATGGAAGCCAGATTGGTCTTCATCTTGGTGGATAACTTTTTTGGTGGTGATGGTCGTTATCACGCCAAGATCGAAGGTCGTGAATTTACGCCGACCGAGCGCCGTATTATTCAGATGCTGCTGAAGATTATCTTTGAGGATTATCGCGAAGCTTGGGCGCCGGTGATGGACAGTGAATTCGAATATCTCGATTCAGAAGTTAACCCCGCCATGGCGAATATTGTCAGTCCAACTGAAGTGATTGTGGTGAGCTCATTCCATATCGAACTGGATGGTGGTGGTGGTGATTTCCACATCGCTTTGCCCTATTCGATGCTTGAGCCTATTCGTGAACTGCTTGATGCCGGTGTACAGAGTGATAAAGAAGACACTGACATGCGTTGGTCTAAGGCGTTGCGTGATGAGATCATGGACGTGCCGGTGGGTCTTCATGCAATGTTATTGGATAAGGTTTTAAGTTTAAAAGAGATTATGGAGCTCAAGGTGGGCGATGTGATCCCGGTGGAGATGCCGGAGCATGCCACCGTGTATGTCGAAGAGCTACCGACTTATCGCGCCAAGTTAGGCCGATCCAGAGACAATTTAGCGCTTAAAATCGCCGAAAAGATTAAACGTCCTGAATCTGTGAAGTCAGATCTGGAGATGGTCACCCGACAAGGCGTTCGCATTGATAGCGAAGCCGAATTAGAAGAACTCGAACGAACCATAGGGGAGCCCTGATGAGTGATGATAATGAAGATATCCCTGATGATTGGGCTGCGGCTTTTGCTGAGCAAGAAGCAGCCGAAGCAGGTCTGGTAGAAGACGTAGCGGCGACGACTGAAGTCGCGGAATTTGAGGAGCTGGAAGAGGAAGAAACCTCTCTCACTGCTGAAGAGAAGCGCCGCCTGGATACCATTCTGGATATTCCTGTTACCATTTCGATGGAAGTGGGGCGTAGTCAGATAAGCATTCGTAACCTATTGCAGTTAAATCAGGGATCGGTGGTTGAGCTGGATCGTGTGGCCGGTGAGCCTCTGGATGTATTGGTCAATGGAACCCTCATCGCTCATGGTGAGGTGGTGGTGGTGAATGACAAATTTGGTATCCGTCTAACGGATGTGATTAGTCAAACTGAGCGGATCAAGAAACTCAAGTGAGTATCGCTAATTTGCTGTTATTTTCAGCGCCTGTCGTCGCACAACCCAGTGCTGGTGGCGGCGTTGCTACGTCACAACTGCTCTCCCTGTTGTTTTCTCTGATCACTGTTTTAGCCATTATTCTTATTTTGGCTTGGCTACTGCGCCGATTTAATATTGGTGCCGGTGGTGGCCGTGGTGCAATGAAAGTTGTTGCCACCTTAGCGCTGGGTCGCAACGAACGGGTTGTATTGGTCTCTTTAGGTGATAAGCAACTCCTGCTCGGTGTCACCGGACAACAGATAAACCTGTTGCATACCTTTGACGAGCCTATATCGCTGGACACCGCCGACTCTGCACAGGCGATGCCGTTGCTGTTTCAGGAAAAGCTTCGTGGATTTTTGAATAAGACGGAAAAATCATGATAAGGACGCTCATTCTCACCAGTTTAGTGTTGTTGGCGCCTAACGTTTTCGCCGCGGATCCTATTGGCACCGCGCTGCCCGCCGTGACTGTGACTACGGGGGCAGACGGCTCACAAAGTTATTCGGTGACGCTGCAGATCCTCGCGTTAATGACCATGCTGACTTTCTTGCCAGCGATTGTCATTATGATGACCTCTTTTACCCGCATTACCGTGGTGCTAGCTATTCTTAGACAAGCGATGGGGTTGCAGCAAACGCCTTCGAATCAGGTCATTGTTGGTATCTCACTGTTTTTATCATTTTTTATCATGTCACCTGTGCTCAATCAGGTGTATGACAATGCTGTTGAGCCCTACATGAATGAAAGGTTGGCAATGAATGACGCGTTCACTCAGGCCAAGATGCCATTTCGTGAATTTATGTTGGGACAAACTCGGGTTAAAGATCTGGAAACTTTTGTTGAGATCGCTGGCCTTCAAGATCAGGTGACTGCACCGGAAGATGTACCGATGACGGTGCTAATCCCAGCATTCATTACCAGTGAGTTGAAAACGGCATTTCAGATCGGTTTTATGCTATTCATTCCGTTTTTGATTATCGATTTGGTGGTTGCCAGCGTTTTGATGGCGATGGGTATGATGATGCTGTCGCCGATGATTGTTTCTCTACCGTTTAAACTGATGTTGTTTGTGTTAGTGGATGGATGGAACCTAGTGATGGGCACGTTAGCGACCAGTTTCGGTCTCTAGGAGGTACCTCATGAGCCCAGAAATGTTTGTCGACATCTTCCGTGATGCACTGTTTGTGGTGTTGACCATGGTCGCTGCGATTATTTTACCCTCTTTGGGTATTGGTTTAGTGGTGGCGGTATTTCAGGCCGCGACGTCGATTAATGAACAAACCCTTAGCTTTTTACCCCGCCTGATTGTCACTCTGTTGACGTTGATGTTTCTCGCCAATTGGCTGGTTCGCGTATTGATGGATTTCACCATTAATATGATTAAAGAGATCCCCATGGTTATTGGCTGATGGAATTTCCCATGTCGATCATCATGGAAACCATGGCCAGTTATCTTTGGCCATTGGTGCGTATATCCTCCATGTTGATGGTGATGGTTGCGCTTGGCACGCAAAATGTGTCGACACGCATCCGTTTAGGTTTGTCTGTTGCTGTGACACTGGCCGCCGTGCCCGCGTTGCCGGCCCCTCCACCGATTGATCCATTTTCTATTCAAGGTGCTCTGGTTACCATGCATCAGGTGATCATTGGTACCTTAACAGGCTTCATCTCGGTGCTAGCGCTGCATACATTTGTGGTCGCCGGTCAGGTGGTGGGGATGCAAACTAGTTTGGGGTTTGCTTCGCTGGTTGATCCTAGTAACGGTCAATCAGTGCCGGTTATTGGTCAGTTTTACCTGATGCTGGCAACATTGCTGTTTTTTGCCATCGATGGCCACCTGTTGATGATCCGCATCATCATTGAAAGCTTCCACACCTTGCCGGTCGGCGCGAATGGTATTGAGGCGCCTCAGTTTGATGCGGTGGCTCGCTGGATGAGTTGGGTATTTGCCGGTGGCTTAGCTTTGGCGTTGAGTGCGCTGGTCGCGCTGTTATTGATTAACTTCTCATTTGGTGTCATGACTCGGGCGGCACCACAGTTGAATATTTTCACCATCGGCTTTCCCGTTACTATGTTGTCAGGGTTGCTTATTATCTGGCTTACCTTGGGTAACTTCGTTGGCCACTTTGAAGCGCAATGGTACCGGGGCGTCGCCCTGATGTGCCAAGTGCTTAATGATCCGTGTTAGAGGCGTCGTATGGCTGAAGATACCGATCAGGAACGTACAGAAGACCCCACACCCCGACGATTACAACAGGCACGAGAAAAAGGCCAGGTTGCTCGCTCTAAGGAGCTTAATACCGCTGCGGTATTGCTGGCATCGGCATTTGGCATGATGATCTTTGGCCAATCGCTGGCCGAAACGCTCGCTAAGGTTATGAAGCGTCTGTTTACGTTGAACCGTGATGAGAGCCACGACGTTAACCAGATGATGAGTGCCTGGCCCGATGCGCTGATGCAACTGCTCTTTCCCATGGGGGGCTTTATTGCCATGTTGTTCGTGGCAACGCTGGCTGGCTCCATTTTGATGGGGGGGATCACCTTTAGTAGTCAAGCGATGGCTCCCAAGTTGAGTAAGATGTCGCCGGCCAAAGGCTTTAAGCGGATGTTTGGGGTGCAAGCGCTGGTGGAGCTGCTGAAGGCGGTGGCGAAATTTGCATTTATTGCCCTGTTTGCATTCTTATTGCTGTCGTTTAAATTCGAAGAGATCCTGCATATCAGTGTCGAGTCTTTTCCTGGCAACATCGCCCATGCTGTAGAGCTGCTGCTGTTCATGTTTATCATTCTCTGTCTTTCGCTACTGTTTATTGTCGCGATCGATGTGCCGTTTCAGATCTGGAATCACACCAAACAGCTGCGCATGACCAAGCAAGAGGTGCGCGATGAGATGAAAGATGTAGAAGGGCGTCCGGAAGTGAAGGGGCGCGTTCGTCAGATGCAGCGAGAAATTGCTCAACGCCGAATGATGGGTGATGTGCCGAAAGCGGATGTCGTGGTGACTAACCCGACGCACTATTCCGTGGCTTTGAAGTATGATGTGAATGGCGTCAGCGCACCGCGAGTTATCGCAAAAGGTAATGACGAGGTGGCGATGAAGATCCGTGAGATTGCCCGTGAAAAAGAGGTGCCAATAATGGTGGCACCGCCATTGGCTCGGGCAATTTACTACACCACGAAGCTGGGCAAGGAGATCCCGGACGGTCTGTTCGTTGCGGTTGCCCAAGTGCTCGCTTATGTATACCAGTTAAATGAGTACAAGAAGGGCACCGGGAAAAAGCCTACGCCTCTGCCAAAAGAGTTACCTATCCCGGATGAACTAAAGCATTAATGTCGGTCATTCTATTCACCGCTTAATACGCTTTTTCGCCTCCGTGCTGTTTTATTCCTCTTCTATTCTAGCGCTCATCTCTTAATTGACTTAGTGCTGGCCTGACTCTTGCAGAATCAGTCCTAGAGTCAATTTTGTGTCGCAGTGAGTTATGGATCTTAAAGCAACATTAGGCAGTCTGGATTTTCAACGGGTACGTCAGATCCAAGGGATCGGGGCGCCGATTATTGTATTGGCAGCGTTGGCCATGGTTGTGTTGCCGATGCCTGCACTGCTGCTGGATATGCTGTTCTCATTCAATATTGCGCTGGCGTTGGTGGTCTTATTAGTCACCATCTATACGCTGCGGCCGTTAGAGTTCGCCGCTTTCCCTACCGTACTTCTGGTAACTACTTTACTGCGTTTGGCGTTGAACGTTGCTTCAACACGAGTGGTGTTATTGCGTGGTCATGAAGGCCCTGACGCCGCGGGTAATGTGATTGAGGCGTTTGGCTCTGTGGTGATTGGTGGCAACTACGCCGTCGGCCTGGTGGTGTTTGCCATTCTGGTTATTATTAACTTTGTAGTAGTTACTAAAGGCGCAGGGCGTATTTCTGAAGTAAGCGCGCGCTTTACTTTGGATGCGATGCCCGGCAAACAGATGGCTATTGATGCCGACCTGAATGCCGGTTTAATCAGCCAGGATCAGGCAAGAACTCGACGGGATGACATTGCCCGTGAAGCAGACTTTTATGGCTCGATGGATGGTGCCAGTAAGTTCGTTAAAGGTGATGCTGTCGCCGGTATTCTTATTCTATTTATTAACGTGATCGGCGGTTTTATCATCGGTATGGTGCAGCATGATCTGGCGTTTTCTGAAGCGCTAGAGATCTACACCCTACTGACTATCGGTGACGGTTTGGTGGCGCAGATCCCTGGGCTGCTCCTCTCTATCGGTGCCGCCATTATGGTGACACGTCAAAGCGCCTCGGCTGACATGGGGCAGCAAGTGTTGTCACAGATGTTTGATAACCCGAAAGCGCTGATTATCTCCGCTGGCTTACTGTTCCTGATGGGCATTGTACCGGGCATGCCCCACCTGGCTTTCTTAACGCTGGCGTTTGCTGCGGGCGGTATGGCTTACCTGATGCACCGTCGCCGGGCCGCTGCAGCACTTGCGGAAGCCGAGGCGGCAGCCAAAGCTGCCAGCCCAGAACAGCAGGCGGCTGCCGCCGCGGCAGCGCCGAAAGAGTTGGGTTGGGATGATGTTCGCCCAGTGGATATCATTGGTCTGGAAGTGGGTTATCGTCTCATTCCGCTGGTTGATAAAGGCCAAGGTGGTGAGTTACTTAATCGTATTAAGGGCGTGCGTCGTAAGTTGAGTCAAGAACTTGGCTTCCTCGTGCCCGCTGTGCATATTCGGGATAATTTAGATCTGCCACCAAATACTTATCGCGTGTCATTGATGGGCGTTTCTGTCGGGGAAGCGGAGATCCGTCATGATTGCGAGATGGCCATCAATCCAGGGCAAGTGTTTGGTCGTGTCGATGGTATCGACACAAAAGATCCGGCCTTTGGCCTAGAAGCAACCTGGATCTCACCTGATCAGCGTGAACATGCCCAAACACTCGGATATACCGTGGTTGACGCGGCAACGGTTGTCGCCACACATCTGTCACAAGTGTTGACCAACAATGCCGCAAGCTTACTGGGTCACGAAGAGGTGCAGAATCTATTGGATATTCTCGCGAAAAACTATCCGAAGCTGGTTGAAGGTTTGGTACCTGAAATGTTGCCGTTAGGCCATATCGCCAAGGTACTGCAAAACCTGCTGAATGAAGGTGTGCCCGTGCGAGATATGCGTAGCATCATCCAGACGTTAAAAGAGTACGCGATGAAGAGTCAAGATCCTGACGTCCTGACTGCGGCTTGTCGAATCTCTCTTCGTCGGATGATCTGCCAAGAAATCAATGGGATAGACGAAGAAATGCCAGTTATCACATTGGCGCCAGAGTTGGAACAGATGTTGCACCAGTCTATGCAGGCCGCCGGAAATGAAGGTGCAGGTATTGAACCTGGGTTGGCCGAGCGGATGCAGGGGGCTTTGATTGAATCAGCCCAGCAGCAAGAATTGGCAGGGCAACCAGCCATCTTACTGACCTCAGGGATCCTTCGCTCAACGCTATCGCGTTTTGTGAAGAATACAATTCCTAGCCTGCGAGTGCTGTCGTATCAGGAGATACCTGACGACAAGCAGATAAAGATTATCTCGTCTATCGGACAGTAGAAGTTGCCTGGCAACGGAGAGTAGGACATGAAGATTAAGCGTTTTTTTGCCAAAGATATGCGCACAGCATTAAACGAAGTTAAAGCAACCTTGGGTGCGGATGCTGTCATCATGTCCAATAAGAAAGTGACCGGTGGTATTGAAATTGTTGCTGCCGTTGATTACGACGCCGCGAAAAAGAAAACTGAAAAAGCAGCGCCGGCGGCAAGCATGGAAGGTGAGCCATCATTCGCCAGCTTACGAAACAAATTGAATCAGGTCGCTCGTCAGCAACCGCCAAAGCCAATTGCTGAAGCGCGTATTCATAAGAAGATGCCAGAACAGGAGCCTGTAGCGGATTCCCTCCAGGCACTGTTATCTCGTCAGAACAAGTCAGCCATGTCGCCAGAGGCATTATCGTCAGCTGATGAGTCAATGCCGCCTATGGGTGCTTCTGCACAACGGCCATTGGCTTCGAGACAAGCGCCGCAGCCCATCGGTCAACGTAACGAATTTGAACGTTCTGCAGCGGCGGCTTCATTGCGACCTCAGTCGCCTTCTCGTGGCAGCAATAATAGTGACATGGAGCAGATGAAAGCTGAGATGGCGCAGCTGCGTAAACTTCTAGAACACCAACTGTCTGGGTTGATGTGGCAAGAAGTTGAGCGTAGAGAGCCAATGCGTGCCATGCTGGTTAAACAGCTTAAAAGCATGGGGTTTGCTGATGAACTGGCAGACCAACTGGCCTGCTATATTCCCGAAGATATGGCCGGGCATGAAGCATGGCCTAAAGTTCAACAGCTGGTCGCCGACCAATTATTGACTAATAATGATGAAATCATGCGTGACGGCGGTATTGTTGCCCTGTTGGGACCAACAGGGGTTGGTAAGACCACGACTATCGCCAAAATCGCTGCGCGTTATGCGATGCAATATGGTGTGGATCAGGTGGCGTTAGTTACAACAGATACCTACCGTATCGGTGCTCATGAGCAGCTGTCGACTTACGGTCGTATTCTTGGTTGTCCGGTAAAAGTCGCGAAAGACGCTGATGAGTTAGCAAATGTATTACACCAGTTGCGTCATCGCTCATTGGTATTAATAGATACCGCGGGAATGGGACAGCGTGATACTCGTTTGACAGAACAGTTGCAGACATTGATGAGTAATAGTGAGCATCAGATTAAGAACTATTTGGTGTTATCGGCAACGGCTCAGCGACAAGTATTACAAGAAGCCGTTTCTCACTTCCGTCGCATACCGCTGGCAGGTTGTATTTTCACCAAACTTGATGAGTGTTTGAGTTTAGGGGAAATTCTAAGTGTTACAATTCAAAACGCTTTGCCAATCGGGTATCTTACCGATGGACAAAGGGTTCCAGAAGATATTCAGGTCGCAGATCCTGCATATCTTGTGACGAAAGCAACAGAGCTGATGGAAAGTAATAGCCAGGGTGAGGGTTATCTCTGGACAACCGATGCATTCAGTGAGATGAATTCTGAATTATATGATTAATGAGTTTTCCGACCAGGCGAGTGGTTTAAGAAAAATGAAGCGCGCTCAGATGGTAAAAGTAATTGCCGTCACCGGTGGTAAAGGTGGCGTAGGCAAAACGAATGTGTCGATCAATACCGCAGTGGCCATGGCCGAACAGGGAAAGCGGGTATTGGTGCTGGATGCCGATTTAGGCTTGGGTAACGTAGATGTGATGCTAGGCCTGCGGGTGCAGCATAATCTATCCCATGTGCTTTCTGGTGAAGTCGATTTGGATGACATCCTGTTGGATGGTCCCAAAGGTATCAAGATCGTTCCAGCCTCTTCTGGCACACAATCAATGGTTGAATTGTCGCCAACGCAACATGCTGGACTGATCCGCGCGTTTAGCGAATTGCGGACGGAGTTTGATGTCCTGCTTGTTGATACTGCGGCAGGTATCTCTGAGATGGTGTTGAGTTTTTCTCGCGCAGCTCAGGATGTCATGGTGGTGGTTTGTGATGAACCCACTTCAATTACCGACGCCTATGCGTTGATCAAGCTATTAAGCCGCGAACACGGCGTGTTCCGTTTTAAGATTGTCGCCAATATGGTGAGAAGCTTGCGGGAAGGTCAGGAGTTGTTTGCTAAACTTACGCGAGTCACGGATCGTTTTCTCGATGTCGCATTAGAGTTGGTTGCGACCATTCCTTTTGACGAAAACGTGCGTAAAGCGGTACGTAAGCAACAAGTGGTAGCTGATGCGTTTCCAAAATCTGCTGCATCTATTGCTTTTAGAACCTTGGCAGCCAAGGCTGTGAATTGGCCGATTCCATCACAACCGACAGGCCACTTAGAGTTTTTTATTGAACAATTGCTACAGAACCCTGAATTAATCGAAGAATAAACGCGTGAATAAAGCCGCGGCCTATATCGCAGAGCAGCGCCAAACGATTGTTGAGCAACACGCTGGTTTGGTAAAGCGTATCGCGCACCACCTCAAAGGGCGTTTGCCAGCTAATGTACAGCTGGATGATTTGATCCAATCGGGCATGATAGGTTTGCTGGAAGCCAGCAAAAACTATGATGGCACCAAAGGCGCTAGCTTTGAAACCTTTGCCGGGATCCGCATTCGTGGAGCCATGCTCGATGAGATCCGTAAGGGTGATTGGGCCCCTCGTTCCGTCCACCGTAACAGTCGGCGTGTTGCTGATGCCATCACTAGCTTGGAGCAAGAGCTCGGTCGTGATGCATTGGACACAGAAATCGCTCAAAAACTTGATATCACGGTGCAGGACTACCATCATATTCTTAACGAAGTAAGTACAGGGAAGATCATAGGCTTAGAAGATCTCGGTGTATCCGATGATGTGATAAGCGGAGATCAGGATACGACAAGAAGTCTGCCTTTTGATGGCATAGAATCAGAGCGTTTTCAAAGCGCTCTTGTGACCGCCATCAAAAGCCTACCAGAGCGGGAAGCGCTGGTGTTATCGCTCTACTATGATGAAGAGCTAAATCTGCGAGAAATTGGGGAGGTACTGGACGTGAGTGAATCACGTATCAGTCAAATTCACTCGCAGGCGATGCATCGGCTTAAAGCCAGAATGAAACATTGGACTAGCTGACCAACATTGTGTTGCGTCACAGTCACGTAAAGCTCACTGGAGGGCGTCTTGGATACAAGCATGAAAATTCTGATCGTTGATGATTTCTCAACGATGAGGCGCATCATCAAAAACCTGCTGCGGGATCTGGGTTTTAACAACACTCATGAAGCCGATGACGGCAACACTGCGCTGCCTATGTTACAGGGTGGTGATTTTGATTTTGTTGTCACCGACTGGAATATGCCAGGCATGCAGGGGATTGATTTATTACGTGCTATTAGAGCTGACGATAAGCTGAAAAGCTTACCGGTACTCATGGTGACAGCGGAAGCGAAGAAAGAACAGATCATCGCTGCTGCTCAAGCCGGAGTAAACGGTTACATCGTGAAGCCTTTTACAGCCGCTACGCTGAAAGAAAAGCTCGACAAGGTTTTTGAGCGTCTGGGTTAATGCGGTGCAAAGGGGAGCTTTATGGCTGATTCAAATCTGCCAAGCTTAACGCTTGAGCAGGCTAAACACTTGGTTTCACTCCTAGAAGAAGGGGAAGAAGCGAAGGCGCAGCAGTTACTTTCAACGTCGCATCCGGCGTTCTCCAGCGACCTGTTTTCCGAGGTCGGCAAACTCACACGCCAATTGCATGACGCTTTGCAGGATTTTCAACTTGATCCGCGCTTAGGTAAGTTGGCCACTGACGATATTCCAGATGCGACACAACGATTAAATTACGTTTTAGAGAAAACTGAAGATGCGGCTAACCGCACGATGGACGCCGTGGATGCCAGTCTGCCCATCGCTGATCGTATGCATTCAGAGCTTGCCAAGCTAATGCCATCATGGAAATCCTTGATGGAGAGGCAGATAGAGCGGGGTCAGTTCAAAGAGTTGTGCCATAGTCTTAATGATTTCCTTGAATCTGCCGAAAAGGACTCAGATGTACTTAGAGAACGTCTGACCGAGGTTCTGATGGCGCAGGATTTTCAGGATCTAACCGGACAGGTAATACGGAGAGTCATCGAATTAGTAACAGAAGTTGAGGACAACCTCATTCATCTGCTGAAAGTGTTCGGTGCTCCAGAGAAAGTGGAAGAAACCAGTGCATCTCAAATTGAGGCTGAAGGCCCGATAGTTGATGCAGCAGAGAGAGAAGACGTAGTCAACGATCAAGATGATGTTGATGATCTTCTGTCCAGTCTCGGATTTTAAGGGGAAAGCCGCCCATGGGGTTTGAAGTTGATGAGGAAATCCTCCAGGACTTCCTGGTAGAAGCCGGTGAAATTCTCGAACAACTGCAAGAACAGTTGGTCGATTTGGAAAACAATCCGGAAGATTCTGACCTGTTAAATGCAATTTTCCGTGGCTTTCACACGGTAAAAGGCGGTGCAGGATTTCTTTCGTTGGCTGAACTTGTGGATGCTTGCCACGGCGCAGAGAACGTTTTTGACGTATTGCGCCAAGGAAAAAGACAAGTTACCCCAGAGTTGATGGATGTGATCCTTCAAGCGTTGGATAGCGTCAATGAAATGTTTGGTCAGGTTCAAGGTGGTGAACCCCTCACAGCCGCTGACCCTGAGCTATTACACGAGCTGCATCGTCTCAGTTCGCCTGAAGGTGCAGAAGCCCCTGCTGAACCCGAATCTGAACCTGTCGTTGAAGATGTCGTGGAAGAGCTCGCCAATGACCCTGAGGTGGTTGAAGCGGAGCAGCATCGCGCGGAAGGTGGCATTGATGAGATTTCAGATGATGAATTTGAAGCCTTATTAGATGAGCTACATGGCCCAGGTGGTGGCCCTACCGTTGAGTCCGCCGCACCATCGGCAGATGATGGCGATATTACCGATGATGAATTTGAAGCGCTATTAGACCAGTTGCACGGTAAAGGTCAGCACAGTGGTCAACCTGATGTACCAGCAACACCAGCTTCGGACCCTGCGCCTGCAGCTGGTGATGATGAGATCTCGGATGACGAGTTTGAGGCGTTATTGGATCAGCTTCATGGTCAAGGAAAGGGGCCAACCCTAGAGGGGGCCGCTCCGGCAGCGCCCGCAGCGAAGGCACCAGTGCAAAAACCTGCACCGACACCGAAACCTGAACCGGCGAAGCCTAAAGCGGAGGAAGCCGCGGCAAAAGCACCCGCCAAGCCGGCGGCGAAAGCTCCCGCAGCGGCAGCAAAACCTAAAGCGCCAGCTAAACCTGTGACACCTCAGGCGGAAGCCACGGTTCGTGTTGATACGGCGAGACTCGACCAAATTATGAATATGGTCGGTGAGCTGGTTTTAGTACGTAACCGTTTGGTGAGTTTGGTCGGTGCTAGTCGTGATGACGAAGACCTGGCAAAAGCGGTAGCGAACCTTGACGTTGTGACTGCCGATTTGCAGGGCGGCGTGATGAAGACCCGGATGCAACCGATCAAGAAAGTATTTGGTCGTTTCCCCCGGGTTGTACGAGATCTTGCCAGAAGCTTGAAGAAAGAGATCAACCTGGTACTGGAAGGGGAAGAAACCGATCTAGATAAAAACCTAGTTGAGGCGCTTGCAGATCCTTTGGTGCATCTGGTGCGTAACTCCGTCGATCACGGCATTGAGATGCCTGATATTCGTGAGGCCTCTGGAAAGCCACGTTGCGGTATAGTGAAGCTGACAGCTTCACAGGAAGGTGACCATATCCTGTTAACCATCGAAGATGATGGCGCGGGTATGGATCCAGAAAAACTCAAGCAGATCGCTATTTCCCGTGGGGTACTGGATGAAGACAGTGCCGCCAGGATGTCCGATAACGAAGCTTATAATCTGATTTTTGCTCCGGGCTTCTCAACCAAAGTTGAGATCTCAGATATTTCAGGCCGTGGCGTGGGTATGGATGTGGTTAAAACCAAGATCACCCAGCTAAATGGCTCTGTTTATATCGATTCGGAACGGGGCAAAGGCACCACGTTAGAGATTAAGGTGCCGCTAACGTTGGCGATTTTACCAACATTAATGGTGGTTATCGGCAAACAGACATTCGCGCTGCCGTTGGCTGCGGTGAATGAGATCTTCCACTTGGATCTGACGAAGACCAACATGGTCGATAGCCAGCTAACTATCATTGTTCGTAACAAAGCGATCCCGCTGTTCTACCTTGACGAGTGGCTGTTGGTTGGTTCAAAACCGCCAGCGAGAAGCGGCAACGGACACGTGGTGATTGTTCAGCAGGGGACGCAGCAGATAGGTTTTGTTGTTGACTCTTTGATTGGGCAGGAAGAGGTAGTGATCAAGCCTCTCGGCGCAATGCTGCATGGCACACCGGGAATGGCCGGGGCAACAATTACAAGTGATGGCGGTATTGCACTGATCTTGGATGTGCCAAGTCTGCTTAAAAATTACGCAAAAAAATAACAGTGAATTGATAGGTCGCCGTTAGCATTCTAGGCGGCCGATAAGGCGAGTAGGTATTCATGGCCATTAAAGTACTGGTTGTCGATGACTCCAGTTTTTTCCGTCGCAGAGTCAGCGAGATCCTTGAAAAAGATCGAGGATTAGAGGTTGTTGGAAGTGCGAATAATGGTAAGGAAGCAGTCGCACAAGTAAAGAAATTAAAGCCTGATGTGATCACCATGGATATTGAGATGCCAGTAATGGATGGTATCTCGGCCGTGAAAGTGATTATGGCGGAAAACCCCACGCCGATCCTGATGTTTTCTTCTCTCACACAAGAGGGAGCTAAAGCAACACTCGACGCTTTAGACGCTGGCGCAATGGATTTCCTGCCGAAAAAGTTTGAAGACATTGCCAAAGACAGAGACGAGGCTGCGAGCTTATTACAGTCTCGGGTGACTGCTTTGGGGCGTCGCCGGGCTATGCCTGCGCGCAGGGCCGCTCCAGCACCAACACCTAGCGCTGGCGGTCGTACGCCCGTCACGCCACGGCCTTTGGCAGGAAGAACACCATCGGTAACCGCTTCAACTGCAAGCAGTGACGCCCGGCGCTCACTGCCAGCGAAACGCAGTGGTAAACGATATAAGTTGGTGGCCATTGGCACATCAACCGGTGGCCCCGTTGCACTTCAAACTATTTTGACCAAAATTCCTGCCAACTTTCCACAGCCGATTATTTTGATCCAGCATATGCCGGCGTCCTTTACCGGGGCATTTGCTCAGCGTTTAAACTCGATTTGTAAGCTGAAGGTGTCAGAGGCTAAGGATGGCGACGTACTGCGTCCCGGACATGCCTATCTAGCACCCGGCGGCAAACAGATGTTAGTGGAAGGGCGCGATAGTAATGCCCGGTTGCGCATTATAGACGGTGGTGACAAGGTCAATTACAAGCCCTGTGTTGATGTCACTTTTGCTGCTTGTGCCAAGGTTTTCGGTGGTGACGTGTTAGCTGTCGTGTTGACCGGGATGGGGGCTGACGGTCGTGATGGCGCACGTTTGTTAAAGCAGAAGGGCGCCAAAATATGGGCGCAAGATGAGAAAAGCTGTGTGGTTTATGGCATGCCGCAGGCGGTCGCTGCCGCAGGCTTGTCTGAAGCCTCTATCCCATTAGATCAATGCGCGGAGCGCATCATCGTGGAAGCGGGGAATGGATAAACTCACCCTTGTTGGGTTTGTTGTTGCGCTGGTTGCCATTATTGGCGGACAGGTATGGGAAGGTGGCAGTGCATTGTCATTGCTCCACGGGCCTGCTTTCTTAATCGTCTTTGGTGGCACTTTGGGTGCGGTGATGATCCAAACGCCATGGCGACAATTTGTACACTCCTTTGTTTTGCTAAAGTGGATGATCCTTCCACCGCCAGAGCAGCATCCACGTCTTGTTTCTCAGCTGCTTGCTTGGTCTGAAGTCGCACGGCAAAAGGGCTTCTTAGCACTGGAAGATGCTTTATCGAAAGAATCGGATCCTTTTACTCGTAAGGCATTGATTATGTTGATTGATGGAGAAGAGCCTGAAGTGATCCGTGACGCGATGGATACAGAGATTATTTTGTATCGAGAGCATATGTTACGTTCTGCCAAAGTGTTTGAATCTATGGGAGGTTATAGCCCCACCATCGGCATTATCGGCGCTGTTTTGGGTTTGATTCAGGCCATGACGTTTCTTTCTGATCCGAACGAACTTGGCAAAGGGATCGCAACAGCGTTTGTTGCCACAATATATGGCGTGGGTTTCGCTAACATCCTCTTTCTGCCGATCGCCAATAAGATACGTGCTTTGGTGCATTCGCAAGTGTTAGGCAAAGAGATGGTAGTGGAGGGGATCCTGGCGCTTGCTCAGGGAGAGAATCCACATCGGATAGAACATCGGTTACTCGCCTTTGTTCCGCGCTGATTATGTATCGTTATCGTCGTCGCCACCTTACCGAAGACCATGAAAACTTAGATCGTTGGTTGGTTTCCTACGCCGATTACATGACGCTAATGTTTGCCTTCTTTGTTGTGCTCTATGCGATGGCAATGATTAATAACGAAAAGTTTGAACAGCTATCCGATAAGCTGGGTGAAGTTTTCAGTCAGCAAAAAGATCCTGGCACAGGTGTACCTGGTGAAGGACTGCTAGATGAATCGAAGCATGCAGATACCCCTCTCTATGGTGAGAGCTTAGTTGACGCTAAAGGGTCAAAGCTGGTTGACGCCGACACTGAGCTGACAACGCTAGACAAACAGCGCACCGGTACGCCACTGAGTGAATTGGAAAACCAGTTAAACGAAGCGCTACTTCCTGTGGTTGAAAGTGGCTTAGCTGATGTTGAGATAGATGGCGACTGGTTGATCTTAGAGCTGCGCAGTGGCTTGTTATTTGCCAGCGGCTCTGCCGGTTTAGGCCCGAATGCTCAGCCTGTGCTCTCCTCCATCTCTGATACACTTTCTCAATCGGCCAACTATATTCGAGTGAGGGGATTCACTGATGATCAGCCAATTCGTAACGAACAGTTCTCTTCCAATTGGGAATTATCTGTTGCTCGGGCTACATCAGTGCTGCGCTTGTTGGAGCAGCAACTGGATCCTGAAAGGCTGGCGATAGAAGCTTATGGCCCTTATCAGCCAAAAGTATCGAATGATACGGCGCGTGGGAGAGCGGAAAATCGTCGCGTAGTGATTGCTGTCTCTAAGTATGCCTGGACTCCTGAGATCCAAATCGCTAATGAAATTCTCATAGCGGACGATGATATGGATACGCAAGGTGCAGATACGCCAGCGGCGGATACTCAGAGCGATGAAAAACGTAGCAAGATACGCTTTATTCGGCTACCGAACGGCGCATTGCGTATTACCACGCGTGATGATTGAACAGAATTAGGTAAGGTTGGGAGTAGTCAGATTGAAGATCTGGACAATCGCAAATCAAAAAGGCGGCGTTGGTAAAACAACGACTGCGATCACTCTCGCTGGGATCCTGGCTGAGCGGGGTCACAATGTGCTGCTTATCGATACTGATCCCCATGCTTCATTGACCTATTACCTAGGAATTGATGCCGAATCTCTGGATATAACCACCTATGATCTGTTTCTTGCTGGCCGTGCTGTTAAGCGTGAAATGGTTGAAGCTGCACGTTTAAAAACGCCGTTTGAAGGGATCGACTTACTGCCTGCGACCATGGCGCTGGCGACACTAGACCGAAAATTTGGTCAGCAAGACGGAATGGGGTTAGTGCTAAGGCGCGCTCTGTCTTTAGTGGAAGACCAATATGATTATGCACTGATTGATTGCCCGCCTGTACTGGGGGTGCTAATGGTAAATGCACTTGCTGCCTGTGATCGTATTTTGATCCCGGTGCAGACTGAGTTTCTTGCCTTAAAGGGCTTGGAGCGCATGGTTCGCACTATGGAGATCATGCAGCGCAGTTGTGACAATCAATTTAAGTCAACCATAGTACCAACCATGTACGACAAGCGTACCCGCGCCTCATTGCAGGCGCTGGAGCACTTAAAGCAGCGACACCCCAATGAAGTGTGGAATGGGGCTATTCCTATTGACACCAAGTTTCGTGATTCTAGCCTGCATCATCGACCACCCAGCATGCACACGCCACACTCTCGCGGTGTGATTGCCTATAAAACCCTGCTGAATTACCTGCAGCAGGTGGGTACTGCCTCCCAGGATATGCCATGAAGGATTTCCTCAGCGCTACAGAGCGCACCATGGCAGAGTACTTTGGCGCTATGCTGCATGAGGATGATGGCGCGGTAGAGGCGATGCCAAAAGAATCGGTTGAAGCTGCGCATGTTTTATCTCGCTCAACCACTTCGTCGTTACAGCCTCAAGCTAAGATACAGCCAGAGCGACCTGATGTTGAGACATCAACCTTGGTGCGCCAGGCGCAGCCGGTAGAAGATTTACTGAAGCAGGTCGCCCAACATACGGCTTCTCCATTGGCATCATTGACGACAGCTGATACGTCAGCTGAAAAGCCGGTCAGGGAGTTGCCAGAAGAGATCCAGGATTGGGTTATCGAAGAACCTGCGAAGCCTGCGCCTGTGATCGAAAGCGCGCCAGCTGAGCCACTAACGATAGCAACCGATCCTGAGCTGCAAGGGTTGAAAAACCTGTTGGCTGAATCTGGTTTAGACCAGCTAACGGAAACGATTATTCCGCCAACTAAGGTGGATAGTCCACTCAATGATAGTGAATTTCAGACTCTGTTCTTTGAAGTGGCAGGTTTAACCCTGGCTGTTCCTCTTAAACAGCTAGGGGGGATCATGCAGATAGGGCGGATCCACAAGTTGATTGGCAAGCCTTCGTGGTTCAAAGGTGTGATGAACGTCCGCGGAGAGAAGCACAATGTGGTAGATACTGCGATGTGGGTCATGCCAGAGAAATACAATAAGAAATTGGCAGAGCACCTAAACTATCAATATCTTATAATGCTTGATAGTTCGCCTTGGGGTTTGGCTGTGGAAAACATTGTCACCGCAGAGCCATTATCTCAAGAGGGTATCAAGTGGCGTACAGAGCGTGGTAAACGTCCTTGGTTAGCAGGGATGGCCATAGACCGTATGTGTGCATTATTGGATGTTGAACAATTAATTTCCCTGCTAGATAAGGGGCTAGAAAGCTGAGTTTAAGACTCGGTGGATAGTCTATTAAGCATTAGCTTAGAAGCGTAGGAGCGTAACTAATGGCTGAAGAGCGTAATACCCAGAGTGATGATGCAGTGTTGCAGTGGGTGACTTTCCGACTGGAAAATGAAACCTACGGCATTAATGTAATGCAGGTTCAGGAGGTTTTGCGTTATACCGAAATCGCCCCTGTACCCGGTGCTCCAGACTACGTATTGGGTATTATCAATTTGCGCGGTAATGTGGTTACCGTGATCGATACCAGGTCGCGATTTGGTTTGCCGCCAGCAGAGCTGACTGATAATAGCCGTATTGTGATTATTGAAGCGGAAAAGCTGGTCATCGGTATTTTGGTCGACAGTGTTGCTGAAGTGGTTTATCTCAGATCGTCTGAGATTGATACGGCACCAAATGTCGGTACTGAAGAGAGCGCCAAGTTTATTCAGGGTGTTTCAAATCGTGATGGCGAACTGCTTATCTTGGTTGATCTCAACAAGTTATTGACCGATGAAGAGTGGGAAGATCTGCACGGCTTCTAAGCTGGTTGCTTGTCGGATGATGATTGCATGACCCTTGCTGAGTTAGCGCTGGTACTATCTGTTTTGATGCCTGTAGTTTTTGCTGTGGGCGTTTGGTGGTGGCTGCATGGCGTGAATGAGCGGATGCAGATCCTGGAATCAGACCGAGACAATGCAGAACAGCAGCTCTATGAAGTGCGGCAGGAGCTGCATGAGATCCGCGCTGGTGCGTTAGGCGTGGTTAAGCGAGTGAAGCTACTGGAACAAGAGGTGCTAGAAACGGCTGAAAAGCAAGAAGCCATGGCGCTCAATGACCCAGAGAATCGACTGTACAACCGAGCGATGAAAATGGTATCGCTCGGGGCCGATCTAGAAGAGGTAATGACTGAATGTGAGTTGCCTCGGGCGGAAGCGGAGCTGCTATTTACTCTTCATCGCAATAAAACCACCAGCTAAAGCGCACTCCAGCAGCGCTCTGTTCTATTAGACTTTGGCGCCGATGCCGCCGCCAGCTGTTTTCCAAAACTCCGGCATTTTACCCTGCAGTAGATAACTAAACGCGATCAGTTCAGCGATCACGGTGAACAGTTCCTTTGGGATCTCCTCACCTAATTCGATTTTTTGCAGAAAGGCCGCCAGCGCTGGGTCCTGATGAATATGAATGCCGTGGGCTTGCGCTTCGTTGATGATCTCTTCTGCCAGTAACCCATATCCTTTGGCAAGCACTTCTGGGGCCTGGTTACCATCAAACCCGAGCGCGATCGCTTCGAGCTGCTTGGCTGCGGGCTGCTCAGTAGGTAACTCCTCGTTGCTTTGATCTTCACTCATGGATTAAATCTCCTGTCATACCTGCACCGCGATCAGCTGGTGCTCTTTTGGCAACAAGGTGGCAGGAACGGTGCCTTGTTTACTGGCGATCTCTGTATTAAACCCAATTTGTTGTAGACGGGTGTCGAGTGTTGACAGGTGGTTGTCGACTAGTCGTTTTAGTCCGCCTTTACTAGCGACTAAACGCAGCTTTAGTTGTTGCTCATGCAGTCTGGCTTGCGCCATGAGCGCGCCATGTTCACCCACATCCAGTTTTAATGTCAGCTGCCAGTTCTTTAGTTTTTCATCCTGATTTGGATTGTCTTTATTATCTTCATCGCGGGGCGGATCTATGCGCCCTTCAACTTGCTTAAATAGACCCCCTTCGTTGATTGGCAGGGAAAAATAGCTGGGGGAGCCAGTTGCTTGTTCGCTGCTCTGCGCCTGAAATAGCTGTGTTTGTTGGGCTATCTGACCAACGCTTTGTTGTAACCCCTGCAGTTGTCGGGCCGGAAGCGAATTGCCGGACAACCGTTGTTCAAACGAACGACCTGTAGCACCAGCCTTAACCGCTGTTTTATTCAATAAGGTGGATAGCTTCCCTGAAAACAGCAGATTCATCAGTAGGCCTAACGAATCATTTGCAGGCGTGGCCATCGGACTACCGCCCTGCAGTGTCGCTAAGGTCATCGCCATCAGTTGTGGTGAGAAAGGTTGAAATAGTAATTGTGACCGGATCCATTGCTGCACTTGCTCCGGTTTCACCTCGCTGGTTTTTGGCGTCTGTTGAAGAAACTGCTCAGTCAGTGCTTTGATGCCGTTGGCCAGCTCCGTTGCCCCCGAACCCGCTATTTTCTGTGCGCCATCAGCGGGTAATGGCTGGCTAGGTGTTGCTAGTTCATTAACCATTTTTTGCAGGTTCGTCAGTGCGCTGTCTAAAGGCTTTACGCCTTGCGATAGCAGGGGCAGTAGCTGTTTCAAGCTAGCCACTTGGGCGTTGCTTAGCTCTGGCGTTGCTGAAACCTGCTTAGGTGGTGGCGTTCCCGCCTGCTGAGACAAGGTGATCTGTCCCGGTTGGGCGTTGTTCAGTAGAGGCTTGTCGGTGCGCGGTATGGCAGCCGTTAAGATCAGCAATTTTGCCAACTCTCTGCCCAACAGAGAGCTGTCATTGATCTGGTGGCTCTGAGAGTGTCCCGGTTGGCCTGCCGTGGGGGGCGTTGGCCAACTTACCTGATAACCATTGCTGGTTTTTACGATCGTCAGTTGCTTAGGTAAAACGGCGAGACTGGTAAGTTGTGCTTGGAGCTCTTTGGGCAGAGGTTGCGCCTGACCGTTAGGCAGTTGGATTGCGATCCCACCATCGCGGTTTGTTTGCAAGGGGAGGTTCAATTGCTGGGCTTTGGCCTCCGTTCCTAGCAGTGCGCCTGCCAGTTCTTTGGCTAACTGAAATTGTGCCACAGGTTGACTCGGCTGCTGCCAGCGTAATGACACTGCAATCTGCTTAAGCGCCTCGCCTACGGTTTTTGCTGGCATCACCGCTACGTTTGCTATCTCCACTTTCGGCAGTGATGTTGCAGACTCGGGGGCGAGAGGGAGTGTTGCTGGTAACTGCGCCTGGGCTGCCGGAGGCAGTACCGTGGTGATTTGATTCATCGTTACTTGCCAACGTTGGTCGGCTTGCGTGACGGTAAACATGCTGGCAAGGGTTTTTAGTTGTGCCGGAGAAAGTGAAGAGAGAATGCCTTGCTGTGGGTTCTGTCCTGAGGGTTGCCCCTGCATTGGCTGCTGAAGCGTCGGGTGGAGGCTGGGCCGTTGATAGCCGACACTTTGGGCACCTTGGTTGAGTTGATTGAGTAAGCTCTGTGCTTGTTTATCCGTCAGCGTTAATGGCAGCACAACTTGTCCTGCTTGTGCCGGAAGTTGCAGTGTTACAGTGACCTGCTGGCCAGTGACTTTGATTTCAATATTGACCGCCAGTGTGGCTTGAAGCTGCCCCGGTGTTGCTGTCAGTGCTGGATTGCCAGCATTTGAACTTACCAGTTGTTGCGTGGCTGATTGCAGCGCTTGTTTAATCGGTGCGGGCAGGTTTGTATTGCCGGGCAGGGGTAATGGTTTTTCGTTGTTGGTTGCGGTCGATTGGCCGTGGCCTGTGGCTGCTGCTGAGTTGGCTGATGTTGTTAGTTGCCATTGACCCTGCTGGTAACTTAACGCGCCGGTCGCTAGATAGGTGCCGTTGGCCAGTTTAGCGCTATTGGAGGCGATCCCAGCCTGATTATCGCCAAGGCCAAGAGCCGCAGCGGATGCTGACAGCTTGCTTGATTGGGGCGGCGATGGTGGGATCTCATTACTCATATCGCTAGCCTAGTGTGCTTGTGAAGTAAGAGCAATGATCGGTTATTTGCAGTTTGACTGTGACGACGTTTTCACTCCTTAATGTCCATACATTTTGTAGCCTTGTTACCGGTACGGGCTGTGTTAACATCGGGTGGGATTTTTAATTCTTAACTGGGATAACTCTGAGTAATGCTGGAAGCGACGGGGCTCTGCTGTATAAGAGACGATAGGTTACTGTTTCAGTCACTTGATCTTGCTGTGGGTAGTGGTGAGTTATTGCAGATCGAAGGCCCTAATGGTGCAGGAAAAACCAGTTTGTTGCGCATTCTCGCAGCGTTATCGCAACCGCAGCAAGGACGTATTCTGTTTAACGGCGAAGCGATTGACAGCGATCGTGAAGGTTACTTTTCCCAGTTATTGTATCTTGGCCATAAAGCAGGCATCAAACAAGAGATGACGCCGTTGGAGAATTTAGAGTTCTACCAACAGGTCGCCCCGGCAAAAGTGGATGCGTCATTGTGGCAGATGTTGGCTTTAGTTGGTTTGGCCGGCTATGAGGATATGCCTGCCGGTAAGCTAAGTGCTGGACAGCAGCGTCGTATTGCTTTGGCACGGTTGTGGCTTAGCAGTGCCAAGTTGTGGATCTTAGATGAGCCATTTACTTCATTGGACAAGCAAGGTGTTGCAGGCTTGCAACAACACTTTGCCGCCCACCTGCAGCAAGGCGGTGCAATCATTATGACCTCCCATCAAGAGTTGCACATGCCAACGGTGCCGGTTCGTCGTTTGATGCTGGGCAGCTCTGTGGAAGACGTTGCCGGGGCGGGAACAGGATCTGAACCGGCCCCTCAGCAAGTACTCGTTTCAGGTGGGGTGCAATAAGTTGTTAGCGACCTACCGTTATCTTATCGGCCGTGAGTTAAAAATCGCCCTGCGACGTAAAGCGGATATTATCAACCCGCTGTTGTTTTACTTGATTGTCGTCACGCTGTTTCCCCTTGGTATCGGGCCTGAGCCAAATCTGTTGCTACGTATGGCCCCTGGAATTGTTTGGGTAGCGGCTTTGTTGGCCTCTATGTTGGCCTTGGAGCGTCTGTTCCGGGATGATTTTCTCGATGGTACGCTGGAACAGATGCTGTTGTTGCCGATTCCCGCCAGCATTATGGTGTTGGCGAAAGTCACTGCCCATTGGCTGTTAACCGGTCTGCCTATCGTTTTGCTGTCACCCTTGCTGGCAGTGCTGCTGGGGTTAGATTTCAACACGTTTGAAGCTGTGGTGTTGACGTTATTGATCGGCACACCAGCATTGAGCCTGCTCGGCGCTATTGGTGTGGCATTAACGGTTGGGATTGGTCGCGGCGGCGTGTTGGTGAGTTTGCTGATTTTGCCGCTCTATATCCCAGTGTTAATTTTTGCTACGTCGGCGATAGATGCTGCGGGTTTGAATATGCCATACAATGGCCAATTAGCGATTTTGACTGCGTTTTTCGTCGGTGCTTTGGTTCTGGCACCCATAGCGACTGCCGCAGGATTAAAAGTAAGTAATAGCTAACGCTGATAGCGTTAAATCTAGCCACCCGTTATATCAGGATATGCTATGTGGAAATGGTTACACCCTTACGCAAAAGCTGAAAATGCGTACCGACTGGCCGGTCGTATGTTGCCATGGTTTATGGTGCCGGGGGCGCTGCTATTGCTGATTGGTACGGTATGGGGGTTAGGCTTTACGCCAACGGATTGCAAACAGGGTGATGGTTTCCGCATTATCTATATCCATGTACCTGCGGCGTTTATCTCCATGGGTGCTTATGTGACGATGGCGATCGCTGCGTTGGTGGGCATGGTTTGGCAGATCCGTCAGGCCGACTATGCGGTGGCGGCATTTGCGCCGGTAGGCGCAGCTTTTACCGTGATAGCCTTGGCAACGGGGGCTATCTGGGGCAAGCCGATGTGGGGCGCTTGGTGGATCTGGGATGCCCGACTCACTTCCGAACTTATCCTACTGTTTCTTTATCTCGGCGTGATTGCTTTATATAACGCATTTCCCGATCGCACCTTAGCCGGACGCGCTGCCGGCATTTTAGCTTTGGTTGGGGTGGTGAACTTACCTATTATCCATTACTCCGTCGAATGGTGGAACACGCTGCATCAAGGTGCCACCATCAGTAAATTTGAAAAACCATCCATGGATAGCAGTATGTTGTGGCCCTTGCTTATCAATATCCTGGCGATCTCGTTGGTGATGGTCGCGATGGGATTGGCCAATTTCCGTAATGAGATATTGCGGCGGGAAGCTAACCGTCCGTGGGTCGCTAAGGTATTAAAAATCAGTGACACCAGCGCAAACACAAATGAGAAGGGGGCTCCGTTATGACACCAGTGATCGGTGATTGCCTGCAAACCGGTATCCATGATGCTTATATCATCGCCTCTTTTGCATTATCGGCCGTTGTTTTATTGGCCATGGTGGGATGGATTGTTTGGTCAAAGAAAGCGTTAAAGAAAGAGATTATGTCGAGAATGGCTAGAGATGTTCGTCGTAACCAAGCACAGAAACTGGAGCGCGCCCTATGAATCCAAGACGTAAAAAGCGCCTATTAACGGCCATTGCTATCATCTCTGGTGCCGGAGCGGTGATTGCGCTCATGCTGTATGCGTTGAATCAGAATATCGATCTGTTCTATACCCCTAGTGAGCTGGTTAACGGTAAAGGCCCTAATCTGGAAAAGCCGGCCGTCGGCCAAAGGCTGCGGATTGGTGGCATGGTGGTGCCGGGCTCTGTGGTGCGAGATCCACAATCGCTGAAAGTCAGTTTTGACGTAATTGATTCCGGCCCTGTGGCCACCGTGGTGTTTGATGGAATTTTGCCGGATCTTTTTCGTGAAGGGCAGGGGATTGTCGCGCAGGGCGTACTGCTAGATGCTAATACCGTGCAGGCGACCGAAGTGCTGGCTAAGCATGATGAAGAGTATATGCCGCCTGAAGTAGCTGAAGCACTTAAAGGCATGGATCATATGAAGTCTGATTACGGCAACACGGAGAGCTAGTCATGATCCCAGAGATTGGCCATTTTGCCCTGATCATCGCGATGACGCTCTCGTTTTTGTTAGCCAGTTATCCGTTGTATGGTGCGCTAACCCAAAAACAGGGGCTGATGAAACTGGCAAGGCCGCTGGCATTGGGTCAATTTGCGTTTACGTTTGTATCGTTTTTGTGTCTGGTATGGGCGTTTGTCTACAACGATTTTACCGTTGCCTATGTGGCGCACAATTCAAATACTGCGTTACCTGTTTATTACCGGGTGTCAGCCGTATGGGGGGCCCATGAAGGGTCGCTATTACTATGGGTGCTGATCCTGTCGGGGTGGACAGCCGCCGTTGCCCTGTTTAGTCGCGCCCTGCCGCTTGATGCGGTTGCACGTGTGCTGGCCGTGATGGGTATGGTGGGGATAGGTTTCTATCTGTTCGTCTTACTCACGTCTAATCCGTTTGACCGTTTACTGCCAATCTTCCCTATCGATGGACGGGATCTTAATCCGTTGTTGCAAGATGTGGGGCTGATTATCCATCCGCCCTTGCTGTATATGGGGTATGTGGGTTTCTCCGTGGCTTTTGCCTTTGCTATTTCCGCGCTGATGACAGGGCGTTTAGACAGCGCCTGGGCTCGCTGGTCGCGTCCTTGGACAATGGCGGCATGGATATTCCTTACTTTAGGCATCGCTTTGGGCAGCTGGTGGGCGTATTACGAACTAGGTTGGGGCGGCTGGTGGTTCTGGGACCCGGTAGAGAATGCTTCGTTTATGCCTTGGTTAATCGGCACCGCATTGATCCACTCATTGGCGGTGACAGAAAAACGTGGTGTGTTTAAGGCATGGACAGTACTGCTGGCGATCTCGGCGTTTTCGCTAAGCCTGTTAGGTACCTTCCTTGTGCGGTCTGGGGTGCTGGTGTCGGTTCACGCCTTTGCCAGTGATCCGGCGCGGGGTCTGTTTATTCTTGCTTTCTTGGGGATAGTGATTGGTGGTTCATTAGTGCTGTTTGCCTGGCGCGGCAGTGAAGTGAAAAGCCATGGTCGCTATGAACTGTTTTCCCGCGAAGTCATGCTGATCGGTAATAACGTATTTCTCACGGCTGCAACCTTAGTGGTGCTGCTTGGTACCTTGCTTCCTCTATTTTACAAAGAGTTAGGGCTGGGAAGTATCTCCGTTGGTGCGCCATTCTTTAATGATATGTTTACCGTTTTGGTGATCCCTTTTGCCATTTTGTTAGGTATCGGGCCTTTGACCCGCTGGCGTCGTCAAGCTTGGTCGCCTTTGGCTATGCCTTTGACCATTGCTGGCGGTATGGCACTGTTATTAGCCTTTGTGTTGCCGGTGATCTATGCCGATAGCATGCCTTGGCATGCGGTGTTGGGGCTAGCCCTGGCGCTATGGGTCACCTTGAGCACTGTGCAGGAGATCCGCCTACGTATCGGGGTGAAGAATGACGGTTTGCGCGGTTTAACCCGCTTGACCCGCTCCCACTGGGCAATGGTTTTGGGGCACTTGGGTTTTGCCGTGACCTTGATAGGCATTGCACTGACCAGCAGCTATACCATTGAAAAAGATCTCCGTATGGTGCCGGGCGACACGGTTGAAATGCGCGATTATCAGTTTCGTTTTGAGGGCGTTAAGGATGTTCAGGGACCAAACTATAGCGCCAGTGCGGGCATACTTACGGTATTCGAGGACGGTAAACAGTTGACCACCTTGGTGGCGGAGAAGCGTTTTTACCCTGTACAACGCTCGGTTATGACAGAAGCAGCAATTGATGCTGGCTTTACCCGTGATCTGTATATGGCGCTGGGCGAAGAGTTAACCGATGGTGCCTGGGCAGTACGTATCTATTACAAGCCATTTGTCCGCTGGATCTGGGCGGGGGCATTGCTGATGTCTTTGGGTGGCTTACTGATGTTGATGGATCGTCGTTACCGTATGGCGAAAAAAACAGTGGTTACGCCTGCTTCATCTAAAAGTGATGAAACTAAAGTCACGGAGGCGCAGGCAGTATGAGCCGTCAGCAGCGTTTATTCGTTTTTCTTATCCCGTTTTTGCTGTTCCTAGGCTTGGCGGCATTTTTAATGCGCGGACTGTTCTCTGACCCAAGGGAGCTGGAGTCGGTGCTTGTGGGCAAGCCGGTGCCGGCGTTCAAACTGCCAGATCTTTATCAACCAAGCGTCATCCGTGATCAAGCGGTATTGGCGGGACAGCCGACGCTGCTGAATGTCTGGGCTACCTGGTGCCCCACTTGCCGTGCTGAGCATGCTTTTTTGAATGAATTGGCGGCGACTGGCGTTCATATCATCGGTCTTAATTACAAAGATGACCCGGTAAAAGCCAAGCAATGGCTAGCCCAACTGGGTAACCCCTACGCGGTAAATCTGCTGGATGTGCGGGGCACACTGGCGTTGGATCTCGGGGTTTATGGTGCGCCGGAAACATACATTATCGATGTTGATGGTGTGGTGGTATATCGCCATGTTGGTGACGTTAACGCGCGTAATTGGAAAGCGTTATTGGAGCCTCTGTACCGTGAAGCGAGCCAATCAAAGACGGTACCACAAGCGTCGTTAACTCGAGGATTGCGTGAGGTGGCTAAATAATGCAGCCCAGAATGAGATTGATGCAGCCGCTTAAACTGCTGGCTATCGCATTATCACTATTGGTATTCCCTGTCAGTGCCGCGATTGAAGCCTATCAGTTTCAGTCTGATGAGCAGGAAGCCCTGTTCCGCGAACTCGCCGCTGAGCTGCGTTGCCCGAAATGCCAAAATCAAAATATCGCTGATTCCGATGCGGCATTGGCGCAGGATCTTCGAGCCAAGGTGTATGAGATGGTTAGCGAAGGTCAGGACAAGCAAGCGGTGGTGGACTATATGGTGGCTCGTTACGGCCATTTTGTGCATTACCAGCCGCCTTCCTCCGCGGCGTCCGTAATCATCGCTGGACCGATTTTGTTGATACTGATCGCTGGTTTCGTTGTGGTATGGCGTGTTCGTGCCGGGCGGAAACTATCACAGCGTAGCGAGATCCAGATCGATGATGAAAGAGTTCAGAAGCTGTTAGGTGAGGCGATACCCAGTGCGTCGAGTTCCACACCTGCTGCAGCGGATTCGCCAAACACTTCGGCCAATAAGGAAAAGTAATGACACTGTTTTGGATCGCTGCCGTAGCCTTGGTGGTTTTGTCGCTTGTGCTGCTGTTTCCTGCGCTTCGACGCTATAAAAGTTCAGCTGACGATGAGCAGCTGGTGGGGGACGGTCGACAACAGGCGGAACTGAATAAAGGCATTTATCGTGAGCGTCTGACTGAACTGGAAGCTGAGCTGGCCAACGGTGAATTAGAGCAAGCCAGTTTTGATGCCATGGTATTAGAGTTGAAATCCAGTCTGCTGGATGACGTTGATAGTGATCTAAGCGCTCCCGTGAAGTCACCTAGTAGCGACAAGCATCTGCTGGCCTGGGGCATCGGTGTGGTTATGCTGGTTGCTGTGCCAGCGATTTGGTATTGGCAGTTTGGTGCGTATCAGCAGGTGACCCATTGGCAAAATGTTCACAGTCAACTGCAGCAGTATATCCAACGCGGTGTGATGCAGGAGGGGGAGGCGCTTTCTGAAACAGATATGCGTGATTTCGCCTTAGCCCTGCGTACCGAACTGCACCACAAACCAACGGATGATCCCTCGGTCTGGTTGCTACTTGGTCGTGTCGGTATGGCGGTGAATGATGGTGAGCTGGCGATGGCATCGATGGAACGCGCCTATGAGTTAGCACCAACTAACCCATCGGTAGCGTTGGGTTACGCGCAAGTGGCGATGTATGCGCAGGATCCGCAGGTGGTTCATCGTGGTGCCCGCATTCTCGATGCGTTGATCGCCCATGAACCTAATAATCTGGATGCATTATCATTAAAAGCATTTCAAGCATTTGAGCAGGGCGATCATGGAACTGCAGCAACAGTTTGGCGGAAAATGGCCACGCTGCTGCCAGCGGACGACCCGCGTAAAGCAACCATCGAGCGCACCTTGCGAATGGTGGAGATGCAGTTAGCCCAAGGCGGTGCGGCATCACCAGCAGCTTCACCCGCTGCTCCGGCTAGTAAATCGACTCCCGTGGCAGAAGCAGCTGCGCCTCAATCTAAAGAGGTGCAAGGCCAGCAACTCTCTGTGGTGGTCAAGCTTGCCCCGGAACTGCGTAGTCAGTTACCAACGAATGGTAATTTGGTGGTGTTTGCTCGGGCGAAAGATGGTCCGCCGATGCCATTGGCTGTTAAGCGAATGCCGTTGGGTAACTTTCCAGTTAAAGTCGTTTTATCGGATAGTGATGCGATGATGCCAGCGATGAAGCTGTCCAGTTTTCCAGAAGTGTATGTTACTGCGCGGATATCGGTGGATCAGGATGTCAAATTGTCCGCAGGTGAACTGGAAGGGATCGGTGATGCCTTGTCGCTCAATGGTGAGCCACATGCCACCAGTGTGACAATTAATACCAAGCACTAAATAGCGCGAATACGCGACGTTTTTTTAAAGTTAGGGAAATACGTTTTCAATGATGTTGATGAAACAAATCAAGCGGGTGATCACCCTTGCCCTCTTGTGTGCGGTTGGCGTTGTCAGCCAACCCGCTTTTGCGGCCAAGTTCAGTGTGCCCGATCTGCCGCAGACGGCGTATCAGGATCCCTGGTTGGATGCCCGCTATGACGATGATCGCGACCCTATCGAAGGGATTAACCGTCTGATCTGGCGCTTTAACTTTAACTTCCTCGATCAGTACCTGTTCCGTCCCACGGCCGTTGTTTATGTCCATGCCGTGCCGGATATGATGAAAGATGGCATCAATAATTTTATTGAGAACCTCAACGAGCCATCGAGCACAGTGAATAATACGCTGCAGGGTAAATTTTCTGATGCCGGCAATAGCGCAGGGCGGTTTGTGATTAATACATCGGTGGGTCTATTAGGCACCATCGATGTTGCAGAACGTATGGGGATGGAGCGCAAGCAGGATGAGTTTGGTGAAGTACTGGCATTTTATGGTGTCGGTAATGGCCCCTATTTGATGTTTCCGGTGCTAGGCCCGACCGCGGTGCGGGAAGAGGTGGGTGATTACGTTGATAACATGTATCCACCGTTATCGTGGCTTAGCTTTACGCAAAAGCTGATCAAAGGATTGATGAGCGGCCTGTATAAACGTGCTGAGTTGATGAGTCAGGAAAAGCTGTTGTATGACTCATTGGATCCTTATGCATTTGTGCGTGAAGCCTACTTCAAGCACATGGAGTGGAAAGTTCATGACGGTAACGTGCCGGAAGATTTTCAACAGGAAGAGGAATTTGACGACTTTATCGACGGCCTCGACCTTTGAGTTGGAAATCCCCCTAGATTTGAACAGATAAGTTTATCTCGTCATATTTAACCACAAAGCCCAGCGATTGCTGGGCTTTATGGTTTCAGAACTTAGCGCAACACTAATTTGATGCCATTTGCTGTTGATGGGTTTTAATTGCCGCCGGTAGCAACTCACTCACTGCCCAAAGCTGCACAGGGCGAGTCAGCAGGGGGTAAAGCGGGATCGCTAACACGACGGGTAATGCTTGCCACCAGACATCAATATTGGCTAACCACAGAAATGGTGGGATCAAAAGAGCCAGCTTAAAGATGTTCACAGCCAATTTGGGCCAACCTTTCACATCCATATAGGCAAGGGAAAATATAGCGAGACGATCTGTGGGTCGAAAATCGCGTAATAGTGGATGCTTTGCCAAAGTAAAATGTATTGTCATAACTGCTCCTGTGAACCGCAACGCATTATGACAGAGCGCAGAGTTAGTATGAAGCTTAGCCGCTGTTCTCAGCAGCTAGCTCCCTTGTCAGTAATAGTGCTTAGTCGTTAATCTTTGTTGTTAGCTCCCTCTCCACGGGGAGAGGGCTGGGGTGAGGGGTATTTGAAACGAGAACCAGCATTATCGGTAACGCAAATAGATCCAGGTTGGCGCTTGCTGACGCTGCCGCATTAAAAAGAAAAAGTCCCCTCATCTCAATCTTCTCCCCAAGGGAGAAGAGGCTAAAGGCAACGATTAGCGTGGTTTGCTCCCGATTTAAGAGGACTTTTCTCTCTTACGTCATTTGTTCAGCAAGGCGATAAGCTTTGCTCCCTCTCCAAGGGGAGAGGGCTGGGGTGAGGGGTATTTGAAACGAGAGTCAGCAATATTGGTAACGCAAATAGATCCAGGTTGGCGCTTGCTGACGCTGCCGCATTAAAAAGATAAAGTCCCCTCATCTCAATCTTCTCCCCAAGGGAGAAGAGGCTAAAGGCAACGACGAGCGAGGTTTGCTCCCTATTTAAGAGGACTTTTCTCTCTTACGTCATTTGTTCAGCAAGGCGATAAGCTTTGCTCCCTCGTCAGTCGTAGCGCTTAGTCGTTAATCTCTGTTGTTTGCTCCCTCTCCAAGGGGAGAGGGCTGGGGTGAGGGGTATTTGAAACGAGAACCAGCATTATTGGTAACGCAAATAGATCCAGGTTGGCGCTTGCTGATGCTGCCGCATTAAAAAGAATAAGTCCCCTCATCTCAATCTTCTCCCCAAGGGAGAAGAGGTTAAATAGGGTATATTAGAAAGCAAAAAGCCCCGCACTTTGCGGGGCTTCGATAGCAATCGTAAATCGCTCTATTGGAGATTAACGCTTGGTTTCAGGCATCGCTTCGTGTGTACCTGTCACTTGCATCTCTTCTTCCAACGCTTCATCTTCTGTGGTTGGATGAGAGTCTTCTGCACCATGCATCCAATCAATCAGCTTGTCTGAAATCAGGTACAAAATAACTGCTGACACGACACCGGTGATCACCAAGCCGATGAAGATAGACAAAGACTTGTCGATCATCGCTGCTTCTTTTAAGCCATCAACACACTCGGTCAACTTAACAGCGTCGGTGATACCTTGTGCGGTACACTGACTGCTAAAGGCTTCTCCATTGCCGTGTACACCAATAAAGGAGCCCACAAAGCCAGCAACTTTGTTTGCTATGCCAGCAAAGGTGAACCACAGACCCATAAATAGACTGGCCAGTTTCACAGGGGCTAGTTTGGTTACCATGGATAGTCCTACCGGGCTAAGGCAAAGTTCACCCAGTGTATGGAATAGGTAAGCACCGACTAACCACCACAGGCTTGCTTTGGCGTCGCCACCGGCGATCTGCATAGATGCAGCAACCATGAATAGGAAGCCAAGACCTAATAGAAATAAACCGAGGGCAAACTTGGCTGGCGAGCTAGGCTCTTTATCGCCCAACTTAATCCACAGGCTGGCAAAAATAGGAGCAAACAACACAATAAAGAAGGCGTTGATGGACTGGAACCATGCCGTAGGCACTTCAAATGAACCAACCATACGGTCGGTAAACTTATCTGCGTAGATATTCATCAGGCCGCCAGCTTGCTCAAAGCCTGCCCAGAATACGATAGTAAATAAGCCCAATACGAAAATTACCTTGATGCGGTCACGCTCAACTTTTGACAGAGGACCTGTCTGACCTTCATCTTTGGCTGCTTGGTTTGCTTTTAGTTTTGCTACCGGCACTGTGCCGATGTCACCCAGCAGTTTGCGAGCAAAAATGCCCTGAATAACCAGAGACAGCAGCATACCGAAACCCGCAGCAGCAAAGCCTGCCTGGTAGTTGTTTACGAAGATCTCTTTGCCGTTAACGATTTCGGTATAACCGAACGACTGATAAGCACTGGCAACCAAAATACCGGAAAGGAAAGCACCGATATTGATGCCCATATAGAAGATAGTGAATGCACCGTCACGGCGATGGTCGCCATCTTCATACAGATCACCAACCATGGTTGAAATGTTCGGCTTGAACATACCGTTACCACAGATAAGTAGGGCTAAGCCTGCATAGAAAACAGTGTTTTCCTGGCCTACAAACCAGCCATGTGGCATGGCAAGTGTGAACTGGCCCATGGCCATTAAAAAGCCACCGATGAGGATCGACTTGCGTTGACCTAAGTGGTTATCAGCCAACCATCCACCAATCAGGGGTGTCAGGTAAACCAACATAGTGAAGGTGCCGTAAAGGCTGATGGCGTCTTGTTCGGTCCAGCCCAGACCATTACCGCCTTGACCGCTGACCTTATCAACTAGATAGAGTACGAGAATGGCGCGCATTGCATAGTAACTGAAGCGTTCCCATAGTTCGGTACCGAACAATAGAAAAAGCCCCTTAGGATGCCCAAGTAGGGTTCCCTGAGAAGGTGTGTTGCTCATGTTTTTTCACCCTGGAGGAGTAATATTTAGAATTATTTATATAGTTATTGTTTGAAAAATCGCTGCAACCTTACCTAGAAAGGGGGGATAAAATCAATCAAGCGCGTCAAGTAAGCGTATTTTTGCGAAGCCCGTAGTGTCAACTCAATGGTTTAGCGCTAGAGCGAGCCTGTAACATAGCCGTGTAGCTTGTTTTTTATACGAGTGTTTGGCGCCAGTGTTGTTGAAATATCGCCATTATATAGTAGCAACAGCAAAAGCCCCCTCATCTCAATCTTCTCCCCAAGGGAGAAGAGGTAAACAGACAAGGCAATGACGAACGAGTTTTGCCCTGCTCCTAGAGGAGTACCCCGTGCCAAAATCATCCAAAGAGACAATGAAAATTGAGCAACTGACCGAATGGCGTTGCTCAACCTTTGAAAAGGTGTAACCCATGTTGCCGGTTTAAAATGTTACCTATGTTCCGGTTGTACATCTTAGCTCCCTCTCCAAGGGGTGAGGGGTATTTGATACTAGAATCAGCATTATCGGTGGCGCAGAGACATCAAGGTTAGTATTTGCTGATACCACCAGTATGCAGTGGCAACAGCAAAAGTCCCCTCATCTCAATCTTCTCCCCAAGGGAGAAGAGGTAAACAGACAAGGCAACGACGAACGAATTTTGCCTGCTCTTAGGGGAGACTCCCCCATTGTTTAATTCATTCAGCGACACGATAAGCTTTTGCTCCCTCTCCAAGGGGAGAGGGCTGGGGTGAGGGGTATTTGATACTAGAATCAGTATTATCGGTGGCGTAGAGACATCAAGGTTAGTATTTGCTGATACCACCAGTATGTAGTGGCAACAGCAAAAGCCCCCTCATCTCAATCTTCTCCCCAAGGGAGAAGAGGTAAACAGACAAGGCAACGACGAACGAGTTTTGCTCTGCTCCAAGGGGAGAGGGCTGGGGTGAGGGGTATTTGATACTAGAATAAGTATTATCGGTGGCGCAGAGACATCAAGGTTAGTATTTGCTGATACCGTCAGTATCTAGTGGCAACAGCAAAAGCCCCCTCATCTCAATCTTCTCCCTAAGGGAGAAGAGGTAAACAAAAAAGCCAACCACGAACGAGTTTTGCCTTGCTCCTGGGGGAGACTACCCCATAGTCTAATTCATTCAACGAGACAATGAAGGTTCAGCAACTGACCGAATGGCGTTACTCAGCCTTTGAAAAGGTGTAACCCATGTTGCCGGTTTAAAATGTTACCTATGTTCCGGTTGCACACTTTTGCCCCCTCTCCAAGGGGAGAGGGCCGGGGTGAGGGGACTTTTGCTCTTTGCTCTATGCTAACTCCTTTGTTTTCGACTTCTGCTACGGTGTGAGAAGTTGTAACCATCAGCGCTGCTACAAACGGCTATACTCAGACGACGGCTAGAAATACTCCAAGGATGGAATCATCTCTTCACCATTACATTTAAAAGCTCGCGCACTAAGAAAAGCCCAAACTGACGTCGAAAAGCAACTTTGGTCAAAGCTTCGCGCAAGGCAACTACAAGGTTGCAAATTTCGTCGTCAGGTTCCTTTAGGCCGCTACATTGTGGACTTCGTTTGCCTAGAGCGTCACCTCATTGTGGAGCTTGATGGAAGCCAGCATATATCGCAGGCCAACTATGATGAGGTCAGAACAGCCTATTTACAGAGGCTGGGTTTTCATGTGATACGTTTCTGGAACAATGAGGTGATCGAAAATTTACAAGGTGTGCTAGAGGTGATTAATGCGCAATTAGATATGTAACTTATTGCCTCCTATCTTCCTATCTCCTATCTTCCATCTGAGCCCTTCGTCCTCAATTCTCTCCAACAAGGGTAAAGTGACTTTAATGCCCTTTGCTAACTTTCGGTAATCGTACTCTTCAGAACAAAATAGTTACAGCTACCGGGTGAGTACCAAGTGCAGCGGCTATCAAAATCAAATATCAGGGATAATTCGGTAAATTCTTAAGTAGCAAAGCGTGTAACATCTCGACCACGGTCAAAACTCTTGTTAAACTCCGCGCAACAGGGAAGAGCGGCTCATTTTTTTCCAAAAGCGCCTATAGTTACATCGGCTTTCTATTGTCAGGTGCAGTGATCCGCAAGCCAAGGAGTTTTGTTTGTCGTCTGTTCAGTTGGAAAATTGGTTTCTGCTAAAGGTAAAAGCTCGGCAAGAGCAACGTGCTGTTGATAACCTAGAGTTGCAGCTCGTTGAGGCCTATTTTCCGAAAATCACCGTAACTAAAATCTCCCGTGGTAAACGCACCGCAGCTTCTGAAGCACTCTTCCCCGGCTATATATTCGCTCGTTTCAACCCTCAGCTCATTGCGCTAACAACTATCCAATCGACACGCGGAGTCAGTGCTGTTGTCCGTTTTGGTAACCATTTGTCGAGCGTGCCAGATCAGTTAATTGATGAAATAAAACAACGCTGCGGGGAAATGGTTGCGCAGATCGACGCCAGTGCGCCGCAGTCAGGAGATAAAGTAGTAATCACTGATGGCAGCTTGAAAGGTTTGGATGCGCTTTATCAGCTCGAAGATGGTGAACAGCGGGCATTTGTGTTGATTGATCTGCTTGGTAAACAGCAACGGGTATCCGTTGAGAATATTCACCTGCAGAAACAATGAATTGATAAGAACGTGACGCGTTTAGCCGATAAATCAACTGTCATATAATTTGACATCGATTGGTATACGGCGACGGGTTTGTTGTAGAATGCGCGCGGTCACAATGAGTTGGTTGTGCGCAATAGCTCAGCGTAGTGGGCCTAAATATATAAAATTCAATTTGTTAAGGCGATTTGGGGGCCGTAACCCAAGGGCGGTAGCGTGTCTGAAATACCTACCTTTGGCCTTAACAGAACCAAGTAAGCTGTAGTAAACTTTCATCAATCAAAGGAACTGAAGTTAGCGCTTCGTTGCTATATCAATACTATTGACGAGTTCGTCGAGCTGGAACGCCTTAAACCATGATAAAAAGTAAGATATTCAGTACTTTCCTTTTTGCTGTCATTAGCTGCGTTGTATTTCCGACTGTCGCTGCAAGCCCCTCGCAGGCTCAGATAGAACAGTTCAAACGTCTTCCTAAAGCACAACAACAGGCGTTGGCTAAGCAATATGGTGTTGATATCAACCAGCTCAATGGTGGTGCACGAAGTGCACAAACTCAAGCGCAGCAGCCGTTGGTTTACCCCAGAGGTACGCAGTTTGATGAGCAGGGCAATGCGATTGAGCCCGATGTGGATCGTGATACTCCGGCCTCTAGCGATAGTGACGATGTTTTAAAGCCATTTGGTTATGACTTATTCGCTGGTAGCCCCTCAACGTTTGCTCCCGCGAATATGAGCTTGGTTCCGGGCAACTATATTATCGGCCCTGGCGATAAGGTTAATATCCAGCTTTATGGCAAGCAGGATGCTGAGCATGAATTCAGTGTGACCCGCGAAGGAACAATCGATTTTCCTTCGTTAGGCCCAGTAAAAGTAGCGGGCCTTACCTACAGTGAATTGAAGAAGTTCGTTAAAGAGGAAGTTAAGCGCCAAACCATTGGCGTGAACGTTAATGTCACTTTAGGTGAATTGCGTTCTATACAGGTGTTTGTGCTCGGTGAAGCGCACAAACCCGGAGCCTATACCGTTAGTGCTTTATCGACCATGACCCATGCGTTGTTTGTCAATGGCGGCATTAATGACATTGGTTCCCTGCGTAATATCCAACTCAAACGCGCGGGTAAGACAGTAGCAACCTTAGATCTTTATGACCTATTGACTAAAGGCGATACCAGCAGTGATGTGCGCCTGCAGTCTGGTGACGTGGTGTTTATTCCTCCTGTAGGGGATACCGTTAGCGTTGACGGTGAAGTGCGTCGTCCCGCGATATACGAGATCAAAGGCAGTGAAACCATTGGCGACTTGATTACTGTTGCGGGTGGATTTAAATCCGGTGCTTATCCTAGACAGAGTGTCTTAGAGCGTATTGACAGCTCTAAATTGCGTAAGCCATATAATCTTGATCTGACCAATGACAGCGACCTAAAGCGCAAGGTGCAAGATGGTGACTTCCTTCGTGTGCTGTCTGCTTCTTCATCCTTTGACAGCTCAATCACCTTGATGGGCGCAGTGACTCGCCCAGGCCTCTATGCCTGGAATGAAAATATGCGTATATCAGCGCTGATAAAGAGCCGTACGTCAGACTTGATGTCTTATGCGGATCTGGATTATGGCCTTGTGGTACGTGAACTGAATGTACGCGGTGATATCGAGGTGCTGCAGTTTTCCCCTGGTGATGTGCTGAGTGGCAAAGCTGGCGAGCAAGACTATCTGCTCTCTTCCAGAGATACTATCGTGCTATTTAGCCGTTACGAGCGTAAGTCCTCAGCAGCAACGACACTGTCAGACCTTGCAGGAACGCCACAACAACTGCAAAAGCGCCGCTCGTTGTTACTGGAAGAACGCGTTGAAAGTAACAAGTTCTGGCGGGAATACCTGGTGGCATTCCTAGGTGTTGATGGCAGTTTGCAAGGGCAAGAGCTGGAAGACGAGATCCAAACCAAGCTTTCCAGTATGGGTATCCAAGAATCAAGCCTACAGCAGATGGTGGCGGGGCAGGCGGATAGAAATACGCTGTCGTATCAGGATGCCCATGAATATTCACGCAAGCGCTTGCTACTCCCTATCGTTAATCAGTTGCAGGCACAAGGCCGCTCTGGTGCGCCGATACAGCTAGTTGAAGTGGATGGCGCGGTTAAAAATCCCGGTGTTTATCCTTTGCCCGCCAATGGCCGTATTTCAGACATAGTGACAGCCGCTGGTGGTTTAAGTGAGTCGGCATTCACCCTAACAGCTGAATTGGCACGTAACCGCGTTGAAAACGATTTCAGAGTCAGCATCGAACATCTTTCCTTTAATGTGCAGCAAGCGCTTAGCGGCGATGATGCTCAAGACCATATTTTACAGAGCAAAGACCGCATCAATATCCACCATCTACCGGATTACCAAGAAGAGATGAAAGTGGTGCTGCGCGGTGAGGTGGTATTTCCTGGGACCTATGTGATCCGCCGCGGCGAGACTATGATGGATGTGATTAAACGCGCCGGTGGCTTTACGGAGTATGCCCACATCGATGGTAGCGTGTTTACGCGTGCATCTGTGCGAGAGCAGGAGAGTAAATTTCTCACCAAGATCGCATCAGATTTAAGAACGGAGTTAGCCGGGATGAGCTTGCGTAGCGGTGCTGGCCAAGGGCAGCTCGTTGACTATGATCAGCTTCAGCAGCTACTGAACGACATTACGACCATCGAACCGGTTGGCCGTATGGTGGTTGATATTCCAGCACTGATGGAAGGTAACACTGCATTCAATATCGCTTTAGAGCCGGGTGATGAGCTGGTGGTGCCTGCGTTTAGAAACTCTTTGAATGTATTAGGACAAGTTCAGTTACCTATTACCCATTTGTATGATGGCCGATTGACGGTAGAAGACTATATCGCGCGTAGCGGTGGTTTGAAGAAGCAAGCGGATGATGACCGTATTTACGTGATACGTGCCAACGGCTCGGTGATGATCCCTGAGAAATCATTCTGGTTCAGTGGTAGCAGTTCAATGCAACTGGCACCGGGTGACACCATCGTGGTGCCATTAGACGTCGAGTACATGGACAACCTGACGCTTTGGACCAACATCACCCAGATCTTGTACCAGACAGGTGTAGCCGTAGCCGCAGTCGCATCGTTATAACGTATTTTCTTTAAGCACCCTCTCCAAGGGGAGAGGGCGAGGGTGAGGGGTGTTTGCTTTTAGTTCTAACACCTTCTCCCCTTGTCGGAGAGGGCAAGGGTAAGGGGCATTTAGTTCTTTACCGCTTCATGCTTTTTGTTCCTTCTCCCCTCGTGGGAGAAGGCTAGGATGAGGGGGCGCTTGCTTTTGCCCTCCCCAAAAAACTAATTTACTACGCACATAAACAGCAGATAAAACTGAGCAGATATTTATATGCCAAGCAACAAAACAACACCTGCGCATTCTTCCGCGACAACTTCCCTTCCAAACGGGCAAGAACAGTCGCCGTCATTCCAATCAGGTGCAGCACCATTGAATAACGACAATCAGCCATATGCAGGCCAATACCCAGGCTATATGCCGATGCCCTACATGCAACAACCAGCAGACGATGAAATAGACCTGCGGGAACTGTGGAACGTCATTTGGCGCGGCAAACTGCTAATCATCGCCATCACGGCGATCTTTGCTGTCGGCGCAGTGGCATTCGCCATCAGCAAGCCCAACATCTATAAAGCAGATGCACTGCTCGCCCCCGCCGAAAGTGCTGGCGGCGCAGGTGGTTTGCGTGCATTGGCTGGGCAATTTGGCGGATTAGCAAGCCTAGCAGGGGTTAACCTAGGTGGCGGTGGTGGTGAAGATAAGACAGGGCTGGCCATTGAAGTTTTAAAATCTCGTGCTTTTATTCAATCTTTTATAGAGCGCCATGATCTACTTGTGCCGTTAATGGCAGCTAAATCCTGGGATCGTCTTAGTGGTGAGCTTTCAATAAACCCTGAAATTTACGATATACAAACGCAAACTTGGTTGAGACAAGTAGACCCCCCTCAAATACCTCCTCCTTCAGCCTGGGAGGCCTTTGAGGCTTTTTCCAAAACTCTATCGGTGCAACAGGATAAAGCGACGTCGTTTGTTACTATCTCCGTTGAACATCTGTCGCCGACAGTTGCAAAGCAGTGGGTTGAACTTTTAGTTAAAGATATCAATCAGCACCTTAAAAACTTAGAAACTGATGAAGCTAAACGTAGTATTGCATACTTGGAAGCACAGCTTGAAAAAACGTCAGTGGCCGATATGCAAACTGTGTTCTACCAATTAATTGAAGAACAGACCAAAACGGTAATGCTTGCGGAGGTGAGGGAAGAGTACGTATTCAAGACCGTTGACCCAGCAGTTGTTCCAGAACAAAAAGCCAAGCCAAAACGTGCGCTAATTTGTGTGTTGGGCACTATACTCGGTGGGATGTTCGGGGTGATGGTGGTTTTAATTCGGCATTTCGCCCGTTCAGAGCCCGCCAAAGAGGAAGGTGGCATGGATCCGAATTCTTCGCGTCATTCACAAGCAAAGGCATAGCAGGGAGTTAGCCATGGATATCACATTGTCATTGCTTACCGCATTCTTATGTTCATTTTTCAGTATCAAAATACTTAAGCCGCTGGCGGAACAAGTCGGTTTAGTCGACAAACCGAACGAAAGAAAGAATCATGTCGGCCATATTCCCCTGGTGGGCGGCATATCGACATTCATTGGTGTTTTGATCGCCTCGGTACTTTGGCTCCCCCATTCGGCAGAGCTGCGCATATACATTATAGCTTCAGCCATGATGGTATTTATTGGCGTATTAGATGACAAATACGACCTCAGTGTTCGTGTTCGCTTAGTTGGTCAAATACTCATCGCTAGTTTGATGATCTTTGGTGTTAATGCCTATATTGCAGATCTCGGTGACTTGGTTGGGTTAGGTAACATCCACTTAGGCTGGCTGGGTATTCCGTTCACTTATCTTGCTATGCTCGGCGCCATTAACGCTTTTAACATGGTAGATGGCATTGATGGTCTAGTTGGTTCACTTAGTATTACCACATTTACATCCTTAGCACTGTTATTTTTGTTTAATAGCGACCAGCAGTTAGCGACATTTCCGCTGATGATAGCAACAGCAACCTTCCCCTATCTGCTATTTAATCTTGGTTTGCCGGGTGGTCGATTTAAAAAAATTTTTATGGGCGATGCCGGCAGTATGTTTATCGGCCTGTCTGTTGTTTGGCTTTTAGCGACCGGTTCCCAAGGAGAAAATCCTGCGTTTAGAGCCGTGACCGCACTATGGATTATAGCGATACCACTGATGGATATGGCGGCGATTATGTACCGCCGTATGCAGAAAGGGCAGTCCCCCTTTAAACCCGACAGAGATCATCTACATCATATTTTTATGCGGGCAGGCTTTAGCGCGCGTCAATCCTTACTCATTATCACAGTTTTGGCAGTGATTTTTGCAAGTGTTGGTATAGCAGGAGAGTTAATGACTATTCCAAGCTGGATGATGTTTGTTGGTTTTTTAGGTGTGTTTACCCTCTATTGTTATAGCTTGCAGCATATTTGGCGAATCGTTAGTTTTGTTCGGCATAACGTTACGCATGAGCAATAACTAATTTCAATTCGATAGTTTTAAAGTCTTTACCTTATTACCTAAAAAAGAATATCTGTTTGTAGCTTCTCTTTATTATAAAGTAATTAACTGCGTATTTTGGTCATTATATGAAAAATGTTGTTGTTTTTGGTGCGTCAAGCGGTGGTAAATTAGTTGGAGATGCATTAACTAGACAGCCTAAAAAATATAACCTGGTATGTTTTGTTGATAATGATCCAGAATTGAAGGGAAAAAAAATATTTCATAAACCCGTGCTTGGCGATCTCGGTGTTTTGCCTTCTGTATTAGCCGAAAATAATATTCATGAAGTTATTGTTGCAATTTCAAATGTTGACGATGAGTTGATTCTTGAAATTTCAAACCTTTGCCAGGAAAAAAATGTAGATATTCGAGTAATCCCAAAAGCATTAGATATTTTCCTTGAAGATCCGATACTCAACCAATTAAAAAATGTTGATGTTTCAGATTTGCTTGGCAGGAAAGAAATCGTACTTGATAGTGAGTTTTTACTAGAACAGATAGTAAGTAAATCCCTTATTGTAACAGGGGCTGCAGGTTCTATTGGTAGTGAACTCGTTCGTCAAGTCGCGCGTTTTAATCCTAGTAAAATTATAGCAATAGATCTTAATGAAAATGAACTCTATCTCTTAGAACTTTTCATCAAAAGGCATTATTCAGAAATTGACTTTCATTCGGTTATTGGTTCAGTTCAAGATGAATCTTTTATTAGACACGTCTTCAAGGATAATCCAGCTGATATAGTTTTTCATTGTGCAGCACATAAGCACGTACCATTAATGGAACGCTACCCTCAACAGGCGGTGAAAAATAACGTCTATGGGACATATGTCGTTGCGAGAGCTACTCAAGAGTTCAGTGTTAAACGTTTTGTTTTGATTTCAACTGATAAAGCAGTAAACCCAACGAATTGTATGGGAGCCTCTAAACGATTGGCTGAACTAATTTCACTATCAATGAATAGTCTAAACACCAAATTTATGGCTGTGAGGTTTGGTAACGTTCTCGGTTCTGCTGGCAGTGTTATTCCGATTTTCAGGCAATTACTCAGAGAAGGGAAGAATCTTACTGTCACTGATGAACGAATGACTCGCTACTTCATGACGATTCCAGAAGCTGCTCGTTTAGTTATAGAAGCAGGATATCGTGGGGAAGGTGGCGAGCTATTTGTGCTAGATATGGGGGAACCGGTAAAAATTACTGATTTAGCCAAGAATATGATCAAATTGTCAGGCGCAGCTGCAAACATAGAGTATGTTGGCTTACGACCTGGTGAGAAGCTCTATGAGGAGTTGTTTTACGATCATTCTTTGGTCGATAGAACAAAAAATGAAAAAATTATGATTTCGCGTTCTGAATCAGAAGAAAAATTAGAGTTTGCCAATGTCATAGATTCACTAGTTGAAGTCCTTGAAGGAAGAATTTGTCCCCGCCAGTTCCTCCGAGATTATGTTCCAAGTGCAGAGATTTAGATGAAGTGAAAACTATTGTTATAACGCATGTCTATCAGCAGGCATCGCCTTACTTAAGGGAGCTGTTTGATTCAATAGATGCTCAAACAGATCGCGAATTTGATCTTCTTGCATTTAATTATGGATTAAACAAGCCACTATCTTTTTATGGCTTTAATGGAGAAGAAGTTAGCAATGACCTTAACTTAGGTTTGCCTGATGCTCGTGATTGGGCTCTTCGCTATGCACTTTCTCACGACTATGAACTGTTGATTCTGATTGACGCTGATGATGTTATGGCGGTGGATCGGGTTGAGAAAACTAAGGCTGATTTTGATGATAAGGTAGGCTTTTATTACACAGGACTCAGATTACTATCTGATACACAGCGTGATTTTTTTGATGGTCAACTTCCGAAGGAAGTAACAACTGCACAAACATTGTTTAGCCACAATTTTGTCGGCCTTTCTCACTTCGCGCTTAATGTAAAGTTAGCCGCCAATGCAATTCGTCAAATGGATTGTCCATTAGATGTGATTGCTTATGATTGGTTTTTAGCTAGTGTATTGTTACTCAATGGCCTAAAAGCTAAACAAGTCGATACCAGTACCTATTATCGTATTTATGATCAGAATACAGCTGGCTTTACAAATCAGCTAACACCAGAAAAGTTACGACGCACGATAGAGGTGAAGGCTATCCATTATCGAGTTATGTCTGAGTATTGTTACAAGCGAGCCTTACGCAGGGAGTCACTAAGCTATCGCAAGCAACAAAAATATTATGATAAGTTACTACAACAACTTGATAGCAATGGCGATGTGTTCACAGAAAAATTGCTGTCAACTGTTAATAGTACCAGTGCGTACTGGTGGAGTGCAATTTAGGAGTTGTAATGAAAAGTAAAACAATCAAGTTGGCGGATAGTGAAGTTAGTAACTTTTCGCGTCCCTACGTTATCGCTGAAATTGGTGCCAATCACAATGGTGATATAGAGTTAGCTAAGTCGATGATTGACTCAGCAGTGGAGTGTGGCGCTGATGCTGTTAAATTTCAATCTTGGACTCCTACTTCACTTGTTTCCAAAGAAGAATATGATCGAAACCAAAGTTATGATGATTGCAAAAAGAAGCATTTTGGTTCGTTGCGTGAAATGGTTGATAAGTATGCGCTAACGACTGAAGATCACCATGAACTCAAGTTATATTGTGATTCTAAAGGCGTTGCATTTTGCTCAACTCCTTTCTCCGAGGGTGAAGCGGATTTATTAGAAGAGTTAGATGTCCCTTTTTTTAAAATAGCTTCGATGGATATTACAAATATTCGCTTACTTAAACATGTGGCCGCTAAACGAAAGCCAGTTATCATTTCTACAGGTATGTCTACCATGGCTGAGATTGATAACGCTATTACAGCCATTGAATCCACGGGGAATCAGCAAATAGTAATATTGCATTGTATTTCAATTTACCCGCCAGCAATGGAAGATGTAAATTTAGCAAATATCAGCATGCTGATGAAGGCATATGATTATCCGATAGGATTTTCAGACCATTCAATCGGTAGTGCACTTCCTCTTGCATCCGTTGCACTAGGTGCCTGTGTTATTGAAAAACATTACACAATTGATAAAAATTTGCCTGGTTGGGATCATGCTATCTCTGCCGATCCAGCTGAGTTAAAAGTTATTTGTGAAGAGTCGCGTAATATTCATACAGCAATGGGGAGTTTAAAACGGATAGTTTCCAAAGCTGAATTAGCAAAAAAAGAAAAATTCCGTCGTTCTGTTGTTCTAACTAGAGATTTGCCCAAGGGGCATATAATTCAGGCTAGTGATTTTACTTTCAAGCGTCCTGGTACCGGTATATCGCCAGAGATGGAAATGCAAATAATTGGGCGCGTGATGAAGGTTAATAAAGAAGCTGATGAGCTACTTAATTGGAATGATCTTGGCTAAACTATAATGGATTTAAAGCGGAAATTTCAACGTCCTTTAGGAATTATTATATGAAGACGGTCGCTTGCATTATCGCTCGAACTACTTCTACTCGACTCCCATTGAAGGTTTTACGTACATTTGATTCTAGCAATAGAGATTCAATGCTAGACATAATTAGCACTAGCTTAAAGAAAGCTTCACTAGTAGATGAAACCTATTTGTGCACATCAAGTGAATCTTGCGACGACATTCTGGAAGATGTAGCTGCAAAAAATGAAATAAATATTTACCGAGGTGCAGCCACTGCCGTAATTGAGCGAATGCTTGACGTTGCTGCGCAAACCGATGCTGACTATGTTATTCGAATCACTGGTGATAACGTCTTTACCGCCTGCGATATCCTGGATCAGCAAATTAAGCTTTGTTATGAAGAGCGATTAGATTATTGCAGAGTGGTAAATGTACCTATAGGTGTCACTGCTGAAGTAATTAGAGTTTCAGCATTGAAAGATATTTATTCTAAGATAGATCCTGAAGTAAGTGAGTATCTAATGCTATTCGCTTTTTCCCCTGATAGTTATCGCTGTGGCGTACTGAAAGTGGATAAAGACTATAGTTACTTCAGTCTGACCGTCGACACACCCGCCGACTTAGTTACAGGCAGAGCAATGCTTGAACAATTAGGAGGTCGAGCGGATGCAATCAAGCTCAGCTCCTTACTTTCAGTGATAGATGATTGTACAGATCGCTTTAAGAAGATTTCAGGGAGTTCTAAAGTCAAGCTTCCTTATGGTAAGACCGTTGATTTTGAAGAGTTTCAGCACGACCAAAATAAGCGAATTGAAGCAAGTCATGTTTCTAGAGGCGTCAAACTATGTTGATAATAGCTGAGACAGCCTTCAACCATGAAGGGGATTTTGAGTACTTATTACGACTTGTTGACGCTGCTGTCGAAAGTGGTGCAGACACGATAAAATTTCAAGTGCTAGTTGATGTAGATGAGTTTGTAAGCCCTAAATCTGATGCTTATGACGTCTCTAAAAGTTGGTGTTTTAGTGAGTCTCAATGGTGTCAAGCTATTGATTATGCAGCGTCTTTAGGGATGAAGATATTTATGATGCCACTTGATACTTCAGCGGTGCTGCTGTGTAGCAAGCCGGCTGTAGATTTTGTGGAAATCCACTCCGTAAGCTTTAATGACCGAGCATTGCTTCAAGCCGTTGAATCCTTGGACAAGACGATCGCTTTTGGTATCGGAGGCCGAACACTTGAAGAAGTGAAAGCGTTGATTGGGCGATATGGTGAACAGCGTCTCTTGTTAATGCATGGATTCCAAGCATACCCAACAGACATCGAGGATGTCTGCTTTCAGCGAATTAGTTACCTTAAGACGCATTATCCTGATTTAAAAATTGGCTATGCCGATCATTCAGCGCCACAAAGTGACGAGGCATTAGAGTCAAGTTTTATGGCTTATGCAAGAGGCATAAGGATTTTTGAGAAGCACCTAACGCTTGAAGATGAAAGAACGGACGCTCAGTCGGCTTTACGTCCTGCCGCACTAAAGAAGTATGTCCAGAAAATGCACCGCTTTCATCGACTTGCTGATTCGTTGGCCTCAAATTGGCAACCAATGACGGAAGCTGAAACTAAGTATAGGTATCGTCAGAAGCAAGTTGTCGCAGCATCGAATATTGAGCAGGGGAGTGTCTTTAATGAACAAAACCTCTGTCTTCAAATGCATACTTGTTCCGGCAGTCATACTCAAATAGAAATATTGTTAGGTAAGGCTGCTTCTGTTTCATATCAACGTGGTGATGTAATAGATGAGAATTAATAATCTATTTAGATGATTATTTATTAGCTTATATTTCAAGGTGAATAGATGACTTTCGAAAAGATTGCCGTATATGGTGCAAGTGGGTTTGGTCGAGAGGTAATGCCTCTTGTTCGCCAGCAATACCCAGATTCAACTCTCTGCTTTGTAGATGATGGATGTAACGATACTAAGCTCAATGGTTATCCTGTATATAGTTTCGAAGAGTATATACAGCACTCGAGAGGGTGTAGCGGTATCGTTGTCGCAATTGCAGATGCTAAAATAAGAGAGAGTTTGGAATTAAAATGTATTGATAAAGGAATGGAGATTGTTCCTGTTAGGGCGTCAAACACAATTATATTGGACGAGGTTGAACTGAAGGATGGTGCTATTCTTTGTCCATTTACTACATTGACTTCGAACATTAAAATCGGACGCTCATTTCAAGCGAATATATATAGCTATGTTGGCCATGACTGTCAGATCGGTGATTATGTTACGTTTGCGCCTAGTGTAAAATGCAATGGGAATGTTCAAATTAATGACCGTGCCTATATTGGTACTGGAGCGATCATTAAACAAGGCAGGCCCGGTCGCCCTCTAGTTATAGGTGAGGGAGCTACGGTAGGCATGGGGGCTGTAGTTACGAAAAACGTTCCTGCAGGTGCCGTCGTCATTGGGAATCCTGCCAAACCACTAGCACGGAGAGGCTTGGGAGGATAAATGACAACTTTCAATTTTGGTTGCGTGCCAATTGAGGCTATAGAAATTGGGATGACTAGCAGTTATTCGCAGACAATTTCGGATGCGGACATTAAGGCATATGCTGGTATATCAGGGGATCATAACCCTGTACATGTTAGTGAAGAATACGCTGAATCCTCTCGATTTGGCCGCAGAATTGCACACGGGTTGATGTCTGCCGGCTTTTTTTCGGCTTTGTTTGGTATGCGTCTTCCCGGGCCCGGTTGTGTCTATGTTTCACAAAGTCTTCAGTTTAAGCGGCCGGTCTACATTGGCGATACCGTCACTGCGACAGTTGAAGTGTTAAAGGTTGATGTGACAACTAGAAAAGTTATATTTAGTACTCTCTGTACAGTGAATAATCGAAAGGTTATTACAGGTGAGGCTGAAATATACATGCCAAAGGCTAAGAGTTAGTTATTCTTTTTATCAAATTGGTGTTTATAATCTAATTCGCCTTTCTCGGAGTAACAAGACGTGCTGAATACCCCATTTTCTCCTTGGCCTTCGTTCACTGAAGAAGAGGCTGAGGCTGCAAAAACAGTACTACTTTCTAACAAAGTAAACTATTGGACAGGGCAGGAAGGCCGTTTATTTGAGAAGGAGTTCGCTGAATTTTCTGATTCTAAATACGCGGTTGCTGTAGCTAACGGTACATTAGCGCTCGATTTGGCGTTGGTGGCTTTAGGAATTGGTGATGGTGATGAGGTTATCGTTACTTCGCGAACCTTTCTCGCCTCCGTCAGCTGTATTGTAAACGCTGGCGCTATTCCAATATTTGCAGATGTTGATCTTGAAAGCCAGAACATCACTGTTGAAAGCATATCCGCAGTATTATCAGAAAATACCAAGGCCATCATATGCGTGCATCTTGCTGGCTGGCCATGTGATATGGGGCCCATTATGGATTTAGCAAATGAGAAAAAACTGTGGGTGATCGAAGACTGTGCTCAAGCTCATGGGGCTAAATATAAAGGGCGTTCTGTAGGCTCGATAGGGCACATAGGAGCGTGGTCATTCTGCCAAGATAAAATCATGAGCACTGGTGGTGAAGGTGGAATGGTAACGACTAACGACAAAACACTTTGGAAAAAAATGTGGTCGTACAAAGATCACGGTAAATCTTGGGATGCTGTTTACGAGCACCAACATCCTCCTGGTTTTAGGTGGCTTCACGAAAGCTTCGGGACAAACTGGCGGATAACAGAAATGCAGTCTGCTATTGGCCGTATTCAGTTGAGAAGAATGCGATCTTGGACAAAGCAACGGACAAGTAATGCAGAGAATATTCTGGAAATCTGTCGAAAATTCAAGGCGCTGAGAGTGCCAGAAGCCCCTAGTGAAGTAGTCCATGCATGGTACAAATGCTACGTCTTTGTTAAGTCTGATCAGCTCAACGATGGGTGGGATAGAAATAAAGTAGTACGCGAAATCAGTGCGAAAGGTGTTCCCTGTATGCAAGGAAGTTGCTCAGAAGTATATTTGGAAAAAGCGTTTGACAACAAGCTATGGAAACCGAGTAAACGCTTACCTAATGCAAAGGAGTTAGGCGAATTGAGTATCATGTTTTTGGTGCATCCAACCTTAACTGATACCGAAATTGAAAAGACTACCAAAGTTATAAATGAAATTTTAACTTTAGCGAGTGTGAAATAAATAATGAGAAAATATTCATATATTACACTCGAAACCTCGTTAAAGAGTGAGGTCGTTTCTGCGTTAAATTATGCTAAAGAAAACTTCTCTGCGCTTGAGTTTGGTCGGTTTAGTATTCCTAATACGAGTATTTTCGGAATTAAAATATGCTATGAGACTAAATCTATTGAATCTGAAATTCAATATGAACTACATAAGAAAAATTTTGATCTTCACTTCTTAGTCGAGGGTGAAGAGTGTATTTCTATTCTAAAAAATGATAGTCAAATGAATATTTCTTCATCATACAATGAAATCGATGACTATCAGCTATTAACTTCCAACGAGCGCAATTGTGAACTTATTAGGCCTAATGAGTATATCTTGTTTGAACTCGGGGAGGCTCATGCGACGGGGTATAATATTGACAATGTTAATATTGTTCATAAAGTAGTGCTAAAGATCCCATTCGAGCTAGTGGATTAGTTGAGTGAAAGTGTTTGCTAATGTGCTGATTTATTCAGGAGGGGAGTTTTTAAGTAAATTAATCCCATTTTTATTATTACCGATAATTACGAATTATTTAAGCCCTGAAGAGGTTGGCACGTATGCAATGATATTATCATTGAGTGCCTTATTGGTTATTTTTGTTGGTATGAGCCAACAAGCCGCTATATCACGTTTTTATTATTTCAAAGAGAAGCTGGAATATTCTAGTATATACAATAGTGCCTGTATTGCTTCATTGGTATCTGCTTGTGCTATTGCCTTAGTAATGTATTTTTTTGATAGCCTCATAGCTAATTTTTTCGAGTTAGAATACAAATGGATTGTTGCGACCTTACTACTTTCTTTTTTTCAAGTCTTGCTTGGTTTTGTTCAGGCTTATTTCCAAGTTAGTAAGAATGCCGTTGCATATTCTTGCATACAATTTTTTTCGACATTTTTATCACTGAGTACTGCTATTGTTCTTATTGTTTATTTTAGTTTGGGTTGGCAAGGATATATATTTGGAGTAATACTTGGTGTTGCGAGCACAGTGTTTCTTTCTAATGTTTATATCTATAGAAAGCAAAGTTTCCAGCTTAGGGCTGCTAGTTGGACTGAATATAGTGAAGTGATAAAGTATTCACTTCCATTAGTTCCTCATAATGTATCAACTTGGTTCAAAACTAATGGCGACCGATTTTTAGTTGCATCACTAATTGGGTCAGCTATCGCTGGTGTCTATTTTGTAAATCTACAGATTGCTAGTATTTATTCTATCTGTGTGTTTGTCTTGAATAGAGCTCTTCAACCCTTTTATTACGATAAATTAAAAATAGACGATAGAAATTCAGCGGGTGACTTAAAGAAAATCATATTTTTTCATTTGAGTGCGCTTGTTGTGGGGTTTGCTATTTTTATTTTTTTATATGACTATATATTTTCCTTCATCGTAAATGGCGATTTTATACTAAGACATGATCTTATATTAATTTTCATGATAACAGCATTAGTGCAAGGGTGTTACTTAATCATCTCTAACTTTGTATTCTTTGCAGCTAAAAATCAACTGATATTGAAGGCATCTTTGGTGAATTTAGTTGTTTACGGGATATCTATGTTTGCGCTATTTGATTACTTAGGTGAATCAGGCGTGGCTTTGGTTAGTTTGATTTGTATGTTGCATTTATTAGTTCATGTTGCAGTTACTTCAAATAAAGCTGGTGTATTTAATGCTCTTAAGAATATACAGAAATCTAAAGGCGTTTAGGAATAAATTTTTAATTTACATTTATACATGGCTTGTTAAACGTCAGTGTAAATCACACAGAGGCCGTGTGCGGGCTCTCGGCCGAACTTACGTAACGAATAGTACGATTCTGGGAGATAACGTAAGTTTCAATGGTATGAAAATTCAAGGGTTTGGCGAAGTAATAATAGGGAATAATTTCCATTCTGGACCTGAATTGTTGATGATTACAGATGTTCATAATTATGAATCTACTAAAATACCCTATGATGATACATATATAGTAAAAAACATTACCATTGAAGACAATGTATGGATTGGAACAAGAGTTATCATTCTGGGTGGTGTTACAATTGGTGAAGGTGCGATAATACAGGCGGGTAGTGTAGTTGTGAAAGATATTCCTCCAAATGCAATTGCAGGTGGCCACCCTTGTACAGTATTTTCCACTCGAAATAAAAAGCACTACAGCGAATTAAAGAAAGCTAAGGCATTTCACTAAGTATAATGAATATATTTGAGGTGGTAGAAGACAGTAATTCGCTTTTTAAGAGTAAAAAACCAAATGTTTTTGAAAGATATAGAGATGATCAATTAAGTAAGAAAAGAGGAGCATTTTTCGTAAGGTTGGCTATATATATATATACGCTTTTAATGGCAGTCCTTAGATATAGTAGAGCAGAATCTGATAAATTAAAAAGAATCGAAAAAAACAAAACTATTTATGTGTATGAAACACAAAATCAAAAAAGAGCTCTTTCAGTCCTTTATAAAGAAGACAAAGAAAAACACACATTAAGTTTTCATCACTTTTATTCTGCTGATTCTTCTCTAAATGAAGTGCTTCCATTAATTCTTGGTCTGATTTCACTCCCTTATTATGTTATATATTTTCTCTTCTTTGATTTTAAACACAGGATATTAATAGATAAATATCTTATATCATTCGGTTACTATTTGTATTTTCGCTTTTTTCTTCCCGTGAACGTAACTAACGTAGTGGTAGCAAATGATCACACTGAACGCCTGCGAGCATTCGCTCATGCTTGTAAGACTAGAAGCATAAAGATAACTTATGTTCAGCACTCTCCTGTTAATAGCGCATTCCCGCCATTAAATCTGTATGATATTTCGATGCTTGATGGTCAGTCGTCATTAGATACATATATGAATACTGGGCCAGTGCTTGGAGAAGTTATTCTTTCAGGTGCAATTAGAAATTTTTTTCTTAAAACAGATGTAGATCTAGTTTGTGAACATGATCGTAAAACCTTTGGTATTGGGATAAACACTTTAGTTGATGTGAAAAAACTCACAGGGCTTGTTGGTGATATTTCCAATAAGCATCCAGATCATAAAGTGATAATAAGATTGCATCCAAGTCAAATGAAAGAACATAGCATGTTCTCTTCAATCTTTGATAGTGAATTAATTCACGTGTCAGGGGCATGGGAGCAGTCTACGATGGAATTTATTAATACTATCGACGTATTGTTTGCTGGCTCTTCGTCTATTCACTTGGATGCCCTTGCCGCAGGGGTTTTAGCTGTTATGGTCGATATAGATACTGAGTTTAGTGATTATTACTTATTTCAGCAGCGGGGATGTGTCATCGCGTTTTGTGATTTCTTAAACCTAGATGTTTCTAGATATACTGATGTATGTGCCTGTTCAATTGATAAAGCAAGGTATTATGATTTCGCCCTTGGCATGAATTCAACTCAACAGCAAGTTATTCTAAAGAATTGTCTCAATAAGATAAAAGAAAATAAGAGCCCGCAGGTCTTATGAAAAAGAAAGTTTTATTGTTAAGTAATGCATACTGGCCGTCAATTGGTGGAATTGAAAATTCATTGCGCCATTTGGCTAATGAGGCAAAGGAAAGTGGTGATGATGTTTCCATCATCGTTAGTGATATTGGAGTGAAAAATAACGACCCCGAGCGCTTTGAGTCGGTGGTTGATGGTGTGAAGGTAACTCGCTATCCCCTAGCGCCATTATCCGGTTTCCTTAAGCCTTTGAATTTAATAGTGTCACAATGGAAGCTCTATAAGATTTTACAACAGAGATACAAGGTTGCACCAGAGACTGTTGTCGTCGCGAGGTATCATTTTTGTGCGTTAATGGCCGTTTTTGCTGGTTTCAGCGATGTGCGCTATCTCGTTCCTTCGATCATTTCCCATCAGTCTGAATGTGAGAAAGACAGAGAGAAGCCTTTACTGACTAAGTTTAAGCTATTTCTCTTTATTTCGCTTCACAATGTAGTGCAACGCAGTGCGTTGAAGCGCTGTCAAAATTTTGTGTTTAGTAATACGATGCTAAAACAAAGTTTGGCACTTGCTGGAAATCGCCCATATGACTACAGGCTAACAAAACCGGGGGTTGACCCGCAGCGTTTTAATGTTGCTACAGAATCTGAAAGGAGTGAATTGAGAAAGCAGCTTTTGTTGCCTAGGGACAAACCGATTGCTCTATTTGTTGGGCGCTTTGTAAAAGCAAAAGGAGTCGATGTACTTCTTAAAGCGATGAATTATGTGAACATGGATATGCATATTGTGCTTGTCGGTGATGGTGATGAGAAAGAAGCCTATCTTCAGTATATTGACAGGCATAACTTAAATGACAAAGTTAGTGTGGTTGAACCAACAAGGGAGGTTGAAGCTTACTTCCGTTGCGCTGATATATTTGTGATGAGCTCTCGTTATGAGCCTTTAGGTCAAACTCTGCTCGAAGCTTTTGCATCAGGACTACTTATCGTCGCATTTGATAGATGTGAATATGTCGATACTGCCACGAGTGAATTAGGTATGGATAGAAGTGTTATCTATGCGCAAAAATTCGATGCAACGGCGCTTGGTATTGCACTAGAAAAAGCCTTTGCTATGGTGGGTGAGTTTAATCGATTGGATAGCAGTGAAATCGCCTTAAAAAAATTTTCCTGGTCTAATCTATATTCAGAATTGACAGAAAATGCACATCATATTTAGAATTTATCATAAATGACTCTCAGTAAGAGCAAATCACTGTCGCTATTTTTGTTGTCGATAACTTTCTTTCCTCAATTCCCTGGGATATTTCAAAGAAGTGAACAACACATTAATGTTTTAGCACTTCTTATTTCTGTCTGTATTTTGGCTCTTCATAAAATCAGGCTAAATAATCTGGGGAGATTATATATTTTTGGGTACTTTTTTATGCTGCAGTTTTTTTTAGTGAGCAGCTATTTTTTTGGGAGCGAAGATCTAGGTGGATTTAGTGATATCTTAAGCTTTTTCCGGCCCTTGATGTTGTTGGTTATAGTGTTGTCTATGGTTGTGTTGACTGAGGAGTTAACTCAAACGTATGACGCATTAATAGGTGTGACAAAATTAATTGTTAGCTGCGTTTTTCTATATAGTTTACTCGAAGTGTTTTTCTTTGATATTTTCTCATCGCTGATGTTTCTGTTTTATCGAATGGAAGATAAAGTCAATATCGATGGGATTTCAGTATCATTTTTTACTTTACCATATTATGGTGCATATATTCTTTGCATGCTGTTGCCTTTAACATTTTCCAACTACGCGCTGACTAAGAATAAAGCTGCCCTATTTTATATTTTCGCATGTTTTGGTTCTATTGTGTTGACGCAATCGAAAATGGGTGTGTTTTTGTCATTTGGTGTATTGTTTATTTATGCTTTTTTATCTTCTAGTTTTAATAAAAAAATAATTGTTATTATTATATCTTTGTTGTTTTTTGGAATATTAGGATATTTTCTTGTTGACTTCGTAAGTTATCTTAATAAAGAGGTAGGCGGTAACTTTGCGAGAACGCTACACTTGATTCTTACAAACACAGAGCAAGCCCATAACCTTAATGAACGATTGGAGGATATAACTGGTACCTACTCAAAGATAATAGAACATAATCCATATGTGGGTGTTGGTTTAGGTAAAGGTCAAACTATCGAAATATGGATAGGCACTATTCTTTATCGTTACGGGTTTCCAGGTTTGATATTATTTATATTATATTTTCTCTTCATTGGGATGGCAGCGACATTGAAACTTGGTCGATTGAAGCATGGAAGACCAAAGGAAGCGGAATTAGCAAAAACTGTTGCTATTTGGGCGTTCACGATATTCATCTCTCAGTTGAGCGGTTTTATGATGGAAATGTCAAAAGCTGCTGTATTTTCAATGATGATGCTTGCTCTCTCTGCACGTATTTTGTTTGGATGTCAACTGAGCGCGTTTAATCAGAATATTAATTTTTCAAGTATGAAGCAATATGTTAAAGAAGATCGTAGAAATAATTATTGTCAAGATTAAAAAGCGAGAGTTCAAGTTTCATGAGGGAATAAGTAATCTTGATATTGCCGCATTATCTTTTAGGCAAGGGATTGCTTTGGTACGAGGACTATTCAGGCTAAGAGCGTTTATTTCAATTGGCTCGGGTGTTAGTTTGTATGGCAAGCGACAACTGCAGTTGGGACGAGGCGTTACGATAGCCCATCAAGTTACTATCGACGCGCTAGGTCTCGGCGGCATTGAGATTGGCACGTCTTCTTCTATAGGTTCTTTCTCATTACTAAAAGTTAGTGGTTCTTTTGCCAATCTCGGGCTTAGTATAAGAATAGGCGAAAATGTTGGCATCGGTGAGTTTGCCCATATAGGTGGGGCCGGCGGCGTCTCAATTGGAAATGATACTATCATTGGAGCTTATTTCAGCGTGCATCCTGAGAATCACAATTTTTCTGATTTATCCGCACCCATTCGGCTGCAGGGGGTCAATCATCAAGGCATTAGTATTGGAAATAATTGCTGGATTGGCGCTAAGGTCACAGTGCTAGATGGGGCCGTGGTTGGTGATGGTTGTGTTATAGCTGCTGGAGCCGTGGTTAAAGGCGCCTTCCCTGATAATTGTATTATTGGTGGTGTTCCTGCTCGAATATTGAAGTATCGTCATGAATAAAATTGATTTTTTTATTGTACATCTTTTTAATGACTATAGCGGTAGTCCACGGGTGCTGCGTGATGCTTTGGATGCATTGCCAGAAAACGATGGGGATCGGTTTGTGTTTACAAGTTCACATTCTGGGTTCTTGGATGGTGTGAATGCTAAGCGTGTCAATATAATATATTTTCGGAGTGATAATCGCTATTTACAGCTTTGCTATTATTTACTTTCCCAACTTCATTTAATGTTAGCTCTTTTTTATTTTTTGTTGAAATCGGCCCTGAAAGGTCATCGCCGCACGTTACTCGTTAACACCTTATTACCGTTTGGGGCTGGCATCGCCGGTAAGCTTATGGCGAGTAAAACAATTTATTATATTCATGAATCGCATATATCTCCTGTGTTATTGAAGAGGTTTCTGCGTACTGTCGTAGATTTTTGTGCTAGCCATGTGATTTTTGTTTCTAATTACTTGTTACAAAGCGAGTCGTTAAACCGACCATATCAGAAAGTTGTTCATAATGGGTTGAGATCTGACTTTCCTGTGAATCCTTTAATTGATTTGAAGCGAAAGCATGCAAGAAAGGAAATTATTTTTGCGGGGTCTTTGAAAGATTACAAGGGTATTGGTGAGCTGCTGGCACTTGCTAAAATCTCGGCTGATTTCTCTTTTATTGCAGCCTTAAATTGCACTGAAATTGAGTTGGCTAGTTTCATTCATTCGCACTGTATACCGCCGAACCTAACTCTTATGGCGCGCCCGGAAAACTTAGAGGAGTTGTTTGCCAGCAGCTTTGCTGTGTTGAATTTATCGTTGCCGGAACAGTGGGTAGAGACGTTTGGCTTGTCGTTATTAGAGGGAATGACATTTGGAGCTCCAGCCATTGCCCCGCCTGTTGGCGGCCCGACTGAGTTTGTTGATAAAACTAATGGTTTACTAATTGATTCCCGTGAAACTGAAGCTATTTCAGATTTTTTGAATCTACTTGCTGACGACTTTTCTACTTGGGAGCGCTATTCTGTAAATGCACAGAAGAGTGCTGCCCATTTTTCCTCCTACTCGTTCAAATTGGCTATTAGCCAATATATGAGTCAACAAAATTTGCTTTAACTCTGTATGGATTGTACATGTTAGCTATTATTGGCACCGTTGGGGTGCCTGCTTGTTATGGTGGTTTCGAAACGCTTGTTGAAAATTTATTAGACGAGAATGATGAGCCATTACTCGTTTATTGTTCGGCACAGCAATACAAAAACCAGCCTAGTCATTATAAAAATGCACAACTGCGTTATATCAATCTCAACGCTAACGGGGTGCAGAGTATTGCTTATGACATGTTATCAGTTTTGGATGCGGTGAAGAGGGGGGCATCGACAATCCTCGTTCTCGGAGTATCTGGTGCTTTGATACTTCCTTTGGTTAGGTGGTTCACTAAAATTAAGGTTGTCACAAACATAGATGGTCTCGAGTGGCGACGGGATAAGTGGGGCTACCTAGCGAAACGTTACCTAAAGCTTTCGGAGAGTATTGCTGTAAAGCGCTCTCATGTCGTGGTTGCAGACAACCAGGCCATCGCTGATTACGTAACGCTTGAATACGGTCGGCATAGCGAAGTGATTGCCTATGGTGGAGATCATGCGCTTGTTTCGAATGTTAATCCTGAATTAGTACAGAACTATGCTTTGGGCTTGTGCCGGATAGAGCCTGAAAATAATGTTCATTTGATCCTAGAAGCGTTTGATTCACTTAAGATGCCACTGAAGTTTGTTGGTAACTGGGACAATAGTGAATATGGTAGGGGGCTTCGGCAAAAGTACCAACATTCCGCGTTTGTTGAATTATTAGACCCCATTTATGAAGTTGAAGCTCTTTTCCGTCTTCGCAGTGGGTGCGCATTTTATGTACATGGGCACTCTGCGGGGGGAACAAATCCGTCGCTAGTAGAAATGATGCACTTCGGAAAGACTATTTTGGCATTTGATTGCAGTTACAACCGGGCTTCAACAGAAGATGCCGCTTTGTTTTTTTCTGATGTCGAAGATCTGAAGAAAAAATTAGCTTTGTTAGAGGCTAAAAGTAATGGCGGTGAGATGAAGTCTATCGCGGATCGTCGTTATACTTGGAAGATAGTGAAGGAGCAGTATTTTGCTTTATTTGACTAGAAGAGAATCAAATGCGTAAGGGAATAATTCTGGCGGGTGGCAATGGCACACGTTTGTACCCGCTTACTAAAGTTGTTAGTAAGCAATTGATGCCAGTTTATGACAAGCCAATGATCTATTATCCCCTTGCCACGTTGATGCAGGCTGGTATACGAGAAATTCTTGTTATTTCAACGCCTGAGGAAACATCTCGGTTTGAAGCATTACTAGGTAATGGTGAACAATTTGGAATTGCTATTTCCTACCAAGTTCAGCTTTCACCTGAAGGCTTGGCACAAGCTTTTACGCTGGCAGAGTCGTTCTTAAATGGCAGTGCAGCTGCTCTCGTTTTAGGTGATAACCTTTTTTATGGCCATGACTTAGTCAAATCGTTGTTAAATGCATCTGAGAATGAAACTGGTGGCACTGTTTTTGGCTATCACGTTGCTAATCCTAAGGCGTATGGTGTGGTTGAGTTTGATTGCCATGGTAAAGTTCTATCTATCGAAGAAAAACCTGAGCAGCCGAAATCAAACTATGCAGTACCAGGTATTTATTTCTTTGATAAACGGGTCGTGGATATAGCTAAGCAAGTAAGGCCTTCCGCTAGAGGGGAGCTTGAAATTACGGATGTCATTAATCACTACTTGGAGCTAGGTGAGCTCAATGTCGAAGTGATGGGCAGGGGGACAGCTTGGTTAGATACGGGGACACATGATGATTTGCTTGCTGCTGCGCAGTTTATCGCCACGATAGATAAGCGTCAGGGGCTCAAGGTGAATTGCCCCGAAGAGGTCGCTTTCCGTAATGGCTGGATATCAGAAGCACAACTATGTGAGATAGCTGAACCATTAAGAAAGAGTGGCTATGGCGAGTATCTTCTTAGGTTGTTAGATGCACGGATATTTTAATGAAATTTATTGATACGACGATACCAGAAGTGAAAATTCTGGAACCAACCGTGTTCGGTGACGAACGCGGTTTTTTTATGGAAACGTTTCGTGCGGACGAATTTGCAAAGCAAACGGGTGCTAAGCCGTTTGTGCAGGATAATCACAGCAAGTCGTCGCAAGGTATTTTACGAGGTCTGCACTATCAGCAGCAACAGACACAAGGCAAGTTAGTACGGGTTGTTTCCGGCGCTGTGTTTGATGTAGCGGTTGATATGAGGCGTTCTTCATCAACCTTCGGCAAATGGGTGGGGGTTGAATTGTCTGCTGAAAATAAGAAGCAGTTATGGGTTCCCGAAGGGTTCGCCCACGGTTTTTATGTACTGTCGGGCTTGGCTGAATTTGTCTATAAATGCACGGATTATTATCATCCCGAATCTGATGTTTCAGTGAGATGGGATGACCCTTCTATTGGCATTCAATGGCCACTTGTTGAAGGGCGACAGCCATCGCTGTCAGATAAAGATAGAAGCGGTTTGCAATTTATTGATGCGCCCAAGTTTGACTAATTTTACGGAATAATGATGAAAGTAGTGATCACCGGTAAAGGTGGGCAGTTGGCTTGGGAGTTGGAACGTCTTGCCCCTGATTCGGCGACGGTTGTTTGTTTGGGGATTGAAGATCTTGATATTACCGAACAGCAGGCTGTTGAAGAAAAGATTTTGTCGGAGCGTCCGGATGTAGTGATCAACGCGGCAGCCTATACCGCGGTAGATAAGGCTGAGGCTGATACAGCGTTGGCATATGCTGTCAATGAATCTGGCGCAAGGTTTTTGGCTGAGGCATGTCGCCAGTTTGGCGCCCGTTTGCTCCATGTTTCGACCGATTTTGTTTTCGATGGTGAAAAAAACACGCCATATCAAACCATTGATACGCCTAATCCCATAAATGTTTACGGTGCTTCTAAACTGGCTGGTGACAAGGCTGTTCAAGAAACCCTAGATGATCAAGCAGTGATTGTACGCACCGCCTGGGTGTATTCAGTGAATGGCAATAACTTTGTTAAAACGATGTTGAAGCTAATGGCTGAAAAACCTCATATGGGCATTGTCTACGATCAGGTCGGTTCACCTACTTGGGCGAAAGGACTGGCAGAGTGGTTATGGAAAGTCGCTTTGAATCCCAATATTCAGGGGGTCTATCATTGGACGGATGGGGGAGTGGCTTCCTGGTATGATTTTGCTGTTGCGATACAAGAACTAGGTTTGGAAAAAGGGCTGTTAAGCGACGCAATACCGCTCCGACCAATACCAGCATCAGCATATCCTACACCAGCAAGGCGCCCTTCCTTTTCGGTTATAGATAAGACTACAGCCGAAGATGCTGTAGGGTTGGAGACTATACATTGGCGCAAGCAACTTTCCTCGATGATGGACGAGCTTTTGTCCAAGCCATAAGGTTCTCTTTACGTTAAAGAGAGTAAATAAAGCCGAAACAAATTTTTGAGTATTGATCATGAGTAAGAGTGTTCTTGTTACAGGCGGTGCGGGTTTTATTGGCGCTAATTTTGTTTATTACTGGTTGGCTAAGTACCCAACCGACAAAATTGTTGTGTTAGATGCGTTAACTTATGCAGGTAATCTTGCGAATTTAGAAAGTGCGTCGGGCAACTCTCAATATAAGTTTGTTCAGGGTGATATTTGCAATACCGCATTGGTAGAGCAGTTATTACGTGAGCATCGCATTGATACGTTAGTGCATTTTGCTGCAGAGTCCCATGTCGACCGATCGATTACAGGCCCGGATGCGTTTATTGAAACGAATATCTTGGGTACTTATAGCCTACTGAAGGCGGCTAAACGGGTGTGGCTTGATGGTGAGTCGGTGTTGCCACATCGCTTCCATCATGTTTCAACAGATGAAGTCTACGGTACGCTTGGTCCATCTGATCCTGCATTTACCGAGGAAACAGCTTACGCACCAAATTCACCTTATTCTGCAAGTAAGGCGGCGTCTGATCATTTGGTTAGAGCTTATCATCATACTTACGGTATGAATGTAACGACCAGCAATTGCTCGAATAACTACGGCCCATATCATTTTCCAGAGAAGCTGATCCCGCTGGTGATAACCAATATATTGCATAACAAAGCCTTGCCTGTTTATGGTGATGGTCAGCAGATCCGTGATTGGTTGTATGTAGAAGATCATGCTTATGGCATTGATTTGGTTCTGCAAAAGGGCGAAGTGGGTGAGAACTACAATGTCGGTGGTCACAATGAGTGGGCAAATATCGATATAGTGAAGCTTATTTGTCAGTTGATGGAAGACGCTTTTGCTGCGGATGCAGGCTTGGCAGAACGTTTTCCTGAGGCCAAGGCGGCCATTTCCGGTAACGCTGAAAGTTTAATCACCTATGTGAAAGATCGGCCGGGCCATGATCGTCGGTATGCGATTGATGCCAAGAAGACAGGTGAAGAGCTTGGGTACCAGCCGCAAGAGTCGTTCGAAACAGGCATTCGGAAAACGGTTCGCTGGTATCTGGAGAACGAGAGCTGGTGGCGTGCTGTGATGGATGGTTCTTATCGAGATTGGGTTGAGAAGCAGTATAGTTAGTTTTGTTCGTGTAGGTTTTTGTTGATAAAGGCAAATCAAAACACCCCTCACCCCAGCCCTCTCACCTTGGAGAGGGGGCTAACGACACGAAATATAACTAAGCTACCGCCTCTGCTTAAATTCCTTCTCCCCTTGGAGGGGGATTAAAAGCCGGAGAAGGTTGAGATGAGGGGGGCTTCCTTTGTCTCTATTTATTCTTCTGGTATTAGCACATCGATATCTGGGAACAGATCGGTGATTTTCGCTTTCAATGCCTGTTTCGCTTCATCATCACCATGGACGATACGCACTTGCTTTGGTCGCTTTCGCATTCGTTTGATGAAATTGAGTAAGTTAGCCTGATCGGCGTGGGCAGAGTAGCTGCTTAGGGTATGTACCTTTGCGTTAATGTCATATTTTTGGCCATCTATTTTTGTGTAACCGCCTTTGGGTCCGTACGTTTGGATCTCCCTTCCTGTTGTTCCTTTCGCTTGATACCCCACCAATAGAATGTCAGTTGTTGGCTTGCTGATGAATTGCTTTAGGTAATTCACTATTCTGCCACCATTACACATACCACCAGCCGCAATGACGACGGCGGGCTTTTTACGTTTAGCTAGGTATTGGATGCAGGCTATATGCTGTTGATGGCTGTCGAGTGTCGTTAGATTGTCGAAGTCTAGCGGATGTCGGTCTGAAGCTAATCGCTTTTTCGCCTCAGCATCCCATAACGGTTTAAATTGGCGGTACTTCTCGGTAAATTTTGCAGCCAAAGGGGAGTCAACAATGCTCTCTAGTTGTTTGATTAGTTCATTGTTACTCGCTCTGTGCTGTATCTGCTCAATTTCATAGAGCAGCTCTTGTGTTCGACCCATACTGAAGGCCGGTATCAGCACGATGCCGTTATCCCTAACCGCTTGTTCTAGCAGTGTTGCTAGTACTGTTGCGCGTTCTCGTCGGTGGGCATGAAGTTTGTCACCATAGGTGCTTTCGATGACTAATATATCTGCGCGATAAGGGCTTTTTGGAGCAGGTAGCAGTGGCGCATATGGTGCGCCTAGGTCGCCGGAGAAGATAATTCGTTGGCTCTTGTTCTGAGCTGGACTTTGAGCATGGTTGTTAGTAGTTGCTTGCGGATCGCGGTAATCGATCTCTATATAGGCGGAACCAAGAATATGCCCTGCAGGTTGAAATTTCACCCGACAGCCGGCGATTGCGTCGATGGCATGCCATCGCCGATAGGGGAGGGCGATTAACTGTTTTTTCAGCAAACGGATACAGGTATCGATTAGCGTTTGGTTACGCGTGACGCCGACTTTGAGAGCGTCTTCTAGTACTAACGGTAATAACGCTGCTGTTGCTTCGGTTGCCACTATCGGTCCTTTAAATCCTGCGGCGAGTAGATACGGAATGCGTCCCACATGATCAATATGGCTATGGGTGATGAGTAGCGCTTTGATGCTGCTGATATCAAAATTGATGGCGAGTTGCTGTTCTATATTGTCGCCTTCCGCTTCCGCGTCCTGAAATAGACCGCAATCGACTAACAGACTGTTTTGTGGCGTAAGGTGTAACTGATGGCAAGAGCCAGTGACGCCATTGACAGCGCCATGGTGTTGAAATTTCATCTGACCTTCCTTGGATGATGATTGAGCAATCTAGTTTAGTGTTGTTTTATGGTATTTCTGCGATCTGTTGTGGTTTTTTAGCTTTTGGCTGGGTAAATCTAAACACCCCTCATCCCAGCCCTCTCGTCTTGGAGAGGGTGTTAACGGTAGGAAATATAATAAGCTATCGCCTCTGCTTTAGTGCTCTTCGCTGTGTTCCTTCTCTCCTTGCGGGGGAAGGTTAGGATGACGGGAGATTAATTTTGCGGTTTGTTATCCCTGTTTGGGATTGCTGGTTTTAGTGGAGCAAAGTTAACGCCCCAGCCAGCTCTTTCAACTTTGTGGGGGAGCAAAAAACTGTTCTTCGAGGGCTTTAGCCTCTTCTTCTTTGGAGAGAAGATTGAGATGAGGGATCTTTATTGTCACGATGCTTTTTTGCTTGTTGTGTTTCTTCGTTTTTTGCAAAGAAGATCAAAACACTCTCACTTGAGCCTGCTTCCCATGGTCCGAGGCTAACGACAAAATGCTTTTCAATCTTTGGCCTTCGGTTGTCGTTCGTTGCCTAAAGGGCTGGCACCGTTTGTTGCGGGTCACATGTTATTAATATTATTTGGCTTTCAACTGAGAGGTTGTTTTTAACTCTTTTGGGGGTCTGTTAAGCTGTAGAAAATTATTTTAAGCCTTCAAGTTGGCTAACTAAACGGTCTATAGAGAATTTATGATAACCCCCGTGATTATGGCCGGAGGCTCCGGTACGCGTCTTTGGCCGCTTTCCCGCTTGCTTTACCCAAAGCAATTTCTCTCGTTGGTGAGTGATAACTCTATGTTGCAGGAGACTGTTGCTAGGTTAGGTTCGCTTGACGTTACCGAACCAGTGACTATTTGTAACGAAGAGCATCGTTTTATCGTTGCAGAACAGCTAAGAACTATCGGTGATCTTGGTACGATAGTGCTTGAGCCTGCGGGCAGAAATACTGCGCCAGCAATTGCGTTGGCAGCAAATATCGTGGCCAATCTTAATGCAGGCAAAGATCCGGTACTCTTGGTGTTGGCAGCAGATCATGCCATTGAGGATGAAGCTGAGTTTACCCAAGTGATTGAACAAGCACTTCCGCTAGCAGAGCAGGGTAAGCTAGTGACATTTGGTATTGTGCCTAAGTCAGCTCATACCGGTTATGGCTATATAAAACGCGGTGATATGGTTGATGCTGGTTATTTAGTCGATCAATTCGTTGAGAAACCGGATGGCGATACGGCTCAGCAGTATCTTGATAGCGGCGAATACTATTGGAACAGCGGTATGTTTCTTTTTAAAGCCAGCCGCTACCTTGAAGAGTTAACCGCTCTTCGTCCTGATATAGCCGCTGCCTGTGAAGCGTCTTTAAACAACGTAACGAAAGATCTCGACTTTGTTCGTGTCGACAAAGAAGAGTTTTTGAAATGTCCAGATGAGTCGATCGACTACGCCGTGATGGAAAGCACTAAGGACGCAGTGGTTGTGCCTCTCGATGCTGGATGGAATGACATTGGTTCGTGGTCGGCACTATGGGAAGTGGATAAAAAGTGTGCCGATGGTAATGCTGTTAAAGGCGACGTCATCCTCCACGACACTAAAAATTGTTTAGTTCATGGCCTGTCCGAAAATGAAGGCCAGCGTCTGGTGGCTACGGTTGGCTTAGAAGATATCGTTATTGTTGATACCAAAGATGCCGTCATGGTTGCACATAAAGATAAAGTGCAAGAGGTTAAACAGATTGTTGAAACGCTTAAGGCGCAAGGACGTTCTGAATTTAAGCTGCATCGAGAAGTATATCGTCCATGGGGTAAGTATGATTCTATTGATAGCGGCGGACGTTATCAGGTGAAGCATATTACCGTGAAGCCTGGCGGTAAGCTGAGTGTGCAGATGCATCACCATCGTGCCGAGCATTGGATCGTCGTGTCAGGCACTGCGCAAGTGACAAATGGCGACAAAACAATATTGTTGACGGAAAACGAGTCAACTTACATTCCTGTTGGCGTTGTTCACGCACTGGAAAACCCTGGTAAGTTGCCATTAGAGCTGATTGAAGTGCAGTCCGGTTCGTACCTTGGTGAAGATGATATTGTGCGCTTTGAAGATCGTTACGGCAGAATCGACGATTAAATTAGTTCAGGGAAGTGGTTGTCTGTCGCTGTTTGTGCTGAGTTTACTGAAGCCTGCTTTATGACTGACTTTTCTTCATTGTTATAGGTATATCAATGTTTATCAGCTCAAAAGTTATTGCCGATAGTGGTGTTGCCTTTGGTACCAGTGGTGCTCGTGGCTTAGTCTCGCAGTTCACGCCTGAGGTCTGTGCCGCGTTTACCCATAGTTTTGTGTCGGTGATGCAGGCCTCATTTACATTTGATCGGGTAATGATCGCGATTGATAACCGCCCAAGTAGCTACGCCATGGCGATGGCTTGTGTTGAAGCCCTGCGTCAGCGAGGGAGCAGGGCGGTCTATTTTGGTGTCGTTCCAACACCGGCGCTGGCTTATGTGGCGATGCAAGCCGATGTGCCAGCCATCATGGTGACCGGTAGTCACATTCCGTTTGACCGTAACGGCCTTAAGTTTTATCGCCCGGATGGCGAGATAAGTAAGTCCGATGAGCAATCTATCCTCGCGGCTGAAGTGCCATTTGATGAATTGGCTGATTTGCCTCAGTTAGAGGCAGATCCTCGCGCCGCTAACGACTACCTTGCCCGTTACACATCGCTGTTTGATTCACCTTGGTTGACCGGCAAGCGGATCGGTATTTATGAGCACTCCAGTGCTGGTCGGGATCTGTATGCGGATCTGTTTACCCAGTTGGGCGCAGAGGTGGTTTCACTTGAACGTAGCGACCAGTTTGTGCCTATTGATACCGAAGCAGTGTCTGATGCTGATCGCGCAAAGGCGAAGGCATGGTCGGAGCAATATCAGTTTGATGCGATTTTCTCTACGGATGGCGATGGTGATAGGCCACTGATTGCCGATGAGAAAGGTGAATGGTTACGTGGCGATATTCTTGGCTTACTCTGTGCTAAGTCGTTAAATGTTCAGGCGCTGGCGGTGCCGGTGAGCTGTAATACTGTGATTGAATCCTGTGACGCGTTTGCAAAAGTTTCTCGTACTAAGATCGGTTCCCCCTATGTAATTGCCGAATTTGCTAACCTGGTTGATGGCTTTACAGGAGTGGCAGGATTTGAAGCTAACGGTGGTTTCTTGCTTGGCAGTGATGTTGAACTGAATGGTAAGCCGCTAAGCGCACTGCCGACCCGTGATGCGGTATTGCCAGCCATTATGTTGTTGGCTGCGGCAGCTGAGCAACCTATTTCTACTCTGGTTGGTACGTTACCTAAGCGGGTTACCCACAGTGATCGCATTCAAGGCTTCGCCACAGAAAAAAGCCAGGCGATTATTGCTCAGGGAAAAGCGGATCCTGCAGAGCTGCTGGCTAAGCTTGGTTTTGCTGATGTCGCCTTGGTTGAGGTCGATGATACCGACGGCCTGCGCATGACCTTGGCCGATGGCCGTATTGTTCATCTGCGGCCATCTGGCAATGCGCCTGAGCTGAGGTGTTACGCTGAAGCGGATAGTCTTGCCCTTGCGAGAGAATGTGTTGAGCAAAGTCTTGAGAAAGTGCAGACGTTATAGTTTGCTAGCTACAGACGCACTGTGATAATGCTTATGCGCCATATGTGTAGTTAAAATGAAGGAGCGGCGATGTCCGCTCTTTTTTTTATTTATAGCCGTACGGTTTTAACATATCGGCGTAGTGTTGCCAGAGCTTTTGATTGCTGCTTGGCCTGCATTGTTCCCCATGCTGCCGGTTTAAGTTGTTACCTATGGTCCGGCGATACAGATCCCTTCTCCGTTGGCGGAAGAGGCTAGGATGAGGGGAGCTTGATCCCTTCTCCCTTGGCGGGAGAAGGTTAGGAGGAGGGGGACGCGCTAAGCACGTGGTGTTTTGATGTGTTGTGGCTCTTTGTTCGTTGTAGAGAAGATCAAAATACCCCTCACCCCAGCCCTCTCCCCTTGGAGAGGGGGCTAACAGCATAAGCGATGATTGTGCATTGCAAATTCAGCTTAGCTTCAGCTGTCTTGGTTCTTGGTTCCTTCTCCCCTGGCGGGAGAAGGCTAGGACGAGGGGCGCTTGATCCCTTCTCCCTTGGCGGGAGAAGGTTAGGATGAGGGGGACTGTTAAGCACGTGGTGTTTTGATGCTTGTTGTGGCTCTTTGTTCGTTGTAGAGAAGATCAAAATACCCCTCACCCCAGCCCTCTCCCCTTGGAGAGGGGGCTAACAGCATAAGCGATGATTGTGCATTGCAAATTCAGCTTAGCTTCAGCTCTTCTCGGTCCCTTCTCCCTTGGCGGGAGAAGGTTAGGATGAGGGGGACTGTTAAGCACGTGGTGTTTTGTTGCTTGTTGTGGCTCTTTGTCTGTTGTAGAGAATATCAAAATACCCCTCACCCCAGCCCTCTCCCCTTGGAGAGGGGGCTAACAGCATAAGCGATGATTGTGCATTGCAAATTCAGCTTAGCTTTAGCTGTCTTGGTTCCTTCTCCCTTGGCGGGAGAAGGTTAGGATGAGGGGGACTGTTAAGCACGTGGTGTTTTGTTGCTTGTTGTGGCTCTTTGTCTGTTGTAGAGAACAATCAAAAGACCCCTCACCTCAGCCCTTTCCCCTTGGAGAGGGGGCTAACAGCAGAAAGTTGGGCTATTTGTTTCTTCGCCCCGGTTGCTACAAGGCGAGGATGAACAGATATCGGTCGGATCTATATTTTATACTTTGATCCAGTTCACAAATGAGAGACAATTGGCGTCAACTACAGGGTTGGTAAGCTTAAAGCTAACTATCGCCCTTTTTGTCTTTGCTCGATTGTGTATTGAGCTTACTGACTTAGCGAAATTTCCTCTTAATCTTTGGCAAATTGCGTAATGGAGTGCCTAAATGAAAATTGCTGTTGCCGGAACCGGATATGTCGGGCTGTCAAACGCGGTGTTGCTAGCACAACACAATGAAGTCGTTGCAGTTGATCTTGTGAAAGAAAAGGTTGATCTGATTAATGATCGCCGTTCCCCCATCGTTGATGTTGAGATTGAAGATTTTCTAGCCAATAAGTCACTCAATCTGCTAGCGACGCTGGATAAGCAGCAGGCTTACGCAGACGCTGAATTTGTTATTATTGCTACGCCTACTGATTACGATCCGCAGACGAACTACTTCAACACCAAATCCGTTGAGGCAGTGATTCAGGATGTGCTGGCGATTAATCCTGATGCCACTATGGTGGTGAAGTCCACCGTACCCGTTGGTTTTACGCAAGAAGTGAAACAGCGCCTGGGGACCGAAAACGTTATATTTTCTCCTGAATTTTTGCGTGAAGGGCGTGCGTTGTATGACAATCTGCACCCATCACGGATCATCGTGGGTGAGCGCTCTGAGCGTGCTGAGACCTTTGCGCGTTTGCTGCTGCAAGGTGCGATTAAAAAAGATGTTTCGCTTCTTTTTACTGATTCAACGGAAGCTGAAGCTGTTAAGCTCTTTTCTAACACTTACTTGGCGATGCGCGTCGCTTACTTCAACGAGCTGGATTCTTATGCTGAAGCCCATGGCTTGAACAGCCGACAGATCATTGAAGGTGTTGGTTTAGATCCGCGTATCGGTAACCATTACAATAACCCTTCGTTTGGTTATGGTGGCTATTGTTTGCCGAAAGATACCAAACAGCTGCGCGCTAATTATCAAACTGTACCGAATAATATTATCAGTGCTATTGTTGATGCCAACCGCACGCGTAAGGACTTTATTGCAGACTCGATTGTTAGCCGCAATCCGAAACGGGTAGGGGTGTACCGTCTGATTATGAAGGCTGGTTCGGATAACTTCCGTGCATCTTCTATTCAAGGGATCATGAAGCGCATCAAGGCAAAAGGCATTGAAGTCGTGGTTTATGAACCAGTACTGCAAGAAGATGAGTTCTTCCACTCTGCAGTGATTAAAGATCTCAATGAATTTAAGCAATCTTGTGATGTGATTGTTGCTAACCGCATGGTTGATGACATCAAGGATGTGGCTGACAAAGTTTATACCCGCGATCTGTTCGGTAGCGATTAAGTAAAAGCTCTCAGTGAGTAACCCTCTCTTCTAGTACTTTCTCCCTTGCGGGAGAAGGCTAGGATGAGGGAGACGTGCGAAGCGCGTGATGCTTTGCTTGTTGTGGCTCTTTGTTCGTAGCAGAGAAGCTCAAAATACCCCTCACCCCAGCCCTCTCCCCTTGGAGAGGGGGTTAAAAGCATAAGCCGATGATGGTTCATTGCTAAATTCAGCCGAGTTTATCTTAAGCTGTCTCGCTTAGATCCCTTCTCCCCTTGGAGAGGGGGCTAAAAGCGTAAGCGATGATGGTTCATTGCTAAAATCAGACTATTTTCTCGCAAGCTGCCTCGCTTAGATCCCTTCTCCCTTGGCGGGAGGAGGTTAGGATGAGGGGGATATGCGAAGCAGGTGATGCTTTGCTTGTTGTGGCTCTTTATTCGTTGCAGAGAAGCTCAAAATACCCCTCACCCCAACCCTCTCCCCTTGGAGAGGGGGTTAAAAGCATAAGCCGATGATGGTTCATTGCTAAATTCAGCCGAGTTTATCTTAAGCTGTCTCGCTTAGATCCCTTCTCCCTTGGCGGGAGAAGGTTAGGATGAGGGGGATATGCGAAGCAGGTGATGCTTTGCTTGTTGTGGCTTTTTGTTCGTAGCAGACAAGCTCAAAATACCCCTCACCCCAGCCCTCTCCCCTTGGAGAGGGGGCTAAAAGCATAAGTGATGATGGTTCATTGCTAAAATCAGCCTATTTTCTCTCAAGCTGCCTTGTTTAGATCCCTTCTCCCTTGGCGGGAGAAGGTTAGGATGAGGGGGATTAAAGACTTAGCCAATAAGGCTTTTGACGCTAAAAAACATACTCCCAATTTACCCAGCCATTCCATACGCCGTCTGAATCTTCATCGGCGTTGTCATAGTCTGAATAGGTATAGTCCATACCTACTTCAATGCGGCCATGGAACATAGGCATCAGGTAACTAACGTCCACCTGTTTTGCTTGTTCAGCAATGGGGGCAACGGTGTTTCCTCCAGGTGGTGCTTTGTTTTCATTATCGAAGTTCAGATCCAGATAGCGGAAGTTGCTTTTCCATTGGTGGCCATTACTTCTTATGCCGACAAAGCCTAGAGTGTAACTCTTGGTGTCGTTGTCATAGGTACTACCGATACTACGATCCCAATAGCGGTAGCCACTTTGATATAAGTGGTGTTCGTATGCACAGTTGTGTTGACCATTGCACCAAGGGCCAGTGTCTGTGTACTCAAAAAAGGTACGGATCTGGTTGTCTGCAATTTGGAAACTGATGTCAGCGCCATAAAGGTAGCTTTTGGCTGAAAAAGGAGGGAATTTACTAATTTCAAAGTTATCTTCGCCCATGGTTTCACCATAGATACCGTAGGGGACGCCCCAAGCGGTGTCGCCCCAGCGAAAATCTAACGCGGCTAATTGGTTACCTGGCTCGTCTTCTGTGCCCGTATTGTCATCACCCCCCAGCATATCGCCCCAAGTGCTTAGGCTACAGCTTCTGTCATCACCACATATTTGCGCGGAACGGGACATACCTAACTCTAACTGCGGAATCGGCTTGATAGTGGCGCGGAAGGTCCAGAGCAGGGCATCTTCTACGTATCTGTCATCGTCATTGAGGATGCCAACACCTGTTGAGAGGGTCCATGGGCCTAGCCACTCCAATACCGGAAAATCGAATGGTTCGGCATAGTTACGGCTGATCATCATGGTAGGTATTGGCCGGGCGTTACTGCTCATGGTTAATGCAGTGTCCCACCCTGGCCCCCACCATTGATCAATGACTCCGCCAGTGATCGCCCAGTTGCCGATGATCATGCTTAGATAGGAACCGTCTAAACGCAGATCTTCATCATCTTGCGCATCGTAGGCGTAGGTAGCTTTAAGCTTATAAGCGATACGATTGCCCATCCCTTCATGGCTGATAGAGGCTTCGCCTTTCTCTCTGAGCGGTGTACCAAAATGCTGGAAGCGGGCATCATTAGTGGCTGCGCCAATCGACAGGCTGGTGACACCTTGCTTGTCGTTTTGCTGGGTAAATGCATGGCGCACCCTGTGTACGGCCATCCGTACACTTTCAGGTTGCTCGCTGATAGAAGCTTGATCTATGTCTCTTATTATTCCACTCCACATTAGTGGAAAGGTGTTAACCGGCACGGTGATCACACCAACGTCAGCGAGCATCTGAATATCGGCACGCAGGTGGATCTCATCCGGCGATATCCAAGGCGCAGCGACGCTATTAATTGATATAACAGAAGAAAGCAGTGCCGCGGCGGCACAGGCGAATATACTTTTTGTCATCGAAGAGTTGCTCAAGAGAGTGACATCCCGTGTCTTATAACTTTTGTGCCTATTGTCGCTTGTTCTACGGATAATGAAAAGCGTGGTCTGCGTCGCTTGGTTTGTTTCTTTGCTGCAGGCAAAATAGCGCAATTGATTCTGGCCTAGGTTGTTTGGGAGGCTGTTTGGCAATTCAGCAGATGAAAGGCGCAATGGCGGCGCTGTTTAATTCAGAGCAACACTTACTGGCATTGCCCGAGCAAGTGGTTGCCGTGCGTCGATTGTGTGTTAATCCAAATTCTGATCTTTATGATGTCGAAGAGACGGTGCTAAAAGATCCGGCGTTTAGTGGGTATTTGTTGAAGCTGGCTAATAGTGCGCTATATGGCACGGGAAAGCAGACTTGCCATCAGGTGGCTGACGCTATTAGAAGAATAGGGATACATGCGGTAGGTGAATTGGCGATGATCTATGCGGCTAAGCAGCTGCACGATGCCCGCTGTTTAGATAGCAATATTGCCCAGCGTATGCGTTTGAATTGGCAGCAAAGCTGGAGCCTAGGGCAGGTGGCCACTGAATTGTATTGGCAACATCGCCATCGCGAACCCGCCAAATGCCGACGCTTAGATGCTTCCGATATTTTGACTGCCGCAGTGATGTCGGGGGTTGGTTCGTTAGCTGTATTGACTGCCGCAGACCAAGTGATCACGCGAAGTGCTAATGATGCTGGTGAAGATGAAACTAGCTTGCCAGCGCTTAGCCAAGACACTATTGAGGATATGCTTACTTTGAGCAATAAGTACTTGCAGCTAACGCTACAGCGCTGGGGAATGCAAGACGCTTACGCTCAGGCGTTGGTGAAACCACCGATAGAAGATGGTGAGTTTCACTTCACTCACTACCTTTGGGCGGCCAAACTTTCTACGTCGCCCACCTCTGAACTTGGCCAATGTGAGCGTACTAAGAGTGCACTTAAGCTTCACGGTGTACTGGCAGCATAACCTGCGCTAGTTTCCGCCTTGTTCTTTGTTGGCGTTTACTTATCTCTCTGACACTTCTCCCTTGGTGGGAGAAGTGTCAGAAGTTTTACCTATATCGGCTTTAGCGCCGGGAAAGCTTCTCTCAGTGATGGCATCGGCAGTCGAGGATCTTGCATTCGTTGATCGAATACGAAATCTTGATTCGCGACCACGTGCCAATCCATGTTGTGTTTGGTTTTGATTGCGTTAACGACATCAAAAAATGTCCATTGGCGGTTACTGTCGAGCATATAGGTGTCGCCAGGCAGTTCATAGGCTTTGACTAAGCCTTTCACCGTTTCATTGATTGCGGAACAGGCGGGATACCAGCACTCGCTCGCGCTAATGGTGCCATTACCAGCCGCTGCTTGCTGGCAAAGGTTTTCCAGCATGTTGTTGCCACCGGGTGTTTCATCTATTTGCCAACCCAGGCGTACGATCCGTGCTGACGGCAGCTTATGTCTTATTCCTTGCTCCGCTCGCAGTTTCTCAAAGCCGTAGCCTTCGGCGGCATCTGGTTGGCTGTTGGGGGTGAATGGGCCTATCGCGTGATCGGAAAAAACCATTGCTGTGCTGGTGAATACCAGCTCGATATTGAGCTCTCGGCAGAGGTCTGCTATCTGCAGAGGCCAATCGTGGTTGATACGCCAACCTTCATTTTCCAATCCGGTGCTGCTGGACGCGATGGCCAGATGGAAAATAACATCAGGCTTCACTCGCTGCAGGAATTGGTAGCTTTGGTGCCAGTCGTTGACTGTGACACTGTGGCGATCCCAAGGCAGCACCGTCCAACCCTGATTTTTCAGGTGTTGGCTTAAATGCTTGCCGAGGGTGCCATTGGCGCCGGTAATAATCGCTTTCATGGTACTCCGCTTTTTATTTATGCAGCGGAGGCAATCTCCGCAATGGAACGAATATAGTTGACGTCAAAAGGGCAGTCTACTTGATGCCGTTGGCAAATTCCGTCAGCTTCAGTCGCGAGCGTTAATACTTCCTGCCAATTGGGTTCCGGTTGCTTAACCGTTTCTGCCACAGCATTCGCTATTTCAGCCAGTCGATTAGCATCGTTTTGCTTGTCCATACCTTACTCCAGTGGTGTCAATATTTCGGCAAATTTGCCAGACACTGGAGTTAAAGCATGCAGCGTGCCAATATTCTTTTTTGTTGTCGAGCCTGTCGCTATTCCCGCTATCGTTGCCGTTAGAAGCCGTAAAGGCCGATGTTCTCCAGAAACACGCGTTTTGGTTGTTTCAGCACATAAAGTACGGCGGCCGCCATATCTTCGACCTGTAACCATCCCGGCGATTGATCGGCGACATTATGTGGGCGTGGTACCTGAACTAGGCCAGGACAGAGACTATGTACTTTGATGCCATCACCGCGCACCTCTTCCTGCAAAGCGGCGGCGAAGCCAAGAACGGCAAATTTTGCCGCACAATAGGGGCCAGCGTTGGCATAGCCGTTCTTCGCGGCCTGTGACGCAATATTGATGATATGGCCGGATTGCCGCGCCCGTAAGTTGGGTAGCACCGCTTGGGTCATTAAGAATGTGCCCTTGGCACAGGTATCCATCACCAGATCCCAATTCTCTTCACTGCACGACTCAATACTATCGCCGACTCCTAGGCCGCTGTTATTGATTAGCCCGTCGATACCTCCAAACACTCGCAGCGCCGCTTGAGCCACTTCCTGCACCTGCTGTTTGTTACGCACGTCGGCACCGACGCCTATGGCCCTGCCTGGGCCAATAGCGCTTAAGCGCGCTGCCTCTTGCTCCAATAGCTCTGTCCGACGAGAGGTGAGCACTAAGTTCGCACCCTCGGCGATCAGTGCTTCGGCTATTCCCAAGCCAATACCGCTTGCGCCGCCGGAGATGATGATTGTTTTGCCTTGAATTGATTCCATTAGCTAGATCCTCATTGGTTGTCTCTCTAGTATTTTCATCTCTTGAGTGCTAAATTCAACCCTGTGGTGCGAATTGTCTCGCACTTTGGTTCGAGTTTCGGTTGTGAATTTTTCGTAATGGAGAAAGCGTGTGAGTGAAGAAGCCAGTTTTGCGACGCGTCTAAGGGAGTTAATGGGAGAGCAGAGTGTCAGTGCCTTTGCTCGGCGTGTTGAGTTAAGTGAAAGTCTGGTGCGTAAATATTTGTCCGGCTCGGAGCCAAGCCTGAGTAAAGCCAACCAGATCGCTATGAAAGCGAACTGCTCATTAGAGTGGTTAGCGACCGGCTGTGGCTATGAATATCGTAAGGCCGAAGTGGTGGATATGGAAGCGCTAGAGAAGTCGGTTCAATTAACTATGACCATGGCTGAACAGAATGACCTCAGCGTGGCAAATGAGAAGGTGATGAAGGTTATTGTGGCGACTTATCAATATCTCCGTGCGACGAAGAAGAAAGATGGCTACTTCGATCTTGATGAGGCCACGCCGTTCGTTCGTTATGTCATGGGATTGTGCGATTAGTCAGTGAACGAAGACTTGGATACAGGCCGTCGTTCACTAACTCGTGGGCGTTAGTCAAAGCTGTATGAAAGCTTGATCGCATATTCCCAATTGGTTTCTTCCGCCTCTTCGAAAGGCTCAGAGTCATACTCCACTTCAGCTTCTAGGTGAAGTGCTAACGCTTCCGTGATACCAAACTTAATACCGCCGCTGCCGGTTGCTCTTAAATCACCAAGGTCGTCGAGCACTGGTTGTAAATAGAGCTGGCCGTAGAGGGTGTACGGAAAGGCATCTGCGCGGTCCCACACCCATTTGGCGTAAAAATTTCCACGCCAGTTGTTATTTTCTTCATTTTGACTGTCTGATTCTTCATGTTCAAAGAACCCCCCAGCCCCTAAGCTAGTGTACAGCTTGCCTTCATCTGATTTGTCTTCAAAGCGCCAGCGAACGCCGCTGCCCAAAAGTTCACGGCTGGAAAGATCATCAAATTTGTCATATTGATATTGAGCAAATAGCTCCCAGTCCAACATCGGGCGGAAAAAATTGTTTTCTGTCCAGCGTCCATGGACAAACAGATCGTCCTCATCCTTAACGTCATTGGTTTCAGCGTAGTTATAGTTGGACAGCAATAACGCTGTTCGTTGCTCTTTTACGTGTCGGAGTATGAGATTAGCAGCGTACTCTTTTTCATCTTTTGTACCTGATTCACCTTCAAGGCCAATGCCGACAGAGCCGCCCCAGCCTTGATTTGGGTTCTCTTTGGTATCGATAGGGGTGATGGCCTGACTGCTGAAGCTTGTGACGAAAAGTAGGCCGCATAAACTGATTGTTCTTATCTTTTGCATGGAAAATTGCGCATCGAGTTAACATCCGAGTTACATCCTATCAGTGTCAATTTTGAAGAAAAGTGAAAAAGCAGGATGTTCTAATTATTAGAACGAAAATGGCTATTTTTTACGATTTTATCCGCTAAATTAGCTTGTATTATAGAGGCTCCAGATAAGGAGCAACCCGATGAAAAAACTACTTGTACTGAACAACAGCATTCTTGCAGAGCAGAGTCAATCGAGCCAATTGACACACCATTACGTTGAGAAGTGGTTGGCGGCGCATGCCGATGGTGTTGTGATCTCTCGTGATCTCGGCTTAGAGCCGATCCCTCACCTAGATGGAAAGATGTTGTCAGCGTGGTCTACGCCTGTAGAGGAGAGAAGTCCTGAACAGCGGCAATTGGCATTGATCAGTGATCAACTCATTGAAGAGTTAATGGCTGCAGATGAAGTGGTGGTTGGTATGCCTATGTATAACTTTGGTGTGCCTTCAGGCTTTAAGGCTTGGATTGATCATATTGCCAGAGCCGGAGTGACGTTTCGCTATACAGAAAGTGGGCCTGAAGGATTGCTCAATAATACAAAGGTGATTGTCGCTGCAACCCGTGGCGGTTTGTATGCCGGTACGGAAAAAGACACACAAACACGCTATCTAACTGATGTATTGGCATTTTTGGGGCTTACCGATGTAGCGTTTGTATATGCTGAAGGGCTGGCGATGGGGGCAGACGGTGCCGCCGAAGCACTTACTCATGCTAAGACCGCATTAACTGAATTAGCCGGTAGTTCGCACTAAAAGAGCCGAATAATCGGCTCTGAGTTAGGTTGTTGAAGTTCTTTACTGCTCCTGACCATATGACGCCGCCGAGCATAATGCCGGGCGGCTTCCACTTAGCTGGCGGTTTACTTCTTTTCCCATACCGCGAAGTTGTTGCCAAAGGTGCTTAGTTGCCAGCCACTGCCTGGCGACCAGTTATTTGGACCGATCTTCATAGCAACTTTGCCGCCAATGATCGCTGCATACAGTCCATTTTGCGAGGCTTTAACATTGACACTGGACGTTGAGGTCAGGCCGGCTCGTTTGCGAATATCGATCAGGTTTTTTATCTCACCGCGTAAGCCCCAGTCATAAACGTGTGGCCAATAAACCGTTGGAATACCTGGGTGGGTAAGGATATAGGCGTAACCTTGCATCACTTTGTCGCAAGGGACTGGCCAATGGTTCTGTCCAACACCGCATGATTGTGATGGACCGGTGTCGTGATTATCGACGAAGGTCACCATTTTTTGTGGCCACCAACCGATACCGCCAGCGGGTTTGCCTGAGCCATCTTTAAGGCGCCAGTACTCGTTACTACTCAGTGCCTTATTGAGCAAGCCTTTGGTGGTGAAATCGAAGGCGGCGCAGCTGCCCTGTGTACCATCAACATAGTCCATTAACTGCTTGCGATGCGCATCGACGTCATTGTAGTAAAGGTTGGTCCAAACCTCGCCAACACAAAAGTTTGGATTGGTACCGTCATGATAGACTTTTGCGTAGTAAGGGCTGTAGCCTTTTGAATAGTCATATCGCCAACCGCTAAAACCAACGTCTTTGAGTACGTTATTCATCCATGACTTGATACCATCTTGCACACCTGTGTTGGTGTGGTCGAGATCGCGCGCGGCAGCGTAGCCGTCGCCAGTGTCCCAGTTACCGGTAGAGCCAGTCCATTCATCATCACGGGTGACCGACCAGGAACCCCAAGTGGGGTTTGTGAAATCGCCCCAATTAGTGGTGCCGACTCGATGATTCACCACAATGTCAGCTACGGCTTTTATGCCTTTGTTGTTCAAGGCTGTGATGGCGCTCTTCAGCTGGCTTTTAGAGCCATAGTTAGAGTCCAATTTGTTTAACTGGCGGGGCAGGTAGCCTTCGCTGGAAGCTGCGTCTGAGGGTGGCGGGAACCAGACATGGGTGATCCCGAGGGATTGCATATCCGATGCTTTGCCTTTCATTATGTTGTACCAACCGTACTGATGCGAGTTCCAATGGAACCCCTGAAGTAGCACGGCACTACTACTCTTGTTCTGTTCTGTTGCGGCATGTGATTGGGTGGCGGCACCTATACTGGCTGCGAGGCAGCAAGCTAAGCCTAATACCTTAATCTTCATTATTATATCCTGTTTAATAAGGTTTGTTTTTACTCTACCGTAGGGCAGGGACACTTAGGCGTGTCAACAAACAATCCTACACAGTCAAATAATTGACGCACTGGTTGCGCAGTGAGAATGGTCACAAAAGAGTATCGATTAGTTTGTTTATTGAGCGATTTGCAAGCGAGATCAAATGAGCAAAAACTGAATTGTGAGCTGGCTCTCTTTAAGTTTTTGACAATAAAAAGAGCGGCTAATTAGCCGCTCTTTTTCTGCTTTCTAAGTGACCTAAATCACGCTGGTTTAATAGGATTCGTTATGAACACCTACAGAGCGACCAGATGGATCATTCAGGTTCTGGAAACTTTCATCCCACTTTAAGGCTTCCGGTGTCGAACAAGCGACAGATTTGCCATGTGGAACCGTGCGGAGAACGCTTTCATTGTTACCGAAGTGTTCTTCAAATATCTGGCGGTACATGATCGCTTCTTTGCTGTCTGGGGTGTTGATCGGGAAGCGGAACTCGACATTTTCCAACTGTTGGTCAGAGATCTCCGCGTCAGCAATCTCTTTCAGAGTATCGATCCAAGAGTAGCCAACGCCATCAGAGAACTGCTCTTTTTGACGCCAAGCAACGCTTTCTGGCAGATAGTGAGCAAAACACTCACGGAGTACCTGTTTCTCGATCTTATCGCCTCGACACATCTTGTCTTCTGGATTGATGCGCATCGCTACGTCCAGGAACTCTTTATCCAGGAATGGTACGCGTGCTTCAACACCCCAAGCGGCCATCGACTTATTGGCACGAAGGCAATCAAATAGATTTAATTTTTCCAGTTTGCGGTTTAGCTCTTCGTGAAACTCTTTTGAGTTAGGTGCTTTGTGGAAATAGAGGTAGCCACCAAATATCTCATCAGCGCCTTCACCGGATAACACCATCTTAATACCCATGGCTTTAATCTTACGAGCCATCAAGTACATAGGGGTTGATGCACGAATGGTGGTGACATCATAAGTTTCGAGGTGATAGATCACGTCGCGTACGGCATCTAAGCCTTCTTGTACGGTAAAGTGGATCTCGTGGTGCTGGGTGCCAATATGGTTAGCCACTTCGCGGGCAGCTAATAGATCGGGAGAGCCCTCTAAACCAACCGCAAACGAGTGCAGACGCGGCCACCAGGCTTCTGATTCTTCATTGTCTTCGACACGGCGTGCAGCGTATTTATGGGCAACGGCAGAGATCACTGATGAATCAAGGCCACCAGAAAGCAGTACTCCGTAAGGTACGTCAGACATCAGTTGACGTTTAACGGCGGCTTCAAGAGCAGAACGCAGATCTTCACGGCTAGTGCTGTTATCTTTCACAGCATCGTAACTTTGCCAGTCACGTTTATAGTAGGGGCGAATTTCACCCTCTTCGCTACTCAGATAGTGTCCAGGGGGGAAGGTTTCTACTTTATTACATACCGGTGTCAGCGCTTTTAGCTCTGAAGCAACGTAAAAATTGCCATGCTCGTCCCAGCCGATATACAACGGGATGATACCTATGTGATCACGGGCGATCAGGTAGCTGTTCTTCTCTGCATCGTAGAGGGTGAAGGCAAACATGCCATTCAGGTCGTCGATGAAGTTAATCCCTTTCTCTTTATACAGAGCCAGGATCACTTCACAGTCTGATTTTGTTTGAAACTGGAAGTCGACGTTCAGTTCGGCTGCCAACTCTTTGTGGTTATATATCTCACCATTCACTGCGAGTGCGTGAGTTTTTTCCGGGTTCAGCAACGGCTGGGCGCCGGTATTGACGTCAACAATCGACAAACGTTCGTGGGCCAATATTGCGTTATCATTTGCGTAGATGCCTGACCAGTCAGGGCCACGGTGGCGCATTAGCTTAGAAAGCTGTAATGCCTGCTTACGCAACTCTGCCGGGTCGGTCTTTATGTCAAGAATGCCGAAAATAGAACACATACCGTTCCCTGTCTCCTGAATACGTCTCTGATGGGTGTGGGCACTGACTTTAGCACATTGCCCACAGACCAGTAATGGTCTTAGCACTCTGCCATTCTATGGGTAAAAATCAAGTAAAAAGTCACTTTGAGCGCATAAATATGTAGTTTTTATGCAGTTGCGGTGAAAAATAGTGGCGGAGGGGGATAAACATCGGTCAAGGTAACAAAGGCTACCTTGACCGTTTTAGAATAACAAGATTACTGCACGTTTTCAGCGTCGCTAAACATGCCTTGGAACAGCACGCTGGACAGGTAACGTTCAGCTGAGCTTGGCAGGATCACAACAATGTTCTTATCCTTGAACTCATCTGTTTCAGCAAGGCGCTTCGCAGCAACTACTGCTGCACCTGAACTGATACCAGCCAAGATCCCTTCTTCTTCCATTAGGCGGCGAGCCATATCAATGGCATCAGCACTATTGACCTGCTCAACACGGTCGACCATCTCCAAGTCTAAGTTACCAGGAATAAAGCCTGCACCGATACCTTGGATCTTGTGTGGACCCGGTGTTAAATCTTCGCCCGCTTTTGCTTGCGCAATTACTGGAGATTCAACAGGCTCAACAGCAACAGTGACTACGTCTTTGCCTTTTTCCAGCTTCAGATAGCGGCTCACACCTGTGATAGTACCGCCGGTACCCACACCTGCGATAAATACATCAACTTCACCGTCTGTGTCTTCCCAGATCTCAGGGCCTGTGGTTTTTACATGGATCTCAGGGTTAGCTGGGTTATCAAACTGCTGTAGTAAAACAACTTTATCCGGGTTCGCGTCACGGATCTCTTCAGCTTTGGCAACGGCACCTTTCATACCTTTGGCACCGTCTGTCAGTACTACTTTGGCTCCCAGAGCAACTAACAACTTACGGCGTTCCAGACTCATGGTGTTTGGCATGGTCAGGGTCAGCTTGTAACCTCTTGCTGCAGCAACGAAGGCCAGCGCGATACCGGTGTTGCCAGAAGTGGGTTCAACCAACTCTTTATCTTTCGTCAGTTCGCCACGCTTTTCAGCATCCCAAATCATGTTAGCGCCGATACGGCACTTAACACTGAAGCTTGGGTTACGGGCTTCAACTTTTGCAAATACATTACCGCCGGTCACGCGGTTCAGTTTTACCAGCGGCGTACGGCCGATAGTTTGAGAATTATCTTCGTAGACTTTCATGGATCCGATCCCTTGTGTTCCGACTTATTGAATTTGTACGGGGTCAAGCATACTCAACCAAACCAAATAATATAAAGGTATATTTTGTTATATCGTTATTGCATAAGCGAATAGAACTTATTTCGCCGAAATAGTTCCGCAATGGTGAGATAAATCATGCTGTTGCTTATGCCCTCATATTATCTGAGGACATAAGCGATCATTGCGACGGCGGCGAGCACAAAGATGACAACCTCAACGGCGGTGACGATCAATGCGCTGCGGCTGTAGGGCTCTTCAGCATAAAGCTGGCTATCTGGTGTAGGTTCATCAGCGCAAGGATGCTCCAGCCGTTCAGCAATGGATTGGCTGAGAGCGGGGGAGGCTATGTTGGCTTGGCTCTGTGATGTGGCTTGTTGCGGTGTTGTTGTTTTTTTATCCGCAACGGTTGATGCTGTATCTGTCTCAACTGCAACAGCTTTTTCTACTTTAACTTTGGCTTCAGCTTTTTTTATCTCCGGCTGCGTTATCTCTTGCTGGCTTCTCTGGGTGAGAAGAATTTCATCTTCTAAGCCATCGCTGTTGTGTAGTGGCTGCGCTTTTGGCTTTTCTGGCTCGCTCGTTGTCGCGGTAGATGGTTGGCTTGGCTCACCAGCAACGTCCGATTTTCGCTCACCTGTTTCAGATGTTTTTTGCTGTTCTTGTTCTTGTTCTTGTTCTTGTTCTTGTCCGTCGCTTGCCGCTTTTGTTTGCGGTTCTTTAGGCGCTGCAACATCGTTGGTCTGAGTGGTTTTCGCCGACTTATCAGTTTTGGTTGTTTCGCTACTGTCACCATTGACCTGTTTTACCTGCGCCGTAGACGCGGTAGAAGCCAGCGGTTGCTCATTTATGCTCGACTCATCTTTCTCGGCCTTGTTTTCCGTCTTACTTAGCGCAGGCTTGTCAGTTGTTTTATTACTCTCTTTTTTAACTGCCGGTTTGGCCGTGGCGGCTGGTTGACTCAAGAGCGTATGCAGTTTGGCGATCAGTTCGTTAACTGCACTTTGTGATTTTTCTCGGTCGAAAATAGTGAAGCGAGAGAGTTGCGGTAAGCGCACCAGTACTCTGGCTGCAGCCCCTTTGCCAAGAGGATAAACTTTGGCACTGATGTTACCCCAGTTCAGCTTAATGGTGTCGACATCAGCTTGCTTAAGCGCTTCGCCACTGAGGATCTCGTAGAGATCGGTGGCGGTGTGATCATCAATACATATCACGATCTTAGCGTTTAGCGGTGGCAGTATCTCCGCCCACAACTTTTTCGCGAACTGGTGCGCATCTGCCTCATTGTGGAGGGTGTCAGCACTGGTCGCGCGGAAAGGGATGTAGTGCGCGGTCATACTGCGTTGTAGCAGTGCATCGCCAGAGCAATAGAATAATCGGGCAAATTGACGAAACATGGCCTGAACCTGCTTCTGTAACGGCGCGCGCCCTATGGCATGGTTGCCCCACTGCTCCGTCGCAAAAATACTGCCTTGCTCTGCACTTGCAGAAAAAACTGTGTCCGGATGGTATTCGGTGAGCGGCAGAGGGGTGAAGAAAATAATGTCGGCCCCTTTCTTGAAGGTGTTTTTTGGCGAAGTGAGAAACTGCCACCCCTCAGAGTGTCCCTGTGCGTCGTAGGCATGCTGAATTCTTTCACTGGCAAGCTTGAATACCCTGGTTTGGGGCATGAATGGCTCCGTCAACAATCAATCCGTAGTCTGCCTAAGGTTAATATGAGTTCCACTGTTATTAAAGGGAATTGGCGGTGATATATCTTCAGAGCAAAAAATAACACGCCGGTCGATATTCCGACCGGCGCAAATAAGCGTCGGGAGAACGCGTTGGTAGGAAAGGGAGCGTCCATGCTCGACACGAGAGATCAACAACGGGCAGTCCCCGGGCGGTCACCGTGTGTTCCAGCCGCTGATGCGGCAAAGTGTCATGTTGGTTGGCCAAAGGTGCGTCATTACTCATTGGCCGAGTCTTCCCAAATATCCGCCGAAGCGAAACTAGCCGACGATAACCAGCACTATCATCAGTGCTGAGATGGCTGCTAGATTTTGAAAACAAAGCATTGTGTTTCTCCTTCGAAATTAGATCTCGATTAGCTTGCTTGTCACAAGCTGGCTATTGGTACACAGATGCTGAAATAGGGTAGGAGGGAAGGCTGAACAGTCTTCCTATTACCGGCAACCCCGCTGTCATAGGTTTCCCCTTAGATCGGTGGCTTTGCGTCCCAGCTTTTCAACTGGTTTGCCTTTATCAGCTATGTAAAATTATTTGACACTTTCTCTTTTTTAGCAAGTCGAAATAGCGCTGTTTGATGGTTCTGTGATCTGTTACGTAAATGTTAACCTCGGTGTTTTTTTAATCGGCCGACGTGACCGACAGGGGGGAGCTACGAGGGGAATTTGACCCAGTAGCTATCTAATCGTTATTGTCTGCTCTCTTCACTGCCACTGCTTGAGAATTGGATGCTCGAACAAATCACGCTGCTGATCGTCTCTTTGATTGCTAATACCTTTTCGGCATTTTCCGGCGGAGGAGCCGGTTTGTTGCAATTTCCGCTACTCATCTTTTTGGGGTTACCGTTTGCCGTGGCTTTGGCAACGCATAAGATCGCCAGTGTGGCGCTGGGCGTTGGTGCATTAGTGCGGCATGCGAAAGAGCGTACGCTAACCCTCCGATTGTCACTGGAGATGTTGCTATTCGGCGTACCGGGCGTATTGCTTGGCGCACGTACGATTTTGTCAGTGCCGGAACAGATGGCACAAACCGCTTTAGGCTGTTTGACGATTGGTTTGGGGCTGTATTCCGCCACTAAGAAGCAGCTGGGCGTGACACAAGTGTTGCGGGCCACTGGCCTGAGGACTTCCGCCATTGGTGGCCTGGGTTTGTTTGTCATCGGTGTGCTGAATGGTTCATTGACGTCGGGAACGGGTTTGTTTGTGACTCTGTGGTTAGTGCTCTGGTATGGCCTCGATTATAAGCGGGCAGTGGCATTTACCTTGGTCTGGGTAGGCGTTGTCTGGAATGGTTCAGGTGCCGTGGTATTAGGTGTGCTTGGGGAAGTGCAATGGAGCTGGTTACCGGCTTTGCTGTTGGGCTCGCTATTGGGCGGCTATTTAGGTGCTCATCTGGCTATTGCCAAAGGGAGCCGGTGGATAAAGCGAGCATTTGAAGTGGTCACGATTGCGGCGGGACTTGCTTTGCTGGCTAAGGTCTATCTGTAGCAGCTAACTCTTCGCAGTTTTGAGGTCGGTAAAAATTAGAAAAAGCCTATGTCATGTTGATGCCATAGGCTTTTTCTGTTTATGCGTCGGCAAATGTCACTGAAACCGCGCTGGCAACCTCTGTTGCACGTGTCAGTGCCTGCTCGATGCTTTCGCCGCGAGCCAAGGCTACGCCCATCCTGCGTGTACCGGCTAGTTCCTGCTTACCAAATAAACGTAGTTGTGCAGTAGGCACTGCCAAGGCATTGGTTAAGTTGCCGAAGATTAGATCCCTGGAGTTCCCTTCGGGTAACAGCACGGCAGATGCGCTAGGACCTCTGTGACTGATTTCGCCAATTGGCAAACCAAGAATCGCTCTTACGTGGAGGGCAAATTCAGACAGATCTTGAGAGATCAATGTCACCATGCCCGTGTCATGGGGGCGTGGTGAGACTTCACTGAATAGTACCTGATCCCCTTTCACAAACAACTCGACACCGTATAGGCCAAAACCGCCGAGGGCTTTCACTACTTTTTCCGCCACGGCTTGAGCGGCTACCAGCGCCGTTTGGCTCATCTGTTGTGGTTGCCAGCTTTCCCGATAATCGCCATCTTCCTGCCTGTGGCCGATCGGATCACAGAAATGCACACCGTCAGATGCCAATACCGTGAGTAGGGTGATCTCATAATCGAAGTCGACAAACCCTTCAACGATCACGCGGCCACCACCAGCGCGTCCCCCTTCCTGAGCGTACTGCCAAGCGTCGGTGATATCACTGGTTTGGCGGATCACACTCTGACCTTTACCAGAAGAGCTCATGATGGGTTTTATCACACACGGCATGCCAACCGCGGCGACACCAGCAGTGAGTTCTTCCTGCGTATCAGCAAAGCGATAGGGTGATGTGGGGATCTGTAGCTCTTCTGCAGCCAGTCGTCTGATGCCTTCGCGATTCATGGTGAGTTGCGTGGTGCGGGCGTTGGGAACGACTTTTACTCCCTCTTGCTCTAGGGCAATCAAGGTATCGGTGGCGATCGCTTCGATTTCAGGAATTATATAATCCGGTTGTTCTTTTTCGACGATCGCACGCAATGCATCGCCATCAAGCATATCAATGACATAACTACGATGGGCTACCTGCATCGCAGGGGCATCGGCGTAGCGATCGGTGGCGATGGTTTCAACCCCTAATCGCTGTAGCTCGATGACTACCTCTTTGCCTAATTCACCACTGCCCAGCAGCAGTGCTTTGGTGGCGTGAGACGCGCCTGGTGTACCTATCATCCCATGTTCCTTTTCATTCAATAGTGAATTGAAATTTCCGCGACATTATAGCCGTGGTTAGTCTCTTTGAGTTGACTAGGCGCAGTTTCTTTTGCGCATTTTGTTGACGCCGTTGCCTGGCGGCCTGCAGGTAATGGAATTGTCATAGTCATTGCTGGCATGACTGGCTAAACTCCGAACCTTTGATCTTTCGTCGCACCTAATATTCAGGTGTTGGAAATAGGATGAGGGTGGAGAGTTGTTGTGAATGATGTGAAAGGTATTAAGCGGATCGTGAATGCCACCCGATATTCATGGCAGGGTTTTAAAGCTGCATGGCGCGGTGAAGAGGCATTTCGTCAGGAGTTGCTGCTGGTGTTGGTGATGATCCCTGTGGCTATCTGGCTCGGTACCAATGCCGTTGAACGTAGTTTATTGATCGGTTGTTTGTTACTGCTATTGATTGTTGAAATGCTTAATTCTGCGGTAGAAGCGGTGACCGACCGGGTGGGCACAGAACGCCATGAACTCAGTGGCAAAGCTAAAGATATGGGCTCGGCAGCGGTACTCCTTGCACTCATTAATGTTGCTGTGGTGTGGGGGCTGATCGCCTATCAGCGTTTTATCGCCTAGCTTGCCTTGTTTCGCGCTGTAGCAAGCAACAAAGCGTTTAATCGAAGACGCCTTGTTGCTTTTGACCGCGACCTAAGCCAACAAGGTTAGCGGTTTAGTGTGCTCTCTTTGTACTGTTCTACCCACATCGCCGTCGCACCGCAAACGGCCACAGGCATCACGACTAAGTTAACCAGCGGGATCATGGTGAATAGGGTCACTATGCTGCCAAAGCTTAGGCTGGCGCCTTTCTGCTCGGCTAGTTTTTCTCTCATTACGTGGAACGGTACTTTGTGATTATCAAATGGATAATCGGCATATTGGATAGTCATCATCCAGGCAGTAAATAGGAACCAGATCACCGGCGCGACGGTCTGGCCGATAACTGGGACAAAAAATAGGATGAGGCAACCAAGGGCTTTCGGCAGGTAATAGACAAATTTCTGCCACTCCCGTTTGAATATACGAGGTAAGTCTTTGACCATATCCATCATGCCACCAGTGTTGAATGGCTTGTCGCTAAGCATCAACTCGACTTTCTCTGCCAATAGGCCATTAAAAGGTGCGGCTATCCAGTTGGCCACTGTGCTGAAAATGTAAGAGAAGACCACTAAGGTGGTGATGACCAAGAGCGGCCAGATCAGATAATTTAGCCAGCTTAACCACTCTGGGATATAGCCGTTAACATACTGAATGAATTCATCGATTTTTAAAAATAGGTAATAGAACGCGGCTGCAAATAACACCAGGTTGATGGTGAGCGGCACAATAACGAACTTTCTGAGTCCTGGGGTTTTAACCAGTTCAAATCCGCGAAAGAAGTAACTGGCACCGCTGTGGCCTTGTTTAAGCAGGTGATCTGCCATCTGGATTGTTTCCTTACATTACGATATCTGTGCAGTATAGAGAGAGCTGCCTCTCAGTAAAATGCCTGTCTTGTTACAAACTTTTATACAATCTGCTAAAGTCGCCGCGTCTCCATTTTCAAGATTACTCCGAAGCACCGAAGCCTCCATGAGATTGAAGCAGATCAAGCTGGCAGGGTTTAAGTCATTTGTTGACCCGACGACGGTGCCATTTCCCGGCAATATGACGGCAGTCGTTGGCCCTAACGGCTGTGGTAAATCGAACACCATTGATGCAGTGCGCTGGGTGCTGGGCGAAAGCTCGGCTAAAAACCTGCGTGGTGATGCCATGACAGATGTCATCTTTAATGGTGCAGCCTCCCGCAAGCCCGTTTCTCAAGCCAGTGTTGAACTCGTTTTCGAAAATCACCAAGGCCGTATTGGCGGTAATTATGCCAATTTTGCTGAAATATCGGTGAAGCGGGTCGTTACCCGTGATGCGGTGTCGACCTACCTGTTAAACGGCAGTAAATGTCGTAAGCGTGATATTACCGATCTGTTTTTGGGTACTGGTCTCGGCCCCCGCAGCTACGCCATCATTGAACAGGGGATGATCTCTCGGCTGATTGAATCAAAACCGCAAGAGCTACGCATCTTTATTGAGGAAGCCGCGGGGATCTCCAAATATAAAGAGCGCCGTCGTGAAACCGAAAACCGGCTTAAACATACTCGCGAGAATATGGAACGCTTGGCTGATGTGCGGGATGAGTTGGGTAAGCAGTTAGAAAAACTGCAGCGCCAAGCGGTTGCCGCGAAACGCTTTAAGGAACTTAAAGCGCGAGAACGTCAGCTTAAAAGTGAGCTGTATGCGATCCGTTGGTATCAGTTGAATGAGCAGCTGAACCGCTGTGAGCGCGAGCAAGCAGAGCAGGAAACGGCGCTTGAGCAGTTTAATGCCCAGCAGCAAGGCAAAGAATCCCGTCTGATCGCTTTGCAGACAGAACGGGAACAGCTGAAAAGCGATCAGCAACATAGCCAACAAAAATTGTTCCAGTTAACGACTGAGATCACTCGCCTTGAACAGCAGATGATGGCAAGCCGTCAACAACGGGTGCGGTTAGAAGATGAATTAGCTCTGCTTGCTGCTAAGCAGGAGGAGCTTGAACTCTTGATTGCCAGCGAAGTTGAGCAGCAACAGATTTCAGCCGATGAATTAGCAGCGCAACAAGAAGCTGCACTGCTCCTTGATGAGGAGATCGAGCAAGCACAAAACATGCTCGATGACGCCGAATCGGCCGTTATCGATTGGCAGCGGCGCTGGCAAGCTTCAGAGCAGGCTGAGGCCGCAGTGCGGCAGCAACAAGCGCTGTTAGAGAGCAAGTTAAATCATTTAGTACAACTGTCTGCACAACAAGGGCAGCGTCTGCAGCAGGTCAGCGATGAACTGGTCGAATTAGATGATGCCGAATTAACGCTTGAGTTGAACCGGCTGGCAGAAAGCCTGGCGATGCAAACTGAGCAACTAGCGGAACAGCAGCTATTGCTGGCCGAGAGTGAGTCAGCCGTCGGTGACGCGAAAATGGCGTTGACGGATCTGGATAGTAAGGTTCATCAGAATGAATTGGCCCTTGCCGGATTACAAGCGCAGTGGCAAGCCCTCGATAGTCAGTTATCTCAGGCTGCGGAGAGCGAAGCTTTACCGGACGGAGTGAAGCCGCTGTATCAGGCGATGACGGTGGCCCCGGAGTGGACGCTGGCAGTTGAAAAGGTATTGGCAAGTTTTAGCCAGGCTCACCTATGTGATGCACTTGCCGCCGAAACGGCGGGAGCCGCGGGAAGATTACTCCAGCTCAGTAGTGGCGCTGTGGTGGCGTCTCACCTCTTAGCCAGTAAAGTAGACGGTGAAGCTAAATATGCCGTAGCCAATCTGCTTCGTGGTATTGAGTGCGTAGATACGGCAGAGCAGGCGTGGCAACGGCAACCAACTTTAACTGAAGGGCAAACGGTGATCAGCCGCTGTGGCGTTTGGTTGGGGCAACACTGGTTACATCCGGACGTCGACATGGTGGCTGGGCCGATTAAGCTCCGCCAGCAGCAATTGATGCTGGCTGAACAGATCAGTCCGCTGCAAGTGCAACTGACCCGTGACAAACAGGAGCTGCAACAGGCGCAGCAGCGAGTCGCTCGCTGTCAACAGCAATTCACTGAGCAGCAGGGGCTTTGTCGGCGTATTGACGCTGAGGTGGCCACACTGCGCCAACAACGGCATTTTGCCGACCAGCAGCACAGTGAACGCCAACTCAGAAAACAGCGGCTGCAACAGGAGCAGACGCTGTTACAAGAACAGGTTGCTGAACATCAAGCGGAGCAGGAGTTACTGCTTGCACAACAGCTGGAGGTTGCCGAGCGTCTTGATGATATGGGGCAGCAGGATCAACTACGGCTGCAAAAAGAATCATTTGATCAGCAAGTGTCGCAGGCTAAGCTGCAGGTACAACAGCGGCAACAGCAACGCCAGGGGATCGCGTTGCGGCAGGAAAACCTCAAGGCACAACTTACTGCTTTGAGCCAGGCACAGCAACGGACGGAAAAAGATCGCCACGAAGCCTTATTACGCAAGCAGCAGTTAGTTGAAGAGCTGCAGCAACATGAAACCCCCGATGTCGATCAAGCCGAGCAGCTGGAGATATTGCTGGCTGAACGACTTGAACTCAGCAGTGAGCTGGAGCTACTGACCGAGCAGTTATCAGGTCTTGATGAGCAGACTCGCGAGCTAGAGATGGGACAGCGGGATGTGCTGCAACATCTGGAAAAACAGCGGGTCAGGATCTCTGATCTGCAGATTGAAGCTGAAGGTTTCCGTGTTCGTGCGCGCTCTGTGTTGGAAACCCTGCATGAAATGCAGGCCAATTTGAAAGAGTTATTGGTCGCGTTACCTGATAGCTATAGTGAAGATGAGTGGCAGCAACAGCTGGAAAAAACCACTCAAGCGATCTCTCGCCTTGGTGCTATCAACTTGGCTGCGATTGAAGAGTATGAACAACAAGCGGAACGAAAACAGTACCTTGATAGTCAGAATGAAGACTTGGAAGGGGCGGTTGGTACTTTGGAAACTGCGATACGTAAGATTGACAGAGAAACACGTCAGCGCTTCCGTGAGACCTATGAACAGGTGAACACGGATCTGCAGCATCTGTTTCCGAAAGTATTTGGTGGAGGGAGCGCACATCTCGCATTGACTGATGATGACTTACTGGAAACAGGTGTTACTATCATGGCGCAGCCTCCAGGCAAAAAGAATAGTACGATTCATCTGTTGTCGGGTGGCGAAAAGGCGTTGACCGCTTTATCATTGGTGTTCGCTATTTTCCGCCTCAATCCGGCGCCGTTTTGTATGCTGGACGAGGTCGATGCACCATTGGATGACGCGAATGTCGGGCGGTTCTGTAATCTGGTGAAAGAGATGTCAGAAACAGTTCAGTTTATTTTTATCAGTCACAACAAAGTATCAATGGAAATGGCCAGTCACTTGACTGGGGTAACCATGCAGGAACCTGGCGTATCTAGGTTAGTCGCAGTCGACGTTGAGCAGGCTGTGGCGTTAGCTGAGCTAGGTTAGTCTAAGAATTATTACTAAAAGCAAGTGTGTATATGGAAGGATTTCGTATCATTCTCATCATTATTGGGGCTATCGCCATTGGCGCGATTCTTATTCATGGCCTCTGGTCTATTCGTAAGCAGAATAGCAATCATAGGATACATCAGGGCGACGTCGGCGTGCCTGATGTTGCATCCGGTGCTGAGTCTTCGTCAGTGTCTGATGGTTTTGACCAAGATGGTATTGGCAAAGTGCGAGTGCTTGGCAGTGCTGATGATGAGAGTATTCAACAGCAAAGTATTCCAACGGATGCAGCACTGCAAAGTGACGTTGAGCAGCGGGTTGAACCGGGCATCGCAGTTTCAGGAGCCGGTAACGCTGGTTTTACTGAGGCCTCGATTAAGGCAGAAAAAGTTGAACCGAGCTTCACTGTGCCTAAGGTTTCTTCAGAGCCGACTTCTGCCCCAGAATTAACAGAACAAGTGGATCTGTTTGCTGAGCCAGTTGAGGAAGTGGCAGAGATCAAGCCAGAGTCGCAACCGAGCTCTGCGGCTATCGATAAGCCAGCCGCTAACGAAGCTGCGCAAGCGCCTGCGGCCGACGATGAACCATTGGGAGAGCCACAGGATGTGTTGGTTCTGAATGTGGTTGCTGGTCCCTCGGGGACACTTGAAGGCGCGGTAATGTTGCCTTGCTTGCTTACCTTGGGCTTAAAGTTTGGTGAAATGTCTATTTTCCATCGCCATCAGTCGCCAGCAGGCACCGGTCCAATATTGTTCAGCCTGGCGAATATGGTGAAACCGGGTACGTTTGATCCAGAGTCGATGGAAAGCTTTAATACGCAGGGGATCTCGCTGTTTATGACGCTGCCCTGTTATGGCGAAGCGCAGAAAAACTTTGGCTTGATGTTAAAAGCCGCGGAACAGTTGGCCGCAGAGATGCGCGGGCAGGTGCTTGATGATCAGCGAAATGTGCTGACTAAGCAGAAGATCCAGCATTATCAGGAGCGGATCCGCGAGTTCGAGCGTAAGAAACTGCTTAGCGTCTAATTATCTTCTCTTTTTAAGAAAAGCCTCCGTTATGGAGGCTTTTTCACTTAACACTTTGAAGCAGGGTTACCGATGTCGGATATACAATCGGAAATGGCAGCGCTGAGCGCGCAGATAGAAGAGTTTAATTATCAATATTACGTGCTGGATACGCCGACGGTGCCAGATGCGGAATATGATCGCGTTATGCAACGTTTACGCGTGTTGGAAGAGCAGCACCCTGAGTTGTTGCAGTCTGATTCGCCGACGCAAAAAGTGGGTGGACAGGCGTTGGCGGCTTTTGAGCAGGTGGCCCATGAAGTGCCTATGTTGTCATTGGACAATGTGTTCAATGATGAGGACTTTGTGGCATTCGCCAACCGTATCGAAGAGCGCTTGGATGGTGCCGCGTTCAGTTTTTGTTGCGAGCCGAAATTGGATGGTTTAGCGGTTAGCTTACTTTATGAAAATGGACGATTAGTTCGGGCTGCCACCCGTGGCGATGGTCAGACCGGAGAGAACATCACCGCCAATGCTAAGACGATCACCTCTGTACCCTTGAAGTTGCGAGGTGATGATTTTCCCCCACGCCTAGAAGTGCGTGGCGAAGTTTTTATGCCGAAGGCTGGTTTCGATGCACTTAATCAGCGTGCGCGGCAGCGCGATGAAAAGCAGTTCGCTAATCCTCGTAATGCTGCCGCGGGTAGTTTAAGGCAGCTGGACAGCCGCATTACGGCAAAGCGCCCATTGGCTTTTTATGCTTATTCTACCGGTGTCATCGAGGGGGACTATGCGGCTGTCAGTAGTCACTATGAGCAGCTAATGCAGCTGAAGTCATGGGGGCTGCCTGTGAGTCCGGAAGTGAAACGTCGTGACAGCCAAAATGATGTTATTGCTTACTATCGCGACATCATGGAGCGGCGCGCCGCTTTGCCCTATGAGATAGATGGTGTGGTGTTGAAGGTCGACAGCTTGGCCCAGCAAAACAGCCTTGGTTTTGTGTCTCGGGCACCGCGCTGGGCAACGGCGTTTAAGTTTCCTGCCGAAGAAGAGATCACCTTGCTGCAAGATGTCGAGTTTCAGGTGGGACGTACCGGGGCGATCACGCCGGTTGCCAGATTGCAGCCGGTGTTCGTTGGTGGCGTGACCGTGTCTAACGCCACCTTACATAACGCTGATGAGATCGCCCGTCTTGGTGTGAGGGTGGGGGATACCGTTATAGTGCGGCGTGCTGGGGATGTGATCCCACAAATTGTTGCCGTGGTTGCTGACCGACGCCCTGAAGATGCCAGAACCATTTCATTTCCAACGACTTGTCCGGTTTGTGAGTCCGTTGTCGAACGAGCCGAAAATGAGGCCGTTAGCCGTTGCAGCGGCGGACTCTACTGTGGTGCGCAGCGCAAAGAAGCGATTAAACATTTCGCTGCTCGGCGGGCGATGGATATTGATGGGTTGGGCGATAAGTTGGTTGAGCAATTGGTTGATGAGGGGTTGATAGCCAGCCCTGCAGACCTGTTTAAACTGTCTATCGTGGAACTCTCCGGTTTACCCCGCATGGGACGTAAATCGGCAGAAAATTTAATCGCGTCGCTGCAACAGAGTAAGCAAACGACATTGCCGCGGTTCCTTTTTTCTCTTGGTATTCGGGAAGTGGGGGAGGCCACCGCACTCAATTTAGCTAACTATTTTGGTACGCTCAATGAAGTGATGGCAGCAGATGAAGCTACCTTACTCAAAGTGCCTGATGTCGGGCCAATCGTCGCCCACCATATCGTTACCTTCTTTAAACAGCCGCATAATCTTGAAGTGATCGAAGCTTTGCTGGCAGTCGGACTGCATTGGCCTGATGTTGAAGTACGGGAAGCATCGGCGCAGCCACTTGAAGGTGAAACATGGGTGTTAACCGGCACATTGAGCCAATTGGGGCGTAGCGAGGCGAAAGCAAAGCTGCAGCTCTTAGGTGCTAAGGTGGCTGGCAGTGTGTCGAAGAATACCCATTGTGTGGTAGCGGGGGATGCTGCCGGATCCAAACTGACTAAAGCGCAGGATCTGGGAATAAAGGTGCTGGATGAACAGGCGCTGATTACGCTGTTTACCGAGCATCAAGTGTAGATAGCTGGTGGGTATACCTAGGCTATGAACATCAGAAATAGCCCGATTGAGAGTCAGTGTATGGCATTTAATCGGGCGGATTCAGAGGCAAAGTGAGTTGAAAGCGCACACCATGACCAATCTGACTGGACGCCTGGATCGTGCCGCCTAGTTTTTGGCGTACAACGTTATAGACGATATGCAGCCCTAACCCCGTGCCGCCGGATGCCCGTCGGGTGGTATAGAAAGGGTCGAATAACCGCTTCAAGGCTTTCTCTTCTACACCTTTACCATCGTCCTGATAGTCCAAGATCAAATTTTCCGTATCAGTATGGAAGTGGATGGAGATATGGTGCTGTTGCTGCGGATCGAACCCATGCCGAACGGAGTTGACTATCATGTTGGTCAACACTTGACTGAATGCACCTGGGTAACTGTTTAAGGTCAGGCTTTCATCGCCGGTGGTTGTTATCTCTACTTTATGATTTTTAAACTCTGGGGAGAGACTGGTGAGCAGATCTTTGATGTAGTCTAGCAGGACGAAGAAGCGTTTTTGTTCACTACTTTGGTCAACTGCCACCTCTTTAAAGTTGCGGATTAACTCAGCCGCGCGGTTGAGGTTGGATAGGATCATCTCAGCACATTGTGTCGTCTTATCTATGTGTTGCTCTAACCCTGAACGGGTGAGTTGATTCTCGCCGGCGGCTTTGTTTAGCTGTGTCATTTCATCTTGCAGCAGGGTTGCAGCGGTTACGCTGACGCCTACTGGGGTATTGATCTCGTGAGCGACGCCTGCGACCAACTGCCCCAATTGCGACATCTTTTCCGCTTCGACTAGCTGGTCTTGTGTTGCTCTCAATCTTTCCATGGTTGAAGTGAGTTCTTCATTGGTGGTTTGTAGCTCACGGGTTCGACTGGCCACCCGCATCTCTAATTCTCTTTGATCATCCTGGATCCGCTCGGCCATTTGGTCGAGCACCAGGGCGATGCGCTGAAGTTCAATAAAAGGAAGCTTCAAGGTTTGTGCGTGATAATCTGCTTTGGCGTATCGTTCAACCAAGCCACTGATCTTGAGTAAAGGCTTTACCAGGCGACGAGATGCAAATAGGGCGATGCCGGCGAATAACAGCGCTAAAATACTGACGATGGTCCACTGTTGCAGCTCCAGATCCTTAACGGAGGCAAGCGCTTGTGAGCGATCGATACCCATAACAATTTCAATGGGTGTATGCTGATGGCTTAATTTCAGTGGTATCTGTATGGTGCGAAAGTCGTCGGTGGCGATATGTTGTGCTTCCAGCCTGAGTAGCGAGTCATCGCTTAAAATATCCAGCATCTCTATTTGTCCAGAACCAGCTTGCTTAAGCAGTGTATTCGCGTTTTCGAAAATGGCGTGGACAGGTAACAGCACGATGATGGCTCCCACAAGTTCGTGGGCTTCCGCGCGATCGACAGCCGATACCCACAGCGGAGAGTAGACGACAAACATGTGATCACTGGTGCGGGAGATGATTTTTCGATCTTTTTCTTTCAGACTAAAGATACGATCCAGGTAGGCGACATCGTTGAGATCGGTAATTTTTTGCGTAGCATTAACTGGATCGGAAAAAAATTGTTCTATCTCAGAATTGAGCGGATCCAAAGGCAGAAGCTCAAAACTGGTTGGAACAACCTCAACTGGCCAGCCAGATTTATCGACTAAAAAAATGCCATAGGCAGCGGGATGCATCTCACTGAGGGCGGCTAGCTTTAGTTTTGCTTTTGGACCAAAAACTCCAGTGTATGCCGCATAGATAACATCAGGATCTTGACTGGTATTGTGCAAACTGGCGAAAAGTAGCTGATAGGCGCGCTCAATGTCGTTGGCGAGAACATTGGCAGTGAGTTTGAGTGAGCTAAATGCCGTCTCTTCTGCTACGCGTTGAAAACGATCAATCAAGTAATATGAAGTCAGCAGAGTGGGGATCAAAGCGGCACTTAAAATGATCCAACTTAATGTCCCGCGTAGCGAACGACCCCTATTAAACTGCATTTGGATCCCTCAGTGTTTTATTGGCTATTTTTCTGCAATTCGTGTTCGGAGAATCTTTGCATCAGCGCTGTAGCTTCTTCTGCGCTGCCGTGGCCATCAATAAAAAGCGCGAACCCTTTTCTCATCCCTAACCATGCTGCTGACATCGCCGGTGTAGGAGGTGCCCCTCGTGCGAGTTCCAGCTGCTTTAAAAGTATCTGCATTTCAGGCGATGCGCTACTTTTGATTTTGGCAACAATCTGTTCGTTAACAGGCAGAGCACCCAAATCATCATAGTATCGCTGTTGCATCTCTGGCGACTGCAGGTAGCTGGAAAAGCCCTTAATTGCTTCGGCAGCAGGGCTATTAAGCGAATACCCTGGATAGACCAGCGATAAAGTGCCGTACATAGGTTGTATCGGTTTGCCGTTGATCGTGGGCAGCAAGGTAATGCCAAAATCATCGCCTAGTGCGCTGGCTGTTTCCTTAAATGCCCAATCACCGTTGATGGCGTAAGCGAATTCACCGTTTTTAAAGCGATCAAAGCTGCAATCGTAGTCACAGTTGGGATCAATCAGTCCCTCTCGCGATAGATTACGATAGAAGGTGAGGGCATCTCTCACTGCTTGGGTATCCAAGGTGACCCTATTATCGGCAACAGGAAAGCCACCGAACGGTGGTATAAATGCGCAGAACCAATACATTTCGCCATACTTCCAGCCAATTGGTTGCACGTTGATTTCGCGCAGCGCCTTTGCTTGTGTGATGAGTTGTTGCCAGGTGGCCGCCGGCTGTTGGACAAATTTTTTGTTGTAGAACAGAAGCAGGTGGTTACCGCCTTGTAGCGGAACCCCATAATAGTTTTCGTCAAACATGACGGTCGCCAGTGATTCACTTGTTTGTGCAGAGGAGAGGAGTGATGCGTCTACGGTGGACAACTGCAGTTTGCCTCGGTCACCGATGAAGTCAGAAGGCACAAGTGCCATGGCAGGCGCGGTGCCATCAATCACTGAACGAACCAGTGTAGTTTTTAACTCTCCTGTTGGTAAAAAGGCGACATTGATTTTTACACCCGTTTTCTCTTCATATTCTTTGGCAACGTTTGGCAGCCAAAGTTTAGCTTCCTCTTTTTGATGCCAAAGCATGAGTTCAACGGCTTGGGAGCTAAAACCAATTAAGAGCAGCAGAAAACACCAATTTGCCATTTAGATATCCCTGATAAATTCGAGATCTTAGGCAAAGTATAGATGTTTGAAATAAATAGAGGGTTTTTCTTGATGAAGTGGTGGGCGGTACTGGGCTCGAACCAGTGACCCTCGCCTTGTAAGGGCGATGCTCTCCCAACTGAGCTAACCGCCCACTGTATCAATATTGTGTTGCAGGCCAAGAATGGTGGGCGGTACTGGGCTCGAACCAGTGACCCTCGCCTTGTAAGGGCGATGCTCTCCCAACTGAGCTAACCGCCCATCTTGGTATCTTGCAGCTCAAAGTGGTGGGCGGTACTGGGCTCGAACCAGTGACCCTCGCCTTGTAAGGGCGATGCTCTCCCAACTGAGCTAACCGCCCACTTTGAGTATGTGAAAGATGGTGGGCGGTACTGGGCTCGAACCAGTGACCCTCGCCTTGTAAGGGCGATGCTCTCCCAACTGAGCTAACCGCCCATCGTTCACAGGACGCGTATTATAGGCAGGCTCTTTTTTCTGTCAACTGATTTATGAAGGGCATATGACGAGTTGGGCAAAGTTTAGGCTAATCGTTTGAATTTGCTACATTAGGAGGTAAAACGTTCATTTAATCAGCAGGTTGGACGATATTTGTCTAATTTTTCAGTCGCAGGAATATGTCAGCCTTGAGAACAAAAAAATCATTGACATGCTTAGGGGGGCTGCATAGAATGCGCCTCGCGTTTCGGGGCAGAACAGTTGCTTTGTGCTGCTATTAACTGAGATGCATGTGTGGGGCTATAGCTCAGCTGGGAGAGCGCTTGCATGGCATGCAAGAGGTCGGCGGTTCGATCCCGCCTAGCTCCACCAAAGTTTTAATGTGTATTGTTGCGTCCCCTTCGTCTAGAGGCCTAGGACACCGCCCTTTCACGGCGGTAACAGGGGTTCGAATCCCCTAGGGGACGCCATTACTTTCCGCCAGTTTACCAGTTTGCTTAGTCCCCTTCGTCTAGAGGCCTAGGACACCGCCCTTTCACGGCGGTAACAGGGGTTCGAATCCCCTAGGGGACGCCACTTACATAACAACAAAGAAAGTTCCGGGTCCCCTTCGTCTAGAGGCCTAGGACACCGCCCTTTCACGGCGGTAACAGGGGTTCGAATCCCCTAGGGGACGCCATTACTTTCCGCCAGTTTACCAGTTTGCTTAGTCCCCTTCGTCTAGAGGCCTAGGACACCGCCCTTTCACGGCGGTAACAGGGGTTCGAATCCCCTAGGGGACGCCATTATTCGGGGCTATAGCTCAGCTGGGAGAGCGCTTGCATGGCATGCAAGAGGTCGGCGGTTCGATCCCGCCTAGCTCCACCAGAAACAAAAAAACCACTCTATTGAGTGGTTTTTTTGTTTCTGCAGCTTATGTTATTAAGTTACCAGAATATAAATCTGGGAGACTGTTTCGAGAAACGAGCCTCCTTATATCGCCAAACTATCTATGACAACTTGTCCCTAAACTCCTCATAATTGAACTGCTTAATTAGTTCAAACTCGCCATTTTTGCGCAAAATTCCGATGCTTGGATGTTCTACGCCATTGAAGAAGGTTGTTTTGACCATGGTGTAATGGATCATATCTTCAAAGATGACGCGCGCGCCGGGTTTAAGGGGCTCTTTGAAGCTATATACGCCAATGACATCGCCAGCTAAACAAGAGTTGCCACCTAATTTGTAGTTATAAGTGTGTTGATTGGGCTCACCAGCATCAGTGATAGCAGGGCGGTAGGGCATCTCTAATACATCAGGCATGTGTGCCGTTGCACTGATATCTAGAATAGCGATAGCGCCTTCGTTATCTACTATATCTACGACCTCTGAGACAAGCGGCCCAGTTTGCCAAGCCACAGCTGAACCGGGTTCTAAAATAATCTCCAGATCATATTGCTGCTTTAGCCGTTTTAGTTGTGCGATAAGATGGTCGACATCGTAGCCATCTCTGGTCATCAGGTGACCACCACCCAGGTTTAACCATTTCATCTGATGCAGCAGGTGACCAAACTTTTCTTCGACGGCGGCTAAGGTTCGTTGCAACGCATAGGAATCACATTCACACAGATTATGTACATGAAAACCTTCTATTCCGCTCAAATCTACATCGCTGAGATCTGCTGCAAGCACACCAAGGCGAGAGCCTGGAGCACTGGGATCATATAGCTCGGTATCGGCTTCCTGATGCTGAGGATTAATCCGTAGACCAGCGGTGACGCCACTTGCGCGTACCTTATCTTTATAACGTTGCCACTGACTTAAGCTATTGAACGAGATATGCTCGACTAAGCTGAGTAATTTTTCTATATCGGCAGGTTTATAGGCAGGCGAGTAGGCATGAACTTCGCCACCGAACTCCTGTTTCGCTAATTTTGCTTCCCATACGGAACTGGCGGTGCAACCTGGTAAGTACTGCTTCACCAGCGGGAAAGTACTCCACATAGAGAAGCCTTTCAGTGCCAGAATGATCTTGGCACCACTTTCTTGTTGTACGCGCTGCATCAGTTGCAGGTTGGTTTCAAGTTTGGCTTCTTCGCAGACGTAGCAAGGGGAGGGGATATCGGCTGAGTGAAACGGTTTATTCATCGCCATTGACCTTCAATACAGAAAATAACAGGGGAAGCATCATGCTTCCCCTCGTCTTTACTTTATATCCAACAACGGATATCGCTATTTGCTAAAAGGAGAATCACACTCAATTACCTGCCATGGCAGGCCATATTGGTTAAGGCGCTCCATGAATGGATCGGGATCAAACTGCTCCATATTCCAAACTCCTGGCTGCATCCAGTTGCCATCTAACATCAACGAGGCACCGATCATTGCCGGTACACCCGTGGTGTAGCTAACGGCTTGAGCGCCCACTTCTTCGTGGCATATGGCATGCTCGCAGTTGTTCCAGATAAAGATGGTTTTCTCTTGGCCATCTTTAACTCCGGTGATGTAGGTGCCGATGCAGGTTTGGCCGGTATAACCTTCCGCCAACGAGCCAGGATCTGGCAGGACTGCTTTGAGGAACTCAAGAGGAACGATCTGCTGGCCTTGAAACTCCACTGGTTCAATCGACGTCATACCGATACCTTCAAGCACGCGCAGGTGAGTCAGGTAAGCGTCGCCGAAGGTCATCCAAAAGCGTGCGCGCTTCAGGGTTGGGAAGTGTTTAACCAGTGACTCCAACTCTTCGTGGAACAACAGGTAGGATGCACGTTTACCGATACCGTGGTAATCGAGATCTTCACGCACGGAGATGGGGTCGGTTTCTTTCCACTCGCCATTTTCCCAAAAACGACCACGTTGAGTAATTTCACGAATGTTAATTTCGGGATTGAAGTTAGTAGCAAACGCCTGGCCGTGATCACCACCGTTACAATCAACGATATCCAAGTAGTGGATCTCATCAAAATAGTGCTTCGCGGCGTAAGCGGTGAAAACGTTGGTAACGCCTGGATCAAAACCTGATCCTAACAGTGCCATTAGGCCCGCTTGTTTGAACTTGTCTTGATATGCCCATTGCCATGAGTACTCGAACTTGGCGACCTCTTTCGGCTCATAGTTAGCCGTATCTAAGTAGTGAACACCTGTCTCTAGGCAGGCATCCATGATTGTTAGGTCCTGATATGGCAGAGCGACGTTAATGACTAGGGCTGGTTTTACTTTGTTAATCAAAGCGACCAATTCAGGCACGTTGTCAGCATCAACAGCAAATACCTCTTTTACGCGGTCTTTGCCTGCTTCTTGCTGCAGTTTTTCGCATTTGCTGACGGTGCGGCTAGCCAGATAAATTTCAGAGAAATATTGCGGCAGCATGGCACATTTCTTAACGACTACAGAACTAACGCCACCGGCGCCGATAATTAATACCCGAGACATAGGTTATCACCTTATTAAACGTCACTAATTCGAGAAGTTAGCAAAGCTCACTCATCTGTCCAGAAAGCCCCTGAAAAAGAGGTGCTTTAAAAACGCGCATCCTAGCACTAAATCATGAAAATTCTAGTTAAAAACACTGTCGATCGCGTTTTTTTATTACTTACTAAACTCTGTTTCTGTGTCATTGAATTTACCGCAATGCCAAACGTCAGTGAGTCGCAGGCGTTCACTCGGCTGTTCCCGTTTGGCTAGCTCATCAGGTAGCGTTTCGGGTGGCGCCATTGCACCGATAGCAAATCCGCATACTACTTCATATTTATCCTCTGGTATTGCTAAGGCGGCGTAGACCGCTTGCTTCTTTATTCCACCCATACCATGGCTGTAGAGGCCAAACATCGCGGCTTGTAATGTCATCGACATCCATGCTGCTCCGCAGTCAAATTGTGCCCACTCGTTGGTTTTACCATTGGTAGGGAAGTGGCGTTGGGCAATAACAAAGCCGATCACCGAAGCGTGTTTAGCCCAGGTTTGGTTACTGTCTACAAGCAGAGAAAGAAACTTATCGAAATCTTTTTCATTCTGATTAGTGATAAAGCGCCAAGGCTGCGCATTAAAGCAACTCGGTGCCCACCTTGCAGCATCAAATATGGTGGTTAATACATGCGGCGGGATTGTTTGTTTGCGAAAGGCCCGCGGTGACCAGCGGCGCGAGAAAATATCACTCACGCCATCATCTGCGTCTCGGTTGGAGAAGTCGGCGGTGTAGGATGTTTTGAATAGCATCGTGCGTGCTCACATCGTTGTCTGTTTGGTCGGTTAGAGCAAGCTTAGTACAGGTGCTTTATTCACAGCATAATTACATGCGGTGACTTGGCTCTCGTTTCTTGGCTAGCAGGTCGTTGGTTGCTTGATAAAATGGAGGCTATCGATAGATTGGATCAGATGCCTGAACCTAGCGAGATTGATGAGCAACAAATGCCAGATAGCGGAACTAGCCGATTGATCCATAAGCAGAGTTTTTGGTTTGTCGTGATGGCGTTTATGGGCGCAGTGGCGTATCGCTATACGCTGCCAGTGTTTGGCAATATCGAGCTGGTTTGTGGCAACCTGTTTCCTTTGTTGCTGGTCTATCGCTGCCGACCTTTTGTGGTTGGATTGTGCGCCTTTATTGCTGCGCTGTCGTTATGGCAAAACTGGGATAATCCCTATGTACTGCTGACGTTCACCTTGGAAGCGTTTGTTGTCTCGGTATTGGTACGTAGAAAGATAAATCTGCTGTTTGCTGATTTGGCCTATTGGCTTTTTGTTGGCGTGCCGGCGACCGGCATTATTATTATCTTCATCAATCCTATCGCTCCTGAATACATTATCCATGTGTTGATAAAGCAAGCCGTGAATGGTGCCGCATACGCCATTATTGCGATGGCACTGCTATCCATTCCGGTATTGAAGCGATTGTTGGTCGTGAGAACCAGTGAAACGCGAACCTTTCGACGCCAAATCTCGCAGAGTCTACTTAGTGTTATGTTCGCGGTGGTGCTATTGGCGGGATTAGTGGTTGAACAAGTGGAAGTCAATAATAGAGCCACTGTTTTACAGCGAGAAATGACCAGCTATGCCCAAAACTTGGTGCAAGGGTTAGATACACAGTTGCTGGTTAGCAAACGTCAAGTCACTGCGTTGGCGGAATTTTTTGGTAGTAATGAGAACTCGCCGTCGGACAGAGATAGTTTATTACGGTCAATGCATCGTGCCAGTCCCAGTTTTTTAACCATGTTTATCAGTGATGAGGTCGGAGATATCATCAACGCCAGTCCGGCCTCGTTGATGAAGCTTTCCCATGAGAGTGAAGGCTCCCATAATGTCAGTGATCGGCGTTATTTTCGTGTCCCTCGAGATACAGGTGAGTCATTTATTTCCGGTGCGATCCAAGGTCGCGGGTTTGGCAATGACGTGATCGTTGCTATCAGTGCCCCGATCCTTAGGGATAATAAATTTGAAGGGATCGTTGAAGGATCGATGAACCTCTATCGTTTGGGCAGTTGGGAGCAGCTGCAGCAACAAAAGGATTATCTTTGGCTGATTTTGGACGGTGAAGGTCGCACACTTTTCGCTGCTGACAACCTAAGACTGCAGGCTTTTTCCGCCGCCCCAATCTCCGAGCTTAATCGGCGGGCTAATATCTTCGGCTTGCCCTCTCTTAAGTTGAGTGAGGAGCCTGGTGCCGCGCAATATCTTTACTCCGAGGTTGAATTAGACAACCGCTGGCGCGTCTTGGTGATGCGTGACTATCAGTTGGAGCTGGCAGATAACCAGCAACGATATATTCTATTTCTTGCGATGATTTTCGCAGGAAGCTTGGTTGTATTGGGCTTTGCTGGCTGGTTTGCTCACCGCACGACCCGCCCCATTGAACGTTTGGCGCAAAGCGCTTTGTCTGGGGATGTGGACGGCCTGGAAAAAGATCTATTCAGTGATTCACCAATGGAGATCCAAAAGCTTGCTACCGCAATCCAGGACAAAAGTGAGCAAATCGCAACGCACAACCGCCAGTTGGATGCACAGATCCAGGAGCGCACAGCGCAGTTAAGGGATGCCAATACCCGTTTGACCGAGTCGCAGCAACTGTTGCACAAAGTGTTAGACGCTATACCGGCGCGGGTGTTTTGGAAAGACACGCAATTGAATTACCTCGGGTGCAATAGCCTATTTGCTGCCGACGCCCATGTTGCATCGTCTGCGGAAATTGTCGGTAAAAGCGACTTTGATCTGGTCTGGCATGATGTTGCGAGCAACTTTCAGGACGATGATCGCGCCGTGATTGCCAGCGGAGAAGCAAAACTGCACTATCTGGAGCCGCAAACTCGCGCAGATGGCAAAACAAGCTGGCTGGAAACCTCGAAGATCCCCCTGAGTAACAAGCAAGGTCAGGTGATCGGTGTGCTTGGCACTTACCAGGATGTCACTGACCGCATTGAACGAGAGCAAGCACTGAAAGAAGCCACGGTTGCCGCGGAAGCTGCCACCGAAGCTAAAAGCCACTTTTTGGCAAATATGAGTCATGAGATCCGTACGCCGATGAATGCGATTGTTGGCCTGGTTGAACTGCTGCTTAGCGATGAACTTTCAGCTCAGCAGAGCAAATACTTGCAGCGCGTACAAAGCTCTACAGAGCACTTGCTTTCGATTATTAATGACATTCTTGATTACTCTAAGATTGAAGCTGGCAAGCTAACGTTAAGTCCGGAAGCGACTGATTTACGCGTGCTACTAATGGAGACCGGTGAGATATTTGAGCAGGCCATCAGTCAGCAAGGGCTCAGCTTTACCTGTGATATGCCTAAAGCGCTGCCTACCATGATGGTTGATCCGTTAAGGTTGCGACAAGTGTTGGTCAATTTGCTCGGCAACGCGGTGAAATTTACCCGCCGTGGAGGTCTGGTGTTGGGCTGTGAGTTGCAACAGGAGAGTGAAACGACAGCTGTTATTGACTTAACTGTGCGAGATACCGGCATTGGTATGAATGGTGAACAAGTCGCGCGTTTATTTACTCCCTTCACGCAGGCTGATAGCACAACCACACGTCAATTTGGCGGTACTGGTTTGGGGCTGACTATTTGTAAGCAAATTATCAATTTGATGGGCAGTGATATAACGGTAGAGAGCCAGCCCAATGTTGGTAGTTGCTTTCAGTTTCGATTGCATCTGCCGGTGACTTCGGAACGGCCCACGAATCAGCCTCAAGCACGTGTTAATCAGCAGTTTCAGCCTTTGGATTGCCACATTTTACTGGTGGATGATAACCAGATTAACCAAGAGGTGGCAGTGGGTATGTTACGGCGGTTAGGCGCAAGAGTCACCGTTGCGAATAACGGTGCAGAGGCGGTCGCTAAGCTCTCGTCCGCAGATTATGATCTCGTGTTTATGGATATCCAGATGCCAATTATGGATGGTTATCAGGCAACACAAGCGATTCTTTTACAGCATAAAAAGCCGCCGCCCATCGTTGCTTTGACGGCTAACGCGATGCCGGATGAGCAAGCGAGAGCTATGGCGGTTGGTATGTCTGGCTATATATCCAAGCCTGTCCGGCAAGCTGATTTATATCACCAGATCGTAGACAAGCTAGGGGAAAAGGCGTTATCGGCCGACACCACTTCGACACCCGTGCCGCCCGTTGCGGCGGTTAGTGCTGAACCTGATACCGAAATAAGTATCGGTTTGTCGCAATGTGGGCAGGACCATGAGATGTATCAGCGTTTAGTTGCTCAGCTTGCAAAGCAGTGGCAAGGGATGTTGCAAACTTTGATAGCGGTTGATTTCGCTCACACATCAGAAACTGTCGTTGGCTCTTTGATCGCGCAGATGCACTCATTGCGGGGTATCGCTGGAAATCTTGGCGCGAGAGGCGTTGCAGCAAATGCGGATGCAATGGAGTGTGGCTTGCGAGGAATTGCTGATAATTTGCCGCTTTCCAGCGCGGATCTGCGTGTAGGAGAGCTAATTGAGCAGCGTCAGGAGATAGCAAGAGCGATGGACGATTTCATTTGTCGTGTTAACGCAGCTTATCTGCCAAATAAAGTGCTTGTGAACTCTGACGGTGACCAAAAAGAAGCCCTAGCGGACCATGAATTTCAAGATTTTTTAGCGCTAGTAAAGCAGAGTCTGGTTGGTCATGACTACGTTGATACGGCGCCATTGCAGCGCTTTATACAGGTCACTGATGACGCAGAGTTGAAAGCTGATGGTCAGCTTCTATTGGAGTCATTAGATGCGTTTGACTACGAGCAGGCCCAGATCCATTACTTGAATATTGAGCAACGACTCAAAGTCTGATTGTCCGCCTGACGTGCAAGAAAATTTGCCGACAATTGCGCGGAGTCATTAACGCCTTTGTCTGGCTTTTGATATACTTGCGCTCCGGTTGTACCTGGCCTTCAGGTAAGTACTGTTCCGGACAGCTCCAAGGGATGCACAATGACCAACCCGCTCTATAACAAGCATATTATCTCTATCTCTGATCTGTCGCGAGATGAGTTAGAACTTATCGTTGCCACTGCCCACAAGCTCAAGCGTGAGCCTCAACCTGAATTATTGCGGAATAAGGTGGTGGCCAGCTGTTTTTTTGAAGCATCAACTCGTACGCGTTTATCTTTTGAGACGGCAGTGCAACGCCTTGGTGGCTCCGTCATTGGCTTTGATACCGCAGGCAATACGTCGTTAGCCCAAAAAGGCGAAACGCTGGCTGATTCGGTCAAGGTTATCTCTTCTTATACTGATGCTTTCTTTATGCGGCATCCAAAAGAAGGGGCAGCAAGATTGGCCTCCGAATTTTCGGCTGTTCCGGTGATCAATGGGGGAGATGGCAGTAATCAGCATCCGACGCAAACTTTGCTCGATCTCTATACCATCTATGAAACACAAGGCACCTTGGAAGGGCTAAAAGTCGCTTTCGTTGGGGATTTAAAATATGGCAGAACGGTGCACTCGTTGGCACAAGCTTTGTCACTATTTAATTGCGAGTTCTATTTCATATCGCCTGACGCATTGAGCATGCCGGAGTACCTGTGTGAAGAGCTGATGGATGCGGGTGTCAAGTTTACTAAGGTGGGCACCATTGAAGAGGTGGTGGCTGAATTGGATATTCTCTACATGACGCGGGTGCAGAAAGAGCGCTTTGATCCCACTGAATATCAGCATATGAAATCGAATTATGTGCTTAGCGCCAGTATGTTAGCCGAGGTGAAGCCGACGTTGAAGGTGTTGCACCCATTACCGCGTGTCGATGAAATCACTAATGATGTTGATAGCACTCAGCATGCTTACTACTTCGAGCAGGCAGAGAATGGCGTTTATGCCCGGCAGGCTTTATTAGCTCTGGTATTAAGTGAGCAACTGTAAGGAGATGATGATGGAAACTAAAATGACAGTGGAAGCCATCGCTCACGGTACAGTGATCGATCATATTCCTGCGGGGCAAGGTGTTCGTATCCTACGCTTTTTTCAGTTAACCGATGGGAATGAACGGATCACCGTCGGCTTGAATTTGCGTAGTGGCGATAGCCAGGTGAAAGACATTATTAAGGTAGAAAATAATGTTTTTACTGCTGAACAGGCCAACCAGTTAGCGCTTTTTGCGCCTAATGCAACGGTTAACTTAATCGATAACTACCAAGTGGTTGATAAGTTTCACGTGACTCTGCCTGAGCAGATCTCTTCTGTATTAAGCTGCCCCAATAGTAATTGTATTAGCCATGATGAACCGGTGAATAGTCGGTTTTTTGTTGCCGTAAAACATGAAAAAGTGAAGCTGAAATGTCACTACTGTGAAAAGAGTTTTTCTGAAAGGCTGTTCAAAGAACTGAAATAAGTTAAGTCTCTTGCTTGGTAATTAATAAAGCCCGCTACAGCGGGCTTTATTAATTCTATCTCAGTATGTCGCCGTGTTTTCATGTGGGTTCAGCAGTGGTACTGGCTGTCCCATCATATGCCGAAACACCACGTTGTATGACAGTACCGCTTGCACGTAGCCTCGGGTTTCTTTGAAAGGAATGGTCTCTATCCAAAGCGCTGCACTGAGTGCTGTTGTGTCTGTGTTTCGCCAACGGTCAACACGATGGGGGCCAGCATTGTAGGCGGCAACAGCATAGATACGGTTGTTAGAAAAGCGTTCTAAAAGTTCTTTGTAATAGGCACTGCCAAGTTTGATATTGGTTTCCACATCAAATAACTGACGTTTGCTGGGTTTCGCCCCCCCCAGTTTCTTCGACACCATCTTCGCCGTGCCTGGCATAAGCTGCATCAACCCTCTGGCACCAACCCGCGATTCAGCAAATGGGTAAAATGCGCTTTCTCGGCGAGCAATGGACATCAATTCACTCTTCTCTACGCCAGTTTTACTGGCATAACGTTCAAAGGTATCGAGGTAGGGGGTGGGAAACCTAAGATCCAAAGAGTCCCAGGCCGCAGCTGTATTGGCTGCTGAGATGGCGAGGTTATGCCATCCCTGTTTCGCTGCCACTAAGCCGAGTTGTAACTGTTCACTTTCTTCAACGCCTTGGAGTAACAAACGCCACTCGCTGCTGGCCAGTTGGCGTTCATCATGATACATCAGCTCCTCAACCCGTCGAAAACCGGCTAAGTTAACCAGCTGCGCTTGGCCGTGGCTCGCTTCAGGGACTTTATTGTTATTGAGCTTGTAGGGCTTTTGGCGCAGATCGGCGGCGAGAAAGCCGTAATAAGATCGGTGCTCTGCTAGCTGATCCAGAATAGGTATAGCAGCTTGCGCTAACCCAAGTTCCTGATAACTGATGGCGCGCCAGAATCGCCAGCTATCATCTTGCTGTTTTTTCTTTGATAGGTAGGTGATGAGCTTTGATACGCTGTTCCAATCTTCATCTTTGAGGGCCCAGCGGATCCGTGTTTCTGTGATGACATCATTCTTTATATGGCTGAGTTGACTATCAAGCCATACTCTGTTGGCCGTAACTCGTTGAAAATTTGAACGTTGAGCTATTGTTTTTATTACCGCGGTCCGTTGCTGAGTTGAAAAGCGGTAGGTGAGTTGTGCTTTTTGCCAAAGCTTCAGTGCCGTTTCGGCATCTTCTCGCGCTAGTGCTTGTAAGCCATGGGACACGATATCTGCAGCATAGGGAGATCCACTTGGAGGTAGTTCATCTTGCAGTGCTGCGGGATCCCGATAAAGCTTGAGTAGTAGATTCGCTGTCGGCGTTAAGGCAGGGCTGGCTTGCTTTGTTAGATAGCTCAGTAGGGATTTTTGCCGCGCATCAAATGACTTCAGCATGCGTGCCCAGATCAGCTCATCGGTCAATGGTTCCGCTTTTCGCCATGCGTTAAATAGAGGGTCACAAACATCAGGGCGAGATTTGCCATATACCCAGAGCTTTTCGGCGCCTTGCCAAGCAGTTTCGCTATGACCTTCAGCGAGCTGAGCACGGTAGTAATAGCACTTTAGCCGCGGATCATTGGGGGTGTCGGGGCTTACTGTCAGAAAGTCTGCCCAGCGCCGTTCAGCGCCGCTCTTAAAAAGGAATTTACCTTTCATGCGGATCGATAGCGGGGTTCCCTGACTTAAGTTTATAAACTCTAATGCCTGGTCACCACTAACATGGGAGAGGTTGGGTACTAAGCGGTAATAGTCGAGGTAGATGGCCAGGGGATAGTGATTTAGTTGTTTTCTTAAGCTGTCATATTGTGGCCAATCTTTTTGATTTATTGCTTGCAGCGCTTGTTGATACTGATTTCTCTGCGTTGCCAAGTGTCCGCCATCTTCAGCTCTGGCCGTCGAGCTCAAAAACAGTGTCAACAGCAGTATTGAGACTAGTCCAACGGGTGCGAAAAATCGTGCTGCAGTCGGTCTGTTCAAGGAATTTGTAACATCCTCTTGCTTAACACTTTCTTTAGCTAATCCAGCGCGTACACTGAAGCGTATAAGAGAAAAGTCATCGTAGGAAGTGTCGTTATGCAGCAACAGGTCCAGCAGGTTCTGAAGGCGCTTGATCAAGTAGTGCTCGGAAAGTCTCATCAAATTCGTCTCGCCGTGTCTTGTTTACTGGCCGGAGGGCATCTCCTGATCGAAGATCTCCCCGGCATGGGGAAAACAACACTTAGCCATGCATTAGCTAATGTGCTTAGTTTAGGCTATCGGCGCGTACAGTTCACAAGTGATATGTTGCCTGCCGATCTGATCGGTATCTCAATTTTTAACAAATCATCCCAAAGCTTTGACTTTCATAAGGGGCCTTTGTTCAGTCAATTGTTGCTGGCAGACGAGATTAATCGTGCCAGTCCGAAGACCCAAAGTGCATTATTAGAGGCGATGGCGGAACGTCAGATAAGTATTGAGGGCACCACATATCAGTTACCTGCGCCTTTTTTTGTTATTGCGACACAAAACCCAGTGGATCAGTCTGGCACATTTCCTTTGCCTGAATCTCAGCTAGATCGTTTCATGATGAGGATCTCTTTGGGTTATCCCGATGCCAAGGCTGAGAAACGGATGTTGCTCGAACAGGGAGAACAAGCGCAGGTGATTGCAAGCCTTCAGGCGTTGATGTCGGTAGAGGATTTGGTGCGCATGCAACTAGCGGTGCAGCAGGTGCATGTGTCAGATCCATTACTCGATTATTTGCTTGCGCTGGTAAATGAAACTCGTGCGGACAAACGTTACCCAAATCCGCTCTCCCCCCGAGGCACCAAAATGTTGCTTTCTGCGGCCAGAGCCTGGGCTTATATTGACGGTCGAGATCATGTGTTACCTGAAGACTTACAAGCAATACTGCCGTCGGTGGCCGAGCATCGCCTTCGCAGTAGTTTGGAAGTGAAAGCGATGGATAGTTATGGCTTAAGTGAACGCTTGCTTAGCCAAATTGACCCAGATAGAGCAGCTTAGAGGCGGTATTTCTTTATGTTGAAACGTTGGGTCTCTTCCTTTTTTGACGCTTGGTTAGTTCGCCGTATTCCAGCCAGTGAAGAGATAGCGTTAAGTCAACGTAACATCTTTATCTTTCCTAGTAATTTCGGCTTGGCCTACCTCTTGACCACGCTGGCTGTGTACTTGCTGGGAACGAACTACTCAAACAATTTGGCCTTGTTTCTTGCTTTCTTTCTGGTGAGCATTTTTGTTGGCAGTATTTGGCATAGCTTTCGTAATCTTTCCGGGCTGCATCTATCCAGTGAGTCAGCTTCCGAAGGTTATGTTGGAGATTATGGAAGTTTCTATGTCCGAGCTAAAGCGTCTCAACCCCATATCCAGATCGCCCTCAAGTTTGGCACGGAAACAGCGAGTTACGTAACACTGACCGAACCAGAGGTTACTCGCGTAACTGTCGTTAAGAGGCTGACAAAAAGGGGGCGATTCAAGCCGGGACGCCTAACGCTAGAGAGTTACTACCCTCTAGGCTTGTTTCGCACTTGGACACACCTTGATCTCGGCCAAGCCACATTGGTTTATCCAAAGCCAATTGGTTGCCAACTGCCCCTGAGAGGCAGTCAATCAGGGCTAAATCAGGATGAGGGCGAAACAGCAACAGCCAAGGGCAATGAAGAGTTTGAATCTTTGCGTAGCTATCAGGCAGGAGAGTCGTTACGCCAAGTGGCTTGGAAGCAATATGCCCAGGGACGCGGCATGATGACTAAGCAGTTTGAGCAACCAGAACAGGAAACCTGTTGGTTAGTATTGGTGCATACGCCAGGGCGAGATATTGAAGAGCGTCTCTCCAAACTTTGCTACCGGGTGCAGGAGCTTAGCCGTCAAGGGGGCCTTTACGGGTTAGATTTAGGCACAGAGCGTATAATGCCCTCCTTGGGGGAGAAACATCGTCAAACATGCCTCAAGGCGCTTGCGCTTTTTGGCACAGGAGGAGAAGCATGACAGCGGTGGTGCCTTCGCAAGTGGATAGCCGGCGCTTGTTTTTCTGCCTGATGTTGGTTCACTGGGCGGTATTTCTGCCTATTTATGATCAGATCTATCCTCTTTTTTATTTCATCAGCCTATTTGCTATTGGTTGGCGAGCCGGCAGCCTGTGGCTAGGGTGGCGATTACCTAGCAAGTTTGTGGTGACCATTCTCAGCCTAGGTGGCGCAGTGGCATTGGTGTTGTTGGCTAGGCAGCTGGGTTTGCTAGCGACCATGATCAATTTGTTGCTGTTTGCTTACGCGCTTAAATTTATTGAGCTAAAGGGATTAAGGGATCTGTACACCCTTGTGTTGATTGGTATCTTTTTGGTTGGCGTCAGCTTTATTTTTCAGCAAGGCATGGGGATGGCTGCCTACCTGTTAGTGGTGACCCTGCTGAGTTTCTATTGTATGCATCTTTGTCAGTTGCCGGTGGTGCTTCAGGGCTACTCCTACTCCGCGATTTTTCGACAGCTGTTGGCGGCACTGCCTTTGGCACTGATCCTCTTCCTTATTTTGCCGCGACTAGGGCCATTGTGGAAAATGCCTGATGCGAAGAAGTCTGTCACTGGCCTAAGCGAGGAGGTAAGCCCTGGGGATATTGCTGAGCTGGGGCGTTCCAGTAAACTGGCATTTCGGGTGACTTTTGATCGCGGTGCAGGGGTTCGTCGGGATCAATTCTATTGGCGAGCCATGGTCCACGAGCAATTTACCGGACGCAGTTGGCGTTTAGATCCGACGGTGAAAACCTGGAGGCAGGATGTTCTGCGTGGCGCTGCCCGGCCAGAGTTTTATCCGGCTAAAGGCAGTAGCGTTTACTATACCATCATCGCAGAGCCGACTTTTCGCAATTGGTTGTATGGTCTGGATAACCCAAGAAGCGAAGACAGAAGTGTATTGAATGCGCCTGGCAACATTTTATACGCTAGACGAATTGTATCGAAAACCAAGCAGTATGCTGCTGCAAGCGTTATTAATGGCCAACAGAGTGAACTGTTGACTGATGAGCGACGCCAGCGCAATCTCGATCTACCTACCCGCGGCAACCCTGAAGCTAGGTTGTGGGCAGAGGAATTGGCAGCGAGTTATGATACTGCGGAGGAGATCAGTGATGTGATCCTGCAACGTTTTCGTCAGCAAGCATATTTCTACACCCTGCGTCCGCCGTTATTAGGTGATGATCCTATTGATCAATTTTTGTTTTCAACCCAAGCCGGATTTTGTGAGCATTACGCCAGCGCTTATGCCTTTGTAATGCGGGCCGCTGGCGTGCCTGCTCGGGTCGTGACGGGCTATCTGGGTGGCGAGTATAACCCTGGCGCAGATTATTACTCCATCTACCAATTCGATGCGCATGCTTGGGTTGAGATCTGGATCGATGGTGAGGGATGGCGACGGGTTGACCCTACTGCCGCAGTTGCGCCTGAGCGGGTGTTAGGCTCTCTAGAGGATGCTTTGGCAACGCCCGATGAGTTTGTCAGTGGTGATCCATTTAGTTTGGTACGTTATCGCAATATTGGCTGGATAACTGAGATGCGTCATTTGATGGCGCTGGTGGACTATCGTTGGACTGTTTGGGTGCTCAATTACAGTAATGAACAGCAATTGTCGCTATTGCGTCATCTGTTTGGTCAGTTGTCCCATTGGAAGATGGTATTTATTGGCTTGGGTAGTTTGCTTGCAGGAGCGGGATTGCTATTTGTTTTTGGCAAGATCAACTGGCAAAGGCCACGCTCACCAATGCAACGCTTTTGCCGGAAAGTACAGCGACGCTTGCTAGCCAAAGGTATTGCTAAAGATGACGGAGAGAGCTTTGCCAGCTATTTAGCCAGAGCGGCAGACCTGTTGCAGCAAGATGAATATCGACAGATCGCTGCTCACTATCGGGCGCTACGCTACCAAGCAATAGATGAAAGCAATCAACTTAGCCATTGGCAGTCCATGAAAAAAATATGGCGTAAGCTATGATTTAATTAATTTTTAATTGCATTTGGGAGTGCGAGCGTGAGTAAACCTTATGGTTTGACGAACAGCTTGATTATTGGTTTTGGGTTGCTCACCTCTATGCTGCTGCAAGCGAATGAAGCGCCAAGAGTGCTGCGTTTCATCAGTGACAGCGGCGTAACCTGCATGGGGCGCGTGGTTGTCACCTTTGAGGGGGCGCCGAACGAGGTCGAAAACTTGGGAGGGTCTGATCCATCGCTTTGTGGTGAGGTCACGGATGATGAGCAATTAGCACAGCTCCTGAAAGCTTTTAAGCACGTCCGTACTACTCCTGTGCTGTCATCAGCTATCGAGAAGGTAGATAGCTCGCAGCTTGCAGAGCGTATTTTGTCTCCGGTTCAGATAAGTGAAAAATCGCTGCGTGACCAGCAACGATTTATTATTGCCGCGGGTCTTAATTATGCAGACCATCGTTCCGAAACTGGATTTAGCAGTTCAGCCTCGGTGGACGACCTTCTGCTCTTTGCTAAACGCACAGAACCAACCGGGGCCTATCAGGATGTGCCTATTGGCTATCGCTTGGGAACGACAGAAAAAGTTGCCTTGCTTGATTACGAAGTGGAGTTAGCGCTCGTCCTGTTACAAGAAATCGATCTCAATAATTTGCCTGATGAATTTGTTTTCTCCCATAACATCGCCTTTATGGTCGCAAATGAATTATCTGATCGCGAGCCCATTATTATTGCGCCAGATACTGGCTATGTGCAGGGCAAGTCTCACCCCGGTTACCTGCCCTTGGGGCCATGGATGATCCATGGTAGTGATATAGAGCCGAGTTGGCGCCAGGGGGGGCGCCACAGTTTGACTCTGAGTCTGCTGGTGCAAGATGAAGGCGGCTTTATTATCCGTACACAGCAACAGGGGCTCAGCTCGCAAATGCTTTTTAATGGCTACCGTATCTTGCAGATACTTGCAGACAGATATCAGCGGCAATCTCTAACCTGTATGCGTGACCGCTATGGTGTTCCAGCAGCATTGCACCTGGCTGATGGCAAGTTGCCGGCAGGCAGTCTCATATTGACAGGAACGCCCGGTGGGACGGCGATTAAGGCGCCGTCACTGGCTGATAAGTTAGGTTTGTTTATTGATGCCGGGTTAAGTTTGAATGGTGCCCGAGCGTTGTTTTTGCAAAGGCAGATGGAAGCGGCTGATCATCTTGGTTACTTGCAAGTTGGAGACTTGGTTTATACAGCGATAGGTCGACTAGGTCGTCAGCGGTGGCAAGTCGTTGAGGGAGCAGGGCAACCGCCAATAGATAGTTGGCCAAGCTCATCTTGTGATTAACGCTGATAACGGCTGTGAGATAGGGACAGTATGAGAATGAAAAACGGCGACCTCAGTCGCCGTTGTTCATTTGCCAGTTAAGAACTGATCTGCGTGACATCCACATACAGGCGTAACATCTGACCTGGTTGCAGATATTTATTTTTATCCAATTGATTCCACTGCATAAGATCGCTTATCGATACTTTAAATTTTGAAGCGATGCGGGCGAGTGAATCGCCGGAACGGACTTTGTAGGCGATCTTCCTGGTGGTGGCGTTGCCATTACCTGTGGTTGCCGGCTTGCCTTTCTTCCAGATCACCAATTTTTGATTCAGACGTAAGGTATCGGTCGGCGCCATACCATTCCATTTAGCCAGTTGCCTGACATTTACCTTATGGCGTTTAGCTATCTCCCATAAGCTGTCGCCGCTTTTGACCTTATAGTCGATGCGCTGTGATGCCCGAGGTTTGGTTTGTGTTTTTGCTAACCGTTGGTCAGCACTGAAACCGTAGGAAGATAGCTCTGAAGCAGCAACAGGGATAAGTAGGTGTTCACCGACCCGTATGGTGTTGCCTTTGAGCTTATTGACATCCCTAATAACGCCCGTGCTTGTGTGATACTGCTTTGCCAGTTTGTTCAGACTGTCACCAGACTTAACCCGGTGGCGCACCCAGTTAAGGCGCTCAGTTCGTTCAAGGGATGCGAGTTTTGTCGTGAACTGTTCTGCTTTTTCAACAGGTATGAGTAACGCATGGGGGCCATCGGGTGAGGTGGCCCAGCGATTAAATGCCGGATTTAGCTTATGCAGTTGATCGACAGATAATCCGGCAAGATCGGCGGCTAACGCTAGATCGATTTGCGATCCAGTCTCGATTTCTACCACCTTGGGTTGATTGCTGATGGTCATCCAACTCATGCCATATTCGTCCCTACGTTTCAGCAGATCGCCCAAAGCGAGTAGCTTAGGCACATAGGCACGGGTTTCTTTTGGCAGTGAAAGAGACCAAAAATCGGTAGGTTTGCCGAGTCGCTTATTCTTTTTTATTGCGCTTCTTACCCGACCTTCGCCGGAATTATAAGCGGCGAGCGCATGCAGCCAGTCACCCTTGAAATAACGATTTAGATACTCAAGGTAATCGAGCGCCGCATCCGTTGACGCGCTGATATCGCGACGGCCGTCGTACCACCAGTTTTGGTCTAAGCCAAAGCGTTTACCCGTACCAGGAATAAACTGCCAGATACCGCTTGCTCGTCCATGGGAATAGGCGAAAGGATCAAATGCACTTTCGACAATAGGCAACAGCGCAAGCTCCAAAGGCAGGCCCCGTTGTTCGATCTTTTCAACAATCAGAAAAAGATAGGGATCTGCACGTTTTGCTACGCGATCCATATAGGAGGGGTGTTTCTTATACCAATTACGCTGACTGGTGACTCGTTTGTTGTCTGGCACCTCGATATGTAACTGGTCGGCAATGCGTAGCCAGAGATCATCATAGGTTGGTGGCAATGGTTCTTCGCTCACCGGTGTCGCGCTCAGCTCTTGTTCCTCTGGCATCTCGACAGCAGGAGGATCTGCTGGAATAACTTCTTCATCGACAGCGACTTCCGTTACGGCTGTGACAGGCGCAATAACGTCAGTTTGGACTTGGTTGTTGTCATTCGTGTCTGCAACTTGTGCAGTTGTGGTTGGCGTGCTCTGGCATCCAGCCAATAGAAGCGCTAACAGGGAAAAACTCGCGGAATACGGCAGCTTCATGGTGACCTCACATACTTCAGTGGCGGCACATGGTAAGGAGCATCGAAGAACGGATCAAGCTAATTGGTTAAAAATTGTCCTTCCAAGTTCTCAAACCAGCAAAAACCGCGCTTGGGGCCTTAACGGACTTTTCAAGATAGCCGCTGACAGCGGAGATAACTGTGATCTGGTCAACACGAAGGAAGGGGTTGATCTGTTTTTCTTGCTCTATTGTGCTGGGGATCGAGGGCTTATCTTGTTGGCGCAGGGCGCTGACAGAGGTTTGGTAGCTTTGCAGTGCGAGGTTGTCTGGTTCAACAGCCATTGCAAAGGCGAGGTTGGCCTGCGTATATTCATGGGCACAGTACACTTCCGTTGCGTCCGGTAGCGAAGCGAGCCGTTGCAGTGACTGGTGCATTTGGTCAGCTGTGCCTTCGAATAGGCGTCCACAGCCACCACTGAACAGGGTATCTCCGCAGAAAAGGCTATTTTCTCCGTAATAGGCTATATGTCCTAATGTATGTCCAGGTACTGCCAGTACTTTAAGCTTCAACCCTGTATCTGCAACATCGATGATTTCGCCGTGACTAAGTTGAATATCACTATGTTCAACAGCTTCCGCTTTGGGCCCATAGACTTTGATGTCAGGGTAGGTTTGGCGCAACTTGGCTACGCCACCGACATGATCGCTGTGGTGATGAGTGAGTAAAACAGCTTTTAGTTTAATTTGTTGCGAAGTTAAGAAAGCGATTACCGGCGCGGCGTCTCCAGGGTCAACGACAATACCGCCGTTAAGCGTGTGTAATAGCCAGATATAGTTGTCGCTAAACGCCTTAATCGGTGATACTTGTAGCATGTGAGACCTTGTAATAGTGGCAATCACTTAACCATTGATTATGCATTAAGGCTGATTGAATTGCAGCGTATGTTCAAAACTCACCGAGGCAATATTGCTCGCATGCAACCTGATACTTGGCAGCAGTTACCCCATGGGCTCTGGCTGCGTGGCTTAGCGGAAGAACGCCTCCGCCAGTGGTGGCCAAGGATGTTTGGCTATCATCTGTTAAAGCTAGGCGGGTTAAGTGCGCAATTGAGCCATGATGGCTGTCCCATTAAGCATGCTGTTAGCTTGGGGCGAAATCACGGTGATTATGGTATTACCAGCGCACTGGAGGCCTTGCCTGTCAGTGAATACAGTGTGGATGCTTGCTTGATGGCGTTTACGTTGAATTTTTCCTCTGATCCTCACCAATTGATGCGGGAAGCGCATCGCGTATTGATTGCTAACGGCCACCTGATCACGCTGACCTTTAACCCATACAGTTTATTAGGGGCGGCGAAATATTGTCCCGGAAATAAGAGCAAGCTGCCTTGGACGGGGCAGATGTTGTCTCCGCATCGCTTAAAGGACTGGATGCGATTGTTGGGGCACGAAGTTATATGGCAGGAGCCACTGTTTCATGGCTCCTTGTGTGGTCAGACGCCTGCTTGGCCATGGTGGGAGAGGTCTGCGGCCAAAGTGGTGGCACCAATGGCGGGGGCGTCTTTGCTTATTAGTCGTAAGCGAGAATTGCCCTTAACGCCCATTAGGCCGTTACGGGCTTACTCAAAGCGGATGAAAGCGCCGGCATTGGCTGGCCAAGTTCGCTCGAATACTCTGAAGTAATTGCCACTGATGTAGCGTCGCTATGACATCATGTTGCACTATCACCTGAACTGTTATCATCGATATTTGTTGATAGCTAGGCTGTTTCGTCGTTTGAAAATGTTGGATTGGAGTAACGCTAGATGAGTGCGAATGAACACCGTCAGGTCGTACTGGACACCGAAACCACCGGTATGAACCAGGGCGGGGGACCTATTTATCTCGGGCACCGAATTATCGAAATCGGTTGTGTAGAGGTGATTAATCGACGTTTAACTGGTCGGCATTACCACGTTTATATCAACCCAGATATGCCGGTTGATCCAGAAGCGATCCAAGTTCACGGCATCACTGATGAGATGCTGGCTGATAAACCTCGATTTGCTCAGATAGCCGATGATTTTGTCGAGTTTATTCGTGGTGCTGAACTGGTCATACACAACGCTCCGTTTGACGTCGGCTTCATGGATCATGAATTTTCGCGTTTATCCGGTGGCAACTATCAGCCCACCGCGGATTTTTGTGGTGTGCTCGATACATTGCTCCTGGCGAAGCAGACATATCCGGGGCAGAAAAATAACTTGGATGCCCTTTGTCGTCGTTTAGGTATCGATAATTCCCATCGAGAACTGCACGGTGCACTGCTTGATGCTGAGATCCTTGCTGACGTTTATCTACTGATGACCGGCGGTCAGACTAGCCTAGAATTGAGTGACTCCTCTGAAAGTGGCGGTGGCGACGGTAGCCAGATCCGCCGTTTAGGCGCGGATAGAACACCGTTGCAAGTTGTGATGGCGACCGCAGATGAGTTGAAAAAACATCAAGAAATTCTGGATCGTGTCGAAAAGAAAGCAGGAAGCTGTCTTTGGAGAGGCGAGGCTTAGGCCGAGACGTCGCACATTCATGACAAAAAAAAGTTTGGTTTTTAGATCTCTGAGCCTTTGTTGGGCGGCGTTAATGATGCTGCTTTCCTTTGCGAGTTTTGCGGATAACCTGAGTCCGCTGCTTAAAAATCGTTTTCGCCTTGATCACGGTATTGAAGAGATCACTTTGGTTATTTACCGTCACGACGGTTCTGCTCCGGTGGTTTTGATCCAGCCTGATGGCAGTAAGCTTTATGCGTCTCGTCATCCTGAAGAGTCGGTGGCTTGGTTTGATGATGCTGCTTTTGATCTCATTACAATCAAAAAGCCGATGGCTGGGCCGTGGCAGGTAGTTGGTAGTGTTGATCCGCGTAACCGCATGGTCACTATGTCCGATGTTTCTCTGGTGATGGATGCGCTGCCTGAAGAGCTTTATGTTGGCGAACGTCTGCGTTTAACGGCGAGGGTCGTTAACCGTGGGCAAACCATTGCTTTGGCACCGTTTGTCGCCGACTTAAAAATGGAGATATGGGCAAGAGCTGTCGGTTTAAGTAGTAGCTATGATCTCTCCTACAATGGCCTCAAGCTTGGAGAGTTTATCGACGATGGAACCGGGTTTGATGAGTCGCCTGGTGACGGTGTGCTTACTGGTACACTGGATCTGAATATCTCAGCTGACCAATATGAGATGAGCCTGCGTGTTTACAACCCCACCTTTGAACGTGTCACTAACCATTCGTTACGTCTTCTGCCTTCGCCGGTAACGGCTGATCTCGTTGTTGTTGAGGAAAAGCCTGTCGCTATCTACTTCCAATTTGATGGCAGCGCGGTTGAGTTAGATAACATTGCTCTCAGCGGCACTATTTTCGCGTCGGATGGCCGCGAACGAGAGTTTACGCTGTCCACACAGGGCCAAGATAATACCCAATTTTCACTTGCTGAATTGACCGAATCCGGTGACTACCGTATGGAGGCTGAAGTGTTTGGACGTTCGGTGACCACGGGACGGGATATGGCGTTGGCTACCAATGTTGTACGGTTTAGTGTTGTAAATCTGCCTCCGACCCCGCAGGAGCGTGTCGCTGAGGTTGTTGGTGGTGAAGCTCCTGAAAGAGTGCCTGAAGCCGGGTTAGGCCGTTTGATGGACCAGATCGATGAAGAGTTTAATCGTCAACTGTTCGAACTTAATCAGAAAGTTAATAAACCTCAGCCTAGCGTAAATTGGTGGTTGATCGCGGGTATTAATCTCGGGCTGTTGTTACTCGCTGCCATTATGATGTTTGTCTATAAATGGATGATGCTGCAAAAGACCAAAGCAGCGGCATTAGAAGCAGAAAAAAGCAAAGGACCAGAGGTTGAGGAGCTCGATGAAGAGCTAATTGACCTATCATTGCCTGAAGATTAACCGAACGGTAAAAAAGGTATTGACTCACCCTAGGCCAATCCGTATTATCCTCGCCGCGCTTGAGGGGGCTTAATCGCAGATGCCGCAAGGTTATCCTGTTGAGTTCCTTAGTTATTCTGGAGTGGTAGTTCAGTTGGTTAGAATACCGGCCTGTCACGCCGGGGGTCGCGGGTTCGAGTCCCGTCCACTCCGCCAACTCCCTTGCAACCTCAAGCAACCAGTTTTTCGGTGGAGTGGTAGTTCAGTTGGTTAGAATACCGGCCTGTCACGCCGGGGGTCGCGGGTTCGAGTCCCGTCCACTCCGCCAACTTATTTGTCGTGCTAGAGACTTGTAAAGTCCGTCACGAGGTCGGGGAAAGGGCATAGTTTGCTCTGTCTCTAACCAAGAGTTTGCTTTGCTAAGCGCCGCTGCTTAGTTGAGCTGTCGGGTTCAGCGGAGTGGTAGTTCAGTTGGTTAGAATACCGGCCTGTCACGCCGGGGGTCGCGGGTTCGAGTCCCGTCCACTCCGCCAACATCCCGTCAAAGATTTTGAGTAGTGATACTCACACCAGTTAGTGCGGAGTGGTAGTTCAGTTGGTTAGAATACCGGCCTGTCACGCCGGGGGTCGCGGGTTCGAGTCCCGTCCACTCCGCCAATTATTAAAAAAGCCTCGTTTTTACGAGGCTTTTTTTTGCCTCAAATTTACCCTCCATCTTTTGGTGATCTGCCACCCAAAATTGTCTTTTGGGTTAAAGGCTTTCCTGCGTCAGTGCTAATTTTGCTGCTGGTTTCTATTGCGATGAAGAGTCGATGGTTAAGGACACACAGCTACGCATGGCGAGCGCCACAGATCTTGCAGAGTTGAGGTCCTGGTTTAGCGCTTTGTCAGATCTTCGTTCGTGGGGAGGGCCAGAGATGGGCTGGGCCCGGGATGAAATAGATTGGTTGCACAAGTTACAGTGGCCTGACGCGCAAAGCTTTGCAATGCTCAACAGCCAACGTTTACTTGGCTTTGGACAACTGCGTTTTTCACTGGGGGAGAAGGGTGGTGGGTACTGTCACTTAGCGAGGTTGGTGGTCCATCCTGAAGCAAGGGGTCGCGGGTTTGGCATGCGCTTAGTAACGGGGTTGATGGCGCTAGGAGAGGCGCTGTGGCAACCAGATTACTACTCACTTTTTGTGTTTGAGAATAATCAGACGGCTTTATCGCTTTACTCCAAGCTTGGCTTTCAACAGGTGGGACATTATGGCGATAGACGCAGTGTGTTGCGCTTGGAAAAACGTGTGGGAACTGCAATTCAGCGCATCGGTTCGTAGACAAAAGAAAGCCCGGCACAGCCGGGCTTGGTATTAACTCCGGGGGAGAGGGTTATGCAGCTTTCTCTGATGAGCGCGCTTTACTATTAACCAGTGTTGATTTATCGGCGACTAACGCTTCATTTTCGAAGTCATCAACATTAATGGTGTAGAGGCGACCCTCTTCAGCCTGTTTCAGAAGCGCTGCCTCATCCTGCTCTATCCAGCCTTCAGCCAGTGCTTCATCAGCGATCCGGTCGAGGAAGATAAAGGGTATCTTTTTACCCTTCTTCTTGGCTATCGCATCAACAATAGGTTCCACTTTCAGGAGTAGGGCTAATGTACCCTCAAGACGACCGATGGGGTTGCCCTCTTCATCGGTTAGGTATTGACCATGTCCTAAGCGGCTTCGAGCTTCAGATGGGGTTTGCAGTAGTTCGGCCACCTTACGATCTAAGCTGTCACTAGGCTTGCGCAGTGGCGCGCCCCAAGGCATCAACAGCACCTTCAGGGTTGCTCCTAGCCAGCGAACAGGGAAATTATTCAATAGATCCCGTAGTGACTCCTGCAGCTTATATAACGCATCTTCTACAGCCCATTGCAGCAGTGGCAGATCTTCTTGCTGACGTCCCTCATCGTTAAAGCGTTTCAAAGCGCATGATGCCAAATAGAGTTGACTCAGTAGGTCGCCAAGGCGGGCTGAAATACGCTCACGGCGTTTTAGGTCTCCACCTAGGGTCGCCATACAAAGATCTGATAATAGGGCTAGATCAGCGCTGAAGCGGCTCATCTGCTTATAGTAGCGGCTGGTCTGATCCTTAAACGGCGATTTTGCCAATTTCGCTCCACTGAGGCCTAACCATGTGGCGCGGAAGAAATTGCTGATAGCAAAGCCAATATGGCCAAATACAGCGCGGTCAAAGCTGCCGAGCGCCTCTCGATCATCCGTTAGCATCGCTGCTTGCATCTCTGGCAAGACGTAAGGGTGACAACGGATCGCACCTTGGCCGTAAATCATCATCGAGCGCGTTAAGATATTTGCGCCTTCTACGGTGACAGCGATGGGACTGCCTTGATAAGCGCGAGCTAGGTAGTTAGCAGGCCCCATACAGACACCTTTACCACCGTGAATATCCATGGCATCGATGACTGTTTTTTGAGAGCGATCGGTCAGGTGATATTTACAGATCGCACCTAGAACGGATGGCTTTTCGCCTAAATCAATTGCCCCTGTGGTCATGGTCGTAACGCTGTCCATCAAGTAGGCATTGCCACCGATCCGTGCCAAAGGCTCCTGTATCCCTTCCATTTTGCCGATAGGCAGCTTGAATTGGCGACGGATCCGGGCGTATGCACCGGTTGCCATCGCAAGGCTTTTGGCTCCGCCAGCACTGTTAGATGGCAAAGTGATTGCGCGTCCCACGGAGAGGCACTCCACTAGCATGCGCCAACCTTGGCCAGCCATCTTAGGTCCGCCGATAATGTAATCGATGGGAACAAATACATCTTTACCGCGGGTCGGGCCATTTTGGAACGGAACATTGAGCGGGAAATGTCGACGTCCCGTTTCAACGCCTGGTGTCGATGTGGGGATCAATGCACAGGTGATGCCTAACTCTTTTTCATCACCCAGTAACCCGTCTGGATCTCGCAATTTGAATGCTAAACCTAACACTGTCGCAATCGGCGCTAGCGTAATATAGCGCTTATTCCAGGTCAGGCGCATGCCAAGCACCTCTTCGCCTTGCCATTGATCTTTACAGACGATGCCAAAGTCAGGGATCGCTCCGGCATCAGAGCCAGCCTCGGGGCTGGTTAACGCAAAACAGGGGATCTCTTTGCCTTGTGCCAAGCGGGGGAGGTAGTGGTTTCTTTGAACCTCGGTGCCATAGTGCTGAAGTAACTCACCGGGACCTAATGAGTTCGGTACGCCAACGGTGGAAGCTAACACGGCAGAGCTGCCTACCAATTTTTGTAGTACGCGACTTTGAGCATAGGCAGAAAATTCAAGGCCACCATACTCTTTCTTAATAATCATGGCGAAGAACTTATGTTCTTTCAGGAATGACCAGATTTCAGGAGGCAGATCTGCGCGCTCGTGGGTGATCTCCCAGTCATTGGTCATGCGGCAAACCTCTTCGACAGGACCATCGAGGAACGCTTGCTCCTCTGCACTGAGTCTCGGTGCGGGGTAATGATGCAGCTTGCTCCAGTCGGGTGCGCCGCGGAAAAGCTCTCCTTCCCACCATACGGTTCCTGCTTCGATGGCGTCTTTTTCAGTTGAAGACATCTCGGGCATGATGCTGCGGTAAACCTTTAGTAGCGGTTTGCTGATGTAGGTTTGCCTGATCGCTGCGATATTTAAGGGCAGTGCCAGAAGTGCGAATACTAACCATGACCATTGGCCTGCATCGCCACTGATCGTGGCTCCCACCAGTATGGCTGCAATGGCGCCAGTAAATGTGGCCAGTGACGCACGGTGGTACGCCAGGATACCAAAGACGACAAAGCCCGCCGCCAACCAGATGAGAACATTCATAGTGTCTCCTTTTTAATGTTTGCTATGAGTCCTGTATCTTATACAGGTCAGACCTCTTATCAGTTCATTATGGATGTAGATCAATGTTTTCTTCAACCCATGTGATTCACGGAAATGACAAATAGTTGCTTGATTCTTGTTATGTGTCTGAAATTTATCGATTTATTTTTGAGTGTCGATTGATTCTCGCTGCTGAAATGCTGCTTTCATCTGGTTAATTGAGGAAAGTCATTTAATTCGTCACAGTAATCAGTGAGTAACCTTGTTTGCTGTAGTAAAATCCGCGTCCACGAAAAATTGAGCGGAATAAAGAGGTAAGCAAGATTATGTGTGAACTGCTCGGCATGAGTGCCAATGTACCCACTGATATCTGTTTCAGTTTTTCTGGATTAATGCAGCGCGGCGGCAATACTGGCCCACACCGTGATGGATGGGGGATCACCTTCTATGAAGGGAAAGGCTGTCGTAGTTTTAAAGATCCTAATCCAGCGGCAGAATCTCGTATTGCTGAGCTGGTACAGAGCTACCCGATTAAGAGTCGCGCAGTGATTGGGCATATCAGGCTGGCTAACCGTGGTGGCGTTTGTTTGGAAAATACCCACCCGTTTACTCGGGACCTTTGGGGGCGATCGTGGACCTTTGCTCACAATGGTCAGTTGTCGGGCTATAAAAAGCTGCCTGTCGGGCAGCACTTACCTATTGGTTGTACTGATAGTGAACGAGCTTTCTGTTTTATTCTCAATGCGTTAACTGAAAAGTACAAACGCAAGCCGGGAAACATGCCGGCGGTATTCAAGTACATTGCGACTTTGTGTGATGAACTAAGGGCGATGGGGGTTTACAACATGCTACTCACTGATGGGGAGTATGTCATGGCGTACTGCAGCAACAATCTGCATTGGTTAACGCGTCGAGCCCCGTTTGGTGAAGCAGTGCTTAAAGATCAGGATTGGCAATTGGATTTTCATAAGGAAACCACGCCAGATGACGTGGTGACCGTGTTTGCTACCCAGCCACTCACCATCAATGAACAGTGGTACAAAATGGCGGCCGGTGAGTTTACTTTGTTTTGTCAGGGGGAGCAGATACTTTAAGCGCTGTTTTCAGCTCTGGGTGGGGGGCTTGCTTTAACCATTTGAAATGACTTATTTGCAGATCGGCTTGCTCTGAGCCGCCCTTGGCTTGCCATATTCGCGCAACCACATAGCCATACTCTTTGGCTAACCAAACATACGTCTGGCGTTTTTTGTTGCCGCGGATCCGTTCCAGTTTGACGGTAGCCAGTTTGCCAAATGGTGTTTCTAGCTCCTCTTCACCAATCAGTTTGAAGCGGTACTCTTTATTTTCTCCACTCATAATAATGGGGTAGGTGATATCTTTCACGCCGGCCTGAATGTCACGCATCATCTGAAACTGGTAACTGGCGCCATCGAGAACGCCTGACTGATAGACCGCCTCGAATTCGTCATAATCGCCGATCTCTTTTACTTTTTTTAGGCGGTGGTCAAATAACACGAAGGAGAGGTAGTCGGGGCCGGTGCCAGAGCGTTTTTGTTTATATTGCAAGGGAACGACGTGATCATCGAATACCTTAAACCAACTTTTTTCCTGACGCCGGTCCGAGAGAAATAGCCAGCTTACATCTGTGCTGGTTTCCAGATACCAAAGCCCATCCTCAACTTGCAGGAGTGAGCGCGAGCCTTTGCCATATTCACTGCCCCCTCTGAACACTTTGTATTCGGCTTGATAGGGGCGGATATCGAGCTCACTGCTCTGTGACTCAGGTGTACCCGAGTTATTCGCTTGGTCAGCGATAGTGGAGAAGGGAAGAAAAAAAAGGGCGCCTATCAGCGCCCGTTTTAGATTAGTCGTTTGCATAACCATCCGGCGGTAGGATATTTCCATCCAGTATCGCCTGTCCATCGCCCATCGACAAGCGTCCGCAGGCAAACCAGGTGACAACCATGGGATAGATCTGGTGTTCTTGTTCGTGAACACGGGCAGCCAGTTCGTCGACTGTATCTTCAGCAAACACTGGCACACGAGCTTGCAGGATCACAGGTCCACCATCGAGTTCTTCAGTAACAAAGTGTACCGACGCTCCATGCTCTTTATCACCCGCTTCAATGGCTCGCTGATGGGTATGCAAGCCTTGATACTTAGGTAACAAAGAAGGGTGGATGTTGAGCATTTTGCCGCTGAAGTTTGTAACAAACTCAGGGGTTAAAATACGCATAAAACCAGCCATCACCAGAAGGTCTGCTTGAAATTCGCTAATTAAAGTAATTAACGCCTTGTCATAGCTTTCTCTGCTCTCGAATGCTTTATGGTCAAGTACCTTGGCGGCGATATTTGCTGCGCGAGCACGCTGAAGACCGTAGGCATCAGATCGGTTGCTGACTACCGCAACGATTTCAGCGCCATCTTGAAGATGGCACTTATCGATGATCGCTTGCAGATTGCTACCGTTTCCAGATATCAGGACGACGATACGACAATTAGGCATCGCAGTTACACCATCTCAACCTGTTCTTCATCGCCAGTACGTTCAGCAATCTGACCTACTATCCACGCGCTTTCGCCAGCTTCATTCAATGCTGCCACGGCGGCTTCCGCTTCATTGGCTGATAACGCAATAACTAAGCCTGCGCCACAGTTAAATGTGCGATACATCTCGTGGGTTTCTACGTTGCCTTTTTCCTGCAACCAGTTAAAGATCTCTGGCCATTCCCAGCTCTTGCTATCAACAATCGCTTTGCAGGTAGCTGGCAGTACCCGTGGTATATTTTCCCAGAAACCACCACCCGTGATGTGGGAGATGGCGTGAATATTAAATTGTTCCATCAAGGCTAGTACGGGTTTTACATAGATACGGGTTGGCTCAAGTAAGGCATCAGCCAGTGTGCCGTTGCCAAATGCTTGCTGGGTATCCGCTTCGCTAACTTCCAGGATCTTACGGATGAGCGAGTAACCATTGGAGTGAGGGCCAGAGGAAGCCAGTGCGATCAGGGTGTCACCTGCGGCCACTTTGGTACCATCAATAACTTTAGATTTTTCAGCAACACCGACACAGAAGCCTGCGAGATCGTAATCATCTCCTTCATACATGCCAGGCATCTCTGCTGTTTCACCACCAATTAAAGCAGCACCAGCCAACGCACATCCATCACCGATACCTGATACCACATCGGCTGCCGTGTCGACATTCAATTTGCCGGTGGCGAAGTAATCGAGGAAGAACAGAGGCTCTGCACCCTGCACAATAAGGTCGTTAACACACATGGCGACTAAATCGACACCAACACCGCTATGACGGTTCAGGTCGATGGCCAGGCGCAATTTAGTGCCGACACCGTCGGTACCACTTACCAGTACTGGTTCTTTATATTTTTTCGGCAGCTCACACAGTGCACCAAAACCGCCTAATCCACCCATTACTTCGGGGCGTTGGGTTCGTTTTGCCACACCTTTAATACGGTCAACTAATGCATTACCTGCATCAATGTCGACACCTGCGTCTTTATAACTGAGTGATTGCTTCTGTTCGCTCACGGCTGCCTCATTTGGATCTTGGTCGTAATTTGGGCGCAATTCTAGCAGAGCATGGCGACGAAAGGGAGCAACTTGCGAAAGGTTCATTTATACGTTGTTATGGTATGATGCCGCAGCAACATACTGGACGGGTAAAATTCGTGGTGAAAGGAAGACTTTTCATACTGTTAATGCTGCTATTTGGCTTGTTTTCGGCTCGCCAAGCAGTGGCTATTGAAGTAAATAACCTCTATCAGGTCGACATTCTTGTTTCCGATAAAGGCTCAGCAGAGATGAACCAGGCACAAACGCAGGCTTTTAAAGTTGTGTTAGTACGTGTTGGGGGGACGTCTGCGGTGTTAGAAAACCCCTTAATTAAGTCTCAGCTGACGAAAGCACAAGATTATATGCTTCAGTATGGCTATCAGGAGTCTGAGCAGACATTTGTTAGTGTTCAGTTTGATAGTGAAAGAATTAATCGCTTATTGCGCCAAGCCAACGAAGGCGTCTGGGGCAACCGCCGTCCATTAGTGATGGTTTGGTTGGTTGAGGAGCAGGCTGGCGAGCGTCATATTTTGGCTGATAGCACAGCATCAGAGCTGCCTGGGCTTATCAAGCAGGCTTCTGATGAAAGAGGGATGCCATCGTTGCTTCCGCTAATGGATCTTGATGATGCTATGCAGGTCTCAGTCTCTGATGTTTGGGGGCGTTTCCAAGCTCCACTGGCACAAGCTTCAAGCCGCTATGCTGCCGATGCAATGATTGTTGCTAAGTTATTTCAGGCGGGTGATGCCTGGGTGCTCGATTGGCAGTTGTTGACTTTGCCTGATATGCAGCCGCTAAATGATGTTGGTCAGTCACAATTGACCGGAACACGTGAAGAGCTGATGACGGCGATGGTTAATCAGTTAGCTGATGACTTTGCGAGTAAATATGCGGTAACGGGCGGCTCACTGGCTTCTGATTCAATTACCATTACGGTCGTTAATGTGGAGCAACCCGATATCTATGTCGCCGTGATGAAGCAGCTAGCCTCACTAACTCAGGTGTCAGCGGTTGAGTTAGTGAGTTTAAATGGTGCCAGAGCGCAGTTCCGACTGGGCTTGTTGGGTGATCCAACATCAGTACTTGCAGCTATTGAACTGGATGAACACCTGGTGGTTGTGGCTGGGGATGATATTACCCAAGAGAGTCAGGAGTATGCTTGGCTACCATGACTATTTGTTGGTGATACGAGCTTGAGTACGTTTGACAAACAGCTGCCATTGGCACTGAATCTGCCTGATGACGAAACATTTGCTAGCTATTACGGCGCGGCAAATGACTCGGTCGTAGAGCAGCTGAAGCTATTGCTAGACAAAAATGAGCAGCCATTTTACCTGTGGGGTGCGGCGGGCTGTGGCAAATCTCATTTGTTGCACGCTGCATGTGCCGATGGGGCAAACCGGGGGATGCAAGTCGCCTACCTACCGATGTCTATCTCATCTCAAATTAGTCCCATTATGTTTGAGGGACTCGAGCAATTGGATCTGGTTGCTATTGATGATGTGGATCATATCGCAGGAGATGCTGTTTGGGAGAGCGCGTTATTCGATCTCTACAATCGTGTCGGAGAGTTAGGCCAGGCTCGACTTTTGATGTCAGCCAAAGGAGCGCCCCGAACCTGTGGTTTTCAGCTGCCAGATCTGGGTTCCCGTTTAGACTGGGGCCTGGTTGCCAAACTTAGCTCTTTGGATGATGAGCAGAAAGTCGCCATGTTGATGCAGCGCGCGCAAAACCGTGGCATGAAGATGCCTGATGAAGTGGCTCGCTTTTTACTCAACCGAGTAGCTCGAGAGATGGGGGCGTTAACTGAGACATTGGATACGCTTGACCGTGCCTCGATGGTGGCGCAGCGAAAATTAACCGTGCCGTTTGTTAAGCAGGTATTATCACTCTAATTCTAGCTATCGTTCAGGAACCGTTTTTACTCTGCTAGGGGTAACGGTTTGCCATGATATCTTAAGCGTTCAATCCCTTGCTCTTTCTTATCTCTATTGGTTCTTAAATTTTTGTTTTCTTGAGGGCCAAGTAGCAGGTTGTCAGCCCATGAATCGCCCATATTCATCGGTATGGGGGTGATCAGACTCTCTACAACGCTATGCGGATCCAATTCAGACAGAATGTTCTCCAATACCCATGTCGCCCGTTCGGTAATCCAAGGTTCGGCGATGCGCCCGCGTTGTCCCCAATTGACGATGTAGTCACTGCTCGATGCTTCTTCATCGCTTGGATTATTGGTGATCGCCACATCCCGTTGTACTGATAAGCGATATTGCATCATCAACTCTTCAAATAGCATGGCCAGATCTTCCCGCTCAGAACTGTAATTATAAAAATCTACAGCGCCATCGGGTGGGAACATCAGGGCTACATCTTCGGGAAGTAATTCCTCTTGCTCAGGTGTTGGATCGATGCCCCTGAACGCCACTTGGGCAAGTTCGGTCATTGCGTTTGACTGCAGCGGTGATCGTTCTGTGAGTTGCTCAGATAACCAGTCCAGTTGATAGACAGCAGATAAGACGGAGTCTTGAGGAGCCAGTTGCCCGTGAGTTGCGGGTGGAAAGAAATCGTTAGCATGTGCCAACTCGTGATAGAGCAGGGCGCTAAAGCGGTTGGTGATATCGCTAAGCTCCCGTGTTGCTCTATTATCTCGCGGCACTCTAGTGTAGGCGTATTCGTCGTTTTTAGTGTAGCGCCACAGCATATCGAATTGCAGTGAACCGCCAAACCCGCTTCGGTAATCCGGTTGTTCGTTAATCAGATCTCGTTCTTGTGCTGTGCGCCAAAGGTTCTCTGGATCGAGATAGATAGCCCCTGTTGCCGCCCAATAGAAAGAGGGACGGATATCATAACTAATGACGATGGCTGTCACCGCGCTTAACAGATGATGAAAATCAGTGTGAGGTTGTGCGCTCAGAAAATCCTCAAATGCCTTACCCATCCATTCATGGGAAACAACAACTCGCTGCATTATCTGATCGGTTGTTGGGTACGCTAAGCCGTTGGCTTGAGCCTCGGCAGCAAGAAGTGGTAAACGTGCCAATAAGCAACTCTGGGTTAAGCTGTTGTTGTACACACAGGTGCTCAGAGCATCACTATAACGACCGTCTAGATAGGGGAAGGTGTGCGCCAGTGGCTCATCAAAATAGGCATTACCTGAGGGGACTGCTGACGGTAATACTTGTACCCAAACTTCATCGGTATATGTTGCCCCGGTAGGGGCAGTGCCGTTGGCGACAAATGAAAGCAGGCTCGGCTCACTTACGATTGGTGCGGTCACAAATAGTAGCTCTTCTGCTGATTCCGTTAATGCTGTTGGACCGCTAGTTTGCTGCCAGGAGACTTCAGTGACGGTTTGACCACTCATTAAAGCCGCTCGCAGAGAGAACTCACTACCCGCAGCGACGTTTCTGTCCCGCCTGATCAGTAGTTGCTCTTCAGAGATTTCGCTGCTGAGCTCGAGTTGTTGTTCTGTTAGTTCTCCATCTAAGTGATAACTTACTTGAAATCTATATGACGCAGGCGTTGTATCAAGTTCGACGCCAAGCAAACTCTGCCGTTCATCAAAAATAGGTACCCTTGGGCCATCTATTTGTTGCCAGTGAATATTGGTGATCTCCGAGCCATTCAGACTAAGGGCGATAGATGCTCCGCTGCCTAGGGGCAAGGGCTGGAGAATGGTGACTTTAGCTTCTTCCGGTGAAGGAGAGACAAGCTCTACCGCTGCATCATTGCTTCCTCCGCCGCAGGCCACTAGTAGCAGGACACTTATTAAGGTGACAGAAAACTTTTTGGCATCGGTGATCATTATTCATCTCACTTGGATCGTGCTTACTTGGGCTGCTTTCGCTTTTTTAAGCCAAGGCCTAACTCTCTTCCGCGGTGGCGTGCAAAGTAGACACAGCCAATAAAAGCGCCGGTGCTGAGGATAATTTCAATCAGTGCCCACCAAGCCTCTCCAGGGTTGGAATAGATAGCCGTTAGACCATGGCCTAGGTAGCAAACGATGATGAAATTAGCCCAAGCGTACGTGTATGGCTTTCCGGTCAGTAACCCAGGTAAAGGCAGCAGCAGTGGTAAACAGCCAATAAAGAGAATGAACCCCACTGACATTTCAGGGTGAGGAGCTAGGACAAAATGCCAGAGCGGAACCCAGAGGACTAAGCCTAAATAGCAGGATAAGGCCAGTTGTTGAAAACGGCGGGTAGTTGTTTCAATTTTGCTCATGTATTTAGCTGCTCGGATTCACTTTAAAGGATAGAAAGGACATTTTCTGGCGGGCGTCCAAGGATCGCTTTGCCTTCGCTGACGACGATGGGTCGTTCGATTAACTTAGGATTTGCGACCATCGCTTCGAGCAATTGCTGTTCCTGTTCAACGTTGGCCAACGCTAATGTTGAATAGATCTCTTCTTTGGTTCGCATCAAATCACGTGGCGATAAGCCCAATTGAGCAAGTAGCTCCTGCAGTGCGGTCACCGAGGGCGGGTTTTTTAAATACAAGATGATGTTTGGAGATATCCCCTGTTGTTCGATCAACTTGAGCGTTTCACGGGATTTTGAGCAGCGTGGATTGTGGTAAATAGTAACTGATTTCATAGTGACTCTTTTAACTAAATCAGCTGACGGTTGGCCGCCAGCATATACATTGATACATGAAGTACGGTAGGTGTTAAAGGTTCTTCAACTGAGTTTCTAATTCGCGGAATTGCCGGATCCGTTCTTCCACACGTGATTGTTCTATAACATTCCCTTCCAATAAAGGGTGTGCCATATGCAGTTCTTTGATCGCTCTGGAAAATGCGCCAACGAGAGCGAACTGTTCTGCCTTCGCTTGGTGCATTTGTGCTTGCTTGCCTGCGCCTTGATAGGCTTGAATCATCATGCTGTAAACCAGCATGTTGTCCTTTGCTAAAGGCTGGAATTTTTCCAGTAAGCTTGCCGCGTCGGTAAATTTTTGTTGCTCTATATAGACAGATGCGAGATTAATATTGATGACATTACTGTCAGAGCGGAGCAAAAGTTGTTGCTGTAAGCGTTCTTCTGCGCCTTTGTAGTTTCGGGCTCTGACATCTAAATCTGTTAACGTGTCTATGTAGTAGAGGTTATTTGGGTCATTTTTATTGAGGCGTGTGAGCAGTTCTCTTGCTTTATCGGCATTTCCGGTGTCGGTGAGTGCCAGCGCATAGCCATACTCTGCAGCCTCCCTAATGTTGTAGGTTTGCTTTTGCAGTGCCCGCTGCATGGTGTTCAGTATGATTTGCGGTTTTTCTGGATTGAAGCGCACTGTCACCCGCGCTTTCGCGAGTTCAAATTGCAAAGAGGCTTTCTTTGAAGCTTTGGGATATTGTTCTGCACGGTTTCTCGCATCGGATATCCGTGATTCGGGTAAAGGGTGAGTCAAGAGCATTTGTGGTGGCTTGCTGGAAAAACGATATTTTGCTGCCATCTTGCCAAAAAATTCCGGCATACCTCTGGGATCGAAACCGGAAGCCGCAAGATTTTTTATCCCTATGCGGTCAGCTTCTTCTTCATTGGCGCGGGTGTAATTGATGCTGGACTGCTGACTTGCGGCCATAGTGCCAGAGATGCCCGCCATTCCAGCTTGTGGATTAACGATAGCCAGCAAAATTGAGCCAGCTAACGCTGCCATGGTTGCAGGCGCTGCTTTAGCTTGAGCCTCCATCATTCTGGCAAGGTGACGTTGTGTGACGTGCGCAATTTCGTGGGCAAATACGGATGCTAATTCGCTCTCCTGGTCGGCGTATAGGAACAATCCGGTGTTAATGCCGATATGACCACCAAAGAAGGCGAATGCATTAATCTCTGGATTATTAACCAAGAAAAAGGTGTAGGGGAAATTGATTGAACTGGCGTTGGCGAGCAGACGATAGCCTAGTTGCTGTATATAGTCGGCAAGCAATGGATCGTTAACTAGTGGCTGTGTGCCACGCATTTGGCGCATATAAAAATCGCCAATAATAGCTTCTTTTTGCAGGGTTAAGGTGCCAACAGCAGCAGTGCCTATGTCGGGTAAATCATTGGCTCTGGCGGTTTGCCCTAGGCAAAAAATAGCTACCGCAACGGCCGAAGCCAATGCTATCTTGCGACGCAAAGGCGCAATTCCTTGCTTGAGTGTGTTGACGTATTTCAGAGTGACACCTATTAACACTTCTCGATATTATTGTAATTACAGTAACGTGTGAGTGGAAACAAGTCCATGCACAGGTAAAATTACCACTGTTTCTTCATCTAACTTGAGGCCAGACAGCTTTTTCGCTGAAATATCGCTTTGCAACACGACTATCTTGAACTCGATCTGAAAGGACTGCGCTGTCCACAGACACTAATTGACAGTAAATTGGCCATGGGAAAGCTCAATATCGGTGATGTTTTGGTTATTCTGTTAGATGACTCTAGCTCTGCCAGTGACATTCTCGATTATGCCCACCGTAGGGGATTCTCTGCTAATACTATTGAACGTCAAAGCGGCTTGGCTTTGACGGCAATTGAAATAACTATTTCTCAGGAGAGCCGTTTTCATGTTTGAAATGCTCAACCGATGGTACCGTCGTAAGTTTTCTGATCCCGCCGCAGTGACATTGATGTTCATACTGCTTATGGGGTTTGCCATTATCTACTTTCTTGGCGGCCTACTGGCACCCATTTTAACAGCCATCGTTTTAGCTTACTTACTTGAATGGCCGGTTAGTCAGTTGACCAAAAGGAAATTACCTCGAGGGTTCGCTGCAACCATTGTGTTGTTGGCATTTTTGGGCCTCAGTTTATTGGCCATTCTTGTTGTTGTGCCAATTATCTGGCAACAAGCAAGCACACTTGTGACAGAGCTGCCCACCATGATAGGAGAGGCGCAGGTTTATCTGTCTGGATTACCTGAACGCTACCCGGGTCTAATCCAAATGGAGCAGATCGATAATGTGGTAACAACACTCAGAACTCACCTTCTGGATATGGGGCAAGGGATTATCTCTATGTCTTTGAACTCACTCGTATCATTAGTTGCTCTGTTGGTTTATGCGATTTTAGTGCCTCTGTTGTTGTTCTTTTTCTTAAAAGATAAAGAGTTTCTGCTCAAAAGCATTGATCGTTTTTTACCTACTAATCGGGATTTGGCGTATAAAGTGGGTCATGAAATGAACGGCCAGATCATGAACTATATTCGCGGCAAGGTGATTGAGATATTGATTGTTGGCGGTGCCAGTTATATTACCTTCGTTGTCATGGGGCTTAGATATCCTGCACTGTTGGGCTTACTAGTCGGATTGAGTGTGCTGATCCCATATATTGGTGCCACGGTGGTGACGATCCCAGTGGCGATGGTTGCACTTTTCCAGTGGGGCGTGAGCTCAGAGTTTTGGTATCTGATGTTGGCTTATTCGATTATTCAGATGCTTGATGGGAATGTACTGGTACCGGTTCTATTTTCTGAGGCGGTGAACTTACATCCTGTCGCTATTATCGTTGCGGTACTCTTTTTCGGTGGCATTTGGGGGTTCTGGGGGGTGTTCTTTGCTATCCCGCTGGCAACCTTGGTCAAAGCTGTCGTGAATGTGTGGCCGAGTCACTATGTGGCTAAGGAACAGAAAGACGATTCGGCTGTATCCGCATAACGTGGTGCGCTTTAGGCATGCTTGATGGGGTCTAGTCCCATCAAGCGCCCATCATTAGTCACTAAGTGTAACTTAGCTTGCTGTCAGTGCAGCTAACACAACATCGTGATGTTCTTTGGTTTTAAACTTGTTGAACACTTCAGTAACGGTGCCATTTTCATCGATAAGAAAACTAATGCGATGAATACCATCGTATTCTTTGCCCATAAATTTCTTTAGTCCCCAAACACCAAAAGCTTCTGCGACAGCATGGTCTTCATCGCCAAGCAGTGTAAAGTTAAGCTCATCACGCTCAGTGAACTTCGCCAATCGTTTTGGCGCATCAGGGCTGATGCCTAGCACTACGGTATTGCGCGCTTCTAGCTCAGCCTTGCTATCGCGGAGGCCGCAGGCTTGAACTGTACAACCTGGTGTCATCGCTTTCGGGTAGAAGTACACCAGGACTTTGTTTTTGCCTTTAAACTGGCTTAGCGACACCATGTCGCCTTTTTGATCTGGTAACGTAAAATCCGGTGCCGTCTTGCCGACCTCTAATGTATTCACAGCTTTTCTCCCATTATTTCTCGATTATTTGAGGCAAATGTTCTGTACAGTCAAAACTTGTGTTTGGATCGCACCGCATCTGCTTGTCTTATCCCGCCTCGAAAAGTACCATAGTTCGCCTTGATTTCGAGGAGTTAACGCCGAATGTTTGCTGGAAGCATAGTCGCCTTAGTGACGCCAATGGATGCAGAGGGTGCGATAGATTATATCGCACTGGAAAAGTTGGTTGAGTTCCACGTTGAATCGGGAACCAACGGTATCGTGGCTATGGGTACGACCGGAGAGAGTGCCACGCTTGGTTTTGAAGAGCACCTGCAAGTGGTTCGTAAAATTGTTGAGTTCGCGGCGGGAAGGATCCCTGTCATAGCTGGCACTGGAGCCAACGCTACAGCAGAAGCTATTTATTTGACCAGCCAGTTGGAAGATAGCGGTATTGCCGGTTGTTTAAGCGTCACACCTTATTACAATAAGCCGACTCAAGAAGGTTTGTATCTCCACTTTAAGGCGATTGCCGAAAGTACCAAGCTTCCTCAGCTACTTTATAATGTGCCCGGTCGGACCGCTGTGGATCTGTTGCCAGAAACGGTGGCTCGGTTGTCAAAAATTGACAACATCGTTGGCATCAAAGAAGCAACAGGCGATCTGAACCGATTTAAGCAGATTAAATCGTTAGTTGATGATGATTTTCTGTTGTTAAGCGGTGACGATGCCACTGGGCGTGAGTTCCTTTTACTGGGCGGTGATGGTGTTATCTCAGTGACTAATAACGTTGCACCCAAGGCGATGGCCTCTATGTGCCAACACGCCCGCGCAGGGGAAGCGGCCAAGGCGGCGGCATTAGACGAGCCGTTGTCATTGCTACATGACAAGCTATTTATCGAAGCTAATCCTATTCCTGTAAAGTGGGCTTTATCTCGTGTTGGGCTCATACCTAATGCTTTTTTACGTTTGCCCCTGACGATTTTGAGTGAGTCAGCTCAGCCCGAAGTGGAAAAAGCACTGCAAAAAGCAGGATTAATTTAATGAAGTTGAACGGTATAAAGTGGTTCCGTTTCTGTGTTATCGCACTCTCATCGGTCTCAGTGCTCATCGGTTGTACGTCAGCAGAAGACCGCCGTACTGCCAGTGGTAATTATGACTATCTTAACGTGATGCCATCCCGTGGTTTGGCAATACCTGAGGGGTTGAATGCGCCAGCTACTAATGAAGAGTATGCCATCGACGATTTAGAAAGTGCCAGTGCAGCCTATGGTCGTGAACTTGATATTCGGGCGCCGGCTCAAGTTCTGCCCTTGGTTGAGGGAAGTAATGTTAAAAACAGCGGTGGCGGTAAAGTATCCATTGACTTTTCCCTTGAAGAAGATGGCGGCAGTGTTCGAGATGAAGTCTGGCGGGTGTTGTGGGAGTACTTTTATGAAAAAGGTATTCGAGCTAGGTTTTGGGATAAAGACGGCGGTGTGTTGATTACCGAATGGTTCCACTCTGACGTAAAATTGAGCGATGAAAACACCCTGTTTGATACCTTAACGTTTAGTGAGAAAGAGATACATATTCGTCAACGCTACCTGTTCTCTTTGGATGTTAATGAGCGGGGAGATAAAGCGACGCTAACGGCTCTGTTACTGGGACATGAAGAGACACTGAATAATCGTAAAGTTGGCGATACGCTTAGTAATATTGATAAACGCCGCTACACCGTGAGTCTACTAAACGGAGCTATCGGGCACTACGAGTTTAAGAAACGCGTATTGGCTCATGAACAAGAGCAACAGAAGTTCAAGCCAATAACGTTAGCTGTCGGTAAAGATGCCTCTGGTTTACCTGCCTTTATTGCTTCTGCAGGGTTTGAGAGAACTTGGGCTCGTCTTGCGTTGGTTATTTCAGATCTTGGATTTACGATAGAAGATAGAAATAAGTCACTTGGCACTTATTACGTGCGCTATCTAGGTTCGCAAACGTTATGGCAATCGATTTGGGGTGATGGTATCGAGATTGATATCCCCAAGGAGCAATATCAGATATTATTAGGGGACTTGGGGAATTCAACCTCAATCACTTTATTGTCTATAGAAAATAGACCTGTCGGTGAAGAGCGGCTGGCAGAAATATATGATGCACTGAAAGATGCGATGGAACGTGGCGTAATTAATCAATAGTTTTAAGCGGAGCAGAGATCCCGATGGAAAAGAAAGCAGAGTTGTACCGTGGTAAAGCGAAGTCTGTGTACACAACAGATGATGCAGATCGACTGATCTTGCAATTCCGCAACGATACATCCGCTTTTGATGGCGAGAAAATTGAACAGCTCGACCGTAAAGGCATGGTAAATAACAAGTTTAACCATTTCATTATGACTAAGCTTGAAGAAGCTGGTATCGCTACGCAGATGGATCGTCTGATTGCGGATGATGAAGCGTTGGTTAAGAAGCTGGATATGATCCCGGTTGAGTGCGTTGTTCGTAACGTGGCTGCGGGTTCCATCTGTCGTCGTTTGGGAGTCAAGGAAGGAATGGATTTGTCACCACCAACCTTCGAATTTTTCCTTAAGAATGATCAGCTTCATGATCCAATGATCAACGAGTATCACATCCAAAGCTTTGGTTGGGCGACAGCCGAACAAGTGACTGCGATGAAGGAGCAAACCTTCAAAGTCAATGATGTATTGAAGAAGCTGTTTGACGATGCTGGCCTGATACTTGTTGATTACAAGCTTGAATTTGGCGTGTTCAATGGTGAAATCATTCTTGGTGACGAATTTACTCCTGATGGTTGCCGTTTATGGGATAAAGAAACCCGTGACAAGCTGGATAAAGATCGCTTCCGTCAAGGTTTAGGCGGTGTGGTTGAAGCCTATGAAGCCGTTGCTGCGCGCTTGGGTTTAAATCTCGACTAAAGTTGTTACCGTTTCATATCCAAATAAAAAACCCGCTGTCAGCGGGTTTTTTATTATGTAGAAAGAGGGGGTCATAGGCGTTTATGAGGTATCTCTTTTTCCCCTGGCTTAACGTCCTTCTTGATAACACCGATTTTCTTTCCATGTTTGAACTCATCAATACGCTTTTCCAGCTTAAATTTGGCGGTATGTTTTAACAGCATGATGTTACTGATAATAAAGCCTAAAATTGTCGCGATGAGTAGTATTAGTTTCCAAGTTTCCATATCAGTGTTCGTTGTTGGGCCAATGGGCTACGTTAGTGACATATTTTACCATTAACGCTTCGATCTGCGGCCCCAGGTGTGCTAATCCAATAACTTGGTTTCTCGTTAATGCATCCATCACTTTGGTGCTTGTTAATTGCGATAGGGCCTGTTCTGCTATCTCACCGTAGCTAATATGCCAAGGCTCTTCGGCGACACCGCCGCGATATTTATTGTAGGGCCAGAAAAAGCCAAACTTGCCAGCATGCTCTCGCAACCAAAGATAGGTCGAATGTTGTGGCCCACCAAGTGCGTACTCATCCGGCTCAAGCCGCAAAGGTTGTTCTCCCTGCTGCAGGCTACAAAAGATGTCTAGGTCTGTCCCCCAGTGATGGCGGCTTGTGCCAGGCAGTGCAGACCAATGAAGGATTGCAGCGATTTTTTCTGACTCACTCAAAGTGGTGATATCCAGAGGCTGGCTATCATGATTGAGCAACGGGCGAGTACCCAAGAACTTAGCTTGCCAGATAGCTTGCTGGCGTTCGAAACTGCGAAAACCGCTGGCGATCTGTAATGAAAAACCGTCATCAGCCGCCGTACTGAATAAGCTTTGTAGTGGTAGGCATACATCTTTATGAACCAGAGTCCCGCGCTGACCAAACAGGTGCAGGTGGGACTCAGATTCACCGGTCAGTTGCCGGTCATGGAGTTCAGTCAACAAGTAGCTGTACCATGGTTTTATAATACATCTCAGTTAATAGCTCCAGATCAGCAACCTTGACGCATTCATTCACTTTATGGATCGTGGCGTTACAAGGACCTAATTCAATCACCTCTGCGCCAGTTGGGGCGATAAAGCGGCCATCTGATGTACCACCCGCTGTCGATAGCTCTGTTGGCGTATGTACTGTATCCAGAATCGCTTGCTGAACTGCGGTGACCAAATCCCCATGGTCGGTTAGAAACGGTTCGCCGTTATAGGTCCATTTAAGATCGTACTCAAGGCCATGGGCATCAAACAGCGCATGTACTCTTTCTGTTAATCCCTTGGACGTGTTTTCGGTACAGAAGCGAAAGTTAAATTGGACCTCTAGCTCACCAGGGATAACATTTGATGCGCCTGTTCCCCCATTTATATTTGAAATTTGCAGACTAGTTGGGGGAAAGTAGTCGTTACCCTGATCCCAGCAGATCTGGCTAAGCTCGGTTAATGCCGGTGCGGCTTTATGAATGGGGTTATCAGCAAGGTGAGGATAAGCCACGTGGCCTTGATGTCCATGCACTGTCAGATCGCCAGTCAGCGAGCCGCGGCGACCATTCTTCACAATATCACCGCATCGGTGGGTGCTTGACGGTTCGCCAACAATACACCAGTCGATCTTTTCGTTTCTGGCTTCCAGTGTGTCAATTACACGGGTTGTGCCATTAATAAAGGGGCCTTCTTCATCACTGGTAATCAGATAAGCGATAGATCCCTTATGGTTTGGATAAGCAGCAACAAAGCGCTCTGTCGCAATAACCATCGCCGCCAAGCTGCCTTTCATGTCGGCAGCGCCACGGCCATGAAGGTAGCCATCGATAACCGTGGGCTCAAATGGTGGTGTGTGCCACTTTTCTTCGGGGCCGCTGGGAACGACATCGGTATGTCCGGCAAAGCAGAAAAGTGGCGCTTGGGTACCACGGCGAGCCCATAAATTGGTGGTGTCTTCAAACACCATGGTCTCAAGGGCAAAGCCAATATCGGCTAATCTCGCCCCCATAAGTTCCTGGCAACCCGCGTCCTCAGGGGTAACAGAGCGACGGCTGATAAGTTCTTTTGCTAAATCCAGTACCTCTTCACTCATTACTAATCTACCTGCTGAAATAGTTGTTGATAGGCTGCGGGTTTGAAGCCTATCTGAATATGATCATTGAAGCTTAGCACCGGCCTTTTAATCAGGGTGGGGGTGGCTATCATTAGCGCGATAGCGTCTTCCGCATTATCGACCAACTTCTGTTGATCAGTTAGCTGGCGAAAGCTGGTGCTGCGTTTATTCAGTAGTGATTCCCAACCTAGGTGATCGACCCATTTCTTCAAGGTCTTTTCATCTAAGCCGTCCGTGCGAAAGTCATGGAATTGGTATTCTTGCTGGTTTTGTTCAAGCCAACTGCGAGCCTTACGAACAGTATCGCAATTCTTAATGCCAAATAGGAGTGTCATAGATATGCCAAATAACGAGACTAAAAATGTTGCAGCAAGATTATCTAAGCTAGAAAAAAAAGGCACTCATTGGAGTGCCTTTTTTTTGCTATTTGATGACGGTGATGATGACATCCTCGGCTTGAGTGACCTTACCGCTGTGTTTTGCTAACTGTTTTACTTCATCAACGTTGGATATGACGACGGGAGTGAGTGTTGACTTGGCTTTCTCTTCTAGAAAGGGCAGATCTAATTCGATTACCGGATCACCACATTTTACCTGTTGCCCCTCTTCCGCTACGCGACGGAAGCCTTCTCCCTTCAGCTCGACGGTGTCGATACCGAAATGGACAAAAAGCTCGATCCCTTCGGGTGATTCAATACTGAATGCATGATTGGTTTCAAATATCTTACCTATGACACCATCACAGGGAGCCACTAATTTACTGCCGGTAGGTTTAACTGCAACGCCATCCCCGACAATTTTTTCCGCAAATACCACATCCGGCACTTCTTCTATATCGACAATTTCGCCCGTTATTGGGGCATAGATCTTCACCCCATCCAAAGGGTCGTTGTCATCGCTTACCAGCTTTTTTAACGTGCTGAATAAACCCATGTTTTATAGCTCCCGCATCAGGCTTGGTATCTAGTAGTAAACCGTCTTGAGTGTAACAGAGGGACTGACACTATATAAAGTGATCGTGACAATAATCAATCCCTAGTTGATCCAAATTATCACTCAATGGGTTTCAATTGCGAATATTCTTTCTGGACGTCGGCACCATCATAACTATAGTTAATTAAACCAAAGAGTTATCTGGTGTGTCATGTGAAACTCTATGCCAACAAAATATTAACCTTAATGTTACTTTGTTTACCCCTTAGTGCCTTTGCAAATGACATTGTCTACCCGAGGGCCGAGTCAACATTCGATGAAAGGGTCAACTATCCGTTAAGGTTACTGACGCTTGCGTTGCAGAAAAGTGGCTCTAATCTGCAGCTGAAGCCCAGTGAGTTGCCTATGCAGCAGGGCAGAGCGCTTAAGCAGCTTGCAAGAAATGATGAGTTGGATGTGGTGTGGTCGATGACTTCTGTTGAAAGGGAAGCCAGTTTGTTGCCGATACGAATTCCGATCTACAAAGGTTTGGTTGGTTGGCGATTACTTCTGATCCGTGAGCAAAAACAGCAACTGTTTCTTCATCTAACTGATAGTAGTGTATTAAAAGAAGTGATTTTGGGGCAGGGCCATGATTGGCCTGATACGCAGATCCTTGCTGATAACGGGTTTAGGATCGTGCCATCGTCAACCTATGAAGGTCTATTTGAACAACTGTTGCGAGAGCGTATCGAAGCGTTTCCTCGGTCTGTCGCTGAAATATGGGCTGAACAGCAAACATACTCGGCTCAGGGGCTTGTCATCGAGCAGCGTTTTGCACTGCACTACCCGACTGCATTTTATTACTTTGTTAATCCCCATCGTACTGATTTGGCGGATATTATCACCAGAGGATTAGAAGCGGCGATTGCCGATGGCAGTTTTGATAAGCTGTTCAATCAAGAGCACGGCGATATCTTGCGAGCTGCCGATCTACAGCGGCGCGATATATTAACCCTGACCAATACTATTTTACCGAAAGCAACACCGGTTAATCGCTCTGAGCTTTGGTACGCGCCACAGTAGTTATGGCGCAACACCACCTTTTTCGCTCGTTGTCATTGCGACTCTTTAGGCTTCAGAGAAGCGTTTTCCAATAACTGTGCCGTGACATGCTCTGCAAAACCCGCCCCGGCTTCTTCGTACAGATTGAACACAGAGTTAACGCCAAGAGCTTTTAACTCCTCCGCTTCGTCCGGGAAGTGCACAATGGCGGCGACTTGACCGTTGAATTGCATGCGCTGGAACTGCTTTGCAGCAAATTGATTACCGTGGTGGCTTGGCATCGCCAAATACACTAACTCAATGCCCTCTGCAGATAGCTTCTCCCAGAAATCAGAGTCTGTGGCGTCGCCCTGAATGACATTGCGGCCGTGTGTGCGATGTTCTTCTACACGATCCATGTCTGTTTCAACGCCGAGTATAGAATTCCCGTAACAGTCGAGCATTTCGTCGTAAACACCGGTGCCGATACGGCCCATACCAAAAATAACGCAGCGTTCACCTGATAATTCGATGTTGCTGTCGTATTTCAGTAGCGCGCTTCGTTGATATTTATGTAGATTGGCTCTATAGCGCCGATAAAGGCTCGCAGCGTGTAAATTGAGCGGCGAGGCGATAGCCATGCTGAGTGAGAGTGCGATGGCGATAATCACCAACCATTCGGGACTCAGCCAGCCATTGCTGACTCCGATTGCACCCACGATCAGGCCGAACTCGCTATAGTTAGCCAAGCTCAGCGAGCTCAGGGTGGCGGTACGGGCGCGCAGTCGGAACTTGGTTAACAGGCCAAAGTAGATGATAACTTTGACTATCAGTACCAGGCAAAGCAGCGCAGCGATGGCAACGCTTTCCCAGGTTGGGAGCGCTTGTAGGCCAATGTTAAGAAAGAAAGCCACCAGAAATAGCTCTTTGAAACTGAATAATGATTTAGCTAATTCGCCAGATTTGGGGTGGTTAGCAAGCAAAATACCAATAATCAATGCACCGAGATCAGGTTTCAATCCAACCAATTCAAACAGACCTGCGCCAAGCAGTAGCGCCATCATTAAGCCGTAGAGAATAAGCATTTCGCCATGGCCTGCGCGGTCGAGTAAGCGGTACATGAGAGGGCGAATGAAGGGTAAGCCCAGCAAGCATACCGCCCAGACACTGGGGATCTTTCCCGTGGAAAGGGTGAGGTAGACGACGGCGAAAATATCTTGCATTACCAAGATACCAATGGCCACACGGCCATACAGAGACTGCATCTCACCCTTATCTTCCAGTACTTTTACAGCAAATACGGTACTGGAAAAACTTAATGCAAATGAAAGTAGTATCGCTGATGACCAGTTGAGCGTTGCGAACAGGGAGATTTTTAGCGCTGCCAACAGTATTAATGCAATGGTGAAGAAACCAATCGTAATGCCCATGTGGAGGGTGGCTGTGCCCCATACTTCGGGTTTCAACAAACTCTTGATATTAAGCTTGAGCCCAATACTAAACAGCAAAAGGGTTACCCCAAGGTCGGCCACTTCTTGCATTGCTATTGAAGGTTCAAACCCTACTGCATGTAACAGAAAGCCACAGCCAAGGAACCCGATCATCGGCGGTAAGCCTATGCGGCTAACCAATAAGCCTAGGGTAAAAGCGGCGGCGATAACAATAGGATCCAAGGTGCCTCCTAATTTTTCTGAAAATAGTGGAGAGAATGCATAATGGGTTTAGAATACAGCACGTTGCAAACTTTACCTCAGTTACTTAGAGAAATATGCAGTTTCTTAATGTGCAATCACCCTGGTATCAGGCGGCGATCTATCAGGATTTAAGGCAGTTGTTGCCGATCTCAGCTTGGCAGACTTGGCCTGATACCGAGCAGATGACAGCGTTGTTGCCGAAACCGACCTGCAACAGTCACGGAAAATCGATACAGTTTGTTTGCCAGTCTACCTTGGATGCTTGCCCTGATGGTATCTACTACGAGCAACGCATACTGGAGTCGGGCGCAGTACCTACTCGTCCCGCGCATTGGCATGATCTGTTTAATGCCTTGATATGGTCTCTGTTCCCAAAAGCAAAAAGTTTGATTAACCAACAACATTGCGATGACATCGCTAAATATGGACAAAAAAAGCGCACGCCACGGCGTAACGCCTTAACCTTGTTTGATGAATGCGGTGTGATTATTGCTGTGGCTGATGATCATCTGAGCCAGGCTTTAAAACAACATGAATGGGAGGCGTTGTTCTGGCAACAGCGAGATGCTTGGGGTAAAACCATACGTCCGTTTGTTTTTGGTCACGCCAGCTATGAGTCATACCTGCAGCCATTTATTGGCTTATGTGGCAAGGCGTTATGTTTGCCGGTCTCCGCGGACTTCTTTACGCTGCCGTTGCTAAAACAATATCAAGCGTTGGATCAGCAATTGTCATTGGCGCTGAGCGCAGATCTGCTTGCTGACAACCGACCGTTGTCGCCTTTACCTCTGCTCGGCGTGCCGGGGTGGTGGCCAGAGAATGAATCGCGGGAGTTCTATCTCAATCAGGACTATTTTCGCCCTGCGCCTAAGAGAAGTTAGTGTAGTCATCGAGGTTTGCTGGCTATACTGGCTGTCGAACTAACGCATCAGTTATGCAACTTGATGGCGTATTTATCGAAGTCGGTTGAGGGCAAATGATGTGTGAAGACTGGGGTTTTATTGTCATCTCTGCGCCGGAACACTTTCTAAGTAAATTGGATCCAGAGTCTGCTGATGGCGCGCCCTTGGTGGCTGAAATAGCTAGCCTAGCGGGCGTGACGCCTAATCTATTTAATGGCTTACACTTTCAATTTGAGCAATTAGGAAGAGCAAACGGTTTAGCTTGGTTTGTATTCGATTGCGCACACTGGCCGGTACTGCTTTCTAACTTGACTCTGCCCATCGCTGATATTCAGATTTATGCGCGGATCCAGGATGATGAAGGCCGTGAGCTTTTCTACGCGTTACCTGAAGAGGGTGAACGCTTGATTGTTATCTGGGATGGCGAGGAGATGTCGACTAATGCTTCAGTACAACCTGTTGCAGATGAAACATCTCTGTCTGCGTTGGCAAAATGGCAGTCACTAGTACCTGATAAGGTAAAATCTGCGGTGCCTGAATTTCTTGAGATTGAGTTATAGCCTCGATTTTTGTTCGATAGCTCTTCCATCACTTCCCATATTGCCGTTTTCCAAAAACAGCAGGAGCGCACCGTGGAAAATCTTGAAAAGATCCTCCGCTTTATTGTCGAAATAGAAAAGCTTAAAGATGTGCATCGAAAAACCCGCCCTATTGGTTTGTCGCGCTATGAGAATTCAGCTGAACATAGCTGGCATGTTTGCTTGTCGGCTCTGATGCTTTATCAGCATGCTGATGAGCCGGTGGATATCGATCGCGTGATAAAAATGCTGTTGATCCATGATCTTGGTGAGATAGATGCGGGAGATACCATTATTTACGCCAGTGAGACACCAGAATTAAAAGCTGCTGAGGCAGAAGGAGTAAAGCGCGTATTAGGCTTGCTTCCTGAGGGGATGGATACAGAGTTCATTACGCTTTGGTATGAATTTGAGGCAGGCGAAACGGCCGATGCCAAGTTTGCAAAAGCCGTTGATCGGGTGCCGCCGTTATTGCATAACCTGCATGGCGATGGTCATAGTTGGCGCGCCCACGATGTCTCTAAGGCGCAGGTGTTCTCGATTAATGAGCGTATTGGTAAGGGCTGTTTGGCCTTGTGGGAATTGCTAAAAATCAAGCTTAATGTGGCGGTTACCAAAGGTTGGTTAAAGTAAGTTTGATTGGATTCCTCGATTAGAAGGTTTCACTTAGAGCGTCACTATTTTGGTACAGCATTCAGGATCGGGAGTGGTCTGATGATTAAATTAAGCAGGTTTGTCGGTAAAGTAAGTTGGTTACCTCTATTTTTGGTTGTTGCATGTTGCACCGGTTGTGCGCAGTTGGAACAGTGGACCAAACCGACGGTACAAGGGTTAGTAGTCGCACCAAGCTTTACCCCAGATCGCTTGGTCGTTGATGGCATTGATAGGGTGGTGGTTAAAAACCTTGCTAGTGATATAAAAGTTAACCCTGATACATTAAGTCCAGAAGTGGTGGCGGTGTTGCGAGACAAGCGCAATGAGATAAAGATAAAACCGGGCAGCCGATATGTCGTGCATGTCACTCTACTATCTAATTCAGTGACCAAACGCACTGATGACCTCGACCCTGATATTTATAAATACGTCACGCGAACTGTTAAGGTTAACTACGTTATTACTGACAGCATGGATGCAGACGCTGAAGTTTGGAGCGGTATTATTGAAACGTCAGATGAAACGTCTGCCAGCTATAAGCGTGAGAAAAAACAGAAAAAATCAGACAAAGTGCTTGATGCTGTGATAGAGAGTATGACCAAGTCTGAAACTTATCCTTACCCTGAACCGCCCGTTTTTGACACCACTTTACGTTGGAACTTCGAAGGCTTTGCGCTGAATTTACCTTAGTGATGTGATTGTCGTTTTCTGGGGATGAACGCAGATAACGACAATACTAATTTTCTTCAAGTAATTGCTTTATCTGTATCTCTCTTGCCATCGGTGACCCGCTGAATCTGCCAAGCAGATGGTAAAGGCAGGGGATGATAAACAGTGTGATGACGGTTGCTAGGAGCATGCCACCGAAGATCACGACACCGATGGCAAAGCGATTTTCCGAGCCAGCGCCGCTGGCAAATAACATAGGCAGAGCGCCGAGTAGCGTTGTCATTGCGGTCATGAGAATAGGCCGTAAGCGGTTCACTGCCGCCTGACAGGTCGCAGTGGTGATATCCAACCCTTTGTCGCGCAGTTGATTGGCAAATTCGACGATAAGAATGCCATTCTTTGTCGCCATCCCTATCAACATGAGTAAGCCGAGTTGGCTGTAGATATTGAAGCTCTCTCCGGCTAACAACAGTCCTACCAAGCCGCCAAGGATCCCTAACGGTACGGTAAGCATCACAACTGCCGGGCTAATAAAGCTTTCAAATTGAGCGGCGAGTACCAAATAGCAAACCAGCAAAGCGAGGCCAAACAACAGCGCGATCTCTCGCTGATTGTCGTAGTACTCTTTCGATTCGCCAGCGAAGTCAAAAGTATAGCCAGGTGGGAGCATGGGTTCGGCATGCTCAATAAGAAAATCGAGGGCTTCACCTAAGGTGGCCTGTTCGGTCAGGTTAGCTTTGAGGTTGATAGATTTCTTTCGCTGATAATGAAACAGACCACGCGCTGATGCCGTTTCTTGCGCTGAAACCAGGGTGTCTAAGGTGACCAATGCTCCGGCGTCACTGCGCAGGTAGACTTTGGCAAGATCCGCTGCTGATAGAAAGCGATCTTCATTGGCTTTGAGGTAGACGTCATATTCGTCACCGCGTTCTTCGAAGCGTGTTTGCGCTCGCCCGCCCAATAATACTTCCAAGGTGCTTGCAATATCGTCCACCGAGACGCCTAATTCTCGGGCTGCTGGGCGGTTAACCTGCAATACCAATTCTGGTGTGGTTGGGTTGTAGTCAAGCTGAGCGCCATGCATTAGCCCGCTTTCGTCGGCTAATTTCTCTAGTTGCTTGGCATAGCCGAGTAACTCGGTGTAGTCCTCGCCTTGCAGTACGAACTGCACAGGCTCCCCCATAGAGCCACCAAACCCGGGTTGATAGGGGTAAACTTTTACATCAGGGATGTCGTGTGTCGCCTCCCTGATCATTTCTACAACTTCAGCAGCAGACTCTGAACGCTCACTCCAGTCTTTTAACTGCAGGATAAAAAATCCCTGATGGTCCGCCCAAGTGCCGAAAGCTGGTGCTGAATAATTCAGTGAGCGAACCGGGCCATCGTCCCTTAGTGGTATGAGTCGCTGCTCTATCGCTGTCATGCTGTCGAGCATGCGATCATAGCTGGTGGCTTCCATACCACCGACATAGATATTAACGACGCCACGATCCTCTTTCGGCGCGTAAGCTTTTTGTTGTAGTTGATAGCTGTAAACTAACAAGCCTAAGGCGATACCAATGACCAATAGCGCTGATTTTTGAAACGGCAAGATCTGCTCTAAGACTGCAGCATAGCTATGTTGCAGCTTATTCATCAAACTGTTCATAAACCGGTTTATAAAGCTTGGCGGAGGGGGCGGGCGGTTGAGTAGCTGGCCAGCCATCACAGGGGCAAGCGTCAGTGCGACGATGGAGGAAAATACCACCGCAGCAGAGAGTAATACGGCGAATTCACTAAATAGCCTTCCCATCTTGCCTTCCATAAACATGAGAGGCAGGAAAACCATCACCAGTACCAAAGTGGTCGCGATCACAGCAAAATTTAGCTCTTTGGTGCCTCTAAAAGCGGCGACTAGCGCTGGTACACCATTGGCGCGATGACGAGATATATTTTCCACCACCACAATGGCATCATCGACAACCAAACCGATGGCAAGAACCAAAGCCATCAGGGTGATTAGATTGATACTGTAGCCGAGTAGATAAGCAACAGTGAACGCCGAGATCAGCGAGACGGGTACGGTGATCGCCGGGATCAATGTGGCGCCAATACGACCAATAAAAAGATATAACACCAGCAGCACGAGCACAGCGCAGATAACCAGAGTGGTATACACCTCGTTAATGGCATATCGAATAAATATGGTGCTATCGTAATCAACCGCTAAGCTCGCCCCTTGGGGCAGGAAGCGTTGTAAGTGCGGGAGTTGTTCTCGGATGGTTTGTGCAACGTCGAGGGGGTTGGCTTGCGACATTGGCACGATCCCTAAGCCAATACTGTCAATGCCATCGCTTTTGAACGTGGTGGTGTCTTTCTTCGCACCGATATAGATCTGGGCAATATCGCCCAAGTGTACGCTGTCGCCATCAATATTTAATAGCTGGATCTGTTTGAAGTCATCCGCTTGTTGATACTGTCGGGCAACGCGTACCACCATGTTGAGGCTGTCATTACGTATATAGCCAGCGGGCAGCTGAATATTTTCCTGATTGAGGGCGTTGATCACCTCTTTGGTTGTTAAACCACGGCCGGCCATCTCTAATGGATCCAGCTCAATGTACATCACGCGCTCGACCATGCCTGAGCTATTGACGGCGCTGACGCCGGGCATCAAGCTGAGCCTTTCTATCAGGATCCGTTCGGCAAAATCACTGAGCTCGACTCTGTCCTGCAACGTTCCGGTGAGATTCAACCACATGATAGGCGCATTGTTACCATCATCTTTGCGCACAACAGGTTCATCGACATCATCGGGCAGGCTATTTCTGGCACGGTTAACTGCGTCCCTGACATCACTCAGGGCCTCGAGCATATTGTGTCCCTGCTGGAAGGTGATCGTGATCCCCGACCAGCCATCCCATGATGATGACCAGATGTAGTCAACGCCGTCTATGCCACTGAGTTCATCTTCAATTGGGTTCGTGATCTGGGATTCTACGATGGAGGAAGCACTGCCACGATAGGCTGTGCCGATTGATATGACTGGGCTGTCAATGTCGGGCATCTCCCGCACGGCTAACAAGTTGAATGATACCGCCCCAAACAACATGAAGAGTAAGCTCAGTACGATGGCTGATACTGGCCGAAACATGGCGACATCAGAAAGCTTCATACACCTGCACGTGCTATGACGGTGACTTCCATTCCATCTCGGACTTTAACCAAACCTTGATGAACCACTTGCTCTCCAGCACTTAGTCCGCTAGTGACTTCAGCAAGATCGCCATCGCGAATGCCGAGGGTAATCTCGACTTTTTCAACGTGGTCGTCGATCAGACGATAGGCATAACGCTTGTGGCCTTCGTAGGCGATTGATTGCACCGGCAGTACTACATTGGCTTGCTCCGTCAGCTTTAGCCTTCCGGTCACTAAGCTGCCAGGTGTTAATTTGCTGTCACGGTTGTCTATCGATAGTTGTAAATAGACATTAAGGCTTTCGCCACGAACGCGGCTATCGATGCTGGTGATCTCCGCTTCGACCAAGTCACTATTAAGGTGGGTTTGTTTTAGAGTCACTGTTTGTGCGGTAGATATTCGCCCCAAGTATTTTGAAGCGACAGGTACATTCAGACGCAGCACCGTGGCGTCATCTAACGTAGTGAGTCGTGTTTCTCTAGACACCAGCTGACCTGGGCTGAGGTCAACCAAGCCAACTTTGCCTTTAAAGGGAGCGCGGATCGCTCGGTCTTCAAGTGCAGCCAGAGCGAGTTCTACTTCTGCCTGTTGTATCTGTACGTCTGCATCTGTCTTATCAACGTCTGATTGAGTGACCGCGCCTTTCGGGAGGAGCCGATGAATGTTGCTCTGGTGGCGTATGGTGTCCTGCAGCTTGGCCTGCTCACGCTTGAGTACAGCCTGTTGATGTCGATCGTCTAGCTGTACCAGCAAGTCGCCCTGTTCTACTTGTTGTCCTGAACGAATTTTTATGTCGCTTATCCGGCCGTCTACCTCGGGAGTGATCTCCACCGCTTGTCTTGAAAAGACCGTGCCCTGCAGTGGCACGGTTTCAGCCAGTGCCTGCTCTGACAGTGTGACTACCGTGATGGCGACAGGTTTGGTTTCGGCGACAGGCGGGTGAGCACTGGAGGTTCGCCAGCTCCAGCCAATAATTAGCACGATAACAACAGCTAACAATGACAACATCTTCATAAGCTAAGAGACTTCTCTGCAAAAAACTGAATGCTGACTAATTCTTGAGCAGCGACAATCGCGATTGTCGCAGGAATAGCTGTTACATGTCTTGAGACAAAAAGTTAAATCGTACGAGTTAATTGTTAATAAACTATGATTTTTAGTCTGTTACGCACAACGATTACTGGTATGGCCGTGCTAATTCATTGTCAGTTGATGGGATATGAAGATATTGAGGCATGATGACGGCGAACCGTCACCATTGATGTGGAACTTATTTTGTAGGCGTGATGTTGCCACGCCTTTGACTGCGATTAACTCGGTTGTTTTCAACCACAATAAGAGGTGTATTGCCAGATATACCACTATACTGGAAAGCAGAAAACAGCCTTGAATGACAAGACATTTTTGCATTTTCATTAGCCTGTTGAATGACGGTGTTGCAGCCGGAGACTCCTTTGGCCCTTGGTGGCTGACCGATGATTTAAGGTGCTTGATGTAACTATGAAATTTCAAGGCAGATCAACATTCGCGCTGCACAATCGATACATCAGCACCATTGCTTTACTGCTGGTTATGGTTGTACTCGAATTTTGTGCGAGCAAGAGTGCAGCTGCTGCTGATATTGGATTAAGCAGCGACCCCACCGCGGAATTGGTTAATGGCGAGCTGCGCCCTGGCTCTCATGTGAAACTGTTTTTGCCGAATTTACCCTACCTTGCTATCTCTCACGCGGTGAATGCTGCGTTGCTGCGACCCGAAAATAATGAACGGGGATGGCAGTATGATCTCGCCATTAGCCATACCAGTCATGATGATAAAGTATGGGATTTTGAGTTGCGCAAAGATGCTGTTTTTCATGATGGTCGAGCTTTTAACGCTGATTCAGTCATTGAGAATATGCGCTTTTTTAAGCAGGCGCCTTTCACCTTCTCAAAGTTGCATCTACTGTTTGAGCGGGCTGAGAAACTGGGCGAATATCGGGTCAGATTTCATCTCAAAGAGCCTTACGGCGCGTTTCTTCACGATGCCATCTGGCTACAGTTTTATACGCCTGAATATTTGGCGAAACATGGTTGGAACGGCAAGCCGACCTGTCCCAACTTAGCTGAGCCAGGACTTTTTGGTATGGGGCCTTATGTGCTGCACAAGGGCTATATCGAGGGAGACAGAAGCAGCCCTGAAGTGGTATTGAAAGCGAATCCTATTTACTGGGGAGAGGATAAAGCCAAGGTCGAAACCATCACTATTTATACCAACCTCACGTTAGCTCAAGCGCGGGAGCAGGTGTTGCAGGACGAAGCGGTTCTGGATCTGACCCCTGTCTCTTTTGCCGACCAGTTGGATACTGTGATGTCACCCTACGCAAAACTGGCGGTGTCGACATCGCTGAATAACTATGCCATGCATATTAATATGATCAATGGCGATCCAGCTCTGCTAGATCAACGGATCCGCTTTGCTATCAATCATGCCATTGATCAGGAGTATCTGCTGAATCTGTCGATGCTAGGGGAGGGCGTGATGTCGCCGACCATGGTGTCTCCAAACTTTTACAAAGTGGACGGTGCGATAGTATCTCTGGCCCCGTTTTTTGCCGAGTATCATCAACAAAATCAGACAGATATTGAGAGTTTGAAGCGGCTGGTCAGCGACTATCAGAAAGAGCAGGGGTTAGATCCCAATCAGCCTCTGCAATTGACGGTGGTGGCGCAAGAAAGCTTTCAGTTTTTGATTGGCGATATTCAGTATTTTCTTAGTCAGATCAATATTGCGCTGCAAGTTGAAGTGGTGTCTGCTGAAAAGATCGTTTTTGGACGCTTGTTCGATACATGGCAAGGCAAGAATAAGCCATGGGATCTGTTGTTGTGGGGAAACTATGATTGGTTTAAACACCCTTGGTCTGCATGTTTTGTTTATCGCCCCTTTAATGATTGGTCGACACTTCCACCTAACCCTTATTTAGATGCTTTGAGTGATCAGCTGCTGAAGTTTAATGTTGAATCCGATGAGTACCAGTCGTTGCTCGCAGAGGTGATCAGGCACGTTTACGAACAAAACTACATGGTCTTTTTACCCACACCTAACAACGTCTACGCGGTCAACAAAGAGGTTAAGTTCGACCCCGGTCGTTCGGCTTTTGTTTACCTTAGAGATCTTGAAGTGACAGATTGGCACTGGTCTATACGCGGCGACAAGCCTTATCCGAAAACGCGAATGGTGCCATTACAGATCAATCGGCAGAACTTTTAAACGAGTGCAAAATGGATGTGAATCAATCGGCTCAGCCGGAAGATAAAATTGCTAAAGAGCGCGTGTTACTGAGACGTGTCGTGCTTCTTTTGATTGCGGCGATGGCGATGCTTGTGATTGAAAGCGTTGTTAATTTGTCTAATCAGAGTCAGGTCGATCGCTCGATTGCAACGATGCAGGCAGCTGCCAACCGTATGGAACGATTGGCAAATCGATTGGCGATGCCACTTGCCGACCTCCGCATATTATCAATGCAGATGGTCACGGCACCCAATGCGCAGGCTATTGCTGACAATGGGCGCTTGATTGATGAAAAGGTGCAGGATCTAGATCAGCGCCTTGAAAAAGCGCGTTCCTATTTTGAAGGCAAGAACGCAGACGAGATAGATCAGGCTTTGTTGGAACAGCTTATTTATGGCTGGGATGCTTACAAGCAGGCATTGGCCGTTACTCGCCGCTATACCGAACAAGGTGTCAGGGTGGCCGCGTTTATTAGCGTGACGCAGCAGGAGCGTGAACATTACGCTGCTTTGCAATGGGCCTTAAAAGAGTTCACCCAAAGCCAATTGCGATTGAGCCAAGTGGTGTATCAATCTACCCAAGATAAATCGGCGCTCAGCTATTACACCATGTTGGGCTCTGCAGTACTCAAAGTGTTGGTTTTTGTCGCAATCCTGTTTTTTGTTTATCGCATGTTCCAGTCTTATATGCAGTCAGTGAAAAGCCACGAACAGGAACAGGTGGCATTGATTGCCAAGGCGGAGTCTGCCAATCAGGCGAAAAGCGATTTTCTTGCCAACATGTCCCACGAGATCCGTACGCCTATGAATGCCATCATCGGTATGAGTCACTTGGCGCTGCAGACCGAATTGGATCCAAAACAGCGTAATTACATCGAGAAAGTAAATCGTAGCTCGGTGGCACTATTGGGGATCATCAACGACATACTCGATTTTTCTAAGATAGAGGCAGGCAAGTTAGATCTGGAAGTGATTGAGTTTTCGTTGGATAAAGTGATGGATGATCTGGCTGGCATCTTGTCAGTGAAGACTCAGGAAAAGGGACTGGAGCTGCATTACGATGTTGCTCCTGATGTGCCTGTAGAGTTAAAAGGTGACCCACTTCGTATCGGCCAGGTGCTGCTTAATATTGGTAATAACGCCGTTAAATTTTCTGATGCTGGCGGTGAAGTGGTCGTTTCTGTGCGGGTCGTTTCTGAGACCGATACGCGAGTGACGTTGCGTTTCAGTATTCGCGATGCGGGTATTGGTATGTCGCCAAGTCAGCAGGCGAAACTGTTTGAGTCGTTCAGCCAAGCAGATTCGTCCACGACTCGCACCTATGGCGGCACTGGTCTTGGGCTCGCCATCAGTAAACGTCTCACAGAGATGATGGGCGGGGAGATCTGGGCTGAAAGCGAAGAGGGACTAGGTAGTGAGTTCTTCTTTACCGTCGATGTCGAGAAAGTCGCTAACGCGGCGGCGCGTTTAAATTTACTGCAAGCGGTTGAGCGGCAAAAGACCCTAGTCGTGGACGACAACGCGACGTCAAGACAGATACTGACCAGTATTTTGCAAAGTTTAAAGTTTGAGGTGACCAGCTGTAGTTCGGGCTTTGAAGCGCTGGAGATCCTTGAACGCACCAGCGCGTCTAATCAGCAGCCGTATCAACTGGTACTCGTGGATTGGCTAATGGATGGTATGGACGGTGTAGATACTGTGCGCATGATCCTGAGCAATCAAAGTATTGTACCAACTCCTGCCATATTAATGATGACAGCCCATGGTCGGGAAGAGCTATTAGCCGCCAGTGCTGAGCTGCAAATTCAAGGAACGTTGTTCAAGCCGATCACCTCATCCACTCTGCTGGAAACCATCCAAAATGCCAGTGGTGGAGCGATTGTAACGGCGAGGCGTCAATCTGGTCACTACGCGTCTGATCACCAACAAAATGTAGAAAAACTCAAAGGTGCTCAGCTACTGTTGGTTGAAGATAATGTTATTAATCAAGAGCTGGCTATCGAAATTCTAGAGACCCATGGTATTAACGTGACGCTGGCAGAAGATGGCAAGCAGGCGTTGCAAAAACTACGCAAACAGACATTTGATGGTGTGCTGATGGACTGTCAGATGCCTGTCATGGACGGATACACCGCAACAAAGAAAATTAGGCTGCAGCCGGAGTATCAAGATCTGCCCGTGATCGCGATGACAGCTAATGCGATGGCTGGAGATAAGGAAAAAGTACTGGATGCGGGGATGAATGATCATGTCGCCAAGCCGGTAGATATCGATGAACTGTTTAGCACGATGGCGAAATGGATCACTCCTCAGGTGCGTCCTCAGTATGACGGTTCAACTATGACGGGAGACAAAGAAGAAGGGCAAGAGGGCTACCTACAAGATTCCGATCAGCAACAGAGCGATGTGCAGTCTGAAGATGCAGCTGATGACGTGGAAAGTAATAGGCAGCTGGATCCTCAGCAGGGTCTACGTTACGCGATGGGCAAGCCGTCTATGTACGTCAAGCTGCTAGGGCGTTTTATTGAGCTGTATGGTGATGACTTTACTGCGCAATATCGCGAATGCCTAGACTTGGAGCCGGAACGGGCGGCCGCGATAAGGTTAGCGCATTCATTGAAAGGTAATGCTGGCAACATTGGCGCTAGTCAATTGCGCATATTGGCTGAAAAATTGGAGCATGAGACGACTGCTGGTGAGGCAACAGAGCAAAGCCTGGCTCAGGCGCAACAGGTGTTGTCGGTTGTGTTGACGGAGATAGATCAATACCTTTTAGAGCATAAGCAAAGCGGTCTGCAAGGCGAACAGCCTGAAAACTGCGAACAAATACTCGATCTGTTACGCAAGGTGGAAGCAAAGGCGGAAAACTTTGATATTGAGGCCGGAGAGTATCTGCCTGAACTTGCACCTTTGCTCAAGTCGGCTGGGATGGACGCGCAGTTGAACCAATTGCGTAAAGGCATAGAAGAGTATGATTTTGATGTTGTCGCTGACGTGATTAGTGAGCTTCGTGGCCAGTTAGTAGGTGGCTGATGGGAAACTAGAGCATCATTGGCCTATTGGGTTCTGCGTGCCATTAGCTGCGTTTGTCCTGTCATCTAACTAACCTACCATTTTGCCACGGCGCATGATTATTAATTACTGAGTTAAGTCACAGCGTTGCTTTGAACGGTTGGCTTCGTTGCGCTCGTTTCACATATAGTAAAACTATTCTCTATGTTCCCAGAAGGGATGGGTGGCTTGCTAATCAAGAAGTGGTATGCGGTCTTGCTTTATCTGTTTTGTTTTGGCTGTTTTGCCGACGCGTTAACTTTGTCCGCTGACATGAAGCAAACTAGCTTGGTTGGTTATGCCGAGATCTTGGTTGAACCTCAACATGAGATCTTATTTGAGCAGATCATCACGTCCGACTTTGCATCCCGATTTCGACCATTTTCTCAAGCGGAAGTGAACCGAGGTATTACCCATCAAGCGGTATGGCTAAAATTTAGCATTCACAATCCCAGTTCTCGTGCGATCGAGTGGGTGCTGACGCCAGAAACTAGCTACATCGATAATATAGATATCTACTTTACCGCGGGATCTAGTTCGCAACAGGCAACCCCTAACTTTTCCTCACGTAATACCCGAGCTGGAGCTAGCTCCGATAGTTGGCAGCATAGGAGGCTTTCTGATTACTTAGCATTTTCTAGTCGAGATATCGCATATCGATTGCTCAATGCTAAGTTTGTCGCGCAAGCAGGAGAATCCAGTAGCTTCTACGTGCGATTGAGCTCTAATACGTTAGAAACGATGAATGTGCAGCTGTTTGTTGAAGAAAAGGGGGCATTTAAAGACCGGACACTAACGGAATACTTTCTGTTCGGGATCTACTTTGGTCTGTTTACCGCTTTGGCATTGCTGACGGTCATTTTGTGGTCTTATACGCGCTCCTACTCCTATAAGTACTACATCTATTTCCTTAGCTATCTGGTGTTTAACATCGTTATGTGGACATCTTTAAATGGCTTTAGCTTTCAGTATTTTTGGCCAGATAGTCCGCAAATTTTTAATCAGAGCTTCCATGTCCTTTATCTCTGTGTCGCGATTTTTTCGTTTCTGTTTGGTCGCCAACTACTAAACACCAAATTGCTGCTACCGAGAGTAGATAAACTGCTTTTGGGACTGATTGCACTGTATGTGTTAGCCGTCATTTTGCGCCTGTTTGGTGTTTACGATCTGGTGCTATACATATCGTTCTTTAGCTTGTTATCGATGGCCTTTCAACCTGTGCTGGGCTGGCTTTGCTATCGCAAGGGGAACACCTATGTGTTGCTCTATATTGTCGCCTGGGTGCCGTATGGAATAAGTCTGATTTTGAGTTTGATCTCTGCGTCCAGTCAGTGGTCAGCTTTTGGTATGGGTTTGATCCATCTGACTCAAGCGGCCGTGTTATTTGAGTGTTTGATGTTGATTTTGGCGACGCTGGATAAGATGCGTTCAACATCAAGTAAGTTACAGCGTCAAGCTCAACTGTCCAAACTTGATCCGTTAACTAACTTGGGAAATCGTCGCCACCTCTCTGACCATATTGCTTACCTTGCTGATTTGGAGGAGAGAGAAGGTGAGTATTGGTTGCTACTTATCGACATTGATCACTTTAAGCAGGTTAATGATCGCTACGGTCACGCTACAGGTGACAAGGTACTGGTTGAGTTAGCCCAGATCCTGAAAAACGAGTGTCGATCGGTGGATGTTGCTATCCGCTGGGGCGGAGAGGAGTTTATTGTGCTGATTAATGTGGCGAGCCAAAAGATGGCTTATAACATTGCTGAACGTATCCGCCAGACGTTTATGAACAGTGTGAGCGAGTCAGGCAATCAGACCTTTCGCCATACGTTAAGTATCGGCATGGATGAATTGATATTTGATAGTCCTGACGCATTTTCGGTTGGCTTAGAGGGGGCTGATAAAGCGCTCTATCAGGCAAAAAATGCTGGCCGCAATCGCGTTGTGTCATTTGCCGATGGCGTTGCCAAGTAGCCTGTTCGTGCTTCGCTAGTCGGCTGTTCGCGACCGCTATTTGATGTATGGGATGACATTAAGCCCTGCGCCAAAAATTAACAAATTCAGGTTTTTCTGGCTAATACTCCGATCTATGGTTTAATCAAATAGGGATGAAAAAACACCTGTAGAGTGTTCATCCTGCAAAAAATCACACCTGGATATTCTGTAAGACTGTTTGGCTGCGTTAAGGCCCTGTTACGACCCTCGTGATTATATTATCGGCGAGGGCATTGCTGTGGCCAACAAAACATAGCCAGGGAGTAGAGCAGATGACAGTGCTGGATTGGTGGGTAATCGCCGGATATCTCACATTGATGATGTTGGGAGCGGTTTATTTAGGCTGGCGGCAAAAATCCCGAGCAGATTATTACTTGGGGGGATATAACCTTCCTAGTTGGACGTTAGCGACCTCGATTATCGCAACTCAGTGCTCCACCAATAGTCTGTTGGGAGCGCCCGCATTTGTTGGTTTCGTCGCCGGTGGCGGCCTGCTATGGCTGCAATATGAATTGGCCGTTCCTGTTGCTATGCTGATTCTTTGTTTTGCGTTTTTACCCCTGCGCCATGCTGGCGTGATCTCTATCTATCAATTCCTTGAGCAACGTTTAGGACTCTCCAGTCGATTATTGGCTAGTGGCTGTTTTCTCATTTTCCGAGGCGTTGCCACGGGAGTCACAGTTTATGGTGTCGCCTCTGTGATAGCGCTTATTTCGGGGATCTCTTTTGACCTTTCAGTCGTCATTCTTATGGGGATCACTATTGCCTATGATTTGATGGGCGGTATGCGCGCGGTTGTTCTCAGCGACGTCGTACAAATGTTCTTATTGCTTGGCGCTGTGGTATTAGCCTTGGTATTCCTTGCTGATCCGCTGATAGATCATTTTCAGTTGATCAGTGAGAGAACACCGGCCTTGATGAATGATTGGGGGCTCGCATCCGGTAATAATTATGGCTTTTGGCCGATGTTCTTTGGGGGGCTGTTTTTGTATATGGCTTATTATGGTTGTGATCAGAGCCAAGCACAGCGACTACTCTCCGCTGCTGATAGCCATCAAACGCAACGGGTGCTGGTGATGAACGGCTTGCTCCGATTTCCCCTAGTACTTGCTTATTGCACTGTCGGTTTAGGTTTGGCCGCTTATGCCATTGAGCATGTTGATTTTGTTTCCTCTTTGCCAAAAACAAGTGATGGTTCACCTAATTTCAATATGGTGTTTCCCGCTTTTGTCTCCAGAGAATTTGCTCCAGGGTTGGCGGGATTGGCCATTGTGGGCCTGTTTGCCGCCGCTATGTCCTCAATTGACTCGGCACTCAATAGTTTATCTGCCAGTACAGTAGAAGACTTTATCGCGCGTTTTAGAACGTGCAGTGAACGGCAGCTGTTTATCTATTCCAAGTTGTCTACGTTGGGTTGGGGGGTATTTGCTATCGCTTTCTCGTATCAAGTTGAGCGTATCGCGCCGACTATTCTGGAAGCGATAAATAAAGTTGGTTCAATGGCCAATGGCCCGTTGTTGGCGCTGTTTTCAATGGCGGTGTTTCTGCCCTCCGTTGGACAACGTGCGGCCATTACGGGTTTTATCATCGGGCTGCTCACCAATGCAGTGGTCTGGAAGTTTCTGCCTGAAGTGTCATGGCTATGGTGGAATGTTGTGGGGTTCTTTGCGGCTTGGTTGACCGCTATGTTAGTTGTTTTCCTGAACCGAACCCCGCTTACGTCGCACTCTCAAGGCTTGTCTGTACCTAAACGTATGGTTTATCAATTAGTCGCGATGGCGGCAGTGATTCTACTTTTTTGTGCTTTGGTGACATACTTGGCGGATACGTAAACAGGAAAAGGATGTTTCGATGAAACTGGTTGGTATGTTGGACTCACCATTCGTGCGGCGCGTTGCGATCTCGATGCAATGTCTGCAACTTCCCTTTGAGCACCAAGCGCTGTCCGTATTTCGTGATATAGATGAATTTAAAAAATTGAGTCCAGTCGTTAAAGCACCTTCATTGCTGTGTGATGACGGCACCGTGCTGCTTGATTCCAATCTCATACTCGATTACCTGGAAACCTTAGCCAGTCAAAATAACGCAGAAAACCGGTTATTGCTGCCGACGGATGTTGCGCAGCGGAGTCAAGCGTTGCACTGCATTGGATTAGCCATGATTGCTTGTGAGAAGAGCGTACAGATTTATTATGAGTGGAAGTTAAGGCCTGTGGAAAGCCAGTTCCAAGCATGGCTGGAGCGAATATCCGAGCAGCTTGAAACCGCTTATCGAGAGTTGGAGCTTTCATTGAGCCAATGGCCTGCTGCGACTAAACCAAGTGAATTAGATCAGGTTTTGATCAGCGCTGCTGTCGCATGGCGTTTTACCTGTGAGTATTTGCCCGAGTTGGTTCCGCAGTGGCAGTTGCCGATCTTGTCCGAGCTATCGCAGTGGGCAGAAAGCCGACCTGAATTTCAGCGAGCAGGCTTTGGTGAGGAGCCCTATCCAGTCATGCCAACGGGGGCTATTTAGTCAATGAATACACACGAAAAGATCAATTACTTAGAGTTTCCGGCGACAGATCTTAATGTAGTCAAAACCTTCTTTCATACGCTGTTTGGCTGGCAATTCATTGATTACGGACCTGATTACACCGCATTCAGTGGCGCTGGAATCGATGGTGGATTTTATCGTGCCGATATTTCTGCCAGATCGTCTAACGGTAGCGTGCTAGTGGTATTTTATAGTGAAAATCTGCACCACACGCAGGAAAAGATAACCACCGCGGGAGGTCAGTTGGTGAAGGATATATTCGAGTTCCCCGGCGGCCGTAGATTCCATTTTGCTGATCCTACGGGTAACGAGTATGCGGTTTGGTCTGACAAGTAAGTCGTTAGCGCGGCGGCAGGTGACCAGATTTCCAGTATAGCTTTGTTAACTCAGTGGTCAGGATCTCATCTCGTTCATGACTCGCAAAACGTAACCAGCTATGCAACGGTAGCTTGCGATCTCGGTGCTCAATGCTGCCGCTGATTAGGAGGATCTCATGGCCACCTTTCTCTGGGCAGATCGGGAGTTTTGTGCCCGCTTGGATCTCCAGCAGTTGTACGCGCTCTTCACCGTGGTGGTGGAGTAACAGGCTAACTATATTGTCATCTACTGCTTGCCAATGAGCCGTGCGGGTGTTGATCTGTGTTTGTATTTGATCTGCAGGCTGGAATTGACGCAGCTTTACTAGCAGTAAGCAACCATCAATGCTGAATGGTACATGTGTCGTACCGTTCGGATTACGCAGATAGGTTCCTGCGCGATAATGACCATGCTCGTCATTAAAATCACCTTCCAGCACCAAAATTTCTTCACCGGCAGGGTGTTGGTGGCGATTAAATTTACTGGCCGGAGCATAACGAACCAGACTGGTAGCTCGCGCCTGTTCGTCGCCGATCCTGTCGAGCATGGCACGATGCACGCCAGCCATAGGACTTTTACTCCACACCATATCATCGGCAGAGATGAAGACAGAGGTTTGAAAGTCGGCATTTATCTGCATGTTGGCATTGCCTCTACCGTTCGATGTTTGGTGGTGTACCAATAGCAGCATAGCAAATATCTGATCTGCTGAAGTGCTGTTGAGCTACAGCCAAGTTATATGGCAGATATAAAAAAAGCTGCCGAAGCAGCTTTCTTTGTCAGTTCTACCGCAGTGATTTAGATAACGGCGGCAATGGCGCTACAGAGTGCGTCCATGTTGTTGCGGGTCATACCAGCAACACTGATGCGGCCTGAGCCAACGATATAGAGGCCGTGCTCATCCTTTAGTGTCGCGACCTGTTCTTTAGTCAAGCCAGAGAAGCTGAACATACCGTTCTGACGAGCGATAAAGCTGAAGTCGCGATCGACGCCTTTCTCCTTTAGCGTAGCAACAAATAGATCTCGCATCTGCTGAATGCGGTCACGCATCTCCGCAACTTCTTTATCCCACTCGGCGTAGAGAGCGGCGTCGTTTAAGATAGTGGTAACGACGGCAGCACCGTGTGCGGGTGGATTTGAGTAGTTGGCGCGGATTAATGATTTTGCCTGACTGAATGCTGTTTCAGCGGTGTCGCTGCACTTCGCAACGAGGGTGAAAGCACCCACTCGTTCATTATAGAGGCCAAAGTTTTTTGAGAATGAGCTGGCAACCAGTAGCTCTTGGTTTGCTTCGGTGAAGATACGTAGACCTTTCGCATCTTCTTCAATGCCGCTACCAAAGCCCTGGTAGGCGAAATCAAACAGAGGTAACCAGCCTTTTTCTGCACTCAGTGCGGCCAGTTGTTGCCATTGCGCTTCTGTTGGATCAATCCCCGTTGGGTTATGGCAACAGCCGTGGAAGAGGACCAAATCCCCTGCAGCAGCGCCTTCCAGTGAGCTAAGCATGGCATTGAAGTCCATATCTTTGGCATCGGCGTTGTAGTAGTTGTACTGCACAATTTCTAAACCTGCAGCAGCAAAAACATTGTTATGGTTTGCCCAGGTCGGGTTGCTGACCCAAACTTTTTTGTTTTCAAATTGTGAAGCGTAGAACTCTGCTGCGATACGGAGCGCACCAGTACCGCCGGGCGCTTGTGCAGTACGCGCACGTTTATTGCTAACAATATTGGAAGCTTTACCAAACAGCAGCGCCTGCACTGCAGCGCCATAAGCCGCATTACCTTCAATGCTCAGATACGACTTGGTTTTCTCACTCTCTAGCAGAATAGCTTCGGCTTTTTTTACGGTCGCTAAAATAGGGGTTTGGCCCGCTTCATCTTTGTAGATGCCAACACCGAGGTTGATTTTGGTATCACGCGGATCAGCTTTGAATGCTTCTGTGAGGCCAAGAATGGGGTCAGCTGGAGCGGCTGAGATCTGCTCGAACATAAGTGGGTCCCTATACAATTTGTGATTAAAAAAATGGCGCAGCCGAAGCGCAATGGCGCTAAGCGTATATGATGCGTGAATAACAGACAAGCGCTGCGGCAGTTGAAGTTGCTAAGGGATTGATCTGGTTAAAAGGAAGAGTCTGGCAGGGTGAGAAATTCCAGTTCCTCTTGGCTGCTGTTTCGGCCTAAAGTCGCATTGCGGTGAGGGTAGCGTCCAAAACGTTCAATGATAGCTTTATGTTGCAGCTCTGAGTGTAAGTTGCGTTCTAAGCCAGGCTGAGAAAACAGAACGACCGCTTTCTCATGCGCCGATATCGATTCACTGTGCATAAACGGCATATAGATAAATGCCCGTTGATTGATCGGCAAGGTTTTGTCTGCCCCGCAGTGAACAGCCTGTTCTGCGAGGGCAAGTGCTTGTGGATCCTGGGCAAAGGCTTGTGCTGTGTTGCGCCAGATATTTCGCGAGAATTGATCTAACAAAATGATTTCCGCCAAGCGACCTTGTGGGTCGCTACGCCAATGATCAAGTTGCTTTTCGATCGCTAACTCGAGTAACGGCAAAAAACGTTGCTCAACGATGCGATCAAACGATTCGGACTTTTGCCACCATTGTATTGGTTCGCATTCGTTAAACCAAAAATTGGTGACAGCATTGAACTCATCGCGGGCCATAGGTTAGATCCCGTCAGGGCGTTCGTAACAGTATTTCACTGCGTCAGCGAGCAGTTGCAATGCGGTTTGTTCACAAGGAGCGAGTTGCGCATCTGTTTGTTTTAAAGGTGTTACTCGCTGACCCCAGCGGATCAGGGCTGATGCCCAGGTCAATCCGGCGCCAAATGCGGCTGTTAGTATCTTATCACCCGGTTTAATCCGTCCTTGCTCCAGCGCTTCGCAGAGAGCAATGGGCACTGTTGCAGCGGAGGTATTGCCGTAATTCTCTATGTTTACGAAAGCTTTTTCCTGCGGCACATCCATCTGCTGACACAGTGCTTCAATGATTCGCTTATTGGCTTGATGAGGGATGACAATATCAATATCGTCTTGGTTCCAACCTTCTCGTGCCATCACGGTTTGTGCCGCACCACACATCCCCTTAACTGCACGTTTAAATATTTCTCGACCAACGAAGTTGAAATCAAAGTAGCCGTTATTTTGATCGAATCTATCCATGGCTGAGCCAAAGTTTGGGATTGCTAATATGTCTCTGCCTTCGGCATCACAACCTAATTGAGATTGTTGTAATCCTAATGGTTCATCCGTCTCTCTAAGAACCACTGCACCTGCGCCGTCGCCAAATAACACTGCAGTGTCTCGTTGGCTCCAATCTAACAAGAATGACAGCCGTTCGGCACCGATGACCAGAGCGTGTTTGTAAGCACCGCCTTGGATCATGCGAGTCGCTAATTCTAAGCAGTAAACGAAACCGGTACAGGCAGCATTCACATCCATTGACGCAGCGTTAATCGCACCTAACTGGCGTTGTACCTTGGAGGCGATATTGGGCACTAAGGTATCAGGGCTGGCGGTCGCTATGATGATGAGGTCGATCTGATCCGCGGATATGTCGGCGGCAGCAATGGCTTGTCGTGCTGCTTGTTCGGCAAGATCGGAAGTGTGCACATGACTGATACGCCGGGCAGCAATGCCTGTTCTGCTTCGGATCCACTCATCAGAGGTTTCCATAAAGCTACTCAGATCATCATTAGTCAATTCCGCTGGAGGTAAGCACTTACCCCATCCAACAATTTCTGCGTATGTCATAGCATCTCGTTTGTCTGATCACATCTCACTCTATTCTTGCACATCCAGCAGGAACAATGCACGAGGGCGCGGTGGTACTCTGTGATCAACACCTCGTACCAGTTGTTGTTAGTGATAGCAAAGCGTCTATTTGTTGACTACTTTTAGAAGGAGTAAATTGTCTCTTGAGTGAGGGAAAGGCGATGGATTTAACAAATTGTCATGCATTTGATCCTAATATCTTGTTGGGTATTGTGAATGAGAAGCTCCGCTTAGAGTGCACTGATGTCGGGGACCTTAGCAGCTGTTATGACATGAACGCAGAGTCGGTGAGCGACCGATTGGCGGAGATAGGTTATCAGTATGACCCATTGACGAATCAGTTTAAGGCCCGTTAACTGATGACGGTCGATTTCTTCCATCAAAAAAGGCGCTTAAAGCGCCTTTTTTGATTTTCAATTGCGACTTAACAATTGAAGTTATGATAGACCGGCGTATAGATTTCGTAATCTACTTTGACGCGCTTTAAACCGTATTTTTTGGCGTGTTTGCTGGAGCCAATCTTCTCTACTTTGTCACTGCCGGTCCACTCCATGATGGGATCTCCGGCAGATTTTGCGTAAACGTAAAATGCTTTTTCTTTTGTGCTTGCGACGTAAGCGCTTTCGCCACCGTCTAATTGCCGCCATCCGCTTGTCACCCATTCCCCGTTTAGGTTTTTGTAGTTGATCGCAGCATAAACAGGAAAGCGGCACTCGTTCACGAGATGGACATTATGATACTTCTCATGTTGGAAGCTATGAACCATGGTTTGATCGTCTTCAATACCGTTTTTCCAGCCTATCAGACGTTCGCGCAGGTTATTGTCGAATGGGGTGGCAAAGTTATGACTCATGGTACCAACAGAAAACAGCCCCACAGCGTAGTACTTGTCATCGAAATCTTTGACGTAGGCAACGGCGCCACTCATGCCGGGGCTGGTATCACATTTATGTACTAGGGTATCGCCCATCGGGGAGTGGTCTTCATCCCATGAGCTTTGGCAGTGGGTTGTCCACTGTGTGTGTAGTGTTTTGTCGGAAGGGTAGCCGGTTAAATGGATGTAGGGGGCTAGGCTCTTTTGATCAACCGTTTTTAGCTCCATAAAACCAATACGCTTGGCGACTGGGCGGTCCAATTCCGCAATCGCGATGTCGAGATCTAATGCATCAGTGAGGAAAGAGTGAAATTCAGCATTAGATTGCGCGTTGTACTTAGCGAGTGCGACAGGCTTAAGCTTCTTGGCTTGGCGTATATAACGCTTGTCAACATAGGCACGCTTAATCTGGTAGACACCAAAGGGGCCATGGGCACTACCATTTTTACCTGGAATAAAGTACGGGTTGCGTTTCCATTGCTTGTTTTCCTGCACGTCAAAGAGACAGTGAGCAGCCGTGACTACATGGGTCTTGTCAATCAGTGTTGCAGTGCAGGTAGCTTTATCGGCCTGTATTAGGCCTATTGCGCGGTAAGGGTACACGTGGGTGCTGACAACGTGTGAACGTTCATCGCTCCCTATCACTTCAGCACCTAGTTGGGCGCTTGTCACTACTGTCAGCGCCAAAAGCGCACTGGTGAGTAACTTTTTCAACGTGTATACAACCTCTTGAAATGTTCCATAAATAGTAGCATCTGCTTAACCGGATACAACATCTTGTGTCCCAAGCTGTGATCTAGTCGAAGATTTGCTCATTTCGTTGGTATCTTAGCATGTTTAGGCGAAGCTTTTTTCCTGTTTTTTCTCGTGTAGAACTTTTTTAACGGCGCCTTTCGCTTGTCGAAAATCGTTTGCGTGGGTACAGCAACATCATTCAGTGATTATAGGGCCAAGGTTATCAGGTTTTTTCAAATATGTCTGAATGAGCATAGCTTGTTAATTATTTTTATTTATTATGTTTTTTATTAATTAATTGATTATAAATTAAACTGGTTTTTCATGCTGTGATTTATAGGTTTAAGTTAACTGTTTAATTTTTTTTGTTGTGAATGTAAAATTTTCTGTGGTTGTTGTTTTTGAAGTTATATATACATTGTTCCGCTGCCTTTGTTTTATTTGACCTTCTTCTCATAATTATTCTCTTCCTGTTTATAAATGAACTTTCTATTTTAATGTTCACCGCGAGTTATTGATGTTCTAACCCTCTTGGTTAGTTTTAATACGAAAGGAAGTAATTATGAAAAAAATAAATAGTAAAATCCTTCCATTAGCCTCTGCGGTGGCCATGGCTGTTATCTCTTCACATGCTGCGGCCATTGAATTTCATGGTTATGGGCGTGCGGGACTTTCCACTACCACCAATGGTGGTGACCAAGCGTGTTTTGGCAGTGGTGGCGGGGGCCACTGGGTAGGGCGGTTGGGTGACGAGTGTGATACTTATATGGAGATTGGATTAGGGCAGGAAGTATACAACCGAGATGGTGTTACTTTTAAAGTGGAAAGTATGATCTCCTATCGCCAGTTTAATCAGGGCAATGATTATCAGAGTGTTGCCGGTGAAAAAGCCGGAGATTCTAATTCTTGGAGTGGAGGTGATACCGCATTACGCCAATTAAATGTACAAGCAACAGGACTATTTGATTTCGCTCCAGAATCCACATTGTGGATGGGTAAACGATTTTATCAACGTAAAGATGTCCATATTATGGATCTATATTACGTAAATAACTCGGGTTACGGTGTCGGTCTTGAAGGCATTGGTATTGGTCCGGGTAAACTATCACTTGCTTGGACTCAGATGGATTCTGAAGATGCTAGTTTAATATTAGATGGCGTTGAGATTGATGAGCCAACAAATGACCGAGCCAATGTTCAGCACAATAAATTGGATGTACGTTATGCAGGCATTCCTTTGTGGGGAAGTGCACAGTTAGAGTTGATAGGTATTTATGGTTGGACAGACTTCACTGACGACCAGGAAGACGCTAATGATTATTTAGATAAGCAAGATGATGACGGCATGTTCTTCACGGCTGAAGTGAGTCATGCATTGATGGGCGGATTCAATAAGGTTGTATTCCAGTACTCCACGGATGCATTGGCTGAGTCAGGTTGGGGCAACCATGGTGGTGGTAACGTCTGGCATGATGGTTGGACCGAAGCATCTGAAAAAACATTCCGTATTCTGGATTGGGGTGTGGTGAAACTGCATCAAGATGTGGATTTAGGCTATGCCTTCCTCTACCAAAAAGCCGATCAGAATGGTATGTCAGCCAATGGGCGGGATGAAAAAGAGCGCGTCAGTGCGGTTCTTCGTCCGAGCTATAAGTGGAATAACTATACCAAGACAACCCTTGAACTGGGTTATGATCGCGTGAAACAGGGGCATTGGGCCGATGATGAGCGTGGTCGTGACCTTGATAGTGGTGTCGATCTGTACAAAGTCGTTGTTGCTCAAGAATTCACTGCAGGTCGCGGTTTCTTTGCTCGTCCCGCACTGCGTTTGTACGCCGGCTCATTTTGGGGTGACCAAGCGAAGAATAACTATTTCTTAGACCGTGAGCCAGATGATGGTCACACCGGGACTAGTGATTACAACGGTATCGATGGCGAAGTCCGCTTCGGTGCACAGGTAGAAGCCTGGTGGTAAGCGAAACCTTCGTTGAGAAAACCCACACTCTGAGTGCCAATTAGAGTGTTTTGATTTTAGTCATATATATTATTTGCCAAGTGTTTTGGTGGCCTGGTGACTTTCACCGGGCTTTTTTATTGCTGAAATCGGTATCAAGCCCCTGTTCTAGGGTCGCTGCGTTGAACTAATCTTACTACTGGCTTATCCAACTCTTTACTGAGGTATGACTCTGAACATGATTGGAGGCAGCTTGGCATTTGGGCATTTAACTCAATATTTTATGGCATTCATTGTCAGCTTGAGTCTGTTGCTTAGCAGTGCGGATCTGTTTGCTGCGGCAAAGGCGCGCCCGCCGATAACATCCTCTAAATATCCGGTTAAGCTGAAGCCTTTCTGGGCCAAGCCAATGTCACAGCGTATTTTACCCAGCACCAAGCCAGACTATAAGCCTTATGATCCTTATGCCTATGGCTCTAAGGAGAGTAAACAAAGGGAGCCTTTGCTCGTACCGCGGGGCGATGCCGCCAGAACAGGACAGGATTTAGATTTGAATCTGTTACGGCCAATAGAGATTCAGCCGAGAGTGTATCCCTGTGCGGATGGCTATGAATACAACCCCGCTTCGTTGCGCTGTCAGCCGACCCCATGATCTGATTACTGTTGAACGTGTAGCGGCATAAAAAAACCACCTTGCGGTGGTTTTTTTGGCTCGGATTGGTTATTCGGAGCTATTTATGGCGTTCCTGCAGTTTTGCCGATACATCAGCCAGGCATAACTCTTCCTGTTGCAGTAGCACTAACAGGTGATAAATCAGATCGGCGCTTTCGCTAATCAGCTCTTCTTTATCATGGACGGTGGCCGCTAAAGCTGTTTCTACACCTTCTTCGCCAACCTTCTGTGCGATACGCTTAGTGCCTTTAGCATACAGGCTGGCAGTGTAACTGGAGCCGGGATCGGCACCTTTGCGAGAAGCAATCACTTTTTCCAACTGGCCGATAAAGCTTAATGTTGGTTGCTGCTTTGGTGTCCAACAGGTTTCAGTACCTAGGTGACAGGTAGGGCCGTTCGGGCGTGCTAAGACGAGCAGAGTGTCATTGTCACAATCGGCAGAGATCTCTATCAGATCGAGAAAGTTGCCTGAGCTTTCACCCTTGGTCCACAAGCGCTGTTTGCTTCGCGAGAAGAATGTGACTTGCTGGCTATCGACAGTTTTCTGCAAGGCATCTTTATTCATGTAGCCAAGCATCAAAACTTTACCCGTGTCGATATCTTGAACCACGGCGGGCATTAAGCCATCTACTTTTTCCCAGGCCAGGGCATCAAACTGTTGTTGATCCAACATGGTTATTCCTTAATTTATATATCTTCGTTGCCTGACGACTCAGGGACGGATGACGATACCTTGATCTCGTAAATAGCCTTTTAGATCCTGAATATCAATGACCGCTTTGTGGAACACGCTGGCCGCGAGAGCACCATCAACGTCTGCTTGTTGAAATACGTCGCTGAAGTGTTCGATAGCGCCGGCACCGCCGGAGGCAATTAACGGCACATCACAGGCCGCACGCACTCTGGCTAACTGAGCGATATCATAGCCCTGGCGTACACCGTCTTGGTTCATGCAGTTAAGTACGATTTCACCTGCGCCGCGCTTCTGTACTTCTTGTACCCAATCGACGGTTTGCCAGCTGGTTTTCTGAGTACGGCTTTCGTCGCCTGTGAACTGATAGACCTCGTATTGACCACTCTCTTTGTTGAAGTAGCTATCAATACCAACCACAACGCACTGTTTACCGAAAGCGGCTTCCAGATCGCTGATCAGTGTTGGATCTGCCAATGCCGGTGAGTTGACTGAGATCTTGTCTGCGCCATTCAGTAAGATACGGCGTGCATCATCCACACTCTTGATGCCACCAGCGACGCAAAACGGAATATCGATCACTTCGGCAACGCGTGTCACCCAGCTTTTATCAACGACCCGAGCGTCAGATGATGCGGTGATATCGTAAAATACCAGCTCGTCAGCGCCTGCTTCAGCATAACGCTGTGCTAAGGGCACAATATCACCGATGATTTCGTGGTTACGGAACTGAACGCCTTTGACTACCTTACCGTCACGAACATCTAGGCAGGGGATTATGCGTCTTGCCAGCATTGGAATGCCTCCTCTGCGGTGAATTTGCCTTCAAGCAGCGCACGACCAACGATCACGCCAGCAACACCTGTGGGACCAAGATCGGCAATATCACTTAATCCGCCGATGCCGCCAGAGCTCTGCCAGGCAATATCAGGGTATTTGGCTGTCATCTCTGTGTAGAGCGCGACATTTGAACCTTGCAAAGTGCCGTCACGGCTGATGTCTGTACAAAGTACATGCTTGAGCCCTGCGGCTTGATAGTGCTCAATCAGTTGTTCCAGAGTCATGGCTGAGCTTTCTTGCCAGCCTGAAATGGCGACATGTTTATTGCCCGCGTCATCGATGTTGATATCCAGTGCTAACACGATGTGTTCAGGGCCATACTTGCGCATCCATTCGGCGACTAGCGCTGGCTGTTTAACCGCCAGTGAGCCGATGACGACTCGTTGAGCGCCGATATTCAACAGTTGCTTGACGTCTTCTTCGGAACGGATCCCGCCGCCTACCTGGATCTTGGCGTCCGTTTTATCAATCAGTTCGGCAATCGTGGTGAGCTGACGGGCACTGGTGTCTTTGGCGCCATCAAGATCAACAAGATGTAACCACTCTGCGCCAGCGGCCTGATAAAGCTGAAACTGTTCTACAGGATTAAAACTGTAAGTGGTCTTTTGTGCGTAGTCGCCTTGATATAAGCGGACAACTTCGCCGTTGATGAGGTCTAATGCTGGGATGATCATCCGTTACATCTCCAAAAAGTTTTTGATCAATTGCGCGCCGGCTTTAGCTGAGCGTTCCGGGTGGAACTGCACGCCAAAGAAGTTATTGCGGCTAATCGAAGCTGAAAACGGCTGGCCATATTCGCTGCTCGCGGCGGTGTAGTCACCAACGGGAACGGCAAAGCTATGTACAAAGTAGAAATAGGTGCCGTTCGGAATATCTTTAAAAAGAGGGTGCCCCTCATTTGGCGTTATCGCATTCCAACCCATATGCGGCAGACGTAAGCCGTTACCGCCCTCTAGTGCCGCCACTTCGGTCGGTACTAAATCAAGGCAAGCCACATCCCCTTCCGCTGAGTGAGATGCCATTAATTGCATGCCTAAGCATATTCCAAGGACCGGCTGAGTAAGTTGCTGGACGAGCGCAACTAAGTCCCGTTGCTGGATATTTTTCATCGCTTCCGAAGCGCTTCCAACACCGGGCAGAAACACTTTGTCTGCATTTTTTATGGTGTCGTGATCTGCTGAAACTTCGACGGCATAGCCTAAACGCTGCACGGCAAATTTTACTGATGCGATATTGGCGCAGCCCGTATCAATAATAACGACTTTTTGCGCGGTATTAACTGTGGTCATTAAAGCACCCCTTTGCTGCTCGGCAACGCATCACCGCTGACAGTGATCGCCTGCCTGAGGGTGCGACCAAAGGCTTTGAATAACCCTTCGACTTGGTGGTGACAGTTACCTTCTCCCACTTTTAGGTGCAGTGTTGCTAACAAGGTATCGCTGAGCGAACGGAAGAAGTGAGGCACCATCTCGGTCGCTAACTCTCCCACTTGCTCACGGCTGAAGTCGCCTTCAAAAACAAAATAGGGACGACCGGAGAGATCCATGGTGCAACTGGCTTCCAGTTCATCCATCGGCAGTACAAAACCAAAGCGGCCAATGCCACGCTTATCTCCAAGCGCTTGCTTCAGTGCTGCGCCAAGCGCCAACGCACAATCTTCAACGCTGTGGTGGTCGTCAATATGCAGGTCACCATCACAACTGAGCTTCATCTGAAACCCACCGTGCGTGGCTATCTGTTCCAACATATGGTCGAAGAAGCCAACGCCAGTGCCAAATTCATTGTCACCTTGCTTGTCGAGGTTCACTTCGACGCGGATATTGGTTTCGCGAGTTTTGCGTTCGACACACGCGGTGCGTGACTGGTTCAGTAACTGATCCACAATATGGGTCCAGTTCAATGTCTCTGGATGATAGCGTAGGCCATCAAGCCCCATGTTCTCTGCCAGCGCCATGTCGGTTTCTCGGTCGCCAATCACGTAACTGTTGGTGAAGTCTACGCGACCTTCTTTCAGATATGGTTTGACCAAGCCCAGCTTAGGTTTGCGGCAGCTGCAGTTGTCTTCATCGAAGTGAGGACAGATAAGTACGTCATCCCACTTTACGCCTTGGCTTTCGAACAGCTCCATCATCTTATTATGGGGTAGGTCGAAATCTGCTTGCGGATAGCTGTCAGTGCCTAAACCATCCTGATTAGTGACCATCACCAGCTTGTAGCCAGCGGCTTGCAGCTTTAATAGTGATGGGATCACCAGTGGTTCGAAAACCAGCTTTTCCAATGTGTCGACCTGGAAATCTGTTGGGGGTTCGACGATAAGGGTACCGTCGCGGTCAATAAACAGGATCTTTTCGGCGCTCATGCTGCCTCCTTCAAAAACACCCGTAAAGCAGCAAGGGTACGTTCCATCTCTTGCTGACTGCCGATAGTGACACGGACACAGCCGTCGAGTTTCATCTGTTTGCTTTGATCGCGCAGGATTATTCCCGCATCCATCGCTGCTTTCATGCAGGCGCTCGGATCCTGAGTCTTAATCATCACAAAGTTACCCGCAGACGGCCAAGCATCAGCACCTAACGCCTTAAGGGCTTCAACAAAATGCTGTTTATAGCCATTTAGCTCTGCAACCTGCGATGCCATCCGTTCTAACCCTGCCGTAGAGAGTGTTTGTGCGGCCACTTGGGCAACGGGCTCTGGCACAGGGTAGGGGGCAATCACTTTACTGATTTGCTGAATGATATCTGCTGAAGCCAAGGTGAAACCACAGCGCAACCCCGCTAAACCAAACGCTTTTGACAGGGTTCTTAAGATAACCAGATGAGGGTAATCGTTGAGCAGATCCTGCATTGAGGTATCCGCAGCGAACTCGATATACGCTTCGTCGACCACCACCAAGGCTTTGTCTGCGAACAGATCCAGCAGGGTTAGCAAGCGGTCTCTTTCAAGCAAGTGACCGGTTGGGTTATTGGGTGAGCAAAGAAACACCAGTTTGACCCCATCCGCTTGTGCCTTGATGGCATCAACATCAGGCTGGAATACCTCATCGACGACTACTTTGACCACTTCAACTGCATTGGTTTCGGCGCTAATGGCGTACATGCCATAGGTTGGCGGACAGATAAGGACTTTGTCTTTGCCTGGATCGCAAAAGGTACGGATCAGTAATTCGATCCCTTCATCTGCGCCGCGAGTGCAGAGCACTTGGTCAGCGTTTAAGCCGGTATATTCAGCATAGCCATCTATTACTGCCGCGGGCTGGAACTCTGGATAGCGATTAAAGCGACTACAATCCAAATTGAATTCGCTGCTGTAAGGGTTTTCATTGGCATTGAGCCAAACATCGCCATTGCCACCAATGCGGCGAGCGCTTTCGTAAGGTACCAAGTCTTTTAAACTTGGGCGGATAAGCTTTTCACCCAGGCTCATGATAGGCCCTCCAAAAATTCAGTGCGGATGGTCACTGCGCGTTTGTGTGCATCTAACCCTTCAGCATCGGCAATTCGGGTGACACACGGAGCCAACTGACTCAGGCCATCGGCGGTGAGTTCTTGTACAGTAAAGCGCTTCGAGAAGTCGCTGAGGCTTAAGCTGGAGTAGGTGCGTACATAGCCGTACGTGGGTAATACGTGATTAGTACCACTGGCATAGTCACCGACAGACTCAGGGGACCAATCACCCAAGAACACGGAACCCGCGTGTTGAATATCATTGAGCAGCGCTCTCGGTTCACGGGTCTGGATAATCAGATGCTCAGGGCCGTATTGATTACTGATCGCCACCGCTTGGGTAAGATCGTGACAGATGATAATGACAGAGTTAGCGATGGCCTTCGCTGCTGTATCTTCACGACTGAGTTCGGCAAGTTGCTGCTGTACCGCTGCAGAAACCGCCGCGGCCATGGCGTCACACGGCGTGACTAGAACCACTTGGCTATCGGCACCATGCTCGGCTTGCGATAGCAGATCGGCTGCGACAAAGTCTGGGTTCGCTTCTTCGTCTGCGATCACCAACACTTCTGATGGACCCGCTGGCATGTCGATGGCTGCACCATCGTGGTTCTGACTCACCTGGCGTTTCGCTTCGGTGACATAGCTGTTGCCTGGACCAAAAATCTTATCAACCTTGGCGATGGATTCAGTGCCATAGGCAAGTGCTGCGATCGCTTGTGCACCACCCAAAGAGTACACCTCGTCTACACCACAAAGCTTTGCTGCATAGAGTATTTCTGGCGCAATCGAAGGGGGTGAGACCAGAACTGTACGACGACAACCCGCGATTTTGGCCGGAATGGCCAACATCATTACCGTAGACACCAATGGTGCCGTGCCGCCGGGGATGTATAAGCCGACAGACTCTATTGGACGGGAGACCATTTCGCAGCGCACACCAGGTTGGGTTTCAACATCAAGGGCGGTTGGACGTTGCGCTTCGTGAAATGCATGAATATTGTCACAGGCCTGTTGGATCGCTTGTTTCAGCGATTCATCGACTTGCTCTGCCGCTGCGTTGATCTCTGCTGCACTGACTTTGATTGAATCCAGCTTTACGCCATCAAAATTTTCAGTCAGCTGTTTCAGCGCTTGGTCACCATGACGACGTACCTTGCTTAATACCTGTTCCACGGCATCGTGGATCTGGTCGCCAGCATTTATCGCTGGGCGCGATAATGCTTCGGCTTGATCTCTTACTGATAGTTGATCCCAATACACTGTACGCATCAGGCTTACTCCATCATTTTCTCAATCGGGAGCACGAGGATTGAGCTACAACCCAAGGCTTTTAACTGTTCCATGGTTTCCCAGAACAGGTTTTCAGTACTGACAACGTGGATAGCAACGTTTTCGTCATCGTGAGCCAGCGGCATCACTGTTGGGTGTTCTGCGGGCAGCAGTTCGGTAATGGTATCCAGCTTATCTTTTGGCGCGTGCAGCATGATGTACTTTGTCTCTTTGGCCTGCATGACGCCTTGCATACGGGTCAGGAGCTTATCCAGTAACGCTTGCTTGTCATCACCAAAATCACCGCCGCGGCGTATTAAGCGAGCTTGTGAACGATAGATGACATCAGTTTCTACCAAGCCATTAGCTTCTAACGTGGCGCCTGTAGAGACTAAATCACAGATCGCATCTGCCAGTCCCGCGCGAGGAGCAACTTCGACCGAGCCGCTTAACAAGCAAACATCAAAATTGATCCCTTTCTCGTCAAAGTAACGACGTAGCAGTTCAGGGTAGGTGGTAGCGATACGCAAGCCCGCGAGTGACTCCGGCCCTTGGTAATCGAACTCTTTGTCGACAGCAAGAGAGAGCCTACAGCCGCCGAAGGCCATTTTTTGCAGTGGTACATAATCACATTTTTCATTGGCGCGCTGTCGCATTAGCAACTCTTCTTCCAACACGTTCTCGCCAACGATGCCAAGATCACAGACGCCATCCATGATCAGTCCCGGAATGTCATCATCACGTACGCGTAACAAATCAATCGGTGCATTTTCAACATGAGCGATTAGGCTTTCCCCTTTCATGTTGATTTTCAGGCCGCAGGCCTTCAGCAGAGCTTTTGATTCGTCGCTTAGGCGACCCTTTTTTTGAATCGCGATGCGTAAGCGCGTGTTGTCAGTCATCTGTTTTTCCTTGTCCAAAATTAAAAAACCCTCGGTGCGATGCATTCCGAGGGTTGTATGTCTGGTGTGACCGCCGGAGGGCATCTATATAGCCTCCAGCGAACAATCTTCCTGAAAGGCTAATGTTCGTGATGATGGTGATGATGGATCACTGCTTTCAGAAATAAAGTCATGGAAATATCCGTGTCTGTCATGATTGGTTAAAACCGCGCCTAAGCAGGCACTAATTTGATGTGCTCAAGCTAACCAAGGCGGCGTTGGATTTCAAGTGTTTTTTGTGATTAAAAGCAGAATAAAGTGCATAAAGATGCATTTTTAATGATTTTCAATGCGAAATTGATTCGGTGGAACGATTTCCTGGCTCCTAGTTTACAGCGATAGATCAAGAGTAACGCTATAAAAACTTAAGTTTTTCTCAAAATTGACGATAATTTAATCAATGAAGGCGTAGTGGAGGCGCTTGTAATGAGTCAGGATCTATTGATTCCTTTCATTCCCAATATTAACTACACACAACCGATGACTAAGAGTGGGTTGACGGTTAGTCGCGTTAGCAAGCGGCCAATATCTAATAGGGATGAAGAGTCGCGCACCGAATCTGAGCAGATGGAAAATCTTACCTATCTTGATGCTCTGAAAGAGAAGATGCGCGACGCCCACCAGAATAGAACGATTGCATATGAGTTTGGCGATATGGAAGAGGGTGAAGAGGTTGAGCCAGGCAAAAGCATGCTAGCTGAAGCTATCGAAAGGGTGTTAAGTGGTCAAATAGAACAGAGGGTAACGCCTGCTAAAAGTAAAAAAAGTCATTCAACATCCACACCTGAAATATCGCCGCGCAAGCATTTAGATGTTTTTGCCTGAATCTATGTAACCTACTGTAGTTATTGCTAATAATTGTGTAAAATTTATTCGTAGACAAAGAATTACCAACCAATCTCATACTTTTGCTGATTCAGTCTTTACAACTTTTTAACAACCAATAGGGTGTCAGGCATCATAACCTCAGTGATTGGACTTGAGTGATGCGCCTCGTTGTTTTCATTATCCTGACCCTCCCCTTTTTCAGCGTGCAAGCGGGCCTTGAAGAGCTAAAACAGAGTATTTCCATATTTCATGAAGCCCGTGACAATTTTGAATATGTTACAGACCAAGATAACGAAGTTCGTATTTACACCGATATTGAGAGTGGCTTCTCTGGCGATTGTGAAGATTTTGCTTACTCGTTAGCGATGAAAATTGGTGGCACCGTTTGGTTTACCTTCAATGAGAAGAAACAAGCTCATGCGGTGGTACTCTCCGAAAGCGGCTTCGTTTTTGATAATGAGAAAGAGTGGCCAATGCGACACGACGTGTATCCAAATAAGCTGTTGTTCAAACTTAGATTTAGCCACTTTGATACGGTTCTTTTAGATGGCGAGTTGATTAAGTCTCAGAGCTGATTTGGCGATAAATCCACTTGGGGCGGCGGCCTATCTCACGTAGAATATCTCTATCTCCTCTTTAGAGTTCAGAACTTGCATCCTATTACCCGCTTTTTCCAGTCTGACAGCCCCCTTTCTAAGGCTATTGATGGTTTTTCACCGCGTGAGTCGCAACGTAAAATGGCCGAAGCGATCGGCGAAACCATTGATGCTAAAGGGCAGTTGATTATTGAAGCTGGGACTGGCACAGGTAAAACGTTTGCTTATTTGGTGCCTGCGATTGAATCGGAAAAAAAGGTGATTTTATCGACGGGTACCAAGGCGTTACAGGAGCAGTTGTTCCATCGTGATCTACCTCTGATCCGTGATGCATTGGCAAAGCCCTTGGATATTGCGCTGCTAAAGGGACGCGCTAACTATTTGTGCAGTTATCGCTTGGAGCAGCACCTTTTTCAGCAGTCAGAAATTCGCGATCCAGTGCTTATTGATGAGTTGGTAAGGGTCAAACGCTGGAGTAACGAGACGGAAAATGGTGATATCGGTGAACTGGCTGACATTGCAGAAGACAGCCGGGCGCTACCTTATGTCACTAGCACCGTAGATAATTGCCTCGGCAAAGACTGTCCAGACTTTCAAAAGTGTTATCTCACTAAAGCGCGTAAAAAAGCCAAGGATGCGGATTTGGTGGTGGTTAATCATCATCTGTTCCTCGCTGATATGGTGCTTAAAGACGTTGGCTTTGGTGAGCTGATCCCCGATGCCCAGCTTGTTGTTTTTGATGAAGCGCACCAGCTTCCTGACATCGCGGCCAGTTATTTCGGTGAAACCGTTTCTAGTCGCCAGATTGTTGAACTAGCTAAGGATCTACGGCGTGTCTATCTGACCGAATTAAAAGATATGAAGCAGTTAGGCAAGGCGGCTGACATGATGGAGAAAGCAGCTGCTGACCTCAGGCTGCAATTCGGTGTAGACCCAGAACGAGGCAATTGGCGCGTGAAGAGTCAAGATGCTGGCGTGGAGATGGGGGTTGAGCGGTTAATTGATGCTATCGGTTTTGGTTATGATGTGATGAAACTGGCAGTGGGTCGCAGTAAAGAACTGGATGTACTGTTTGAGCGAGGAGCCAGTTATAAGTCGGCACTGGCTAAGATCTGCAATGTGAATGAGCTGGGTTATAGCTATTGGTATGAAACCACCAAGCGTCATGTCTCCCTGCATATTACGCCGCTGAATGTGGCAGAGCGTTTCAGCCAACACATGGGTGCACTAAAAGCCAGTTGGGTATTTACTTCGGCAACGCTGCAGGTCGGAGATAGTTTTGAACATTTCAGCGAACAGTTAGGGCTTAAAGATGCCAGAACCTTGTTTTTGCCTAGTCCGTTTGATTATCCAACCCAATCCCTCCTTTATGTGCCGCGTAAGCTTGCTGAGCCTGGCCCTAAGCTACAGGCGAAGGATCTTTTGCTAGCAGCTTTACCGCAAATTCAAGCCAGTGGAGGCCGCTGTTTTTTTCTGTTCACCAGTTATCGCATGATGAACCAAATTGCTGATCTATTACCCGAACTGGTTGATTTTCCGGTGTTGGTGCAGGGGACAGCGCCTAAGCGTTTGTTGCTGGAAGAATTTGTCGCTGCTGGAAATGCCGTGTTGTTGGCAACAGCAAGTTTTTGGGAAGGGGTTGATGTCCGTGGCGACGCATTAAGCTGCGTCATTATTGATAAATTGCCGTTTGCCGCCCCTGATGAGCCTTTGCTGCAAGCACGTATAGAAGACTGCCGCCTCAGAGGTGGAGATCCTTTTATGGAAGTTCAACTTCCCCAGGCCGTGTTAACCTTGAAACAGGGCGCAGGTAGATTAATCCGTGATATTCATGATAAAGGGGTGCTGATGATCTGTGATGGTCGTTTGGTATCTCGACGTTACGGTCAGGTTTTCTTGGCGAGTTTACCACCGATGCCCCGCACTAGGTGCGAGGACAAAGCAAGCCAGTTTTTGCGTCAATTAGGCACCGAGGAAGGCGAGACTGAGAGTGAGTTGCAGGCATAGCTGTTACTCAACGCCTCTAGTTATGTGCATTAGTTAATACAAGTTTTAATTGTTTGGAAAAAGTATTCGTGAGTATGACAAGCCGTAAGATCCTAGCTTTAGATGCATGCACAGAAGTTTGCTCGGCAGCCATTTTGGATGGCGACCAGGTTATTGAACGTGAGTGCTTTGCGCCCCGTGAACATAGTCAACGTTTGTTGCCCATGGTGGATGAGCTATTAGCCGAGGCTGGTTACGGTATCCGTGACATGGATGCCATTGCATTTGGCCGTGGTCCAGGCAGCTTTACTGGCGTGCGTATCTGCGTTGGGTTTGCCCAAGGTTTAGCTTTGGGGGCTGACTTGCCAATGATTGGCGTTTCCACGTTAGAAGCGATGGCGTTACAGGCCAATCAGCAGCACCAAGTGAGCAAGGTGATTGCGGCGATTGATGCCCGTATGTCGGAAATCTATGTGGCAGCTTATGAGGTTGAGCAGGGGAACTGTCGGCCGGTATGGTCCGAAAAAGTGATTAAACCAGAGGTGTTGCTTCAGCAAGACCCGCTGCATGGCCATTGGTGTGGTGTCGGTTCTGGGTGGCAAACTTATGGCTCATCTCTGGTTGAATTAGCTGAACAGGTCGATATCAGTGAGCGGGTGTTGTTTCCAAACGCAGCCAGCATGGCGCGCTTGGCGCTGCCAAGGTTAGTTAACGGTGAGCTGCAGGATTGTGCGGAGGTTGAACCTATCTACCTTCGCAGTGAAGTGACCTGGCAGAAACTGCCAGGGCGCTAGCAACTTCACGAGAGAAGCTTGAAACGTGCCCGAAAAGCTGTTTTATTTAGTCTGTGACCGTTAATTCAGTTGTGGAACGTGCAGATATCATCAATTAATCCATTTTTCGCTTATTCGGGACCAGCGGTACCGAAGACGGCGAGTGGAAATGAAACCAAGGCATCGGTGTCGTCTGCCGCTGCCGACGTAGCCCCTGTGGGCAGCACGCAAGGTGCTTCTGTCGCCGATCAACAACAGCTCGCGCTAAGCTTACTGCAGGCGCAGGCGACCAGTTATGACCAACCCAGTTCAAAAAATCTACGAGCAGTAGATGTGTACCAAGATATTGATTCAACGCCTCAACGAGAGCAGTTGAGCAGTATGCTTGGTATCGACCTATACGCCTAATCAGGCAATAAAAAATAATAAATACAATACTCCGAGGGAAAGCTTCATGATCACCAGATTCAATCGAGTTACAGTTGCGGCGTTGTTAACTTCAGTTAGTCTTGGCTTTTCGGCCAATGTTCTGGCTGATGAAACCACCCCCGCGTCTGGCTATGAAAAGCTGCAAGAGATTGCCGATGACAGTCGTCGCAGTGAGAAAAATCGAGCTAGAAATCAATATCGTCACCCAGTAGAAACGCTCGCTTTTTTCGGTTTAAAGCCTGATATGACAGTCGTCGAACTATGGCCTGGCGGCGGGTGGTATACAGAAATACTGGCGCCGTACTTGAAAGACAAAGGTCAGTTAATTGCAGCAAGTTTTCAGATTGATGGTATTGATGAAGATAACCGTCGCCAAGCCTATCGCGCCAAAGTTGGAAAGGCATATAGAGAAAAGCTGGACACCAATGCTGAGTGGTGGGGAGGCGTGAAAGAAACGACTTTGGCACCACCGGCAACGCTAAGCATTGCGCCTGCGAACTCTGCAGACATGGTATTGACCTTCCGTAATCTCCACAATTGGGAGATGAATGGTGAGTTAGAGATGGTATTCAAAGCTGCATTTGATGCGCTAAAGTCGGGTGGTGTGTTTGGTGTGGTGGAGCATCGTTCTGCACCAGCGGAAGATGATAAAGCGCGAGCAAAGTCTGGTTATGTCAGTCAGGAGCGAACCATTGCGGCGGCGCAGAAAGCCGGCTTTGTATTGGTTGAACAATCGGAAGTGAATGCTAATCCTGCAGATATCAAAGATTATCCAAAGGGAGTGTGGACGTTGCCACCATCACTGGCCATGGGTGACGAAGACCGCGCCAAGTATGAGGCGATCGGTGAAAGTGATCGTATGACGCTGAAATTCGTCAAACAGCCATAAGGTGTCATTGTTTGATTTATGAACATCAACTGAATGTAGAGGGTCGCCTTATCGCGGCCCTTTCTACATCTGCGTCGGTGCCGGATAATCCACTGCTTTGTCTACACGGTTGGTTAGACAACGCAGCGAGCTTTATTCCAATGATGCAGGCGGCTCCTTCATTGCCTTGGTTAGCAATAGATTGGCCCGGACATGGTGGTTCCGCACACCGTGAAGGACATTACCATTTAGTTGATTACGTCGATGATCTGTATGGGGTGCAGCGCCTGTTTGACAGCAAACTTTCGATAGTTGGCCATAGCTTAGGTGGATTGGTGGCCTCTATTTATGCTGGCAGTTTTCCCGAAAAAGTGAGGCGCTTGGTGTCTATTGAAGCGGTTGGTCCTATGGCATGGCCTGCCGAGAGTGCCCCGCAGATCTTGCGTAAAGCGATGATTAGTCGGCGTAAACAAGCGGTAACGAAGCGTTGTTACTATTCGCTTGTTGATGCTGTAGCGGCGCGGATGGCGGCGCAAGCCTGTTTGCCTAGAGAAGCCGCAGAGTTGTTGGTTGAGCGAAATTTGATAAAGGACGGCGGGCGTTGGTATTGGCGCTCAGATCCCAAGCTTAGAACGCTATCACCATTGCGTATAACCTCCGAACAGGCGGAAGCTTGGGTAAGAGCGATTCGCTGCCCTACATTGATCATTGAGGGGCAAAGTGGCTTTCAAGAGGTAAAATTGGCCATCCATGAGCGTTTGGGTTGGTTTGCCGATGCCCGGCATAAGCAACTTGTTGGAGGGCATCACCTACATATGGAAAGGGGAGGTGATACGGTAGAGCTAATCGGTGATTTTGTTTAAGCAGATGCCTTAAATTTGTACTAAAATGTGGCCTGGAGCAAATACTTTAAACGCGCGTTTTATATTCTGACTCGTTCGATGCATACTTGCTCGGATAAGGTGTTAGCCAGCGACCCTGCCTGTTTGTGCTAATACAGCTAAAATCATAATTAATGGTGTCTTAAACACCTGTAGAGAAGGAGAAGCCTGTGGAGAAGGTTTGGCTGAAACGTTACCCGAAAGGGGTTTCTGAATTTATCGATCCTGACCACTACTCATCCCTACTTGATATTTTTGAAGAGGCGTTTGGCTCGTTTGCTGATCAGCCTGCTTTTATCAATATGGGTGAAACGATGACTTATCGTCATCTCGAGGAACAATCGCGGGCTTTTGCCGCCTACCTGCAACAAGACTTGGGGCTGAAGAAAGGTGAGCGTGTTGCGGTTATGATGCCCAACCTGTTGCAATACCCAATTGCTTTGTGTGGCATTCTTCGCGCTGGTTTAGTTGTCGTTAACGTTAATCCTCTCTACACGCCGCGTGAGCTTAAACATCAGCTGACCGATTCCGGTACCAAGGTCATCATTATTCTGTCTAACTTTGCGCATACATTAGAGCAGATTGTGGCTGAAACGCCGGTAGAGCATGTGATCCTTACCAAACTTGGTGATCAGCTCAGTGCACCCAAACGTACTTTAGTTAACTTTGTTGTTCGCTACGTAAAACGTATGGTGCCGAAATACAATTTGCCCGGTGCTTTGTCTTTGCGTCATGCGCTCGCGCGTGGCAAGTACATGCAGTACATCAAGCCTGAGCTGACTGGGGATGACCTGGCCTTTTTGCAATATACCGGTGGTACCACCGGGGTAGCAAAGGGCGCCATGCTGACCCACCGCAATATGGTAGCGAATTTAGAACAAGTATCTGAGGTGATAGGTCCCTTGCTGGAGAAAGGCAAAGAGTTTGTCGTGACGGCGTTGCCGCTTTACCACATCTTTGCGCTGACAGCGAACATGCTGACCTTTATGAAGCTGGGCGCGAAAAACCTGTTGATTACTAATCCCCGTGATATGCCTAACTTTGTTAAAGAGCTGGGAAAATATCCATTTACAGTGATCACCGGGGTAAATACTTTATTTAACGGCCTGCTGAATACCGAAGGTTTTTCCGACTTAGACTTCTCAAAAATGCGCCTCTCTTTGGGCGGTGGTATGGCAGTGCAACGTGCAGTCGCAGACAAATGGCAGCAAGAGACAGGTAAGCCATTGCTTGAAGGATATGGGCTGACCGAGTGCGCGCCTTTAGTTACGGTCTCGCCGTATGATTGCACCGGGTTTAGCGGCACGATTGGTTTGCCCGCACCTTCAACAGAAGTGCGAGTTGTTGATGATGAGGGTAAAGAGCAACCGATTGGTGCACCTGGAGAGCTACAGGTTAAAGGCCCGCAGGTGATGAAAGGCTACTGGCAGCGGCCTGAGGCTACCGCTGAAGTGATGCACGATGGCTGGTTTTGTACTGGGGATATAGCAACGGCTGATGATGAAGGTTTTTTCCGGATTGTTGATCGGAAGAAAGATATGATTCTGGTGAGTGGCTTTAACGTATTTCCAAATGAAATTGAAGATGTGGTGGCGCTGCATACGGATGTATTGGAGTGCGCCGCTATTGGTATTCCCCACGAGGTGAGTGGGGAGATAGTAAAACTGTTTATTGTGCGAAAAAATGAAGCATTGCGGCAGGAAGAGATACTTAAGCATTGCCGGAAGAATTTGACCGCCTACAAGATCCCAAAAATCATCGAATTTAGGGATGAACTGCCAAAGAGTAATGTGGGTAAGATTTTACGCAGAGAATTGCGTGACGAAGAGGTTAAATCCGCTTAATCGCTTTATCCCAAGGCGTTGCCCCGTTAACATTGGGGCATCGCCTATCTAATTAAGACCTTCCTTTGAATAACAATTTTGCTGCGACGGAATATGTCGAAACCGATGCCAGGCTGATAGAACTCTGTCGTAACTGGCAGAGATGCGACATGCTGGCGATTGATACCGAATTTGTTCGGGAGCGTACCCTATATCCGCGACTGGGGCTGATCCAAGTGTGTGATGGTGTGGGGGTGTACTTGGTCGATCCTTTACCGATTCGTGACCTCTCACCGTTTGCTGCATTGCTTGCAGACCAGAGCATAGTGAAAGTTCTGCATGCCTGTGGTGAAGATCTTGAAGTCTTTCGGTGCCACCTTGATGTCGTTCCTGCACCATTGTTTGATACTCAGATCGCGGCAACATTTACAGGCCTAGCCATTAACCCTGGCTACGGTAAGCTAGTTGAACTGCTGCTGGGGAAAGTGCTGGCCAAAGAGCACGCGCGGACTAACTGGCTGCTGCGTCCATTGACCGATGCCCAGCAGGAATATGCTGCGCTGGATGTTGATTACCTCTACAAAATATACCCTTTGCTAGTTGATAAACTGTCGGAGCAGGGGTGGCAAGAAGCGTGCACAGAAGAGTGTGCTCGATTTGTCAGTGAGCGGTTAAAGGTGACTCCAGCAGCACTGCAATATCGTGATATCAAGAATAGCTGGCTATTGAATTCGGAAGAGCTGGCGATCCTGCAAGAGTTGGCTAATTGGCGAAATAGTGAAGCTGCGCGCAGGGATCTGCCACTTGGTTTCGTTTGTAAAGACGAAATGTTGATCTTGTTGGCTCAGCGTCAACCGCAATCGATGCATGACTTACGACAGCTCAGTGGTTTACCGCCGGCATTGGTGAAGCGGTATGCCGCAAAATTGCTTGAATTAGTTGAGCACGGTAAGTCTTGGCCCCAAACAAGCCGACCGGCGAAGCTTAAACGTCTAGTGGACTACGCTGGTTATAAGCCGGCGTTGAAGCAATTGAAAGATGTGGCGTTAGCTGCTGCAGAAAAGAGCCAGCTGCCGGTCGAATTAGTCGCGTCAAAACGCCTTCTAAATGATTTTCTTAGCTATATATGGAAATGGGATGCTGAAGAGCGTGCGGCAAGAGGTGAGCCAGCAATCACTATAGGTTGGCGTCAGCCTCTATTTGCAGCCGTGTGTCAGGCGCTAATTGACAAAGTCTCAACCAGCGAATGATTTGTTATCAGTAAAAATAAAAAAACCACCACTATATCGTGGTGGTTTTTTATTACTCATATTTGTTTATGACTGACGCTTATCGTCCGGCAGCATCACATTGAGTTCCAATACCGATAGATCTGAGCCTTTTTGATCTAAGGAAACACTCACCTGATCGGGAGTGATTTCAACGTAACGTTTTATCACTTCAAGAATATCCCGCTCTAACTGAGGTAGGTAAGAGGGGCTATTTCGACGGCTGCGCTCATGGGCAACAATGATCTGTAGGCGCTCTTTAGCTAAAGAGGCCGTGTTCTTCTTGGTAGAACGAAAGTAGTCCAACAAAGACATGTCCGGTTATCCTCCGAATATACGTTTGAAAATTCCCTTTTTCTGCTCAGTAAGGAAGCGGTAGTCCACTTCATTGCCAAGCAATCTATCGACGGCGTCTTGATATGCCAGTCCTGCGTCACTCTCTTCATCAAGGATCACAGGCGCGCCTGAGTTTGATGCTTTTAGGACGGCTTGTGACTCAGGGATAACGCCTAACAGTGGCACTGCCAGAATGTCCTGAACGTCTTCTACGCTGAGCATATCGCCGCGCTCAACACGGGCGGGCGAGTAACGAGTTAGCAGCAAGTGCTCTTTAACCGGTTCATCACCAGACTCAGCACGGCGAGATTTGCTTGCTAAAATCCCCAGGATGCGGTCTGAATCACGTACAGATGAGACTTCAGGATTGGTAACGACAACAGCTTCATCGGCGAAGTAGAGTGCCATTTGTGCGCCCATCTCAATACCTGCAGGGGAGTCACAGATGATGTAATCAAAGGTCTCTGCTAGTTCTTCAAGTACTTTACCAACACCTTCTTTGGTGAGGGCGTCTTTATCCCGAGTCTGGGATGCAGGCAGGATATAGAGGTTATCTACGCGTTTGTCTTTTATCAGTGACTGATTCAGATTCGATTCGTTATTGATCACATTAACGAAGTCATAGACGACGCGGCGTTCACAACCCATGATCAGATCTAAGTTTCGTAAACCTACATCGAAGTCGATAACGACAGTCTTATTGCCTTTTAGCGCCAAACCGGTTGCGATGGCCGCGCTGGTGGTGGTTTTACCCACACCACCTTTACCCGAAGTGACAACGATTATCCGTGCCATAATTTATGTTCCTGTCTGAATTCGTTATTAATTCAATGTGTCGATAGTCAATTTTTCATCTTGCAGATAGATAGCCGTGGCTTGCTGCCAGTGGCTTTCCTGCAAAGCATCGCTAAGCCAGTAATGCCCACAGATCGAAACCAGTTCGGCCTGCAAGTTCTGGCAAAATATTCTTGCGTCGAGATCGCCTTTCGCACCTGCGATGGCACGCCCTCGTAGGGTGCCATAGACATGAATGTTGCCGTCGGCAATGACTTCCGCGCCGTTACTCACTTGTCCCATGACGATTAAATCGCAGTCTTTGGCATAAATCTGTTGCCCAGACCGCACCGGCTGTCTTACCACCATGGTCTCTTGGCGACCAGGCTCTGCTACCTTTTCAGTGGTTGGTGCTGCAGCTGCCGGTTTGGTTTCCTGCTTTGTTTGGCTTTTGGGGCGGGTTAATGAAGCGAACCCTGCCGCTTTGGCCGCCAGCTTTTGGCTGTCATCGGCGTTGGTGACACCCACTGGCACCAGTCGAAGTTGCTCTAGGCATGATTTTAATGCCTCGAAGTCAATGCTCTGTTCAGCAAGCATTTCAAGATCAACAACGATAGGGGCTCGATCGAAAAAGTGAGGGACTTGAGCAATTTTTTGTTCAAGTTGCGCCGCGATGGCATCGATTTCGGTACTGCTAAGTTTCAGAACTGAAAGGGTAAATGCACTGCCTTTCAATTCGAGCGCGGTTTGCGACATAAGAAGACGATACCTGTCTTAGTAATATTTTGCTCGGTCTTAAATGACCCTGTACGGTCTGACGCCGCTAATCTACTGGGTTTTGTGTCCCAAGTTGGTGTGGTCATGGTATAGTCTGCGCCCCTTTTATGGCAAGTAAGATTCAGCGAGATTTTTCAACTATGTGGTGTGCGATCTACAAGAGCAGCAAAAAAACAGGCAGTTACCTCTATATTGAACGTAAAGATGATTTCGAAAGAGTACCTGAAGCGCTCTTGGCACAGTTTTTAGCCCCTGAATTGGTGATGGTAATTAATTTGGATAAGCGTGAACATTTGGGGTTTGCTGATATCAAACGTGTGAAAGCTGAATTGGTAGAGAAGGGTTTTTACCTTCAATTGCCACCTCCTGTGGATAATTTGTTGAAAGCGCACCGACTGGCTAAGGGCATAGAAGAATGATGAGTGTTTCTCGCAGCATTTCGCTGCTGTTTTTTGTTGTGATCTCATTGACCACGTTAAATGTGGCAGCTAACCAGGCTGCTCCTGAGGGGTTTGACGGTTTTATCGAACAGATGAAACAGCAGGCTGCCGATGAAGGGATCAAACCTGAGATCATCGCAGCGGCATTCGCCGATGTGACTTTTATGCGCCGAGCGGTCAAGCAAGATAAAGCACAGCCAGAATTTAAGAAGTCGACGCTCGATACTTATATGGCTAAGCGGGTGCCTGATTGGAAAGTAAAAAAGGCCCGTGAACTCTATAAAAAGCATCGCCGTGTGTTAGACAAAATTGGTTCTGAGTACGGCGTCCAACCCCGCTTTATTGTTGCTTTATGGGGTTCAGAATCAAATTTTGGTAGTTATCAGGGAAATTTCCCCGTTGTTTCAGCGCTCAGCACCATGGCGTTTGAAGGGCGTAGGGCAGAGTTCTTCCGAAAAGAGTTAATGAATGCGCTGATCATCCTCGATCAGGGGCATATCAGCATTGATAAGTTCAAAGGCTCATGGGCCGGAGCCATGGGGCAAACCCAGTTCATGCCGAGCTCTTTCCTTAGTTTCGCTGTGGATTACAATGGCGATGGCAAGAAAGATATTTGGGGCAGTGAGGAAGATGCATTTGCTTCTATCGCCAATTATTTGAGCCAAAGTGGTTGGGATGATTCGTTAACTTGGGGGCGTCAGGTCAAGGTGCCACAAACGATAGATACCGCAGTGGCGGGTATCAAAACCAAATATACGTTGGCGGAGTGGCAAGCTAAAGGTGTGAGACGCTATGACGGCAGCGACTTGCCGGTTAATCCGATTCAGGCGTCTTTGATCATTCCTGATGATACTGATGGTCGTGTTTTTTTAGCGTATTCCAATTTTGATGTACTGATGCGCTGGAATCGCTCCTATTACTTTGCTTGTACCGTTGGCTATTTGTCTGATCGTATTCGTTATCCATCACTCTAAATAAGCCATCATTAGATACACTTATTATATGTTAAAACGCCTTGTTACTCGCTGGGTTGCCGCTGTCAGCGTCGTCTATCTTTCTATGGTTTGTGGAGTCGTATCCGCAGCTGAGCCGGTGAATGTTTGGGTCGATTTCGCTGTCAGTGATTTTGATGATACCGATGAAACACGCTGGCATTCGACAGAGTATGCGCTGTTGCGGATTTTGCTGCCGGAGTGGCGCAAGCAAACAGAGGTCGAGTTACTGCAAAGTAATACGGGCCGAGCAATAGCGCAGATTAGAGAGCAAAGGGCAGGCTGCGTTAGTAACCTTCTGTTAACCCCTAAACGTGCTGAAGAGCTCTATTTTAGTGAGCCGTTTTCGCTCTATTTTGGTCTGAAACTGTATTACTTGAGCAATAATGAAAAGGTTAAAGCTGAACTTGCTCATATTTCATCGCGCAGGGCTGTCAGCTTGGCTGATATATTAGGCGCAGACTCCGCTGGAAGACTTGGCGTCGTGTCTGGCCGAGCTTATGGTGCAGAGATTGATGCGATCATTAAGCAGCCGGAGATGCGCTATAAACTCTATGTGCGAGGCGCTAATGATATGGCTGAAGGCTTGCTGGATATGTTGTCTCAAGGGCGGGTTGATTATGTGCTGGAGTATCCGGAAGTGGTCGATCACTACGTCGCGGAGCATGAGTTGGTGCTATCCAGTGTGAGTTTGAAAGAGAGCAATGAGATGACGACCGGGCACCTGGCCTGTGCTAAAACGGCGCAAGGGCAGAGAGCCATTGAGCAATTCAATCAGGTATTAGCTGATCTGGTCGTGCAACCTGCTTACTTAGATGCCCACCTTGCTGGATTACCTGAAAGTTTGCAGAAGGTGTTTAGACAGCGTTTTAAGCAGACATTCCTGGAGTCATCAAATGGCCGTTAAGACACTATTTTGGCGTCACAAGACTCTAGCGCAGATGACAGAGCAAGAGTGGGAATCTCTTTGTGATGGTTGCGGAAAGTGTTGTTTGCATAAGGTGATTGACGATGACACGGATGAGCTCTATTTCACCGAGATAGCTTGCCGCCTTTTGGACAGTCACAGCTGTGCTTGCTCTAACTATGCCGATCGCTTCTCGCAAGTAGATGACTGTGTGAAAGTCACTTTGAATGATATTGAGTCTTTTCATTGGCTGCCTCCGACCTGTGCTTATCGTCGCTTGGCGGAAGGTCAAGATCTGCCTAAATGGCATCCATTGATTACCGGTACCTCTGAAACGATGCATCAATTAGGTCACTCGGTGCGAGGTAAAACGGTACTAGAAGAAGACGCCGGACCAACGCTAGCTGAGCATATTGTTTGGTGGCCGTTGGATGAAGAGGGTAACGGTAGCACCGTTGTGGAGGAAGATTAATAAGGGTGGCTAAGCAGATAGCCACCCAGATTGACGCACGTGATTTATATTACGCTTTCTTTAGCTTACTTATTCCCCAACAGGCGATCACAGCGAACAAAAGTCCAAGGTAGACAATAAAGCTGACCACAAGCCATTGTGGCATCGACCAGCCTAAGAATGACCAAGCTATTTCTCCGCAATCACCTGTCGCTTCAAAGAAGATTGGTAGCAATTTATGCAGTTGCAGCCACTCTGGAAAGTTCGGTTCAAAATCACAAGTATGAAAGGGGGACGGATAGAGCTGCAGTTGTACATGCTCCCATGCCAGTATTAATCCCCACCCGGCAGAGACTAACCAACCACAAAACCCGAGCAACCTAAGCCATAAGAGTTGTGGTGAGATAGCCGTGATAAGCCCAGTCAGCATGATCCCAAGCATAGCCACGCGTTCGTAAATACACATGATACACGGAGCTAAGTCCATGCCATATTGAAAGAACAGCGCACAGAGCTCAAGTGCTAATGCTGAGCCTCCTAGCAACAACCACGGCCAGCGTTGCGTTGGCCAATTGCCGATTTGTGTGATCACGTTGATTCCTTGATAACAGAGGTGAATGGAGCAAAGCGTCGATTTTACTCCGGTTACAGGCTTCGCCAAGTCATTGACATCAATATTTACAAAGAACTGGAGAAAACGCACAAAAAAGCCCAGCGGCGTTGCTGGGCTTTTAGCTTCTAGTATATGGCGTCAGCTAGTGAGCGGGTGCCGCAGCCGCAGCTGCTGGTTCTACGATATGATGGATCCAGCCTGTGTCATAAAGCAGTTGGGTGGCAGGCTCCAGTATAAAGAGCGTGGCTGCTAGGCTGACTGACAGCATGACGATGGTATAGGGGAGAGCCATCCATACCATACGACCATATGACAGGCGCAGTAAAGGTGCTAAAGCCGATGTTAATAAAAACAGGAATGCCGCCTGGCCATTTGGTGTTGCAACGCTTGGCAGGTTGGTGCCTGTATTGACGGCGACAGCGAGCAGATCGAATTGGTCGCGGCTGATGCTGCCATTATTCAACGCCGCATACATCTCTTCGATATAGACGGTGCCGACGAAGACGTTATCTGACACCATGGAAAGAATGCCGTTCGCCAAGAATACTCGCCATAATTGGCCGTGCCCCTCAAATGAAAGTACCCATTGGGTAACTGGCGCAAACAGGTCTTGCTCAATGATCACGGCAACAATCGCAAAGAATACCGATAGCAGCGCGGTAAATGGCAGCGCTTCTTCAAACGCCTTGCCCAACTGATGCTCTTCAATCACACCTGTGGCTGACGTTGCTAAAACGATCACGCTCAAACCAATCAGGCCAACGTCGGCGAGGTGTAATGCTAAGCCAACGATCAGCCAGAGAGCGATAATCCCTTGCACGATCAAGTTGGCAACGTCGCGCTTGGTGCGACGTTCGGTAGAGTACTTCTCAAAGTCGGACAAGATTGTGCGCACGGCGTCTGGCAATTTTGCGCCGTAGCCAAATACTTTGAATTTTTCTAATAGTAGGCAAGTCGCTAACCCAAACAGCAAGGTTGGAAATGAGATCGGTGCGACGCGGATGGCAAAGTTAACAAAATCCCAGCCCGCTCGGTCGCCGATAATCAGGTTTTGTGGTTCTCCGACCAAGGTACATACGCCTCCTAGTGCGGTACCAACCGCTGCATGCATCATCAAGCTGCGTAAGAAGCTACGGAACTGCTCCAAGTCATCACGGGTCAGATCATGCAGATTCTCATCGGCAGTATGATCATGACTGTGGTGGAACTCTTTGCCTGAAGCCACCTTGTGATAAATGCTATAGAAACCCGTTGCGACGGCGATGACCACGGCGATTACGGTTAACGCATCAAGAAACGCTGATAAAAATGCAGCAGCAAAACAAAATGCCAGAGAGAGCATCGCTTTTGAGCGAATTTTAATGAGTAGTTTGGTGAAGAAAAAGAGCAGTAGCTCCTTCATAAAATAGATGCCAGCGACCATAAAGATCAGTAGCAAGAGCACTTCGATATTGGCTGAAATTTCGTGCATTACCATGTGCGGAGATGTCATGCCAAGGGCGACGGCTTCTAGCGCCAGCAATCCCCCCGGTTGCAGTGGGTAACATTTGAGAGCCATTGCCAGAGTAAAAATAAACTCGATAATGAGTAACCAGCCAGCAGTAAATGGGCTGATGTAAAAGACAATTGGATTGATAAGCAGAAACAGTAGAATGGTTATTTTAAACCAATCAGGGGCTTGACCCAGAAAGTTCCTTAAAAAGGCCTCTCCTAAAGTCTTGGTTTGTGGCATGGAGTGCTCCCAGGTACGCTAGATTTTTGTTGGCAAAAATGCCTTTATAAAATTTTCGGCTATTGTACCTATTTCTAACCGTTTTCCTACGCGGATATGCACCAAAACTGACACATTTCAGTGATTATTTATGTCGGTTAACGTGAATGTTTAGCAGCGAGTTTAGTCAAAGTGTGAGTAACTTTTCACTTTTATAGTGCTTATCTTGCTTGTTGCTGGAAAATAGCATCTGGTATGATGAGTTTCTTATACTGTTAACAGTTTTGCCCGCGACAGGACGCTAAATGATAATTAAAGCCCAGAGCCCAGCCGGATTTGCCGAAGAGTATATCGTCGATTCAATCTGGAACAATCGTTTCCCCCCCGGCTCGATACTGCCAGCGGAAAGAGAACTTTCTGAATTAATCGGCGTAACGAGAACGACGCTGCGTGAAGTATTGCAACGGCTGGCACGCGATGGTTGGTTAACTATTCAGCATGGCAAGCCGACTCGAGTGAATAACTTTTGGGAAACGTCGGGTCTGAATATCCTCGAAACCATTGCTCGATTGAATCAAGACGGGATCCCTGAGCTGGTTGATCATCTGTTATCAGCAAGAACTAACATCAGTAGTATCTATATTCGAGCTGCGCTGAAGAACAATTCGGATAAAGTGGTCGAAATAATCAAGGATGCGGGGAATATTCCCGATGATCCAGCCGCCTGCGCGGAGTTTGATTATCAGGTAAACCATGCGTTGGCGTTCGCCTCCAACAACCCTATCTATGTGTTGACCTTGAATGGTTTTAAAGGGCTTTATTCGCGGATCGGCGCTTACTACTTCTCATTGCCTGAATCACGCGAATTGCTAGCTAAGTTTTATGCTGAGATCCAAGGGTTAGCTGAGCAGGGCAAATATGATGAAGCGATCAGTTTAGTTCGTCGTTTTGGTTATGAAAGCGCGAAACTATGGCAGCGGCTGCGGGACGATGTTCCTAGTGATATCGTTGATATTGCGCGCTAATCACACTGAATAGCGGTCAAAAAGGGGCTAGTGATAGCCCTTTTTTGTTGGCTAAATGGCGTTGGCCGGATCGCTTTCTTCGCTAACCTGCTCCGGGCAGCGGCCAATGAGCTCAACGCTCTCATCAGCCTTTTCCATCTCTAGCTTTATCTCAAACCCCCACAGTCGGTGCAGATGCTTCAGTACTTCAGGGTAGCTTTTGTCTAAAGGGATTTGCTGGTGCGGCGTGTATCTCAACGTGAGTGAGCGGTCGCCTCTCAAATCAACGTCATAGACTTGAATGTTAGGCTCGCGTTGGCTGAGGTTATATTGTGCAGCGAGTAGCTCTCTGATCTGTTGGTAGCCGGCATCATTGTGTATCCAGCCAATCTCTAAGAAATTGTGCTTTTCGATATCAAGAAGCGAGAACAGCTTAAATTCCCTAATGAGACGAGGTGATAAAAACTGGGCAATGAAACTTTCATCTTTAAAGTTTTCCATGGCAAAGTGCACTGTTTTCAGCCAATCACTACCGGCAATGTCAGGAAACCAGCGACGGTCTTCTTCGTCTGGTGTTTCGCAGATACGGCGAAGGTCGCGGAACATGGCAAAGCCCAATGCATATGGGTTAATGCCTGAGTAATAGGGGCTGTTGTAGGAGGGTTGCGCGACGACGTTGGTGTGGGAGTGTAAAAACTCGAACATAAATTTATCGGTTAGCTTGCCTTCGTCGTAAAGGTGATTAAGCAGGGTGTAATGCCAGAAACAAGCCCACCCTTCATTCATTACTTGGGTCTGTTTTTGTGGGTAAAAGTACTGCGATATTTTACGTACGATCCGGATCACTTCCCGCTGCCAGGATTCAAGTAACGGCGCATTCTTTTCGATAAAGTAGAGTAAATTTTCCTGCGGCTCAGATGGGAAGCGTTCCGGCTGCTCAATGACGTCGATAGCCTGCTTGGGCAGCGTTCGCCAAAGGTCGTTAACCTGTGATTGCAGATACTCTTCGCGCGCCTTTTGCCGTTTCTTCTCTTCTGCTAGAGAGGTTTCTGCCGGCCGTTTGTAACGGTCAACGCCCTGATTCATTAAGGCATGGCAAGAGTCGATAATCGCTTCCACTTCGCTGGTGCCGTAGCGTTGCTCACAGTCGGCGATATAGTTTTTGGCGAAGACCAGATAGTCGATAATCGAGGAAGCATCAGTCCAGGTTTTGAACAGATAGTTATTTTTGAAAAAGCTGTTGTGGCCATAGCAGGCATGGGCCATCACTAGCGCCTGCATGGTCATGGTGTTCTCTTCCATTAGATAGGAAATACAGGGATTAGAATTGATCACAATCTCGTAAGCCAACCCCATTTGGCCGCGTTTATATGTTTGTTCGGTCTGAATAAAGCGTTTGCCAAATGACCAGTGTGTGTAGCCGATTGGCATACCGACACTGGCATAAGCATCCATCATCTGTTCAGCAGTGATTACTTCGATCTGATTAGGGTAGGTATTTAATCCGTAGTGCTTTGCTACCCGATCAATTTCATCTTCATATTGTTGTAATAGTTTAAACGTCCAATCAGGCCCATCACTGAGCGGCTTAGAGTGTTTTTTTCTTGGTGCCGCCATTGTCGCCTCCTATGCCGCTTGACGGCGAAATAGCTCTCTGAAAACAGGGTAAATATCTTCGACCGTTTTGATACGTTGCATGGCGAAAGAGTCATAGGTCGCCACCAGTTTTTCATATTCGTGCCAAAGGGTTTGATGAGGTCGATGGGTGATCTCGATATAGGTGTAATAACGAAGTAAGGGTAAAAGGTTGTTACTCAAGATATCAGAGCATTGAGGGCTGTCGTCCGCCCAGTTGTCACCATCAGAGGCTTGCGCCGCATAGATGTTCCATTGATCAGGAGGATAACGATCCGCAATGATCTCCTGCATCAATTTGAGGGCACTGGAGACTATGGTGCCGCCGGTTTCCTGGCTATAGAAAAACTCATGTTCATCGACCTCTTTGGCTTGTGTGTGGTGGCGGATATAGACGACGTCGATGTTTTCATAAGTTCGAGTAAGAAATAGGTAGAGCAAAATATAGAAACGCTTGGCCATCTCTTTGGTTGCTTGATCCATGGAACCACTGACGTCCATTAGACAAAACATCACCGCTTTAGACGTAGGCACAGGGCGTTTAACGAAATTATTAAATCGTAAGTCGAAAGTGTCGATGAAAGGCGTTGCAGCGATTTTCTTCTGTAGGCTTTTTATCTGTTGCGTTACTTCTTTAAGTGCAGCTTTATCGACTGGCTCGCTGCCCTCTATGCGTTCAAGCTCTGCTTGTAGTGCCCGTAGTTCTCTCTTCTTGCCTGCATTCATCGCAATACGCCGGGCTAATGATTGGCGTAGTGAGCGAACTACATTGATATTGGTTGGTACACCGTCTGAGGTATAACCGGCGCGGTAGGTTTTGTATTCGGTTAACTTATCTAAAGTGTTCTTCTTTAAATTTGGCAGCTCCAAATCTTCAAATAGTAGGTCTAAGTATTCATCTTTGGAGATGCTGAAGACAAATTCGTCTTCACCTTCTCCACTATCGCTTGCTTCACCTTCACCGCTGCCGCCACTGCCCCCTTGAGGGCGCTCTATTCGATCTCTCGGAACAAAGCGATCATTGCCCGGTAGGACTCTTTCTCTATTTCCCCCAGGGCCTTGGCCAAAAATGGGTTCGGATATATCTCGGGTCGGGATACTGACTTTTTCTCCCTTCTCGATATCTGTAACGCCACGTTTAGAGATAGCATCAGACATCGCTTTTTTGATCTGCTGTTTATAGCGTCGTAAAAAGCGCTGTCTGTTGACTGTACTCTTCTTCTTGCTGTTAAGCCGCCGGTCAATAAAATGCGCCATCGGTACCTCCGGGTAGCATTAAGACGACTTGCGTACCCTTAGGTACCATTCCGAAAGAAGATGGACCTGTTTCTGTGTATAGCCTTTCTCCATCATACGGGCGACAAAATCTTGGTGCTTTTTCTGGTCTTCCGCAGACGTTTTGGCATTAAACGAGATAACGGGTAACAGATCTTCAGTATTTGAGAACATTTTTTTCTCAATTACGGTGCGGAGCTTTTCGTAGCTAGTCCATGCCGGGTTTTTGCCGTTGTTATTGGCTTTTGCTCTCAGCACGAAGTTAACTATCTCGTTACGAAAGTCTTTCGGGTTGCTTATCCCAGCCGGTTTTTCTATTTTTTCCAGCTCGGCGTTTAGCGCTGCGCGGTCAAATAGTTGTCCGGTTTCCGGATCTCGATAATCCTGATCTTGGATCCAAAAATCTGCGTAGGTGACGTAGCGGTCAAATATGTTTTGGCCGTACTCGGAGTAGCTTTCCAGATAAGCGGTTTGGATCTCTTTGCCGATAAATTCGACATATTTTGGGATCAGGTAGCCCTTCAGGTGTTCAAGGTAAAGATCTGCCGACTCTTGAGGGAACTGTTCTCGCTCTATCTGCTGCTCTAAGACATAAAAAAGATGCACGGGATTAGCGGCAACCTCTCCGTGATCAAAATTAAATACCCGTGAGAGGATCTTGAAAGCAAACCGAGTCGACAGCCCGTTCATCCCTTCATCTACGCCAGCAAAATCGCGGTACTCCTGATAAGACTTCGCTTTAGGATCTGTATCTTTGAGGCTTTCTCCATCGTATACGCGCATCTTTGAATAGATACTGGAGTTGTCAGGATCTTTGAGCCTTGAAAGTACGCTAAACCGCGACAGTATGTCGAGTGTACCTGGGGCACAGGGGGCGCCGCTCAGTTCTGAATGTTCAATCAGTTTGTTATAAATCTTAATCTCTTCGGAGACGCGCAGACAGTAAGGCACCTTGACGATATAAACTCGGTCAAGAAAAGCCTCGTTGTTCTTATTGTTGCGAAAACTTTGCCACTCAGATTCATTCGAGTGAGCGAGAATGATCCCTTTGAAGGGCAGGGCAGAGAGGCCCTCGGTTGGGTTGTAATTGCCCTCTTGTGTTGCTGTGAGCAAGGGATGTAACACCTTGATCGGCGCCTTGAACATCTCGACAAATTCCATCAAGCCTTGGTTGGCACGGCAGAGTGCGCCGGAATAGCTGTAGGCGTCAGGGTCATTTTGTGAATAGTGCTCTAGTTGGCGAATATCTACTTTGCCAACGAGGGAGCTGATGTCTTGATTGTTTTCATCTCCGGGCTCTGTTTTGGCTACGGCGACTTGGTCTAGCACCGAGGGAAAACGCTTAATTACTTTAAATTGGCTGATGTCACCACCAAATTCTCTCAATCGTTTGGCGGCCCACGGTGACATAATGGTACCTAGGTAGCGGGCGGGTATTTTGTACTCTTTTTTAAGGATTGCAGCATCCTCTGCCGGATCAAACAGGCAAAATGGATGGTCGTTAACCGGGCTGCGTTCACCGTTGGCCGACAGTGAATAGATAGGGATTTTCTCCATTAGCTGCTTCAATTTTTCTGCCAATGAAGATTTACCACCACCTACGGGGCCCAATAGGTATAGGATCTGCTTCTGCTCCTCCAGTCCTTGGGCGGCATGTTTGAGATAGGCAACAATCTGTTCTATCGCGTCTTCCATGCCGAAGAATTCAGCAAAAGCGGGGTAACGGGCGACCACACGGTTAGAAAACAGGCGAGACTCGACGGCGTGTTGTGATGTGTCGATCATCTCGGGGGTGCCGATGGCCAGCAGCAGCCTTTCAGCGGCTGATGCGTAGGCGCTGCGATCTGATTTACACAGTTCAAGAAACTCTTGTATCGAGTACTCTTCTTCCTGAGCTGCCTCGTAGCGTTGCTGATAATGTTCGAAGATCCCCATCGGAAACTCCTCCATAGTAGGACGCGAGAAGACACGTGCAGTGTCAGGCTGTCACCTTATCTATATATACTAAGAGTAGTCGGTAGCGGATTTACTTGCGGTGAGAAGAAAAAAAGTTAGCTCTTTTTTTGTAAAGCAGATAACAAAACGCCCCGCTAAAGCGAGGCGTTTTGTGACTAAGCTAGAAAATGTGATTAAGCAAAGTTGCTTGTCACGAATTCCCAGTTTACCAGTGCCCAGAATGCTTTCATGTAGTCAGGACGCAGGTTGCGGTAGTCGATGTAGTAAGCATGTTCCCACAGATCTACCGTCAGCAGAGGAGTTACACCCTCTTCAGTCAGCGGAGTTGCTGCATTAGAAGTGTTCACAATGTCCAGGCTGCCATCAGCTTTCTTCACCAACCAAGTCCAGCTTGAACCAAAGTTGTTGATTGCGCTGTCAGTGAATTTTGCTTTGAAATCTTCGAAAGAACCGAACGCAGCAGTGATTGCTTCTGCTAATGCGCCAGTAGGTTCGCCGCCGCCATTTGGGCTCAGGCAGTGCCAGTAAAAAGTATGGTTCCAGATTTGCGCAGCGTTGTTAAAAACGCCGCCAGAAGAGGTTTTAACGACATCTTCTAGGCTCTTGCCTTCAAATTCAGTGCCTTCGACTAAACCGTTTAGTTTAACGACGTAGGTGTTGTGGTGTTTACCGTAATGATACTCAAGAGTCTCAGCTGAGATATGAGGTTCTAAAGCGTCTTTTGCGTACGGCAGGGCAGGAAGTTCAAATGCCATCTGTCCTTTTCTCCATGTCGACGAGCCTTTAATTAGGCTCTTAAGGGGTTGGGAATCTCCCAGCATTCTACTCGGTTATGGCAAAGTTTGAAGTAGCTAACGGAAAATTTATCTGAACGCAAAGAAAGGCCTTAGCAATTGTGGGCTGATATTTGCCTCGGTAAACCGTACAATGGGTCGATTAGCTTTGTTTATTGATAGAGAGTAACAATGGATACTGTAGAGCGTATTAAAAAGCAGATTTCTGAAAATCCGATCCTTCTTTACATGAAAGGTTCTCCGAAACTTCCTAGCTGTGGATTTTCATCGCAAGCTTCTCAGGTATTAATGAATTGTGGTGAGAAGTTCGCCTATGTTGATATTCTGCAAAACCCTGAGATCCGCGCGGAACTGCCTAAGTACGCCAACTGGCCAACGTTCCCCCAGCTATGGGTTGACGGTGAGCTTATTGGTGGCTGTGATATCGTCATTGAGATGTTTCAAAAAGGTGAGTTACAGCCGCTGATTAAAGAAACCGCGGATAAGTATCGCGAAGACGCGCCAGCTGCAGAGTAAATGCGCTTTTACTTGGAAAAAAAAACCGGCATGTTGCCGGTTTTTTTATACGGGTCTGTTGACCTTTCGTGTATGAATTTTGTTCGAATGAAACACGGTTTGAGCAAGAAGTGAGCTAAATAGCTTAGCTATCTAAGAAAGTAATGAATGACGCAGTTCAGAACGTGTTTCAACGAACCTCTCGGGCAGCATTTGCTGGCGACTTATTGAGGGCTACTCAACTTCACCGCCTCTGCCTCGTCTAAATTGCTGCAAAAATACACAACAAAGGTCAACAGACTTTCGTGATTATTGGTTAACTTTTAAACCAATCCCATAAGCCAAGAGAGTGATTGGGAAGCAGATCTATCCCCAGTGCGGATTTTAAAAGGTAGAGCACCATAAATCCGAGTAATACCCCCCCCATCAGCAACACGGATAGCAGTCCGGCACTGAGCAGATTGTGAATATGCTGCTGCCCCGGACTAAGCTGCCTGCGGTTACGGCCAAACAGCATGACGTAGTAATAACGATGTTTCCAGCCGCGAAATGAACCGCGGATATCAACGGTGTGTTCACCCCAGCCTCGTGAGCCGACAGCCACTTTTAAGTGGATCAACTGCTCTTCAGTAAAACTGTCTTGTACTTTCTGCGGCACTCGCTCAAAAAGTCGCTGGATCACGGGATCATTATGCAACGACCCTTGAAAAGCTTGTTTAGTCGTGCGTTGTTCGCTCATTAAAGCACCATGGCAGCTAACCAGCCGAAGCCAAGCAGTGGCAGGTTGTAGTGAATGAAAGTTGGAACGACGGTGTCCCAGATATGGTCATGTTGACCATCAACATTTAGGCCCGATGTGGGACCCAGGGTTGAGTCTGAAGCGGGAGAGCCTGCATCTCCGAGGGCGGCGGCAGTACCCACCAAAGCGATGGTTGCCGGTACTGAGAAGCCAAGTGAGATAGCTAGCGGAACATACAGTGTGGCTATGACAGGTATGGTTGAGAACGAGCTGCCAATACCCATGGTGATCAATAGGCCAATCACTAACATGGTGATGGCAGCTAAGGCCTTACTTTCACCCATCCAGCCGGAGACCACGGATACTAAGCTCTCAACATCGCCAGTGCCTTTCAAGACTGCGGCGTAGCCAGCGGCGCTGATCATAATGAAGCCTATCATCCCCATCATTTTCACTCCTTGGGTGAATAGCGCTTGAGTGTCGGTGAGTCTAATGCTTCGACCGATCCAAAGAATGATTAGCCCGGTGAGAGAGCCAATGACTATGGATTCAGTTAAGAGTTGTAATACCAAAGCGCCAGCGATTGCTGCTAACGGAACCCACACCTGGCGTGGTTGCTTGTCATGCTGCTCAGGTTCTACTGCTTTTATTGCCGCTTCATCATAGTGGCGCTTTTTCCGATAACTGAACATCGCTAGGCCAAGGCCGATAAACATGCCGCAGGCTGGGAGCAACATGGCTGGCGCAACGGCTGAAGCGTCAATCGAAAGGCCGTTAGTATTAAGGTTAGTCAGTAGGATCTCGTTAAGAAAGATACCGCCAAAGCCTACCGGCAGTAGCATGTATGGGGTGGTTAGACCGAAGGTGATAACGCACGCGACTAAGCGGCGGTCGAGCTTCAATTCGCTCATCAGGTGCAACAGGGGAGGAACAAGAATAGGAATAAAGGCGATATGCACAGGAATGATGTTCTGTGATGATACGGAAACCGCGAGTAGAGCAAACAAGAGTAGGTGTTTGGCCCATAGTTTCTGTTTTTCATGCTCACCACCACCGAGCTTGTTTATCACATGGTCAGCAAGGTAATCAGTAATGCCGCTATTGGAAAGTGCCGCTGCAAATGCCCCCAGCATGGCATAACTGAGTGCAATGCTAGCGCCATTGCCTAAGCCGCCATTAAAGGCTGATAGGGTGTCAGACAATGATAAGCCGCCAATAAGTCCGCCTGCGAGGGCACTGACGATCAAGGCAATAACCACATTGACGCGAAACAGACTTAAGGTGAGGACAAGAAGCACTGACAGAACAACAGCATTCATTTTCTATTCCAGTAATTTACTCGATTGGCTATTCTCCTAAACAGCGCCATGGGATGCCAGTGGAATTTATTTTTCTTTTGGCTATGTTATGTTTCCAGCATGACCAGTTTTTAGGCAAACAGCAGTAATATCCGACTGAAATGCTTGGTTACTTTTCAGTGGAACCGTATAATCGAAAAACTGATCTGAACTGATTACAAAACCGTAGGTCGGATGACCTGACATCATATAAAAATGGAGAAGCGACATGAGTGTACTCGTAGGCCGCCCAGCCCCTGATTTTACCGCACCAGCAGTATTGGCAAATGGCGATATTGTTGACGCATTCAATTTGAAAGAGACGATTGCTGGTAAGCCAGCGGTTATTTTCTTTTATCCATTAGATTTTACCTTCGTTTGTCCTTCTGAGTTGTTGGCATTCGACCACCGTATGGCTGATTTCGAAAAGCGCGGTGTTGTAGTTATCGGTGTTTCTATCGATTCTCACTTCACTCATAACGCATGGCGTAACACACCAGTAGATCAGGGCGGTATTGGCCCGGTTAAATATCCACTGGTTGCTGATATCACTCATTCAATCTGTCAGGCATATGACGTTGAGCACCCTGAAGCAGGTGTTGCTTTCCGTGGTTCATTCCTGATCGATAAGAATGGCGATGTTCGTCATCAGGTAGTTAACGATCTGCCGTTGGGCCGTAATGTTGATGAGATGCTGCGTATGATCGATGCACTGCAGTTCCATGAAGATCACGGTGAAGTTTGCCCTGCAGGTTGGACTGAAGGTGATAAAGGCATGGATGCAAGCCCTGAAGGTGTTGCAGCGTACCTGTCTGAGAACGCAGATAAACTGTAAATCACTCCGGTGACAAAAAAGGCTGCCTTATGGCAGCCTTTTTTATTTAAGTTGTTACGCCTTAACGTCAATTACTCAGCGTCGCCCGTTTCTTCATCGACATCTACCACTGGCCACCCGCCCAGAGACAGCCAACGATTAATGATCGAGCAGAATAGTTCAGCTGTTCGTATCGTGTCATATTCGGCACTGTGTGCTTTGCTACTGTCAAAATCGATTTGCGCCGCTTTGCAGGCTTTTTGCAGCACGGTTTGACCATAAGCAATACCAGCCGCGGTTGCGGTATCAAAAGTGGCAAACGGGTGGAATGGGTTACGTTTGATATTACAACGTGCCACGGCCGCATTGAGAAAGGCGTTATCAAACGCTGCGTTGTGGGCAACCACGATTGAGCGGTGACATTCCGCCGCTTTTTGGCTTTTCCTAACTAGTTTGAAAATCTCTTTTAGCGCTTCACATTCCGCGACTGCATTGCGTTCAGGATCATTCGGATCGATGCCGGTAAAAGCTAAAGAGCTGGGATCCAGATTGGCCCCAATAAATGGAGAAACATTAAAGTGGATCTTCTGGTCGGGTGTTAGAAAGCCGTCATCATCCATCTTTAGAGTGACGGCGGCTATCTCAAGCAAAGCGTCGGTTGCGGGGTTGAAGCCCCCAGTTTCGATATCTATAACGACGGGGAAGTAACCACGAAAACGTTGATGTAGCGAACGCTTAACTGTGTCTGACATACAGGCTGATAACCACTTTAGCTGAGAATGGAAAGCGCAACAGTATCGCAAACCCTGACGTTAACATCCAATCCAGATCTTGCTAAAGAAAGCGGCGTTGATGCCGATAACAGGTTAATATGATGTTGTATACCAAGTTAATTGGGTGAGTTATGCGTTTAAACCTTAGCCTTATTGCGATAGCGCTAATAGTGAGTCAGCAGGCCAATGCTGGCGTGAGAACGTACGCCGCGGGCTTAGAAAATAGCCAATGGGCATTGGCGAGTGATTCGCGGCTTGAATGCCGTCTAGAGCACAAGGTGCCCCATTACGGTGAAGTGAGTTTTAGTAGTAAGGCGAATAAGCTCATCAATTTGAACTTCGATTTGGATATGCGCTTGCAACCGGCCAAGAAAACCCCTGTGGCTTTGCGTTCGGTACCGCCAAGTTGGAAACCTGGATTACCTACTGCGCGCATAGGCAAAACAACCCTTTATCGCCAGTTTGAAGGTCGTGTGGATCAACAAAGTGCTTGGGTTATGTTGCATGAGTTGGAGAAGGGGATGCAGCCCACGCTCTATTACAGCGATTGGAACCAACGCAACGATGAGGTTGCGGTTGGTCTCTCCGCTGTCAATTTCCGTCAGCAATACTATGACTTCCTTAGCTGTGTTGATAATTTGCTGCCATACAGCTTCGATGATATCTCCTATACGGTACTGAATTATCAGTCCAATAGTGACAAATTGAATAAAGAGTCGCAGCGTAAGCTGGAGATGATTGGTGAATACCTGAAGCTTGCACCAACGATCGAGTTAGTGCTGGTTGATGCTTACAGCGATAGTTATGGTGGACGCTGGCACAATGAGCAGCTTTCTATTAAGCGGGCGCAATCGATCAAAGACTACCTTAAAGAGCAGGGGCTTGATGATAAGCGGATCCGTACAGAAGGGCATGGTGAGAAACGTCATATTGCAACCAACGAAACAACGATTGGTAGAAATACTAACCGACGGGTTGTGATCCGTATGAGTCGTTAAGACCGTTCATTTCCGCTCTACTTCCGTAGATAAGCAAAAGCCCCGACATTTCGGGGCTTTTTCGTGTTGTATCGGGCGGGCTATTACTGCTTGGTTTCCATTAGTGTGATGACTTTGCCATCACGCAGAATAGTTAGCACTAAGGGATCTTTTTTCTCCATGGCTTGCATCGTTTCACGCACGTTAAACAGTGACTCTTCGTCACGGATCTCAATGCCATTCACAGCCAGTAATACATCGCCCCCCAGCAACAGGGTTCTGCCCATCACTTTGACTGGTAAGCGTCCTGGTCGCAGGCCGATCAGATCCGTTGGTGAGAAGGGCACGACCTGTTGCACTAAAGCGCCATAGCCCTGTGGAATATTCAGTACCCGCGCCAGTTCCGGAGTTAGCGGTAAAGCAGTTAAACCAGCATAGGGCAGGGTACCTTCGTCAATAATTGCCTGAACCGTTTGTGTAGCAACAGCAAAGCCTAAGCCTTCGAAGCCACCACTTTGACTCAAAATGCGGCTGACAATACCGATCACCTCACCTTGCATATTAAACATCGGGCCACCTGAGTTGCCTTTGTTTATCGCCGCGTCGGTCTGCAGGAATACCGGGGTGATATTACGAGATACCTTTTCTGGGCCTTCTCTTCTGCCGCTAACATAGCCGACAGAGAGGCTGTGACTGACACCGTAAGGGGCACCGATCACCATGATCCGCTCACCGATCCTGAGGGTTTTTGAATCGCCTATTTTTACCGGTTTAATCCCCTCCGGTACTTTGTCGAGCTTGAGCATCGCGAGATCCGCTTTATGCTCGATCCAAAGAATTTTGGCGAAACTTATATCACCATTCGTGAAAATGACTTTCACCTCTGTGGCTGTATCGACCACGTGGGCTGCTGTCAGCACCTTGCCTGAATCGGAAATCAGCACACCTGAGCCGAGACCGTTACTACTTGTTCTGTTGCCGGTCTTTTCCGTTTGAATCGCCTTCACATGCAGTTCAACCACACTGTCGTTGACCTTGGCGAAAATATTAGCGACATCGTCTTCACCAGCATTGCTGGCACAGGCGGTAAGCAACATCACAATCGCCATGATGAGCAGAGAGGGCAGCGTGGTGTTTTTTCGTTGTAAAGCGAGTTCCATTAGTTGCCCAACCCTTTTCCGGCGAACTTCTTGTTAATCAACTCGATCTTGTAACCATCTGGATCTTCAACAAATGCAATTTCGGTTGTTCCGCCTTTTACCGGACCTGGCTCGCGGGTGATATTTCCGCCAGCGGTACGGATCTTTTCACAGGCTCCATAAATATCATCCACTTCAATGGCGATATGGCCAAATGCTGAGCCTAAGTCATATTGGTCGGTGCCCCAGTTATAAGTTAGCTCTAAGACTGCACCGCTACGTTCATCACCGTAACCAACAAAGGCGAGGGTGTATTTGTACTCTTCATTGTCAGATTGTCTAATTAAATCCATCTCCAGTACGCCAGTATAGAAATCGATAGAGCGTTGAAGATCACCGACACGAAGCATGGTATGAAGAATGCGCATCTGAAACTCCTGATATCAGCCGTTTCCAAGACAATACAGTTTGGTAATGAAAACGAATTGTTAACTTTAGGTAGCTAAGGATACTCGATATTGTGTTATCTCCCTACCTGAGTCTCGTGTTTATTTCTTGGCTTAAAGTGTGCTGGAAATGCGGGGTGATGACACGGTTCCTAATTATGTGAAGTGAGATTTATCTATACCATTCATTTGGTTGAGGGAAGGTGGTCAGCTGACGAGTGGACTGGCGCTGGGTTATCGGTAATTTCGGGCGTGTAGAGTCATGTGCGTATGAGTTTAACTATCGGGTAGGCTGTAACATTTTGGCGGTGAATTACAAAATGTTAACGACTAATCTTCTCCAGAGGCAGTTGCTAGCAGGTGATTAGCCGTTAGCTCGGCACTTAGATCTCTGTTTTCTCCTTGTATTCACAGAGGTCTTCTATGATACAGCTGCCGCAGCGTGGTTTACGGGCGATACAGGTGTAACGGCCGTGGAGGATCAGCCAATGGTGAACATCAACCTTAAACTCTTTTGGTACGACCTTCAGCAGCTTATTTTCTACTTCCACAACATTTTTACCTTTGGCAAAACCGGTGCGGTTGCTGACTCGGAAAATGTGAGTGTCTACGGCAATGGTGGGCCAACCAAATGCTGTGTTGAGGACAACGTTGGCAGTTTTTCGACCAACCCCCGGCAAGGCTTCCAGTGCATCGCGGTCTTCAGGTACCTCGCCATTATGCAGTGATAACAGCATCTGGCAGGCTTTAAAGACATTTTCCGCTTTAGAATTATATAAGCCGATGGTTTTGATATAGGCCTTCAGACCATCAACGCCAAGATCCACAATAGCTTGTGGTGTATTGGCCACAGGAAACAGCTTGTCGGTGGCTTTATTGACACTGACATCTGTGGCTTGTGCTGATAGCGTGACGGCCACCAGTAACTCAAACGGTGTGGAGAAATTTAATTCTGTTGTCGGCTCCGGGTTATCGTCGCGGAGGCGCACTAAAATTTGTTGGCGTTTATCTTTATTCATGACTGTGTTTGATTCGCTGTGACTCTGGCGCGCTCAGCTTTCATCACTGGCGTGTTCTGTTTTAGGCGTTTTTCGACATGGGCGTCGATAAGGTTCTTCAACGCGATCAATAAGCCCATACCGAGAAATGCGCCAGGTGCCAGGATCGCGAGTAGAAAATGGCTATCGACTTGGAACACTTCAATACGCAACGCATGAGCCCAACTACCGAGCAACATCTCCATGCCGTCAAATAGGGTACCTTGACCAAGGAGCTCCCTTAGACCACCGAGGACGACTAGTACCAAGGTGAAACCCACTCCCATCATCAAACCATCCAGTGCTGCCATCGGTACACTGTTTTTTGAGGCGTAAGCCTCGGCTCGGCCAATGATCACGCAGTTGGTAACAATGAGTGGGATAAAGATACCAAGTGATTGGTAAAGTCCGTATGTGTAGGCATTCATTAGCAGTTGAATGCAGGTGACATAGGCGGCAATAATCATCACAAAAACTGGGATCCGTATTTCGCTCGGTACCCAGTTCCTGACGACGGCAACAGAGATATTGGAGCCAACTAACACCAGCAACGTGGCTAGACCTAAGCCCAATCCATTAGTAACAGAGGCGGTTACGGCGAGTAACGGACATAAACCAAGTAACTGCACTAAACCTGGGTTGTTCTTCCACAATCCTTGCCAGATAACCTCTTTGACTTCACTCATGATGGCTCTCCGCAGCGGGTTGCTTGGGTAAACAGGCGTTCACGATTGAGCTGATAGTAGAGCAGTGTATTTCTCACTGCTTTGACTACAGCTCTTGGCGTGATGGTAGCGCCTGTAAACTGGTCGAACTCGCCACCATCCTTCTTCACCTTCCATGCTGGATCCGTTTCATCAACCAGTTTTTGTCGGTCAAAACTCATTACCCATTTACTTTTTCGCAACTCGATTTTATCGCCAAGCCCCGGTGTCTCTTTATGGCTAAGCACCCTGACGCCGGCAACTGTACCGTCACTAAGAATACCCACAATGATATCGATAGCGCCGTTGTAGCCATCTGGCGCAGTCGTTTCGATAGCAATGCCGACGGGTTCTTCATTGAAGCGGGCAATAAATGCTCGTTGTGCTGTTTTTCGGCCGAGAAATTGGTGGTTAGTGACTTCGATGCACTCTTTATACAGGTCGTTATTGTAGCTGCCTGCAGGAAACAGGTGTTCCAGCGTGGTTATTAGTTGTTGTTGTTCCTGACGTTCGATTTGAGGCGCCGTAAAATGATTGGTTGCGGCGACAAGCGCAGTGGTGACCAGCGCAAACAATGCCAGGATCAGTCCGTTCTTACCGATCGGTAGGAGGTTCATTGCTTGTTCTCCATGCCGTGGCCGTATGTACGTGGCTGGGTATAGTAGTCAATCAAAGGCACGCACATATTCGCTAATAATACGGCAAACGCGAAGCCATCTGGGTAGCCACCGTGTGTTCTGATCAGATACACCAATACGCCAATTAGGCCGCCATATATCAGTCGACCTTTGACTGTTGTGCTGGCCGATACAGGGTCGGTTGCTATAAAAAATGCACCGAGCATGGCTGCGCCACTGAACAGATGAAAAATGGGGCTGGCAGTGGTGTCTGGGCTGAGCAGAAAGCTGATAAATGCAGCGCTAAATAGGCCTGCAAGAACGCCTACGGGAATATGCCAACGGATAACGCTTTGCTTTAGTAATAGGCACCCGCCAGCTAAGTAGGCTAGGTTAACCCATTCCCAGCCAACACCTGCAAGCATGCCTTGGGGCTGCCGAGCGAAGCTTTCGCTACTGGTAAATCCTTGTGTCAGGTCGGTTTTAAAACTGTCGAGGGGGGTTGCCGCGGTAAAACCGTCGATGCCCGCTAAGATCTGAGCCAGGCTATAACCTTCGCTACTGAAACCGGTAAAAATCAGCATCGCGGCATCAACGAAACCATAACCATGTTCGCCGAAACTGGTGACCGGATGCCAGGTCGTCATCTCTAATGGGAAAGAGATTAACAACATCACATAAGCGGCCATCGCCGGATTGAACAGGTTGTAGCCTAAGCCGCCATAAAGCTGCTTCACCATAATGATGGCAAAGGCCGTACCGATAACAACGATCCACCAAGGCGCCAGTGGTGGAATGCTGATCCCGATCAGCAGCCCCGTGAGCATTGCGCTGTGATCAGTCAATGCCGGTGCGGCTGGTCGATGTCTGAGCTTTAGCACCAAGTATTCACTGACTAACGCTGTGCCTATGGCCAACAGCACCTGCCAGATCACCCCGGCGCCAAAAAACCAATATTGTGCAGCTATTCCCGGGATCGTCGCCAGCATGACCCACCGCATCAATGTTGCTGTACGCATCTGTATGCGTTGATGGGGAGAGGCTGCTATTTTGAATGACATGGCTTACTTGTCTCCCGGCGAATCATCGGTTGCTTGTTCACTGCTTGCTGCTTGCTGATTTTTTTGTGCCTCTTGGCGTGCCAGCGCCTTTGCTTTTGCTTTCGCTACAGCGGCGGCAATAGCAGCTTGTTTTGAATTAGGTTCATCTTGTGTTACATCGGAGTTGCTTGGCTCATCAGCTGTTTGTTGCGCCTGTTTTTTTGCTTCAGCCTTGGCTTTCGCCCTAGCCACAGCAGCAGCGACGGCGGCTTTCTTTGTTGCTTTGGCGGTGTCGCTATCTTCAATTGCTGCTTCTGTGGCCGTATTTCGTGTACTGTCGGTTTCAGCTACTTGCGCAGTGTCGTTGCTTTTTTTAGCCTCCGCTTTTGCTTTCGCCCGCGCCACTGCGGCGGCTACTGCAGCTTTTTTAGCGTCCATAGCTTCGTTAGCGGGGCGAGCGTTGTCGACTACCTCACTATTGCTAGCTACTTCCTTGTTGTCTTGTGCTTCTTTTCTGGCTTCAGCTTTGGCTTTTGCTCTGGCGACAGCGGCTGCAACGGTGGTTTTGTTGTTGTCCGCAGAATGAGCTGCATCGGTTGTTGCGCTGCTGTCTTTCTGAGTACTCTGCGCTACCTTCTCGGCGCGACGTTGAGCCGCTTGCGCTTTTCGTTGCTCTCGGGCATCGATGGCTTGCTGATTATCAGGGACTAGATTGCCTTGTGCATCGACGCTTGCTTTGGCGTCTGCTACTTCCGTTGTTTGCTTTGACTTTACTCTGGCAAGTGCCGCGGCGACGGCGTCTTGTGCACCCTGACGTCCTGCGACGGCGGCTTGTCGTTTGGCGACCGCTTCTCGGTGTTTGGCTTCCCTTGCGAGTTTTTCCTGTTCCAGTCGTTCATTTCTTGCTTCGAAACGTATTCTGGCTTTCTCTGATTTCAGCGCATCCGCGTCATGTTGCCGTAGTTCTGACTTTGCCTTGCGATAATAGTGAACTAAAGGGATCTCGGAAGGGCAAACATAAGCGCAGGCTCCACACTCAATGCAGTCAAATAGCTTATATTCCCGCGCTTTCTCCAATTCATGATGACTGCTGTACCAGAACAATTGTTGCGGTAGCAGTGACGCTGGACATGCATCTGCGCATTGGCCGCAGCGTATACATGGCATCTCCTTGCCAGCCAAGGGCAGCTCATTTTCACTGGGTGCCAGGATGCAGTTACTGATTTTTACTAAGGGGATGTTGGCATGGGGGAGCGTAAAGCCCATCATTGGGCCGCCCATGATTATCCGTCGTCCATGCTTTGATTGATAATTGGCTTGCTCTAACAGGTGGCGTACCGGCGTACCGAAATGTGCCCAATAATTGCCCGGTTGGCCGACCGCGTCGCCAGTCACGGTGACGACGCGCTCAAGTAGTGGTTCACCATCATAAATGGCCCGTTTGATGGCAAATGTAGTGCCAACGTTGTGCATGACTACACCCGCGTCGTAAGGCAATCCATCCGATGGTACTTCTCTACCTGTAAGCAGTTGTACTAATTGTTTCTCACCACCAGAGGGATATTTGGTGGGGATAGCTCGCACTTCTACATTTAGCGTTGATGTCGCTTCTGTGATGGCGGTAATAGCTTGCTGCTTGTCATCTTCGATACCCACTAATACCAGTTTGGGTCTGAGAATATGAACCAATAGCTCAATACCTAACGCGATCTCCCGTGCATGCTCTCTCATTAGCATGTCATCACAGCTGATGTAGGGCTCACATTCCGCGCCATTGATGATTAGAAACTCAATCTCTTCGGGTGCGCCGCTTAGCTTTCTTGCGGCGGGAAAGCCTGCGCCGCCTAAGCCTGCAATACCAGCATCCGCTATATGCTGTATTAGGCGCTTAGCCGGTTGTTGTAACGGGTTGTCGATAGGTGTCTTTGTTACCCATGCCTCATCCCCGTCGGGGCGCATGACCAATGTTGGCTCTGGCAAGGCGGAAGGGTGTGCACTGGGGTAATCGGTGATCGCCTCAACTTTTCCTGAGGTGGGTGCATGGATAGGCAATGCGCCTTGTTCACCCGTGGTGAGTTGCTGACCTTTTTTAACGCTATCGCCAACCGCAACCAAGAGGCGGCCGCCACGACCGATATGCTGCTTTAACGGCAGGTAAAGGTGATCTGGTAGGGGAAAGCGCTTGATAGGGTGAGCCGTCGATACCTCTTTGCGTATGGGGGGATGAATACCGCCGGGGAAGTCCCAGAGTTTGCCTTCTTTAACGAGCTCAAAGGTTGTCTCCATACTTACTCCACCACTCGTACAGGAATGGCTTTCAGATCCCATTTCCAATTAGTTGTTGTCTGTTTTATTGGTCGCATCTCAATGCAATCGACAGGGCAGGGTTCTACGCACAGATCGCAGCCTGTGCACTCATCGGCAATAATTGTGTGCATCTGTTTGGCTGCGCCGAGGATCGCGTCGACTGGACAGGCTTGAATACACTTAGTGCAGCCGATACATTCAGCTTCGCGAATGAAAGCAACTTTTTTAACCTCTTCTTCACCATGGGCAGCATCGAGGGGCTTTGCTTCCTTACCTGTCAGATCTGCCAGTTTTTGAATGGTGGCTTCACCGCCCGGTGGGCACTTATTAATATCATCACCGTTGGCGATCGCTTCAGCGTAAGGGCGACAGCCAGGGTAACCACATTGTCCGCACTGGGTTTGTGGCAATATGGCATCAATCTGCTCGACAATAGGGTCTTGTTCAACTTTGAAGCGCACTGCAGCGAGTCCGAGCAACGCACCAAATATCAAAGCGATAATCACTAAGGCGGTCACGGCTATTAGGATCCCAGTCATCGTCAGTCTCCTAAAACTTAACTAAGCCGCTGAAGCCCATAAAGGCTAACGCCATTAATCCTGCAGTGATCATGGCGATTGAAGCGCCCCGAAATGGCAGAGGAACATCGGCTGCTGCCAATCGTTCACGCATTGCAGCGAATAACACTAGCACCAGGGAAAAGCCTAATGCCGCCCCGAAGCCGTAAACAATGGATTCAATAAAGCCATGGTTTTCATTGATATTAAGTAATGCGACACCGAGCACTGCGCAGTTAGTGGTGATTAAAGGCAAAAAGATACCTAGTAATCGATACAGTAGCGGGCTGGTTTTACGTACAACCATTTCGGTGAACTGCACGACTACAGCGATCACCAGAATAAAGCTCATGGTGCGCAGATACTCTATAGACAACGGAACCAGTAAATACTGGTTGATGAGATAGCTGCAAGTTGATGCGAGGGTCAGAACGAAAGTCGTGGCCAATGACATGCCAATAGCGGTTTCAAGCTTATTGGAAACCCCCATAAAGGGACACAAGCCAAGAAATTTGACTAGGACGAAATTGTTGACCAGTACTGTGCCGACCAATAGCAGCAGGTATTCACTCATGCAGGCGGTGTTACCTTGGCATCTTAATGATTGAAAGTGGGCGTATTATCCGCTTTTGACACGCGCTTAACAACCGCCCCATCGTGGGGTTTTATATTGCTCGTTTTTCAACCTTTGGATGCTAATTTACGCTTTGCCTAAGGTGGCTTTTACTCTAGGATCCGCCAGTCAATTAAGTTTAGGCTATTTTCATGAATCACAGATTACCCTCGTTCGCGTTGATCCTGGCGATGCTGCTTTGGGGGAGCTCGTTTATTGCGTTGAAGTATGCCATTAATGAGATGCATCCTGTATGGGTGATCTTTGGCCGAATGCTGTTAGCAACGTTCTGTTTTGCTTTGGTATTTAAAGTTGTGATGAAGTTTCGTTATCAAGCCGGTGATTGGAAACGCCTCGCCATCATGTCGCTGTGTGAACCTTGCCTCTATTTTGTACTGGAGGGAGAAGCGATGCGTCATACCTCTGCCGGGCAAGCTGGCATGATCACCGCGTTATTACCGCTATTGGTGGCAGTGATGGCTTGGTTTAGTGTCGGTGAACGGGTTAATCGAAATATGATCATCGGCTTTGCTACTGCTATTGCCGGCGTGCTCTGGTTGACTCTGGCGGGAACAGCGGATGCCCATGCGCCCAATGCATTATGGGGCAACTTTCTTGAGTTTCTGGCAATGATATGTGCTGCTATCTATAGCATTAACTTGAAGCACCTTAGCAGTCGCTATCCAGCGTTGACGTTAACGGCTTTTCAAGCCTTCTGTGGGGCGATATTTTTTGCGCCAATGCTATTTTGGGTGCCAATACCAGAGAGTGTAAGCGGTCAAGCGTTGTTGGCTATCGTATATTTAGGCGTGGTGGTGACTTTAGGTGCGTATTTGCTATACAACTACGCGATATCTAAAGTTAAAGTGACCGCCGCAGCAGGCTATGTCAACTTGATCCCCGTGTTTAGCTTGCTGTTTGCTTATTTGCTTTTAGGCGAACGTTTAAATGGCCAACAAATGGTCGCGGCAGGCGTTATTATTTTGGGTGTGGTGATCAGTCAATGGCGCATTAAGGAGAGCGCTGATGCCGTTGGAAAAATCATTGAAGATGAAAACAATACTGCGATTGTTGCTGTAAAAGGCTAAGCTAAATCAGAAAGATAGACTTGGTATACCTGACTGAGCGGTAATTACAAATATGAAAGTAGGCATCATAGGTACGTCTTGGGGTCGAGTGCATGTTGGCACCTTTAGAGAGGCTGGACATGAGATCGCTGCCATTATGGGCGTCAGCCCTGAAGGCACGGCACGTGTGGCCAGCGAAGAGGGGATCCCGGTTGCTGCCACTGATGTTAACCAGTTAGATCATTGTGACATTATCGTTGTTGCATCTCCTACCGCGACGCATTTGGGGTATCTCAAACACTTCTCTGACCGCCCCGTGTTGTGCGAAAAGCCGCTATCTGGTGCGCGGATTGAGCCTGGAGCGTTGGCTGGGCTAGGACGCTTTCCCACTTTTGTTAATTATCCTTTTAGTTTTCTGCAGACGGCCTCTGTGATCAATGAACAGCTCGCTGGTAACGGGCTTGGCCCGTTGTCTCGCGCCATATTATCGGTTGGCAGTCGCTTTCCTATGGAGAAAACCCCGGTGGGTTGGTTCCTCGATATCGTTGCTCATCCGCTCTCCTATTTGATCCATAGCCTTGGTCCATTCACGCTGCTTCACCATCATATTGGTGAGGGGATAAGCAATGTCAGCGTATTGTTGGAAAATGAAGGGTTGATGTTAGATGCCCAGCAATACCGATTGCCAGAGACTGGGATCCAGATACATCTCACTTTGGTGGGTGAGCAGAAGCGTTTAGAGTTAAGTGGTGGCTTTCGTCCGGGGGATAACTGGCGATTTAATCCGGTACTCGTCGATGGTCAAGCGGTAAATGATGGCGAATGGAATGAGAGAGATATCTGGTATAGCGCAAATTGTCGAGTGGTTGAGCAGTTTGTCGATGTGATCAGTGGTCGTTTGAAGCACGTTGACGCGTTAGCGAATGGCTTGTTTGATCTGCCGAAAGCGGCGCAATTGGAGCGTTCATTAGACGGGTTACTGGCGCAAGAGTAGCTGAAACCTCACTACTCTTGCTTTTATTATTTTGGTTGCTTTGTTCTATTCGGCGTTAGAGATGGGAACTGCGCGATGAATATATTGCCCCTGAATACCGTCTACAAACATCCCTTCAAGTACGTATTTTTGCTCTTGTGATTCAACGCCGCTTGCAATCACTTTGACACTAAGCCGATGGGCAATATCGATAATCAGGCGCAAGAAATACTGAATATTTCGATCATGTTCTATCTCGTCCATATAGCTCTTATCGATTTTTACATAATCAGGTTTTAGGTCTTTAAAGAACTTAAATGAGGTCATGCCTAAGCCAAATTGTTTTACTGTGACCTTGGCACCCGTGCGGTGAATGACATCGATAAAACGGCGGCTTGATTTTAGATCTCTTTGCAGGCCTTGCTCAGTCACTTCAAAGGTTAACCTTTGTGCCAACTTACCGTGTTTGCCCAACATCCTTTCAATCCAAACCAAAAACGAGGAGTCGTGAGCAGAGGTTACTGAGACATTGATACCGTAATATTCGTCACCACCACGCTTTTTGATCAACGCCAAGATGGCGGCAATAACGGCTTTATCTAGCTCGGTTGAAAGCTGTAATCGTTCTGCCATTGAGTATGCTGAGCGATAGGGCAGTTCGTCGCCATTGGTATTGGTGAAACGCGGGGTAATCGCAGAGTATATTTTGCCTTGCTTCAACGGCTGAATAGCTTGCGAGATCAGGGTGAAATCGGTTTTCTTGGTTAGCTGCTCCAGATTCTCTCGCCAACCTTGTTCGCCTAAAACCTCAGTACCTACTAAGTCGCTTTGGAAATGCCAAGCGTTGGCTTCTTTACTTTGGGCTAGGCCGGTGGCGGTATCACAAAGTGCCAATAGGTCGCCTACTGACATACCTTGAGCAAAACCAGCCATGCCGATAAAAGCGGTGTTTTCTAATTCGTATTGTCGCTGGATCTCATTTAACCGTCCCTGCAACTGTTTGCCTAACTCGTCGCACTCTTTATGGGAGAAGTGGTGAAGGACGATGGCAAAGTCAGAACTGTTGAGTCGGTAGATCTTTGAACCTCGAAAATGACTGGCAACAGATTTTACGGCGTCAACCAGAATACTGATGAACTGATCGCCCGCAGTATAGCCCTTGGCAGCGTTTATTTTTCCTAGCTCTGTTGTGCGCACTACGGCCATGATACCAAACTGTTTACCGCTTTCGTCTGCCAGCATTTCAGGGATGTCGAGCATAAATTGGCTACGATTAGGTAAGCCGGTCAGATGATCAACATAGGCCGTTTTCCGTACCTGAGTCAGTTCCTCTTCTGTTTGATGTAGTCGTTCTACAACCCCTTTTTGGATCGCTTGTAGTCCCTCTCCGATAGATCTGAACTCGCTTGCAATGCCGGAGCCCATCTGGAAATCTTTTTCTGCATGACTGAGTTTGTCGCACAGTTTCTGTAGCTCCTTGACCGAGCTGCGCAGTGGTTTGTGCAAACTGCCTCTAAGCCAAACAATACTGACCACTAACATAATTAGCCACGCCATGGTCTCAAAAGCGATATTGCGGATAAAGCTTAGCTGCAGGTGGCTGAAATCAGGCATGATCACGACCGCGTTGCTACCTGCATTGGCTTGCATTTTCGATGCACCTAAGCCTAGTGCTGAGGCGATACTTGCTAGCGGGAACTGAAAACTGGGTTGCTTCTCATAGGATGCAATGACATTGCCATTGACGTCGATAACCGACAGCGTCAAGTAGCCAGACAGTTGGCTCAGCTGGGTATTGCGCTTTGCTTGTGTGTGTTCTTGCGATGTTTCAAGCAGTAACCTGGCGTTGGAATAGAGCTGTTCCTTCTGGAACTCAATTTGATTGATCACAGAAAGGTATTGCCCTGCCCACATCACGATGAGTAGCAGGAGCAAAATAAAGACATTAACAAAGAGCGCTTTACTTTGAATTTTCATACTGCCTCTAACTGTCTATCCCTGTTAAATCAGATATATGCAAATCTATCTTAGAAATTAACTATAGAGGAAATAGTAGTCCAACCCTAGGGCTAGTCAGTAATCTTTACAATGGGTTAAGAATATTTTTCGGGAAGGATGAACCAGCTCAACAAATAGATGCTTTATCTGCTGGCTTAAACATAAAAAAGCCCAGCATAATTGCTGGGCTCTTTTATGTGGCTCCCCTGGTCCGATTTGAACGGACGACACATGGATTAACAGTCCACCGCTCTAACCAACTGAGCTACAGGGGAATAAACTTGCTATGTAATGTGGCTCCCCTGGTCCGATTTGAACGGACGACACATGGATTAACAGTCCACCGCTCTAACCAACTGAGCTACAGGGGAGTAGATGTCCTTCTAAGAAGGAACGGCGCGCATCTTAATGTCTGGGATCTTTGCTGTCAACACCCTTTCTACGGAAGCTGAATCGGTTGCTCACTCCTTGTGCAACCTAAGCAAATTTTAGGGCTGGTAAACTGATGTCAGCTTATCTAGTATGCTTTTGATAACAAAAAATTAACTTATAACAATATTTTCCAGGGAGGCTGCCGTGCAGGGGCTAAATGATTTTCTATTGATGTTAGATGGATTCCTCGGCTCCGCCGCTTGGTTTCCATTCGTGCTACTTGGCGTGGGGCTGTTTTTCACCGTCTACTTAAAGTTTCCTCAGATCCGTTATTTTGGTCACGCGTGGAAAGTGGTTCGTGGCAAGTACGATATAAAGAGTGCGATGGGTGATACCACTCACTTTCAAGCGCTAACTACTGCGCTTTCCGGCACTGTGGGTACCGGCAATATCGGCGGTGTTGCTTTGGCGATCCATATTGGTGGTCCTGCGGCATTGTTCTGGATGTGGGCGACCGCTTTTTTCGGTATGACGACTAAGTTTGTTGAGGTGACGTTGTCACATAAATACCGGGTGAAAACCGCCGATGGCACCATGGCGGGTGGGCCTATGTATTACATGGATCGCCGGTTGAATATGAAATGGCTGGCGGTTATTTTTGCTATCGCTACCGTGATTAGCTCATTTGGTACCGGAAACCTGCCGCAAATTAACAATATTGCCAGCAGCATGGAGTCCACTTTTGGGCTTGAACCTTTGTTGACTGGTGGCGTACTGACGGTATTGCTCGCTTTGGTTATCTTGGGTGGGATCCATCGTATCGCGAAAGTGACCTCGAGAATTGTGCCTTTGATGGCGTTTATCTACGTCATCGGTGCTCTCGCAGTTATTTTTTATAACTATCAAAATATTCTTCCCTCTTTGGTTTCGGTGTTCTCTGATGCATTCTCTGGTTCCGCTGCTGCGGGTGGCTTTTTAGGGGCATCGTTTGCTTATGCATTCAATAAAGGGGTTGGGCGAGGTCTGTTTTCTAATGAAGCGGGTCAAGGCTCTGCACCAATCGCTCACGCCGCAGCTAAAGCTGATGAGCCAGTATCGGAAGGGATTGTGTCTATTCTGGAACCTTTTATCGATACCATCATTGTTTGTACTTTGACTGGCTTGGTGATCTTGTCGTCCGGCGTGTGGACGGAAAAACATCAAAATAGCTTCCAAACAGCGGATATGCGCTATTTGAGTGGCCAATACACAGACACCGCGGAAGCAGATAGGGTCGCTTTATCCAGTTTCCTTATCGGTAGTAATGAGGCCAAGGTTGAGCCCTATACCGGCAGTGTTACGGTTAAGGATGGTGTTGCCATTGCCCCTGAATATACGCTGATCAATGCGCATTCGGTGGCCGAAGATGTCATCTATTTAGTTGGCGGCCATCCCTACAGTGGCGAGATGAAGATCGAGAAAGGCAAATTGGTTAACTCAGAGCTGGAAGTGACTGGGCGTTCCCTGTTGCACTCTGCGGCGTTAACGACCAAAGCGTTTACGAAAGGTTTTTTTGGGGATTACGGTAAGTACATTGTCTCTATCGGTTTGCTGCTATTTGCGTTCTCAACTGCTATCGCATGGTCATATTATGGTGATAGGGCGGTGACCTATCTGCTCGGCGTTAAGGCTGTGATGCCGTATCGGGTTTTTTATTGTGCCGGCTTCTTATGGGCCGCGGTTGCTGATACTACCGTTGTCTGGAATTTGGCTGCGGTGGCTATCGTACTGATGACGCTACCAAACCTGTTCGGCATCATGATCCTCTGCAGAGAGATGAAAACCACCGTCGCTGACTATTGGACTGATTTTTATCAGCAGCGAAGTGAGCGAAAAGATTAACTCGGATGAACTAAAAGGCCCCAAGATGGGGCCTTTTAGTTTTAATCGAACGCCAATTATTTCATAATGCCTCTCTTTCGTTTTTGGCTTAGTAAGAGGAAGGTGTGATGGCGATTGTTCCATGTCCCTGTTGTAACAAACGGATCTCAGATCGAGCAGACGTTTGTCAGCATTGCGGTTACGCATTTGGCGATATGGATGATGAGAAGCGGGCGAGTCAGCAGAGGGTTTTTGCTATTAAGCGCCAGCAGCGGATCATGACACAGCAGTTCCTGGCATTATTGCTGTTTGTTGGAGGTTTTGCCGTCACCTTTTTTGATGGTGAGTTGCAAACTGATTGGCAACGTACAGCGGGTCAAACGATGTCAGCCGCAGGCTTTATTTGGTATATCGCACTGCGTATCTGGTTGATTTTTAGTAAGAAACAATAGGTCTTTATTAAATGGATATTATCGAGCTGGTGAACAAACTCGATTTTGAAAGCTACCAGCGGCTGAAAACCGCAGTAGAACTTGGTAAGTGGCCCGATGGCAATTCGCTTTCTGATGAGCAAAAAGAGAACGCGATGCAGTTGGTGATCGCCTATCAGGCGACCAAATTAGACCAAACACAACATATGAACGTGGCTAAAGACGGATCCTTGGTACATCTATCCAAGAACGATTTAAAGCAGCAGTTCAAGGGACAGACAGTAGAGCCTATCGCAAGGTTTAGACACGATGATATTTAAAAATTTATTCCGCCCCGCCTGGCAACATAAAGACCCAGCTAAACGTCAATCCGCCATTGCTGAACTCGACAGCAGTAATCAACCCCATCGCACCATTCTCCGTGAGCTTGCGTTCAACGATGGTCACCGTCAGGTTAGACGCTTGGCGCTGGAAAAACTAAATGAATTATCACTGTGGTGGTTAGCAGCCGGTGAAGAGCGTGACGATGGTCTGAAGAAGGCGGCGTTGCAACATGTGACAGATATCATCACTGCAGCCTCTCCGCTAGATACTGCCCAAGTCTCCGCTTTTGTCAGTGATTGTAAGGATCGTAAATACCTCGAAGCTGTTTGGCGGCAACTGCCTGCTGACAGCTTGCGTCAGTCGGCTCTAGAACGTATTAACAAAGCCCGTTGCTACATTGATGCGGCAGATTCCGATCCGTCAACGGAGATAGCGCTTTGGGCTGCTACCAAGATTGATGATGAAAAGCAGATGCGCCGCTTGGCAAAAAAGGCTGGCAACAGTGAAGTACAAGCGTTTTTTGTATCCAAACTTGAAGCGCTACAGCGCGCTAAAGAGCGTCCAGCAGAGTTAAATGAGCAAGCCCGGCTGCTGTTAGCGCAGCTGCAAGGGGTCACGGAAAAATTGACCGAGCCACAGGCGGTGGAGCAACGTTCATTAGGTGACAAAGCCAATGAGCTTGAGATCCGTTGGCAGTCATTAGCCAAAGAGCTGGAGCCACTGGAACTGCTTGCGCCGTGGCAAGCCAAACATGAAGGCATTGCTAAACGCCTTTATGCCCGGTTAGAGGAGCTAATGGCAATATGGCAACAGGCGGAAGCGCAAGAAAAAGCGGCAAACGAAAAGTTAGAAAATGCCGCTATGTTGCGTGGGGGCTTCGAAGCCTTACAGGTTGATATCAAAGCGATCCATAAGTTGATCGAACAGCAGCAAGCGTTTGATATTCAGCCGCTTACCGAAGTGTTATCAGCTCTCAAACAACAGTTAGGCGCTGAAGCATTAAATGAATCAGATTGGATGGCACTATCCAAGCTTGCAGCGGACGTGACTGAACAGCTTGTCAAGCTAGAGGACTTACCTGCCCAGCTGGCTAAGGCAGAAGCGCTAGTTGCCCCGTTGCAACAGATTGATGCTGACAGCGAGACTTTCCTGACCGATCTAGCCGAGTGGCGCGGACAATGGCGAGCGGTTTCAGACTTACCTTTACCTGACGGTTTACGTGTGCAGGTCAACGAGCTGACCACGCCACTGGAAAAAGCTAAGAAAGCCCTGTTTAGGATGCGCAAAGAAGCAGAAGAAACCGTAGACAAGCTTCTGGGTAAAGCTGAGCGCCATCAACAAGCAGGGCGTTTAAAAGTGGCAGTGCGAGAGTTTCATCGTCTGGCAAAGCCTTATGCATTGCTATCTGATAAGGCTAAGCGTCGCTTTGATAAACGTTATCAGAAGTTAGCGGCGGTAGAGCAGGAGTTGTTGGAGTGGCATCAATTGGTTGCGGCACCCAAAGCCGATGCGCTACTGGAAGAGATTAAGGCGCTTGCTGAATCTCCCGCCGAGGATCCAAAAGTGCAGGCCGATGCCGTTAAAGACGCTCGTCGTCGTTGGCAATTGCTGGAAGTGGATCGTAACGAAGCAAGTTGGACACCGCTTGCGGAGCAGTTTGATACGCTAAGTGAAAAAGCGTTTGAGATCTGTCGTCAATTTTATGGTGAGCAGCAGCAGGAGCGGGAGAAGCACCTGCAAGAGCGTGAAGAGGTGATCAAAGCGGTTCAGGCGTTGTATGAACAGCACAAAGAGGCCCCGCTGGCACTCAATGATCTTGAATCAAAGTATCGTCAGCTGTCCAATAAGTGGCGTCAGTGCGGCGAGATTGATTTTGCCAAGCGGAAAGCGGTGCAAAATCGGTTTGTAAAAGCGTCGCGTAAAGTTACCGATGTATTGAAGCAGCTGTATAGCGTGAATGAAGCACAGAAACAGCAGCTACTTAAACAAGCAGAAGCGCTCGATCTTTCCGATGCCACGGGTTCCTCCGAGCAGTTCGATGGCTTGATGAAAAAGTGGCGTGATGCCGGTTATGCTGGTGCGAATGAAAAGTCACTTTGGCAGCGTTTCCAGTATGTGGGGCAGCAGCTCCGCGAGCAGCGCAATGCCTCACGTACCGAGCAACGAGAGCAGTGGCAGAGTAATGCTGACGCTTATAAAGTCGTGCTTAGTGAATTTGCGGCAGCGATCGCAGCCGCTGAAGATGACGCGGCGTTACGTCAGAGTATTGCTCAGGCGCAGCAAGCTGCCGACGCTATTGGTGAGACCGCTCATCGAGACCGTCGCGAGTTGGAAGCTGAAATGGATGATCTGCGCAGACAAGCCATGGAAGCGATTGCGGCCAGACAAAAACAGCAGGAACAGCGAAACTATCAAGTATTGATTGAAGCGGTGACGGCGAATAGTGATGAACTATTGCAGTCATTGCCTGAACGTTGGCAAAAAACTGTCAAACAGTGGCAAGAGAAGGGCGCAGAAAAGCCGGCTGATGCAGAGATACGTGAACGCTTGACTATCGAAGCAGAGCTACTGGCAGGGCTCGATTCGCCCAATAATAGTGATGCGCTGCGCCAGCAACTGCGTTTGACCCTGTTACAAGCACGTATGAATGGCAGTGGTGATAGCGAGCGTTCGGTAGAGAACCTGTTTTGGCAGTGGTTAGAAGCGGGCGCTGTGACGAAAGCGGATGAAGATGCGTTGAAGCGTTTTGAGCGTGCTTTAACAGCTTAGACCCATTGATGTTTTGGTTTGCAGAAGCACCTTCGGGTGCTTCTTTTGTTTCTGGCGCTTTATTTACCGACGATAGCAAAAGAGGAGAGAGCAGTGTTCTGTCGTTGCAATTGGCTCGCAACATTATTAGTCATAATGACTATGACTTTATCCGGTTGTTCGCAGCCCAAGTTACAACCGCTACCCTATGGTGCGCGTATTTTGGCGTTTGGTGATAGTCTGACAGCAGGCTATGGCGTTGAGCGTATTTATAGCTATCCGTCAGTATTGGCGGAGCTTAGTGGCCGTGACGTGATAAATGCCGGGGTCTCGGGAGAGCTGACTAAACAAGGTATCGAGCGTTTACCTTTCCTATTGGATCAGACGATGCCGGAGCTATTGCTCTTGATTGAAGGCGGGAATGATATTCTTCAGAATCGCCCAGCTAACGAGACAAAACAGAACTTGGCAAAGATGATCGAGATGGCACAGGGCAGAGGGATCCCAGTGGTATTAGTCGGCATACCGGAAAAAAGCTTGTTCTCCAGCTCTGCCGCTTTATATCGAGAATTAGCAGAAGAGTACGATCTGGTGTTTGACGGTAATTTAATGGCGGCACTTCAACGCTCACCAAGCTTGAAATCTGATTATGTGCATTTCAATCAACAAGGTTATCAGCAAATGGCTGAAGGAATTTTTGCTCTGTTAAAAGAAAATGGCGCCTTTTAATTAGTAAAGGCGCCGGGTAGCGCGGAGTTTTACGGCCAGAAAGGTGTGCTGCGTCGCTAAAGGCGTTAGTGCTTACTTAGCTCGCCTCTTAAGCTTATCTGCATTTTTTCTCTTATCTGCGCAGGGGAGAGTGCTTGATTGAGTAGGTAGTGCAGTTTCGCCAGCGTGGCTTCTGTGGTCATGTCATAGCCACTGATCACACCAACATCTCGCAATGCTTGTCCTGTGGCATAACCATCCATATTGACACTGCCTTTCAGGCACTGGGTGCAGTTCACCAAAATGATCCCTTGATCCGATGCCTGCTTGAGCAGCTCGAGCATTTGCTTATGTTGCGGCGCATTCCCTACGCCATAGCTGTGTAACAGCATGGCTTTGACCGGTTGGCGTAAGATATTGGCGATCACGTCTGCAGAGATCCCTGGATATAGGCTGACCATACCGATCGGTTGCGATGTGACGGATTGAACGCGCAGAGGCCTACCTGACGGTCGTTTCACTTCGCCACTGACTAATTGGATCTGGATCCCCGCTTCAAGTAGCGGGGGAAAGTTTGGCGAACCGAAGGCATTAAAGCCATCGGCGTGGACTTTAGTTGTGCGGTTGCCACGAAATAGCGTGTGATTAAAGCACAGAGATACCTCTGGAATTGGGTAGTTGGCTGCCAAGAAAAGGGCATCCAGCAAGTTTTCTCTACCATCAGAGCGTAATTGAGCCAGCGGGATCTGTGAGCCCGTGACTACCACGGGTTTATCTAAGTCTTGCAACATAAATGACAACGCCGAGGCAGTATATGCCATGGTGTCTGTGCCATGCAGGACAACAAAACCATCATATTTGTCATAGTTACGAGCAATATCGTCAGCAATATTTTGCCAATCGGTCGGCGTCATGTCAGATGAGTCAATCAGCGGCTGATAGGCATGGATCTCAAAATCGGGCATCTCCTCACGGCGGAACTCAGGCATTTTCTGCAACACGTCTTGTAGGAAGCCGGGTTCGGGAATATAGCCATGGGCAGATTGGCGCATACCGATAGTGCCGCCTGTATAGGCGATATAAATTTTACGTCTTTTCATATTGCTAGCATACGTGAAAAGGTCGTATCTGCCATTGGCAAATACGACCTTTTTAACGTTTTTCAGATGAGAAAAATTGTTATGAGTTTAATAGATTTCGCAGCCCAGACAACGAGCATAGGCACCCATTGGATCATTTAGCTCATTCAGTACCGACAGGTCACTAAACATGCGCTTTAACTCGATCATGATCTGACTCTGGGGTTGGAAACCACTGAACTCTTGACCCTGTTCGTTAGCCATGACCATGGCACTGCCATTAAGCAGTTGATTGACCAAATGTTCTCTGAAACTCATGGGGCGCTGAACCTCATCAACATCATAAGCACTGAGACCAGCTAAATCAGCTGCTGCAGACACTGCATCTTGCAGTGTGCCCAAATTGTCTACTAAGCCGAGTTCGTATGCTTGTTTACCGCTCCAAACGCGGCCTTGAGCGATCTTGTCGACCTGCTCAGGGGTCATTTCACGTTCTTCAGCAACCAGCCCGATAAACTGGTGGTAACCGTGCTCGATGGTGCGCTGGATGATTTCGCTGACGCCAGGATCTAACGGACGGGTAATGCCTAACCCGGCAATGTCCGTTGTGCCTACGCCGTCTGTGTGCACGCCGATATGATCAAGGGCACGATCTATCGTGGTGATCATGCCGAAGATGCCGATGGAGCCAGTGATGGTGGTCGGTGCCGCCCATATCTCATCAGCACTGACAGATATCCAGTAACCACCGGAGGCTGCATAGGTACTCATTGATGCGACCACAGGTTTACCTGCTCGCTTCAGCTCTTCAACTTCGTTTCGGATCAGCTCTGAGGCGAAAGCACTACCGCCTGGGCTGTCCACGCGCAGTACAACCGCTTTAATTGCATCATCCAGCCGAGCTTGGCGAAGCAAACGCGCAGTGCTATCACCGCCAATGGTGCCCGCTGGTTGGTCACCATTTAAGATGGTGCCTTTAGCAATGACGATGCCGACGCGGTCTTTATGCTCATGGGGAGCCTGGTGTGGGCGAATAACGGCTAGATATTCTTGTAACCATACTTGGTTGAAGCTTTTGTGCTCAGGATCTTGGCCAACCACCTCAATGATCGGTTGACGCAGTTCTTCACGAGTTTTCAAGCCATCAACCAGCCCCGTGTTCAGTGCCATCTGTGCGAAGTCACCATCCACAGCTTTTAAGTTGCTTAATAGCGACTGGATGGAGAAATTCAGCTTCTCTTCGTCAAGGCCTCGTTGTGTCGCAATGTCCTGCTTGTACGCCGTCCACAGGTCATTCATCCAGGCCATATTGGCTTCTTTTGCGGCTGGCGACATATCATCACGAATATAAGGCTCTATCGCGGATTTAAAGGTACCAACGCGGAACACATGGGGCGTTACTTTTAGTTTTTCCAACAACGATTTGAAGTAGGTGCGATAGCGCCCGAAGCCTTCCAGCATCACCATGCCTTGGGGGTTGAGATAGACCTCATCCGCATGGGCGGCTAGATAATATTGATGTTGTGCGTAGTAGTCACCGATAGAAAACACCGGCTTGCCGGAAGCTTTGAATGCCTCAATGGCGGCACCGATCGCTTGCAACTTGTTGAGGCCAGTGGGCGCCATGTCACGGGTTTCGATGACTAATGCTTTGATGCGTTGGTCATGTTGAGCGTTTTCGATGGCGAAGATTATATCTTTGAGTAGCGTTTCTTTTGGCTTCTCTTTACCGCCTAATAACTGTTTAGTGAAGGCTTCTGCGGGATCAACTGATACTTTTTGCTCTACCACATTGCCTTGAATACTCAGTATTAAGGCTGCTTTTTCGGGCATGCTAGGCCCTTTGTCAGCAAATAGGGTGGTGAGGAACACCAGCAGGAAGACCACAAACAACAAGTTGGTTAATACCGAACGGGTGGTGGTCAGCGCTTTGCCAATAAAGCTGAAAAACTTCTTTAGATATTTCATCAAATCTTCTAATCCGATTAGGGCACACTGAAATGTTAAATCCTTGTGGGCAAGTAACGTAACGGAATTTGTAAATAATTGTAATTACCAGATGTAGCAAATTAGAACTATGCCACTTGCCGACAACTGGTATGACCATTAAGCTGGGTACAACAAAAACAATAAATGAAAGATGACCCTACACCATGACAAACAAAAGCTATCCCAACTTACTGACTCCCCTCGACTTGGGTTTTACCTCTCTACGTAATCGAGTGTTGATGGGTTCAATGCACACCGGCTTGGAAGAGGAGCGGGGTGGTTTTGATAAATTGGCGGCTTTTTATGCCGCCCGTGCCAAAGGTGGGGTTGGCTTAATTGTGACGGGGGGGATCTCACCAAATTTTCGGGGCCGCCTAGCTCCCCATAGTTCACAGCTCAGCTTTGGCTTTCAGGTGGCTAAACATCGAAAGGTTACAGATGCCGTACATCAGCATGACGGCAAGATCTGCTTGCAGATCTTGCATGCGGGGCGTTATGCCTATCACCCATTTTCTGCTGCACCCAGCGCCATCAAGGCGCCAATCAACCCATTTAAGCCAAAAGCGATGACTGACGGTATGGTCAAACGCACGATCAAGCAGTTTGCTAAAACAGCGACACTGGCGCAGAAAGCGGGCTATGACGGCGTTGAGGTGATGGGATCAGAAGGTTATCTGATCAATCAGTTTGTTTGCCCGCGTACCAACAAACGTAACGACCAGTGGGGCGGTTCGCTGGAAAACCGTATGCGCTTTCCATTGGAGATCATCAAAGCGATCCGTGCTCAGGTTGGTAAAGAATTTATTATTGTATTCCGGTTGTCGATGCTGGAACTGGTCGATCAAGGGGTGAGTATGAAAGAGCTGCCTACGATGGCTAGGTGGCTGGAGCAAGTTGGCGTTACCATCATTAACACGGGGATCGGCTGGCATGAAGCACGGGTACCAACCATCGCAACCAGTGTTCCCCGCGCTGCATTTAGTTGGGTTACGGCCAAACTAAAAGATGAAGTCTCGATACCTTTAGTTACAACTAATAGAATTAATGATCCGCAAGTGGCTGAGGATATCCTCACCCGAGGCGATGCCGATATGGTGTCGATGGCGAGGCCTATGTTGGCTGATGCTGACTTTGTTAACAAGGCTGCTGCCGGCCAAGCGGAAGCGATTAATACCTGTATCGCTTGTAACCAAGCCTGTCTCGACCATGTATTTAAAGGCAAGCGTGCCAGTTGTTTAGTCAATCCTCTGGCATGTTATGAAACTGAATTAGTCATTAAACCTGCGATACAAGCCAAACGCGTCGCAGTGATCGGTGCCGGCCCTGCGGGCTTGTCGGCGGCTTGTTATGCAGCGGAGCGTGGTCATCAAGTTATGTTGTTTGACAAAGATAACGATATTGGCGGGCAGTTCAATTACGCCAAGCAGATCCCCGGCAAAGAGGAGTTTTACGAAACCCTACGTTACTTCCGTCATCGTTTGATGATCGCGGGGGTTGAGCAATGCTTAGGGGAAGCGCAAACCTGTGAGTCACTGTTATCGCAACAATTCGACGAAATTATCATCGCTACGGGGATTACGCCACGAACGCCACCGATCCCAGGTATCGATCACGATAAGGTGTTGGGTTATCTCGATGTGTTGCGAGAGCATCAACCGGTAGGGGAAAAGGTCGCGATTATTGGTGCTGGTGGCATTGGCTTTGATGTAGCGGAGTATCTGGTTGAAGGGCATCCATCGACGACCACCGATTTACCTCGCTGGTTAGATACCTGGGGTATAGATCCGGCATTGGCTACGCCAGGTGGTTTAAAAGAAAAGCCTGATATAAAGCAGGCAAGTGAAAGTAAACAAGATAAATCGCACCGTCAGATATATCTGCTGCAACGAAAAAGCAGTAAAGTAGGCGCCGGTCTGGGCAAAACGACTGGCTGGATCCACAGGGCAGCACTGAAGCAACATGGCGTTAAGATGATGGCAGCCGTGCAATATCTGAGAATTGATGACGATGGTTTACATATTGAAGTTGAAGGTCAGCAGCAACTGCTGAATGTTGATCATGTTATTCTCTGCGCGGGACAAGAATCAAAGCGCGATCTTTATGACGAGTTGTTACAGCAAGGTGCGTCAGTGCATTTGATTGGTGGTGCGAAACTGGCGTCAGAACTTGATGCTAAACGTGCTATTCGTGACGGTGCTGAAGTCGCTGCTGCCCTTTAAATCGAAAGACGCATAATTCAATAAACGCTTTAATGAATACTGTGCCGCGTTAACTCCGCGGCCAATAGCTATGGAATAAGAGAAACGGTAATGCGAAGACAGTTGATAATGTTTGTTATGGCAATTCTGCTGTCTGCCTGCACCACAACCCGTTATGTGGCTGTGCCCGTATCTGAACCTGACGCAGAGTTGGGTAAACGCCAAGCCTGGCTGACTGGTATTGAAAGCGGTGACACTTTGGTTTTACACACCCATGAGGGGAAAAGCTATTTCTTTACCCTCGACAAGGTCTTGCACTCAGACGACTCCGTTGGTTTTATCCCTAAAGATCGACCCTCAATGGTGGAGATCCACCAAATGGAAGGGCGCAAAAAGATGGAGCCGGTTATTTCGGCTGATGATGCAACACCCGTCGGAGAAACCGAGTTCCAACTTCCGTGGTGGTCTCCGAGCGTTATTGCTGGTGCTGCGGCATTGCTGTTGTTGTTATAGAAGTTATATTTTCCTCTCTCTATTATTTAGTATATTCCTGATTTTACTATTTAAAACCTTCAAGTTTTATCAAAAACAAATGTGAGAATATCATTTTAAATAAACACTTTATTTACTAATTAGCGCACCATTGAGGTGGGTTTGTTTAGTGATTGACGCTCTCTAAATTAGTGATTGTTTTATTTATTTGAAGTTATCTAAATTTCTTGACCTTTATCATATTTTTTGAAATTCTTTAAGAGACTTATTCTTAGGGAAGAATCCTCATTAGCTGCAATGGATGTGTAGCAGTTTTGCTGGCCTGTTTTTTCAGCTTTCTTACATTCCTATATGCAGTTCTGAGTTGAGTAGTTTCTAATTTATTACAAAAGGCGTTTGTTTAACCCAAGTTAAGCCATTGGTGTTGTATACGTTTTTTGCTTTAAGCCTCACAATTGGGAGCGAAAGTGAATATGAGAAATTGGTTAAAACAGATACCTCTTGCGGCAAATGCTTATAAGAAAATAAATATGTTTGCGCGCAATAATTCAAATGCCTCTATTATCGAACGATTAGGAGAGTTGGAATTAGGGAAAGCTGGTGAGATTAGAGAAGTACTTTTGAGAAGCCAGCAACCACTTGCTGAGTTTGAACAGCGGTGGATTGATCAAATAGAACAGCAACGTGAGCGCCTTTTAAAGTGCCGGACTTCTTTAAACGATGGTAGCCTTGGGCGAGCGGGCTTGTATGATGACAATGTATCAATTAGAGATGCCTGCTTGGTCAGTAAGCCGCCTGCACCCGGCCGCCTTCTTTTCTTGTTGGCACAATCAGTTAAACCGCTTAATGTTATTGAGTTGGGAACTAATGTAGGTCTTTCTTCCGCTTTTATCGGCGCAGGCTTAAAAGCAGGGGGGGGCGAGGGTAGATTGTTTACTTTGGATGCCTCGCCCTATCGTCAGAGGTTGGCTAGGGAAGTGCATCAAGCTATCAGATTAGATAATGTAAATTATATTGAAGGGCTTTTTAGTGAAACCTTATCGTCGGCGTTATCCCAAATGGGAACTGTCGATTTGGCATTTATTGATGGTCATCACCAATATCAGCCTACATTGGATTATTTTGAAGAGATACTGAAGTGCTCAACGCCGAATACGATCTTTGTTTTTGACGATATAAGGTGGTCAGACGGTATGAAAAAGGCATGGGAACGGATTCAGTTGGACGATAGGTTAGGCGTAGTCGTCGATCTTTCCTCTGTAGGGATTTGTACACGTCAACATGACGCCAAAAGAAATCGATATGTTTCAGATCCTATTTATCTATTTTAATTGCATTACTCTTATTTTTCTTTGCGAGTTCCTACTATAGCTGTATTAATTGATCTGCTCGTTTCGGGTTGTTTCGAAGATATTTTCTGATCGCTCTAACGGTTTATTGCTCACTTTGCTTTAGAACACCTAACCGTTTTAGCTTTCTTGCAGTCGTGCTTGTGTCTTTTGCTGATTGCGATGGCGTTACTTGGCGCTGGCGGATGATTCTTCCACTAGCGGGTTATCCATTTTTTTAGTTAGTTAAACCTGTTATGTCAGTGTCAAAAGCTATGCTCTACTCGCTGTTCACCTAAGGCGGGATCGCGAACGTTTATTGAATAGATCTCAGTACTGATTGACGCAGTTCGTCGGCTCTGATCTTATGCTCTCTTTTTGGGGCCAGTATCTTACCGATCGATTTATTCAAAGAACATTTTCAAGCCGTTGAAGTTCCTCGTCAGAGCGCCAAAGTGACCTATTCATTGTTCGATGTGGTGTTTTAGTCGCCTATGCGCCGAGCTCCACATATGCGGGGCTCGGCTGTTCAGTCGATCGTCATAAATGTTGCGGTAGGCGCTTTTTCCTACGCACTCCGCAACACTTGAACTAAGCGACTATTCCACGTGACATGTCGGCTCGCTAAAGTCGCCACTGTGGCTACCTTGCAGACCAAATGAGGTGCTTTGGCCCGGATTGATATTGCCGTTATAGGACACGTTGCTTACCTTGATTGATTGCGCTTCGGCTGAGAATTCGCCGTTCCAACCATTAACCAAAGCGACAGCGGTGGGGAATTCAAGTACCACACGCCATGCCGTCACTTTGTCACCGCTGTTGTTGCTGACCTTAATGTTGTTGAGAACGAAGCCTGAATGCCAGACATCAACCGATCCCAGCTCACAAGACACTTCACCGCTTTCAACGGCAGCCACTTCAATCATGGTACGGTCGCTGACCTGCAATGACTGCTGTTGATCATCCAGTGCGGTGACTACCAGCTCATAGCTGCCGGCCGTCGCTGGTGCGTTGATCTGACCACGCATACCATCAAAGCGCATGGTTTCGCCGCCCAATACTGCCTCAAAACCAGCCGCATCATTTAAAGACACTTCTATGTTAATGGGTGCATTGACTTCAACTTGAGTACCATCGGTAGGGGATTTTAGGCCAATCTCAGGGTTCAAAGGTGCTTCTTGAACCGCGGTCAAAGACACGGAATCCATTTCAGATAGTTCAGTTCCAGCGTTATCGACCGCCACTAGCTTAATGGTGAAGTTACCTTCATCAGCAGGCGCTTTCACACTGACGCTGCCCGTGGCTGGGCCTGTTTTTACGAACTTACCATCCACATAAACGTTTACTTTCTCGGCTTTGGTTAAGTTGTAACCAATATTGACGTTGGCTCCAGCCATTACCTGACTACCCGCTTGCGGCGATAAGATGGTGACCGACGTGGTTTGGTTCTGGTAATACTCATTCAGGCTAAGGCCTGTTTTACTGCTGCCCAAAGCGATCTGGTGATCTAAACCAATGAATTTACCTTGTTCATTTTTCCATAAGCTAGGCTCAAACAGGGCGTACTTTTCTTCATCCCATGTTGTCCAATCATGGTCCAACAAACCACCGGTGTCGCCAGAGTTCGGGTTGATACACCAGAAAGTATGGTGCAGGCGGTTTTCAATGATCAGGTCACGCATTGCAACCATCCATGTTTCATTGTCTCCACCATCCATGAAGCCGCCCCATTCACCAATCAATAGCGGGGCAATGTTGTCTTCATGAATGAACATCCAGTTGTCTTTCCAGACATCTTTATAGAGTGAATCCTTATTAAATCCGGCATAGAACCAAGGCTGCTTGTGAACCAATGGGCCGTAATCATGGGGCGAATACATAAACTGACTTTGGCGGTCGCCTAAATCAACTGGGTAATCTTTCACGCCGCGCAGGTTTCCGCCCCACCAAGTGCTGTGGTAGCTATCATCGTTACGGCTAGTCCATGTTTTACCATCCACAGGGAAAGACTCAATACCCTCACACATCACCAACATATTTGGGTTGATGTCGAGAATACGGTTTGCCGCCGTTTCGCAGGCATATTTCCAGTTATTTTCGTCGCTGGAGTTATCCCATTTGGCAAATTCGCTGTCTGCCCAAGGTTTGCCATGGGGCTCATTCTCTAAATCAAACGCAATAATGGTGTCATCATTTTTATAACGCTCAGTTACCCACTCCCATGTGGAGTAGAACACCTCTGACGTCATTTCACCCTTATACCAAAGCGGTGCAAAGTGACCCATGTTGTCGGCTTCGGCACTATGAACATCGAGTAAGATTTTTAAACCGACTTTTTTCGACGCAACGACCATGGCATCGAAAACATCCAGTGAGGTCGCATTGGCAAGATCTGGATTAGTGTGGCTATTTACTTGCGCTTTAGATGCCTGACCATTCTGCCATTCATAAAGCAACTCTGTAGAGATAGGTACTCGCAGGATGTTAATCCCACGATCGGCAATGCTTTGCAGCGTATTCTCTAGATTGACAGACCAAAGGCCGTGAAATACACGCTCAGTGGTATTGAAACCAAACCAGTTGGCACCTGTCATCCAAACTGTATTGCCGTACATGTCTTTAACTTGATTACCTTCTACGTGCAGCCAGTCGTCGTTGTTTGTCGACTGTGCTGCGATAGCACCAACACTCAATGAGGTAAACAGTGCGGCCGAAGTAAGCTGAGACAATAAATTCCGTTTAAATTTCTTCATCATATTTCTTCATTTTTGTTTGATATTGGCTGCCCTTGCGAGCAGCCGTTCGGTGGACGATCTATCAAAAATTTACTTATCTAGCTGGCAATCAGGGGCAGTAAAATTACCGCCGTGCTCACCTTGCAAGCCAAAGCTGGTACTTTGTCCGGGTTGGATTTTGCTGTTGTAAGACATATGGCTAACGTGAAGCACGCGGCCATTACTTGTCATCTCCATCACACCATTCCAACCATTCACAAAGGCAACAGATTCGTTGAACAACAGTTTCACTTTCCAACCATCAATAGCTTCGTTGCCGTTATTGGTGATGCTGATGTTGTTTAAAACAAATCCGCTGTGCCACTGATCTACGGAACCAATCTGGCAGCTGATATCTCCTGGTTGTACCGGATCAATTGGATCGACAGGATCAACCGGATCTACGGGATCAGCTTCTTCAACCACGGTCAGTCTTAAACTGTCTTGTGCGGCAAGTTCTTCACCTTGTTCATCAGTGCTTACCACAGTGATTTCAATTTGCGTTGCTTGATCTGGTATCTGTACTTTGATCGAACCATTACCCACACGGCTATCAATCAAAATACCGTCTACGTAAAGGTTGGCGCCATGGGCATTCTTTAAATTAATGCGTACATCAATTGACTCACCGGCTTTCACTTCACCGCCATCCGCGGGTGATGTGATTGCTACGGCAGGGATGATTGGCGCAGCCACCTGTACTGTCACGTCAGCGGCAGAAGACACTGCGCCATCGTTATCAACCACAGTAAAGCTGAACTTATCGTCACCGAAGAAACCGTTGTCAGGCGTATATTGCGCGATATCACCGTCGATACTGACTACACCTTGCTGCGGCTGCATCGCCACTTGGTACTTAGCGATGGAACCATCACTATCGCTACCCATCAGCATGGCCTGTACCGGTGTTTCATAAGCGGTGACTAGTTGTGCCCCTTTGGCTACTGGCGCACAGTTGATACCCGTGCTGTCACCACAAGAGGCACTCGGCTCTTCACCCCAAACTAAGGTGTCACCATCGTAGAGCGCGATCTTCGGTGCGTTCTTGGTGCCTGAACCGTAGTTATCCCACGAAGGGTCATTGCTGTTATCCCAATCAGAACGATTGGTATTGGTGGGTAGAGACAAACGGAACTGCACCTCTTTTTTCGAGGCTGATTGGCCACCCGGATAAACGTCGACACCTTCTAAACTAACTTCGGCGTAGTACAGGTTGTCAGCTTTATCTCCCCAGGCGTGTAAACCGGAGATGCCCGAACCTTGAGAATATGCTGTTGATACAGATACGTCATTCGCGGTGTAGCCAGCGTCATAAACTTCGGTTAAATCAACCCAGTAACGAAACTTCAAGTTACTGGTTGTTCTTGCAGGCCAAGCAGTGTGGTTGTGCACCTTTGTACTTAGCTCGATATAACGTGGACCTTCAGAGTTAACCTTGGCTTCAACAAATAATTCGGTATCACGGACTTCCGCTACTGGGAACTGAGATGCCGGAATCGGTGTGCCACCCTCATCTAGCCACAAGCGTGCTAGCGCAGAGGTAAAGCCCGCGTTGTAATCTGTCGCTACTTCATTCTTAACATAATCACCACGATCATCGGTCCATGAATCATCCAAACCAGGACCACCCACCAGCGCACCAACCAAGAGGTGACGGTTTTCCACTGGCTGACTAGAGCTGTCATTCCACGTACCGTGGGCAGTACGATGATGTGGCTTAGTTGGATAGTAATTGCCGTAACCGATCTGGTAAGAGATATTCAGCGGGTTATCACCCAAGATGTAATCTAACTGACCCTTGGCAAAGTTATAGTAGATATCTGCTTTGTCTTTTTTCAGGTCGCGAGACTTCAAGTAATCTGAGTACACGAGTGCTGCAAAAGAAGTATTAGCGGTGTAGCGCGCCGCGCCCCAAGTATCGAGGAATGCCATACCGCCCGGTGTATAACGTACTTTGCTGCCTTTATAACCCACGGTCCAATAATCCAACCAGCGCTCAGCGTCAGCCTGATATTCAGACTCATCGGTGAGTGATGCCATCAGTACGTACGAACCGTACGCCTTATCATCCCAGGCTTGTCCCCACTTGTATGACTTAGTATTGGTTTGAGACTCTGTCCCTAGATGCTTATATTCGTCCTTTGCTTTGACTAGAAACTCGCTATCACCGGTGGCGCGATAAAGCCAAAGTGCGCCCCATACTAATTCGTCCTGATAGCCGCTCCAGGAATTATAGAAAGCTTTAGCATCAGTGATCGAATCAGAGTATTTACCGCGATATTTATCGGCGAAACTGTAAAGTTGTTTTGCGTGGGTCAGTAACGTTGCGGCATAAGTGGGATCAGTTTGTTTAAACACGATTGAGATAGCTGCTAACGCCGCAGCGGTTTCGCCTGCCAAGTCTGAGCCGGGGTTCTGAGCATCGACCTTGTAGGAAGGGCGTTGCATACGCATCACTTCCGCAGCTCCCCACCATGAGTGGTCAACTGAGCCTTTACCTACTTGGCCGTAAAGCACGTTAGGAGCAACATGGGCTTTCACAAAGTAGTCAGCAACAAAGCGTAAGTTGTTTTCAATATGTGTTAATTGGCCGGTTTGCTCGTAAGCATCCCGGTAATCAACGACACCCCATGCCAGCATGGTCGCTGTAGCTGCCATTGGAAAACCAAATTTAACGTGGTCTCCGGCATCATACCAACCGCCTGTTAGGTCAACATTGTTGTCTTGACCATCCTGCATTGCAGAATCACCGCGCCATTCATTTCTGTTCCATGATGGGATAGCACCTGATTGCTGTGCTTCATAGAAATAAATAGATTTTTGTAGTGCTTCACCATAATTGTGGGCAACGGCCATGGGGATCTGGCTAAATGCCAGTGTTGCGAGAAATAATTTAGATAATTTCATATCAAAATTTCTTATCCTTGAATTTAAAGTAGCGCTATAAAACCGCATCACGCATCCATTACGCAAATAGCTACAAAAGAAAACACTAATTAAATCCATTTAAAAAATTGTAACAACTGCGTAACCTTTATAATAAACATATTTAACTTAAGACATCAAAAAAGTAATTAACTCAAATGTCTATATCTATTTGTTTAGTTATTACGAATGTTTTTAATTTAGAGTGGAGTGCGCGCAGTTTTTTATTGGGTGAGCATCTGTTTAATTAGCATTGGGTTTATTAATTTATATGCGTTCATTTAAACAAGGTTTAATTAATTGCTAATAAGCGGCGCCGGTATAATTAAGGATTTATATCTGCGTTGTTATTTACTTCGTTATCTAATTTATTATGCGTGTATTAAAGCTTTGTATTTAACATTTCTTTGTTCCTTATCATTAATTGGATTATTTTGTGCAATGATCCGACAAACTCAAGAGGGAAAGATAGGTTGGCGACGATGCTATCCCCGGTATCCCAGAAAAACCTGGCTAGGCGAGACGAGCATTGCTGACACAGGGCTAGAGCTAAGTCATCAGCCGAATACGACTTGCGAATGCGCTGATGCGGGCGGGTGTATTTGTGCTTGCAGGCTCCATTAGATGGCTGCTAAAGCAATACCTAAATTATTAGTGGCGAAGTAACGGAAGGCTTTAACCATATTCCATCAACATGGCATTGTGTTGTGAATAAGTAGAACTTTGGCGGCGCTGTAGATGACTTCTAAAGTTGGGAGTGTTGATACCTTAACTGATAGTTTGATTGTCGTCGCTTATAGAAAAATAGTCACTGTTAAAAGTCTGTTCATGTTCAACTGCATAGCAAGTGAAAATGAACCAAATTATTACTATTGCCATAGCAACAGTGAAGCTGATTATAAGGTGTTTATTACCGGTATATTTGAAGCGGATGCGGGCTTAGGCAGTGAGTTGTAAGCTAACTTTGGCCAGCTAATGGGTACTAATTCTAATGCCGATCTCGTATCAATGTTGATTTCTAATATTAATACTTAAATATCGTGGTGCACTAGTGACATTAAGTGAGTCGGCGCTTAGTCTTTTTTATCTGCTCTTGCCCGTTGCTCGGCCATCTCCAACCACAGTTTAATTAGCTGTGCGGCCTGTTTTGGATGATTTCGAATATACTTTCTTATCTCCCGTACCGTGTCTTGTTCACTTTGTTTTAGTACGCCTAAGCGGCGAAGTTTATTTTCCGCTTCTGTGGGCTTTTTTATTGTGTTTGCTACGGAACCTGAACCACTACGTTTTCGCACGATTTTGCCGCTGGCCGGTGCTTTTTTTGATTTCTTTAGCCAGTTAAACATCAGGCAGCAGCGCTTCTTTTTGACGAGGAGAGGTGACTTAAATTTAGTTAACTGGTTTAGGGGCGTCCAGTTATGGTGGGCATGGTATTGAAGCCACTGCAACATGCAGGATCAAAAAAGGCTCCGCGAGGAGCCTTTTACGTTTGCCTTAACCGAATCGATTATGATTGACGACGCAGTACTAGACCACCAAAGCAAGCCAAAAGCATAAATGCAAAAGTAGCTGGCGTGGGTACTTCAACCGTTGGCGGGTTGAATAGGAACTGATGAAACTCCCGTCCGCCGGTATAGGACTTAGCTGCAACGCTGCCGTCGAATACTGCGCCACCACTCACATCCGCGCCAATAGCAAGGACTGAGCCGGACATAGCGATACTATTAAAATTGACTGAATCGGCTTCGTAGAAGTTCCAAAGGATGTTTTCTGCACCAAATTCGTAGGGGCGGAAGCCATCAACCAGATTAACGCCTCCTTCTACTAGAATATCTGCGCCAGAAACGTTGATAATGACGGTCTCAGCTAAGCCGTAGTCTAGTGATAGACTGGAGTTCTGGGCGAAGATATCTGCAGCGCTGACATCAAATACTGCCAGAGCGTCCGTACCATCGTATTCGAATGTTTTTGTTACGCTGTTGAAACTGGCATTTTCGCTTAATCCAGCATAGAACGAAGACTCTGAATTTAGCTCACTCACAATGCTGTCAATATTGAAGCTAGCATCATAATTAACAGTGCCACCGCCATTCATATTGATATTGCCAACGTTCAGGTTGCCAGCATGACGCACATCGCCGCGCTCTATGGTCAGATTTGTTGCCGTGATGTCTCCAACGACAGACAGGGCATCACCATCTTCGGTAATACGTGAGCCGAAGACTGCGCCGAAACCTTCGGCATTTAGATTACCGCCGACTAGCGTACGTCCTTCAACGTCACCGCCCTCGAAGTTGTAATCCTGCTGCAAAATAAGGTTGTACGTGCTCATTGGGCTAGCGCTAGCTACACCACAAACAACAAGAGAGCTGGAAAGACAAAAAGTCTTGAAAATAGCTTTGAAAGATTGAGAATTCATGCGCAAGTCCTTAGGCACATTCGATAGACTCGTACATGTTACCAAACTGTTATTCTGTGATACATAACTTTATTTTTTATGTTGTTTACTCACTATTCGTGACGTAACACTTATTTTGTAAAGTTATCTGACAGTTTCTGAGGCTGTATCGTGCCGAAAAAATAAAAGCCCTGTTAAATCAACAGGGCTTTCGCATTCAGTTCAAATCTTAACTAAACAGGTTGGGGGCTAACCAGCGGTCCGCAGTCTCTTTGTCCCAGCCTTTTCTCTGCATATAGTCATCCGCTTGATCTTGTTGGATCTGAGCCACAGCAAAATATTTGCTCTCAGGATGCGATATATACCAGCCTGATACGGCTGCGCCAGGCCACATGGCGAAGTTTTCTGTCAGCTTTATACCGGTGGCGTTTTCTGCGTCCAGTAGCTTCCACAGTGTCGCTTTCTCTGTGTGTTCAGGATTTGCCGGGTAGCCGGGGGCAGGGCGAATACCTTGGTATTTCTCGCGGATCAAGTCGTCATTGTTAAGGACTTCATCCGGGGCGTACCCCCAATAGACCTTGCGTACTTGCTGGTGGAGATATTCAGCAAAGGCTTCCGCCAGACGATCTGCGACGGCTTTGACCATGATCGCTTTATAGTCGTCATGCTGAGCTTCATAGAACTTGGCCAGCTCATCCTCACCGATACCAGCGGTGACTGCGAAGCCGCCGATATAGTCGGCTTTACCACTGGATTTCGGTGCTACAAAGTCAGAAACACAATAGTTGAACTGGCCCGAGCGCTTCTGTCCTTGCTGGCGCAAGTTATACAGGGTATGCACGACCTCTGTCCGTTCGTCGTTGCTGTAGACCTGAATGTCGTCACCGTCACTGTTCGCTGGGAACAGGCCCAGTACACCAGCGGCTTTAAGTGAGCCATCAGCGATCACTTGATCGATCAGCGCGTTGGCATCATCGAAGATCCGTTTGGCTTCCTGTCCCTGTTCATCTTCAGTAAAGATGCTCGGGTATTTGCCCTTCATCTGCCAGGTCATAAAGAACGGCGTCCAGTCGATATAGTCACGTAGTAGGCTGAGGTCGACCTGTTCGAGCACCGTTACTCCCAATTGCTTGGGTACGGGTGGTGTGTAGTTTTCCCAGTCTGTGGTGAATTGGTTAGCACGGGCCGCCGCCAATGACACCGACTTGGTTTGACCCTGTTTGCGGGCATGTTGCAGGCGAACGGTGTCGTACTCTTCAGCCAGGCGTTGGCTAAAGGCTGGTTTATGCTCGGCACTTAATAACTGACTGGCTACACCAACGGCGCGCGATGCATTGGAGACATAGACGACAGGTTCATCGTAGTTTTGTTCGATTTTTACCGCGGTGTGAGCTTTAGAAGTTGTGGCACCACCGATCATCAGCGGTAGGTCAAAGCCCTGGCGTTGCATCTCTTTTGCCATATGCACCATCTCATCGAGTGAGGGGGTGATCAGGCCGGAAAGACCGATAATATCGACGTTTTCATCTTTTGCTACTTGCAAGATTTTATCTGCAGGTACCATGACGCCAAGATCGATCACTTCGTAGTTGTTACACTGCAGTACCACGCCGACAATGTTTTTGCCGATGTCGTGAACATCGCCTTTTACGGTCGCCATTAAGATCTTGCCGTTGGTCTGGCCTTCATCTTTTTCTGCTTCGATATAGGGTTCTAGGTAGGCAACCGCACGTTTCATCACACGGGCGGATTTTACCACCTGTGGCAGGAACATCTTACCTTCACCAAACAGATCGCCGACCACATTCATGCCATCCATCAATGGCCCTTCAATCACGTGCAGTGGACGTTCGGCTTGTTGGCGTGCCTCTTCTGTATCTTCTTCGATAAAGTCGGTTATACCTTTAACTAGCGCATGTTCAAGACGCTTGGCAACCTCCCAGCCGCGCCACTCTGCAGCGACATCATCTTCTTTGGCGGCGCCGCTGTCGCGATACTCATCGGCGATAGCTAATAGGTTTTCAGTACCATCAGGTGTGCGGTTCAGAACCACATCTTCAACGGCATCCCTCAGCTTTGGCGGGATCTCTTCGTAGATCTCCAACTGACCAGCGTTCACGATACCCATGTCCATGCCATTTTTAATGGCGTGATACAGGAATACCGCGTGGATCGCTTCTCGTACCGGGTTGTTACCACGGAATGAGAACGAGACGTTAGATACACCACCAGAGATCATCGCATGGGGCAGGTGTTGCTTGATGTCTGCAGTGGCTTCGATAAAGTCCACGGCGTAGTTGTTATGTTCATCAATACCGGTAGCGACGGCGAAGATATTGGGATCGAAGATAATATCTTCTGGCGGGAAGCCGACTTTGTTAACCAGCACATTATAGGCGCGCTGACAGATCTCGAACTTGCGTTCGCGGGTATCTGCTTGACCCACCTCATCGAACGCCATCACGATCACTGCGGCACCATATTTGCGCAGCAATACCGCTTGTTCGATGAACTTTTCTTCACCTTCCTTCATGGAGATGGAGTTAACAACGCCTTTGCCTTGGATGCATTTCAGGCCTGCTTCCAGCACTTCCCATTTTGAAGAGTCGATCATCACAGGTACGCGGGCGATATCGGGTTCGGCAGCGATTAACTTCAGAAAGCGCTCCATACACGCTTCAGCGTCGAGCATCCCTTCATCCATATTGATATCGATGATCTGAGCGCCGTTCTCCACTTGCTGCTTGGCCACATCGAGGGCGGTTTCATACTGCTCCTCTTTGATCAGGCGTTTAAACATGGCTGAGCCGGTAACGTTGGTGCGCTCACCGACATTTACAAACAGCGTGTCTTTATCTATTACCAGCGGTTCTAGACCGGACAGCCGGCAGGCGATGTCCAGTTCGGGCAGTGGACGAGGCTCGACGCCAGCAACGGCGTCTGCCATGGCTCGGATATGTTCTGGCGTGGTACCACAGCAGCCACCGACCAGGTTCACTAAGCCAGATTCTGCCCACTCTTTGATATGTTCGGCCATCTCTGCCGGGTCAAGATCATACTCACCGAAGGCATTTGGCAAACCAGCGTTGGGGTGCACAGAGACAAAGGTCTCGGAGATCTGCGACAGATCACGCACGTATTGGCGCAGCTCTTTGGGGCCTAAGGCGCAGTTCAAGCCAAATGAGATCGGCTTAGCGTGGCGCAGAGAATGATAAAAGGCTTCAGTGGTTTGGCCTGACAAAGTACGGCCAGAGGCATCGGTGATGGTGCCGGAGATCATGATCGGCAATTCGTAACCGATCTGCTCAAACACCGTTTGTACGGCAAAAATCGCGGCTTTGGCGTTTAATGTATCGAAAACCGTTTCGATTAAGATCAGGTCCGAACCACCATCAATCAAAGCGTTTGTCGCTTCAATATAAGCCTCAACAAGCTCATCAAAGCTGGTATTGCGGAAACCGGGGTCATTCACATCCGGTGAGATAGACGCGGTACGGTTAGTTGGGCCTAAAACACCAGCAACATAGCGAGGAATACCTGTTTCCGCGGCGACATCGTCTGCCGCTTGGCGTGCCAAGCGGGCGCTCTCGCGATTGATCTCCACCACCAGAGATTCCATGTCGTAGTCGGCCATGGCGATACTGGTAGCATTAAAACTGTTGGTTTCGAGGATATCGGCACCGGCTTCTAGGTATTGCCGATGGATGTTGTAGATGAGCTCGGGCTGGGTCAGTACCAGCAGATCGTTATTGCCTTTGACATCCGATGGCCAGTCAGCGAAACGTGTACCACGATAGTCAGCTTCTTCCAGCTTTTGATTCTGGATCATGGTGCCCATACCGCCGTCAATAACGGCAATACGTTGCTTGAGTGTGGTTTCCAGTGCCTGAATACGTTCTATTCTGTTCAAACTTCTGCTTCCTATAACGATTCGGCGTGGGCTTGGCTTAATGCAACCAAAGACGCTTCGTTTAGATTAAACGGGGTGAGCTGATAAACATGGTAGTTGAGCCAGTTGGTAAATAGCAGATTACCATGGCTGCGCCAGCGCACCTTGTATGGCTGGTTTGGATCGTTATCAGCGTAATAGTTTTCCGGGACCTGCGGGTCTATCCCTGCATCAAGATCGCGGCGGTATTCATCATCAATGGTATTGGCATCATATTCTGGATGGCCAGTAACAAAAAACTGTCGGCCATCTTTCGAACCTAGCAGGTATAAACCGGCTTTTTCGGAGTCAACCAACACCTCCAGCTCAGGATGCTCATCAATCGCTTTTACTCTGACTTCGGCGTAGCGGCTGTGGGGCGCATAGAAAAATCCATCAAAGCCACGTAACAACGGGTGGTCTTTAGCCGCTTCACGCACCTGATGTTCATAAACACCAGATAATTTCTCCTCGCGCAGATGGCGTTGTAAACCATAGAAGTGGCTTAGTGCTGCGTGGGCTGCCCAGCAGAGGAAAATGGTGCTGACAACATGGCTTTTTGACCAATCCATGATGGTTTGCATCCGTTCCCAATAATGCACCTCTTCAAACGCTATCTGACCTAACGGTGCGCCAGTAATAATAAAGCCGTCGTAGCAGTTATCTTTAATCTCTTCAAAGCTGCGGTAGAAGGCATCCAAGTGCTCTTTTGGCGTGTTCTTCGACGGGCGATCATCGATGCGCAATAGTTCGACATCTATCTGCAGCGCGCTGTTTGAAAGTAAACGTAGCAGCTGAGTTTCGGTTTCGATCTTCTTCGGCATGAGATTAAGGATCAACACACGCAGTGGACGAATGTCCTGATGCTCCGCACGAGAGGCGGGCATGATGAAAATATTCTCCTGTTTGAGAATATTGGCTGCGGGGAGCTCGTCTGGAATTCGGATCGGCATGAGCTTTAACCTGTACGTCTAGCAACTGTTCAGTGACTAAAAAGGGCGTAAACCGCCCTAAATTAGAACGAGTCTAACTGAATCGGTTTTAGACGTCTAGAAGTCTTACCATCCATGCTGCTACAAATTGTTGAAATATTATCTTGGGTTTGCCTGTCTATCCTTAGTAGATAGCAAATTCAAATAGTTGAGGAAACCGAGCCATGGGCGTCAAGCAGCTTTATACACCAGTAGATAATGTCTGGAAGGGGATTTCACAAATTGATGGCCTTGCGCCCCTGTTACTCCGTCTCTATCTCGCGCCCGTGATGATCCAAGCAGGGTGGAATAAAATACAGGGCTTTGACGGCGTTGTTGAATGGTTTGGGAACAGCGAATGGGGCTTGGGTTTGCCGTTTCCTTTATTGCTGGCCAGTCTGGCTATCGCTGCAGAGTTTATAGGTGGCATTTTGCTGATCCCCGGCATTTTGGTGCGCTGGGTGTCTATCCCTCTGATGGTGACCATGCTAGTGGCGGCGTTTAGCGTACATTGGCCTAATGGTTGGCTGGCGATCGCTGATCCCAACAGTTGGTTGGCAAGTGAACAGGTGGCGGAATCCGCGCAGAAATTGGCCATCGCGAAAGAGATTCTGCAGGAACATGGCAATTACGAGTGGTTAAGTTCGAGTGGCAGCTTTGTTGTGCTTAACAACGGTATCGAGTTTGCCATTACCTATTTTGTGATGTTGCTGTCTTTGTTCTTTACCGGCGGCGGTCGCTATACCAGTGTCGATTATTGGGTACATCGTTCGGTGATGAAATCGCAGAACTAATGATTCGCATAGACAGGCGACAGCGGGTAACCGTCGGGTTGCTCGCTGTTTGAATAGAGGTCTTCATCGTTAGTAATGGCTAATGTTTGCCTGTTGTTTGTCATGGAAAATGCACAGATTTGTTAACATTATGTAAGTATTTGCAGCGAAGTGTGGGGTATCTCGTATTAATCAGCTCAACACGTTGAAAACCCTATTGCTCTCTCTAGTCTCGTTGAAAGCGATCTGGTACCTTGACCCCCTAGTTTAATGATTGGTGAATTGCCATGGATGTAATTAATCTTCTTCTTAACCGCTGTTCTCATCCGAAACTTAAAGCACCTGCACCCACAGGGCAGACTTTAGAGAACATTTTTCAGGCGGCATTGCGCGTTCCTGATCATGGTCGCTTAAAGCCGTGGCGCTTCGTTATCGTAGAGGGTGATGGTTTAGCGCGCTTAGGCCAGTTATTTGCTGATATTGCTACTGCAGCCGGCGCGCCCGAAGACAAAATCGCACGCGCGAAACAGATGCCTCTGCGTGCGCCGATGATTATTGTCGGTATTGCGTCACCAACACCCCATGCCAATGTGCCCCGTTCAGAGCAAGTCTTGTCTGCCGGTTGTGCAATGATGGCGATGCAACAAGCGGCGTTTGCGCAAGACTTTGGCGCCATGTGGCGCTCCGGTGAACTCTCTCATCACCCTGATGTGGCAAAGGCATTTTCTTTGGACACCGATGAAGAGATTGTTGGTTTCCTTTACTTAGGCACGGTAGCGCAAGAGGCTCCGGCTGCGCCTTTATTGCATAGCGACGATTTCTTCACCTATTACTGATAGTGTTCGCTGCTTAGCTTCTTTTGTAGCAAAGCGTGACATAAAAAGGCAGCCATTGGGCTGCCTTTTTATTTTGCTTTATCTGCTGAACAGCGCTTATTGCTCCGCTTTTGCCTGCCAAGCTTGCGCTTGTTGTTCATCCCTTGGGAAGTCAAATTCGCTAATGGCCTGTGGCGGAATAGGTAGCAAGTCACCGCGGTAAACCATAGCGATAATCGCAGCTAACTCTGGTTTTAGCGTGGTCGCTACATTGGCACTTTCATAATCTGTGCTGGCCACTTTAATCAGTTGCTGTTCGGTGTGCGCTAACTGTTGCATGATAATACTGCATCCTGCTGTATCCATGATGCACAACATGGTTTGCTCGTTCAGACTGGCCAAATAGGACAGGCAAGCTGGTAGGTAATTATCAATGTCGCAGCCATTTTGAAAATCTTGCAGCGCTCTTTGCTCTTCAGGGGAGTTTAACGCCGATTTATACGTGCTCATTAACTGTTCGCGGATCGCTGGATCCTGACTATCACCCACTTGCTCCATCATTGTTTGGAATTTGGCAAAGGCGCGCCAATGGGCCATGGTTGCCAAAAGCTGTTCCGCCTGAGGGTCGGTTTGTGCGTAGGGACGCAGTGTCGCAGTGATCAAGTTAATCCGTTGCTCGTTATGCCCCCGATCTACCAGTTCAGCGTAAGCCGCGCCATGGTCTAGATAACCGGTAAGCAGTAGCAACTCATCATCGTACTCTTTCAGATGTTGATATTTGATCTCGCCTGCAGCAGGTGAGGCGATCAGTTGCCAATTGGGCATGGGGAGTTCGACTGCATTTTCAGCCATCAAGGGTAAGGCCGTGATGAAGCCGAGTGATGCAACGACGATACGAAACTGGGTAATAAAAGACATTGAGACTCTCATCGGGAAAATCAGGTTCGCTCAGTGTACCATCGACTATCAATTGGTATAACTGTCTGATTAGTCACATGGCGGAACATTTTTTTCCATGTTGGCTTGCTACTATTTTGCTCGAGAGCCGTTTAACGAGTGGCGTCTTGGCCAATCAGCTTTTATCTTGCAGTAATGCGCGACTAAGCGCGGAACAGTTGCTGTTAATCACTGACAGGGGAAGATAATGATTAAAATAATTGGGTTACTTCTGGTGTTTTGTTGGACTTCGCTGGCCCAGGCCGCGCCATTAACATTGGAAGACCTAAGCAAAGTTCAACGGGTAGTTGAACAGGCGGCATCACCGGCGGGGAAAGAGATCGCTTATGTGCTGCAGGTACCGCGAACCGTCTATAAAGATGATGATGGCAAACCCTATTACCACCTTTATATGACCGATGAAGCGGGGGTAAAGCGTCCCTTTATTACCGGCAAAGTGGTGGTCAAACGGCTGAAATGGTCAGCGGATGGTAAAACCCTCTATTTTCTCGCCAAACGCGGCGAGCAAAAATTTGTTTCCCTCTGGTCTATTCCTGTCGACGGTGGCGAGGCCCAGCCGCTGTATGAGCACAGCCGCAATATCAGTGAGTATGATATTTCACCTGACGGGCAGACGATCCTATTTGTCGGGCGAGAGAAGAAACCGGGCAGTGATAAAAAGCTGAAAACCAAAGGCTTTAAGGCGCAGGTCTATGAGGAAGAACGCGAATTAGCGCGCCTGTGGAAGCTGGACCTGAACCAGGAAAAGCTCGAAGCGAGCATGATTGAGCGTCAGGACAATGTGCTGTTTGCCAAGTTCAGCCCTGATGGTAGCCGCTGGTTACTCAAAGTGTCACCCAATTCATCGATCGACGATATCTACATGAAGAGCACCCTTAAGATCACTGATGATCAGGGCAAGCTGTTAGCGGCTATTGTGCACGAAGGCAAAATGGGTACGGCTGAGTGGTCTCCATCTGGCGAGCACCTGTTGTTTATTGGCTCTGAAAGCATTCATGATCCCGCCGATGGTCGTTTGTATCTCGCTGATGTGAAAGGCGGCAAGCCAGTAGAGTTGTTGCCTGACTATATGGGGCATGTCAAAGCAATTGGCTGGCTCACCGATAAGCAGGCGCTCTATGTGGGTCATGAAGGGGTGGAATCGACACTGGGCATGGTCAATATCGATAGCCAACGTCAAAGTACGCTTATTCCTACTGGGAAAGCGATATTCCACCGCTTTTCTGTCAATGGTGATGGCCAGATCGCGCTGATTGGTGACACACCGGTTCATCCCAATGAGCTTTACCTGAAAGCCGATGTCGCTTCTGATGTGGCACGACTGACCCAGAGCAATCCGTGGCTGGAAGAGGCGGAACTGGCCGAGCAAAAAGCCTTTACCTATAACGCCCGTGATGGTTTGCCATTGGGCGGTGTGCTGGTGTTGCCGCTGAACTATCAGGAAGGTGAACGCTACCCATTGATCATGTTTGTTCACGGTGGCCCTGAAGCACATATCTCTAATGGCTGGGTGAACCGATATTCGAATCCTGCACAGGTCGCCGCAGCCAAAGGGTATGTCAGTTTCTTCCCTAACTATCGTGGCAGCACGGGCAAAGGCGTGAAATTCTCCATGCTTGGGCAGAACGATTACGCCGGTAAAGAATTTGATGATCTGGTTGATGCCAAGAAAGCGTTGGTTGCAGCAGGCTTAGTCGACAACGATAAAGCGGGCATTACCGGTGGCAGTTATGGCGGCTATGCCTCGGCATGGGGTGCTACGGCACAATCTGAGCATTTTGCTGCCAGCGTGATGTTTGTTGGTGTGTCGGATCTGATCTCCAAGTTTGGTACCACAGATATTCCAAACGAGATGTATCTGGTACATGCCCGCAGCTGGCCGTGGGAACATTGGCAAGACATGCTGGAGCGTAGCCCGGTATATCACGCGCAAAAACACCGGACACCGCTGCTTATCATGCATGGTAAAGACGACCCTCGTGTCCATCCATCGCAGTCATTAGAGCTGTATCGGTATTTGAAAACCCTCAATAAAGCGCCTGTGCGGCTTGTCTGGTATCCGGGCGAAGGCCACGGCAATCGTAAAGCGGCTGCACAGTATGATTACAGCCTGCGCTTAATGCGTTGGATGGATTTTTATCTGCAAGGCGAGGGCGACGGTAAAGCGATCCCACCTCATGAGCTGCCCCATGCTGAAAGCCTAGATCAGGAGAATAGTAAGTGAGCCTAATGGCTAGCTTAAAGGCCGCCGCGAGCCTTGTGCTCGCGGCGATGCTGACCGGTTGCTGTTTAATCTCTGCATTTCCCGGTGGAGCAGGCGCCTGTGCGCGTGATGATTGGCAAGATCTCGTGGAAGATGGTCATTATGAGGAGGCGTTTTCCCAGCTTGATAGAGGCGCTATCGTGCATACCAACCTCTATAGCAACATGTTGGCCTACGACATTTTGAACGTGGTGGTGCATCGCGATGCGGTGAAACAGGATGAGCTATTGTGCTCTCCCGTGCTAGCTAAGTATCCCAATTCGTTTTCCTGGACGATGCAGAGCTGTAAGTTACTACAAAGCTATCTGGTAAACGGCACGTTGGATCAGGAAATATTGCCAGTGTTAGAGCGTAGTTTTTCCAGAGACGATCAGTACGATTGGTGGTTGCCCGTATTAAAAAGCTTAGGCTGATGCCACTGGCATTGCTGTAAAAAAGGACAGATAAGATGCAGATCTGGGTGGATGCCGATGCGTGTCCCAAAGTGATTAAAGAGATCCTATATCGGGCGGCAGAGCGGGTAGAACTGCCGCTGATTTTGGTCAGTAATCAATACCTGCCTACGCCACCGTCGCGCTTTATTCGCTCAGTGCAGGTTGAAAGTGGTTTTGATGTGGCAGACAACTACATTGTTGCGCAGCTGGATGAAGGGGACCTGGTGATCACCGCTGATATCCCGCTAGCGGCCGAAGTGATTGAAGCCAAGGCTCACGCCATTAATCCCCGCGGCGAGCGCTACACCGTCAACAACATTCGTCAACGTCTGAATATGCGTGATTTCATGGATCAGATCCGCAGCAGTGGCGTACACACGGGTGGGCCACCGCCGATGAACCAGGCGGATCGACAACAGTTTGCCAACGCCTTAGACAGCCTACTGCGCCAGATCATGCCAAAGCAGTAGTGCTACTCAGTTTATCTAGTAAACAATAACAACAAGGGAATACCGATGCCGTTTGTTCAGCCTTTGGCGCAATATGCCAATCCCGAAGTGAAAGCCCTCGCCGAGTTTTTTAATGAAACACTGGGTTTTTGTCCCAACAGCGTACTGACCATGCAGCATCGGCCTGCCATTGCCAAAGCTTTCATTCAGCTGAACATGGCGGTGATGGAAAACCAAGGCCGCGTTACCAGTGCGCTCAAACGGCTTATCGCGTATGTCTCCAGTCATGCCACGGGTTGTCGTTATTGTCAGGCGCATACTATTCGTGCCGCAGAGCGTTATGGCGCAGACGATGCGCAGTTGCAACATATTTGGGAATACCGAACTCACCCCGCATTTAACGAGGCGGAACGCGCCGCGCTGGACTTAACCATCGCGGCATCAGCGGTACCTAATGCCGTTGATGAGGCCATTCAACAGCGTATGCACGAACACTGGGACGAAGGTGAGATCGTCGAGATCATGGGCGTTATTGCGCTGTTTGGTTATCTCAATCGTTGGAATGACAGTATGGCGACTACGCTGGAAGAGGGCGCAGTCATGTCCGGTGAACAACTGCTGGCGACCGACGGTTGGAGCAAAGGGAAGCATATTTGATGGCTACACCTGCGACAGGTAGTGCGGTGACGGTTCCAGCCACCTTGCTGTTTGAACAAGGCACCATGTTATCGACCTTGGCGCGTATCGCCTTCCGTGCCATGCGCCCCGATAGCTGGCCAGCGGAAAATCCGCCGCAGTGGCCGGTCGTCGAACGTATTTTGCCGCCCCCGAGTCAGCGTCTGGTTAATCATTACTGCCGCTGGTGTGGTGCCGATCCAGCCCGCTATGCTGACGACCTGCCGCCCCATCTGTTTACCCAATTTGCGCTGCCAGTGACGGCGGAACAGCTCAAACTGAGCCGTTACCCGTTGCATAAAGTGATCAATCGCGGCTGCAGTGTAAAAGTGTTTGACCAGCTCCCCCGTAACGTCGCCATTATCGTCCGCTCCGAAGTGATAGAGGTGAACGATGATGGTCAGCGTGCCAGTTTAAGGTTTCGCTTGACCATTGGCAGTATGGAGCAGCCGAAAGCGGTGGAAGCGGAAATAGAAACGCTGTTTTTGTTAACTAAGCCCGACAAAAAGAAAAAGTCCTCTGTCACCGATAGTACGGCGGCACCTAACTATCGCAGTGCCGGGCAGTGGCGTGCTGCCAGTAATGACGGCTGGCAATTCGGCCTGCTGACCGGTGATCTTAATCCTATCCACTGGTTAACCCCGCTGGCTGAGAAATCGCCGTTTAAAGGCAAAGTGCTCCATGGCTTCGGCAGCTTCGTGCGCAGTTACGAACAGCTGCAAAACCATCACCAGCAAGCTATCCGTGAAATGTCGGTGCGGTTTAATCGACCGGTGCCGCTGCCGAGCGATGCGCTGACTGTTGAATATATTGCAGAGCCAAGCGCAGCAGAGTGCCAGTTTCGATTAATGGATAAAGAGGGAACAGCGCTGCTGAGCGGGCATTATTGTTTGCTTTAATGTCGCTAAAGAAAGCGCTAAAAATGCTGCCATTAAAACGTTTATCGATTCAACCGTACGGGACCAACTGACAACCATGCTAAAGGTAAGCGAATAGTGAAATTAAGCTATATATCAGATGATTATTATCCTCGGGTCTATTCTTTTAATTACCCCAGCTTGTCAATGTATCTAGGGATGCCGCGGGCTTACCTCTCTCATGATAAATTGCTGTCGCTAATAGGAGTAGTGTTACCCCCTTTAAACTGTGATTACACTGTACGGAACAGAGAAAGTGGTGCAGAGATTATTGACTTCAGCACCGGGGCAGTCCAGTACCCGTCACCTGTGGATGCACGCTTTTTTCATGTCACCTCCAACGTTTATGTTGGCAGCGAAGATAACAATGGCCATTGTCAAATCTACGCTTTAGACGGCCGTTTGCTACGGCAGTTTAGTCACAGTGCTTTTCCGTTAATGCAATCCAGTTACGGCATCCTCTGTCAAGGGGAAAAGAACAATGAAGATAACCTGGCGCTTTATGACAATGAGATGAGCGAGACGCCGATTTTCGTATGGCCGTTGGTGTTAGGTTTTGGTTACGATTTAAGGGCTTTGCCGCATGAAGAGTTAGTGTTGGTGAAGCTTCGCGATAACTCTTACACCATACTGAACCTCAAAACCGGCGCTCACCATGCATTGGATCCCTCGTTAAAACTCACAGACATTGCTGTGCATGACCAGGGTATTGTTGGCGTGAATGACAAGCAGATCTTTAAGTTTGATTTCACCGGCGAATTGATCGAAAGCATTCCATTGCCTGCCGATGGCGGTGGGTCAGTGTACGTTAAGGGTGAGGTGTTATATTTTTGTAAAACAGCGCCTCGCGACTACTTCAGTGGCGAGAAACCAAAAGTGAATATTTCGGCTTACGACTTCGCCACCATGGCGCGGATCGGTTGGTTGCAGTTACCCAAAGCTAGCTGCGCCGGGGACTGGGCCAATTTTGACGGTGAGCTCGCCATCAAGCTTAGTTGTTGGGGGGATAATGACATCGTTGAACATTGTTGGTTATTGACGCTTAGCAATGATGATTGGGTGAATGGCACCGCGACCCCTGAATTTGAATCCTGGCATATCGATTTTCAGCAACAGATGATCGCTAAAAATCGCTCTGAATATGTGGTCACGCCACCTAACGATCTTTCTTTTGCAACGTTACTGCGGCAAATCGATGTCGCGAGCTGGAAAGTATGCGGTGTGGCGGCAAAAACCTCAGGCAAAGATAATTGGGATAAAACCTTTACCGGAAAAATCATCTGGGATCTCTCGGCGCTGGACCTGACAGAAGAACAGTGCCAGTTGTTGACCCATACCGCGGAGAAAACCGCCGAAAGTTTGCGTAGTGAAGTTTACGCGCCGGTGAAAAGAGCGGAAATCACCATTGAGTGCTGTTTTGAAGCCGATGAAAACGCTGCGGCTGATAGCCCAGCTGTTGCAGCAGAAAAACCGCTGCTTGAGCGTGTCTGTGACCTTCGTGCTATGCCTACTTTGAAACGCGTTCCGTCCAACCGCAAAGGCAACATCACTTTTGATCTGCTCACCGATGAGGGTGGCCTGGAAGACCGCATTGAAGACTTGATGGCATTAGCGGGCGATGCGTTGGACTTTACCGATCTTGAAATTGTTTATGCCGACAATGAAGAAAGCCAGGATCTGATCCGCTTTGAAACGCGCAAGCATCAACATCAATGGCGCATTGACCTTGACCCTTACACCGTGAGCGACAACCTGCTGGCAGCTATCCAGCAGCTAATTGCCGAGGAAACCAAAGGCGAGTTGGTGGTAGGGAATGCTCCCGATGGTTGGATACGTGCAGCTTATAATGCCACGAAGAAGTGAGCGTAAGGCGATGAAACATGCCTCCTGCGCAGTTTCATCAAGTCACTCATCGCTAAAACTATCAGCCAACAAAAAGGGCGCCAATCGGCGCCCTTCGTTTTTATTGTTTTTTAACGCTTAGTATTCAGCGTTACGCGGTGAGCGTGGGAAGGCGATCACGTCACGGACATTACCCATGCCGGTGACATAAGCGACCAAGCGCTCAAAGCCTAAACCGAAGCCAGCGTGAGGTACGGTGCCGTAGCGGCGCAGATCGCGATACCAGCTGTAATCGGCGGGATCTTGGTCTTCCATCTCAGCGATACGGGCGTCGAGTACGTCAAGGCGCTCTTCACGCTGTGCGCCACCGATGATCTCACCGATACCCGGTGCCAATACGTCCATCGCCGCAACGGTCTTGCCGTCGTCATTTAGGCGCATGTAGAAGGCTTTAATATCTTTCGGGTAGTTCTTAACGATCACTGGTGCATCAAAGTGTTCTTCGGCCAGATAGCGTTCGTGCTCTGATGACATATCGATGCCCCAAGAGACTGGGTATTCGAACTTCTTACCGCACTTCTCCAGGATCTCGATGGCGTCGGTGTAATCGATCTGTACGAAATCAGCGTCAGCCAACTTCTGTAAACGCTCAATCGTGCCTTTGCTGATGCGCTGGTCAAAGAAGGCTAAGTCGTCAGCGCGTTCTGCCAATACTGCTTTGAAGACATACTTGAGCATATCTTCTGCCAGCTTGGCGGCGTCATCTAAGTCGGCAAAAGCCACTTCCGGCTCTACCATCCAGAATTCAGCTAAGTGACGGCTGGTGTTTGAGTTCTCTGCGCGGAACGTTGGGCCAAAGGTATATACCTTCGACATGGCACAGGCGTAAGTTTCTGCGTTGAGCTGACCCGATACGGTTAAAAAGGCTTCTTTACCGAAGAAGTCTTTGTCGTAATCAACCGCGCCTTTGTCTGTGCGTGGCAGGTTTTCCATGTCCAGCGTAGATACGCGGAACATCTCACCGGCACCTTCACAGTCAGAGGCGGTAATGATCGGCGTAGCGATCCAGTTGTAACCCTGTTCGTGGAAGAAGCGATGGATCGCTTGTGACAAACAGCTACGTACGCGGGTGACAGCACCCATCACGTTAGTGCGCGGACGCAGATGCGCATGCTCGCGCAGGTATTCGATGGTGTGGCGTTTGGCTGCCATCGGATAGGTGTCTGGATCTTCAACCCAGCCCATTACCTCAACGGCGGTGGCATTGAGCTCAAAATCCTGCCCCTTGGCGGGTGACTCAACCACTTCTCCGGTAATGGCAACACTGCAGCCGGTAGTGAGCTTGAGTACTTCGTTCTCGTAATTGTCCAAATTATTGGGCACGACCGCCTGCAAGGTATCGAAGCATGAGCCATCATGCAGTGCGATAAATGAGATACCGGCTTTGGAGTCACGGCGGGTGCGTACCCAACCTTTAACTACGACTTCCGAGCCTACGGAAAATTTGCCTTTGAGGACTTCAACGAGTGACGCGTGCGCCATTGAACAGGTACTCCAGATTAGTCAGCTTTAGTCTGCAATTATTTGCGAACGCTCTATGTTACCCAGCCATGATCACAACACAAGCTTAATTAGCGTTGATCTGTTGATCAGGAATGGTTTTATCTGGCTGATGTGGTGCTAAATGGCATCACGGATCGGCTTGCCCCGACGTTCTCAGCGGCGTAACTTGGCTTTATTCGAGACCAAATGAAGAACCCTTATGGCTGCGACAGCGTGTTTATCCCGCGAACTACGACTCTGTATTCTGGATGCCGATCACCTCTATCCGCAACTGCTTCCCAGCTATCACAGCTATGGTGCGATGTTTGATGGGTTACTCAGTCGCGCGGCAGCGTCACTGAAGATAGCTGTGCAGATCAGTATTTTTGATGTGCGCAGCGAACAGTACCCCAAATCTTTGGATGACTATGATGGTTTTCTGATTACCGGTAGCAAAGCCGATGCGTTCGCTGATGATGCTTGGATTGTGCGGTTACGAGCGTTCGCGTCGCAGTTGGTCAGTGAGAAGCGGCCAACAGTGGGGATCTGTTTTGGCCATCAACTGCTGGCCTTGGTGATTGGTGGCCAGGTGGGGCGTGCAGACAAAGGCTGGGGAGTCGGGTTGATGACGTATCAATGCGCTGCCGCCGAGGCTTGGCCACAACCGTTACAACAAGGACTTGCCCGCTTAGCCACGCCACAATTGCAGTTGCTGGCTAGTCATCGCGATCAGGTTAAATACTTGCCTGCAGATGCGGTTCCACTGGCGGGTAATGAGTTTTGTCCAATCGCCGCCTTTAGCGTGGGGGAGCACCTGTTGTGCTTTCAGGGCCATCCGGAGTTCAGCGCCGACTATCTGCTGGCCTTAATGACGCTGCGCCGAGAGATGGTGGGTGAAGTCAATTTTTGTAAGGCGGTTGCCGCGCAGCATCAAGCCCATCAGGGTGAGCTAGTCGGCCAATGGTTGCTGGCATTTTTGGCGGCTTCTTGGTCAAAATAGGCAGTGTTAGTGCCTTGGTTAGCAAAAAATTTTTAACTTTGCCGGATAGGTCATCGTATCTAAGGTCTAACACCATGTAAGATACCGCGATTTTAAAATTTAGGTGTTCGTAGTTTTTGTGCAGCAGAACCACAAAATGACCGAAGAAAGAAGAAAAGGCCCAGACATTTGGGCACGTATGGTGGGATGGGTGTCACTGGCCGGGTGGCTCACCTTCATTGGCGTATTGGTGTTAGTGCAATACGCCAAGCCAGAGATGAATAGCGGCCTGGTACGTTACCATCAGATCGATATACGCACTGAATGGTTGCCACGCCTCAGCGATCTGATCTTTATGCTGCTGTGGGCGTGTTGCGGGCTTAGCATTATCTCTATGCTGTTTAATAAACGGCGGATGCGCCGGAAGACCGATACCAACCTATTTAACCTTATCTTATTGGGTTTGCTCTCCATCGTTGGCGTGTTACTGATGTTTCCTGTGGTGGTTAACGGCAACTAACGGTGATCTTATCGTCGCGCAAAGCTGTTTAACGGGTGTGAACTTCATGGTCAGTCACTGATCTTATTCTGGCTCAATCAGGGTTGCATGGTGTGGAAAAGTCTGCCGCAAAAGTATTGCTAATCTACGATGGTGAATGCCCCGTTTGTCGACGCTACGCGCAAGCAGTTCGAGTGTCGCAACAATTTGGTGGCCTGGAAACTCTCTCCGCCCGTGAACCCGACCCCCGTGTTGGCGAGATAATTGCGCAGGGCTATGATCTTGATGAAGGCATGGTGGTGCAGCTGGAAGGTGTTAATTATCACGGTGCCGATGCGCTTAACGTGATGGCGATGATCAGCACGCAAAAAGGCTGGTTTAACCGCTTCAACTTCTTTCTATTTAAATCCCCTAAACTCGCCAAGCTTTGCTACCCCATGATGCGCGCAGGACGCAACCTGCTGTTGCGATTGTTAGGAGTGAAGAAGCTCGCTGATAGCTGATGCCTCTGATTTTGAACACTTTTGTGATGCCATTCGTTAAAACCTAGCGACCAGTCCGTTATGATAAAAATTGAATAATGAAAAGTGGCATGGGCGAGATCTATCTGATTTTGGGTGATAGGTAGACATGGCCCTCTTATCCAGATAGATGGTCTGTGTATACCTATCTAGCGTTATGTGGCTCTGCCATAAATAAATTCGAAATGGTTTTAAAGTTGGTACAGCTTCGGAAAGTTCTTTTTAGATATGGGTGGTAGGAAGTCTGTAAATTCCGCGGCGGCATTTTTTGCCTAAGCTATACCACTGTTAAAGATTGTGATTCATTCTATAAGCCTGCCAAACTAGGTTGGTGTTCATAGGCGATCACAGAGAATTATTGTGGAAGAAGTGGCCTAGTTCATTCAGTCTGTTCTTCTTTGTTTAAACAGGTTTGTTTGTGTGGCAGGTTTGTCGTACTTCCACTTCTTGCAAAGTGTAGCTTCACTAGCGTTCCGCAAAGTGCTGGTAGGTTGTAAGTCGAATCGAGTCACATAACCAAGCTATCTTAGGGACGCCTTTTACGTCGCTTGTTTTTGTGCTTGAATAGCACAAAACCAATCCACTCCAAAGTCGCCCCAAATAGCGGCGCTGGAGGATCCCCTCATAAATCCCCCAGTCCAGCGGTGTGAACCAGCCTTAAAAATTCATTCATAGCCCAGCG
>NZ_SJXE01000020.1:0-6363 GCF_004336975.1 Corallincola luteus
TTTTTTTACATAAAAATTTATTTCTGCATATTTCTCTGCAAAACTTTTTTCGTAGGTTTTATTTCCTATGACATCCCATGCTTTTTGAGATTTTGCATATTCCATCATTGCGATCGTTACTTCCTTTGTAATTCTTTTTATTCTTTCCATAATTATTTTGTTTTAAGTATTAATTATATTACAAATATGATACTTATTTCGATATAATCTAAATTATTTTAAAATAATTTTTATTTATTTATCGAGTCCCCTCGATTCCTTTGCACGGCACGTAGACACCGAGTAGGTGTCGAGAGTGCTGTATACATTACGAACGGAGTGAGTTGCGTTGGCCTGTCGCGCTGATGTGTAGGCATCTTGATGACTACACCCGTAAACATCTTTTATGTCTTGTTCATTCATTTTCTATAGGTTACGAAGTCACTCACTTTTCGCGTAGCGCTCGAATGTCTCTCACTCTTCGAGCCTCTCCTCTTGTCATAGTTATGGAAAAGTGACACCGTAAGTATAAATACTTATTATGACTAAGTATAAATACCACCTTTAAAATACGTATAAATACCACCTTTTTTTATCTTTAAATATTCTATCTTTGTCTTGTTTCAAAAATTCTTCAATTATTTTTATTTAAATTTTATCATTATGGAATCTAAATCTATTTTTTATCAGGTTGTTAAACAGCCTAAAGTACAAGGTCAGAGTCCGTCTCAGCCGGAATTGTATGTTGTTGAGGATGCTGAATTATCTCATTTTCTTCATGAGAATCTTCGTCCTGAATGTGTTCTGATTTTTTCCGAACTGCCGGCGCGTAATCTTTACACGTTAGCTAATAACGAAGATTAATTCGTTATGGTACAGGACACTTCCTCTTTGGTCAAGTCTTTTTCTTGCACTTGTTTGCATAAGATTGAGATTATCAATCCTTTTACCCGGGAAAAGATTTTTGTCCCTTGTGGTAAGTGTCCTGCTTGCCTTTATTCTAAATCTGTTCGCCATGAGCTTCGTTGTCAGTTACAATCTGTTCTTTCTAAATATTGTTATTTTGTAACTCTTTCGTATGATGTGCATTGCTGTCCTACTTATATACTTAAGTCCATTCGAACTGCTTCTGGTAGATTGCGGGTTATCGGTAGAGATTCAGGTCATCGTGACGGCAATTCTCGTTGTTCTGGCCTTTCTCGTCATCATTGTGATGATTTTACTTTTGGTTGTACCCCGGAATACTATCGAAGATATACTCGTCAAGCTGATCAAGGTATTCGCCGGCGTTTTTATGATCGTCGTTTTGCTAATACTTATGGTTACCTTAATCATGAAGATTTGAGTCTTTTTATGAAGCGTTTCCGCAAAATTCTTTATTCTAAATCTCAGTGTTATGAACAAATACATTCTTATATTGTCGGAGAATATGGTATCGACCACTTTCGTCCGCATTTCCATTTGCTATTATTCTTTTCGTCCGACAAAATCGCCGAGAATATTGGATACGCTGTTAATCGAAGCTGGAAATACGGTCGTGTCGTTTGGTCTCAGAACCGGAAAGACGCTATATCATACGTTGCGGGCTATCTTAACTCATTTACCTACCTGCCTTTCCATCTTCGAGAAATACGTCAATTTAGGCCTTTCTCTCGGTTTAGTAACGGATTCGCTTGTTCCGCTTTTTTACCAGAACTTAAAAAGGCAGCCCAAGGAGACTTCTCTACATTACTTACTGGACTTGAATTTACAAGCAATGGCAGTCGTTTTAAGATATTTCCCTGGTCTTCGGTTCTCCGTACCGTCATTTACAAACCAACCGCTGTCCGTGGTGCGTCTGTCTCAGATGTTCTTACACTCATATATTCAATTTCTAAAGTATCCCGACGACCCTTTGTACGTCGAAATGAAACAATATTTTCTTTCACAAGGAGACTTGCAGAATATATCTCAATAGCTTCGTTATCTAAGACTCGTGATGTTTTTAATCATGATATCGAGCTTAAATATATTTTACATTTTATTGGAATCACTGAAAGGAATCGACAACTTCTCCATTTTCATGATAATTTGGATGCTTTACATGGTTCTTTGTATCGTCTTTTTTATGACACTAATGAGTTTTTGAAAGGTCAGAATCAGTCTATTTTTTTGAAATTTGATGAAAATTTTTTAATATCGCGTATTATTAATTCATTAAATTTTTATCATGAATACAATGTTCAGAATCTTAAAAATTATTCTCAAAGTATGCACGGTTATCCCGATGGTATACGAGACTATTTCTTCCGGGCTACAAAAGAAAAACAACGACAATTCCGTGAAACCGGTTTAGGTCGTTTAATTCTTCAGCATCAGTCTAATTTGGTTTATAATCGTATTAAACATCGAGAGCTTAATGAAAAAAACAAATTCTTCATCTCTTCGTAGGCCTTTTCGGTTTGTTCTTCTTTATAAATCGAAGTTTTCTGATGAGTTTGAGTTGTTAAAGGAGGTAGATGTTTATGCTCCTTCTTTTTCTGCTGCTTCTTTGAAGGCTGAGAAGATCATGTTGTCTTTTCAGCTTGCTTGTATTGATATTTTTTTGGTTTATAAAGAATTTTATTTATCACGTAAGTTAAAACAATCTGAAATTCCTTTTTAATCATGTCTAATGTTACAGAATTAACCCAGATTAAAAATAAAGTAAGTCGAAATTCATTTCCTCTTACTTCTCATCGTCCTTTTACTGCAAAGGCTGGTGAGTTATTGCCTGTTTATTGGCGTATTGCTTATCCCGGTGATAAGTGGTCTTTGAGACATCAGCACTTTACTCGTACTCAGCCTGTAAATACTGCTGCTTTTGCTCGTTTTCGCGAGTATTTTGATTGGTATTTTGTTCCTCTTCGGTTATTGAATAAGAGTATAGGTCAAGCTTTGGTTCAAATGGTAGATAATCCTGTCCAGGCTCAGTCTCTTTTGGCTAATAAAGATGTTGTTACGGATATTCCGTATGTTCCTTTATATAACGATGTTGATAATGGTTGGTCTCTTGCTCTTGTTCTTGAATCGATGACTGGTACTTCTGTTGGTTCCAACACTTATCCTGTTGTTCAAAATGCTTTTGGTTTTCAGTCTTCTGCTTTGTCCATGAAGCTTTTGCGTTATCTTGGTTATGGTAATGTTCTTGGTCCTACTGATACGAAGCGTGATTTAAAATATACCACTGCTCCTCGTGATGTTTTTTCCATGAATGCTGCTGCCAATCCTAATGTTCATATTCTACCTCTTCTTGCTTATCAGAAGATTTATAATGATTATTTCCGTTTTTCTCAATGGGAAAATAGTGAGCCTTTTACTTGGAATGTTGATTATTATGCTGGTGGTAATCTTCTTTATACTCTCGGTAATTTTGATGGTATGAAGACTTTTATAACCAATAATAATTTCTTGACCCTTCGTTATTGTAATTGGAATAAGGATCAGTTTATGGGAGTTATGCCTAATCAGCAGTTAGGTGATATTTCCTCTGTTAACGTTGGTTCAGGTATCGCTTCTTTGGCTGGTTCTGATGTTTATTATCATACTGGTGCTTTCCCCAATGAAAAGGAATATCCTGTTGTTGGTCAAGGTGTTGAGTTTGCTGGTCAGGCTAAGGCTCAGTTAGGTTTGATGGTTGAAAATACAGCTGCTGTTGGTACGACAGGTTCTCTTTCCACTAAACCGTCTACTATTTCGTATACTGGTGGTGAGTTTGATGTTATTCAGCTTCGTATGGCTGAAGCTCTTCAGCGTTTCCGCGAGATACAGCAGTGTAATGATCAGGATTATGTTTCTCAGATCGAGGCTATTTGGAATGTTCGTCTCTCTAAAGCTCTTTCCGATCAATGTATTTGGATAGGTGGCTCTGCTTCAAATTTGAATATTTCAGAGGTTGAAAATAATAACCTTGCTGATTCTCAGTCTTTGTTGAAAGGTAAAGGTATTGGCTCTGGCCAATCTGCTGAGACTTTTTCTTTTTCTGAACATGGTATTTTGATGTGTATATATCATTGTATGCCTATCGTCGATTACACTATCACGGGTCAGAATCCTGAGTTGCTCTTTACGTCTATTGAGGATTTGCCTAATCCTGTTTTTGATAGAATTGGTTTGGAGACTGAATCCTTCTTAGAATTTGTTAACATGCCGTTGACTAAGGGAAGTGAAGCTGCTCAGTCTTCTGCTTTTTTCTCTCCTATGGGATATTTACCTCGATTTTATTCTGCCAAACTGGATGTCGATAGAGTTATGGGAGCTTTTGAGACTACTTTGCAGTCTTGGGTAGTTACTCTTTCGCCTTCGTATCTTTCTACCTGGTTGAATAATTCTTTGGAATGGTCTTCTAATGGCGCTGTTTTTGCTTTAAATTCTGCGTTTTTTAAGGTTAATCCTTCTGTTTGTGATTCTATTTTTGCCGTTAAGGCTGATAGTACAATAGACACTGATCAATTTTTGATTGATTGTTATTTCGACGTTAAGTCTGTTCGTAATTTTGATTATGATGGTATGCCATATTAATTTGTTGTTATGAAATCTGTTATATTTGTTTGTAGGCCTAATTCTGTTTCTCCTTCTTTTTCTCCGATAGAGTCTCTTCGTTGGTCTAAGCAGGATGATAATTCTTATCGTAAGATTACTGATGTTAATTTGATTCAGAATCTTGATAGGATTCGTGATATTCTCGGTGAAGATGTTTATCGTTCTATTGTCATTTCTATGTCTAAGAATGCTTCTCGTTCTGTCATCGATAAATCGAAACTTTCTGACGATCAGCTACTTGATACTACGGTTTCGCGTTACTTACAGTCTTCCTCTGAAAAACGTGCAGTCGTTGATTCTTTGCTCACTCGATATAAAGGTTTGGTTTCGGATATTCAGGAAAAGCTTTTATCTGAGCGTGAATCTTCTCAATCATCTAACCCTTCCCCTAAAGTTGAATAGTTATGGCTCCTGCTGTTATTGCTGCTCTTGTTGCAGCTGGTTCATCTTTGGCTGGTAACCTTTTTGGTAGTAGTAGTACGAAGAGTACTAATGCTACCAATAGGAGTATTAACCAAATGAACAATGATTTCAATGCTGCTGAAGCTGTTAAAAATCGTGATTTTATCACTTCTGAACGTAATGCTCAGAATCAATGGAATTTGGATCAATGGAACAGAGAGAACGAATACAATTCGCCGGAAGCACAGAGAGCTCGTCTCGAAGCTGCTGGTTTAAATCCTTATTTAATGATGTCTGGAGGAAATGCCGGCACCGCCGGTTCCGTCGTCGGAGGTTCAACCGGAAGTGGTTCGCAGGCTTCATCGTCGGCCGCTCCTGCTCAGATTCCTTTTATTCCTGATTTATCAGGTATGGGTTCTTCTGTTCTTGATGGCATTAATTCTTATTTTGAAAATAAGCAGAAAAAGGAAGCTACCAGAGGTTCTCGTTTACATAATAATTTACTCGATATTTTTGGTCCTGATAGAAATAAGGCAGAAATTGCATCTCTTCTTGATGGTCGTTTTGAGTATTTGAATCCTGCTTATGCTAAAGGTCGTTTTACAGAAGCTCCTAATCTTCTTGGTGTTGATTTATCTACACGTGCCGCTGAGCTTCAGCGTTTAAATGCCGAGATCGATATGACACGTGCGTCTGAGACTCTTAGTTATTTGAATGCTAATGCTCAGCGTATATTGAATGATTATTTACCTTCTCAGCAACAAGGTGAATTAATGGCTAAGGCTGCTTCTGTTTTTTCTCAATATGCGTTAGGTAAGCTTTCTTTACAGAAACTCAAATCTGAGGTTGCTCATCAGTTTTTGATGTATACCCAGGCTGACAATCTTTCTGAGATTACTCGTGGTCAGTTTTTGCAGAATGAACATGATGTCGAGACTTTTGCTTCTCGTGTGAAAGGTCGTAAGGCGACTGAAAAGATAGCTCATGAGACTGCTGATGCTATTATCGATGCTATGATTGAAGAGAATCGCTACAACAAGCAGTATTATTCTCTTATGGGTAGTGCTGCTCGTGATTTGTTTGATTTTTCTTTTGATACGGCTAAGTATAATGCTCGAAATGCTCGTGAGAATTGGAAATTGTCTCGTAAAAATCGTCGTTGGTATGGATTCAAGGCTATTACTGGTGCTATGCGTGACGTTGGTATAGGTGCTGGTGCTTTGAATGATTAAAAGCCTGATTATTCAGGCTTTTTTTTATTGTTTATAAATGTGTGTTTGTTGAATGTCAGTATTTTATAGTCTTTTATTTCATCTATATTACATTTATATACATCAATTATGCCTTTTTTTACATAAAAATTTATTTCTGCATATTTCTCTGCAAAACTTTTTTCGTAGGTTTTATTTCCTATGACATCCC